>NZ_JBNJLT010000001.1:0-414251 GCF_050113635.1 Marinimicrobium sp. ARAG 43.8
CGTTGGCTGCGACACGAACACACTCTCGCCCACCTGCGTCATAAAGATTCTCCTTGACTGATTTCCTTTGCCCGAGCACGTTTTTCCATTATCAGAGCACCGCGTAAGCCCGCGTCTGATGAGCTGTACACCAGATGACTTTGTGCCTGGGTATTATTCAAAAGATCAAAGGCGGCCAGCGCGAGCAACGAAGGTGCGGTGGCGCTGCCCAAATCGCCGTAATGCTCGGCGGGGTGTATCAGCTGGAGGTCATCACCGAGGTGTTCCCGGCTACGGATCATGGCTACGCCGTACTCCTTGGCCCAGTACCGCTCGCCGTTCATACTGCTGTAAATGCTATGGATTGGCGGCCCGGTATAGTTCGCCAGCGCGGATTTAAACGCGGCATCCAGGCCCTCGCCGCGATAAGGCTCTTCGCTAAACCAGTGTCCGGTTTCCTGGGCCAGACCCGGTGGATGCACGGCAATGATTTGCCCTTTCTCCTCCAGGGCTCTGGCGGGATCAGCGGTCAGGACGAGAAACGCCGCGCCCTCCCCCGGCGCGTAGCCATCGTTTGGGCCGAGTGTCAGAAGCCGATCTTGCTGTTCCGGTATGCGTAAGCGGGTGTAGTGGTTGGGTGAGTCACTGGCACCAATAACCATGCCTTGCGGGTAGGCTTCCGCCAGGTAGTCGTAGGCGAAGGCGACGGCCTCCAGGCCCGCCGCACGGCCCGTGTGCAGGCTTCGCAGCAATTCCGGCCGCAACCAGTCGTGTCCGGACAGCGCCAGATTGGCTTTGAATTTATTCAGGGGAAGGCAGTCGGCGTGCAGTTCCGGCTCATTCATGGCCAGAATCAGCGGAGCTTCTTCGGGAAGAGCGCCCTGTTCTCTCACCTGGCCCAGTGCGTGAAGGGCCATTTTGAGGGCATGATCTTGCGGTTCGCTGTGCTGGTTACCTTCATCCAGCGCCCAATCGGGGTGGTCAAACACCGCATCGGGCACTGACGCCAATCGGATGGGGGAGCCGTTATCGTCGACAAAGCGGGAGAGTTTGTAGCGGTTGAGGCCAGCGCCAGCGGCCGCCCACACCATGGGAACCGAACCGCCAATCGCGTTCACCACGCCCATGCCGGAAAGATAAAGTGGTGGAGCGTCGTCCATATACGCAGCGTCCCTGGCCAGAAACAAAAATCAGCCCGAAGTCTAATCAGCAGGCCGGAAAGCCGCAAGCTTAGCGCGACCGCCCGTTACCGTTTTGTGAATAGGCTCACAAAGGCTATTTCGCTTTTCTTCGCTCACGATAGAGCAGCGCCTTCGCTCGGTTGCCACAGGAGGCCATGCTGCACCAGCGACGACGATGTGACTTCGTTTGATCATGGAACATCAAGACACAGTCGCAGGCTTCACACTCTTTCACCAGCTGCAGGTTCTCGTCTGTCAGCAACTCGACAAACGCTCTCGCCACCGGTTGCAATAGGCCTTCCGCGCTCAAATCGCGCCTTTTTTCTGTTCTGGTGAAGGCGGCTTCCGCCGCTCGCCATTCCATTCTCTCGACAGGATGACCCCGCTCCAGCACCTGGTTAACCAGAACCGGCTCCGCGGCTTGCCCCTCCTTGGCAGCATTGACCAACCGCTTCATCTCCTCCCGCAGCGCACGGGCAAGCGGCAACAATTCAGCGGGTGGGGGTTTCACCTCTTCCGCCAATGCCCCCGACTGGCGGAGCCATGCCACCACACTGTCGCCGTCCTCCAGGCACTCACGCTGATCCGCGCCAGCACCAAACAGCGTGTTGATGAAATCCAGAGCGAGGTTGCCAGCAATAAACAGCGGGGCGATGTCTGACGACATAAGAAGTAACCTTTAATAACCGATTTGACAGGTTATCACGACCAAGGGTAACCTTCAAAAATACACATTAACAGTTATCAATGAGCTACGTTATGAAACACCAAGACTTGAACACACGACCGGTAACGCCTCCGATCCATTACCGTTTTGAGACGGTGAACGACGTGAACGTTTTCTACCGCGAGGCCGGTGATTCAACCAACCCCACAGTGTTACTGCTACACGGGTTCGCCGCCTCCTCCTATATGTGGCGGGATGTCATCGACGCTCTTGCAGACCGCTATCATGTGATCGCCCCGGATTTGCCGGCTTTTGGCTACACGGAGTCGCCAGCGCGTGGGCAGTATGAGTACACCTTCTCCAACCTTACAAAAACCATGGATCAATTCACCCAACAGCTGAAACTCAACCGCTACACTATTGCGGTTCACGACTACGGCGCGCCAGTTGGGTGGCGTTTAGCGTTGGCCCACCCTTCGAAGGTGACCGCCATCATCTCCCAGAATGGCAACGCTTATGAGAAAGGACTTTCAACGGGCTGGGATCCGATTCGGAAATACTGGGACAACCCCACCCAGCAGAATCGCGAGGCGCTCAGTGATTTCCCGACACCGGAATCCATCAAGTGGCAATATTTGGAGGGCGTGAACGATACCAGCCTGGTCGCACCGGACACCTATATGCTCGAAGGCGCCCAGATCTCTCGCCCCGGCATGGCGGATATTCAGCTTGACTTGTTGCTGGATTACGCGAGCAATGTTGAGCGATATCCCGAGTTTCAGGCTTATTTCCGTAAGTACCAACCGCCGTTGCTGGCCGTGTGGGGGAAGCACGATCCGTTTTTTCTCCCCCCCGGCGCGGAGGCCTGGAAGCGGGATATACCCCACGCGGATATTCGCTTTTACGACACCGGGCACTTTGCCCTGGAGACCCATGGCGACGAAATCATTCCGGTGATTCGCGAGTTCCTGGATAATCATTTGAAGGATTGAATAATACGGCCAGGGATTGGCCCCTCACGACCAGGGATTCAACAGGTGAACCGAAAAAGGCTCAAAGTCCTTGATATTTCGGGTCACCAACACCAGGTTGTGCTGCCGAGCCGTGGCGGCGAGCAACGTATCAATGACCGGCGCGGCAATGCCTTTCTGTTTGGCCTCCCCCGCAAGCAACCCCCATTCGGTAGCGGTCTCATCCGAGACCGCTACCACCCGGCCTGAAAACCGATCCCGCAAATCCCTGTCCAGCCAGGACTGCAGCCGCTGTTTCCTCTGCCCGGCGGGCAACCCGGAAACACCTTTCTGAATTTCCCCCAGCGTCAGAACGCTCAGGTACAGTGTGTATTCGTCGGCGGCGTCAAGCCAAGCGGTCACACCCGGGTTGGGTTCCGGTTTTACGACCTCAGACAACACACAGGTATCCAACAGAAAGCGCATTACAGTTCGATCTCTCGCCCGGCGTCCTTATCATGCTCGGCCTCAAACACATCCGGCCCGAGCGTCGACTGACGGAAAAACTCCACCAGCCCCCCTTGCGTTGCCCCGCGGCTCAATCGGTCATACTCGGCGGCAGAAAGCACCACCGCCTTGCGTTGCCCGCGCACGGTAATCACCTGAGGGCCACCAGAATCAGCGGAAGCCACAAGCTCGCTCAGCCGACTTTTGGCGTGCTGAAGTTGCCACTCCATACATTGGTCCTCCGAACCTTGCTCAACAAAGCCAGATATTAGCAGCGAAACCAAAAAATGACTAGTCTGACTAGATAAATAGCCCGGTATTAATAAATTGCCACCCATTCAGCCGAGAAAGAAAGCGGGGCATTCACGATGCCGACAGCGCTGGGAGTCGCCGCTGCCCGGTGTGACGTGAACTGTATCACTCCCGCCATAGCAAGCCGGTGGTATGCTTACGCCGCCAAAAATTTGGCATTGGTGGCTATTTTTCGGGGCTAAAGTCACCCGGAGATGAGAAACACCAATTGGATTCAGGAGCACGTTTACGTTTATCAAGGACACAGGGAGTTCTTATGGCTAACGCCCCTTCTCAGTATGAAGTCATCGCTGGCAACAACGCCGGCCGACCCATCCGATGCGCCCCTGAGGTGCTACCCGCTTTTAAAAAACTCCAGCAGGCTGCGTTGCGCGGCAACCACTGGGCTCGCATCGCGGTCAAGGAGCTGAGCGATCTGACCAACGGCCAGGCGGGCAAACAAAATGTGTACGTTCGCCCCGGCAAGGCCGCCGATCACCACACGCCCTTTGCGGTGTTTTTGCCAGGGTTAAAGGCGACGGTTTATCACTGGACGGCGAAAGGCGGTTATACGGTGGTAGATTTGCAGTTGGATGGGCATTATTTTGAAGCGGTGTCATCCGCAGAGCAGGATCGGATGGGGCTTTATCGGGCTGAGCCGAGAGGTGAAGAATGGTCGGTTAGTTATACGCCCAACGGCAAAATCACCCCCGAGGACGGCAGACTGATAACCGTTGCGGATGGAGGCTACCAAGATGCGAGTCGAGCAGTTCGGGCTATCGTTCCACGCGCCATAAAACACTCAGGCGTGGCTGCCGTGAAGGTTCGTAACAACGGGTGTGACTTACACTACACGCCAAGTGGCAAACAGCTCGGCGGCTTGACCCGCTATGATGCTCTAACCATTAACCAAACCCGAAGCTCCGCACTGCATCTTGCCCGTACAATGGCAGACGCCTGCCACATTCCCAACGTCGCATGGGTAGCCGATAAAGGTGGATCAGCGGTTCTCACGCAGGCTATGCAGATATTGGTTGATCAAGGGGTAGCCTTAAAAGGCCATACAGCGTACTTATATAAACCTCGGACGTCACCGGGCGAGGCATTGCTCTTGGCCCACCAACTTAACCTGACTCTGAACGAAAGTTTTGCCGACACAGGCTGGAGCCTACGGGGAGCCGTCAGTCAATTAGGTGTTGCAGGGGCACGACTTAACAATAAAAATGACCCTTACAACAAAGGTTACCACTCTCAAGCATGGATCAACGGATTGGTTAAAGCTTCCGGTCCTGTTGGCGTGGCGGCGGTTAGTGTTGCAGCTGTCGGCACTCCTATTCCAATAATTGCGGGGATTGTCACGGCCATTGGCGCAGGAGGCGTAACCTACAACATTGGGCAGAGTCTCGCGGAAGATCTTCGCCACAAATTGAACCGCTGAGGGCACCAATAATGTTCAGCTACATTAAATACCTTCCGCTCGACATCATACCGTTACGCCAAGACACTTACTGTCGGCCACAAGGCCCTAATTTTGGGCGAGCAAGCGTCGTCGATATGCCCATCGCTGATAGCCACGTTTCCGTAAAGGCACCTGGACATAGTCCTGCGGACCGCTTTCCTGATCAGGTGCGCTTACTGCCAGGGGAAGACTTACTGCACAATCACGAACTAATCAGCGACGACTCAAGTGGCGACACTACCGCTGAGCAATGGGGCACTCTGACAGGACTTAGAAGATCCTGGGCCTTCTGGGGCCCTTGGCTAAGTGGCTGTAAGGGTGAGCTACGCCTGAGCATTTCGGTTGTTGGGCGTCAGCCCAGTCACGAGCTGTCGAACCTGTCCTTCTTCAACCCCACAGCCTTTGAGATGGTGCTGGTTCACTACTTAAATGATCTCTATGGTCATTCCATCTGGGAGGGTCTACAGCCTGAAACACCGCGTTGGCACGGCCCAATGGACTGGCAACAACACCACCACTTACCTGTGTTCAGCGCGAGTTTTAATATTTATGGTCGCGGTGAAGACCTCCCCGGAAAAACTGAAGCAGACCGGCTTAACATAGGTGGTTCTCAGCCCGACCAACTGTTCGTCTTCCCGATTACGGACCAACACTTCGTGAAGGTAGTCTTTAAACAACATATTTATAGCAAAGATGAGCAGCGCAAGCCCCTATTTGACACATCTCCTATCCAGACGCTGCAAGACGCCATCTTCAACAGTCTCACCTTGAAGCTAAGCCCCGAAGCCCAGGCAAGCTACGACAAAGTGAAGGCTGAGCACCGAAATATGCAACTCAGCAAGGAATTTGCGCCGCTGAAGTGGCCGACGCCTGCGTATGAGCCGGGCTCCCGGTATCGCATTCAGCCGGGCTGATTGAAGGGAAGAATAGACCCCCTCACGGCTGTGCTTTACCGCTCAGGCAAGGTATCATCCGAGTTCTTCATCAGGCACCCATTTACTTCAGGAGTACCCGCCTGCCCATGAGCCCGCAGAATCGGACACTGGCTGTGATGTTTGCCGATGTTTCCGGCAGTTCGGCGCTGTATAAGCGGCTGGGCAACCTGCTGGCCAAGCGTTCGGTAGACGGTGCGGTGTCCCTAATGAGCCAGGTAACCGAGAGCCATGACGGCCATGTCGTCAAAACCCTCGGCGATGAGGTGATGGCGCGCTTTGATTGCGCCAACGATGCCTGTCAGGCCGCCATCGAGATGCAGCGCGAAGCCCGCAGCGCCGGAGTGGCGTTGCGGATCGGCATTGCTTTTGGCCCGGCGCTGATGGATACCGACGATGTGTTCGGCGAGACCGTCAACGATGCCGCTTTTGTCGCCAAAATTGCCCGTGCCAATCAGATTGTGGTCACTCAGGCGCTGGCCGATGCGGTGGCTAACGAACTGCGCCATCAGTGCCAGGAGTTCGACCGGGTGGCGGTCAAGGGCGATACGCGCCACAGCCTGATTTATCGGCTGCAATGGGAGCACGCCTCCCATCACCACAGCGCGACCACGGTGATGTCCATTGAGGACATCGCCTGTAAGCTCAGCGGATACCAGTTGCAACTCACGGTTGAAGGCCGGGAGATTACGCTGCTGCCAGAGCAAACGCCCTATGTTATCGGCCGTGATCCCAGCCGGGTCCACCTTCATATTGAGTCGGGCCTGGCCTCCCGGGATCACTGCCACATTCTGTTCCGCCGAGGCAAGTTTGTGCTGGTGGATCACAGCACTAATGGCACTTATGTTCGCGGACCTCGCCAGCCCGAGATTTATCTGCGCCGGGAGGAGTTGCCCTTGCTCGGCAGCGGCACTATCGCCATTGGCCAGCCCGCCGAGAATACCGACGGCTGGCTGATCCACTATCAACTTTAATGATTTTTGAACCGAACCACTGTATTGAAACGGACCCCTGTGACTGACCCAACGCTTTCTCTGCCTTCCGCTCCCCTGCCTCGCCGATTCGCGGCCATGGTGTACGACAGCCTGCTGTTGATGGCCGTTGGCCTGGGTTACGGTGCCATTGTCACTTTATTGAACGTGCTCATTCAGGGCTCGCCGCCTGCGGGGGAGGCCATTCAGTGGGGGCAATGGCGGCTACCGGTGTTTATCGGATTACTGGCGGTGTGGGTCGGTTTTTTTTATTACTTCTGGGGCCATCAGGGACAAACGCTGGGCATGCGTGCGTGGCGGCTTAAGCTGGTGGACCGGGACAGCGGCGGCTTTGCTTCGCCCAAACAGCGGCTGGCCCGCGCACTGCTGGCACCGCTCTCCCTGGGGTTCGTCGGACTCGGCTATTTCTGGCTCTGGCTCGACCCGACTGACGAAACCCTGCATGGCCGACTGACTCGCACCCAGGTGTTGCTGCTACCCAAGGCCTCCGGGAAGTAACGCCGGGTCAGCGAGTACGACTGAGCAGATAAAAACCAAACAGCGTGCAGGCGGCGATCGGAATCAGCACGGCCACCAGCGGCGGAAAGCCGAACACCAGGCTGGAAGGTCCGAGCAGGCTTTGGGTAAGGCGAAACGCAATACCGAAGACAACGCCGGTAAAAATGCGTTGCCCCATGGTGACTTCGCGCAGCGGACCGAAAATAAAGGAGATCGCCACCAGCACCAGGCTGATGGTCGCCAACGGTTGCAGGGCTTTTTCCCAGAACGCCAGCCGGTACTCACTGCTTTCCAGTCGCTGCTCGCTCAAATAGTTGCTGTAGAAGGCCAGATTGCGAATCGACAACGCCTCGGGTTGCAGGGCAATGATATTGAGCAATGCCGGTGTCAGGTCAGTGTTCCAGCGACGCAGGGCGTATTCGGCGGTTTCCGTGCCCTCAATCCCTTCAATGTTCTCACTCGTCCGGTCGGGCGCCTCCCCGTTTTCGTCGCGAACAAAGCGCGTGACCGCGACGTCTTCTTCCTGCCAGTAATCGCTTTGGTAGGTCACCTGTTCGGCGTAGCTCGCTTCGGTTAAGCGTTGCTGATCATCGAATTCGTAGCGCGTAACGCCGTGCAAAATGCCATTGGGCTGAATGGCATTGAAGTACATGTAGCTGTTCCCTTCACGGTGCCAGAACCCGCGTTCGGTATGCAGCGCGCGCTGCCCGCCCATGGCCACCGCGCGGCGGCTTTCTGCCACCTGGTCGGTATATGGGGTCACAAACTCGCCGAGCACCAGACCGAGCACGATAAACGCCAGCACCGGTTTGAGCACCAGCCAGGTAATGCGCTTGACGGACACGCCTGCGGCGCGCATCACCACAAGCTCGCTTGAGCTTGCCAGCAACCCCAGACCGACCAGGCAACCGATCAAACAGGCGTAGGGCAGATACTCATACAGCCGACCGGGCAGAGTGAGGGAAATGTACAGTAGCGCTTCGAGCACCGTGTAGTTGCCGCGCAAATCGCCCATTTCATCGATAAAGCTGCCGATTAAATCGAGCGATAGCACGACGATCAGCACCAGGGAAATCGCCGCAAACACCGTGCGTGCCACATAGCGGCTGATCTTACGCATGAGCGGCCTCCCGGCGCGCACGCCGCCGCAATTTCCGGCGCTCCAGATGCCGCCAGTTAATCATCAGCAACGCAATACCGAGGAACGCCGCATGGACCAACCAAAACCCGGGCATCAGCGGGAAGCGCCCTCCTTCCAGCGCGCCGCGCAAACCGCTGAGAATGCCCAAATACAGCATGTAGAGAATAATGGCGGGCAACATCTTGGCGTAACGGCCCCGACGCGGATCGGTGCGCGCCAGCGGTACGGCCATTAATGCGACGACAATCGCCATGACCGGCAGCGATAACCGCCAGTGCAGTTCTACTTGCCGGGCAAGCTCGTCGGAGCCCAGCAATTCGGAAGTCGGCCAGGCATCGGAATCATCACGCATGCTGCCTTCGATGTCCGGCGGTTTTATAAATTGCCCGAAGGCGTCGAACGAGGTGACTTCGTAATCGGCCATGCCCGGCTGCCCCTGGTAGCGCACACCGTTGTAGAGCGTCAGGTATCGTTGATCGTATTCCGGGTGAAGCGCCTGCTCGGCGTAATCCGCCACAATAATGGAATGGCGGCCCGACCCCAGATCACCGCCACTCTCGGCCACCACCAGCGCTTGAAGCCGGGTGCGGTCATCACTCACCTCGGAGATATACGCGGTCGCATTCGCGCTGCCCAACCGCTGAAAGCGGCCCGGTTGTATGGTGTCGAACTCACTGCGGCTGCGCTGCTCCGCCAGTATCGTTTCCGTGGCGCGCGCACCCATGGGACCGACCCAAAGACTTAGGGCCGCCACCAGCAGGGCCAGAATCGTGGCGGGGATCAACGTCAGAATAATTAACTGCGCCTGGCTGATGCCGCAGGCGGACAGCACCACCATCTCGCTGTCGGCATACAATCGACCATACGCCAGCAGAATGGCAATAAAGAAACCCAGCGGCAGGATCAATTCCAGAAAACCCGGCAGGCGAAACCCCATGATGACAAACAGAACATTCACGGCCAGCTCGCCCGCCGCAGCATCCGCGAGATATTTCACGAAGCGGCCACTCATGAAAATGAGCAACAGAATGCTGCTCACAGCCAAAGTGGTTACCGATATCTCACGATTGAGGTAGCGAAAAATAATCACACACGCATCCCGACTGTTTTGGATGGTCGTTCGGACCGTGAACGACACTGAAAAATTCCATCGCTGCCAGCAGCCATTTGCCCTGTTGTCTGGATCGCGTAAACTGGCACCTACACCGACGGTCGTCGATCGGGCCGCATTATCCCCTACTCGACCGCATTTGTCTTGATCCAACGCTACGGAGCTACTGCATGCAAACCCAGGCCAAAGTCGTCAATGCCCTCACTGACCGCAGTGACTGTCTGATTGTCACCGCTTTTGGAAACAGTCAGTGGTCCCCGGCAGCCGCCTCGCTGGAGGCCAAGGCCGGTCAAGTGGCGACATTGTGCAAGCGCGAGGGTTTTAAGGGCAAGGCGGGTGAGACGCTGCTGTTCACTACTCCGGAAGGCACTCAGGCCAAACGGGTCCTGATACTCGGCCTGGGCAGCGCCGAACCGACGCCGTCCAGCTTCCAAAATGCCTGGAGCAAAGCGCTGGACGCTCTCAAGAACACGCCGGTGAAGTCACTCACCCTGGATCTGGACGGCGTGAACGTCGCCGACCGCGATGCGGGCTGGATTGGCCGGCAGATCGCGTTCCAGCTCGGCTTGGGTCAGTATCGCTTCACGCGCTGCAAGAGCCGCAAGCCCGATGCTTCGCCGTTCGCGCCCACCAAACTCACGCTGGGCGTCGGCAAACCAGACGTGAGCGCAGCCCGCACCGGTTTGACCGAAGGGACCGCGCTGGCCAATGGCACCAACCTGACCCGAGAACTGGGCGATTTGCCCGGCAACATCTGCACACCGTCCTACCTCGCCTCCGAAGCGCGCAAGTTGGCCAAGGGCCAACAGAAACTGAGCGCCAAAATTCTGGACGAGAAGCAAATGAAAGAACTGGGGATGGGCTCTTTGCTGTCCGTCTCCGCTGGCAGTGATCAGCCAGCCAAGCTGATCGTGATGGAATATAAGGGCGCGGCCAAAAACAAAGCGCCGGTGGCACTGGTGGGCAAAGGGATCACTTTCGACACAGGCGGCATCAGCCTGAAACCCGGCGCGGGCATGGATGAAATGAAATACGACATGTGCGGCGCGGCCAGCGTGTTCGGCTGCATGCGCACGCTGCTGGAATTACAGCCGAAGATCAACGTCGTGGCAGTGGTCGCCGCCTCTGAGAACATGCCCAACGGCAATGCCACCAAACCCGGTGATATTGTGACTTCCATGTCCGGACAAACCATCGAAATTCTCAATACCGATGCCGAAGGCCGTCTGGTGCTGTGCGACGCTCTGACCTATGTTGAGCGCTTCAAGCCGCGCGCGGTGGTCGATGTCGCCACCCTGACCGGCGCCTGCGTGATCGCGCTCGGCAGCCACGCCACGGGCTTGTACAGCAACCGCGATGAGCTGGCCGACGCGCTGCTGTCCGCCGGTGAAGAGTGCGGCGACCGGGCGTGGCGTATGCCGCTGTGGGACGAGTACCAAAAGCAGCTGGACAGCAACTTTGCGGATATGGCTAACATCGGTGGACGAGAGGCCGGTAGCGTTACCGCCGCCTGCTTCCTGTCCCGCTTTACGAACAAGTACCCCTGGGCTCACCTGGACATTGCCGGCACTGCCTGGCGTTCCGGCGCGGCCAAGGGCGCGACAGGCCGCCCCGTCCCACTGTTGATGCACTACCTCTTGAAGCAGAGCGCATGAACCGAGTCGATTTCTACATTTTGCGCGCTGATGACACCGAGAGCCGCTGGCAATTCGCCGGCAGGCTCGCCAGCAAGGCCTCCCGCCTGGGGCACCGGGTGTTAATCACGGTGGCGTCGGACAATCAGGCGCGGGCGCTGGATGATTTTCTGTGGGCGCACCCGGAAGACAGCTTTTTGCCGCACCGGTGTCTGAATGATCAGAACGCCCCAGCCGCCACTGTGGAAATTACCAGCAACGACCAGTGCGGCGATCACAACGCCGTACTGATTAATTTATGCCCCACCATTCCCGCAGCCTTCGAGCGATTCGAGCGCCTGGCCGAAATCGTTATCCAAACACCCGAGGTGTTAAAAAACACGCGCGAACACTTTAGTTTTTACAAGGCGCGGGGTTATTCTGTTCACCATCAATCACTGTGATCGAGCGTACTGCCATGGCCAAGCGCAAAGGCGATGCCAAAGACACCTTGCTGGACGAGCTGGAATCCATCAAAGGTTTATTGCAGAACGAGGATGAGATCCCCGTTCTCAATGAAGTGATCAACACGCTGGAGCCGGTGCCTCCCCACCAGCAACGGCAGGGTTCTTTATTGATCAATCCGGCACCCATTGCAGCGCCGCCCGAACCGGAGAGCGTCACGGCGCAAACCGCGTCCGACGCGCCAGCGGCTGAGGCGGAGTCGATCCGGCGACCACCTTCGACCCTCGGGGAAAATCCCTTTCTACCGGCCCACATCCGGGCACGCCTGAAAGGCAACCGGCACGCCGTCGACAGCACGCCGCCGTTTCCGCCCGAGCCCACATCACGGCAACAGTTGATTCAGGACGTGATACACAGCTGCCTGCCGGATATTGAGCGGCGCCTGCAGGCTCGCTTGGACACGATGACCGAGGCGCAACTGCGCCAACTGCTGGAAGAGGACACGCTGGAGCCTTAACCCAACGAGGGGTTCATCAGTCCTCAACCTGATATTTGCAGCCGTCGCTTCTCGGCGGTTTATCCTGGAGCCCCGTTATGGAAAATGCTGGACTCGCCATCGCCCTGATCGGCGTTGTTGCCCTTCTCTGCCAATGGGCGGCCTGGCGCGCCCGATTACCCGCCATCCTGTTTCTGCTGATCGCGGGGTTAGCGCTGGGGCCGGTCAGTGGCTGGCTCAAACCCGATGCGCTGTTCGGTGATCTGTTGTTCCCACTGATTTCCCTCGCGGTCGCCGTCATTCTGTTCGAGGGCAGCCTGACGCTGAATTTTAAAGAGCTGGGAGGACTGAGCGCCGTCGTGCGGCGAATGATTACCGTCGCCGCACCGATTACCTGGGTGATCGTCTCGGTGACCACCCATTATCTGTTTGATATCCGCTGGGACCTGTCGATTCTGTTCGGCGCGCTCATGGTGGTCACCGGCCCCACGGTGATTACACCACTGCTGCGCAGTGTGCGCCCCTCAGAACGGGTCGCCAACATCTTGCGCTGGGAAGGGATTGTGATTGATCCTGTCGGCGCTTTGCTCGTTGTTGTGGTTTACGAATTTATCGCGACCCAGAGCCAGGGGGCGGCCTTTGGGCAAAGCCTGCTGCTGTTCCTGGAAATTATTGTGACCGGGCTGGCCATTGGTCTCGGCGCGGGCTGGTTGCTGGGCAAAATGCTGGCCCGCCAGTGGCTGCCGGAATACCTGCACAACCTTGCCACCCTGAGCCTGGTGTTCACGGTGTTTGCACTCTGTAACCATCTGGCTCACGAATCCGGGCTGTTGGGCGTGACGGTAATGGGGATGTGGCTCGGCAACCAGAAAGACATCCGCATTCACAACATACTGCACTTCAAGGAAAACCTGACGATTCTGTTCATCTCGGGGCTGTTTATCATTCTGGCGGCGCGCCTGCCCTGGCATCAACTGGTCGGGATTTTTACCCTGGCACCATTACTGTTATTACTGGTGGTGCAATTTGTTGCCCGCCCGTTATCCGTCGCCTTTGCGACGCTCGGGTCACCCGTCAACTGGCGGGAGCGCCTGGTGCTGAGCTGGATTGCGCCACGCGGGATTGTCGCCGCGGCGGTATCCGCGCTGTTTGCCCTGCGGCTGGCGGAACAAGGGCACCCGGACGCGGACTGGCTACTGCCTCTGACCTTTACCGTGATTCTCGGCACGGTCGTTTTCCAGAGCGCGACAGCCCGCCCATTGGCGAAAGCCCTCAAGGCCGTGGAGCCGGATCCACGCGGCGTGCTCATTCTCGGTGCCAATGCCGTGGCCCGCGCCTTCGGCAAAGCGTTGCAGGAGCAGAAGTTACCGGTACTGCTGTGCGATTCCAACTGGGATAATATTCGCAGCGCACGCATGGCCGGGCTGCGTACCTTTTACGGAAACCCAACCTCCGAGTACGCCAACCAGCGTCTGGATTTGACCGGCATCGGCAAGCTGCTGGCACTATCGCCCCTGCGGGAACTGAATGTGATCGCCTGCATGCACTTTCGCAGTGAGTTCGGCCCGAACAACGTCTTCACGATTCGCCACATTTCGGAAAATCACAAAGCGGAAAAGCATCAGGTATCCGACGATCTGAAAGGCGCCCCGTTGTTTGCCGAGCGCATTACCTACGCCAAGCTGGCCAGCCTGATTGGCGACGGCGCGGAAGTGAAGGCCACGCGCTTCAC
This sequence comes from Marinimicrobium sp. ARAG 43.8, assembly GCF_050113635.1. Taxonomy (NCBI): domain Bacteria; kingdom Pseudomonadati; phylum Pseudomonadota; class Gammaproteobacteria; order Cellvibrionales; family Cellvibrionaceae; genus Marinimicrobium; species Marinimicrobium sp. ARAG 43.8. The sequence goes on from NZ_JBNJLT010000001.1 coordinate 14,015, forward strand.
CGAGGAATACCGCTATGAGGATTACCAGCAAAAACGCAGCCGGGGCAGCGTGCCGCTGTTCGTAATCCGCGCCAGTGGCAAGCTGCGCCCGGTCATCGCGGGTAAAGAACTGGACCCGGGTGAAGGCGCTACGTTGCTGAGTCTGGTACCGCCGGAGACGAAGACGGAGGACGAGGCGTCGAGTTGACTGTGCGCACGCCAGCAAACGCGAGCATGGCCAGCGCGACAATCACCAGATTGACCCAGAAAACCATGTCGTAGCCAAACAGGTCCGCCACCACGGCAATCTGCACACTGCTGAGCAGATTGCCCACGTGGGTGGTGTTGGTATACAGCGCGGATGCGCTGCCGGAGCGACCCGGCATCAACGCCTGAATGACCGACACCCCCAGCCCCGCCAGTACCCCCACCAGCACGGCATTAAAAAACTGCAGGGCGAACAGCTGCCAGAGGTGGCTGGAAAACAATACACCCGCATAGAGCACGAAGCCGGCAAAGCCCGCAAAGCGCACCATTACCATCAAATTGATTCGCGCGCCCAGCACGCCCGCTACCAGCATGATAGGCACTTCCAATCCGGCCGCCGTACCCATAATCCAGCCCACCCACTCTGTACCAATGCCGAGGTTTTCATCCAGGTGCAACGGCAGCGCAATCAGGTAGGCGTGGTTAACGCACCACATCAGCGAGAACGCCAGCAGACACAGCCAGAGGGATCGCCGGTGCTCGGGGGAGGTTATGCGTGGAATCTCAGATCGCCTGGCTGGCGACTCCGAGGGTGCGGGGGGCTGGTCGTTCTCGTGCGTGCTCGTTTCGGCGCTATCCGTTTCGGCGCTATCATCAAGCTTGGGCAACAGCTTCACGCTCACCAACCCCACCAGGGCAAATACCGCTGCCGCCGACCAGTACATGGTGCTAAAACCAAAATACGAAGACAACAGGAAACCCGCTGGCGGCCCCGCTACCCAGGCGATGGCAATTTGGGCGCGCACAATCGCATTGAACAGCGGCACTCTTCCCAGCGGTAATTGCCGATCGGCGTAATCCAGGCTATAAGCCAGCATTTGGGAGTACGCCACCATACCCAGGCTGAACAAGGCTACCGCTGAAAAGACCACCAGCCAATAGTTGCGGGTCAAGGCAAAAATAACGCAGGAGAGCACCCCCACCGCGCAGAACCCCGCGACCAGGGGGCGGCGATCACTCAAACGGTCGGACCATTGCCCGATCCAGTGGTTGTACCCGATGCTGGCCAGCGCCAGTCCGGTAAAGGGAAGGCCTACGAGTAAGGGGCGGACACCCAGTTCCTTGCCCAGGAACACACTGAACGTGGGCAGCACCAGAGCCCCCACAATTCCCACGGCGAAGGACAGGAAATAGATCCCGAGCGGGACCGGACGCAACAGTTCTCGAAGCATAAAGGGTTCTGACGGACAACAAAGCCGGAGCCGGGGGTAAACCGCTGCTCCGGGCGTGGAAAAGGCGCCACAGTAATCGATTACATCCGGTGCGTCCAGCGAGACAACACGAGGGACTGGGGAGCCTAACCGGCCTTTCCGTCCTGCCCCTGCCCTTGACTCTGATCATGCCCCTTGCCCAGCCACTGGTCCAGATGGGCCTGCAGCGCTTCGTATCGCACCGGCTTGCTCAGGTGATCGTTCACGCCCGCCGCCAGGCAGCGCGCCTGCTCCTCCTCGGACGTATCGGAGGTCATCGCCACAATCGGGAGCCGCGCAGCGCCCTCGTCTTTTTCGCTGGCGCGCAGCCGCTCGGTGGCCGCCGGGCCATCCAGCTCCGGCATATCGCAATCCATCAACACCAGATCGAACTTTTCTTTTTCGAGCGCGGACAGCGCTTCCTTACCATTACTGGCCACCTGCACCTGGCAGCCCAGCTTCTTCAACATGCCCGAAATCACCATCTGGCTGACTCTCTGGTCCTCGACCAGCAACACCCGACGGCTGGAGGACGGCAACGGTGCTTCCTCTTCTTCCTCTACCAGTGCGTCTTCCGGCGTCTCGTGACTCAGCAAACGGTGAATCAGCGTTTCCCTGAGCTTGCGATGAACAATCGGTTTTTCGATGCAACTGACGTGAGGATAGCGCTGCAAGTGCGACTTTACCTCGTCCGCATCGCGTTGCAGCAGACTCATGGCAATCATTTGCGGGAGCGCTTCCAGGCCGGGCGAGCTGGCAATATCACGCGACAATGTCAGCGCTTCGAACCCGCCAAGCTCGTTGTAGATCAGCACCATATCCGGCACAACGCCTTTGTCGGCGGCGTTTTGCAGCTGCGTGAGCGCCTGTTTCCGGGTGGCTACCCGGGATGCCTTCACGCCCCAGTGCGCCAGCTGCTCCACCAGACTGGGCGCTACCACTTCCGGCACCTCGACCAGCATCACCTGCTTGCCGCGCAACCGCTGATCGGTGGTTTCGTTGTCCTGATACGTCAGTACATCCAGTTGAACATTGATCACGATACGTTTACCGGACTCGCCGCCGCTCAGGAGGTTGACGCTGCCTCCCATGCACTCGGCCAGCCCTTTGCAGATGGACAGACCAATACCGCGCAAGCTTTCGCTATCACCACTTTCAGTCTCCTCGCTGTCGTTCGCACCGGTTCGGGAAGCATCGCCAATAATAATCTGCAACTCACCCGCTTCTTCAGCCCCCTGATGGAACACCGCCTCCACCAGAATCTCTTCCATACCGGCCTGCTTGACGGCGTAAGTCATCAACGTGCCCAAAATCTGGCTCAAGCGCGTCGCATCGCCCTGCACCCGTCTCGGCAAATCCTTATCGAACAGGTAGTTCAGTTCAATACCCTGCTGGTGCGCCTCCAGGGCAAAATCCTGTACCAGCTTGTCCAGCAGACGCCGCAGGTTAAACGCCGAGTCTTCCAGCACCAGCGAACGGGTGGTGATTTTGGAGAAGTCCACCACGTTGTTTACCAGGTCCAGCTGGCGCTCCGCCGCGTTGCTCGCCAGCAGCAATAATTCACGATGGCGTTCGGGCAGCTGGTCGTCATCCACTAGCGCGAGCGTGCCCAGAATATCATTCAGCGAGGCCCGGAATTCCTGGCCGAGATTCACCAGGAACTCGTTCTTCAATTCGATGGCGGCTTTGGAACTGCGCTGTTCAAACTCCAGCCCTTTTGCCCGTTCACGCAGCGCGTAGTTGGCTTCCAGACGCTCCCAGTAGGTATCCGAAGTCACCTTCGCCTGATGCGCCAGCATAATGTAGAACACCAGCATAATGCTGCCGTACAGGTGCCCTTCCACGCTCAGCAGCATGACCGCCGTCAGTGCCGCGGGCACCTGGCCGATGAAAAGGTACACACGCAGGAAGCGGCGATAAGGGGCGAATACATTCGAGACACTGGAGTAAAACACAATGGAGTAGAGCCACATGATCAGTGTCTCGTCTTCCATCCCGCGCAGCCACGTCAGGCTCACCAGAATAAAGGCCCACCAGGCAGCACCGAGAAACGACGCGGCGAAATACTGGTTGCGCCATCGGGCTGGAGCCCGGGCATAAAGCGTGTCGAAACGGAACAGGTAATACGCCCGAAGCAAGGTGACCAGCAACAGGCCAATGATCAGAACGATGGATAGCGTCTGGAAGTCGTGAAAAAACCGTCCCAGCGTCAGACAGGATACCGCGACGATGAAATTCACCACCAGACCGCGTCGACTGTATTTGGCGACCCGGGCATCGGTGTCGCGCATGATCTGTCGGTCTTTTTGCACCTTGGAGGTGGGCGTGAACAGTTGCAACCACATGCGCGAGCTTCCCGAAAAGTGTCAGTGAAGGACGATTTCCACCAGTACAGTTTTGATCACAAAGCCCAAGAGCCCCAGGCCCAGTGCCAAAAACAGGATAAACGTCCCAAAACGACCGGCTTTGGAGGTTTTGGCCAGATCCCAGACAATGAACAGCATGAATACAATCAGGCCGCCAATACCCAGCACCAGCGACCAACTTTCGAACTGATCAATTGTCATAACCGATACCACACAATGATCTAAAGTCAATTATCACGCGCATTGTATAAAGGGGCCTGGCATAAATCCAGACCGGCCGCAGGCTCAAGCCCGACTGACCACTGATAGATATGGGCCGCGCCGGTACTTTTCCGAAGCCTCGGAAAGGACTACACTCAAAGAGTTTGTTACACCGTACTTGTTACACATTGGACGGAACGCCTGTGGTTATAGCGTCGTCGCCATGCCGAGGCGGCTCGGGTCGCCTCAATCCACTTTCACGGGAGATGATAGTTATGAAAAATCGAGTGATGAAAAATCGAGTGATGAACAAGTCTGTACTGCTGGTCGGCCTGCTCGCCGTTACCGGTGCCATCGCCACTGGCTGCTCCAAAGAGGAAGCTCGCGAGAACGTCGAGGACGCTTCTGAGGCCACCCGCGAGACCTGGGAAAAAACCAAGGAGAACAGCGCCGAAGCCTGGGAAACCACCAAAGAGAAAAGCGGTGAAGTGTGGGAGGAGACCAAGGATAAAAGCGGTGAGGCCTGGGACGAAACCAAAGAAATGGGCCGGGATGCCGCTGACGGCATCCGCGAAGCCACCGAAAAAACCAGCGACGCTATTCGCGATGGCTGGGAAAAAGGCAAGGACAAGACACGCGAAACGGCTGATGACGCGCGGGACGCCATGCAAGACGAATAGCGTCCACGCGGCCCAGCAACTGCCTTTTTATGAAGGCCGGGTTTTAAGAAAGTCGGGTTTTAAAGTCCTCATACCCGAACTCCCGCACCACCTCCAGCGCGTTGGTCCGGGAGTCCCACAAGGCAATCGACGGCAAGGGAATGCCGTTGAACGTCGTGGTTTTTACCATGGTGTAGTGGGACATGTCATCGAACACGAGCCGTTGCCCCACCGCCAGCGGTGCATCAAAGCTGTAATCCCCCATCACATCACCCGCTAGGCATGTCATTCCGCCCAGACGATAGGTGTGCGCTTTTTCCTCCGGCTGGCCACTGCCCAGAATATGCGCCCGGTAGGGCATTTCCAACGTATCCGGCATATGGCAGGTCGCCGAGGTATCGAGAATCGCCTGTTCCAACTGGTTCCAGGTAATATCCAGCACTTCCGAAACCAGCACACCGGAGTGAATGGCCACCGCTTCGCCGGGTTCGAGATACACCTGCACCTGATGACGCTGGCTGAAGTCCCGCACCAGAGCGATCAACTCATCCACTTGATAACCAGGCTCGGTAATGTGGTGACCACCGCCAAAATTCACCCACTCCATTTGCGCCAGCCAGGGACCAAACTTTTCTTCAACCGCCTGAACAGTGCGTGCCAGCGGTGGCACATCCTGTTCGCACAGCGTGTGAAAATGCAAACCCGAAATGCCGTCCAGCAGATCCGGCTCGAACCGACTGGCCGGCACCCCCATTCGCGAGCCGGGTGCGCAGGGATCATACAGCGGCACATCCCCCTCGGAGTGCTCGGGGTTAACGCGCACACCAAAGCGCAATTCGGGCCGCTGCCGCTGGGCTTCCAACGCCATGTCGCGGAACCGGCGCCACTGGCTGAACGAGTTAAACACCACGTGATCGGAGAGGGTCAAAATTTCCCGCAAATCGTTTTCGCGAAAGGCCGCTGAATAGGTGTGCACCTCACCGCCATAGTGCTCACGTCCGAGTCGGGCTTCATGCAGGCCACTGGCACAAATGCCCGACAGGTAACGCCCGGTCAGTTCACCCAGCCGCCAGCACGAAAACGCTTTCAACGCGGCCAACACCTTTGCGCCACTTTCCCGCTGCACGCGGTTGAGAACACTCAGGTTCGCCTCCACCGCCGCCACATCAATGACAAAACAGGGGGACGGCACCCGCGTTGGATCAAATTGGGCAAACGACATGCCCTACTCTTCCATGCCGGTTTTGTGCGTGATTTCCTCTACCTGCCACGGCAAGCCGAGTTTATTCAAATCGTCCATAAACGGATCGGGGTCCAGTTGCTCCATATTCCACACACCCGCCTCCATCCACTTGCCTTCCAGCATCATCTTGGCACCAATCATCGCCGGTACGCCCGTGGTGTAGGAAATCGCCTGGGATTTGACTTCGGCGTAGCACGCTTCGTGATCACAGATGTTGTAGATGTACACGGTTTTGGGTTTACCGTCTTTCACGCCCTGCGCCAGGCAGCCAATGCAGGTTTTTCCTTTGGTGCGCGGCCCCAGGCTGGCCGGGTCCGGCAACAGCGCTTTCAGGAACTGAAGCGGAATAATCTCTTTGCCTTCAAAATTCACCGGTTCAATACCGGTCATGCCAACATTCTGCAGCACTTCCAAATGCTTCAGGTAATTGTCGGAAAACGTCATCCAGAAGCGGGCGCGTTGAATTTCCGGAAAATGCTTGGTGATGGACTCCAGCTCTTCGTGGTACATCAGATAGCAGTTTTTCGGACCAATGCCTTCGGGGAAATCGAACGAGCGTTTCTCGCTCAGCGGATCGGTTTCTTTCCAGCCGCCGTTTTCCCAAAAGCGTCCCTTGGCCGTTACTTCACGGATATTGATTTCCGGATTGAAGTTGGTGGCAAACGGATGACCATGATCGCCCGCGTTGCAATCAATGATATCGAGCGTGTGAATCTCATCCAGCAGGTGCTTTTTAATATAGGCGGTGTACACGTTGGTCACGCCTGGATCAAAACCGGAGCCGAGCAGTGCCATTTTACCGGCCTGCACGAATTTGTCCTGATAGGCCCACTGCCAGCTGTACTCAAACTTGGCTTCACCCGGTGGCTCGTAGTTGGCGGTATCCAGATAGTGGATACCGGCTTCCAGGCAGGCGTCCATGATCGTGAGGTCCTGATACGGCAACGCGACGTTAATCACCAGATCCGGTGTCTCGCGCTTGAGCAGTGCCACCAGCTCCGGCACATTGTCCGCATCCACTTGTGCCGTTTTAATCGGCCGATCAAGTTGCTCGGCAATGGCCTTGCATTTGGCTTCGGTGCGACTGGCCAGCACGATTTCTTCAAACACATCGGGTACCTGAGCGCACTTGTGCGTCACTACCCCACCGACACCCCCGGCACCGATAATCAATACTTTCGCCATAAACTGGACTCCTTAAGCACTCAAACGCTCAACAACGTGAACAAGGCCCTCGCCCCGTCACCGTTCAAAATAGGTATAGCCCCGCAGACTTTCGGTGAAAGCCGCCAGCATCTCCTGCCGCTCCGATACACTGATGCGGCCATCGCGCACCGCCTGCTCGGCCGTGGCGCGGAACTGCTTGAACATGGCCTGGGGATCGTACTCCACATAGCTCAACACGTCGGCAATGCTGTCGCCGTGCAGTTCATGTACAAACTCCATCCCCCCTTCGTGATTGATACGCACGCTGGCCACGTTGGTGTCACCGAACAGGTTGTGAAGGTCGCCCAGGGTTTCCTGATAGGCCCCCACCAAAAACACGCCAAGGTAGTATTCCTCACCTTCCTTCACCGGATGCACGGACAGGGTTTCCGTGTTGCCGTGCGGACCGGCGAACCGGTCCAGCTTACCGTCACAATCGCAGGTCAGATCGGCAATAATGGCATGTCGACTCGGCTTTTCGTTCAGGCGGTGAATCGGCATCACCGGAAACACCTGCTCAATCGCCCAGGAATCCGGCAATGACTGGAACACACTGAAGTTTCCGTAGTAAATATCCGCCAGCTGCTGCGGCAACGTCTCCAGCTCCGGCGGAATGCGCTTCAGCTCCGGCAGCAGACCGGCAATCCTCTGCAATCCGGCCAGATAAAGGTTCTCCCCTACCGCCCGCTCGCGCAGGCTGATCTCGCCACGGTGAAACATATCCCGGATCTGGTCCCGGTAATAGGTCACGTCGTTATAGCTTTCCTGCAAATTATTGGCGGCAATCACTCGAATGGCGTGCCACAGGTTGGCCAGTTGCGCGTGGCTGCCCTCAGGCAGTTGCTCAGGCAACGGCGCCGGGTCAAAGTGGCCGACATCGAGAATGTTAAACAAGAGCACCGAGGTGTGAGCCACGGTGGCCCGGCCGGACTCGGTCACAATCACCGGGTGGGGCACCTCGTGAGGGTCCAGCGCCTGCTGAATGGCTTCCACCACATCGATGCAGTATTCCTGCACCGAGTAGTTGCGGCTGTGGCCGCTGCTACTGCAGGTGCCGTCGTAATCAATGGCCAGGCCGCCACCGAGGTCCATATAGCCCAGGGGCGCACCCTCGGCTACCAGGTCAATATAGTAGCGGCACGCTTCGAACACACCGGCGCGGATGCTGCGAATATTCGGAATCTGTGAGCCGAGGTGGAAATGCAACAGCTGGAAGCAATGCAGCAGCCCGGCCTCGCGCAGTTGATCCACCACATCCACCAGCTGGATTGCGGTCAACCCAAACAGGCTGCGGTCACCGCTGTCCTCACTCCAGTGCCCTTCCACCTTGGTGGACAGTTTCAGGCGCGCGCCAATCATCGGGTCGACACCCAGCGCACGGCTGCGCTCAATAATCAGGGGGACTTCCGCCGGGGTTTCCAATACGAAGAAACACTTGAAGCCGAGTTTGCGCGCCTGCAACCCCAGGTCAATAAACTCGGCATCTTTGTAGCCATTACAGATAATCAGGCTTTCACGGTTCTGCAAGGTGGACAGCGCGATCATCAACTCCGCCTTGCTGCCGGCTTCCAGCCCGTGATTGTAGCGTTCGCCGAAGCGCGCGATCTCCGCCACAATATGGCTCTGCTGGTTCACCTTGATCGGGAAAGCGCCACGGTAATAGCTTTGGTAACCGGTGGTTTCCATCGCCTTCGCGAAGGATTCATTCAAAATGCTGAGGCGGCTGTCCACGAGGTTTTCAAGACGCAGCAGGATTGGCATATCCAATCCGCGCTGGTGCAGCCCCTGGGCAATATCCATGAGCGAGACCGTCGCGCCCGCCTGCCCATTGCTGGGGGAGCGGACCACTACCTCCCCATCGGGTGACACACCGAAGTAACCGCCCCCCCATTCTTCAACGCCGTACAATTCGGCGGACTGTTTTGCGGACCAGGCCTGGGAGTCTTGGGAGTGAGTCAATTCAGGAACCTACCTCTGTCTAACGGGTTGGCAAAAGGGGGCGCAATTTTGCCGAAAATGGCATCAAAAGCAAACCTTTTTTCAGGTAACGCCCGGGGGTCGTTCACATTGCCAGACTTTTCCCCGTCTCGCAAATGCCGGGGCGGGTCCATACCCCCCGCAATGCCGCCCTGCACCACTATCATGCACACCCTTACCGCTCGTGCCTCACGCGGTTAAATCCGGTAAACTGGCGCCTCTACCGAACCACTTCCAACCGCAAGGATTCCTATGAGCTGGGCACCCCACGTTACCGTCGCAACCGTGGTGGAAAAAGAGGGTCGTTTTTTGTTTGTTTACGAGGAATGCGACGGTCGGCAGGTCTACAACCAGCCCGCTGGCCACCTCGAACCCAACGAATCACTGATCGAGGCTGCCGTGCGGGAGACGCTGGAGGAAACCCGCTGGCGGGTACGCCCCACGGCGCTACTGGGCGTGGGACTGTATGAAGCGCCGGCCAACGGCATTACCTACTTGCGTCACACCTTTGTCGCCGAGGCGCTGGAGGAGTGCTCCGCACTGCCCTTGGACGACGGCATTATTGAACCCCGCTGGCTGACTCGGGAAGAACTGCTCGCCAAACGCGACCAATGGCGCAGCCCCATGGTAATGGACGCCGTGGATGATTACCTGAGCGGCGTGCGCTACCCCTTGGAGTTGCTGCACCCGCGCCGGTAAACTACACCCCCGCAGCTCGCGTTACGTTATCTCGCGTTTTTAGCGTTACCTGATGTAGCGTTACCTGATTAGAGAGGTATGAAGGCTTTGAGCAAACCCCGCGTTATCGTCGGTATGTCTGGCGGCGTCGACTCTTCGGTCACCGCGCTGATCCTGCAACAGCAGGGCTACCCCGTCGAAGGTCTGTTCATGAAGAACTGGGACGAAGACGACGGCACCGAATATTGCACCGCCAAGGCCGATCTGGCCGACGCCCAGCGGGTGTGCGATCGCCTGGGCATCAAGCTCCACACGGCCAACTTCGCAGCGGAATACTGGGATAACGTATTCGAGCACTTTCTGGCCGAGTACCAGGCGGGCCGAACCCCCAACCCGGATATTCTTTGCAACCGCGAAATCAAGTTCAAAGTTTTCATGGAATACGCGGAAATGCTCGGCGGCGATCTGATCGCCACTGGCCACTATGTGCGGCGGCAGGACCGCGAAGGCCGTACTTACCTGCTCAAAGGCCTGGACCCCAACAAGGACCAGAGCTACTTTTTACACGCCGTCGGTGAGGCGGAATTCAGCCGCAGCCTCTTCCCGCTGGGCGAACTGGAAAAACCCGAAGTCCGTCGCATCGCCGAGCAGCACGGCCTGGCCACCCACGCCAAGAAAGACAGCACCGGCATCTGCTTTATCGGCGAGCGCCGCTTTAAAGACTTTCTGCAACAATACCTGCCCGCCCAACCCGGCACGATTGAAACGCCCGAAGGCCAGGTCATCGGAGAGCACAGCGGCCTGATGTACTACACCATCGGCCAGCGCCAGGGCCTGGGCATCGGCGGCGTTCCCGGTGCGGATGAAGCGCCCTGGTTTGCCGCGCAAAAAGATCTCGAACGAAATGTATTGATTGCCGTCCAGGGCGATCACCCCCTGCTGTACGCCAATGGACTTGAAGCGAGCCAGATTCACTGGATTAACGGAGAGCCGCCCGCCAGCCGTTTCCGTTGCCGGGCGAAAACCCGCTATCGCCAGCCAGACCAGGAATGCGAAGTGGTAGTGGAAAGCCGTTCTTTGAAGGGAGACCGCCTGAGAGTGCAGTTTGATGCACCTCAGCGAGCCATCACCCCTGGCCAATCACTGGTACTGTACGAAAACGATGTCTGTTTGGGCGGTGCCGTTATTGAGCGCGCGGCCTGAACCTACACCGTCAAACCGACACACATCGACACCGAATGAGGATACCCCTCCCCCGTGACTGACAAGCTTGAAAACGCCACTATCGCCCTCGCCGGTATTTTCCAGGCCGCCGCTCTGGTGGAGCAGCTGGCCAAAACCGGTTACGTGCCGGGTGACGCTTACCGTTGCACCATTGAAAGCCTGTTCGTCATGGACCCACCCCACACCCGAGCGGTGTTTGGCGACTCGCTCGCGAGCCTTACCTTCGGACTGGAAGCCTTGCAGCACACGCTCGAACCGGGCAACCAGCGCCACAAGGATGCCCTTCGCTACGGTCTCGGCGTCTTGCATCTGCAACGCAAGCTCAGCAAACGGCGCGACATGCTCAGCGTTCTGGGCACACGGCTCAAGCAAGCCTCCCGCCAGGCGGAGCACTTCGACAGCACCCACGAAAACGTCATCGGCAACCTGGCCGATCTGTACAAGGACACCATCAGCACCTTCCGTTTTCGTATTCAGGTGACCGGTGATCACAATTACCTGCAACAGGGGCGCATTGCCAACCAGATTCGTGCGCTGCTCCTGGCCGGCGTTCGCTCGGCCACGCTGTGGCGTCAGGTCGGCGGCACGCGCTGGCAACTGTTACTGCAACGCAAGCGAATTGCCCAAATCGTTGATCGGCTGCTACGTGAGGCAAAATCCGAGCGGCATTGAGAAAAATCACCGGTTTTCCGGTACAATTCACGCCTTTTCGGGGCTCACCAGCCCCGGGCAAGCAGCGACTCACCCAGCGAACAACCAAGAGAACCCCATGACATCCGCCACTTTTGACCAACTCACGCCTCTGAACGCCGTTTCTCCCATTGATGGCCGCTACGGCAGCAAAACCACCGAGCTGCGCGCAATCTTCAGCGAGTTCGGCCTGATTCACTGCCGCGTGGCGGTGGAAGTCCGCTGGTTGCAACGTTTGAGCGAACACGCCGATCTCGCCGAAGTGCCCGCCTTCAGCCCGGAAACCCACCGGCAGCTGGACGACATCGTGGCCAACTTCACCGAAGCCGAGGCCGAGCAGATCAAGGAGATCGAGCGCACCACCAACCACGACGTTAAAGCCGTGGAATATTTCCTGAAAAAGCAGTTCGCCGGCAACAAAGAGTTGGAAGCGGTACTGGAATTCGTACACTTCGCCTGTACCAGCGAAGACATCAACAACTTGTCCCATGCCCTGATGCTCAAGGCCGGTCGCGAGCAACTGTTGGCGCAGGCCCAGGACATTACCAACGCCATCGCCAAGCTGGCACAGGATTACGCCGCCGACCCGATGCTTTCACGCACTCACGGTCAAACCGCCTCCCCCACCACCGTGGGCAAGGAAATGGCCAACGTGGCCGCGCGCCTGCGCCGCCAGATCCGCCAGATCGAACAAGTGGAATTGCTGGGGAAAATCAACGGCGCCGTGGGCAACTATAACGCCCACCTGGCCACCTACCCGAATATCGACTGGGCCGCCAACGCCAAAACATTTGTCGAAAGCCTGGGGCTGAGTTGGAACCCCTACACCACCCAGATCGAACCGCACGATTACATTGCCGAGCTGTTCGATGCGATCGCCCGGTTTAACACCATTCTCATCGATTTTGATCGCGATGTGTGGGGCTACATTTCACTCGGTTACTTCAAACAGAAAACCGTGGCCGGTGAAGTCGGCTCGTCCACCATGCCGCACAAGGTCAACCCCATCGACTTCGAAAACTCCGAAGGCAACCTGGGGCTGGCCAACGCCGTGTTCACCCATTTGGCACAGAAACTGCCGATTTCCCGCTGGCAGCGCGACCTGACCGACTCCACCGCCCTGCGCAACATGGGCGTGGGCTTCGGCTACAGCCTGATCGCGTATGCGTCTACGCTGAAAGGCATTGGCAAGCTGGAAATCAACCGCGCCCGCCTGGCCGACGACCTGGACAACGCCTGGGAAGTGCTGGCCGAGCCCATCCAGACCATTATGCGTCGCTACAACGTGGAAGAGCCCTACGAAAAGCTCAAGGCACTGACGCGTGGCCAGACCATCAACCAAAAAGTGCTGGACGATTTTGTGGCCGGACTGGATATTCCGGAAGAAGCCAAAACCGCGATTCGTCAGTTGACCCCGGCTAATTACATTGGCAACGCCGAAACGCAGGCGAAGAACATTTAACGCCGAGCGGGTGCTCACCATGCCGTTGACGCATTTGGGCGATATGCCCATCGCCACCTTCCTCCGAGAGTACTGGCAACAAAAGCCGGTACTCATTCGGCAGGCGTTCCCGGATTTTGAATCGCCCATCGATGGCAATGAACTGGCGGGGCTGGCGCTGGAGGAAGAGGTGGAATCCCGCCTGGTGCTGGAGCGCGGCGACACGCCGTGGGAACTGCGGCAAGGCCCCTTTGACGAGAGCACCTTCGCTACCTTGCCGCCGAACCACTGGACACTGCTGGTACAGGCTGTCGACCATTGGGTGCCGGAGGTGCGGGAGTTATTGGAGCACTTTCGCTTCCTCCCCGATTGGCGCGTGGACGATATCATGGTGAGCTACGCCGTCGATCAAGGCAGCGTAGGCCCCCATTTCGACTACTACGATGTGTTTTTGCTGCAAGGCGCCGGACAGCGCCGCTGGCGACTCGGCCAGACCTGCGACAGCCAAAGCCCACGCATTGAAGGCACCGCGTTGAATATTCTAAAAACGTTCGATGCGAATCAGGACTGGGTACTGACACCGGGCGACATGCTCTACATTCCGCCCGGCGTCGCGCACTGGGGCACCGCTGAAGGGGACGACTGCCTGACGTACTCCATCGGGTTTCGTGCCCCGTCTATCGCCGATATTCTGACCGAGGCCAGCCAGGAAGCGGCCAGCCAGCTCACTAACGACCAACGCTACCGCGATATCCAGCCGTCGGACTTTTCACACCCCGGGGAAATTTCCGACGCCACGGTTGAGGCGTTAACACAGCTGGTACGCGAGCATCTGAAGCCCGACACCTTGCGGGACTGGTTTGGCCGCTACATGACCAGCCCCAAATACCCGGAGCTGGAACCCGACGTCGATGACGAAGAAAACCCAGGCGATACCTTGTACCGACATCCGGCGAGCCGGTTCGCGTACACCAATACTGGGGAAGGGGATGCCGTGTTTTACGCGGACGGCGAAGCACACCCGTGCTCGCGGGCGCTGGCCATGGCACTCTGTTCTGAATGGACGCTATCGCGCTCGGAACTGGTCGAACACGCTAACGATGAACGGGATCAACACCTGCTGGAAATGTTGATTGAGGAAGGCAAACTCTAGCTAAGCCTTCCGTACTGAAGGCTTAAATACCGACCAGCTGGCCGCCGATTTTAGCGGTCGCCTGCTGCAAATGTTGCAGCACTTCTTCTTGATCACACTGCGGCGGATTGCACAGAATGTACGGCACAATCAAGGCCGCCACCATCCCCTCGCGGCTCATCACCGGGCAGGCCAGGTCCGTCACACCCTCCACAAAATCGCTGGGCCGACGCACGTAACCCCGCGCCACCGCTTCCTTCGCGTCCGCCTCAAAGCGCTGCCAATGCGCCTTGCTCACTCCTTTTTCCAACTCTGGCCGCCAGCTCTCGCGCTCTGCCTCCGAGTAGGCCCCGTAGAACAAGAGGCCCGACGCCGACTCCACCATCCGGCGGCGATACCCCAGGCGCACTGCAAATCCGAGGTCCCGCGGGCTTTCTATGCGAGCCACCACCACCATTTGATCGCCGGATGGCGCAACCAAATGGCAGGACTGACCCACCGTCCGTGACAGTGATTTCATCACCGGCAGCGCAATTTCCAACAGAGAACGCGTGGGCGACTGAGCCATACCCAAGGTAAACAGGTGGTTGGTCAGCTCATAACCTTCGCCGTTATCCGAGGGCGCAATATAGCCCCGGTGCTCCAGAGTCAGCACCATCCGGAACAGCTCGCTCACCGAGCGGCCCAATTGCGCAGCAATTTGCGAGGTGGTCAGCGGCGCCCCTTCCTTTGCCATCAATTCCAGAACGTCCAGCCCTTTCTCAAGCGCGGGAGCGCGATATTTGCGCTCCGCATCATCACTGTCGGCGCTGTCCGGAACACTGATTTTGGTTCGGGAAGGAGATCGTGTGGTGGAAGGCTTTGCCATGAGTGGTTCCCAAGAGGACATTATTTTTAGCCAAGACTACCACAGAGTTTTCCCGTAAAAAATAAAAAACGCGCCAGTCGGCAGGCGTCAACAGCGGCACGGGCGCTTTGTGATCGTCCTCGACGTGAATACGTATGCACATGCCCACCACTCGGCTGCATACGTATTCATGTTGCCCACCCCTCTAAGCAGCGCTTACATACAGTCAGCGGCGAACCCTTATCTACTTAAAATTAACGCCACTGCGGTACTCCCAACCTCCCGGCTTGCGCGGTCTGGCAAGGCAATAACCATAAATTTTCAGACAAACCGAGAATGGAGGCAGTATGCAAAACCCGTTAAACACCACCAAACGCTGGCTGATCAGCGCCGTCATCGGCCTGAGCGCCGTTGCGCCCAGTACGCTGGCCCAGCCTCAACCCGGCGATACGTTTGTGCATTTGTTCGAGTGGCGCTGGAGCGACATCGCCACGGAATGCGAACAGCACCTCGGCCCGAAAGGCTATGCAGCCATCCAGGTTTCGCCGCCACAGGAACACATTCAAGGCGATGCCTGGTGGACCCGATACCAGCCGGTCAGTTTCAGTATCGATAACAGCCGCAGCGGCACCCGCGCTGAATTTGTCGATATGGTGAACCGCTGCGATGCGGTGGGCGTGGATATTTATGTGGACGCCGTTATCAACCATATGGCCGCTGGCTCCGGTGTCGGCACCAATGGCAGCGCCTACTCCTACGGTACACTTTACCCGGCGTTTTCCAGCAACGATTTTCACGCCGCGTGCGATATCAACGGCGGCGATTACGCCAGTGATGCCCGGCGCGTTCGTCACTGTCGACTCGTGGGATTACCCGACCTCGATACCGGCGCCGAATACGTTCGGCAAACCCTGGCGAACTACCTCAACGACCTGATTGCGATTGGTGTTAAAGGCTTTCGGCTGGATGCGTCCAAGCACATGTCACCCACCGACATTAACGCCATTACCAGCCGCCTGAACGGCAACCCCTACATTTTTCAGGAAGTGATCGATCTCGGCGGAGAAGCCGTCAGCGCCTATGAATACCTGAACGGGGGCGACGTCACCGAATTCAAATACAGCGCGGAGCTGGGCAACCAATTCAAAAACGGACAGTTGCAGTGGCTGGAGACCTTTGGGGAAAGCTGGGGGCTTCTTGGCACGGGCTCTGCGGTGGTTTTTACCGATAATCACGACAACCAGCGGGGCCACGGTGCCGGGGGCAGCAACGTGCTCACCTACAAAGACGGCTCGCTTTACGACCTTGCCAATGTGTTCATGCTGGCCTGGCCCTACGGTTATCCTAAAGTGATGTCCAGCTTTGATTTTACCGACAGTGAAGCCGGCCCGCCCTCCGCCGCCGTACACAACAACGGCAACCTGAACTGCTATGGCTCCGACTGGAAATGCGAGCACCGCTGGCGCCCCATTGCCAACATGGTCGCCTTTCGCACAGCCACGGCGAATCAGGGCATCAACCACTGGTGGGACAACGGCGGCAACCAGATCGCCTTCGCGCGAGGTAACGCCGGTTTTGTGGTCATCAACCGCGAAGGGGGTCAGCTCACCCGCACCTTTACGACCGGCCTGCCCGAAGGAGAGTACTGCAATATCATCGACGGCGACTTCAACAACGGCACTTGCACCGGCGAAACGGTGTGGGTCAACGCCGAGGGGCAAGCCAACATCAGCACTGGCGGCATGAGCGCCGTGGCTATTCACCAAAACGCCCGCCTCGGCGGCAATGGCAATCCGGGCCCAGCACCCGACAATGACACCTACATTTGCTACGACAACGCCAACGGCTACGCTAACCCGCACCTTTACTACTGGAACCCATCGCCCAGCGGCAGCCTGCCCGCGGTGAACTGGCCCGGTGTATCCATGACCAGTGATAACGGCTACGCCTGTTTCAACACGCAGGTTTCGCTGGACTCGTTGAATATTGTGTTTAACGACAACGGCGGAGCACAGACTGCGGACCTGAACCTGTCCGGCGAGCAAAGCTGCTATCGCAACGGCCAATGGACCACACTGGCAAACTGCGGAATCAGCGTTCCCTGAGCAATGTGACCGCTCTCACAGAGCGGTTCATCAGAACGCCCCACTTTAGGTGCAACGCCTAAAGTGGGGCCTCCTCTCCGATTTCCTCTGCTGTACTCAATGAGCAGTCAGGACCATACCACCAATAATCATCAGAGAGGATACACTGACAATGACACACTTGAATCGGCTCCTGTCCCACGGACTTTTGTGCCTGTTTCTAATGAGCATCGCCCACCTTGGCTACGCTCAGGGCAACAACCTGGCCAGCGGCGCTAGCGCCACCGCCAGCACTCAGGATTTACCGGCCAGCAACGCCATCGACGGCGATGGCAACACCCGCTGGGCCTCGGCAGCACAAACCGACCCCTCCCACATCACCCTGGACCTCGGACAATCCTATGACCTGTCCAGCGTGGTCATTCACTGGGAAGCCGCCAACGCGGCTACCTATGAAGTGCTGGGCTCCAATGACAACGTTAACTGGACCAACCTCGCCACCCGCACCGGCGGCACGTTTGGCCACCGCACTGACAACGTCACGGTCAGCGGTCAATACCGCTTCGTGCGCATTCTCGGCATCAGCCGTAGCGCAGGGAACGAGTGGGGCTACTCCATCTGGGAAATCGAAATCTACGGCCAGGGCGGCGGCAACGGCGGTGGCAGCAGCCTGACGATTCAGGCGGAGGACTACACCAACGCCTACGACACCACTGCGGGCAACACTGGCGGCGTCTACCGCAGCGACGATGTCGATATTGAAGCGACCAGCGATAACGGCGGTGGCTACAACGTCGGCTGGACCGCCGCCGGAGAATGGCTGGAGTACACCGTTAACCTGAGCGCCGACACCTACACCGTCAGCTCCCGCGTCGCCTCGGAAACCGGTGGCGTCACCTTTACCATCGACCTGAACGGCAGCGAGATTGTCGGCACCCAAAATGTCGGTGCCACAGGGGGCTGGCAATCCTGGACCACCCTCACCTCCTGGCCCATTCCCCTTCCGGCCGGACAACACACCGTGCGCGTGAACATCCACGGTGGCGAGTTCAACCTCAACTGGATTCGCTTCAACCCGGAAAACGGCGGCAACCCCGGCAACCAACCCGTCTGGAGCGACGAGTTCGACACCATCAACAGCAACAACTGGACCTTTGAAACCGGTGGCGGTGGCTGGGGCAACAACGAACTTCAGTTCTACACGGGCGGCGACAACGCCTACATCCAGTTCGACCCCGCCGTAAACAGCAACGTGCTCGTGCTCGAAGCCCGTCAGGAAAACCCGCAGGGCTACAACTGCTGGTACGGCTACTGCCAATACACCTCCACCCGTATGATCTCCCGCAACAAACAGGAGTTCACCTACGGCCGATTCGAAGCGCGCATCAAACTGCCACAAACCCAGGGCATCTGGCCCGCCTTCTGGATGCTCGGCAATGACATTGGCTCCGTCGGCTGGCCCACTAGCGGCGAAATCGACATCATGGAACACGTCGGCTACGAGCCCACCCTCACCCACGGCGCCGTACACGGCCCTGGTTACTCGGGCAATACTCCGTTCACCGGCACCTACAACGTCGGCGCATCCGTCGATGCCGACTACCACGTCTACGCCGTCGAGTGGGACGCAAACAACATCCGCTGGTACGTGGACGGCAACAACTTTTACAGCCTGAGCCGCTCCCAAGTGCAAGCCTACGGCAACTGGGTATTCGACCACCCGTTCTTCCTGCTACTAAACGTCGCCGTCGGCGGCAACTGGCCCGGCTCACCGGATGGCAGCAGCACCTTCCCGCAGCGAATGTATGTGGATTATGTGAGGGTGTATCAGTAAGCGGTAGAGGATACTGAAGGAGTGGGTAAGCCAGGGAGGGTGTTGGCCTTGTCGAACTATATTAGCGACATCCTCCCACCCTTCGCGAAGAAACTTTGGTAGCAAAGAATGGGGGACTGGCAAGAAAGAACGCCCGGAAAAAGGGCGATCAACTGGAACCCTGCGCCACCAGCTTTGGAAACACCTCCACGAAGGTGGAGAAGACAGACCTACAACGCTGCCACCAACCTTTGAATATGGTCGTTAAGCGCTGTCTTCAGTTCGTCAGGTGATTGAATCACGAAGCTAAACGGTAATTGCGCCAACCACCAAGCGAACCAGTAATAACTGTCTGTGCTGGTGGTCATAAGCACCCCATTTTCCTTTTGTTCAAATAGACCTTCCATGTCACTGGTGCAGGTTGTTCGCGTCGTCATGTACGTCGTCAACGAGTCCATGTCAGCGTGCAACAAGACACTGACAGGGAAGCGGTATTCGGAATTGTACAAACTCTCCTGCAGGTGACGGGCTGCATCAAAATTGGCGGGGCGAACGAAGTGTTCATTTTCCCGAACGATGTCTGATAACCGGTCTAGCCGAAAGGAGCGTAACGCTTGGCGCAGGTGACAAAATCCTCCGACATACCAATAGCCATTCCGAAACACTAAACCGTATGGGTTGAATCGGCGCTGCATGGTGTCTCCCTGCGGCGGGTGGTAAGACATGTAAACCACTTGGCACGCCTGGATCGCCTGAGCCAGTTCCAGCAGTTGTTGATGACCAGATGAGTGACGCGAGGGGATCAACTGAATGCTATTTTCCATCGTTTGCACCTGGGCCGTTAACCGGGCGGGCATGACACGCTCCAGTTTTGCCTGCACGCTCGCCAATGCTACGCCGTCTTCCAACAGGTTATGTTCGCGTACCGCCAATAGCGCCAGCGTGATCACTCGAACTTCCGCTTCCGTAAACATCAGCGGTGGAAGTTTAAAACCCGGCACTAATCGGTAACCCCCATAGCGTCCCTGCTCGGTCATCACGGGAATACCCAGGTCTTCCAGCACTGAGATGTACCGCCTGACCGTGCGTCGATCGACACCCAGCCGCTCTGCTATTTCCGTTCCTGAAAGCTGGCCCCGGGCCTGAAGCAGCTCCAGCAACGCCAGTACCCGGGTCGTCGGCCCAGTCATAGATTCACCCCATTTAAAAAAACCATGATCGCTTTTTAATAGGACGAATTCTAGCCTATTAGCCCAATAAGATGGTTTCGGTGGCGCTGCAGCGACCTGAGTCAACCTGAATGTAACCTTTATCAGACATAAGCCAAGGAGCAAATCTTATGAACACGATGACTCTGTATACCCATCCACAATCCCGAGGTCGGGTCGTTCGGTGGATGCTGGAAGAGATTGGCCAGCCTTACGATGTAAAAGTCATGACCTTCGGCGGCGACATCAAGTCACCCGATTACCTCAAAGTGAACCCCATGGGCAAGGTGCCGGCGCTGACTCACAACGGCGAGGTGATTACCGAGGTCGCCGCCATTTGCACCTACCTGGCTGAACAGTTCCCGGAAGCGAATCTGGCTCCGGCACTCGACAGTCCGACGCGCGGCAGTTACCTTCGGTGGTTGTTTTTTGTCGCAGGCCCGTTTGAGATGGCGTCCAGTGCCAAGGCCTTTCACTGGGAAATTACCGATGAAACCGCCATCGCGGTCGGGTGCGGTCATATTCAAGACACGCTGAATGTCATCGAACAAACCCTGACCAGACAACCGTATTTGTGCGGTGACCAATTCACAACGGCCGATTTGTTGATGGCGAGCTATATCGGCTGGGAAACGATGATGAAAGTGTTGGAACCGAACCCTGTATTCGCCGAATACGTCGAACGATGTGAACAGCGGGAAGCCGCTAAACGCGCTGATAATCTGGACGATGCGCTGATCGAGAGAAGTGCGTAACCGCTTTGACGCAAAAGGGCCGTGAAGTACGGACTTTGAAGTGACAACCCGGGACTTTCCTGGTTCCGGGTTCAAGGTTAAGGTTCATGCGCTCTTTTTATGAACTTTCTTCATCCACCAGTTCCCGGTGCACACACACCGCCATGCTCTTGGGTCGAACCGGTAGCCCCCTACCTTCTCGGTGTGCGCGAGTGAACGAAGCCCCGAACAAAAGGATCATTGACGAATAGTTTACCCACAGCAGGAGCAGCGCCAAAGAGCCGGCGGCACCATAGGCGGAGGCCGTGGCGGTATAAGCCAGGTAAATAGCGATCAGAGAGCGACCCACCGTGAACAGAACGGCGGTGATGAACGCGCCGAGCATAACGTCTCGCCAGGTCAGCAGTACATCCGGCAGGATTTTGAACATGGCCGCAAACAATACAGTGACCACAAACAACGACAGAAACAGCTCGACGCCCACCATGGACCATCCCGGCACCGGCAACCATTCATCCGCGAACGCCATCACGGCTCGCAAGGCCACTGACAATAACAATGACACGAGCATAATGAAGCCGATGGCCAGAATGATGGTCAGTGATAACAATCGGCTTTTAATAAAAATCCACGCACTGTTTTTAGTCGGTCGGGGAACCACGCCCCAGATTTCGTTCAGCGAGCGCTGCATCTGCGCAAAAACGGTGGTGGCACCCACGATGGTTGCGCCGATCCCAATCAGCGCTGGCCAGATGCCGCTCTGATCGATCTGGGAATTCAACACGGCCGTCTGGACCACGCCCGCGGCTTCCGGACCAATCGTGCCTTCAAGCTGTTCGAAGAGCTGCCCCTGCACGGCTCTTTCCCCGATAAACAGTCCGACTAACGTAACGACCACCACCAGAATCGGAGCAATGGAGAAGACGGTGAAGAACGCCAGCGCCGCGGCGTAAATGAAGGCCTGGCTGCCCAGCCAGTTCTTACTCGCAGCCACCAGAATGCTGAGCCAATACTTCACCGGGGCGGGAAGCTTCTCGTCAATGTTGAAAATCATGGGGTACAAACACCTCGGCCTTGAAGCAAATATTAATCATACTACCCAGTATAGGCATTATCCGGACGCTGAAACCCCACCGCCAGAATATCCAGAGTAATCTCGCCAAAGCGTTCCAGCATCAGTGCTTCAGCCTCATTCATAACGTCTTTCAGCGCCGCGTTGACGGCGTGCTCAATCGGGCACTGAGTGTGTTCATCGGTCAAGCCAATCGTAAAGACTGAATTCTCGCCCAGCGCCGTGTGAACGTCCAGCAACGTGATCTCATTCAAGGGCTTGGACAACGACCAGCCGCCGCTGTGCCCTTTTACCGAAGTTACATACCCACGATCTCGCATTAATCCCATGGTACGACGAACCACCACGGGATTGGTGTTGATCATGCTGGCCATAGTGTCTGAGGTCACGGGCGCATCGGATGCGTCCAGGTGCACCAGAACATGGAGGACACGGGATAAACGGCTGTCTTTTCGCATAAATCACCCGTTGAAGCGAGCCCCTATCAAAAGAGCCCCATAAGACGAACGTGCATACTATCATGAAACTTTTTTTGTTACATGTATTGCCTGATAACGTCTTTAAGTGTAACCTTTTAAGTTACGTTACTGACGACATGCCCATATCCCACACATATCTATCCATGATAGCAGCGAGATAGCAGCGAGGTACCTATGAATACTGAAGTCGTGATTATCGGAGGCAGCTTCGCGGGGCTTGCCGCCGCGATGCCGCTGGTCCGGGCGCAGCGCCAAGTACGGGTGATTGACGCCAACACCCCCCGTAACCGTTTTGCCGACGCTTCCCATGGCATCTTTTGTCTGGATGGCAAAACTCCCGGTGACATTCGTGCCACAGCACTGACTCAGCTACAGGCCTACCCCACGTTTGATCTGATTGAGGGAACGGCGACCAATATCGAGCAAACCCGCCACGGTTTTGCCGTGATCACCGGTCACGGAGTTTCGGTGAACGCACAACGTATCATTCTTGCCACGGGTATTACCGATACCCTACCCGATATTCCTGGCATTAAAGAGCACTGGGGTAAAAGCGTGATTCACTGCCCCTATTGCCACGGTTACGAACTTAAAGATCGCCACCTGGGGGTTTTGGCTACCAGCGAAATGTCTTTTCACCAAGCGGCCATGATTCCAGACTGGGGAGCCACCACGTTGTTTACCCAGGGGCTGTTTGAGCCAAACGATGACACCTTGAAGCATCTTCAGTCCCGCGGCGTAAGCCTTGAGCGCACCCCTATCGTGGAAGTGTCAGGCAATGGTGTCGATATCCACGAGGTGACACTGGCCGACAACCGCAGACTTCCCGTCGAAGGCCTTTACGTCGGACCCAAAATCACGCTCACGTCACCCTTAATCGACCAGCTGGGCCTGACGCTGGAGGAAACGCCCATGGGTTCGATTGTTCAAGTGGACGCATTAAAAGAGAGTTCGTTAAAAGGCGTATTTGTCGCAGGCGACTTATCCAACGCTATGCAAAACGGCACCTTTGCCATTGCCTCAGGCACCATGGCGGGCGTTGCCGCTCATCGGTCTCTTATCTTTGAATCGTAAATCCGGTTGGCGGCCAGGGTTTAAATTCTGACATTCGAGCGCATCTTATTATCGGGTGATTGAATATTCGGAGCAGGAGGTTTTATGACGACATTGATTATTGGCGCTCACGGCCAAATCGGCCAACAGTTGATTAAGGTGCTCGCTGAATCCGGCGACACGCCGAGAGCCATGGTGCGGACGGATGCTCAGGCACAAACGGTGAAGGCGTTAGGCGCCGAGCCGGTCATTGCAGATTTGGAGGACGATTTTCGGCAGGCGTTTTCCGGTTGCGACAAGGTGGTCTTTACGGCGGGCTCGGGTGCGAAAACCGGGCCGGATAAAACCATTTTGGTGGACCTTTGGGGCGCGATCAAAGCGGTGGATGTCGCTCGCGAAATGGGTACTCGACATTTTGTCATGGTGAGTTCGCGCGGGGCGGAAGATCCGGAAAAAGGCCCTGCCAAGATCAAGCATTACACCGTCTGCAAAAAACTGGCGGACGATCATCTGCTGGCCAGCGGTGTGCCCTACACCATTTTTCGCCCAGGTCGTCTCACCGATGATGAGGCCACGGGCAACGTGTCCACCGCGTGGGCGGAGAACCCGGAGGAGCAGTGGATTTCACGCGCGGATGTGGCGCTGGCGATAGCACACAGCCTCAAACATCCGGAAGTGACCGGCGGGCAGGTTTATCCGCTGTTTCACGGCGCATCGACGCTGGATGAGGCGCTGAATCGACGTTGAAGCACCGGCCACCAGGCCAGAGTGAGTGCGATCAGCGCACAGGCGGTTTGCGTCAGCACGATGGTGACCAGGGTTTCCGGCAACAGCGTCGAGGCTGTGGAAACCAGCCCGGCGATCCCGAACTGGGAGGCGCCCATCAAGGCAGCAGCGGTGCCGCCGTTGCTGCCAAAGTGTTCCATGTAACACGCCTGGCAATTCGGAGAGGTCGCACCCACTGCACCCACGGTCAGCATCAGCGCGGGCGCGAACAGCACCAGTTTGGGAATGACGACGGCCACCAGCAGCATCAAGGCCACCGCCGTCGCTTGTAATGTCACCCCGGCCCGCAACAGATTCGCCGGACTTTTACGGCCCAGTAGCCAGCGGTTTAACAGCATCACACTCCACATCAGCAGAATGTTCGCGCCAAACAACGCGGAAAATACACCGGTGGATACATCAAAATACTGTTGATAGATAAACGACGCGTGAGTGACGAACAGCATCATCACGGAAAACACCGAGGCCTGCAAAAACACATAACGCAACGCCGACGGCGTAGCCAGCACGGCCCGGTAGCGCCGCACAATGGATTCCCGATGGGGGTCTCCCTGCCCGGTCGTTAACAGGGGCCGACCGGCAAAAATGACGGCTTTGGCTGCTACCGCCGCCAACACGCCGTAGATCGCAATAAAGTAGAAGACCGCTTGCCAGCCGCCCCACGCCAGTAACAGGCTGCCGATACTAGGCGCCACAGCGGGTGCCGCGACGGTAATCAAGCCGATCAAACTGAACAGACGCGCCGCTTCAACGCCACGCACCCGATCGCGCACCAGCGCCGGTACACACACAATCACCCAGCCACCGCCAAAGGCCTGCACAAAGCGCCAGGCCAACAACCACGGCAGCGTATCAGCCTGACTGATGGCCAGGCTGCTGATCACAAACAGGGCCAGCCCGCTCATCATCACCCATTGCCTGCCCCACCGATCAGCCAATGGGCCGCCGACCAGCTGCCCCATGGACAGCGCAATCATGTAGATGGAAACGCTCCGCGATACCTCATGCACACTGACACCCAATGACAGCGCAATATCGGGAAAGGCGGGCAAATAGGCGTCCAGAGCAAATGGCGCAATCGCGACGCAACAGGCCAGCGCGAGGGCGAGACGAAAATGTGACATTAAAGAATTCCGGTGGTTCGTCGTCCAGCGGTTGAGCCCCCGGTAAAATCCGGGCAAAATCCGCGCTCAGAGTTTTCTCCTTCCAGCGACCCGAGCAGATTATGGCCATCAACTGGTTCCCCGGACACATGCACAAGGCCCGCAAGGAGATTGCGGATATTATGGCACAAGTGGACGTGGTCATTGAGGTGCTCGATGCCCGCATTCCCTTTTCCAGCGAAAACCCGCTGATTCCGTCACTGCGTGGCGACAAACCCTGCCTCAAACTGCTCAACAAAGCCGACCTGGCCGACCCGGCCATGACTCAACGCTGGATTGCACATTTGGAGCGGGAACAGGGGGTGACGGCTATTCCCGTCAGCCAGAGCCAGCCGGAGGGGATTCGTGCCCTGCTCGACCGTATTCAGGCTCTGGTGTCTGATCGCAATGTGAGCGCCCGCCATGTTCAGGCGCTGATCATGGGCATTCCGAATGTGGGCAAATCCACATTGATCAATATTCTCGCTGGTCGCCGTATTGCGAGAACCGGCAACGAAGCGGGCGTGACCAAATCCCAGCAGCGTATCAAACTCGATAACCGCATTGTGCTGACCGACACGCCCGGTTTCCTATGGCCTAAATTGACGCCGCCGAGCTGTGGTTTCCGGCTGGCCGCTACTGGAGCCATCAAGGAAAAGGTGTTCGATTACCCGGAGGTGGCGTTGTTCACCGTGCATTACCTGGCCACGCACTACCCCGAGGCGCTCAAGGGGCGTTACGGATTGGTTGATTTGCCGGAGGACGATCTCGGACAACTTGAAGCCGTGGGCCGTGCGCGCGGCGCGATGCGCCGGGGCGGCCAAGTGGATCTGGAAAAAGTCTCGGCACTGTTGATCACGGAACTGCGCGGTGGTCAACTCGGGACGATTACCCTGGAGACGCCGGAAATGACCGAGCGGGAAACCCTGGAGGCGAAAGCCGAGGAAGAAAAACGCAAGGCGGAAAAAGAAGAGCGGACCCGTTTGCGTCGTCAACGCGCCCGCAAGAATCGCCGGTGACGCTTGGGGCTGCTGTTATCCAGCAGCCGCGAGATAGGCATTAACTGCGGTACGTTTTCACACACGATCTTGAAACTCGCCAACAGGGGAACGGCCATTAGCGCACCGGCCACCCCCCACAGCCAGCCCCACACTACGACCGACAAAAACACCGCCGTCGGCGTCACGGCCAGTCGCCGCCCGATGACCAGGGGCGTAATCATGTGGCCCTCGGCAATCGATAACATGGCATACACACCCGGCACCAGCAGCGCCTGAGCCATGTTCGGAAAGGTGGCAATCCCCACTAACGTCAGCAGCCCCACCATGACGACGGCACCCACATAAGGTGCAAAATTAAAGCAGGTCGCCATCAGCCCCCATAACAGTGCATTGGGTACGCCCAATAGACGCATCGCCAGCGCTACACATAAGCCGAGGCCGATATTAATGACGGTAATGGTGGCGAGGTAGCGGGAAATATCCTGGCGAATGCGATAGGCAATGCGCACGATGCGCCGCCGTGAACCCAAATTCGCTCCCAGTTGCGTCGACTTACGCAAGAAGCGATCGCCCGAGGCCAGGAAAAAATACGTGAGAAACACCACAATTGTGGTGCCCGCCAATAACACCGGTAAGTTAGCCAGCAGGAACGTACCCAGCGTGCTTTCGCGTTCGACCTTTACCTCTACGGGCGTCATACGATCATTGTCACCAATAACGTACAACTGGCGGACCTCTTCGGTCACGGCTTGCAGGCTGGATAGCGGTCCGCTGAAATCGGCCATTTTTTCCCGGAAGTCACGCAGTATGCGCGGGATTTCCTGAAGCCACTGCTCCACGGGCCCGATCATGAGCAAAAACAGCAGCACCATGCCGTAGACAACCAGCCCCATCAGCACCAGCGCGGAAAGCGTGGGCGGGATGTGATACCGCTGCGCATAACGCACCGCCGGGGACAGCAGAGCGCCCAACAGCCAGGCCAGTGCGATGGGAATCAAAATCGCCGAGGCAGCCTTGAGCGCAACGACCAGCACCACGAAGGCTAGCACGAACACGGCCAGGAACTGGAAGTGCTTCAGCCCGAAGCGAGAAGAAAAAGGTTTGAACATTTCCAAGGTAGCGCAGCGCTCGCGTCAGGTCAGACTAACAAATGCGCCCACAGCTGGCGCGCGAAATTCATAAGCGGCAGTGTGCGCAGTGCGCTCATCCCCTTGCCTCCCACGCGTCCAACCAGCAAACCGGAGACAAAACAACCCAACAGTGCCCAGCCACCCTGCGCCTGTTTTTCCAGCGTCTCGCGGGTTTCTGTGCGCAGGATTTTAAGCACTTGCCGGTTGTGTGTGATCGACCCCGACAACCGGGTGACCTTACGGCGCTGGTGCTGTAATAACAGATGGATCATGGGTTCGGTTCCTCTTGGGAGGAGGACGACTTAGAGGACGACGACTCGGCGGCGGCCCCCGTCCCGGTCTTTTTGGGTGTCAAAGACTGAGGCTCGGGAACCCGTGCAAATGACCGGCGGGTTTCCGGGAAACTCATCCAATCGAGTAGCTGGTCCAACTGACGTTTCAGGTACCACAGCATCAACAGCTGCGCCACAATCACCCCAGCGGCGACACCCACCCAATGGACTCCGGCTTCCAGTGCAACCATGCTGAGCACCACCAGCAGCGACACCCAAATCAGAGTGACGGCCAGCGCCATACAGAACAGCACCAGCACTACGAGTGTTAACGTCTTGACCGCCAGTTTTCCCTCGGCACGAAACAACGCCAGCCGATCACTCCAGACCTGACGCAGCACCACGACAACGGCGGTGGCCATTTCAAACAGAGAGGTGTCGGTGTCGTCGCGTTCGTCGCGCGCCTCACCGTCCCTGGTGTGCGCGTCGCCCTCCGGTCTGGGGTCGTCGTCAGGCCGCTCGTACTCGTCTTCCTGATGTCGCGATGCGGAATGTTCCTTCGAAGGCATACCGGCCCCGACTAGCGGCGCAGCATGTTCGCGATCACAACACCCGCTGCGAACGCGATGCCGGCCGCCATCAACGGGTTTTCACGGGCATACGCTTTCATGCCAGCCAGAGACCCTTCGACCTGCGCCCGGACTTCTTCCTGCTTTTCCGACCAGCTTTGTTGACCGTGCGCCGCCGCACCGCGCACACGCTCTTCGGTTTTGGAGACTCGCTCGGACAGCCGATCTATCGCTTCGTGAGCGGCGGCCACGGTTTTTTCAGTGAAAGGGGCACCATACTCGGTGTCTTTATCAGTGGTACGGGTTTTGGATGTTGCCATGTCAGCCTCCTTACGGCGGTTCGCCAGTGTAGTGGCAGTCAACAAATTACGGTGGGTCACCGTTGTACGGCAACATCACCGTTCCATTAACAGCTTAACACCTTTTTATGTCTTGCGCGTGTGCGCCTTCTCTCAGCCCCAAACGGAACTTGGCGAGCCACTCGCGGTCCTTTTCAACTTCAGGTCAACCTCAGGAGGACCGCCACTCGGCGTCGCTGTCCGGAATGGCTTCTGCCGCTTCCATTTCCTGCTGCAAACGCTCCCCTTCCGCCGCTCTTGGCTTGGCAAATCGCGCCAGGCCAAAATACACCACCGGCGTCAAAAACAGCGTGAACAGCGCCGCCAACCCCAGGCCGCCAAAGATTACCCAGCCAATGGCCCAGCGCGCTTCCGCGCCCGCCCCTGAACTCAGAATCAATGGCAGACCACCCAATACGGTCGACAGCAACGTCATGGCGATGGGTCGCAAGCGCACCATCGCGGCCGTACGCACCGCGCTCAACACGGAATGGCCGAGATCGCGCAACTGATCGGCGAACTCGACCAGTAATATACCGTTCTTCGCCATCAAACCGATCAACATGACCAGCCCAATTTGCGAATAAATATTAATACTGGTGCCTGTAAACAGAATCGCCAGAATGGCGGCGGCCACACCGAAGGGCACCGTCACCATCACAATCAAGGCACTGGTGAAGCTTTCAAACTGCGCACATAACACCAGAAACACCACGACCAATGCGATAACATAAGTAATCGCGACATCGCGGGAAGTTTCGCCCAGTGTTTGGGCCTCCCCCAAAAACACCAAACCGATGCCGCGGGGCAGCACGTCACCGGCAATGGAACGAATGTCTTCCACGGCCGATTCCAGCGGATAATCCGCATCAAGACTAAAGCTGATTTCGATGGACCGGCGTTGAGCATGACGTTCCAGTTCGGCCGCAATACTCTCCTCTCGCAAATGCACCACACTGGACAACGGCACGAGCTCTCCATTGCTGGACGTGACGTACAGGTTCACAAGATCATTCGGACTGCGAATCTGGCCCGTTTTGGACTCCAGAATAATTGGAATGGCTTCGTCACCTACACTCAGGTCGACCAGTTCATAACCTGCCACCATGGCCCGGAGTGTGGCGGAAATATCGTCCAGTTCCACGCCCAGTTCGGAGGCACGGCGTCGATCAATATCCACCGACAACTGGGGCTTGGACGGGTCGTAATCCAGATCCGGGTCCCCCAGGTACTCGAGGCGCTCCGGCACGGCTTCCATAAAAGTGCGGGCCGCCGCGTAGATTTCATCGTAATCGGCGCCGGTCAACGCCATCTCGATGCTGCTGCCGCCACCGCCGCCCCATAAGTTGAGGCTGTTACCGCCCCCGGTACGAATGCTGACACCCGGAATTTCATTGAGCGGGCCTTCAAGCTCTTCCGCGATTGTCTGGCGATTGCGACTGCGCTCTTCCCAGGGTGCCAGGGGCAGTACAAACAGAATGCGGTTCGGGTCGCGCCAGCCAATAATGGAGAACGCCAGCTCCGCCTCACCGGAATCCAGCAGTGGCTGAACCACATCACTGATGGCGTATGCCTGACGTTCGGTGTACTCCAAGCCAACCCCTTCCGGCCCGCGCGCATCAATATAAATCACGCCGCGATCCTCCGGCGGCAACAGCTCCTTGGCCACATTCTGGTAGGCGAACCCGGCACCAATAGTTACCAGCACCGCCAAGGCAAAGGTCAACCACGCGTGGCGCAAGGCGAGATCCACCAACCAGCCGTAGCCGGCTGCAACACAGTTGCCGACGCGGCTCAGACGATCTCTGAACGGGTGGGGTTTATTGGCCGGTTCGGGCGAAATTCGCGCCGCGGCCGCCGGCACCAGCGACAGCGCCACAAAGGAGGAAATGGCCACCGCCACGGCAAGCACAAAGCCGAATTCACGGAACAGACGACCCGCCGTGCTCGGCAGAATGGCAATGGGAATGAACACGGACACGAGGACCGCTGTGGTCGCCACTACCGCAAAGAACACCTGTCGTGTACCCAGTACAGCGGCCGCTCTGGCCCCGAGGCCCTGGCCCCTTCGACGCTGAATATTCTCCAGCACCACAATGGCATCATCCACCACCAGCCCGGTGGCCAGCACCAGCGCCAGTAGTGTGAGAATATTGATTGAGAAACCCAGTGCCCAGATAGAGGCGACCGTGCCGATCAGCGCAATGGGAATGGCCAGGCTTGGCACCAGGGTGATTCGGAAGGAGCCGATAAACAGCCAAATGGTGGCCACCACAATCGCCACCGTCAGCAGCAAGCTGGTAATCACCTCCTTGACCGAGCCGCGAATAAACGTGGCGTTGTCTTCGGTAATCATCAACTCCACTTCAGAGAACCGTTCATTCAGCGGTCCCATCACTTTGTGGATACCGTTGGAGATTTCCAGGGTATTGGACTGCGCCTGGCGCACAATACCCATGCCCACCACCGGACGGTCATTAAAGCGCACGAGTGAACCGGCATCTTGCGGTGAGTAAAACACCCGGGCGACATCGCCGACGCGAGTTTCACCGCGAATGATAATATCCCGGATTTCTTCCTCGGTAATCGCGGTGGCATCGGCGCGAACCAGCAGCTCCTGATCGTTGGAACGGAAGCTGCCGCTGGGTACATCGTAGGGCGCATTGCGCAGCGCATCGGCAACATCGGCTACGCCCAAACCAAAGCTCGCCAGGCGCACCGGGTCCATCACCACTCGCAATACACGTTCCCGCCCCCCGAAAACCTGCACATCCGCCACGCCTTCCACGGAAATCAATTCAGGCACAATATCCTGCTCGATCAGCCGGGTCAGTTGGGTTTCCGACAGCGTATCGCTGATCGCGGCAATGTTAATAATCGCCTGGGCGTCCGGATCGGCTTTGGTAATGGTCAGCCGCTCCACGTCTTCCGGAAGGTCGCGCTGAACCCGGCTCACCGCCTCACGCACTTCCGACGCCGCGTCGTTAAGCTCGACGCCGGGGTTGAACTCCAGCGTCATGCGGAAATAGCCTTCCTCACTATCGGAACGCACGGTGCGCAACCCGGTTACCCTGGCCACCGCGCCTTCAACCAGACTGGTGACTTCGGCGTCCATCGTTTCAGGTGAGGCACCAGGATAATTACCACTGACCACCACAAACGGGTAATCGATATCGGGCAACTCCCGAACTTCTACCGCGAGAATGGCGGCGATCCCGGCCAGAGCGATCAGCAGATTGATCACCAACACTAAAATGGGACGACGGATACTCAGGCTGGGCAGATCATTCGCGTCCTGAACGGTATGGACTTTGGACTCTTCACTCACGACTCAACCCCAACCTGGTCGTTGTCGGTCTGAACCTCGGCGCTGTCGTTGCTATCATCCAACTCGGTGTTCAAAGGCCGCACGCGCATACCGGCGCGAACCAGGTGTACCCCTTCGGTCACAATCGGCGTGCCTTCAGGGAGATCCGCTTCCACCAATACCCCGCTGTCTGTGCGCTGTACGATGTTGACTGGAATGCGTTTGGCATGGCCGTCTTCCACCGTCCACACGAAGGCACCTTCCCCACCCCATTGCAGCGAAATTTCCGGCACTGCCGGGTATCGGTTGGCATCGAGAACCAATTGAATACGGAAGCTCATCCCCGGACGCAGTTGATCATCGGAATTATCGACGTGCGCGCGCAGGGAAAAGGTACGGGTCTGGTTATCTACGCGAGAGGCGATATCGACAATCTCCCCTTCGGCGAGCGTAAACCGATCGCTCCAGGTGCTCAGTTGAATCTGCTCCCCTTTTTGCAGACGACCCAGCAACAGTTCGGGTAACTGGAAACGCACCAGCAAGGTATCGCGATCATCAAGCGTGGCAATCACATCAGTGGGAGAAATCCAGGCACCGGGGTCCACTTCCGTCAAGCCGATATAACCCGTAAACGGCGCGCGCACCGTATGATATTCCAGCTCCACTTCAGCACGACGCAGCGCAATGCGGGCCCGCTCCACTTCGCTGGAGGCGTCATCGACCATGCTCTGAGTCACGCCGCCAGCCCCGAACGTTCGCTCGTAACGATCAAGGCGACGCTCGGCGTCTTGCAGCTCCACGCGCGCCAGATCCACCGCCAGCCGTTCATCGCGGTCATCCAGTCGCAACAGAGCCTGTCCCTTTTCCACCTTCTGCCCCATTTCGAAATTCACGGCAATGACTTCACCGGTAACCGCGGGACGAACCTCCACCGATTTCAGTGCGCGGGACGTGCCAACCGCCTCCACAAACATCCGCTCTGCACGGTATTCCACGTTTTCCGTCAGTACCGGTCGGATACGCTCGGCGCTGCCGGGCATGGAGGGGGGCGCTGAAGAATCTGAGCAGGCGGTGAGTAACATCGCGGCCAACGCCACACAGCCCGAAAGGCCTCTGACGGGAGAGAGGAACATCTGTTTCATACAAAAATCGGTCAAATTATCGTTAGAGAAAAGGCGACGCGTCCGTGTAAGTCAGGCCCGCGTATACATCGCTGGATACTGAGCATCCGGTACTGATCGTTTGAGTAATAGACTACGCTAGTATCATACAAATAACGAGGTGGCTTCCGACGCCAGCCTGCCATTTAATGTAAAGATTGGTTAGCGGGCTTTACAGTGCCGTGGATATCTATTGAAAAGCGTTTTACGCTAGCCAGGACCACTCATATTTTGGAGAGCACACATTATGGGGCTACTCGTAAAAGGCACCTGGCATGACCAATGGTACGACACCGAAAAAAACGGTGGCGAATTCATTCGCGAAGATGCCCAGTACCGCCACTGGGTGACGCCCGATGGCAGTGCCGGACCAGACGGACAAAAGGGCTTCAAGGCAGAAGCCGACCGTTATCATTTGTATGTCTCCTACGCTTGTCCCTGGGCGCACCGAACACTGATTTTTCGCCAGTTGCTCGGGCTGGAAGATGTCATCAGCGTATCGGCGGTGCATCCGCATATGCTGGAAAATGGTTGGGAATTCCGAACGGATAAACAATTCGACACGCAAGGGCCAGAGCCGCTGTACGGCCTGGATTTTATGCATCAGGTCTACACCAAAGCCGACCCGGATTACTCAGGCCGGGTAACCGTGCCGGTATTGTGGGACAAGCAAGAGGAAACGATCGTCAACAACGAGTCGGCGGAAATCATTCGTATGTTGCCCACCGGGTTTCGCGAGTTCGCTCACTCGCCACAGGATTTCTATCCGGAGCCTTTGCGAGAGACAATTGATGCCGTTAACAAAACGGTCTATCACTCGATTAATAACGGCGTGTACCGGGCGGGCTTTGCAACACAGCAGGACAAGTACGATAAAGCCTATGAGGCGTTATTTGACGCATTGGACGACGTCGAAGCACTGTTGTCACGCCAGCGATTCCTGGCCGGCGAGGTCGTTACCGAAGCTGATTGGCGGCTGTTTACCACGCTGGTGCGTTTTGATGCGGTGTATGTCGGACACTTTAAATGCAACCGCAACCGCATCGCGGACTTCCCGCATCTGTCCAATTATTTACGGCAGCTGTATCAGGTGCCCGGCGTGGCCGAAACGGTCCATTTCGATCATATCAAACATCATTATTACTACAGCCACGACACCATCAACCCGACACGCATTGTGCCAAATGGTCCCATGCTGAACTTGAAAGCCCCCCATAACCGAGGCGACATTTAAGACGCAGTGTTGATGGCATGACGAGCGGGCGAACGCAAAGCAGGTCCTCTCGTCATGCATACATCGGCAAAGCACGGGCGATAATGGCCGACGCTGGTGTGCCCTTTGGCAAACTGCCATACAACCCCATCGGTTGTTCAATACGAGTGGCAATAAACGCGTCCGCGACTCTGCCATCACTGTGGCGAAGCAATAACGAGGCCTGAAGCACCACCGCCATGGTTTCCACCAGCGTGCGCGCTGAAAACTCCGCTGTCTCTCGTTGCGCAAGATGCTGCTCCAGCTCTCTGATGCGCCCATCCAGTCTGGCATCGACACCGCGTGATCGACCCACCTCCTGCATAAACAATTCCAGCGATTCCGGGGCTTTTTGCAACGTTCGCAACACATCCAAACACTGGATATTGCCACTGCCCTCCCAGATCGCGTTGATGGGCGCCTCGCGATACAAACGCGCCGTCATAAACTCGTTCATGGCCCCACTGCCGCCCAGACATTCCATCGCCTCGACACTGTGACCCGCCACGCGTTTACACACCCAGTATTTTCCCAGCGCGGTCGCCAGCCGCAGAAACAGCTGCTCTTGCGGGTCACCGCGATGATCCAGCGAACGCGCCAGCCGCATGGCCAATTGCAACGCGGCTTCACTCTCAACCACCAAGTCCGCCAGTACATTCTGCATCAAGGGCTGTCGAACCAACGACTGACCAAAGGCGCGGCGGTGAACACAGTGATGAATGGCCTGAACCGCCGCCTGCCGCATCGCAGCCGCCGACGCCAACGTACAATCAAACCGCGTCAGGGCCACCATATCAATAATGGTGGCCACTCCTCGCCCCGGCTCTCCCAGCAATATCCCTTCGGCGGACACCAACTCGACTTCACTAGACGCATTGGAAACGTTGCCGAGCTTATTTTTCAGCCGCTGTAACTTCAGGCCATTGCGCTGGCCATCGCTGCGCCAGCGCGGCACCAGAAAACACGTCAAACCACCCTCGGCCTGAGCCAGCGTCAAAAAACCATCCGAATTGGGCGCGGACATAAAAAACTTGTGGCCCGTCAGGTGGTAATAGCCATCGGTTTCACGGGCCCGTGTGGTATTGGCCCGCACATCGGAACCGCCCTGCTTCTCTGTCATGGCCATGCCGAGGGTTAGCCCCGCTTTCTCGGAGGAAGGCCGGTCGGAGGGATCGTATTGCCGGGATAACAGCCCCGGCAACCAGCTTTCGGCCAGCGCGGGCGAGTTCCGGATAACGGGAATACCGGCAAATGTCATGGTGATCGGGCAGCCGTGGCCCTGCTCCAGCTGGGTTTGCAGGTACAGCAAGGCGGCCCGCCCGACCTGGGCTCCATCGCCCGGTTTACGCCAGGGCCCGGCGTGCAGTTCCAGCTTGATGGCCCGCTCCATCAGTTGGTGATACGCAGGGTGATAGTGCGCCCGATCCAGGCGGTGGCCCCAGCGGTCATGAGTTTCGAGCACGGGCGGATTCGCGTTGGCTTCAAACCCGAGATTTTGCCATTCCGGCTCGCCGACACGGCGCCCCTGAATGGTCAGCTCGGGCGAGCGATGGGAGGCATTGCCCACCTTGACCGCATCCTGCAACGCCACATCTTCCCGGTAGGCGTTGTAACCCGTCAGCGGGGGCGGCACATTGAACACTTCGTGGGTTTCACCCGGCGGGTTGTGGCTGTGATCTGCCATGGTTCTCTCCCGGTAGGCCGGTGGGTCGCTAAGCTGTATAATTGCCGGTTTGACGCCAGCCCTTCATAGAGCTTAGTACAGGTTACCGCATGTCTTTGGAAAAAACGTACAACCCCCACGCCATCGAGCGCGAGTGGTATCAGACCTGGGAACAAAAAGGTTACTTCAAGCCCCAAGGTGAGGGCGACCCCTACTGCATCATGATTCCTCCGCCCAACGTGACCGGCAGCCTGCATATGGGCCACGGCTTCAACAACGCCGTGATGGACGCCATGATTCGCTACCACCGTATGAAAGGCGACGACACGCTCTGGCAAATGGGCACCGACCATGCCGGCATCGCCACGCAAATGGTGGTAGAACGGCAGCTGGCCGCCGAAGGACAGGATCGGCACGACCTCGGCCGTGAGAAGTTCCTGGAAAAAATCTGGGAATGGAAAGCCGAGTCCGGCGGCAATATCACCCGTCAGTTGCGCCGCCTGGGCTCCTCTCTGGATTGGAGCCGCGAGCGTTTCACCATGGACGAGGGCCTGTCCGACGCTGTGCGTGAAGCCTTTGTGCGCCTGTATGAAGACGGTCTGATTTACCGAGGCAAGCGCCTGGTCAACTGGGACCCGAAGTTGCACACCGCCATTTCCGATCTGGAAGTGGAAAACCACGATGAAAAGGGTTTTTTCTGGCACATGCGGTATCCGCTCGCCGATGGCGAAAAGACGGCCGATGGCAAAGGCTACCTGGTAGTCGCCACCACCCGCCCGGAGACCATGCTCGGCGACTCGGCGGTGGCGGTACACCCGGAAGACGAACGCTACGCCTCGCTGGTGGGCAAGTTTATCGAACTGCCCTTGGTGGGCCGTCGCATTCCGATCATTGCCGATGACTACGTGGACCCCGCGTTCGGAACCGGCTGCGTGAAAATCACCCCGGCTCACGACTTCAACGACTATGAAGTCGGCAAGCGCCACGACCTGCCGCTGATCAATGTGCTGGACAAAAACGCCGCTATTCTCGGTACGGCCCAGACATTCAATTACGCTGGGGAAACCCGCACCGATATTGATACAGCACTGCCCGATGCGTTGGCGGGCAAAGATCGCTACGCCGCGCGCGAGGCTATTGTCGAGGCCTTGCAGGCGTCAGACCTGATGGACAACATCGAAGACCACGCCCTGAAGCAGCCACGTGGCGACCGCTCCGGCGTGGTGGTCGAGCCCTGGCTCACCGATCAGTGGTACGTCAGCACCAAACCCCTGGCCGAGCCGGCCATCGAGGCGGTGGAAGACGGCCGCATTCAGTTTGTGCCCAAGCAGTACGAGAACATGTACTTTTCCTGGATGCGTGATATTCAGGACTGGTGCATCAGCCGGCAGCTGTGGTGGGGCCATCGGATTCCCGCCTGGTACGACGAGAACGGCAACGTGTATGTAGGCCGCAACGAAGCCGAAATCTACAGCAAGTACGACCTGCCTCGCGATGTGAAACTACAGCAGGATGACGACGTACTGGACACCTGGTTCAGCTCGGGCCTGTGGACTTTCTCCACGCTCGGCTGGCCGGAGCAGACCGACTTGCTGAAGAAATTCCATCCCACCGACCTGCTGGTCACTGGGTTCGATATTATTTTCTTCTGGGTCGCACGCATGATCATGCTGACCATGCATCTGATCAAAGACGAGAGCGGCAAGCCGCAGGTGCCCTTTGAAACCGTCTACGTCCACGGTCTGGTGCGCGACAGCTACGGGCAGAAAATGTCCAAGTCCAAGGGCAATGTGCTGGACCCGCTGGACATCATCGACGGCATTGACCTGGAAAGCCTGGTGGCGAAACGCACCAAGGGCCTGATGCGCCCGAAGGATGCACAGAAGATCGAAAAGCAAACCCGCAAGGAGTTCCCGGAAGGCATTGCGGCCTACGGCACCGATGCGTTGCGCTTTACGTTCTGTTCGCTGGCATCGACCGGCCGGGATATCAAATTCGATATGGGTCGGGTGGAAGGCTACCGCAACTTCTGCAACAAAATCTGGAATGCCACTCGCTACGTGCTGATGCAGTGCGACGGTGAAGACTGCGGGCAAAACGGCGGTGAAGTTTCACTGTCACTGGCCGACCACTGGATTATTTCCCGCCTGCAAAACGCCGAGGCCAGCGTCACCGAGGCGCTGAACAGCTATCGTCTCGATCTGGCAGCGCAAGCGCTTTACGAATTCATTTGGAACGAGTATTGCGATTGGTATCTGGAGCTGTCCAAACCAGTCCTCTGGGACGACAACGCCAGCGCCGAACAGAAGCGTGGCACCCGCCGCACGCTGATTCGCGTACTGGAAACCACGCTGCGTCTCGCACACCCGCTGATGCCGTTTATCACCGAAGAGATCTGGCAAAAAATCAAAGGGCTGGCCGGGGCCAGTGGCGATACCATCATGCTCGCACCCTACCCCAGCCCAGACGACAGCAAAGTGGATGCCGCCGCTTCCGCAGACATTGAATGGTTGAAGTCGGTCATCCTCGGTGTACGCAACATTCGCGGTGAAATGAATATCTCCCCGGCGAAAAAGCTGCCCCTGTATTTCTACAACGGCTCTGCTGATGACCAGCGCCGACTCGAAGAAAACCGCCAGTACCTGATCAAGCTGGCGGCTCTGGAGGCGGTGACCTGGCTGAACGCCGGGGAGGACGCACCGGTTTCAGCCACAGCCCTGGCGGGTGACCTCGAGCTGTTGGTGCCCATGGCGGGTCTAATTGACAAGGACGCCGAGTTAGAGCGCCTGAACAAAGAAGTGGCCAAGCTGGAGAAGGATATTCAGAAAACCGAAGGCAAACTCGGCAACGCCAGCTTTGTGGACAAGGCTCCCAAAGAGGTGGTGGATAAGGAGCGCGACCGTCTGGACGGTTTGAAGTCTGCCCTGGGCAAGCTGCAGGAGCAGATAAAACGCATCGAGAGTTTGTAGATCCTCGAACCGGCAATTGTCGGAGGCGCGTTATGCGCTTCCGACAATTGCCACGAGGCAGGCAAGTTGGGTGCCATATCATACTTTTTTGAAGCACGCATAAAAAAACCGCCCCTATGCAGGAGCGGTTTCTGTATGGCGGTGAGGGAGGGATTCGAACCCTCGATACCGGATTAGGGTATACTCCCTTAGCAGGGGAGCGCCTTCAGCCACTCGGCCACCTCACCATCAAATTGTCTCTTGTCTCCGCACCTCGGGTGCCTCTCGACAAGTGCGGCGCATCATACCATATCTCACGAAAAATCAAAGGGTTGAGCCAGATCTATCGTGAAAAAGTCTACGCCTTCTTTCACTCTTTACCCTTTTCGGGTGGCTCGGTTCGGGAGCACAACGGAAACCGTGCTCCCGAGACCGGGCTGACGAGAACAGGGGTTTAATCCTGTGAGTCGTCGTCCTGCGTCTGCTTCTCGCGCTGAATGCGCTGATAGATCTCTTCACGGTGAACCGCGATATCCTTGGGAGCGTTGACACCAATACGAACCTGGTTGCCTTTTACTCCAAGAACCGTCACGGTGACTTCGTCACCAACCATCAAGGTTTCGCCAATACGGCGGGTCAGAATCAACATACTTTATCTCCTTCACTCATCCTGTAAGAACACGGCGTAGACTCCATCGTCCGCTGCCGCTTCTCGGCTAACCCCGCTCGCCGAGCCATGAGGCCAACACATTAACCCCCAAGTCTTAGTATTGACCATACTCAACGATTAGGACAAACATTTTGCATCCTGTCTCACTTTTTCTCCCTGGTTACATTACGCGGTGGCAACTTTAACAGATTTGTTGAGCAATCGCTAACCAACCCGGTTCGCGCCGCCGCGCCCTGTACCTTGCGGGGCTCAGCCCCGCTCGCGACTCTCTTCCGGCTCGCTGTCCAGATCAAACGCCGAATGCAAACAGCGCACGGCCAGCTCCAGATAGCGTTCCTCAATGATCACCGAAATCTTGATTTCCGAGGTGGTGATCATCTGGATATTAATGTTTTCTTCCGCCAGGGCGTTGAACATGGTGGAAGCCACGCCGGCGTGGGAACGCATACCCACCCCGACAATAGACACTTTCGCAACGCGATCGTCACCACGCACTTCGCGAGCGCCAATCGTGCTGGCCACACTCTCCAGAATTCCCAGGGTTTTCTTGAGGTCGCCCTTGTTTACGGTAAAGGTCAAATCGGTCGTGTTATCGGCCCCTACGTTTTGGACGATCACGTCCACTTCGATATTGGCAGCCCCCACCGGACCCAGAATGCGTGCCGCCACCCCCGGGGTATCGGGCACGCCCGCCAGGGTCACCTTCGCCTCATCACGATTGAACGCAATGCCCGAGACAATGGGTTGTTCCATAGAATCATCTTCCTCATCGAGAGTTATCAGAGTGCCTGGCCCTTCTTTGAAACTGGACAACACCCTTAACGGAACTTTGTACTTCCCGGCGAATTCGACCGACCGGATCTGTAGCACTTTGGAGCCCAGGCTGGCCATCTCCAGCATTTCCTCGAACGTGATGCGCTCCAGGCGCTTCGCCCGCTCGACAACCCTCGGATCGGTAGTGTATACGCCGTCCACGTCCGTATAGATCTGACATTCATCGGCTCTTAAGGCCGCCGCGAGGGCCACACCGGTGGTATCGGAACCGCCACGCCC
Source organism: Marinimicrobium sp. ARAG 43.8 (assembly GCF_050113635.1). NCBI lineage: Bacteria > Pseudomonadati > Pseudomonadota > Gammaproteobacteria > Cellvibrionales > Cellvibrionaceae > Marinimicrobium > Marinimicrobium sp. ARAG 43.8. The sequence continues at coordinate 54,849 of NZ_JBNJLT010000001.1, forward strand.
CAGAGTGGTGATATTGCCCTGCTCATCAACCCCCTGGAAACCGGCCACCACCACCACTCGGCCAGCGCTGAGGTCAGCGCGCATATTGGCTTCATCAATCGCCAGAATGCGTGCTTTCGTGTGGGCACTGTCGGTCAGAATACGGACCTGGCTACCGGTATAAGAGCGAGCATCACAACCTCGCTTTTTCAACGCCATACACAACAGGGCGATCGTCACCTGTTCACCCGTGGCCACCAGCACGTCGAGTTCCCGTGGATCCGGTGTCTCCTGAAGGCTTTGCGCCAAACCGATCAGCCGGTTGGTCTCGCCACTCATCGCCGATACCACCACGACCATGTCGTGTCCCTGTGCGCGAAACCCTGCGATTTTTTCGGCCACCGCCTCAATCCGCTCGACACTGCCGACGGAGGTGCCGCCATATTTCTGAACGAACAAACTCATGCTTGCGCGCTTCCTCGAAGGATCGCCGCGGCGGCGATCTCATTGGTCCAACGTTTGCTTAATAACGCGCCAGGCGCGGCCCGCTATTAAAGCGCAATTCTTGTGTCGGTGAAACCGTTTTTCGACGGTTTTAACAGGGTTTTTGAGCTATTTAGAAGCGAATGAGGCCGACTGACCGCTCGCCCCACCCTCGCCGCGAGCCGGCTTTCAGGACAACCGGTCCCTTACCCACTCTGGCACCGCCTCCAGCGCCTCTTTCAGACCACTGGGGTCGGTGCCTCCGCCCTGAGCCATATCCGGTCGGCCACCGCCTTTGCCGCCGACTTTCGAGGCCACATCCCGCATCAGGTCGCCGGCTTTCAGTCGATCAGTGAGGTCTTTGGTCACTCCTGCCACCAGCGCCACTTTGTCGCCGTCCACTGCCGCCAGCAGGACAACGCCGCTACCGAGTTTGTTTTTCAACTGATCGGCGCTGTCGCGTAACGATTTGCTGTCCACGCCTTCCAGCTTGATGGCCAGCACTTTCACACCGTTCACATCCTGCGCCTCATCCAGCAGATTGCCACTGCCCGCCGTGGCCAGCTTTGCTTTCAGAGCGGTCAGTTCTTTCTCCAACTTGCGATTTTGGGTCAACAGCTGCTGTACTTTTTCGGGCACCTGCGCCCGACGGGTCTTGAGCGCCTGGGCAGTACCTTCGGCCAGCTGTTCGAGCTGGTCAAACAACGCCAGCGCCCCCAGACCGGTCACGGCTTCGATTCGACGAACGCCCGCAGCCACACCGGATTCCGCCGTAATACGGAACACGCCAATATCCCCCGTGCGTGAGACGTGGGTGCCACCACAGAGTTCCACGGAGAAGCCGTCGCCCATGCTCAACACACGAACCTCATCGCCATACTTCTCACCGAACAGCATCATAGCCCCTTTGGTACGGGCAGACTCGATATCCATGAGTTCAGTAGTCACTTCCGTATTCGCACGTATCTGTTCATTAACAATGGCTTCGATGGCTTTGATCTGCTCAGCGCTCACCGGTTCAGAGTGCGAGAAATCGAAGCGCAGCCGCTCGGAGTCCACCAGCGACCCTTTCTGGGTCACATGTTCCCCCAATACTTCGCGCAGCGCGGCGTGCATCAAGTGCGTGGCAGAGTGGTTGAGCGCGGTCGCCTGGCGTACATTGCCCTCCACGCGGGCCGACAGGGTATCCCCGACCGCAATGGCTCCATGCAACAGGCGGCCAATGTGCAAATGGCTGGCGCCCTGTTTGTTGCAGTCCCGAACCTCAAAGCGAACGCCGCTGTCGGTTTCCAGGTAGCCAGAGTCGCCTACCTGGCCACCGGATTCGGCATAGAATGGGGTTCGATTGAGAACCACCGCTCCTTCATCACCTTCTTCCAGACGGTCGACTGGCTGACCCTCTTTCAGCAGCGCCTGCACCTCACCAGTTTCGGAAAGATGCACGTAGCCGAGAAACTCCGTCGTCGGCAAATCCAGGCCGGCCGCCGTATAGTCCACCTTGAAGCTGCCGGCGGCGCGGGCACGGGCGCGCTGGGCTTCCATCGCGGCTTCGTAACCCGGCATATCCAGGGTCAGACGGCGCTCACGGGCAATGTCTGCCGTCAGGTCCACCGGGAAGCCATAGGTGTCGTAAAGGGTAAACACGACCTCACCCGGCAGTTCACTGCCTTCCAGGCTCGCCAGAGCGTCTTCCAACACACTCATCCCTTTGTCCAGGGTTTTGGCGAACTGCTCTTCCTCTTGCAGCAGCACTTTTTCGATCCGCGCCTGCTCGCGGCACAGTTCAGGGTAGGCGTCGCCCATTACATCGGCCAGTGAGGCCACCAAAGTGTGGAAAAATGCCTCGGTCTGACCGAGCTGATGACCGTGTCGCACGGCGCGGCGGATAATTCGGCGCAGAACGTAGCCGCGGCCTTCGTTGGACGGCAGCACACCATCGCTCACCAGAAACGCACAGGAGCGAATATGGTCAGCAATCACCCGCAGGGATTTGTTGTCCAGATCGGTCGTGCCTGTGGCGTCGGCCGCCGCCTTGAGCAGATGCTGAAACAGATCGATGTCGTAATTGTTGTGAACGCCCTGCATGACTGCGGCAATGCGCTCCAGCCCCATTCCCGTATCGATCGAAGGGTTCGGCAGCGGTTTGAGCTCCCCATTGCTCTGGCGCTCGTACTGCATAAACACCAGGTTCCAGATTTCGATATAGCGATCCAGGTCGTCGTTCTCACTGCCCGGTGGGCCACCGGGCACGTCCGGGCCGTGATCGTAGAAAATTTCCGAGCTGGGGCCACAGGGGCCGGTATCGCCCATCTGCCAGAAGTTGTCTTCATCCAGGCGCGAAAAGCGGTCGGGGCTGATGCCCATTTCGTTGATCCAGATATCGGCGGCTTCATCATCGCTGATATGCACGGTCACCCACAGACGCTCGGCAGGCAGTTCAAGCACACCGGTCAGAAACTCCCAGGCGAAACGAATGGCATCACGCTTGAAGTAGTCGCCAAAGCTGAAGTTGCCCAGCATTTCGAAAAAGGTGTGGTGGCGGGCGGTGTAACCGACGTTTTCCAGATCGTTATGCTTACCGCCAGCGCGCACACAGCGCTGTGAACTGGTGGCACGCGAGTAGTCACGCTGCTCGGCACCAAGGAACACGTCCTTGAATTGGTTCATACCGGCGTTGGTGAACAGCAGCGTCGGGTCATTTCCGGGAATCAGGGAACTGCTGGGCACGATGGTGTGGCCCTGGCGTTCGAAATAAGACAAAAAGGCGTCGCGAATCTCTGCGCTTCTCATAGCGTATCCGTGGTCGTGGCGTATTCGAGGTCGTTCGTAGTGTTGGGATTCAGGGCACTGACAATGAATGACAATGGACAATAGTCACTGGCGACCGAGTTGCTCCCGTTCTTCCAGTGTCAGCTGGCGAGCTTCGGTTTCAAGCATAACGGGGATGCCGTCGCGCACCGGGTAAGCCAGACCGCTGGCGCGACACACCAGTTCCTGTTGTTCGGCGTTGTATTCCAGCGGCGCTTTACTGACCGGGCAGACCAGCAAGCTGAGCAGTTTTTTGTCAATCATGGTGCCCCTCGGGAACAGAGCTAAAAGCCGCTATCTTACACCGCACAGCGCCGCTAAGCTACGGGGCGTCTGCGGGAGACGAGGGTTCTTCACCCTCGCCGACTTCCTCATCAGGCTCGTCCGTGGCAGCGGGGGCGCTTTCCCGGTCATTGTCTTCAGCGTTTTGCTCGGCGCTAAGGTCGACGGCGTTAGGGTCTACGGCGGGAGGCTGAGGAGCGGCCGGCGGTTCGGGAGCCGGCTTGGGCATCGGCCCCACCAGGGAAGTGGGGTCCACCCGGCGATCAAACCAGTTCATCCGCCAGTCCAGGTGCGGACCCGTGGCCCGCCCTGTGGCGCCAACCTCGGCAATCGGCTGAGCTTTTTTTACCTCATCCCCTTCTTTAACGAGAATTTTGCTCAAATGAATAAAAGTGGAAGACAGGCCATGGCCATGATCCACTATCAGCGTTCCGCCGGAGAAAAACATATTCTCGTGCACCAGTGTGACCACACCGGATGCAGGAGCCAGCACAGGGGTTCCGGTAGGAGAGGCGATGTCCACGCCATAGTGAGGGGATCTCGGCTCGCCGTTGTAGATGCGTTGGCTCCCATAAACGCCCGTCACAATACCGACCAGCGGCCACTGGAATTGCTGGGCAAAATCCGTTCGCGGCAAATCCTTCTCCCGAGCGGCACGCGCCAGCGCTGCCTCTTCTCTAGCCCTGGCCAGTTGCTCCGGGTCGGGAGTGACGGTGCGCTGCGGCACCCCTTCAATGCGTTGAATTTGATAGTCGCGCAACACCACTTCAAATTCTAACGTTTTGGGGTCGCCCTCCGGAGGGAACTCCTTGAGAATCGCGGGACTTCCCGCATCGCGCCCCAGCCCAATCACGAAGCGGCCATCATCACTGACACGCACGGGCTGGCCATCCAGTTCCAACCTGGTGCCCGGCGTTGCCGAGCCTCTCAGAACAGAGCCCTGTTTCCATTCACCATGGTGAATCTCGACGGCCTGGGCCGATAGGGTCAGGAGCGTCAAAAAACCCAGTATTCCCAAAGTCACACTTCGCATCGTACTGCGCCTCGAATGAGTGGTTACTGTTTTGTTATTGTCCGGTTACCAGAGTAGCACGATCCGCCCTGGCGCACAGAACTGACGTTAGACACTACTTGGACCACACGAATACACCATCATCCCACACACACAAAAACGGCGGCCCCGAGGCCGCCGTTTTTGTGGTTTGAGCGATTAAGGCTGCTAGCCACCAACCCGCAGTATTTTCATGGTATTGGTACCGCCCAACGCATTGGAGTCGCCGTTGGAGACAATCACCAGATCGCCATCGTTGAGCACACCTTTGCTTTTCAGCACTTCTACCGCACGCATGTGATCTTCGTGCCCCGGGTTCGAGCCCGTGGTAAAAGGTACAGGCTGCACCCCGCGATACAACGCCACGCGCCGCTGCGTGTCAGTGCGCTCTGAAAACGCAAAAATCGGCAGTTGCGAACCAATGCGCGACATCAGGCGCGGTGTCGCACCGGACTGCGTCAACGCAATAATGGCTTTGACACCGCTGAGATGGTTGGCTGTATACATTGACGCCATCGCAATGGACTCATCAATGGTGCCGAACCGCTCTTCAACACGGTAGGTGCTGCGACTGGCCGTGGGATGTTTCTCGGCGCCGATAATAATGCGGACCATGGCCTTGATGGTTTCTTCCGGGAAGTCCCCAGCAGCAGTCTCCGCTGACAGCATCACCGCATCGGTGCCATCGAGCACGGCGTTGGCTACGTCGAACACTTCTGCCCGGGTGGGCATCGGGTTCTTGATCATGGACTCCATCATCTGGGTCGCAGTGATGACCACTTTGTTCAGTGCCCGGGAGCGCTCAATAATACGCTTCTGGACACCGATCAGCGCTTCATCACCAATTTCCACGCCCAGGTCGCCACGGGCGACCATAACCGCATCACTGGCGGCGATGATCGCGTCGAGCGTTTCGTCATCCGCCACCGCTTCCGCACGTTCAATCTTGGACACCAGCCCGGCTTTTTCGCCACCGGCCTCACGCATGAGCTCACGTGCCTGGTTCATGTCTTCCGCACTGCGCGGGAAGGACACGGCCAGGTAGTCGACATCGATCTCGGCGGCGGTTTTGATATCGGCCAAGTCTTTTTCGGTCAGCGCTGGCGCAGACAGACCACCACCTTTGCGGTTAATGCCCTTGTTGTTGGACAGCGGACCGGCTACGCGAGTCACACAGTACACGCGCGGGCCTTCAATTTTTTCCACTTCCAGTACAACACGACCATCGTCAAGCAACAGGTGGTCACCGCGACGGCAATCGCCCGGCAGTTCCTTGTAGTCGATACCGACCTGATCCTGATCGCCTTCATCGCGGCCCAGATCGGCGTCGAGCACGAACTTATCGCCCAGCTTCAGCTCGATCTTGCCAACCTTAAAGCGTGAGATGCGAATTTTAGGGCCCTGCAAATCACCAAGCACGGCCACAAAGCGGTCGTGCCTGGCCGCAATTTCGCGAACCATTTGCGCGCGCCGCTTGTGATCTTCCGGTGAGCCGTGGGAAAAATTCAGGCGAACCACGTTCACACCCGCCAGAATTAACTTTTCCAGCATTTCCGGGGACTCGGAAGCCGGCCCCAGAGTGCTAACGATTTTGGTACGTCTTAACATAATTCTCTCTCGGATCTTATTTGGCCTGCATCAGCGCCAGGGTGTTATCCAGCATGCGGTTGGAGAAACCCCACTCGTTGTCATACCACGCCAGAACCTTGACCCACTTGCCATAGACTTTGGTTTGCAGGGAATCATAGTTGGAGGAGTGAGCGTTGTGGTTAAAGTCCACTGATACCAGTGGCTCATCCACGTACGCCAGAACGCCGGGCATTTCTTTTTCGGCGGCTTCTTTCATGGCAGCGTTAATGGCCTCTACGCTGACATCTTTCTCCACCAGCACGTTCAGGTCAACCAGAGAAACGTTGATGGTGGGAACGCGTACAGAAATACCATCCAGCTTACCTTGCAGCTCCGGCAACACCAGGCCAACCGCTTTGGCAGCACCAGTGGTGGTCGGAATCATGGATTGCGTCGCTGAACGGGCACGGTAAATGTCTTTGTGGAAGACATCGGACAACACCTGATCGTTGGTGTAGGAGTGAATGGTCGTCATTGAGCCCTGCACGATGCCAAACTTGTCGTTCAGCACTTTGGCCACCGGTGCCAGGCAGTTGGTGGTGCATGAGGCGTTGGAAATTACGGTGTCGGTGGCTTTCAGCACCTTGTTGTTTACACCGAACACCACGGTGGCATCCACGTCGGTGCCCGGAGCGGAAATAATCACTTTCTTGGCACCCGCATCCAGGTGCGGCTGGGCTTTTTCCTTGCTGGTGAAAATGCCGGTACATTCATACACGACATCAACGCCCAGATCGGCCCAGGGCAGCTTGGACGGGTCACGCTCGGAGGTGATGCGAATGGCGTCACCATTGACGATCATTTGATCGCCCTGCACTTCAACGGTACCGTTGAACGCGCCATGAACAGAGTCGTATTTGGTCAAATGGGCGTTCAGTTTGGCATCGCCCAGATCATTGATGCCTACAATCTGAATTTGCTCCCGCTTTCCAGACTCGTACAGTGCGCGCAGTACGTTGCGGCCAATACGGCCATAGCCGTTGATTGCTACTTTAATGGTCATTACACATCTCCTGATTACAATTCGGTCTTTCTGAAGATTAAAAAATCAGTGGTTTATGGCGATAAAACTCAACGCGTGATCAAGGCCGCTCAGCGAGCCAACTGCGCGGCTTCACGGGCCAGAGTTTCGATCTCGTCCCAACGCTTCTCTGCGATCAATTCTTTGGGAGCCATCCAGGTGCCACCCACGCACGCCACATTCGGCAGTTTCAGGTACTCGGGCGCTTTGGCCAGGTTGATACCGCCAGTGGGGCAGAACGTAATTTGTGGCAGCGGGCCGCCGATGGATTTCAGCATGGGAACGCCACCCGCCGCTTCGGCCGGGAAGAATTTCATGTGCGTGAAACCGTGGGCCAGCAGGTTCATGGCTTCGCTGGGCGTGGCGATGCCAGGCAGCAGCGGAATGTCGCTGGCTTTCGCTGCTTCGATCAGCTCCGGTGTAGTGCCGGGACTGACCAGAAACGTGGAGCCAGCGGCGACGGCTTTTTTAAGGTCGTCTGGCGTCACGATCGTGCCAGCACCAATAACGGCATCATCCGGCAGTGCTTCTACCATGGCACTGATTGCGTCCAGCGCCACGGGGGTGCGCAGGGTAATTTCCAGCACTTTCAGGCCGCCGTTGTACAGCGCCTTGGCCAGCGGCACGGCATCTTCCAGCCGCTCCACCACCATGACCGGCACTACGGGTGCCACCTGAACAATTTTGTCGATACTCAATGCCACGTCGGTTTCCTCTGTATTCGATGATTCGGTTGATCGGTGACGGTCAGTCGCTCTCTATATCAAGGTGCCCAGTAAAGCGTAAAGGGCACTTTGTTCTGGCGCAGTACCGCCCGGATAGGCATGTCCTCGACCGGCCCGTCCTCCTGAGCCGCGCGCAACGCCTTAAGTTTGTCCTCACCGGTGATCAGCAGTACCAGGCGGCGACTGTTGAGCAGGCCCGCCAGGCTGAGCGTCATCCGCTCGGTATACTCGCCGGTCACTTCGCTCTGGTGTGCGGTGATGGCTGAGCACAAGCCATCGGTCTGAAGTGCTTCGTCCAATCCTTGCGCGTTCGGGAACAGCGAGGCGGTATGGCCGTCCGGCCCCATTCCAAGGATGGTCACATCAAAGGGTTGAGCCAGTTTCTGGTAGGCCTGCTCACAGGCGGCAAGGCCCTCATTCGCCGAAGCGGCCGAGTTCTTCATGCCGAGAAACGGCGCTTGCCCAGCGGCGTGTTGCAGCAGATTTTTCTGGACAAAACTTTCATTGCTTTTGTCGTGGCCGGGTTCCACCCAGCGTTCGTCTACCAACGCCACTTCGATGCGTTTCCAGTCCAACGCAATCTGGCTCAGGCGCTGGTACAACGGCGCGGGGGAACTGCCTCCCGATACCAGCAGGCTGGCCTTTTCGCGGGAGGCCAGTGCGCCCTGAAGCGCGTCAACACAATCTTCCTGAAGTGCCGCGAGCAACGCTTCGCGGCTGTCAAACAGTTTTTCTTCCAACATTATTCCTTTCCTTCTGACAGCAGTTCATCAATATTGAACCAGCTGCGGCCATCGCCACTGAGCAGCTCTTCAGAGGCTTCCGGGCCCCAACTGCCCGCCTGGTAACCCATGGGCTTGTTCTCGGGACGCTGCCATGCCTCAATGATGGGGTCGATCCAGGCCCAGGCCGCGTCCACTTCGGCGCGGTGAATAAACAGACTCGGATCACCCGCCGCCGCGTCCAGCATCAGACGCTTATAGGCATCACTGACAAAGTGCTTGTACTTTTCAGCCAGGTTCAGGTTCAGCACCACCGGAGCCAGTTCGGTTTCGTGTTTTTCCAGATTCTTGGACATCAATACCATCTGGATGCTTTCTTCCGGCTGCAACCGGATGACCAGACGGTTGGGGATCAGCGGACCCGCCGATTCCGGGTAGACCGCATGGGACACATCTTTGTACTGAATCACGATCTCGGCACAACGTTTGTGCATCCGCTTGCCGGTGCGCAGGTAAAACGGCACCTTGGACCAGCGCCAGTTATCGATATGCGCGCGAATAGCCACGAAGGTTTCGGTGTTGCTCTCTTTACCCAGCTCGTCGAGGTAGCCTGGCACTTGCTCGCCAGCCATTTCCCCGGCGATGTACTGGCCGCGCACGGTGTGCCACTTAACAGCATCACCCGTCAGCGGACGCAGCGACTCAAGCACTTTGATTTTTTCGGAGCGGATGCTGTCGGCGGTGAGTTTGTTGGGCGACTCCATAGCCACCAGACAGAGCAGTTGTAGCAAGTGGTTTTGCACCATATCGCGCAGTGCGCCCGCGTCATCGTAGAAGCTGGCTCGACCTTCCAGGCCGACAGTTTCGGAGATGCTGAGCTGCACATGATCAATGGTTTTGGCATCCCACAGGTGCTCGAAAATGCCATTGGCGAACCGCAACGTAAGCAGGTTCTGCACGGTTTCCTTGCCGAGATAGTGATCGATGCGATAAATCGCTTTCTCGTCAAAGTACTCGGCAATTTCCGAGTTAATGGCTTCGGCGGATTTGGCGTCGTAGCCGAGCGGCTTTTCGACAACCACACGGGTGGTCGGGCTGATCAAACCACTTTCGGAAATGTGTTTGCAGCAGGTGCCGAACACATTCGGGGGCGTGGAGAGATAAAATACGCGCTGATCGTTACCGGATTTAAGCGTCTCGGCCATCTTTTCCCAGTGCTCATCAAAAGCACTGATATCCAGAAACAAGGGGTGAATCATTTTGGCGAAGCGATCCCAGGTCTCGGCCACAAACTCGCCTTTGCGCAAATGCTTTTCAGCCGCGGCGCGCACCTTGCCCTGATACTCATCAACCGCTTCCTGACGACGGCAGGTGCCGAAAATACGGGTCCCTTCCGGCAGTTCGTCGTTGCAGTAAGCCCGATACAGACCGGGAATCAATTTGCGCAGCGCCAGGTCGCCGGCACCGCCAAAAATCACAAAATCAAATGCATTCAGCATGGATGAAAAACCTTGTATTCTGTACTGTCGGTTTCTTGGCGACCGGCCGCTGCCGGATCGCCGAAGCTCTTAATAGACGCTCTCAATGGAAGCCCTCAATAAAGGACCGCTCCCCACGATGACTCTTCTGCCTACCAGCGGAAGACTGTCGCGCCCTCTTCGGCCAGCCCCACTTCCGCACGCAACGGTGCAAACAGTTCACGCCCCATTCCGAAGTGGCTTTCGGTGATATCGGCCTCCGCCAGCGAGCGTTTGGCCAGCTCGTCTTCGGCGACCAACAACTCCAGTTTTCCGGCATCGGCGTCCAGTTCAATCATGTCCCCGTCGCGCACCAACGCGATAGGACCACCATCCAGGGCTTCCGGGGTGAGGTGAATCGCTGCCGGAATTTTACCAGAGGCACCGGACATCCTGCCATCGGTGACCAGAGCCACCTTGTAACCGCGATCCTGAAGCACGCCCAGGGGCGGAGTCAGTTTGTGCAGCTCCGGCATGCCACAGGCTTTCGGCCCCTGAAAACGCACAACGGCAATAAAGTCCCGATCCAGCTCTCCCGCCTTGAAAGCCGCCTGCAAATCTTCCTGCCGCTGGAACACACGAGCGGGTGCCTTCACCTTGCGGTTTTCCGGTTTAACGGCGGATACTTTGATCACACAACGCCCCAGGTTGCCGGTCAGCAGTGCCATACCACCGGTTTTGCTAAACGCACTGCCCGCCGGACGGAGCACATCCTCATCCAGGCTCTTCGCCGGGGCATCGCGCCACTCGATGCGACCGTTTTCCAGGAACGGCTCACGGGCATAAGGAGCCATACCGCCCTCACCCATAATGGTGGTGACATCGTCGTGAATCAGGCCTTCTTCACGCAGGCTACGTACCAGGAAGCCCATGCCACCTACAGCCTGGAACCGGTTCACGTCCGCCAGTCCATTCGGGTAAATGCGGCACATTAGCGGGATAATTTCGGAGAGGTCCGCCATATCCTGCCAGTTGATAATGACCCCGGCAGCGCGCGCAATAGCCACCAAATGAATGGCGTGGTTGGTGGAACCGCCTGTGGCCAAAAGACCGATGATACCGTTCACGACAGCTTTTTCATCAACAATGTCGGCCATTGGTGTGTAGCGCCCACCGTGACGAGTCAGCCGAACCAGTTGATTCACCGCCTCGTCGGTCAGCGCATCACGCATGCCGGTGCCTGGGTTCACGAAGGAGCTGCCCGGCAGTTGCATCCCCATCATTTCCATCAGCATCTGGTTGCTGTTGGCGGTGCCATAAAAAGTACAGGTGCCCGGGCTGTGGTAGGACTCACTTTCCGCCTTGAGCAGTTCATCGCGCCCGACTTTGCCCTCGGCGAACAACTGGCGCACCCGCACTTTCTCGGAATTCGGTAGCCCCGGGGTCATGGGACCTGCCGGGACAAACATCACCGGCAATTGGCCGAAAGAGAGCGAACCAATCATCAGGCCCGGCACGATTTTGTCACAGATTCCCAGGCACAGCGCCGCATCAAACATATCGTGTGACAGCGACACTGCCGTGGACATGGCAATCACATCGCGGCTGAACAGGGACAGATCCATCCCGTCGCGCCCCTGGGTCACGCCATCGCACATGGCGGGCACACCCCCAGCCACCTGTGCGGTCACGCCATTGGCGTGAGCGGCTCTTTTGATTTGATCCGGGTAGGTACTGTACGGCTGATGGGCGGACAGCATGTCGTTATACGCTGTGACGATACCCAGATTCGGTGTATCGCCCTCTGCGAGCATCTGTTTTTCCTGACCTTCAGCGGTGGCAAAGCCGTGAGCCAGGTTGCCACAGGAAAGCCGCTGCCGGGCCGGACCGTCCGAGCGCATCCGCTCGATCCGCTCCAGATAGGCCGATCGGGTATCACGACTGCGGTCGATAATCCGCTGGGTGATCTCGGAGAGTCGTTTGTGAGTCATTTCAGCACCATTAATTGCTTGACGTCCTGCCAGACACGCACTCCCTCACTCTCGCAGCAGTGCAATCCGCACACGCGATCCCGCCGGGGTGGGCGCCGATTTTCGCACCGGCATACCATACCGGCGCGCCGAGGCTGTATCTGGCTCGCTAAATTCACGGTCTTCACGCTCCCTCGGGCCTGATCGATTCTTTGCCGATCAATCCCCTCGGGTTCTCTCACACGTCTCCGTACCGACGCCTTATAAAACGATTTGGCCGCCAGAAACACGTGTCACTGGCGGCGCAATCCATACGGCGGCTTATTTTGCTTGCTTGTAATAGTTTATCAGACTGCGGGTAGAGGCATCATGCTTGTCGCTGACCTGCCCCCCTTCCGCCAGCTCGGGCTGAATACCGGCCGCCAGCACCTTGCCCAGCTCCACGCCCCACTGGTCAAAGGAGTGAATCCGCCAGATGATGCCCTGGGTGAAGATCTTGTGCTCATACAGCGCAATCAGTGAACCCAGGGAGCGGGCGGTCACTTTGTCCATCAAAATGGTGTTGGTCGGGCGATTGCCACGGTGTACTTTGTGGGCCACGATCTCTTCGATGCGCGCCTCGTCCATGCTTTTGGCTTTCAGATCAGCCCGCACCTGATCGGCGTCAATGCCTTTCATCAGCGCTTCGGTCTGGGCGAACATATTGGCCATAAGGGCGTCATGGTGACCCGGTACGTCGATGGTGGGCTTCACCGAGCCGATGAAATCCGCCGGGATAATGTCGGTGCCCTGATGCAGGAACTGGTAAAAGGCGTGTTGGCCATTGATGCCCACTTCACCCCAGATCAGGGGGACACTGCCATACGTCAGCGGCTCGCCTTCCCAGTTGACCGACTTGCCGTTACTCTCCATTTCCGCCTGCTGCATGTAGGCGGGGAACCGGTGCAGGCACTGGTCGTAAGGCAACAACGCATACGCGGGGTAGCCCAGGAAGTTGCGGTTCCAGATACCGACCAGCGCCAGCATGACCGGTGCGTTTTCCGCCAGAGGTGCCTCGCGGAAATGGCGATCCATTTCATAGGCGCCCTGCAGCAGTTCATCAAACAGATCGAAGCCCAGCTGCAGCGCAATGGGCAAACCGATGGTGGACCAGAGCGAGAAACGACCGCCTACCCAGTCCCACATTTCAAAGATGTTTTTCTCCGCCACGCCGAACTCAACGGCCTTTTCCACGTTCGAGGAAACCGCGACGAAGTGCTGGCTGGTGGTGGTTTCGCTGCCACCGCCTTTCAGGAACCACTCGCGCGCTGTATTGGCATTGGTAATGGTTTCCAGTGTGGTGAAGGTCTTGGAGGCCACAATAAACAGCGTATTGCCCGGCTTGACTCGCTCCAGCACTTGAGCGATTTGGAAGCCATCCACATTGGAGACATAGTGCATGTTCAGCGTATCGTCGCTGTAGGCATCCAGTGCCTCGGTAACCATCAGGGGGCCGAGGTTGGAGCCGCCGATACCGATACTGACCACATCGGTGATGCGCTCGCCGGAAAAGCCGGTCCATTCGCCAGAGCGGACACTGTCCACCAGCGCCTTCATGTGATTCAGCTCGCGCTCTACCTGCGGGCGCACGTCCTTGCCGTCCACCATCAGGGGCGCACCGGATTTATCCCGCAGCGCCACGTGCAAGACGGCGCGGTCTTCCGTGCGGTTGATGTGTTCGCCCGCAAACATGCGATCGCGCCAGTCCGCCACGGCGGACGCTTCCGCCAGGGTCAGCAGCCCCTTGCGAGTCTCTTCGGTAATCAGGTTCTTGGAGTAGTCGAGCAGCAGGTTCGGCGCTTGGATCGAAAAGGAGTCGAAACGGGAGGAATCGTCGGCAAACAGTGATTTCAATTCACTCTGGCGCAGCGTCTGAGCATGCTGAACCAGGGATTGCCAACTCGGTAATTCGGTAGGACTTGCCATGTATCGACCTCTTTTGTCCGCAAAGCGGGTCATCATGTTGGGTTGGAAACAGCGCTTGCAATGCGCGATCTAAGCACCGGTCTGGTGGGAATTGAGCGGAGTGCACCGCCGGAACCCGGCCCCGGCGCACGGCAGAGCCACGCGAAACGACACGGGGGCAGAGCGGGAACTTCGCTCCGCAGCCACGTTTTCAGTGACTGAATGCGCGACAGACGGTGCCTTTAAAAGGGCTGGCATAATAAGCACTTAGGGTGAAAAAGTCAATTTGAACCGCTTCCCTCAGGCCCTTACTCCGCGGTAAGCTGGCCCTTTTCGCCAGGCCCGGATTGTCGTCTATGCCCGCTTTTGAACCCACCGCCAATCGCTCGCCTTTCACCGGTATCATCGAGGGCTTTTTTGGCCGCACCTGGTCCTGGTCAGACCGACACGCCATGGTTGACTTCCTGGCCCGGGAGGGGTTCGACTTCTATCTATACGCCCCGAAGGCGGACCCCCACCTTCGCCGTCAATGGACCGCTCCCTGGCCTGCGTCCGAATGGCAAGCGTTGCTGGCGCTGCGCGAGCATTGCCGGGACAAAGGTATCGATTTCGGCGTCGGCCTGAGCCCGCTGGACTTATATCGCGAGCCCCCGGCTCAGGCCCGACAGCAGCTGCACGCCCGCGTGCGGCAACTCAACGCGCTGGAGCCCGATCTCATGGGCCTGCTCTTCGACGATATGCGCGGCGACCTGCCAGCGCTGGCCCGCCGCCAAGTGGAACTGGCTCATGTCGCCGCCGAAATCAGCACCGCCCGTCGCCTGGTACTGTGCCCGACCTACTACAGCGACGACCCGGTTCTCGAAAAGGTTTTCGGCGAGCGTCCCACTCATTACTGGGAAGACCTCGGCGCCGCCCTGGACCACACCATTGATGTGTTCTGGACCGGCCCTCAGGTGTGTTCACCCACCTACCCCGCCGAGCACCTTGAGCGAGTCAGTGAGCGACTTCAGCGGCGTCCCTTCCTGTGGGATAACTACCCGGTCAATGACGGCGCCAAACTGTGCGGCCACCTGAGACTCAGCCCCTACCCGGCGAGCCACGGCCAATTGCCGGGACAGGTAGCCGGTCATGCCGTCAACCCAATGAATCAGGCATTGTTGTCGCAAATTCCCCTGGCCACACTGCCACTCGCTTATCGACTGGGAGTGCGCTATCGGGAAGACGCCGCCTGGCAGGAAGCGCTTGAGCGCTGCTGTTCGACACCGCTGGCCGCCGCCCTGCAAGCGGATGTTGAGCAACTGCAACACCGCGGCCTTCCCGATCTGTCCCGCGAGGAGATCGCGGCGCTACGCAAACGCTATGTCGCTCTCTCGGAAACTCTGCCCGATGCGCGTGAGACTTCCTCTGCCATGATCCAGGAGCTGATTGATTGGCTGGACGGCGGTTACACCTTTGATCCGGCGTGCCTGACCGACTGAAACCTGGCGCGAAAAATACATTCCAGCAGGTCGATGGTACAATTCATCGACCAAAATGGTCACAAAGACTAAAACTTATATCACACTCGGTGAATTAAGTACAGGAGCACCCGGCTATGCACACCCGCACATTAGGCAACAGCGATCTCACCGTCAGCGAGGTAGGATTGGGATGCTGGCAGCTCGGAGGCGATTTCGGCCCGATTACACAGCCCACCGTCGAAGCCATCTTGCACAGTGCCCTGGCCGCAGGCATTACCTTTTTCGACACGGCGGATGTTTACGGAAACGGTGCCAGTGAGCGCTATCTTGGCCAACACTTAAGCGGCGTATCCCCGCGCCCCGTGATCGCTACCAAGTACGGACGTGGCGATGGCAGTTACCCGGACGGCTACTCCCTGACCCACCTGCGCGACTCTGTCAAACGTGCCCAGGATCGTCTCAAGACTGACGCTCTGGATTTACTGCAACTCCATTGTGTGCCCACTGAAGTGCTGGGCCGTGGCGAGATTTTTGACTGGCTGCGCACCGTTCAACAAGAGGGACACATCCGCTATTTTGGTGCGAGCGTGGAGACGGTGGAGGAAGGCCTGATCTGTGCCGAGCACGACGACCTGACGTCACTGCAAGTTATTTTCAACATTTTTCGCCAGAAACTGCTCGACGAATTGTTGCCCCGGGCTGAAGACCGGAACATTGGCGTGATCGTGCGCCTGCCACTGGCCAGCGGTTTATTGAGCGGCAAGTTTTCCGAAAGCACCCAGTTCGATGAAAGCGACCACCGTAACTTCAATCGGGACGGTGCCGCCTTCAATGTCGGCGAGACGTTTGCCGGCCTGCCGTTTGAAACCGGTGTGGAGTTGTCCCAAGCCCTGAAAACCCATGTGCCCGACGGCTATACCATGGCGCAAATGGCCATGCGCTGGATTCTGGATCAACCGGGCGTCAGCAGCATTATCCCCGGCGCCAGTTCCGCCCGCCAGGCCGAGGAAAACGCCAAAGTCAGTGAACTGGCACCACTGTCCGATGCACTGCATGAAACCTTGTATGACTTCTACCAGCAGCAAGTGCATCACCACATCCGGGGCGCCTACTAACCGTTGGCCAGCACCTACTAAAAAACAACTGCACACAAAAAAGCCCCGAACCAGTCGGGGCGAATGCTGCGTTAGGAGGACGCTCGTTGTTACAACACCGGTTACGTGTTGCTGAAAACCCAGTCAGGTAATCTTCAGCGGCGGGCGGAGCCCCACCGTGCGCTGGCGAGAAGCAGCAGCAATCCCAACCACCACACGCCTGTCGAACCGCTGTTGCCTTTGGGCAGAGCGGACGGGGCAGGCGTATGCGTACCTTCTCCTACCACTTCAATATTGACTTGCTGAGGTTCGCTTTCCTCGTCACCCACTGCCGCTACCAGTTCCAGCGTAAAGTTTTCTTCCGGCATCAGGCTTTGGCCATCCGCGAGGCTGAGTTCACCACTGTCACTCACCACAAAGACATTTTCCCCGGTGCCTCCGGTAATGCGCCAGCTATCGACCGGGCTGGAATCCTCGCCGTAGCAGTCCCACACCTGACCAAACGCCGTACCGGGTACGGAATCCAAAGGCGCCTCCAGAGCTTGCCCCGCAAAAATCGATGGGACACCGGTGCGCACACTGTCCATATAACAACGCAACCAGGCCATGGCCGGACGCTCGGAACCGTCTTCGTTGAGCAAAAACGCGTCTTCACGCCACAGGCCCGGGTTGTGGCCCCACAATGTCACGCCTTGAACAGACTCGTGCTCCCAGAAGATTGGAAATACTCGGCGGTACTCCTCCAATTGCACCTGGTCGTCCGGGCCATCAATATCCATTTCCGTGATGTAGACGGGCAAGCCGCGCTCAGCCACCTGATTCAAATGATCGCGAATATCTTCCGAGGACGTGTTCTGAGTGGAAAACGCGTGCGCCTGAATGCCTACCGCGTCCAGCAGGTCGTTTTCGACCAGCACGTCGATCAGTTCGAGATAACCGGTCAGCACATCATCGCTGCTGAGCACGTTGTATTCATTCACCATCAACGTGGAACCCGGGAAATAGGTTCTGCCCAGCTCAAAAGCTTCTACCGCCCAGTCCCAGCCAGTGGCACCGTCACCGCCCAATGCTTCCTTGTAATTACCGCCCTGGCCATTGTCATCGGGCTGATCCGGCGGATCGTTCACCGGTTCGTTAAGCACTTCAATAAAATCGAACCGGCTTCCACCTTCGCCATCCTGATAGCGGTCGGACACGACAGTAAACCATTCATCAATCGCGGCGAGCTGAGCGGCCGCGTCAAGATCGGCCATCCACTGGGGTTGCTGGTTGCCCCACAACATGACGTGGAAACGGTAAGGAAAGCCGTTCTGTTCGGCAAACTCCAGAGACTCGTCAATGCCACCGGCCCAGCTGTTATCCCCATCGGCCGTGAACCAGGCGTCTTCATAGGCAGCGGGTTGTGTTTCCTGATTGGTCACCACGCCCCACTTGCCCGCGTTTTCGGACACCACCTGATTGAAATAATCGGTGAAGTAGTCGAGCTGGCTCGGCGAGTAGACACTACCGAGAAACTTATCCCGCCCGGCGGCCAGTGGTCCCGGCTCAGCTTCCTGCGCCTGAACAGACAGCGACAATGGCAACACCAACATCAAAGAGGTCAGGCTACGCTTGGAAAAATTCATAGGTCATTACTCCGATTATTGTTATAAAAACACCGCCTCATCGCGGGCGGGCGGCGACCAGAGCAAGGGGTACAAAGCCAGCGCGGAAACCAAGTCGCCCTCTCTACCGCCTTCTTTTGGTCACATGGACCAGAAGTTACGCCATCCAAGCCTTCGGGTCAACAAAAAAACGCCACTTTTTCACCCATACACTGGAAGACCCGGCACGAAAGCCACTGAAGCGGCTGATTTTCAACAGGTTTTCTGCTAGCGTGGACACTTCAGCCACCCCACAGAAATACCGATAACCGCCCCATGACCGACACCACACCTCTGAGTAATGAGCAAATTCTGGCACTGGACCAACAGCATGTTTGGCACCCCTACTCGTCCTTCCTGAACCCCACACCTGTCTTTCCGGTACAAAGCGCAAACGGCGTTTATCTCCACCTGAGCGATGGGCGTCGTCTGGTCGATGGAATGTCGTCCTGGTGGTGTCAATTGCACGGCTATAACCACCCGAGGCTGAATCAAGCCCTCTATGAACAGACCGAACACATGGCACACGTCATGTTTGGCGGCCTGACTCACGAACCCGCCGTGCGCCTGGCCAGCCGCTTGGTCGAGTTGACCCCCGAGGGGTTAAACAAAGTCTTTCTGGCCGATTCAGGTTCTGTATCGGTGGAAGTGGCGCTGAAGATGGCCATGCAATACTGGCACTCTCAAGGTCGACCGGATAAGCACCGCTTCCTGTCACTGCGGCGCGGTTACCACGGGGATACCTTTGGCGCCATGTCCGTGTGTGACCCCGTCACCGGCATGCATCAATTGTTCAGCCATACGCTGGCGTCGCAAGTCTTCGCCCCTGAACCTCAATGTGGCTTTGATGAGCCGTGGGATGAACATGACATTCGGGATATGCAACAGCGGCTGGAAGAACACAAGAATGAACTCGCCGCGGTCATTCTCGAACCCATTGTGCAGGGCGCGGGAGGCATGCGGTTTTATTCGCCCCACTATCTGAAGCGCGTGCGCGAACTGTGCGACGAGCACAATGTGTTATTAATTGCCGACGAAATTGCCACGGGTTTTGGGCGTACGGGCAAATTGTTCGCCTGCGAACACGCCGGGATCAGCCCGGATATCTTGTGCCTCGGCAAAGGATTAACCGGCGGCTACATGACACTGGCGGCCACACTGTGCAATGACACTGTGAGTGATGGCATTTGCCACGGCGAGGCGGGTGTCTTTATGCACGGCCCCACCTTCATGGGGAATCCGCTGGCCTGTGCGGTCGCCAATGCGAGCATCGACCTATTGCTGGAAAACGACTGGCGGGCGCAGGTCAGCGCCATTGAAAGCCAACTGCTGTCGGAGTTGGAAGCCTGTCGGGCACTGCCCGCTGTGGCGGAGGTGCGTGTGTTGGGTGCGATTGGCGTGGTAGAACTGCACGAACCGGTCGATATGAATGTGGTCCAACCACAGTTCGTTGAGCAGGGTATTTGGGTGCGTCCCTTTGGCAAGCTGGTGTACATCATGCCACCGTTTGTGATCACACCCGAGGAGTTGCGGCAATTAACGCAGGGGATTTACAGGGTGGTTTCGGCGCTGGGTTAACCCAGCGGCCGAATGCCTACCGCTTCGCGCAATTTTTCCAGTAACGGCTGGCTGTGCTGTCTCGCACGCACGGCGCCCGCTTGCAGTACCTCTTCAATGTGACCCGGGTTATTCATCAACGCTTCATAGCGCTCGCGGGCGTCACCGATGTGCTCGTTGACCAACTCAAACAATTGTTTTTTCGCCTCACCCCAGGCAATGCCATCGGCAAACGCCTGTTGCATTTCCGCCGTTTGCTCCGGGGTTGCAAACGCCCGCCAGATTTGAAAGACGGTGGAATCATCCGGGTCTTTGGGCTCGCCGGGTTCCAGCAAGTTGGTTTTGATTTTGTTGATGTGCTTCTTGAGTTTTTTCTCCGGCAGGAACAGCGGAATGGTGTTGCCGTAGCTTTTACTCATTTTGCGCCCATCAAGCCCCTGCAATACGGAGACGTGTTCGTCTACCCGCGCTTCGGGCAGTACAAAATGCTCCCCGTAATGATGGTTAAATCGCGCAGCGATATCCCGGGCCATTTCCACGTGCTGAATCTGGTCCTTGCCCACCGGCACTTCATTGGCATTAAACATCAGGATATCGGCCGCCATCAGCACCGGATAGGAATACAACCCCATAGTGACACCGAAGTCCGGATCCTCACCCGCTTCCAGATTGGCCGCCACCGCCGCTTTGTAGGCATGAGCACGATTCATCAAACCTTTAGCGGCCATGCAGGTGAGCAGCCAGCACAGCTCGGGAATTTCCGGAATATCCGACTGACGGTAGAAAACCGCGCGGTCAGTATCCAATCCCAATGCCAGCCAGGTCGCGGCAATTTCGCGAGTGGATTGATGCACTTGCTCCGCATCCTGGCACTTGATCAGCGCGTGGTAGTTAGCCAGAAAGTAAAATGATTCGGCATCCTCACGCTGGCTTGCTTCAATGGCGGGACGAATAGCGCCCACGTAATTGCCCAGATGCGGTGTGCCTGTGGTGGTAATGCCGGTAAGAATCCGCTGTTTGCTCATGATGTCATGCCATCGTTGGCGTCGGTTGGTTTAGGAAAAGCCGCTATGATACAGGCTGCCCGACAGGTTGTGCACCCAAGGGGTCATTTTTTCGCCTCTCGCATTTTCGTTTCTCGCACCATACCGGTAATCACGTTCTGGTAAGCGTCCCGCCACTTTGCTTCGTGCAAAAAGCGAATATCCGGCACCGACATTCTGCGCGTTTCCCGGAATTGGCAATAACACTCAAGCAGAGCATCGGCGAATGCTTCGGCTTCCCGCTCGGGGTGCTCCTCGTGGCTGCGATAACAAAACGCGGGTGGAAACCACTCGGGATAGGCCTGTCGGGCCGGGACTATAGGACGACACCCCGCCGCTACCGCTTCCAACACTGACAGCCCCTGAAAATCGTGCAGAGCGGTGGACAAAACAACGTGGCTGTCGGCGAGCCGTTGACGATACTCGCTCTGCGAGTGCACGTACCCCCATTGGCCCAGGGCACCCTGTTGCGTTAATAACGCTTTTAGCGCGTCAAACACCGGCGGCTGTTCACGAAATTGTTGGCCAACCACATGCACGGTGATGGCGGGCTCCGAGTCGCCACATCGATCAAAAAAACATTGCAAGCCTTTCAGCAACCGGTCCGGTGCCTTGTCGTATTCCCAGCGATGATTCCAGACAAGCGACAAGCGTCCGTCGCGAGCAGCCCGGTTTTGGACAAAACACCCAGCCTCCACCGGTACAGGAAGCACCTCGCTGCGCTCCCTTAACTGGGTCAATACCTGCGGAGGGATGGCATCTGGCAATTGATGAAACAAAGCTTCTGCGCCAGAGAGAAAACTGTCCCTATTGTAAGCGGAGTTGAAGGCAATGCGATCCGCACTCAGGGCGCTGTAAAGATTGATCAGCTGAGGCTCTACATCGGCCCGCTGATGGTGCCTTTGCGGATAGGCGAATTGATTCTCGTGAAAATAGACCAGCGTCGGAACAGCAGCAAGCGAAGGCACCAGACCCCGCAACGTGGCCAGATCCACCATCGAAGTGGCCACCACCGCATCGTAAGATTGCTGCAATGTGGACGCATCACGATACGCCCAGAGAAAACCGCCACCGCGCATGCGCCATTTGAAATGCCGCGGTGGCTGGTGCAGCACAGTCCACTGCCAGTGGGGGAGAAGCTGCACAAGGGACTGTCGCCAGCGCCGGTGACTGGGCGCATCGTAGCCCGATAGCAGGAGGACGCGCATCAGGCGGATGAGGAACTGTACAGGGTGGCGGCCCCCTCCAGCAGGTAAACATCCAGACCCGCTTGCGCGAGCAACTGCACCGCCACGTGGCTGCGACGACCGGCATCATCCGTTACAACATAAGCCGTTCCCCTGTCCAGCTCCCCGAGCATCTGTCGCAGCTGGCCCAGTGGCACGTTACGGCTGTCGGGACACTTCCCGAACCGGCGCTCTACGGCAAGACGCACATCGACTACTTGCACAGGCCCCAGTTCGGCGCGCCGCGTTTCCCATTCGGAGGCCGGCAACGTTTTGATGACGGGCTCCTGAAGAAGCGTTTTGAAATCAGCTTTTTCCAGACGCATCAGACGACCAGACGTCAACATCGTTACGTTGGCGTTCCGGGTGGTTTCACCGGCCAGCGCCTCTTCACCAAAATAATGGCCGGCCCTTAGCTCCGCCAACGGCTTGCCCGCCTTGTTGGTGACTTCGGCACGACCGGATTCCAGCACGTAGAAATAATCACCCAGCTCGCCTTCGCGCACGATCAGGTCGCCTTTGCGGACATCCACTTCGTCGAAACGCACAAACAGTTGCTGGATGTGGCTCGGTGGGATACGGGTAAACAACGGGGATTCCAACAGGCAGGACATCCAGTCGTGTTCGTCAGCCACCGGACCATCCGGGTGGTCGCCGCTCTGGCTCCAGGCCATCACCAGATCGAGAAAATCCCGCTCCAGACGCAGTAACGTGACATCCGTTTTGGCGACGGCGGAGGCCTGGGTGGGAGACTGATCCGTTAACGGCAGGCGAGCCTCTTGGCTGCCTGCCACCAATCGACGGCTTTGAAACTGCACATCAATCAGATCCACTTCACCATCGAGCAGGTAAAACCGATCCTCAAGCGTCTTTCCCCGCTTGAAGATTAACGTTCCTTTGGTCACATGCTCGCTTTGCGCCTTCTGCACCACTTGATCAAGGTATTCCTCTGACAAGTGCTCAAAGGGCGTGAATGATCGCAAACTGCTCCGCTGAAGGGTCATACAAACCTTACCTTCTCCAAACCCGCGGCTTAAAACAAGTTGGGAATATTAATACCAATGGTGTAGGCGGTTTCATCCCATTGGGTGTCCCGCGCCACACCGAGATCCAGTGTCCAGCGGGTGCTGCCAATGGGCATGCGCGCACCGGCAGCAAAAACCGGGTCGGAGCGCCATTCGTTATCGGCCATCTCCAAAATCCACACGGGTCCTGTGAGAGGCTTCAGAGTAGCCGCTACGCCCCAATTGGCGTAAGTGTCATCCAGTACTCTGTCGTGAGTCAGCCCGCCATTGAAATGCACGGTGAGATTCTCCAGAGGCTGGACGCTCAAGGGCAGGTTCACGTAGAACTTGCCGAATTCATCGCTCAACAGCGAATACTGGGTGCCCGCCGAAACCGCGAGGGTTGGGCCACTGCTGGTAGACCAGAGCACGCGCTTGTACTGCAGGCCAACGGCTTCGGTCTCGCTGTCGCTAATGTTGTATCGCACCGGCATTGACCATTCGGAAGCACCGGTGAAATTACAGGTGGGAACCGCTGTCGCGACGGTGTTGGGGTCCAGGCGGGTAACCCAGGTCTCCAGCTCACAATTGGACGGCGGTGCAATACTCGCATCGTCCACCATAAAGTGACCGCCGTTCGCACCGGCGGTCAACGACGTCGACGCCGTTCCCAGCGCCATGATCAACGATAATAACCAGCGGTATCTCGCGGGCAAGAGTCTCGCAGGCATAGGTTTCTCCCTGTGTCAGGACCGTCCCGGGGGGTACGGATAGCGATAGAATTCATTCAGTATATGGTGTAAGGCCAGCGCGTCATCACGACCGGCAAGCTCCCGAATCGAGTGCATGGCAAAAGTGGGCACACCGACATCCAGTGTTTTGACCCCGACTTCGGCCGAGGTAATCGGCCCGATGGTACTGCCACACTCCATATCCGACCGGGAAACGAAGGTTTGGACCGAAACGCCTGCGCGTGCCGCCAGATCACGAAACACCGCACTGCTTTCACTGGTGGTCGCGTAACGCTGGTTGGCGTTCACTTTAATCACCGGTCCACGATTGAGTCTGGGGCCATGTTGCTCATCGTGGCGATCAGCAAAATTGGGGTGAACACCGTGGGCGTTATCCGCCGAAATCATCAGTGAGGCATCCAGCGCGCGTAGCCTGGTTTCCGTTTCCGGCAGCAAGCGCTCGAGAAACTGCTGCAGCATCGGGCCTTTGGCCCCACACGCCGAGGCACTGCCCACCTCTTCGTGATCATTACACACCAGCAAAGCGCTATGCCGACCATCGGCCTGTAAGAGACTTTGCAGCCCCACGTAACAGCTGAGCAGATTATCCAGTCTCGCGCTGGCGATAAAATCCTGGCTCAGCCCCACCATGGCCGGGCTCTGGGTGTCGTAAAGTGCGATTTCAAAGTCCAGCACTTCATCCACTGCCAGCCCATCGTGCTCACTGAGTATCTGTGTCTTGAGTCGTTCGCGAAACGCGGGTTGATCGGCTTCCGGTGTATCAACCAGCAGCAGTGGCGGCAACTCTTTCTGCGCATTGATACTGCGCTGACGGTTTGCCTCCCGATCCAAATGAATGGCCAGACTTGGAATAATCGCGATGGGCGCTTTGAAATCAACCAACGTACTGCGCACACGCCCTTCCTGATCGCGGTAGCTGACCCGCCCCGCCAGGGATAAATCACGGTCAAACCAGGGGGCCAGCAAGGCCCCACCGTACACTTCCACCCCGAGCTGACTGTAGCCCTGACGGGAGAGTTCAGGCTGGGGTTTCACTTTCAGGCAAGGGCTGTCGGTATGGGCACCCACCATGCGAATGCCTTGCTCTACCGGGCTTTCGCTGCCGTACACAAACGCAATGATAGAGGAATCATTTCGCGTCACCCAGTATTTACCACCGGGCTCAAGTCGCCAGCTGTCGCCCTCTCGCAATGGCTGGAAACCCGCGAGAGTGAGTGCTTCCACCATTTTAGCCACAGCGTGGTACGGGGTGGGTGATTCGCGCAAGAAATTCAGTAGCCCTTCGTTGAAAACAGGGCCATTGAAAACAGGAGCGCTGGAGGACGGGTCAGTCATAACATTCCATCATTGAGTGATTCAGAAAAGCCGTCGGTGTTACGACAACGCTACCCAGAGCAGCACACCCCCGAGCAGCAGGCGATAAACAACGAACGGCTGCATACCAATACGACTGATATACTGCATGAAATAGTGAATACAGACAAACGCACTGAGGCCAGCCAGCGCCGCGCCCATTAATAAATCGCCCCAGGGCGCGCCATCACTTTGCAACCAGAGTTGAAGGGCTTTATAACCACCGCTCAAGGCAATAATGGGCACCGAAAGCAGGAATGAGAAACGCGCGGCATCGTGACGGGTGAAACCCAGTAGCAACGCCGCTGTGATGGTGATGCCGGAGCGCGAGGTACCAGGAATCAGTGCCAGCATCTGGGCCAGACCAACGATAAGCGCCGCTTTCCAAGTCATATCCATCAAGGAATGCACACGAGCGCCCCGCCAGTCAGCCCACCCCAACGCCAAACCGAATACAATGGTGGTCGTGGCCAGCACCAGTGTCGTGCGCAGATGCGTTTCAATCAATGAGTCCAACAGCAGACCCGCCAGAGCGGTCGGCACGGTAGCCATGATGACAAACCAGGCGAGCCGACTGTGCTCCGTCGCCTGACGTTGTCCGGAGACCTGACCCAGCCAATCGCGCCCCATCTCCCAAAGACTGTTTCGGAAGTAAGTTACCACCGCCAGCAGGGTTCCGACATGAACCGCCACATCAAACGCCAGCCCCTGATCTTCCCAGCCCAATAAGGCGGCAGGCAGCAACAAATGCCCCGAGCTTGAGATGGGCAAAAACTCCGTAACGCCCTGAATCAGCGCCAGCACCGCAATGTGTAGCCATTCCACGTAGTTTTACCTCACCGGCGACGAATGCGCTCTCGTTTTTTCCAGCTGATGGTATCCCGCAGGTACACCGGCTGCGCCTGTTCGGCCGCAACCGCTTCTCCGCGCTCCCAGGCCGCGACCGCAGAGGGCAGCATCCAGCGGGCTTCCGGGTAAACGTCGTCTCGTTGCCAGGTGGGCGAAAGCGCTCGCAACTCAGGGTAATGCCAGCCTGCTCCTACCCCCGCCCAGGGACTTTCCAGACGGCACACCTCAGGCCATTCCGCCACCTGAGCGGGAGCGGCTACCCGCTCCTCAACACAGGGGACAGGTCGCCCTTCCGAGGGGGAGAACAAGCACCAGTACACCTCTTGCATTCGCGCGTCCAGCGCGGTTAATACCGGATAGCTCGAGTGCTCGGGCCACTGTGCCCAGTAACCAACGGCCATCGCCTCAAGCGTGGATACCCCGATGACGGGAATATCCTGCGCGAACGCCAACCCTTGAACGGTGCCCAGGCCAATACGCAGCCCGGTGAAAGAGCCGGGGCCACGACCATATGCCAGCGCATCCAGGGTCGACAACGTCCAGCCGGCTTCGGCGAGCAACTCATCTACGAGAGGAAGCAATCGGCGAGTATGGCTCTGTGCGGCCAACTCAAAACGGTGAAGCGTCCGTTCGCCGTCCTGAAGGGCGACAGAGCAAGCGTCCGTAGCGGTATCGAGTGCGAGTATTCTTGGCATAGAGGGCCATAGCCGATTTTTAAACGACGCATTTTGACAGATTTTCCTGACTTCTGCATGACATACGGCATTCTCATGCAAAGCCCACGCAAAGCCCAGACAACGCCGACATAAAAAACCTGGGCATAAAAAAACCCGAGAGACGGGTTCATCGACCATCTCTCGGGTTTACGGCGTATCGAGCCTGGCTCGACAGCTTAGGAGGACTTCTTGCGAGGACGCCCTACGCGCTTCGCAGAGGTTTTACGGGCCGGGGAAGCTTTGCGCGTCGTAGTCGCACTGCTTTTCCGGGTGGCCGTCCGTTTAGCGCTCGTTTTGCGGCGGGTTTTGGTCTTTGCCTTGGCGGACGCTTTACGCTCCACCTGGTTGACTTTGGTCTTCGCCTTTTTCTCGGCGACTTTCGCCTTGGTAGCCGCTTTTTTCTTCGCCGCTTTCACCTTACGTTCATCCGCTTTGGCGCGCGCCTTTTTCCAACGCTGCTCAAATGCTTGTTTTGCCGTTTCCAAGTCTTTGCTGGCCCGATCGCTCAAACGCTCACGCAATTCAGCCACTTTGGCCTCTGCTGCCTGCGCTGCTGCCCGAGCTGACGCCATTGCTTTGGCTTTCGCCAGTTCAACACGCGCATCGGCCACCTTGGAACGTGCAGCCTTGGCGCGCTCATTCGCCTTGGTCACCGCATTGGTGGCGCTTTTTGCGGAGCGTTTGGCGGCCGCCCGCTTAGTGCTGGCCGCCTTGGCCTTGGCGGTCGCCGCTTTCTTGCGAGCGTCTTCCACTTTTTTCTTGTGGGCAGCGAGGTCTTTTTGCAGTTTCTCCAGCTTCGCCTCGGCTTTAGTCACCGCCGGATCTACTGTTTTGGCAGCAGTGGCCGTGCGCTTTGCCGTGGGTCGCTTGGCAGTGGCTTTACGTTTTTTGGCTACTCGTTTCGCTACTCTGGCCATAAATGTTTCTCCTCAACCTTGGCTTGTCTTGAAAACAACAGTTGATTGGTTCAACAGAGCACATGCTAAACACTTAACGACATTCATTTAACAGTGTGCGTCCAGTTCGCTATCAAATACTATGTAAAAATTCGGCACATTGCGAGTTTTTGGCAATTTTTTTGGCAATTTTCTCCTGTTTTTTTAAATTTTTTTGTTTTAGAGCCTCCGTGTTGCCAGAAAGCAACGTTTATGACAGAAAACAGACCCGCCATAAAAAAGAGAGCCCGGGGGCTCTCTTTAACAAACATCGATCCTTTAAACCCGAACTCAACCCAAAACCTCTTCCACCTGCCGACGAATGTCCGCAATATCACCTACACCATGAATACAGGTGTACTTGGGTGCATTCGGATTTCCGGAGCGCTCAAGATCCTGGTAAAAGGACACCAGCGGCTTGGTTTGTTCGTGGTAAACCGACAGCCGTTTGCGCACCGTTTCTTCCCGGTCGTCTTCGCGCTGAATGAGTGGTTCGCCCGTTACATCGTCCACACCGTCTTCTTTGGGCGGCTGGTGCTTGATGTGGTACACGCGACCGGAGGGTTCGTGGACACGGCGACCGGCCAAACGGGAGACAATTTCCTCGTCGTCCACATCAATTTCGATAACATGGTCAATATGTATACCAGCATCCAGCAGTGCCTGAGCCTGCGGGATGGTGCGCGGAAAGCCATCAAACAGGAAACCATTGGCGCAATCCGGCGCTTTGATACGCTCTTTCACCAGGGCGATGATCAAATCGTCCGGCACCAGACCGCCAGAGGACATAATATCCTTGGCTTGCAGGCCCAGTGGCGTACCCGCTTTAACCGCCGCCCGCAGCATATCCCCTGTGGAGATCTGGGGAATACCAAACTTATCCATGATTAAATGTGCCTGGGTGCCTTTACCGGCCCCGGGGGCACCGAGCAGGATGACTTTCATGGTATTGTTCCTCTCAAGCATTAGGTTCCGGCCAAGCAGTGAGCACGCGGAGTGATGGCCAATGAAAAACCGCATACGATACACGGCCCTTCACAGGAGCACAATATTCCCGCTGCCGACGCCTGGCCGCGCCTCAGAAGCCCTTGATTTCAGACAATTAATCCCTAGGTAATATAAAAGCATCGGCGGATGAGCCCCAGCACTATTGGCTCTCCGCCCCTGCTCTATACTTAAATTGACCCGGTCGCCAAAAGGGCGCGACACCGTAGGGATTTGAAAACCAACCGTGAGGTTTTATCAATGAAAGTCAGCGAGCTTCTGAGTCATTGGGAAAAGCACGCCAGTGGGGAATTGACCCACACCACCTATTCTGTCCATCTTCCCATAGAAGACGCCGCGCGAATTAAAGCGCTGAGCGACATGTATCCCAAGAAGACCCCGGAAAGCCTGATCACCGATTTGCTGTCTGCGGCCCTGGCCGAGCTGGAATCCGGAATGCCCTATATCAAGGGCCAGGACATTGTCGCGGAAGACGAGCAGGGAGACCCGTTATACAAGGATGATGGGCCCACGCCACGCTTTTTGTCACTAAGCCAAAAGCATCTGCGAGCATTGAAAACACAACGCTGACGCACCCGACGGTGACGCCTGGGTCACGGACCGCAGACTGTCATTGATTGCCCTACAAGCCGGGCCTACAATAGAACCTGAGAGAAACAGAGAGAAACTGATTATCAGGATAACAACTATGTCTGCATCAACCCCTACCGGTTCTATCGATCTGGACGACTATGATCGAAAAATTCTCCGAGCGCTTCAGGGCAGCGCCGATTATTCCATGGCGGATCTGGGCAATTTGGTCGGCCTTTCTCACACACCTTGCTGGCGCAGACTCAAGCGTCTTGAGGCAGAAGGTATTATTCGAGGGAAGGTAACACTCCTGAATCCGGTCAAGGTGGGACTGAATGTGGTGGTTCATTGCGCCGTTCGTCTTACCGGTCACCAAAGTCATACGCTGGCGGCCTTTGAGGCGGGTGTGCAGGATATTCCCGAGGTTCTGGAATGCTACGCCAGCACCGGCGATAGTGATTACCTCTTAAAAGTGGTGGTCAACAGTATCGAGCATTACGATCATCTGCTCAATGAGCAGCTTCGTGCACTGCCCCACGTTTCCTCCATCCACTCGAATTTCGCGCTGAAGCAGGTAAAGTACACCACAGAATTGCCCTTATAACCCCAGCCAACCAGGTTATTCAGGCGACCCATTGCGTCAAGGGTCAGGCGTCCATATCGGCGAACTGGCCCGCTTCTCGATAGATAATCTCTGCCACCACATCCTCCTGCCCTTTGGTGCCACAATCAATGACAATATCCGCGTATTGCTGGTACAGACTACGCCGTTCGTCATAAAGCTCTGACAAGGACTGCCCCGGCGGGCAGGCAAGCCCTCTTGAACTCAGGTTCACCACCCGGCGCTCCAGTTCTTCAAGCGGGACATCGAGAAACACCACTCGGCCGGACTGTTTCAGGTGAGTCATGCCCGGCTCGCTGTAGACCGCACTCCCTCCGGTGGCAATAATGTGGTTCAGAAAGCGCGAGGCCAACAGCACCTCTTCCTCAATGTGACGCAAGGCTTGGTAGCCGTGGTCGTCCACGATGTCTTGTAAGGTTTTCCCCTCACGGGTCTGAATTAAAAGATCGGTGTCCACAAACGCCTTGGCCAACTCTTTTGCCAGCAAAATCCCAACGGTGCTCTTTCCCGCGCCGGGCATACCGACCAGTATGAGGCTGTTACCTACCGGGTCTGTCACAAATTTCTCCTCGATTTCAGCGGCTCGCTTATACCCGGAACCTTACCACCAGTTCACTTAAGCGTGAAGCCAGCGAAGACAGACTTTCACTGGCCGCTGTGGTCGTCGCGGCACCCTCGGCGGTACGAACCGATAACTCATTGATTTCCACCATATTCTTGTCTATATCGGCGGTAACCGTACTCTGCTCTTCTGCCGCGCTGGCAATTTGTATCGCCATCTCTGTAATGCGTTGCACCGCCCCGGCAATGTCCGCCAAAGCGTTGCCGGCATCCCCCGCGGACTCCACAGCGTTCGCGGTCATTTCCCGGCTGGCTTCCATGGCACCCACCGCCTGTTGAACCCCACCCTGCAACCGTGTAAGCATACTGCGAATATCTTCCGTCGACTGCTGTGTGCGGCTGGCCAATGTCCGTACTTCATCGGCCACTACCGCAAAGCCCCTTCCTTGCTCACCCGCACGGGCCGCTTCAATCGCGGCATTCAACGCCAGCAGGTTGGTTTGCTCCGCGATCCCGCGAATGGTCTCAATGACCGACGTCACGCTGCGAGCATCGTCTTCAAGGCGCTGCATGCTGGTCGCCGTATTGCGCAGGTGCTCCGCCAGGCTATGCACACTGTCCACGGCTTTCTCAAGCCGCTGGCGCCCTTCTTCCGTCGTGGCATTCGCATCCTTGGCGCTTTCCGCCGTTTCATTGGTATTCTGAGCGACCTCATGAATGGCCGCTGTCAGTTCATTAACGGCCGCCACCACCATATTGATCGATTGCCCCTGGTCGTCGGCTGCCCGCCGACTTTCTACCGAGGCTTGCAACACTTCACTTGAGGAGGAAGCAACCGCCTCCGTATTGGAACGTATATCACCAATCAACACTTGCAGCCGCGCCATAAACCGATTGACGTGACCGGCCAGTTGCCCCAGTTCATCATGCCTTTCCAGGTGAACTCTCAGGGTGAGATCCCCCTCCCCTTCGGCGATGTCTTCCAGCCGGGCGCTGATTTGACCCAACGGCCGGGTCACCAGTGTCGGCAGGAACGCCGCCACACTCAATGAAACTAGCGAACCGATCACTCCAGAAAGGCTCAAAACGGAAATCATACGTCGCTCATCCTGCTCAATCTCTTGATTAAGCGCTTCAGCCTGTTTCAAGCGACGCTCGGAAATCACATCGATATGTTGGCGCAACGCGCTGAATGCAGCCATCCCCTCCCCGAACGACAATCCGATCAGACGGCTCAGCACCGCCTCATCCGCCGTGCGCGATTGGTTCACAATGTCGGTACTGACCTGCAACCACTGCTCGTACAACTGCTCAAAACGCTCGCGTTCGTCACGCGTTACTATTTGGGAGAGTTCGAATGACTGCATGGCCCGGTCATAGGTTTGCTGCGCGTTCTCGCTGTGTTCACGATACAGTGCTTCTCGACTCAGTGCATCGGAGCGATTCATCAGCAACGCGCGCTCGGCGGTCAGCGCTTGATAGAGATCCCGATCAGCCTGCATCAGCAACTGGATTTCGGGCAAGTTTACGGCGGCAATCGTATTGGCATTATCGGCCACGGAGGTGGTCGCTCGCACGGCGTACACACTGACGCCAATAAAGATCACCACCAGCACCAGTAAAGGGAGCGTCAGCTTCCAGCGAAAACCCAGATTGTTGTACCAGCGAATCATCGGAATTACCCCGATTGAGCCATCAAAGAGGCTCCCCGCAAAACAGGGAGGGCTAATAGGCAAAGTGGATGCTTTACCTATGCTTTTTACTATTTTGTTTTTTACTGTACGAAGTGTAGTTCATTCACCTAGTGTGGCCAGCTATTAAGTTATCGACCAACCACCGGGATTCTGAAGGCCAGCAGCTCCTGCGTCTGCTGGCATTTACTGGTGCAACTTCAAACTGACTTTCGTCAGCTTGGAATCTTTCATTTCCAGCACGACAAACTCAATGTTCCCCAGCCGCACCCGGTCACCGACCACAGGGTGGCGATACTGGCTGTAAATGTAGCGGGCGATACTCCAGTTGCGCTTGTCTTCCGGCGCCACGAATCCGTACAGCATACCGAGGTCTTCAAGTTTGGCACGCGGGGTGACCACAAACTCCCCAAAGAACGCCTGAGCGGACAAACGATCCGGCTCATCCACACCCACGAGCAGTTTGTCCAGCGCCGCCAGGTTGGAGGCCGATGCCAACAGGTACACATGGTCACCGGGCTCGAGCACAACGCCGCCACGAATCTCCAGAGGCTGGTCATTGCGCAGTGCGCACAACAGTCTCACGCCAGAGGGCAACGGCATTTGTTCAGTGGATTTATGCACGGCCGGACTGCCTTCGGCCAGCTTGTAACCCACAAATTCATAATCGCCCTGCCCCGGAACACCCAACTCCACCCGCTGCACCCGGGACGACGTCGTCGGCACATCCAGCTTCAGTCGGCGAGCAAACGGCGCCACTGTCCACCCCTGCAACACCAGGGAGACCAGCACGATGAAAAACGCCACGTTGAAAAAGAACGGCCAGTTATCAAAGCCGGCCAGCCAGGGGAACATCGCCAGTACAATCGGCACCGCGCCACGCAACCCCACCCAACTGATAAACAGCTTTTCACGCCAGGCGAACTGAAAGGGAAGCAGGCACAACCACACCGTGAGTGGTCGTCCAACCAGGATCAGAAACAGTCCCACCAGCACCGCGCTGGGGGCATAGACCATCAATTCCCGGGGCGACACCAACAACCCCAGCATTAAAAACAAGCTGATTTGCGCCAGCCAGGCGATGCCGTCGTGGAAGCGCTGAATATTGTAGAGCCCCCGGGACAAACGGTTCCCCACCACCAGGCCGGCCAGGTACACCGCCAGAAAACCACTCGCCTGCAGCACCGCCGCCAGCCCGAAAATGGAAATGCCGCCGAACAGCGCCAGCAACGGATACAGCCCCGGACTCAAGGCCAACCGCGCCACGCCGTAGGCCAGAAGGCGCCCACCCAGTAACCCGATAGCGGCCCCGATGCCCATCTGCCAGAAAAACTGACCGAGCATCATGACGTCAAAGCCCGAGGGCTGGCTGACCATGAACTCCACCAGGAAAATGGTCAGGAAAATGGCCATCGGATCGTTCAGGCCGGACTCAATTTCCAGGGTCGCCCCCACCCGTGTTTTAAGCGCCAGCCCCTGCATATTCAACACAGAGAAAACCGCCGCCGCGTCCGTCGAGCCGACAATGGCACCAATCAATAACCCTTCAATCCAGCCCACACCCAGCACCCAGGCTGCGAAGGCCCCGGTCAGCGCCGCCGTGCCCACCACGCCAATGGTGGCGAGAACCAGCGCCGGGCGCAGCCCCACCCGGAAGTTGTGTCGATCCGTGCGCAACCCGCCGTCAAACAGGATAACGGCCAGGGCCAGCGTGGCCAGGAAATAGGCCGAGTGCACATCGTCATAGCTGATGCCACCCAGACCGTCTTCTCCGGCAATCATCCCGACACAAAGGAAAACCAATAACAGAGGCATCCCCATGCGCGGGGAGAGCGTGCTGGCGAGAATACTGACGACAAACAGCACCCCACCGAAGAGAATCAACTGGTTCAATGTATCCATAACGCTCAATAGTACTCCAAAGCTTCGGGCGCTCGGCGCACCCCTTTTCCCACCCCGCCGGTAACGTCGGGGTGGGTTTCCTGTTATGATCGCGCCAGACCTTTAAATCCGACCAACCCGGTTCCTACTCACCCATGTTTGACCAAAACGTTCTGCAACAGCTGTCTCAACTCAAATCCGACTTGCGCTCCCAGAAAGATCTGGCACAGGGCACCGTGCGGACCACTACCCGCCGCTTCGCGTTCGTACATCTGGACGATGGCCGGGACGCCTTTCTTCCGCCGGAGGAAACCCTGCGGGTGGTCCCGGGAGATCGAGTGGAAGTCAATTTGACAACCAATCGGAAAGACCAACTGGAAGCCCAGTTGGAACGACTCCTCAACAGCGACTTTACCACCTTCGTCGGACGATACCGGATCAAGGGGAAGGCCCATTTTGTAGAGCCAGATGTCCCACAGTTTACACGCTGGCTATTCATTCCGCCAAATCAACGCACTGGTTATGAGGATGGCGACCTCATTCAGTGCACACTGTCTCGTCATCCGTTCCATAACGAAGGCAAGGCCCAGGCTAAGGTCATCGGGCCGTTGGGCAAGCCCGGGGAGCCGGGAGTGGAAGCACGGTATATTACCGCCAAGTTCCAGTTGCCCCACGAGTGGCATGAGAAGGCCCTGGATCAGGCTCAGGCGGTCAACCTGACACCGATCACACAGGAGCCCGAGCAGACCGACCTGACTCACCTGCGCTTTGTCACCATTGATGCCGAAACCACACGCGATATGGACGATGCGGTGTATGTTGAAGCGCATGCTGACGGCGGCTGGGACCTGTGGGTGGCCATTGCCGACCCGAGCCGCTACATCGCCGCAGATACCCCACTGGATAACGAAGCCCGCGAACGGGCGAGCACCGTTTATCTGTTAGGGCAAAGCATCACCATGCTGCCCGCCGAACTCGCCCACGACACCTTTTCTCTGGTACCCGAGCAACGCCGTCCGGCTCTCGTGTGCCGTATGCACATACGGCCCAACGGCGAGGTCGCGCAATACCAGTTCTCGGAGGCGCTGATCCGCTCCCACCACAAACTCAGCTACACGGGCGTATCCGCCCTGCTGGATGGCCAAACAGAACACGCCGGAGAGGCGGAAGCTCAGTTGAACGCCGACGATTTGCAGCGCCTGCAGGCGCTGGATGCCTGCGCGGAAGCCCGTGGCCGTTACCGCGAGCAACACGCTCTGGTG
This sequence comes from Marinimicrobium sp. ARAG 43.8, assembly GCF_050113635.1. Classification (NCBI taxonomy): domain Bacteria; kingdom Pseudomonadati; phylum Pseudomonadota; class Gammaproteobacteria; order Cellvibrionales; family Cellvibrionaceae; genus Marinimicrobium; species Marinimicrobium sp. ARAG 43.8. The sequence goes on from NZ_JBNJLT010000001.1 coordinate 90,144, forward strand.
ATGGAGGATCGCCCCGACTACTTTTTTATACTGAACGATCAAAAGAAAATCGAGCGTATCGAAAAACGCGAGCGCACTCGCGCGCACCGCATTGTGGAAGAGTCCATGCTCGCCACCAATATCTGCGCCGGCCTGCTTTTCAGCGAACACCCCGGTCAAGGTATTTTCTCAAACCATATTGGTTTTCGGCCTGAACGTCTGGACGACGCACTGGGTTTATTGAGAGAAGATGCGCCAGACTACGAGGTCGGCGATCTGACCACTCTGCCCCATTTCCAGAAACTGATGCGGGACCTGCGCACCAATCCGGACGATGTCGAAGCCTTCTCGACGTTACAACCGCTGTTGCAACGTATGCTGCAAGCCGCTTCGCTGTCGGATAATGCCAGCGAACACTTCGGGCTGGGCTTTTCTCACTACGCCACTGTGACCTCACCCATTCGCCGTTACCACGACTTTCACAATCATCGTGCGATCAAGCGTATTCTGCGCGACGAAAAAGCATCGTCGCCCTCCGCCGCGCTATTGGAGCAGTTGCAAGCACAGTTGCACAAGGGGCGCCAGGCATGCCGACAACTGGAACAGTGGCTGGCTTGCGACTATGTGCGCGATAAAATTGGCAGCGTCCACACAGGAAAGATCACGCTGGTGAATTCTCAGGGCATCGGCGTACGACTCGAAGAATGGGGCATTGACGGCTACGTAAAACTGGCCTCGGAAAAGGTAAAGCCCAACTTCGACTCACGACGTCTCACCCTTTCGGTCGACGCCAACCAATACCGACTGGATCAATCGGTGTTTGTGGTCATCCAGAGTGTGGATACCGAACGCCAGCGCGTGGAACTGGAACTCGTGGATGAAGCAACCGCCGAGCGCCTGAAAGTGTGGGCGGATAACACCGGCAACGAATAACACTCAGGCAACAGCCATAAAAAAACCCGGCACCATCAAGGCTGCCGGGTTTTTTTATGCTGGGAGCGGGGCCATCAGGCCCCGAGACCACCTTAGAAGGTAGCGCGAACACCCAGGGTATAGCGAGCTTCGTACTCGTACTGCCAGGCGAACTGGTCTTCGTACTCAAGGTAGTATTGCTCTTTTTCCTCAGTGATGTTGGAAGCGTTGAAGAACACGCTGACCGCATCATTGATGTCGTAGCTGGCTGACAGGTCAACATAACCGGTCGCTTCCTGCCACAAAGCACCGTTACCCCAAGTCTGGTTGTAACCGGCCACGCGCTCGCTGCGGTAGTTGTACGCTACACGCGCCTGGAACGGCCCGGCTTCGTACCAACCCACCAGGTTGAACACGTGTTCGGAGTTGTCCTGGAACGGCAGGTCGCCACCATTCAGATCCAGGTTACCAGACTCACTCGGGGAGTATGTGTAGTTTACATCAGTACCGAAGTTTTCCAGCACAGAGTCGTACCAGAAGTCACCGAAGGCCAGCTTGGCACTCAGCTCGACACCTTTCAACTCACCGCCTTCACCCTGAGTGCTGGTGGACACCGACACCGAACGACGCACAACGCCATCCTGATCCGGCAGCTCCATCATCACCGATCCGCTTTCAATGAAGCTGTCCACATCGATGTAGAACAGGCCGGCGCTCAAGGCACTGGCAGGCCCCAGATAGTACTCAAGAGACAGGTCGTAGTTACGGGCGCGCCACGGATCCAGATCCGGGTTACCATCAGAGTTACCGCCAGTCACGATGAACTGCTGGTAAGTCGGGCTGCCCGGCTCGCCATCAATGGCATAGTTGGGTGACAGGCCAGAACCCCACTGAGCCAGATCCAGGGGTGCCATGGTTTCCGCAAAGGCGGCCCGCAGCGTCAAGTCGTCAGTCAAATCAAAACGCACGTTCAATGACGGCAGAACATCAGAGTATGAGCGCTCGATCTGGCGCGTACCCAGGCTTTCGTTAGCGGCACCATACGGCTGCGGATTGCCAACCTGGTACTGGTCAACCGTCAAGTCGGTTTCCACAACACGCAGACCCAGGTTACCGCTCATGATGCCGTAGGAGAAGTTAGCCTTGGCATAAGTACTCAACTCATCCAGATCCACCCCGTAAGAACGACCGGGATTGATAGCACGGTAAGTACCGGGATACAGACCATTGTGGTAAGACTCAACGTCATCCATGCTTTCCGGATTCACGGTCCACACCGCCGGGATACCGGTAGCACTGCCGTAATCAGTAACGAGAACCGGGTCCAGGCTGGACAGCGGCGTCGGGTTACCCGCGGTGTAGAACTCACCACCTTCACCAGCAGTACAGGCGCCTTCAATATCGCCGCCATTGAGTACCACGTCGGTGGCTTTCCACTTAACGTCACAGCCATTGCTGGGCGACATCAGGTCGAACTCAAAGTTATCAACGCTGCGCTCGCTGTAACGGATACCGAAATCAATGGAGTCCAATACGCCCACGTTCAACTCATAGCTGCCGTCAAAACGGGCCACATTCAAGTCGCCTTCGCGCAGGAAGTTGTTCTCAGAAGCAAACGCGCCCACAGAATAGCTGTTTACGTCGTCAAGGTAGCTTTGCAGACTGCGCGCCGGAATACCGGCTTGAGCCTGGCCATCACGATCCAGGTTGGCGTTGTTATCCCAACCGCTCCAATGCGGGTTGCTGCCTTCGTAATTGACGGTCAGAACCGGGAAGCCCTGGTAGCCATTCGGGTTGGTTTGCAGACGGCCATCGGCGCAGTCGCCTTGTTCGCCGGCCGTTCCAGCCGGGTACAGCTGGCATTCAACGCCCCACTGACTGCCGTTCGCCGCGTCGATATCCATGTAGCTGTTCAGCTGCTCTTGTTCGGCACTGCCGTGAACAAAGCGTGCGCTACCAATGAACGGACCACCATTGTCGTAGTTCAATTCAATGTTGAAGTTCTGGGACTCCGCTTCGGTCGCAGCCACATCGGAGTAGGACTTCAGACGCATGCCGTTACCGGTGAACTCCTGAACGGTGTGCAGTTCACCACCGCTTACGTTTACACCTTTAGGTGTGCTGACGCTCGGGTAGGCCCAGTCCCAACGGTTCCACTTATCGGTGAACGCTACACCCATTTGACGGTCGTAATCTTCCATCTTGGTGTAGAACGCTTCAGTGACCAATTCAAAACCATTGCCCAGATCTACCTGGAACGCGGCGTTAACGCCGTTGCGCTCACGCTCCGAAGCACGGTTGAACGCCGCATGGCCCTGGTAAGCCCAGAAGCTGTCGCCGACGGTGCCGTTACCGTTTACGTCAATGCCTTCGCCATTGATGCGATCACCCATACCACCGAGCTGGGTGTCTTCGCTGACCCAACCATAGTTGCCGCCGGTGTAGCTTTCGTTGGCAAAACCGGTCCAGCCTCCATCGCCATTCATGCCAGAGTAGGTATTGGCCAGATTGGATTTCTGGTGTGCGAAAGACAGCATGAAACCCATGCGGTCATTGCGCCAGTTGGCCAGGAAATTCAATGAGGGATCGTTTTTTTCAGTTTCAGTACCGCGAGTCCCCTGCACGGCGCCGGACAAGGTCCAGCCCTGATCGAAGCCGCTGTCCAGCGGACGATAGGTTTGCAGATCGACAACACCGCTGATGCCGCCCGGATGGTTCTCGGCGGTTTGGGATTTAATCACTGTGGTGCCAGAGAACAACTGGGACGGAATGTCCGAGAAGTTGGGCTGAACGCTGGTAATGGAGTTAGCGCCCAGGTAGGACTCGCCATTCAGCGTTGTTTGAACCTGGGCCAGGCCGCGAATGTTCAGCGAACCACCTTCACCGGCGGTGCGGCGCACCTGAACACCACTGATCCGCTGCAGAGAGTCGGTAATGGTGACATCCGGCAGTTTACCGATGTCTTCGGCGGAAATGGCGTCTACGATGGAATCGGCGTCACGCTTGACGTTTACAGCGGTTTCCTGGGCACTACGTACGCCAGTTACCACCACTTCTTCCAACAGCATTCCGTCATTTTGTTGTGCCAGCGCCTGAGCAGACATACCGCCTACCGCACACGCCGCAACAACCGCCGGAATGATTTTCTTATGAAAATGCATTTTTGGGGATGTCATGGAACTCTCCTATCACAGCATTGAGTTTTTATCATTGGCCCAAATGCTTGATTCTCGGGTCGTGGCTACATCCTGGCTGCGCCAAAATGATGATCGATGATCATATAAGGCATCCTAGCCACCTTACCAATATCGGCGAAAAAATGAGCACTTTTTGTAAATCTATACCCATTTCAACCAAAAACCCGGAGATCAGGCTTATTTTTCAGGACAATGTAAGAGACCTGAATACCATTTTTTGTAACCGATTACAGGCGATACAAAGGATATTACGAAAAAAACCATAAGGCAACCGCTTTACGGTTTTTTGCACTCGGGAAATGCTAAAAATGTTGGTGGCGCCCTGTTTTGGTGCCGGAGAAACCGTAAAATCAGGGCTGTAGAGGATCTGATAAAGCGGCGTCGCATGAAGAAATTCATGCCATCCCAATTCGGTTTTTTATGCTTACGAGTAGTCCTCACCCAACAAACAGACACAAAAAAGCCCGCTAAGTTAGCGGGCTTTTAAGCTGCTGATTTAACAGCGTTTTGTGGTGGAGCCTAGCGGGATCGAACCGCTGACCTCAACACTGCCAGTGTTGCGCTCTCCCAGCTGAGCTAAGGCCCCAAAAGTGGTGCTTCGTTGGAAGCGGGGCGCATTGTAGCACCCCGTCCCCGACTGTCAAGACTGGATGGGCCAAAAATCCTAACAAATTGATTTTTAGGCACTTTTCTCGATACTTGCCCTCTACTTACCCGCTTTCAGGCCTCGGCTTCCAGCGCTTGGTAGGCCTTTTCCAGCTTTTTAAGCTGCTTTTTACCGATGCCGCCCAGCACTTCCAGCGCCTGGCGGAGCCGGGCGCGGCTCATGTCCGGCCCGAGCAGTACCATGGCGTCCATAACCGAGAAAGAAGCGGTGGTGCCAGAGATCGCCACGAACAGTGGCGCCAGGAAGTCTTTCAGTTTGATGTCCATCGCATCCGCCAGCCCTTTCAGGGTTTGGAAGATGGCATCGCGCTCCCAGTAGCGCAGCGCTTCCAGACGCCAAAGGGCAAACTGCAGTACGCGTTTTTGGTCATCCAGCTCCAGTTTATTACCGCTGAAATGGACCTCGGTCAGGCCGAGATTGCCTGAGGCGAGGAAGCTCACCAGGGGGGCGAAGTCACCCAGGGTTTCCATACGGGCCTGAGCGTGAGGCAACACCTGGAGCAGGTTGTCCCGATTAAAAACCCACTGCTGAAGGCGGTCGGCCAGCTGTTCGACGGAGAGGTTTTCACGAATCCAGAGGCCGTTGAGCCAGGACAGCTTCTCCACATCGAAGATGGGGCCGCCCAGGGAGACCCGGTTGATGTCGAAATTGGCCTGCATTTCTTCCAACGTGAACTTTTCCCTCTCATCGGGCATGGACCAGCCCATGCGGCCCAAATAGTTGAGCAGCGCTTCCGGCAGGAACCCGGCGCGCTGGTAGTACAAAATGCTGGTGGGATTTTTGCGCTTGCTGAGCTTGGATTTGTCCGGGTTGCGCAGCAGCGGCAGGTGACACAGCACCGGCGTTTCCCAGCCAAAATATTCGTACAGTTTCAAGTGTTTGGGGGCGGAGTTGATCCACTCTTCCCCACGGATAACGTGGGTGATGCCCATCAGGTGGTCGTCGACCACGTTGGCCAAGTGGTAGGTCGGCATGCCATCGGCCTTGAGTAGCACCTGCATATCCACTTGCGTCCAGTCGATGTCGATGTCGCCGCGCAGCATGTCCTGCACCTTGCAGACGCCCTCTTCCGGCACTTTCATGCGGATCACATAAGGTTCACCAGCCGCCAGACGCTGTCGTATTTCGGCATCGGACAGCTTCAGCCCGCGACCGTCATATTTGGGGGTTTCGCCCCGTGCCTGCTGCTCAGCGCGCATTTGATCCAGCTCTTCCGCCGTGGCGAAGCAGTAGAAGGCATGGCCTTTCTCAACCAGTTCCTCGGCGTAGCCGCGGTAAATGTCCATGCGCTCGCTTTGTCGATATGGTCCGCTATCGCCTCCAACGTCCGGCCCTTCGTCCCACTCAATACCCAACCAGCGCAAGCTGTCGAGAATGGCCTGCTCGGATTCGGGGGTGCTGCGGGTCTGGTCGGTATCTTCAATGCGCAGCAGGAACTGGCCGCCGTGTTGCCGGGCAAAACACAGGTTGAACAAGGCAATGTAGGCAGTTCCGACGTGGGGATCGCCCGTCGGCGAGGGCGCAATTCGGGTGCGAACGGTCATAATAGCTTTCCGCAGGTTGGTGAACAGGACATTGGGGCGGCATTATACGTGAGCCGGGCGACAGGCGCGATGTGGCGTTGGGGTCAGGCAGACAACACAGAAGGGCCGGTGCGGACCATTGCCCGCACCGGCATACGATCAACCTCGTCCCACTTATTCTTCAGCGGGTTTGGCGGGCTTAATAAACCGTAACGTCATGCGATCGCTCTCGCCAATGGAGAGATACTCTTCGCGGTTTTGCTCGCCCAGGCGCAACGTTGGAGGCAAGGTCCAGACACCTTGTTCATAGTCGCGGGTGTCCTTCGGGTTGGCGTTCAGGTTACTGCGACCATCCAGCTCCAACCCGGCCTCTTCGGCCAGTTTAATCACAGTCGCTTCAGAGACGTAACCGGTACCGGTCGTTTTTTCGGCGGCAGAGCCATCTTCCGCACGGTGTTGAACCACACCAAGCATACCGCCGGGCTTCAACACGCGCGCAAAGGCCTCAAACATTCCCTGCGCCTGCTCGGCTCCAATCCAGCCGTGAACGTTGCGGAACGTCAGTACGCGGTCGACCGACTCGGGCTCACCGAGCTCAGGCGCTGCCGGGTTGTAGAGCCGCATTTCGGCATCACCATAGATGTTTTTCTGATCGTCAATGCGTGCCTGGATGCTGGTGGCCTGTCGCTCCACATAGCCTGGCATGCCGTCCAGGGAAGGGTCGGGTGTGGCCGCAATGTAGTGGCCCTTGTCCCGCACAAAAGGCGCGATGATTTCCATGTACCAGCCACCACCGGGATTAACTTCCATCACGGTATGCTCGGGTTTCAACTCGAAGAAAAACAAGGTTTCTTCCGGGTTGCGATACTGATCACGCTCGCGGTTCGTGTCGCTGCGATGCGGGCTGGCCATAATCTCCAGGATGGTTTCGCCCATCGTTTCGCTTTTCATCGGTGCGCTTTCACGAGCCTGCGCTTCACGCGAGGGTGTCTCACTGGTTTTGGGGGTTGTTTCGTCGCTGGTATCACAAGCCACCAGCGCACAACAGGCCGCCAGCCCGACCAAGGGTTTTGACCACTTCATAAAAGCCTCCGGTTATTAATTTATAAAAAAGCACTTTGTGGAAATGTTTTACCAGCGCTTCAGCGCTTCTTGATCTTTTTCCTGAGCGTCTACCCAGATCGCACCGTCTGCAGTCTCTTCCCGTTTCCAAAACGGCGCACGATTTTTGAGGTAATCCATAATAAATTCAGCGGCGGCGAACGAGGCTTCGCGGTGTGTGCTGGTTACTCCAACCCAGACAATGGGTTCGCCCAAATGCAAAGTGCCGACTCGATGAATAATGTTTACCCGACCCAGCGTCCACCGTTGCCGCGCATCTTCTACGATGCCGCTCAAGGTGTTTTCCGTCATACCGGGATAATGCTCAAGGGTGAGCCCCGTTACTTGGCGACCGTGATTGTTGGCTCGCACGCGGCCCACAAAAAAAACGGCAGCACCGGCGTCCACATCGCCGCCTACCAGTCGCTCATATTCTGTACCCACGTCAAAGGGCGCGGTCTGCACAGCAATCATCGTCAGCCCCCGGTGACCGGTGGCATAAAGGCCACTTCATCACCATCGTGTACTGAATGCTCCGAGGACACCAGCGTTTGATTCACCGCAAACAAAATCCCGGCCCGGCTCAGTGGCTCACGCCACTGCGGATTCAGCGCAATGAGACGCTCGCGGATATTGGTGACCGTATCCTGCGCCACCGCCTCCAGCTGGGTACGGTCACACTGGAGTTCTTCCCGCAGTCGGGCGAAAAACAACACGTCGATCATGTGCGTTCTCCCGGCTCGGTCAGATCCCGCCGATAGTGCCCTCGTCGTCCACCGGTTTTCTCCAGCAAACAGATTGACTCAATTACCATCCCCTGATCCGCGGCTTTACACATGTCATAGATGGTCAGCGCTGCCACACTCGCGGCGGTCAGCGCTTCCATCTCGACGCCGGTTTGGCCTGTGACTTTACAGCGGGTTTCAATGCGAATGCGCGGCGGGCTATCGAGAAGCTCGAAGGCGACATCAACCTTGCTCAGCGCCAGCGGGTGACACAAAGGAATCAGCTCGGCGCTTTTCTTAGCACCCTGAATGCCCGCGATACGCGCCACCGCCAGCACGTCGCCCTTTTTCAGTCCATTCTCGCGAATCAGCGCAAGGGTCGCTGGCTGCATGCGAACAACGGCTTCCGCACGCGCTTCCCGCGCGGTCGGCACCTTGGCGGAAACATCCACCATGGTGGCACGACCATGATCATCGGTATGGGTCAGGCTCATGACGCTACTGGTTCGCGAGGTTGCGCAGTACATAATGCAAAATGCCGCCGTTCTGGAAGTAGGCAAATTCGTTCGGCGTATCGATGCGCACGCGCGCTTTGAACGTTTTGACCTTGCCATCCTCACCAGTCGCTTTGACGTCCACTTCTTTGGTGTCGGCCTCGACGGCGGGGATGTCGAACACTTCCTCGCCGGTTAGCCCGAGGGACTCCACCGAATCGCCGTCAGCGAACTGTAGCGGTACGATCCCCATACCGACCAGGTTAGAGCGATGGATACGTTCGTAGCTTTCGGCGATGGCGGCTTTCACCCCCAGCAAGGAAGGTCCCTTGGCGGCCCAGTCACGGGATGAGCCCGACCCGTACTCTTTACCGGCAAGCACCACCAGTGGCGTGCCGTCTTTGCGATAGCGCTCGGCCGCATCGAAAATGCTGATGACTTTATTCTCCGGCAAGTAGGTTGTCCAGCTTCCTTCCGTGCCGGCCGCCATTTGGTTTTTCAGGCGCACGTTGGCAAAGGTGCCGCGCATCATCACTTCGTGGTTACCGCGACGCGAGCCGTAGGAGTTAAAGTCTTTCGGATCAACCCCCTGCTCTTGCAGATAAAGACCCGCCGGGCTGTCCGGCATGATAGCACCGGCCGGCGAAATATGGTCGGTAGTAATGCTATCGCCCACCTTGACCAGACAGCGTGCGCCTTTGATGGCCTGAACCTCGCCAGGCTGTTTATTCATGCCTTCGAAGAATGGCGGTTTGCGCACATAATTGGAGTCTGGCCAGGCATAGAGCTGGCTTTCTTCAACCGGCAGCGCTTGCCAGTTCTCATCGCCACTGAAGACGTCCGCGTATTTCTCCGCGAACATTTCCGGCTCGAGGTTATCGGCGATGGCGTTATCGATGTCTTCCGTCGTGGGCCAGATATCTTTCAGGTAAACCGGCTTGCTGTCTGCATCATAACCCAGTGGTTCTTTTCTCAGATCGACATCCATGCTCCCCGCCAGCGCATAGGCGACAACGAGCGGCGGTGAGGCGAGATAGTTGGCGCGCACATCGGGGTGAATGCGCCCCTCAAAGTTGCGGTTACCGGACAATACGGAAGTAACCGTCAAATCCCCTTCCTGAATCGCGGCATGAATCTCTTCGGGCAGCGGACCTGAGTTACCAATACACGTGGTGCAGCCATAACCCACCAGGTAAAAGCCAAGACTTTCCAACTCATCCATCAACCCGGCTTTTTCCAGATAGTCGGTTACCACTTTAGAGCCAGGCGCCAAACTGGTTTTTACCCAGGGTTTGCTTTTCAACCCTTTCTTGCGGGCATTTCTGGCCAGCAAGCCAGCGGCCATCAATACCGCCGGGTTAGAGGTATTGGTGCAACTGGTAATCGCCGCAATGACGACCGCGCCGTTCTTCAACAGGAACTCTTCGCCGTTATACTGAACCTCCACAGCCCCTTGATCAGACAGCGGTACGCCGCCAACGGCCGCCGCGCCACCCTCAGCCGCGAAATCTTCCTCGGTGGAGGCGATGGTATTCCGCCGATGGCGATCCATTTCATTCAGTACGTCGTGAAACGCCGACTTGGCCTTATCCAGCGCAATGCGGTCCTGAGGTCGTTTGGGTCCGGCAATGGAAGGCTCGACGGTGCCGAGATCCAGTTCCAATACATCGCTGTACTCGGCATCCGCTGAGTTATCGTCGTGCCACAGGCCCATAGCCTTCATATATTGCTCGACCAGTTCCACCTGCTCTTCGGAGCGGCCCGTGAATGACAAGTAATCGAGCGTCTGTTGATCCACTGGAAAAATGCCGCAGGTGGCACCGTACTCCGGCGCCATATTGCCGATGGTGGCCCGATCAGCCAGAGTGAGATGCTTCAAACCGGGCCCAAAGAATTCTACAAACTTCCCGACAACACCCAGCTTGCGCAACATTTGCGTGACAGTCAGGACGAGGTCAGTGGCGGTGGCTCCTTCCGGCAGCTCCCCGGTCAATTTGAAACCCACTACCTGCGGGATCAGCATGGAAATCGGCTGGCCGAGCATGGCCGCTTCCGCCTCGATGCCGCCCACACCCCAGCCGAGCACGCCGAGGCCATTAATCATGGTGGTGTGGGAGTCGGTCCCCACCAGCGTATCTGGGTAAGCCTCCAGCACACCATCGCGCTCGCGACTGAAAACGCCTCGCGCCAAGTATTCAAGATTCACTTGGTGGACAATGCCAGTGCCGGGCGGCACCACTTTGAAGTTATCAAAGGCTTTTTGTCCCCACCGCAGGAACTGATAGCGCTCGCGGTTGCGCTCGATTTCAACGGCCGTGTTTTTCTCGAAGGACTGCTCGGTTCCAAAGTAATCCACCATCACCGAGTGGTCGATTACCAGCTCTACCGGCGAGAGTGGATTAATCTGTTCGGGTTTGCCACCCAGCGCCTTGACTGCATCGCGCATGGCCGCGAGATCCACAATCGCGGGCACGCCAGTAAAGTCTTGCAGGACCACTCGCGCGGGGACAAAGGCAATTTCCTGAGAGGGGTCGGCTTTTGGGTCCCACCCGGCCAGCGCTTCGATGTCCGCCTCACTGACCAGCCCGGTGTCCGAATGTCGGAGCAAGTTCTCGAGAAGAATCCGAAGGGAATAAGGAAGCTTTTGGATGGAGAAGCGTTTTTCAAGTTCGGAGAAGGGAAAATAACGATATTCTTTGCCGCCGACTTTCAGGGTATCAACGGTCTGATAGGAATTTGCCATAACTGCCTCACGGTTTGCTTGTGGTTCCATCAATGCCTTAGAGATTAGGCGAAAGCGCCGCCCCGCGCCAGCGGTGGGCGGAGCGGCGAGATGCAAATTCGGGCTTTCCTTAACTCATATGGGGCCTTAAGCTGGTAATCCAAGTGCGCATTGGCAGGTTTACCCAGGTGCCAGATCTTTCAAGTGGAGGTTTATATGTCAACACCACCCATTTTCCGCCGCTGGCCCCCGAGAGAGCCAGGCATTATCCAGCTGTACTCAATGAACACGCCAAACGGCATCAAGGTGGCACAGGCACTGGAAGAGATGCACTTGCCCTATGAGCCCCATACGATCAACATCATGGAGGGCGATCAACACACCCCGGAATTTCAGTGGATCAACCCCAATGGCAAGATCCCCGCGCTGTACGACCCCGACGGGCCGGATGGACGCCCCATCAGCCTGATGGAGTCCGCCGCCATTCTTACCTATCTGGCCGAGAAAACCCGCACGTTTATGCCGATGGACCCAGACGGGAAAAGCGCCTGCCTGCAATGGCTGTTTTTCCAGGTGGGACACATCGGACCAATGTTCGGCCAGTTCGGACACTTTTATGTGTACGCCAGGGACAAGTGCGAGCACCCCTACCCGATCCAACGGTACAGCGATGAAACGCGCCGACTGCTAGGGGTTCTGGAGCGCCACTTGAAAGGGCGGGCTTATATGCTGGGAGAGAGCTTCAGTATCGCGGACATGGCGATTGCTCCCTGGGTGGACTGCCTGGAAATCTTCTACAAAGCGGGCGAGCACTTGAAACTCAAGGAGTTCCCGTCAGTGAACGCCTGGCTGGGCCGCTGCACCGAGCGCAGCAGCTACCAGACGGCTCGACGGGTGTGTGATCCCGCCGGGCGGGATCGCTGATCAGAACTTATAGACCAGGTTGGCGTAGGTCGTGGTGTCCGTTTTTTCCTTACCGGGGGCCACGTCCGAGTCGTTCTGCAGAGTATAGCCGATTTTCATCTGCAGAGCGCCATTAATGCGCAAGCTCAACGACGTATCGGAAATGGTACGGGTATTATCATCCGCCGCTTCCACACTGACAACTTGCTTGAAGTCCGCGGTTTCCGACACCTGCCACTCATATTGCGCCGCCGCACGCAGCAGCGCACCTTCTTCGTCGGTAGTACCTTGTGGTTCGGGAAGATCCTGCTCTGCCCAGTAATAACCCGGACCGATTTCGGCATCCAGCGTCATTGTGGACGTCTCGAACAACCGGTTACCATAACCCAGAGCGAGTGTGGTGTACTTTTGATAAGCACCGAACTCATCATTGGTGTGAGACGCAAACACGAAGAAGTTGGCGTTGTCGTTGTTGATCTTGTAGGCGCTTTTCACCGAGCCGGAGAATTTCTCTGCCGTGGTTTCTGTGCTGGTGGTGCCATCCGACTGCTCAATGTCATCTTCCGTGTACAAAATGCTTAACACGTATTGGTTGCGCCAGCGATTCAGATCCTGAGTGGCATCCAGCTTTCCCTGAAAGGTGGTGGTCTCCGTGTTACCTGAGGTAGAAATAGCACCCACTTCAGCCGTGGCTTTCCATTTACGGTTTTCTTGTTCCACATCCTGGGCCAGCAACGCTGGCGCCGCGGAAGTTGCCGCGATGCCAGCAACGAGAGCAGCCATACGAAACGTCATAATACCTCTTCCTGTGTTTGCCTAAATAAAACCCATAGTTTACACAACTCATCCCGCGTTTTCCGCCCCGAGCCGTTTTTAGGTGTTGCAAACGGTGATATAATGCACGTTTTATCCCAATCAGGTTGCCATGCTCCGGACCCACAGGCGCACCCATCCCTCCGCCGATTTGAGCCGCCGCTTCTGCGCAGCGCCCATGATGGACCTGTCAGACACCCACTGCCGGTACTTTTGGCGTTTGTTGAGCAAACACACGCTTCTGTACACCGAGATGGTAACCACGGGCGCCCTGATCCACGGGGATCGCCCCCGCCACCTCGATTTCCACCCCGCCGAGCATCCCCTGGCCTTGCAGCTGGGCGGTAGTAATCCCGCCGAGCTGGCCGAATGCGCCCGCATGGCCGAGGACTGGGGGTACGATGAGGTCAACCTCAACTGCGGGTGCCCGAGTGACCGGGTGCAGAACAACCGCATCGGCGCCTGCCTAATGACCGAGCCGGAGCGAGTGGCGGAGTGCATTGCCGCCATGCAGCAGGCCGTGACTATCCCCATTACCGTCAAGCACCGCATCGGCGTGGACGACATGGACAGCGAAGAGGGGCTGGCCCATTTTGTCGACACCGTGGCGGCCACTGGCTGTCGTACTTTTATCGTCCACGCCCGCAAAGCCTGGCTGCAAGGGCTCAGCCCAAAGGAAAACCGGACCATTCCACCGCTGGATTACGACCGTGTAAAACGATTGAAACAGGCGCGTCCAGACCTTGAAATCATCGTTAATGGCGGCATAAACACCCTGGAGCAATCCGAAACCCTGCTCCGGGATCTCGACGGCGTCATGCTCGGCCGGGAAATTTACGCCAACCCGTATTTGCTGGCTGAAGTGGACCACCGTCTGTTCGGTGCCGACCGCCCGATCGCCACCCGAGAAGAGATTTTGGACGCCTTTGAAGACTATATTGGAACCCGGCTGGCCGAGGGCGTGTCCCTGAAGTATATGACCCGGCATATTCTCGGCCTTTATCAGGGCCGACCCGGAGGACGCAAGTTCCGCCGCATTATCAGCGAACAGGCCTTCAAGCCCGGCGCAGGCCTCGAAGTCTTGAAAAAAGCCAGAGAAGAAGTCTCTCTGATAGAATATTCATGACGATACCCAAACCAGAACTACAACCGTAACGAAAGCCGTGGAACAACGGCACTGCAACTCGGACGCCATTTTATAATACAATAGGGACCCCAAAGAACAGACTTCAAGGAGGTTTCCGCTGCCAACGAGGCAGCGCCGGAGCCAACCGACACTCACACTCAACAAGTAATAGGACGGGATAACAGTGACTACGAAACTCGACCAGTTGAAAAAGATGACCGACGTGGTGGCCGATACCGGCGAAATCGAGGCCATCAAAAAGTATCAGCCTCAAGACGCTACCACCAACCCTTCCCTGCTGCTGAAAGCCGCTCAGGTACCGGGTTACTCAGAATTGGTGGACGCCTCCGTCGCCGCTGGTAAAAAAGAAGGCGGTAGCGATGCCGAGCAGATCAGCTACGCTTCCGACCATCTGGCGGTCGCTATTGGCACCGAAGTGCTGAAACTGATTCCGGGCAAGATCTCTACCGAAGTAGACGCCCGCCTCTCTTTCGACACCAAAGCCAGTATTGAAAAAGCCCATCATTTGATTGATCTGTACGAGAAAAACGGTGTAAGCCGCGACCGCGTTCTGATCAAGCTGGCTTCCACCTGGGAAGGCATTCGTGCCGCCGAAGTGCTGCAAAAAGAAGGCATCAACTGCAACCTGACGCTGCTGTTCAGCTTCACCCAGGCTGCGGCTTGTGCTGACGCCGGTGCTTACCTGATCTCACCCTTCGTGGGCCGGATTCTGGACTGGTACAAAGCCAGCACCGGAAAAACCGATTACACCGCCGAGGAAGATCCGGGCGTACTGTCCGTGCGTCACATCTACAACTACTACAAGCAGCACAACTACGATACCGTGGTGATGGGTGCAAGCTTCCGCAACTCGGGCGAAATCGAAGCCCTGGCCGGTTGTGACCGCCTGACCATCAGCCCGGCGCTGCTGGAAGAGCTGAGCAAAGACACCGGAACTCTGGAGCGCAAACTGTCTCCGGACAACACTGGTGAGTCCATCGCCAAGCCCAATGACAACGAATCCAGCTTCCGCTTCGCATTGAACGACGACGCCATGGCCACCGAGAAACTGGCGGAAGGCATTCGCAAGTTTGCCGAAGACCAGATCAAGCTGGAAGACCTGCTCAAAGGTCGTGCGTAAGCGTTGTGCTGAGCAAAATCTCACGGTTTATTGAGCAACACCTGCAACCGGACGATAACGCCCAGGCGTTATCTCCGGAGCAGAAACAGTTGGCGGTAGCCGCCCTGCTGATCGAAGTGGGCACCGCTGACCGGTTGCTTGATGACGCCGAACTCCAGACCCTGCACACGATCCTTCAACGTCAGTTCAACCTTGAGCCAGAAAAGCTCCATGAGCTGAGCGAGCTGGCCAAATCCGAGCAGGACGACGCCACCTCACTGCATCAATTCACGACCCAGATCAACGACGCCTGTACACCAGACGAGAAGTACGAGTTGATCAAATCCATGTGGGAAGTGGCTTATGCCGATGGGGACTTGGATAAATATGAAGAGGCGCTGATTCGCAAAGTCGCGGATTTAATTTATGTGTCTCACTCTATGTTTATTCACGCCCGCAATGCCGTGAGGGACGCGGAACGTTAAGACACCGGGAACAATGTTAGCAGACGGCGGATGCGCATTGCGCATCCGCCAACCCGCCCCTTTTACAGGGTGGGCTCATCTGGCTCAGGCATGGGCTGGTTACGACGCTCTCCCAAGTCTTTCTCGATCTGGTTTTCCATACCTTTATTGATGCGGTAGAAAAACAGCAAGCCGCAGGCAATCAGGAAAGGAATCGAGGCATAAAGGCTCATCATGAGACGGATACCCAGAATGGAATCGTCACTCTGCTCCGCTTGACCGGCCTCATAACCGTACGCGGCCAAAATAGCAACTACCAGCGTACCGCCGAGAGTCAGCCCGCCTTTCAGCCCCAAAATCATAGCGGAGAAAATCACCCCCGTGGCACGGCGGTGATTGCGCCACTCAGAGTAATCGGCCACATCGGCGGTCATCGCCCACAGCAGCGGAATGGTCACGCCGTAGAAGAAACCGTGCAGGATTTGGGAGACAAACATCCAGCCCACGGCCTCACGCGGAATCACCATAAACGCGAGCAACGGCAAGGTCGACAGAAACAACCCAAGCCCGTAGACATTGCGTTTCCCGAACCGGTCAGCAAGCGGACGGGCAAAACCAATACCCACAATCATGAGGATAATACCCGCGCCATTAAACAGACCGAAAGCAGACGCATCCGGCTCTTCAGGCCATTTAAAGTTTGGCCAGATTTCCTGAATACTGGCAATCATCCCGGTAAAACCGATATCGCTCAGGAATTCGGCCAGCGCGGCCTGACCGGCGTAATACTTGAAGTAATAGACGTAGGTACCACCCTTAAGCGCCAGGTTGGTAAAGACCAGAATCGTCACAAACAGCAGGATGATCCAGGGCAGGTTTTTGAACAAATCCCCCAGATCTTGCGCAATCGAACTGGTTTCGTTCGACTTCTCCATCACTCGCTCTCGGGTGGTGAAGAAGGTGATCAAAAACATGAGCACCCCCGCCACGGCGAAAATCATCATGATTTTCTCGAAGCCAACCGCTTCGTCGCCATCACCGAGGATCAACACCACCGGGCGCAGCAGCACCTGCACGATAAACTGGGCCACCATCACCGCCACGAACCGATAGGCGGACAAGCTGTTCCGCTGGGACATATTTCCGGTGAGCACGCCACTGAGCGAGGAATAAGGCAGGTTGTTGGCGGTATAGAGCGTCACCAGGGCCAGATAGGTCGCGAAGGCGTACACCACCTTCATGTCATAGCTCAAGTCGGGCGTGGTGAAGGTCAGCAGCACCATCACACCAAAGGGCACGGACGTCCATAGAATCCAGGGGCGGTAACGCCCCCAGCGGGTGCGAGTGCGGTCCGCAATCACACCCATGACCGGGGCGAACAATACGCCGCCAATAATGCCGCAAGTGGCGATAACCCATTGGGCAGTGCTGGCCTCCAGCTTATACACGTCCGTGTAGTAGTAGGCGATGAAGGTCACCATGGTCTGAAAGACCAGGTTCGCGGCCAGGTCGCCCAGGCTATAGCCGACCTTCTCTCTGATCGTAAGTTGCTGCGATTGATTATTCATAATGCTCGGAATCTTATTGTAGGTCGTTGACAACAGAGGCGGCTTCGCCCTATATAGTTAATATTACTATAAGATTGGCAGTATAAACCGATTTTTCCACCACCAGCAAACCTAATCCAATTCTTAACGTGTTTCGCTTGCCATCCGCCTTTCAGAAACGTTTGGTCCAGCGCATTCCCAATTGCCGCACGAGCCGGCAATTGCTACCATTAGCGGCTTTTGGGGCAGGCTCAGGAACCCCACTGCCGTTACCCCGACCCTTACGTTCGCACAACCCCGATACGAGCCATTCTATGTCCGCTGATTTCCGCTCCGCGCCCTTGGCGCAACTGGCCTACGCCGATGAGTTCACCCACCGTCACATCGGCCCCGATGCCACCGAAACCCGCGCCATGCTTGACGCGCTGGGCGTTGACAGCCTGGACACACTGCTCGACCAGACCGTGCCGGAAACCATTCGCCAGCGAGAACCGCTGGCATTGAACGGTCCCATGACCGAGCATCAGGCCCTGGCCGCCCTCAAAAGCGTCGCCCGCAAGAACAAGCTGTTCAAAAGCTTTATCGGCATGGGCTACTACAACACCTTCGTGCCTCCGGTTATTCAACGCAATGTACTGGAAAACCCGGGCTGGTACACGGCGTATACGCCCTATCAGCCAGAAATTTCCCAGGGCCGACTGGAAGCCCTGCTGAACTTCCAGCAAATGGTGATGGATCTGACCGGCATGGAGCTGGCCAACGCCTCCATGCTGGACGAAGGCACGGCGGCGGCGGAAGCCATGGCCATGTGTAAACGCCAAAACAAGAAAAACAAGTCCGATGCCTTTTTCGTGGACGAGGACACGCACCCGCAAACGCTGGCGGTGCTTAAAACCCGCGCCGATTATTTCGGCTTTACCGTGATCACCGGTCCAGCGGAGCAACTGGCGAGCACAGAATGCTTTGGCGCCCTGCTCTCTTATCCAGGTTCCACCGGGCAGGTACGCGATCTCACGGATCTGATTACCCAGGCCCACGAAAAGAATGTGCTGGTGACCGTCACCAGCGACCTGATGGCGATGATGCGGCTCAAATCACCCGGTGAGATGGGCGCGGATGTCGTGATCGGCAGCAACCAGCGTTTTGGGGTGCCCATGGGCTTTGGCGGCCCACACGCGGCCTTCTTCGCCTTCCGCGACGCCTACAAGCGCTCGGCACCGGGCCGCATCATCGGCGTGTCGGTCGACAGCCGGGGCAAGACCGCCCTGCGCATGGCTATGCAAACCCGCGAGCAACACATTCGCCGGGAAAAGGCCAACTCCAACATCTGTACCTCCCAGGTACTGCTGGCGGTCATGAGCAGCTGCTACGCCGTTTATCATGGGCCGGAAGGCCTGCGGCGCATTGCCGAGCGCATCCACCGCCTTGCCTATCTGCTGGGCGAAGGCCTCAAAGACAAAGGCTTCGAGCTACGCCACGACCACTATTTCGACACCGTGGTGGTGGAACTAGGCAGCGAGAAGAAGCAGACCGGTCTGTATCAGGCCGCCCTGACTCATGAAATCAACCTGCGCAAGGTCGGCAACACCGCGCTGGGCATCAGCCTGGATGAAACCACCACGCTGGATGACATCGACCGCCTGTTAAATGTTTTCTGCGCCGGGGACCACGCTCTCAATTTGTCTCAGCTCGACGGCGAACTTTCTGCTGGAAAACGCCCGGAAGCCATTCCTGCCGCACTCGAACGCCACGATGCCGTGCTGACGCATCCGGTATTCAACCGCTTCCACAGCGAAACCGAGATGCTGCGCTATCTGCGCCGACTCGAAGGCCGGGACATTGCCCTGAACCAGTCCATGATTCCGCTGGGCTCCTGCACTATGAAGCTCAATGCCACGGCGGAAATGATTCCGGTCACCTGGCCCGAGTTCGGGCAGTTGCACCCGTTCACACCGATGGATCAAGCCCAGGGCTACCAGCAACTGTTCGACGATCTTCAGCAGATGCTCAAGGCCTGCACCGGCTATGACGCCATCAGCCTGCAACCCAATGCCGGCTCCCAGGGCGAATACGCCGGGCTGGTCGCGATCCGCAAATACTTCGAAAGCAAAGGCGAAACCGAGCGCACTCTCTGCCTGATCCCGGCCTCCGCCCACGGCACCAATCCAGCCTCAGCCCAAATGGCGGGCTTGCAGGTCAAGGTGGTCAACTGCGACAAAGACGGCAACGTGGATCTGGCCGACCTGAAAGCCAAGGTCGAAGAGTTCGGCACTCGCATCGCCGCCATCATGATCACTTACCCCTCGACCCACGGCGTGTTCGAGGAGGGGGTGAGTGAACTGTGTGCATTGATCCACAGCATCGGCGCGCAGGTCTATATCGATGGTGCCAATATGAACGCACTCGTCGGACTCGCCGCGTTCGGCCAGTTCGGTGGCGATGTCTCGCACCTGAACCTTCACAAAACCTTCTGCATCCCCCACGGCGGTGGTGGTCCGGGTATGGGCCCCATCGGCGTCGCCGAGCACCTGACACCCTTCCTTCCCGGTCATCCGGTTCAGGACGTGCCCGGCACCGATCCGGCCAACGGCACCATCAGCGCCGCGCCCTGGGGCTCGGCGAGCATCCTGCCCATTAGCTGGATGTACATTAAAATGATGGGACGCGACGGTATGCGCCAAGCCACCGAGTACGCCATCCTGAATGCCAACTACGTCGCCCGGCAATTGAGCGGCCACTACCCGATTCTGTACAAAGGGAAAAACGGCACCATCGCCCACGAATGCCTGCTGGACCTACGCCCGCTCAAAGAGGCCACGGGTGTGACCGAGGAAGATATTGCCAAGCGTTTGATGGACTTCGGCTTCCACGCGCCAACAATGTCTTTCCCCGTGCCCGGCACTCTGATGATCGAACCCACAGAATCCGAATCCAAAGAGGAGCTGGACCGCTTTATCGAGGCGATGATCACCATCCGCAAGGAAATCGCGCAGGTTGAAAGCGGCGAGCACAGCGTCGAACAAAGCCCGCTGCGCAACGCCCCGCATACGCAGGACGATGTGATGGACGAGAGCTGGGAGCGCGCCTACAGCCGCGACAAGGCCGCTCGCCCCGCGAGTTGGTTGAAAGAACACAAGGTGTGGCCAACAGTGAACCGGATTGATAATGTATTCGGAGACCGGAACCTGGTGTGTTCCTGTCCAAGTATGGAGGAGTATCGGTAGCGGTTGCCACCACTGTCGATGGACAATGAAGTTTGAGACTAAACAATAAGATTTGAGACTACAATAAAGTTTGAGACTAGATATGCATGAGCGGCATTACTCAGGGAAGAGTGATTCAAAATTGACGCGGAAAGGAAAATACTACTTAAAATCAATGAGTTATAGCTCAACCTCTAAGTTCGGCTTATCCTGTACGTCCCCTACACTTTCTCGCCTAGTATGCTCCAATCCCTCACACAGCCTAGACGATCACTGTTAGCGTGTCATTCTTGCAAACGGTCTTAAGTCGATCGTAAGCCTATTAAGACAAGTCATCAGCAGATCAATCGGAAACTTCTCGATTTTCCCATTGACCAAATCGCTGACACAGGACTGAGTAAGGCCCAGCTTTTCAGCCGCCTCGACTTGCTTGCATTCATTGTCACTCACAATGTCCCGAATTGCTATAATCAGATCGGCACGAGCTTTCAAATCGTTAGATTCATCTCTCTTCCCGGTGACGACATCAAAGACGTTGTCGAATTTAATAGCAGCCATGTTGGGCGCCCCACAATTCAAGTTACAGTCCTGATATATTACCACCTCACATAAAACATATAAGCATTGATACAGAAATTCCGCCCCCAGGGGATCATAGGCTTATGCCGCCTAACCTACATTGGATTTAGGCCAAATTATCGCCTGGATAACTAGCCTGACAGGATTGTTCATCCGGCAAATCAGGGTCAGCGCTCCAGATTCGTCGCCTCTCTCAGCTCTGGTTGTGCAAATATGACAGATTCACGTCCCGATCAAGTTGTGCTATCGCTGGACTCCCCCTTTTTGACCGATACCCACTTTTATCGACACAGGCACCGATTTGAACGCAGGGGTTTTGCTGCGCGGGTCATGTTCAGTGCCGATCAGGACATTGGCTTCCGGGTAGTAGGCCATCACACTGCCGGCGGGCAGATCAAACGGCACCACTTCCACGTTTTTCATTTCGCCGTGGGCCGAAGTCAGGGTGACGGTGGCTCCCTTGGTGAGTCCCAGCCTTTGGCAGTCGTCATGGGACACCAATACGCACCATCGGTGTTGAGTGCCTCGGTAGCTGTCAGCCTCCTCGTAAATGATGGAATTAAACTGCCCTTCGCTGCGAATGCTGGCCAATTGGTAGGGGTACGCCGTTTTTTCGTGAACGGGCATTGAAAGGGTTTTGAACGCTGCCCTGCCCGATGGGGTGTTAAACACCGGCTCGTGCAGTATTCGTTGACCGACAATAAACTCCTTCTTGCAGGTGCCGATATCGGCTAGCGGTGCCATGCCGGGGATGGTGTCCGCAATGGCCTGGCGGACCTTGTCGTACGCTTCGAACCGGGAAAAATCCAAGGGTTCTTTGGGCAGCAGCTTCGCCTCCAGTTGAGCCAGCACACTCACCTCCGAACGCACATTGGTTAAGCGTGTAATGCCCCCGTCGCTCAGTCGTACATAGTTGAACATGGATTCCTGCGTGGTGCTTTGCGGCTCTTCATCCCGAGCGCACACCGGGAGCACCAGTGCCTCACTGTTCTCCATGCCGTTGAAGTGGCTGCGATTCAACGTCGTGGTCAAGTAAAGTTTGAAGTTCACCTTATCCATTGCCCGGCGGGCGAAGGCGGTATCCGGGGTGGCGTCAAACAGGTTGCCGCCCATTATGATAGCGTTGCGCATCTCCCCTGCCTCGGCGGCGCGCAGGCAGGCCAGGGTATCCAGCCCCGGTTGGCTCGGTAGCGTCACGCCCATTTGGGCTTCCATCGCCTTGAGCACGTCATCGGCCAGCACTGGTTTGACGCCGATGGTGCCAATGCCCTGGACGTTGCTGTGGCCTCGCAGCGGCAACATCCCTGCCCCCGGTTTGCCCACCATGCCGCGCAGCAGTGCCAGGTTGGCAATGGCTTCCACGTTGGCCACGCCGTTCAGGTGATGGGTAATCCCCATACCCCAGGCGAAAATCACGTTCTCCGCGCGGGCGTAGTCCTCCGCCATCGCACGCAGCTCCTGCTCCGGCACGCCGCACTGGGCGAGCAAGTCATCCAGATCTAAGCTGTCGAGAGAGTGTTTGTAGTCGGCAAAGCCCTGAGTGTGATCATCGACAAAGGCGGCGTTGTGGGCACTGTTTTCCAGCGTCAGTTTCGCCAGCGCCGTGAGCAGCGCCAGGTCCGACCCGATGCTGGGTTGAATAAACCGAGAAGCAATCCAGGTCCCGCCACTGAGCATGGACTTGGCGCTTTTGGGCACGGCAAAGCGCACCGGCCCCGGTTCTTTGGCGGGGTTGATGACCATCACCTTGCCGCCGCGGTCGCGACAGTTCTTGAGTTGATGCACAAAGCGCGGGTGGTTGGAGGCCGGGTTGGCGCCGATCACAAACACCATGTCGGCGTGGGCCAAATCTTCCAGTTGCACCGTCGCGGTGCCGGTGCCCATGGTGCCCTGCAGGCCGACACCGGTGGCCTGGTGGCAGTAGTAGGAGCAGTTGGTGACGTTGTTGCTGCCGTAGAGCCGCGCCAGCAGTTGCAGCAGGAAACCCACTTCGTTGGAGGAGCGGCCCGAGGCGTAGAAAAAGCTCTTCTCCGGCGGACTGCGCACGGAAGCGCTCGGCGGCCAGATCCAGTGCCTCATCCCAGCCTAAGGGTTGGTATTGGTCGCTGTCCGCGGGCTTGTACAGGGGCGTGTTCAAACGCCCCATGGTTTCCAGCTCCCGGTCGGTCAGCTCGTTGAACTCCTTGAGAGTGTACTCGAACACCTCATCGGGGATGGCTCGCTGGATGTCGGTGGATTGGGCCTGAATACTCTTGTTACATACCGAGGGAAACTCGTCCTTCTCGTTAGTCATGCCGCCGCGTTGCCCGCCCATGCCGAGTCCACAGGCCTTACAGGTGTTGTGGCTTTTGAGCGCCTTGGCCGAGTCCAGCAACCCGATTCGATGTAGGGTCTGAAGGGTGTACAGCACCTTTTTGGGGCCGCCACCGACGACTTTGACCGGAGTTTGCATCACTTCCAGTTGCTTATTCACCTGCTGCTCCCACCGCGTCTCAAGGGGCTATTGGCAGTTAAATAGTGTTAATTCGAGGGTTGATTGCGCGCAATCATTGTAGACAATAAACATGTGAGTCATTCTATAGGCCATCTTATAAAGCAGAGTCCGTTATCACTATCAACTTAACGCCGAGAAAGGACATAAAAATGACCCTAAAGCCCTTAGCCTACGCCGTGGCGGTTGCGGCCGCCCTGACCAGTGCCTGTAGCCAGCAAGCCCATGATCTCGGGGGCCACGGCCCTGGGGAAAGCCCTGCCGCGCAAAGAGCGCCCCGGCAGCTCCCCGCCACTATTGTGGACTTCGCCAGCGCCCGTGAGCTCGACTGGCTGGTGCCGGAGCAGGCCGAAATCAGCGCCGTCGACAACGGTCGCTCGCGAGCTCTCAATATACGCTTTCCCGCGTCGGTCCACACTCCGGTATTTAGCGTAGTCCCCGACCAGCCCTGGGACTTTTCCCGTCTGGATGATTACAACCTAGCCTTTGACGTCATCAACAAAGCCTCGGTTTCTACGCACTTCTATGTGGAGCTGTTTGATGCCGCCGGCAACAGTCAGACGCGGGAGTTGAGTGTGCCCAAAGGCTATGCGGGTAAGGTATTTTTTCCGCTGGCAGGGGAAAAGGCTGCGACCGATAAGGGCATGTGGGCCAACCCCATGCCCTGGCCAACGGATGAGATGAAAATGGTCTGGCGTTCCTGGCATGGCGAACTTGACCTCGGCCAGATCACCAAAATGTCGTTCTACACCATTGGGGTCCTGCAGGATCGAGAGCTGCAAGTGGGCGATATTCAATTGCGGCCCAACCCCGAGGCCGGCGCGGACTGGACCAAGCATCTGGTGGACCGTTTCGGCCAAGCCGCGAAAAAGGCCACCCCGTTGAAAGTGACGTCTGAGGCGGAACTCAAGGCTTTGGCGGAAAAGGAGCTGAAAGCGCTCGCGCAACACACCGGCCCCGAGGATCGCTCGCGCTTTGGGGGCTACAAAGACGGACCGCAACTGGAAGCGACGGGTTACTTTCGGACCGAGAAGGTCGACGGTAAATGGTGGCTGGTGGACCCCGAGGGTTATCTGTTCTTCTCACACGGCCCCGCCAATGTGCGGATGTCCAACCTGACCACCCTGACCGGGGTGGACTTCAAGGACCCCTCCGTGCGCGTGGTTCACGACGATGAGGTCACCCCGGAAGATTCGATGGGCATTGTCGATGTGTCGGATGAGGTGCGCGAAAGCCGTTACATTATCAATAAGACCCGTCACGATATGTTTGAGTGGTTACCCAACTACGATCACCCGTTGGCGGATCATTATAGCTATCGACGCTCCACTCACAAAGGACCGATCCCACACGGGGAAACGTACAGCTTTTATCGCGCCAATCTAGAGCGCCGCTACGGTCAAACAGCGCCGGAGTCGTATGTCAGAAAGTGGGAAGAGGTTACTCTGCAGCGCATGAACAGCTGGGGCTTTACCTCCTTCGGTAACTGGGTGGACCCGGCGTTCTATCCAAATAAAAAAGTCCCCTACTTTGCTAACGGCTGGATTATCGGTGACTATCAGACGTTGTCCGGCCACACCAACCACTGGGGACTGATGCCGGATTTCTTCGACCCGGTGTTTGCTGAACGCGCCCGCGCCACCATTGAAGTGATTGCCGAGAATGTGCAGGCCTCCCCCTGGTGCATCGGTGTGTTTATCGACAACGAAAAAAGCTGGGGGGAACGCGAGGGCACCGTGGCGGAGCGCTATGGGGTCATTCTAGATGCCCTGAGCAAAGATGCTGCAATGAGCCCGGCCAAAAAAGCGTTTACCGACCGCCTGAAACAAAAATACGGCACGATCGAAGCTCTCAACCGCGCCTGGGACAGCCAGTTTAAGAGCTGGAACGCATTCGCCGCCGATGCAAGTCTGAATCAACCCTCCGAAGCGCAGGTGGCGGATTTGTCGCAGCTATTGGAAGCCCTGGGTGAGCAGTATTTTAAAGTGGTCCACGGTACGTTAAAGGAGTACTTGCCCAATCACTTGTACATGGGCGCACGTATGGCTAACTGGGGTATGCCCGATGAAATCATTAAGGCTTCGGTCAAATACTCCGATGTTCTGAGCTTCAATATCTATGAAGAGGGCATGCAGACCCATCAGTGGAGCTTTTTGGAGGAAATCGACTTGCCAGTGGTGATTGGCGAGTTTCATATCGGCGCAACCACGGACTCGGATAACTACCACCCAGGAATCGTCAGCGCCGCCAGTCAGGAAGATCGCGCTCGTATGTACAAGGCTTATATGGAGAGCGTACTGGAAAAAGACTATATGGTGGGGGCCCACTGGTTTCAGTATGTGGATGAACCGGTGACCGGTCGAGCCTTTGATGGCGAGAATGCCAACATCGGATTTGTGACCGTGACCGACATTCCCTACCCGGAGATGGTGGAAGCGGCGAAGGAGATTAACTTCGACCTCTACCGCAAGCGGTACGGTAAGTGAGTTCTACCCCGCCTTCGGGCGGGGTTAGTTGTTCGCTACAAATCGCTTATCGTAGGTTTCGATATCACCGTTTGGGTGCGGCAGAAGTGCTGTGCCCTACTCTACGGCGCAACCAGATTAATCTCATCGACTGTCGCATTGTAGTTCTGACCATCACTGGCGGTAAACGACGCACGAAGCTGATAAAAGTGTCCCTCTGGCAACTCGGCTGTTGGCGTTAATCCCTCGGTTGTAAAGGACTCTTCAGCATCGCCCGACTGAGTGTGTAAGACGTCAGCCGCTACCTTCACGACATCGTTGACCGGAATCCAGCGTGACTTAAAGTGTCGCAACCAAAAGCGTAGCCCACCTTCATCAGCGGCGATCACCTCGTTGCCGGAACCCGCATTGTAACTCACCTTCAGCGAAATCGGCTCACCGATGACAATTGGGCGACTCGCCCACTGATCGCGGTTAGTTATGGCAATAGATCCCTCCTGGTACGGGTCCACCTGCACAGTAAATGTATCGGCAGCCTCCGTGGATCCGACCGCCTTGGCCGTAATGTGAGATTGCCCTGCTTTATGGGCCTGCAAAACGCCAGCGGCGTCGACACTGACAGCTTGGGTGTTGCTACTGACCCACTGTACATTTGTGTTATCAGCATGAGCGGGTCTGACAACGGCATCCAAACGCCTTGACTGGCCTTCGTATAGCTGCACCGGTTTATCAGAAATGACGACCGACTCCGCTTCAACCGGATGCCACGCAATCGCCTCAACCACTACCGAGTCACTGACACCGCTGGCTAGGCTAGTGGCTGATATCGTCGCCCGATCGCCCACCTTACCGTTTACCGTTATAATGCCTTGCTCGTTAACACTTATGTGACTGGGGTTATCCGAATGCCACTGCAAACGTGTGTCGACTTGTTCTGGAGAGAACGCAGGTTTCAGCGGATAAGAGCTTCCTGTGCGCACTTGCAACGGGCTACTACCAATATCAACACTCAATGGCTGACGCTGGTCCGAGGAAATCAGGGAATTGACGTCGGGGTTAATGAATTCAACAGTCTCACCATTGCGCCAAGTAATGTCGACTTTATCGATATTTTGCTGCTTTCCCAAACCAAAGTGAACCGTATTGAGCAAACTTTGTGAGAATATTTCCCCGGCCGATCCCACGCGACGTCGATAGCTGTGTCCGGGCGTGTGTAGTGTTACATAGGCCCCCATTGGATCTACGCGATGTTCCGGGGAATAACCGACCCTCACCAAGCTGAAGAAGCCCTGCTCATTCTGACTGTTCTTGTATAAGTACCACTGACCGCCCTCACTGCCGAGCAAAAGATCGAGGTGACCATCAGCGTTAAAATCAAATGCTTGCCCCATGTCACCGTTGCCTGAGCCACCCACATCGTTAGCGCCGTGCATGGTGACTGTGTCGAAGCTATTGTGGCCGGTATTCAGAAGAAGGTAATCTGACGTTTTACCATATACTTTGCCCCAGCGACTGACGAAAACATCTAGATGACTGTCGTTGTTAAAATCTCCTACCGTTACCCCCGAGGAATTGCTTCCAGGTGGTATTTCCCACTGGGTTGAAACATCTACAAAGCGATCGCCGTCGTTGCGCAGTAGAATATCGGCCTCGTTTCGGTTCTCTGGTGTAAATGAAGTCTCAACGTCCGTCACGCCGGAGAGGGTAAACTTGAAACCCCAGAAGTCATCTCCATTACGCACCAGCGCTGCCCTCCACTGGCCACCGCCAAGATAACCAAAATACATACCGTTGGCCGATATGTCATCGGGCCATCCCTGTGACTGGCTCGGATCAAGAGTCCAGTCTTGGCCACTTTCTAAGACCGTTGAATGCTTATCGCGCCCCAAAAACAGTGGATAGTCCTTCCCACGTTGCGACCCTTGCGCCAGAAAGTAATAGTCTGACAGTGACACCGCCCCATCGGCGCTAAATGAGAAGGTATCCACACCCTTGAAGCCGCGAGGCTTAATCGCAAATACTTGTTCAAGGGGGTCAAAATCGACGGAGGGGGCTTCTCCCTTACCCCCCTCAAACGGTTTTCCGCGTGCCAAATAGAGATCCAGATCGCCATCGTTATCGATATCAACGTCGGCCACCGAGACAACGTGCTGTAATGTAGAAACAGAATCAGGAAGGCGATGAGTCACATCGGTAAACGTAAAGTCGCCATTACCTTGCCACAAACTCAAAGGGCCGTACATGATAAAGTCATCAATTCCATCTCCGTTAAAATCCGTAAGCAACACTCTTGATTGGTGTACATTCTGAATGCCCGACACTGAGCGCATCTCGAAGCGACTATTCCCTAGGTTTTCGTAAAAGAAGTGCTGAGGTTTATCACCGTGCAGACTCTCCTCATTAAAAAGCAGCAAGTCTAAGTCGCCATCCAGGTCCATATCGGACCAACGAGCGCCACGCCCGCGGCCACCTTTTTCGATACCGACATCACCAGTGTACAACACAAATGTGCCATCTTTATTGTGATAAAAGTTGGCCCTAGAAGGGTTAGTGCCGTTGCCTCCACCTTGTGTCACCACCAGGTCCAGATCACCATCGTTGTCGTAATCGCCAGGCGCCGTACCGTGGAGGTCATGCATAAACCACCGCGCCAAGTTAGCATCGTGCTTAGAGACGGTGCCATCACCGTTGTTCCAGTAAAGCTTGCTGCTCGCATCATTGTGATTATTAACAATAATGTCGTAATGGCCGTCATCATTCAGGTCGGCTATGGTGGGGCCTCCATATTTAAGCGAATTTACGCGGTCCATTCCCGCCTTTTCGGTAATATCCTCAAACTGAGGGATAGTTAAGTCTTTAACCGGTTCAAGCGTAGCGCGGTTAATAGTTAACACCGCGTTATTGGCGACTAAGGTTATATCAGCCACACCCAAGGCGGGAAACTGAACCAAGGCACTTAATGTTTGCGGGCCGCTTTTGGGGATGTCGAGGCTTTCCACGATCACATGATCGTCCGCATAGATGCTAATGCTGGCGTACTGACCTGGATTATCCAGCTCTAAGGTCAACCGCTGCGTGACACTGTCGTTCACCTCACGCTCGATTCTAAGGGGTTCCGAAGGCGCGACCTCAAAGGTGTTGGGTCGCTCTTCCATATTGCCGCAACCGCCCGCTAAACAAGTGAACAGCACACCGATACCGAAAAGACGCCATTTTGAAACAGATAAACAGGAATGAATCATACAGTTACCGCTATCGTAAAATTAATGTCGAGGTAGGCTCATGCACACCGCCCAATGCTCAAGGCGCCGTGACTATTAGCAAGTGACTTGGTCGGGAGGGAAAGCGGAGAGACGGGCGCCGGAGATTTCCAGTTCGAGGTTTCCATCGGTATGGAGCTGCATCATAGAAGTGAGTTTACCAAAGTCAAGATCTCCGCCTTTAAAGCATTGTAAAGGGAGAGGCAGACTGAACCATTCATTTTTGGGCAGTTTGCGCAAGACACTTCTTAGCGGAATGGAGGCGCGAGTCTGCCAGTCCCAATTGCTTTCCAGAGAGAGGGTCACATGATCGCTGGGCCGGTCTATAACTCTAATATCCAGGACCAGTGCGACCTGGTCTTTCACCCCTGCCAGATCAATAGCCCCGGCCTTATTGGTCAGGGTGACGGTCGAAACGGCTTCGTTCTGACCGCCCCACTCCGTCAATACTTTTCGTTTATTCCAAGTAAACCGTATGGCGTCGTTTTCAGCGTCGCGAGAGGCGGGCTCGGCTACCAGGCTGTTCTTGACGGTGGCGCCACGCTTTTCTTCCAATAACACCTGACCGAATTGGAGACTTAGCTCCCAGGGAGTCACTCCCTCTCCCTCATGAATGTAAAAAATATTGTGGTCAAGGGGCTCCTGGCTGAGCGCCAGGGGAGACACAAGGACCAACCCCAGGAAAGTGAAGACAATTTTTGTTATGTTCATAGTGAACCTCGTATTAGATTAGTGACTTACGGTATTGCTCTGCCCTTTTTGGTTTGCCAGAAACTCCACAATGTCCCTGACGTTTTCCTTTTTCAACATTAAGCCCATTGGCGGCATGCCGGAGCCTGAGAAATTTTTCTCGAAAACACGCTTTCTATCGATAGTGATGGTTTCACCGTCATCGGTGGTAATGGTGACGCTTTCCGCGTCTTCAGCGGTGAACTGCCCCTCAACCGTCTCTCCAGACTGGAGTGTGACACTCAGGCGGCCAAAACCCGGGGAACGCGTTCACCCGGCGCGACCATCGCTTCCACCAGCTGCTCACGGGTCAACCGACTACCGATGTTCGTCAAATCGGGCCCCACGGCGGAGCCGAACTCTCCCATCACGTGACAGCGAATACACTGGGCCGTAGTGTTATAAAAGAAAAAGAGTTTACCCGTGTGCGCGTCGCCGCCCCTGAACGCCTCCCGATATTGCTCGGTAACATCGTCAGTGGGTTTTGTTCGCTGGTATTGTTGTAAGGTTTCCTGCACGGTTTTGTTGCTGCTCGACTCCGCCGCCCGTACCAGTTCAAGTTGCACTTCGGGCGGGATTTCATTGTCGATCAGTTTTTGCAGATGTTTCGATAGCAGCTGATAGGCTTCCGAGGACTGAACTTGGGCCAATGCGAGATAGGTTTCCTGTTGCTCGCCCAGGCTGCTCTTTTCCAGTAGCAGCTCGTACATGCGTACCTTGTCCCCGGAGGGAATAGACAGGGAGGGAATTAGTGCCAACGCCGCTCGGCGCACAGATTCGGCGTCATCTTCCAAGGCAGAAAACACGGTATTGGTTAATCCCGAGTAAGACAGTCTGTGCAAGTTCTCCAGGGCGGATTGACGAACATCAGCGTTGGGATCGTTCACGGCCAACGCGGCCAGCGCATCGACGGCTTCAACCATGCCGAGTCGGCCGACCGCGTTCGCAGCAGCAGCGCGCACCCAAGCGCTTTCATCGGCCAACAAGGCTTTATAGTGAGGCTCCAATGCCGCTGCAGCCTGATCAACCTGACCACTGCGCTCACCGCGGTAGCGACCGCTGACGCGGTCGTAAACTGAAGGCGACTCCCAGACACTCAAAGCATTCAATGCCTCAGCCCGTAGAACAACACTATCGCGATCGTTGGCCGCAAAAGTTACCAGCCTTTGGGCACTGTCAGCGGTTGAGAGAAAAGCGTTAGCATTAATGGCACGGCGGACGAACGGTTCGTTTCGAACGTGGGGCTCAGACAGCTGGGCCGCCAAAGAGGGTAGCCCTGGCTCGATAAACGCATCGTCGTTGATCGCCCGGGCTGCATTGGTGGCGACATAGTCATTGTCGTCGGCCAAAAATTCGGCGATAGCGGGGCTGGCCAAACGGTTTAACGCGATAACAGCCGCGACCCGCACTGCAACCGAGCGATGGGTTGCCAATTGTGCCAGCTTCCCCTCGTCGCCCAAACGCGCAAGGGCAATGGCACCGGCTTGGCGCAGGTACACATCCTCTCCGTCATTGGCTTCCAACATCGAGACAATGCCGTCAAAGGATTGGTTTGCTCCGATTCTCCCCAGGGCCTGGGCGGAGAACATTCTCACTCTCGCATTGGGATGGGAAAGGTTGTCGATCAAATGTTCGGTCGCTCGCGGGTACCCGGCATCGCCCAACACTTTGGCGACCTGGGCCCGTATTTCCGGGTCGGAATCCAGCAATAGTGGCACTAACACCTCAGCCACGTCGCGGTTGTTGCGAGCCAATTGCCCGATACCCCAAATGCCATGAATGCGAGCCAATTGATCTTCCAGGCGCACTGCCTGCTCAAGGCTAGAGAGCTCTGTACGCTCTACAAGCTCGAACTGAGCCTTTAGCCGAACCCGTTGGTCTGGGTGTTGCAGATGTGTGATGAGCCGCTCGGCGGCTAAGGGCTCAAAGGGTTGTTGAAGCAGTGCCTGAGTTTCATCACGCTGCGGGGTGGACTTTTCCGCATCAATTTTCCAGATACGGCCCGTGTTGTTGGTTTTCCAGCCCTCGACCCAATCGGCTGCATACAGCGCGCCGTCCGGGCCCACGTCCAGCCCGGTGACTTGAATACCGCGCAAAAAGGTCTTGTCCTCGCCCAGCGTAAAGCCAGCACCCTCCGGTTCAAGCGTAAACGCATTGATGCCGGAGTTACCCGCGCTGCCGGTAAACTGAACCAGAAAGAAGTAATCCTGCCACTGCGGTCCGAGTGCGGTTCCCGGGTTATAGACCATTCCAGTGGGGCCGCCGTAAAACGATTGAATGGGCGGCAGTATAAGCGCTGATTGGTCCTCAAAGTGGGCTTTATAGTAGCCCTCATCCATCCAGACCTTGTAGGCATTGTTCTTGGGGTCGGAGTACTTTCCAAACTGCCAATGGATTCGCCAACCGGTATCAGAGCCGTCGATTAAATAGACCAAACGTTCAAGTTCGCCGGCATGATCACCGTCGTTGTCCGCACTGATCAGATTCCCGTATTTATCAAAAGTGAATTCGTGCGTATTGCGAAGCCCGCTGGCAAACACTTCGAAATGGGTGCCATCGGGCTCACTGCGCACAATAACCCCTTCATGGGCGTAATCGTACCTATTACCGGCGAGGTCGGTGATGTTTGCCCCGATGTCACCGATGCCGTAGTAGATACGGCCATCGGGCCCCATTGTGACGCCGGACATATTGTGGCCACTGAACCCAATGTGCACACCAAAGCCTTCGACAAGAGAGGTTTTTTCATCCAGATAACCGTCTCCGGTGGTGTCCCGGGCTCGCCAGGCATTAGGGGCCACGGTGAGGAACACCGAATCCGATGCATCATCATAGTAAACGCCCCCGAGGACATCGTTGACCTCATCCGAAAAATCCTCCAGTACCATCTGCGCTCTGTCTGCCAGGCCATCATTGTCAGTATCGGAGACTTTCAATACTTCTTCTTTGAGTACCGTCAGGTCCCTCCAGTCGTGGACGCCGTCCTTATTACGATCCGGTATATCGTCCGACGTCAGTGATTTGGAGGGCGAAAAATACTCCCGCAGAAATTCGCGCCTGTCGGCGACCAGATTGAAAGACAGGGTGTCGGCTTCCCAGTGAGGCCAACCGCGAATATCGAATTCGGAGTTATTGCTGCGGTTGGTCACCGCCAGCCAGGCATTGCCGTCGGAGTCCATACTGATGGCCACTGGGTCGTCCACCAGGGCATCACTGGCCCATAGATCAACCTTGACGCCTTCCACCAGTTCTAGAGCCTGCATTTTCCGCACAGCTTCCACGGCCTTACGGGCCTCAGCCTGAGAAACTGTTTTAGTATCTATCGGAGGGGTAATCGCCATACCTTCAGCGCTGATGATGAAGGCCATCAGGATCAGCACAAGAGCCTCAAATACCCGTACACCCACTACTCTGGATTGCATAAGAACCTCTTTGAACCTGATCAGCCCTCAAGGGAGAGGGCTACATATTTGTTATTTCGCGCTGTCCGGAGGCAGGAACCCAGATGCGTTAATTTATAACTTATACAGATATCGGCGAACGCAGAGTGCGCAACCCCTTTACGCCCACTGCGTTATGGTTTATTGTATACATTTTACCATCATCAATCAACAAGCACCTAATCCCGCGCTAAGCACAACGCTTGCTGGGGAAGCCTCCGAGGCTGAAGTCAAGTAATGGTGCCGGTGACCCCGAATATGCATGTGACGGGTTAAGGATGAATAACTTTACGAAACGTCTAATCTTGGACAGGCCCACTCGCGCACTGTCCTAATCGGCGCACCGCGTCAGAACTCACTGCTGAGGCCAGTATGGATTCAAATAACACATTGAAAATAATAGTTGTGCTTTTAGGCGCGCTTGCCTTGAATGCCTGCACGACGACTGATACGACATATCCCACCTATACTGAAAATGAAAAATCCTTAGCGCAGCACTACCCAGCGCCCGACTGGTTCCGCGATGCCAAGCTTGGCATTTATTTCACTTGGGGCCCCTATACAGTCTCGGCCCACGCCAACGAGTGGTATCCGCGGTGGATGCATTTTGATTTTTCTGAGAAGGATTGGTCGGGTCGTAATAAGGGCTATCATATTGATGCCATGCCCTGGCACACGAAGACGTTTGGACACCCCTCCGAATTCGGCTATCACGATTTAATACCGCTATTTACCGCAGAAAAATTTGACGCTGCTGAATGGGCTGACCTTTTTCAAAGGTCGGGAGCTCAATTTGCGGGACCCGTGGCTATGCACCACGACGGTTACGCGCTGTGGGATAGCGATATTACGCCCTGGAACTCCCTTGAGGTTGGACCCAAAAGGGATATTATGGGAGAGCTTTTTGATGAGTTGCGTAAACGCAACATGAAAACGATAGCCACTTTCCACCATGCCCGTCATTTACAACGTTATAAAGGCCACGGTAAAGAGGAAGCCATGCAGCGCTATGGCCACCTAGACTCCTACCACGCTTACTGGAACTCCCACTACCCATGGATTGACGGACTACCGACGACCTCAGAAGACCCGAAGCTGAAGTTACTTTACGGGAATTTGCCGGAAGAGCAGTGGCTGGAAGATTTTTGGCTAGCGGCTTTGAAGGAAGTGGTCGATAAATATCAGCCTGACATCGTGTGGTTCGATACGTGGTTAGACCTCATACCGGAAGACACTCGGTATGAGTTCGCAGCTTACTACTTGAATTCCGCTGATCAATGGGGCAAGGAAGTGATGATGACTCACAAAGACCAGGACATGCCCAAAACATTTTCGGTGGAGGATTTCGAGCAAGGACGTCGAAGCAAATTGACCGGTCTCCCTTGGCTCACCGACGACACCATCTCGAAGTGGAGCTGGTCTTACGTGGAGGGTTTACAGGTAAAGCCCGCCGAGTGGGTGATTCACGATTTCATTGATATCGTCTCAAAGAACGGGCAGTTGTTGTTGAACGTATCGCCCAAATATGACGGCAGCATTCCCGATGATCAACGTGCTGTTTTATCTACATTGGGTGAATGGCTTAGGGTAAACGGCGAAGCGATTTACGGCACACGCCCATGGAAGATCTTTGGTGAGGGCCCCACGAAGATGCAAGGGGATGGTCATTTCTCGGAACATGTAGATTACACCGCTAATGATATTAGATTCACTCAAACCGGGGATGCGCTGTACGCCATAGCGTTAGGAACACCTCGTGAACCGTTAAATATTGTTGCTCTGGCGAAAAACAACAGCATTGGCGTAAAAAACTTTACTTCCGTTGAGGCACTGAACGGCAACTATGTGCAATCTTGGAGTCAACACCCCGACGGCTTGACCATCACATTAAAAGAAGAGGCCCCCGACCAAGTCGCGTATGCCTTTAGGCTTAAGTAGTTGCTAAACAATAACTGGAGTAATGCCACTAATGAGGACCTAATTGATGAAACCGCTAATCTTGGCCGCGTCGCTATGCGCCGTCGCGTCCGCGCACGCGGCCGACTGGAACTCCCACCCTATTCCGGTCGATCCGGGCGCAGGAAAAATTTGGCAACTCCAACCGTTTCTTATCAATTTAACTATACCTCTTATTACGAGAACTATTCCAACGAGTTTACCTCTAGCTGGACAGAAGGGTTTATCAACCCGTGGGCCGGCCCTGGCTTAACCGAGTGGACTACCGGGCACGCTTACGTCACCGGTGGAAAGCTTGGTATCGCCGCCTCCCGCAAAGAGGGGACGCATAAAGTCGAGCCGGTTCCATTACCTCCATCGGTACTTTTACTTACCCCCTGTATATCGAGGCTCGTGCCAAAATAAGCAAGCTGGTGCTAGCTTCCGACGTGTGGCGGCTGAGCGATGACTCCACCCAGGAAGTTGACATTATCGAAGCCTACGGCAGTGATAGGCCCGACCAACAATGGTTTGCCGAACGCATTCACCTAAGCCACCACGTGTTCATCCGCGACCCATTTCAGGATTACCAACCTACGGATGCCGGCAGCTGGTATGCGGACGGAAACGGTACGGTATGGAATGACGGCGACCATCGATCCGGGGTGTACTGGGTTCGGGTGTACAAGCCTGTCCATGGCACCAACGGCGATACTGGTAACGGGGGCACAGGCGACAACGGCTCAAGCAATGGGAATGGTACGGTAACGCCCCCCCTTTGGCCCCACCGCTCTCGAAGTCAAACACAGCGCCAAGTGTGTCGATTTGAGTGCGGGTTCTTCCGCAAACGGCGCCAACATTCAACAATGGGGCTGCAACACCAGCAACCAAAGGCTCTATTGCGATACAGAAGAGTCCAGCCGACACGTAATTAATGCGTGTCGGCTATTCTTTTTTTAAGAGTTTTTTCTTTAGCTCGTGCACTTGAGGATTGTTCGGCAAAAGCGCCTCCATTTTCTCAAGGTGGAGCAACGCATCCTGATAACGGTGCTGCTGTTGATATAGGTTCATCAGCGCGTGGTTGTAGGTCACCGTATTAGGAGCTTTTTCATACGCTGCCTTAAGCACAGTCAGAGCCTCCTCAAGATTGCCGGAGTCTTGCAAAAACAGCCCATACGCATAGAGGTGGTCGGCCTGCGGATTTTTGACCGAAGCCGCTGCCTTCAGATATTGTTGTGCGACAGATTTTTGCCCCTGACGGACATAGCTCATGCCCATTGCATAGTGAATAATGCTCGCCTCGGGGTTGATCTCCAACGCTCGCTTGAGCACCCCTTGCGCCTTGTCCTCCTGCCCCTCAATCCGGTAGATGTCTGCCAGATTGACATAGCCGGGCATAAAGATGGGCTCTATGTCGATCGCGTTTTCATAATGGCCTTTTGCCTCATTCATCCGACCAAGCAGCTGAGCCACCATCCCCAGGTTGACATGAGAGACCCCACGATCCGCCTGATAACGCTGAACCTCACGGTACTCGTTCACCCCCTTTTGCAGCCGAGCCCTATCCTGTTCACTGATTTGTTCGGCAAACGCCTGCCTCAGCATTGGCGTCAGTTCCCGGGCGGCGGCGACACGGATCGGCTTGTGGTTGTCGCCGAGCAGCTCGTTCAACAGGCGCCACTTGACCGGTTCCGGGTAAGGCGCAACAGCGGTTATCGCGGCTCGACGCTGCAGCGGGTCATCGGATTCCACCGCCCGCACAATGGCCACGGCCGCGTTTCGTCCGGGCGTTTGCTGCAAGCGTACCAGGGCCGACGCTTGGACGATATCGGGTAGAGATCCGTCCTGGGCGAGCTTGGTCAGCGACTGCGCCGCACCCGGCTCGCCCTGGTCAGCGGCGTGAAAGGCTGAGGCAAAATGCGGCTCTCCCAAGTAGGCAGAGTCCGGATGCCATTGGCGAATCTGTTTTTCCGCCCAGGCCGGAGACTGTTCCTCATGACAGCCGTTACAGGCGTTTGGCGTACCGACGCTCTGTGTCAGATCCGGGCGCGGGACTTTGAACCCGTGGTCGCGCCGAGGGTCAACCTGCATATAAGTGGTTTGCGGCATGTGACAGTCCACACAGAAGCTTCCCCTGGAATCCACTTTGTGACCGTGATGGCCCTCGCTATCGTAGGTTTCTTGGGTATGGCATTGAGTGCATACGGCGTTGCCCGAGCGCTTTAATTGCCCTGAATGAGGGTTGTGGCAGTTGGTACAGGTGACGCCTGCCTCATGCATCGCGCTTTGTTTGAATGACCCCCACACATACACCTCATCCCAGATTTGCCCGTCCGCGTGATAAAGGTCTTCAGTGATCAAGGCGGGTTGCATGTGGTGGTAGAAATCCTCCGGGGATTCGCTATTACTGAATGAGGCACGGCGGGAGTGACACCCAGCACACACTTCCACCTGACCACTTGGCTTAAGCGACGCAATGGCTTGCATAACACCTTTTTGGTTCTCCCTGAACAGCGATGTTTTTGTACCAATGGGCCTCTCGTATCCATTGTCCGGGGATTTTTGGTCGCCGGCGGCCCAGGCAAGGTGGGTGTCACTACTACCGTGGCAGACCGCACAACTGACGTTTATTGAGGAAAAGCTGAAATCATACCGCCTTGATTCCAGGTCAAAGCCTTTCCGGTAGTCCGTGGTATGGCACTTGGCGCACATCTGGTTCCAGTTCTGGCCCATATTTGACCAGTGGAAAGGGTCCGAAGGTTGCTGCTCCGGAAACAACACAAACCAACGCTTTCCCCCTTCAGTTTTTGGCCGACTGTCCCAGGCAAAGGGAAAAAACTGATACTTTCCCGCACCCTCCGTGAACATGTATTGTTGGAGGGGCTCATAGCCAAAGGTGTGGGTGACCGAATAGGTCTGCATTTTACCGGCCCGATTGGGCATCTCGATAAACAGGGAACCGTCACGCGTTATGAACGTTGCCTCACTTCCCCTGTAGTTCAGGCGCTGGTTGTCGAAGTTTCCCAGCGCAGTGTCAGGCGTCGCCACGCCCATGGCATGGTAGTGGTGGGAGCCTTTCCATTCGTTGACCTGCTCCGCGTGGCAGCCGGCGCACTGCTGAGTGGGGTCTACTGCGGCATTCGCCTGATAGGCCACCACCACTGAAGCCAATAGGTGTATTCTAAACAACATGATCCCCGCACAACCGTTCACTTTAACGCCGGTAGCCGCCACGCCTTGTCTCCAGCTCGACAAAGATATACAAAAGGTTCTTTACGATGTTACTAATTGCAGCGGCGCTTTGCTGAGGTTTCGGTCAAAGTTCCCTTACGGAGCAAGACCGAGGGTAGAAATTAACACCAAAATCAATCATGTAACGCTGTCTCTCAGGCGAGATAGACAAGTGAACAAATAAAGCGATCAAAAGCTCTACAGTCCGTGATGTAGCTCACCACAACTGACATCGGGTGAAGTGGTCACCTAATTGCGGACAGTAAACCAGATGGATTCTCAGATTTTCCGGTTGCTCCCCCTCGTTTAACTGCTGAGGGGGGGGGCTAACCAAACGGGGGGCATAGCCTGTAGAGGAGGGACGGGTGAAACGTAGAGCCTCACCCGAAAAGCAGCCCCAAGTCTATCGTTTACGGAGCATTCTCTATTTGAATGGGCCATACCCCTTTTTCAGGCTTTGTACCATCGCTTGACGAGAACTGCACAAACAGGAAGTAGAAGTGCCCTTCAGGCAGTTCTGAGGTTGGCGTCAATCCCTCAAGCGGAATAGACGCGGTCGCCGTTCCAGAGGTCGTTCCAACCGCATCGGAGTACACGACGGTTACGTCTTTCTCGACGCCCCAAGAGCCGTTAAGGTGCCGCAACATGAACCGGAAGCCACCAAAGCTCGAATCGATCACGGTGTTCCCTGAACCAGCATGATAATCGGCACTGACCGACAGGTTTTCGTTGGTATAGAACGTCGTGTTTTTATAATAGCTCTCGTCATCAAACGCCACACTGGGATCTTGATACTCTTCAACGTCGATAGTGGCGCTATCAGAGAAGCCTCCGTCGACGGTTGTGGCGGTCACTGAGGCTTGACCGGAAGCTACCCCGGTTACCACGCCACTTGCATTGACGATCACAACAGACTCGTCACTTGAGGTCCACTCCACAGTAGAGTCATCAGCATCTTCCGGGGAGACTTCTGCGGTGAGTGTTTCAGTGGTTCCGACAAAGACCGTCGCTGACTCAGGATTAACTGATACGCCCTCGACCGGGATGGCGAAATACTCGGTCACGTCAACCACGGCTTCAGCCATAGTGCCGTCAACATCAGATGTGGCGGTAATTGTCGCACTTGCGCCGGCTTGGTGTCCTGTAACCAGGCCACTGGCATCGACACTGGCAACAGCGTCATCGCTGGATGTCCACGTCATAGACGGGTCTGCGTTTGGCGGGTCGAGCTCAACATTCAGCTGCTCTGATGTCCCTTCCCTAACGGTGAGCGGATTCGGCGTCAGAGTAATTGAATCCGGTGCCGGCAGCTCCGCGTCATCAGTCTTAAAGAGAGTATTAACCGTCACCTCATCACTAGAAATTGATTCACCATTGCGCCAGCGAACGGAGACAGAAGTGATGGTCTGCATATCCCCAAGACCAAAGTGCACGGTGTTCAACACGCTCTGTGAAAAGACCTCACCTGCCGAGGCAACGCGCTTCACGTAGGTATTCGAGGGTGTTTCCACAACGACTTCCGCCGATATGGGGTCAATTCCCGCCAAGGGGCTATAGCCCACCTGAATTAGGACGTAGTTACCAGTATCCACCTTGCGGTTTTTATAAAGGTACCACTTACCATACTCATCCGAGCCGTTGAGCATATCAACACCACCATCCAGGTCGAAGTCGAATGCCTGGCCCATATCACTGTGCCCGCCATCATTCGGGTCAAAGGCGTTGTGCATAGTAGTGGTGCTAAACCCGCTACCGCCATTGTTAAGCAGAAGGTAGTCGGCGACCGGTTGCTTCATGAAACCGTAGCGGTAGACGTAAAGGTCGCTATAACCGTCGTTGTTAAAGTCTCCATGAGTGACCCCCCAGTGGTTGCCCCCTCTAGGAATACCCCACTCTTCGCCGGCTTCGACAAAATGATCGCCCTCGTTGATCAACAGGAGATCCTGCACGTTGCGGTTGTTCGGCTCCCAGCTGGTGTCCACGGAGGAGACGCCCTTCAGGGTAAAGTCGACTTTCCAGTACACATCCTGGTTTCGAACCGTCTCAAGGCGCCAATTGCCGCCTCCCGTGTGACCAATATAAATGCCATTTTCAGTCCGCTCTTCGGGCCAGCCATCAGCATCGCGAGGGGAGATTTCGAGAGCGCTTTCGAAGTCCACTATCTCTGGGGTTTTAGCGGAGCCCAGAAATACCGGGAAATCGCCATCGTACCCGCGGTAAGTCAAATCCAGCTCGTTCAGTTCAACAGCGCCGGGAGCGGTGAATGAGAGCTCGGTGATCCCCGCGTTGCCTTCGTCGTCAAAGTCCAGCTGCTGAGTCTTAGGGTCAAAATCCAAGGACTTATTGGACATTTGGTAGTAAGGTTTTCCTCGAGCAAGGTAAACGTCGTAGTTCCCATTGTTGTTGATATCTACAGCAGCGGCTGCTTGCACTTGGTGCACACTGCGAGCAGAGTCTGGAAGCCAACTCGAGGTCACATCTGTAAAAGTGAAGTCACCATTGCCCTGCCAGAGAGACGTAGGGGAAAACAGTAAAAGATCGTCAATTCCGTCGCGGTTAAAGTCAAGCACCAGCACACGCTCGGCGTTGGCATTTTCGATACCCGGAATTCTCACCGGTTCGAAGGAGCCATCTCCGAGGTTCCT
This sequence comes from Marinimicrobium sp. ARAG 43.8, assembly GCF_050113635.1. Lineage (NCBI taxonomy): Bacteria > Pseudomonadati > Pseudomonadota > Gammaproteobacteria > Cellvibrionales > Cellvibrionaceae > Marinimicrobium > Marinimicrobium sp. ARAG 43.8. Next base: position 131,415 of record NZ_JBNJLT010000001.1, read on the forward strand.
ATAGAAAATGTGTTGCTCGCCATCATCACCATTGATGCCAGCGGCGTTGATCAGCGCCAGATCCAGATCACCATCCAGATCCATATCGATCCAGCGTGCCGCGCGGCCCCGTGCACCTTTGGTGATGCCAGCGACGTCTTCGACTCGGGTAAAGGTTCCCCCGTCATTGCGCATCAGAAACGGCGGAGCAGGATTGGTGCCATTGCCACCACCCCTGGTAATTAACAGGTCCAGGTCGCCGTCATTGTCGTAATCACCAGCCGCTGTACCATGAAGGTCCGGCGGCCAGGAAAACAAAGGTTCAGCCTGCTCCGTAACCGTTGAATCACCGTTGTTCCAATAGACTTGTGCCGGAATAACATTGTGGTTGTTCAGCACCATGTCATAGTGGCCGTCATTGTTGAGGTCTGCGACCGTTGGACCGCCGTACTTCAAGGTCTCCTCGGTTTCCATGCCGATATCACTCGTAATATCAGCAAACAGGGATAATGACTCCACTGCAGAGTCCCGGAACTCAATACCATGAAGCGTCACGGGCTCACCACGCACCGTCAAGGTCAGCGTTTTATCACCGGCAGACTCAAATTCAACCAGGGCCGTCAGCTGATGAGTGCCGGCGCTGGGGATATTCATGTTGTCCACCAGGCGGTTTTCACCGGATAGGACGCTGATGTGTGCATAACCCGACTCAATAGAAACGTCGAGCACCACCTGTTTGACCAAGTCCCCTACCACGGAGTACGACATTTCATAGTCAGATGACACAGAAACAACCGGATCGCTGGCAGCGGCACTTGAAGAGGACATGGATGACGCACTTGAGGATACGCTGGATGTCTCGCTTGAAGAAGCGCTCGATGACACGTTTGAAGAAGACATCGAAGAGCTGGACGAGACGCTTGAGCTACTACTGGAGCCAGGGGACTCGGGGTCGTCAGACCCATTACCTCCGCAGGAAACAATCATTGTGCTGACCACCACCAGGGCAGCCAGCTTCGTGGGGAAAACGCTGGAAAATCGGCGTATTTGAATCATAGACACCTCAACTATTGTGCTTATTGTTGACAATCAATTGTTATTTGAGCACATATGTATCGGGCACGCAACTGTCACCCAAAATTCACTTAAAAGCCAATAGTTACACCTTTGCTTTCTATTGTTCTGCGTTAGATATATATTATTGTAATACTTGTTACTAGTGGTCGATCTCCCAGGGTTTACCCTAGATACCTGAACTCCCAAGGCCCTAGTCGTTGGTACAGCTCCCACCAACGACGAGAGGCATGGTAGTGAGATTACTTTGGGTAAACCCCAGGAGGAACTACAATTATATGTAGCGTAGATTGTCGTAGAATTTAGGAAAGAGAGATGGACCTATTGGCTCTTGTACGAGCTTTAGGAATAGTTTCGTGCCCGATACATATGTGCTCAAATGTAAGCGTTCATTCTACAGCGTTCTACCCAGCCTGAATATCGCGCGATAGCATAGCCTCTCATTCATTGAGGAGGCAGATCATGACCAACACCTACACACCCCGTCGCAGCACTGAGCAATGGCAGTCCCTGGTCGATCAATGGCTGCAGAGTGGCCAGTCCGCCAAACAGTTTTGCAAAGAACAGGCGTTGGGCTACGCCAGTTTCTGCCAATGGAAAAGGCGTCTTGCCCCATCGGATGAGAAAGCCACAGCTGATGAAACTTCATCCCCGGAGCCCTCGTTTATCGACCTGGCATCACTCGGGGCGTCTGAGCCTGGCGGTTGGCACATCGTCTTGAGCCTCGGTGGCGGGGTTGAGCTCACGCTGAGTCAACGCTGATGTTCGTTCCCAGCCAACAAGCGCGGATCTGGTTGTGCACCGAAGCCACGGATATGCGTAAATCCTACAACGGCTTGAGTGCTCTGGTAAAAAGCCATCTGGAGCAGGACCCGTTGAGTGGCCATTACTTCGTGTTCGTCAATCGACGCAAGACGATGATGAAGGTCTTGTACTTCGAGCCGTCGGGCTACTGCGTGTGGAGCAAGCGCCTGGAACAAGGCCAGTTCCAGGTGCGCACGTCAGCAACCGGGAAGCGCTGCTTAACCTGGACCGATTTGCAGTTGTTGCTGGACGGCATCGAAGTGCAAAAACACCGCCAGTACAAGCGCTATCGGCATGCGGCCTAAGGGCTTGGCTGGTATAATCCCCCGTATGGAAACGGTCGACAACAACCCACTCAATACTGATGCGTCTTTGCTCTCCTACCGAGAGGAAAACCGTGCGCTGCGCGAAGAGAATGCACGCCAGAAAGAACAGTTGGCGTCCTTCGAGCAGCGCCTTCGCTGGTTCGAAAAACAACTGTTCGGTCAGAAGTCCGAGAAGCGTCCGGTGGACAACCCGCATCAGCCTGGCCTGGATCTGGGCGAGACGACCAAACCACTCGCCCCTGAAGGCGAGAAGACCACCGTCACATACCAGCGTAGCACCGGCAAAAAGCAGCGCCCCGATGACTGCGTAAACGATGCCGGGCTGCGCTTCAATGACGACGTGCCGGTGGAGGTGATCGACCAGCAGCCCCCGGAGCTGTCTGGTCCTGAGGCGGATCAGTACGAGATCATTGGCATCAAAACCGTGTATCGCTTGGCTCAGCGCCCGGCCAGCTACGTCGTGCTGCAGTACAACCGCCCGGTGCTCAAGCGCAAAGACCAGGAAAAACCTGAGTCCTGTCCGGCCCCGGACAATGTTCTGGAGCGCAGCCTCGCCGATGTCAGTCTGCTGGTGGGCCTGTTGGTGGACAAGTTCCAGTACCACTTGCCGTTGTATCGCCAGCACCAGCGCATCCAGAACGCGGGGGTCACACTCAGCCGCGCCACACTGACCAACGTGAGCAAACGGGCCATCGAGTTACTGCGCCCATCGTTCAGGCACAGATGGATAACGTGTTGCGTAGCAAAGTGTTGGCGATGGACGACAAATTCGTCAGGAACGAATTTGAACAGCCGAAGGCTGGCCCGTTAGGGCGAGTCTCAGGATGAGACGAGTAGTCCCGATCAAAGCCGGAAAATCCGGAAAAGGAAAAATGAAACAGGCGTGGTTCTGGCCCCTGTATGGGGATCAGCACGAGGTGGTGTTTACCTACTCGGCCAGCCGGGGACGCCAGCATATTGAGAACACGCTCAAGAGCGCGTTCGAAGGTACCTTACTCAGCGACGGTTACGCCGCTTATGCCCGCTATGCCGAACAGTGTGAAGGCGTCACTCATGCCCAGTGCTGGACGTATACGCGCCGACAGTTTATCGAAGCGGAGAACGATGAGCCGGAGGCCGTCGTCGAGGCGTTATCGTTAATCCGTCAACTCTACCAGCTAGAAACCGAAGCGGCGGAAAAGGCTTTTAAAGAAGATGCCTTACGAGAGCACCGACTGACGTATAGCAAACCGGTAGTCGACCAACTGTACCAGTGGTGCAATCAACAGTTGCAACGCAACAACCTGACCCCGAAGCAGCCGTTTACCCGAGCACTGAATTATCTCTTGAACCGTGAACAGGCGCTGCGTGTGTTCCTTGAAGATCCGGCCGTACCGCTCGACACCAACCACCTGGAGCGAACGCTGCGGTCCATCCCGATGGGACGGAAGAACTGGATGTTCTGCTGGACCGAAATCGGGGCGGAGCATGTGGGCATTATCCAGAGCTTGATCAGCACCTGTAAGCTGCATGGGATCAATGCCTACACCTATCTGACCGACGTACTGCTTCGAATCAGCGAGCACCCGGCCAGCCGAGTGGAAGAGCTGACACCCCGGCTGTGGAAGGACACCTTCGCCGATCAGCCGCTTCGATCAGACCTCTACAGGACCGTCAACCACGTCTCTGAATGAACGGTTACGTAGGAACAGCGCTGCAACAGCGGCTGAATTGAATCATTGATACCTCGACTGAGCTGGTTATTGTTGACAATATACCGTAATTTAACCACAGCCTCTTTCGTCACACAACCAAAGAAACCGTAAAGCTCTAGCCGGATACCCGCAGGGTCTGTTCGCGACCGTTCAAAATTGTGACTTTCTTTGAAGTTTTATAGGATAGTATCACTATATGGAAAGTCTGCTTTACTACCTTAAGCTACCTCCCATGGTTATTGGCACGCTATTGCTTGCTCCTTCGCTGGTGCAGCTAGCACCAGCGATACTTCTATTGTTCATGGCGCCGACTTATTACTCAAAACGTCGCCGATACAGACTGCGGTTAACCTCCTTCGCAGCTTCGACCAATGGTGTATAGGGGATATCAGTCACACTGACAAAGCCGACATTATAGTTTTCACCGTCATACGCCCTACCCGTCAAAGGCGAATCAATATACTGGAACCAATGTACTCCGACGAAGTATGGGTTATCGATCACACTGTTGACATACTTCTGATATTTAACCCCTCTATCTTCCTGAGACTCCGCGTGAATCAATCCAGGATTGAGCATTCCGGAGTCCAACGCTCCATTGTGGAATTCTCCGATAATGCTGGGCATGTCCAAATCACTCAAGAAGTCCCAAAATACATCGCTAACGGCCTCCCGGTAGTAATTGTAGCTCATGACATCCACATGCTTAGCGGCGGCATGCCGTACCTCCGGCGTCATGGCCCAATCCGCAAACCTTGCCCCCATATACAGATGGTTTGGCATAAGCTCATCCATGGCCTCACCTACAATACGGAAGTACTCAGAGGCATAAAGCTCCAGCAACGCTGCGAGGTCTTCCACCGTAGCGTCAGTGAACTCTTTGAGCGAAACCCCCTCTTCCAGCTCTTCCCAGTTTTTGAGTGATAGGTCCCAAGACTGATTTAAAGCTTCAATGTGTGGGTACTGTTTTCTTAACTGCTGCACAAACGCCGCTTTACTAGGGCTTTCGTCAGAAGGACGTGCCAGAGTGTTCAACACGAGTCCATACTGAGATTCTACTGACCCCATAATGCCCCAACTCATTTCATTATCGATAAAAACACCGACGCACCACGGGCTGTTGTTCACTTCTTCCCTGATCTGCTGCACCGTAGCGTAAGCGCGGTCTTTGAACCTGGGATCGAACGGATCTGGCAATGCGCCCCAGTAATCGTTGCCACTTGAAACCGTTTTAAAGTCTCCGATAATCCAACCGTTGGCAAAATAGGGGTAGTTCTTCATCTCATAGAACCCGGGGTCGACCCAGTTTCCAAACGATGTAAAGCCCCAATTTTCCATACGGCTTATGGTGGTCTTTCGCCATTGCGTCATGACAGCATCAATGTCATTAGACTGATACTTTCTTGAGAGATTAGCTCGGTAAAAGCTATAGGTTTCGCCTCGCTCCATCGCCCCTGAGTGCACCTCTCGACGATAGCCAAAGTGCTTACCCAACGGATCATCATAACCTGGCAACCACGTAAACATATCCGCACGCAACGGCGACCGAACAAAACGCGTATCCCATGCCTTTCGAGGCGCTCGATTCAGACCAAGGGAGTCCTCTGGCGTAAAATCATTCGAGTCTCGCTCGGGTATCAACGAATGTTCGAAATCATAACCAGTCATTGTTGAGGTGTTAGCCATGCGAACATTGGCGATACCATTGGAGAAAAACAGGTAACCCTCTGGATCAACCAGTGTCCACTGCCCCTGATACTTTTCCACTCTGTAAAATCCAGTGCCGCTTAGCTTCGGGCCGGCGCTCCAGCCATGAAACCGTGACCGCTCATAGGCAGGCGAATCTTTAAACTCACTTTTTTCGGCGGAGGAGGCTCGAATCAGATCATCGACACTATGTACTTTTTGAGAAAAGTCCTTTTTTGCGTTCTGCCCGAACTTATCCACAAGACCGGTGAGATAATTATCATTAAACGCTTGGGGCTCCACCGCCCTCACATTATCAATAACAAGCGTTTTGTCGCTCAGCGCTCCTCGCACATCAAAACGAATACCCTCAATAGCAGAAGTGTCGATCTGTTTCGTTCCCCCTCTCCAGATCAACGCCTGGTAATCGTTCTTCCAACTTTCGGGGTTTGATCGTATGCCGGTTTCGATCTCCAGCTCAGGAACGTCCACATCAATCGAGTACTGCTGGCTGGAGTTCGCGGGAACAGCAAAACTACGCATTTGAAAATCGCCATGCACGTCTGTCGTGCTAACGTACATACTGACCGATTCGTCTCTAGGGTTGGCAAGATCAAATACGAGTGAAACATTGTCGAAGTCGCTCAGGTCCCATGGAGTATTAGGTCTCACTGTAAAACCCGAGATATGGCTCTCCGAAGAATGTAGGTGAATCTCAGCAGCGCTACCGTCCAACTCACCATGGGTGACACTCGCCTCCAACGGGATAATTTGAGTGACATCCGATGCTTCCGAGAAGTCCAGCAACATTCTCTCTTTGGAAGTCTTAACTTCTACTTGGCTGCAAGCAGCGATTAAACTGGCTGATAGGGCTAGGCCCACGGGAATGAGTGATTTCATTACTACCTCTTGCTTTGAGAGATTGTGTTAGTTCGCATTAGCTTAACAATGTCCTGCTGGGTCAAAGCGGTATCAAATATGAAAACCTCATCGACCGCCCCTCTAAAGAATCGATTGACTTTCTCTGTGTTGTTAAGGTCATCAAAAGCGATATTTCTTCCCATCATCAGTGGTTTTGATTTTGGGTGGCTCAAATCGGTAAAGACTCGCGCAATGGACTTATCGGAGCTTCGTTCAAGCTTTCCATCTATATACATCAAAACATGGGTAGACAGATCCGCGTTATCTCCCCCGAAGAGCACGATGGCAACGTGATGCCAACGGCCATCACGAAGATCGGTGGTCCCCACAATCTCGGCCTCATTTGTACCGATACGAATGCGTCCAAGAGGGCCACTGACTTCCAGAGGGTTGACAGATATCTGCCAGGCTGACAGCTTATCCGAAAGCCCCCAGCTCAGGATCCCAAACCCCTGATGCGGCTCAAAGTTCTCTGGAACTCTCACCCAGAATGCCACGGTGCGAGGTTTGCTACCGCCAATCCCAGGAAACTCGGTACTCAGCCACTGACTGGATCCGTCAAAATACACGGCATTGTTAAACACTCCGGATATGGTATGGGGGCCATCAACACCTAAGGTGCGAGGCATCGCGGGAAAGCACTGATCGTCAATGCCAGGTCCTTTACAATCAAAACGTCCGTCAACATTGTCAAAATCCCAATGCAAGTAATGAGGATCCCGATATCGGCGCCCGGGCAACGTTCGCATAAATCGGTTCGGGAGGCTCTCAATCACCTCAACCTGGCGGCCAATATCAAATGCTCTCGCATCGTTCTGATAGAGGTTCTCATACTCAGTTGCGTGGGGGAGTTTGACTTTCACCTCCCCCTCCAACACGTGAACCTGAGACGATCCGGAGCCGTCCACTGTGACACCGAACTCGGTTCCCAAATCCACAATGTTGGAAGTCGGCGTATCAACTGAAAAACCGATAGCTTCAGGAGGTACTTTCGCCACCAAGGCTCCCTCCGTCAACAAAACCCTATCGGCGTTCTCGAATTTCAGGCGCGCGGGCGATTCGAGCAACAGCACGACCCCGTTGGTGAGAGAAATTTCCGCATAGCCGGTCGATAGGTGAAAGTTTCCTGTCGCAATACTCTGTCCAGGCCTCAAGTGGGATTCTGTGCCAGCCAATTTGCTGATGCTGCCCACCGCCGTTGCCTGTTGATGCGAATTTAAGATGCCGATAAAGAGCGCACAGACAATGCTAAAAGAGATTGCAACCGCTGAGATTAGCCAGCGCGATGAACGCGTTGAAGACTTTCCTCGCTGAACCTCCTGGATAACGCCAGCGACAAAGCTTTGCCCGGATTTCGCATGAACCGTGTGCTTCAGCAAACGGTGCAGCCGGACTTGTTGTCTCAAATGGATTTCTAGTGTCTCATCACCTTGAACGCGCGCAAGCAACTGCCTCCGGGCACCAGGGTCTCCTTGAAGATAACGTTCTATTAGCTCGGAATCATTCGAATTCATGGCAGCCTTAGAAACCTCTATTGATGCACGCTCGCAGCTTTTGACGATAGCGATTGAGCCGCATCGTCAACGTCGAGTGGCGTATGCCCAGTGCGTCCCGCAATTCGTGCAAGCTGTACCCTTCCCCGTAGTACAATCGAATTGTACGCTGTGCCTCATGGCTAAGTTTCAGTAAACACTGACGCAACACGCTCAGCGTAGCTTCATCTTCTAGGTCCGATCCGTCCTCTGGGTCTCTATCAAGCAACTGCGCCAAGTGCTCTGGCTCGGTTGGCTCGACTCGAGCCTGCTTACGCTGATGGTTACGCAAGAGATTCTTGGCAATGGTCACCAGCCACCCGCTGAATGCGGCAGGCTCTTCCAGAGAATGCAGCTTTCTCCAGGCCACCACAAAGGTCTCCTGAGCCAAGTCGTCAACGTCCCGGCTGTGGTCAGTGCGTTGCGCCAGATAGCTCCGAAGGCGATCCTGATAATGACGAACCAACCACTCAAAAGCCTGCACATCACCACGGCGCGCCTGATCAACCCAGCTAATGACACGGTCAGCGTCGCGCTGCTTGGTGATGCTTGCCAGGCCCATGCCCACCACACCTTTATTCCCGTACACCTTCAAGGTGTACTTCAAAAAGTGCTGCCGGCACCAGGTCAGAGGGGTGCGCTAGGCGCAATGTTAACTCCTTGGTCTCCAGCGGTGTGGAAAACTCCACAACATTCACCCCCTGGTGGTTTTCGTTGCACTCGTAAACCACATCACCCTTGTCATCGAGAATCTTATAGCGCTGCACACAGAACGGCATAATGTGTTCTGGATGCTCCATAAGGACGGTTTCCAACGCATGATCATAGTCACAATCAAAGAACAAGCGAAGTTTGGTAAGACAAACCGGTTTCTCCCATTGATAATGTATAGCCGGTTCTGGGTCTTCTAGATCAGCCACCCAAGCATTGCTTTTGACCCAAGGCCGCGTATAGCCATTGTGTAGATACCCGAGATCGTATAGACGGAGAGGCTTTGAAAAACGCAAAGCCAGATTATGGCCGCCGGGACGACGGGCGGGTGTCCATATCTCAAATTCATCGATACCACTGTTCTCAGGAGCGACCTGTTTCCCCGTATTCGACACAGCCTTATGCTCTTTATGCATAACGGTACAGGTACCACTCAGTCGCCGATCGGTAGTCGCCAGCTCGACATCTTTATTGGCAATGAAACAGATAAATCCATATTGGCACTGCTTAACATGCGCATTAAAATCAAGTTCAATATCGGTCTCTCCTTCAGCGATTTCCAGACTTTTTGAGGACAGTATCTTTTCAGGTGTGAAGTTCTGACGTTTTTCACTGACTCGGAGATGAACCTCAAGCTTAGTGGCGCGTTTAGCTCGAGCCTTCAGACGAATGACCGGTAAATCCCCTTTCGGCATAGGTAGCATCTGCGCGATGGATTCAGTTAAATTGAACCAACCATGTTCAGGCCCAAGATCCGTGCTTGTATAGCTACTACTCGCGGAAACCAGCGCCTGACGGCTTAAGCAGAGGTTTTTATCAATAGGGATTCCTGGAATACTTTGCCCCAACAGGTTCAGCTCTTGTTGGAGTGTTTGCATCGACGGTGGATCAAGCATCGCTTTTGGATCGAAACCGTTTTTCACGCTCATCGCTGCCGCAGTGCCTACGGCTTGGCCTCCGTTTGCACAGGTAACCATAACGCGACTGGAGCCAAAGGCTACGTGACTGGCACTGATAATACGTCCCGCCAATAGCAAATTATCAATATCCCGGCACAAATAACTGCGAAAAGGGATCTGGTAAACCCCCTTTGCATGATACTGCGAGCAAGGAGGCTTGTCGCTGTATATTCCCTCGGCAGGATGTAAATCGATAGCCCAGCCCCCATGTGCTATGGCATCCTCAAACTCCCGCTGTTCGACGATATCCTGCTGTTTTAGCATGTACTCCCCGTCGAATCGACGGCTTTCCCGTTTTCCGGGAATGGTTCCAACCCATTCAAGAGTCAGATTTTCGACATCCTCGTAGCGGCCACTATTCTTTATATAGTCCCAAATACCGTATACTATCTTCCAAAGCTCCCACTTAATCTCCTCTGTTTCGTAAACGGTATCTTTAATGCCACCGTATTCCAACCACCAGAACTTACAGCCACTATCACCACTTTGAATGTTTTTGCTACGGGGCAACGCCCCAATTTCTTCCTGGGTGTAAGCAAAATCGGGGGCTTTATAGTGAACAGGGTGATTCATACGTTTGCTGTATAAGAAAAGAGAGTGCCCCAATAGATCCTTATTCGCAGTAGACGGCGCCATGCCTTCCCCAAACTCGTCTCGAGCTTCTGCGCCAATTCGAAAACTGGCACCAGCATTAAAGGCCACCAGACCATCACCTGTTGCATCTATGAAGACGCCGGCTGTTAGGCGGTAATGGATACTATTCTGACTGCAAAATGCATCGCAGTAATCGATTCGTCTGGGAATCGATTTATGTACTTGGTATACAGCGGTATTTAGTAGCAGAGAAATATTCTTTTCGGCGACGACTTTGTCCAAAAGCACCGTATCCAGTATGAGAGGGTTACCCATCGGGTTGCGATAAGTGTTTTCCAGCATTATTTCATTGATCAACCCACCTTCTCTTGAATATCGATTGTTGTTCCCCATATGAGAGGTCGCTCCCAACGCCCAAAGGCGAACTTCACTGGAAGCATTGCCACCCAACACCGGTCGGTCCTGCACAAGAGTGACTTTTGCGCCCGCTCGAGCGGCATTGATCGCTGCACAGACGCCAGCCAAACCACCGCCTGCAACCACTACATCCGCGTGTACATCTTCACGGTAATTATTGCGCGCTTGTTTGCAAAATTCTTCACGGATCATATTTCTACTCTATCACGTCGCTTGTATCGAATTTAATTGTCTTCTACCGAATCACTGCTGGTATTTTCTTTAGATATCGCTTCTTCTCGTGCTTCACGAGCTCTCAGGGCCTTTATCTCTTCGGATAACCCCTGGGAAAAGAATGCGTCTGGCCCCCATTTAATCTCAGTATTATTGGCTATGTTCGACCTCGGAAATTTGTTTCTCAAGTCACAATCAAACCGCCCCAAAAAACTGAACTTTCTATCGGGCTTGTCGTGATCACAAAAATGTGCCAAACCCCAGGTAAACCCTTTTCCTTGGCCTTCACTAATAAAAACATCCGGTATGTAAGGACCGGCACCCACAGGCATCAGCGATGTTACCGCCGCAATATCAAAATTAATGCCATCCGGAGAGTATTGAATGGTATTACTTTCGATTCCGTTCCTTATCGCAAAGGCCGCAACGCCGTTGCCAAAACGAAATACGGTGGTTTCATGGCCAGAGTTCAACACTGGATTCAATGGATGTTTCACAAAGGGCCCTAGCGGATCGTCAGCAATCGCAACGCCATTCCCGACCAAGCAGTCCGGTTTGTCGCCAAATGCCGCTTTATAGTACACATAGATTTTTCCATTAATCACAATCGGATAAGGGTCGTGTATCGAATATTGATCCCATTCACCGGGAGCACCATTCGGAATAACGGCATCAGCGCACGGAGTCCATGGCCCGTCTGGGGAATCCGCTGACGAAACACTAACGGGGCAATGGTCGCCTTTTAGGCCACTGGGCTCTTCAAACGCCTGGTAGTACAGATAGTACTTCCCTTTCCAGAGGAGTATGTCCGGCGTAGAAACCGAACGCCAGCCAGGCTTGGGCTTGTTTGGCCTTGGCACCGCAATGCCCTGCTCCTCCCAATGAAATCCATCCAGCGAGGTGGCATACCAGATGTCGCTTAGATCCCAGTCTGTTGAAGGGATGTCGTCAGAGCAAAACTCAGCGCCACTCGGTGGAGAGATCGTGTCTCGCTTGGTGTACCAGACATAGTACTTACCGTTGTCACAGATGATTTTGGACGGATCCCGCCGAGACACTCTCCCATCCTCAAGGCCATAATCAAAACCCGTAATCCGCGTGTACTTAAAGCTGGTAAACAACGGATTATCCTCCGGCCTAGGGGTTGGATAGTTTGAGTATAACCGCTCCATTGCTCGACTCAACGGCCTATCAGGTCGGGTTCTGGGAATATCCCAGGGAAAACCTTTGGTTTTTTGACTGTTCTCAACAGACATACAAAACTCCAACTAGAAAATCTACCCACATTATCAACAACAGACTCAAGCCTATATCATCGACCAGCGGGCCCCGGCGGTGAAGTCCCGGCCCTATACCCCCAAATTCCGAGAAGGATGATAGCGCCACCTATTGAAGCGACCAGGGCGCCACTCTCATTTGCGATAAGCGACAAACCCAGCATGATGCAGCCGGTAGCGGCAACCCCCAGAGACACCACCTTGTTCCCCCACCGGTTATCCTCTGAGTGGGTCTCTTGACTTATAGAGCTATCGGCCTCTTGTCTGGACTTTTCGATCTCCCTGTAAGCTTTGTACTGATGGGCATCTTTGTGTTTGATTCGAGCATAGATCTCTGTCAAGCCCAACAAAATGACGGGCAGGCCAATACCAACGACGGTCTCTGCTTCACGGTCAAGGCTTAACCCCCAAAGCGCAGGAGCCGCGAATTTCAGAAACCCGTTGACCGTGAGTGTCACCAAGGAGACACCCAACAACAGCTCGCCTCTCTGGTACTTTGAAAACAACGCCCAAACCGGGGGGAGAAAAAGTGCGCCACCTGTCATCGCCGCTAAAGTAAATACAAAAGAGACGATCCCCCCCATATGGGGAATCAATAGCGCGACCCCGATAGTGATCATTCCCAGCACAACAGTTGCCAGTCTTCCAACACGAACCAAGTTTTTTTCAGATGATTTCGGTCTTAAGTTCTTGTAAACATCATTCGCAATGACCCCCGAAAACAGGTTGATGGCTGTATTCACGGAACTTGATGTTGCAAAAATCATAGCCCCCAGCATCAAACCCAACATACCGACCGGCAGTACTTCCTTGCAGATAAGAAGGTAGGCACCCTCATTATCCAAACCGTTCAAATCGGGATTGATAACCCGATAGATCATCGGGGGAAGCATCCAGATAACTGGGCTTACAAAATACAGTGCACCAAAGAGCAGGCCTACTTTCTTGGCGTCACGCGGAGATGAAACTGATGTATAGCGCTGTACATAGGGCCAATTACCCGCAACAAAGAAAAGATTGTAGAGACCAAACACAAAAATAAACGTCCAGCTATAATCGCCACTTACCAGATTGAAGAAACCCTCCGGTGATCGCTCGATAAATTCATTGAATCCACCTACCGCCTTCAACGAAAGAGGAACCACAACAATGACCGCAGCTGTAAGAACCGCAAACTGCAAAATATCCGTAACAACAACAGCCCACAGCCCTCCTACAGCGGTGTATACCAAAATTACACTACCGAGAATAAAGATACTTAGGGACAAGGGAATGCCGGTACTCACTTCCACAATCTTGGCAACCGGGTAGAGAAATGCGCCCGTTGAAAAGCTGCCAATCAGCAACAGAATGTAAGTATACGTTTTCTGAACCGGTGCACCCAATCGATCTCTAACATACTGCGATGCCGTTAGCACTTTGGTGCGATTCCAACGAGGGGCGATGTAAAGCCCCACGAGCAACCCGGCAACCGCCATGGTCCACTGGATGGTAATGGCGACAAGTCCTTGACTATAGGCAATTGAACCCCATGTAACAAAAGTTCCAGATGAGAAAAAACTCATAAAAAGCGATAGACCACTCATCCACCATGGGAGCGCCCCACCGGCGGCATAAAAGCTTGTCATGTTCTTTCCAGCCCTGGAAAAGCTCATCCCGCAAATCAGGACCAAAAGAGTAAAAACGCCAATAACGCCAACATCTACAAAATTCATACTAAATTTTACTTTTAGTTGATGGGTTACCAGACCGAAAAACGACGGGCTGGTAACACATCTGTTTTCGGATTACCTAGATCGTGATGGTTACTGGCGCTTTGTGTAGTATCGAACCCAGTCCACTTTCATACTTGTTCCGTCAATCGCTTCGGTCACAGGCCCCGCAATATCAGCCTTTAAAATGGCCAAACTTAACAGAATGGTCGTATCGCTGAAGCAAACATTATTTCGCATCTCGTAAAAGAGCTCGCCATCGAAATAGAAACGGAAGTAATCCTCGTCCCACTCCAAACCATAGCGATGCCACTGTTCGGAGTAGTCTGCAACCTCCTTGGCATGATACTTGGCGACACTGACCCATTGGCTTCCATCGTGGTACTCAATGTTGTAATCGCTGATCAGGTTCCGGTACTCTCCCTTGGAGGCCCCATACTCTTGCAGCCAGCCATTCCTAAATTCAATCTGACTTACCGGTACTTCTTTGTCCCAACTCAACTCCAGCCATTTTGGACCGTGTTTCTTGGACACCCAACGCGTGTTCTCCCTTCCATCTATGGCGTAAACCGATTTTGACGGGAGCTCTTCGAAAACCCCATTGGTTTCAATATCAGTACCTTCCAGGACGGCCAGGTTGTCACCTTTGCTGTACCCTTCGCCGGGCTCCGCTGCTACAACGCGAAACTCAGACACGTGGATGGAAGCCGGATTATTGGATGTCAGCCTGACTTTTCGGGTATAGACAGGACGTTTCAGGTCAACCTTATGATCCGGCGAACCATGTAAAGTGTGATGCAGCTGATCGTCATCATGTGTCACTCTTCCACTGGGCAAGGTATAGGTGTCTGTCCAGTTATGGACATTGGTATTGATGATGTTTGGAAAATGCCCCTCATTAATATCGATTTCGCAGGCTTTATCGCCTTCTCCAACCCCTTGTTTAGGCCACAGCCAGAATGAATTATTGGTGCCATAAGCACCGGCATACTTCATTCGAGCTTCGTAATAGCCATACCCAAAGGTCTCTTTAGTCCAGACGTTTCCTGTCGTCCAATCCTGACCTCCTCGACTCTCCTTTTTGCTAAGCAAGTAAAGAACTCCATCTTTTACCACAGCATTATCCCGCCAGCGACTACTAAGTACCCACTCATTCTCGGTTGGACCGTTCTGGGATATCCAATTTTTATCCAGATCATCATTTGAATAATCAAATTCGTCATTCCACTTCATGGTCCATTGACTTAAGTCAATATCACCGTCCGCACTCGCGTGAGAACACGTTGCCATAGCGGCAACAACGATCATGAACTGTCCGATACCATTCAAAAAATTAATACGCATACCGTTACCCGTAAGACATTTAGTAATTTAAACTCGGCCTTCCCATCCAGTAAAGACATGGAAAGACCTATACACGAACTGCACTTTATCGGACTCTATGTCACAGCGAAAAGCGCAACGACACCCCATAGGATGGCCCATATTGAACGATACTTCTCGTTGCTTCAGGAACTGTGTTATACAGACGCTGACTGGTATCGAGAAGGTTCGTTGCCTCAAGATTCAAACTAAGCTGGTCATTCACGTTCCAGCTAGCTGTGAGTGACAAATCCTCATATGAGTCCTGATAGATACCGGACCCACTAAATCCCAACCTGTCCAAAAACTCATCACGCCAGTTATAGGCGAGACGGACACCCGTCGGCCCCTTCTCCCAAAAGGCTACAAAGTTTATGTTGTTCTCGGACAAGCCCGGCTGGGGCAACTTATTTCCAGAGGGATCTTCAAAGGGTGTTGTACTCTCAATATACGAGTAAGTTGCCATGACACCCAACCCGTCAAACGGCGAGGGAAGGCGAGGATACGATTGCTGGTACAAAAGCTCCAGGCCGTCAATGGACCCACCATCACCGTTGATACCTCTAGAGATAAGACCCTGGTTGGATCCGTCCAAAGGATTGACAAAATTAGGGATTGTTTCCGACGTCGTTTGCTGTACCACAAAGGACTTGATGTCCTTCGCAAAGTAACCCAAAGATGCGATTCCCTCGTCCCCGAAGTAGTATTCGATGGAAACGTCCAGCTGATCAGCCTCAAAGGGTTTTAGTTCTGGGGATCCGCCAGTTCCGTTACCACTACCGAAGATCTGTAAATCGTTTTTCAGATCGCCGGTGTTCGGGTACGACAGAACACGGGCAGCGCCCGCTCGCACAACGACATCCTCAGAAAGGTTTGCCTTCACCACTGCCGAGGGAAGCAGGTCGTCATTGCTGACTGTTGTCACTATCGGAGACGGCTGCTCACCTTCCACCCTCAGAGTACCCGTCGAGGCAAGCTCTCTGGAAAGGTTTCTAGCACCCAGGTTCCCGGATACGGGGACAGCGCCCAACTCTGTATAGAAATTAATCTTCCCATAAAGCGCGACGAAATCCTCCTCCACGGTGTTGTAACTGGGGGAGCGGGTATCGCAGCCCAACCCCGGATTGTTGCCTTCGGAATATGCTTCTGTCTGCGCGGGATCGGGATGGCTACGATAAAATTGCTCCATAACGGTGCATCCACCGGCCTTCATCACTTCCGAGGCAGAGAGGTAAGACCGCGGCATATCAGGTGCCTCGCCTGAGAGAAAATCAGGACTTGACCAAACTGTGGTAAACGCTTCCAGCTGGTCCGCAGGCGTAGCCGGACGAAGATCCACCGAATTATTGCTAAATTTAGTCTCAAGTGACGACCAGCGAGCCCCATACTCCAGGCTAAGCGCGTCCGTCAAATCATGGTCGAAGTCAAAGCGAAAGGCCGAGTGGTCAGTTTGGTACTTCAGAACGCTATCAAAAAGGATCGATAAATGCAGTTCTTCCGGGCCGTTAACCACCGTATTGCCAAAACTGTAGGAAGGATACTTGGGCCGATAGTCGTAGGGCGTTGGGGTGGCGTTGTTCGCCTGCAGCCTGAAAAAATTCTGATGTGACCGGCTGTCCGAGTTATTGAAAGACAACTCGGAGGTCATCTCAATGGAGTCGGTGACCGCCCAATCGAAGTTCAGGGCGTGGGTAACTACATCATTTGAGAAGCGAGCGTACTCCACGTTGGTTTGAACCGGGCGGTGCACCACTCCCTTATACATTACCTCATTCTCCGAAAGTACCGCGTCCGTATGCGCACCAAACCCAGAGAATACACCCAACCAGTGGCGATCCCGTTCAGACTCAATACTCGACTCCAGCAGGTCATAGGTAAACTCAGTATTGTCAGTCGGCTGCCATTGGGCGGTAAAGCTGTAGCCAGCCCGATCGCGTGCATCATCAATCTGCCAGAACCTCGGATCCTGATGGTAGATGCCAAGCACGCCGTCTCCGTTCGGGTCCGGGTTGACCAGCTCGCCACCGGGCCCGGTGACGGCATTATATGCGTCTTTATCCTCAAAACTTAGGCCATTTGACAACCGTGTGTAACCAGAGAACGTATTGAACCCATCTTCGCGTATGGCGCTTTCCCCATAAGAGCCACTCAGCTGGAAGCCGAGCGTGTCGCCCAGAAACGTGTTCGACACCAAGAAAGACCCCTTTCCTGTTGTCTTTCCTGCTAGATCCCCATACTGAGCGGAAACGGTGCCCGAGGCGACCAAACCGGCCTTGTCTAACGGTTTTGCAGTGACAATGTTAACTGTACCGCCGACAGCCCCCTCGATATCATCGGCGGCCGAAAGCTTTGTTACCGTCAGCCGGGAAACAAGATCTGAGGGTACGAGGGACAACAAGCCGTATGACGACGTCGTCAAAGTGTCCGGCCCCTGACCGCCGCGACCTGCCGCGTCGTAAACCTCTCGACCATTAACCAACACCACATTATTTCGCAGCCCCCGGATAGAGATAGACGTTCCCTCCCCGATCCCTCGATCAACCTGCACACCGGACACCCGCTGGAGTGATTCTGCAATATTCGAGTCCGGCAACTTACCGATATCCTCAGCAACAATCGCATCAACAACTTGCGCCGACTCTCGCTTGATATCCTTCGCTCTGCCAAGGCTCTGCCGGATTCCCGTTGTAACAATCTCTTCTATCACCGGGTTTTCATTCTGTGAAATTTCTTGGCCAACTGCGGGCATAGCCAGCAACCCAGTCAATAAGATTGTCTTGGATCCCGCTGCCATCATGATTGCGGTGGCAATCGATCTTCTCTTTAGTCGCACTGTTATCTCCTGAGTATTGTTATCTTTTAAACTCATTCGCGAGGCCTCTTATCGCCTCACTATAAAATAGAGTGTTTTCCAGGAGGTTTTTGACACATTATTTTTACGTATTTTTGTATAACGGTTGCACTGTCCGAACGAAACCTTCTCTTTCGATGTTAGTCAGTTTATCTTTTTTAAGAAAAATTCGCTAAGAGCTAAGAAGAGAGAGCGTCGATTCTGACGGGGAGATGTTATTACATAGGTCGCCGCCGCCCCTTTAGGGCGGCGGGAGGTGGTTACCATAGGCTACTGAACCGTATAGGGCTCCCGCTCCTTGGCGGCTTGAACGCGCTCCTCGTAAAGCGCGTCGTAAAATGCTTTACGGCGTTCCATTTAAGGATAGGCCTGCAGCAGAATGTTGGACTGGTTCTTCGCATTCCACTCATTCCATAGCTCGGCCAGTTCCTTCTGTTTTTCTGGGTGCTTCCCTAGCAGGTTTTCGCTTTCGTAGGGATCATTCGTCATATCGAAAAAGCTTTTTCCAACCCCCGGCAAGGATTGTTGCATATACTTGTATTCCGGCGTACGAACGGCCCATAGGTAGTCTGCTTCTTCGAGTCGCCAAAACAGGGCCTCATGCGGCGTTCCCCTTCGCTCACCAGTCAAAAATGGTATGAGGTTTACGCCGTCGAGTTTGTCCTCGGGCGCCTCCGCGCCGGCCAACGCCACGGAAGTCGCTGCGATATCCAACGCTGATACCAACCCATCAAAGCGTTTACCTTTGGGTAAAGTTCCGGGCCAATGCGCCAAAAAAGGTACATGTACTCCGCCTTCCAGCAGGCTCACCTTGCCGCGTCTGAAAGGCGAGTTGTCAGCCCAGTCGGCATGGGGCATCCAAGACTCGGGATAGACCCCGCCGTTGTCCGAAAGGAAGATAATCAAGGTGTTGTCGTACTTACCAGAGCGCCTTAACGCATCCACCACCTTGCCTATACCCTGGTCCATGACGTCGATCATCGCTGCATAGAGACGCCGCTCCGGATCCTCAATGTGTTGGTACTGATCGATAACCTCCTGAGGCGCTTCCAGTGGTGCGTGGGGGGCATTGTAGGAGAGGTACAGCATAAAGGGCGAGTCACTCTCGCGCACGAACCGGGCGGCGTCGCGACTAAGCGCGGTGGTCAGGTACTCATCAAAGGTCGCCCCCTCATTGTTGCGCAACAGCGGCAAGTACCCACCCTCGTTCACCATATAATCCGGCTTACCACCTTCTGTCAGCAGAGGACGAGTCACGCTAACGCCCTCTGGAAAATAGTTATGACCTCCTGATAGAAAACCGTAAAAGTAATCAAACCCCCGATTATTGGGGTGGTGATTCGGGGCGGCGCCCAAATGCCACTTGCCGATAATACCGGTTCTATAACCGACTTCCTGCAGACGTGAGGCAAAGGTTCGCTCATGCTCCGGAAGCCCGGCATGTGGGTCGAATGGCGAGTAAGCGACGTTATTCTCCATCCCAAAACGCGCCTGGTAACGCCCCGTCAGCAAACCCGCCCGAGAGGGACCACAGTAAGGGTGGGTCACATAGCCGTTCTCCATGACTACCCCTCCGGCGGCCAAATCATCGATATTGGGCGTCCTGATTTCTTTGGAGCCGGTGTGTCCGAGGTCTCCATAGCCCAGATCATCTGCCAGAATCACCAGAATATTCGGCTGAGTTGCCTCAGCCTCGACGGTCGTGGATAGGAGCAAACACAGTAGTCCCCCTATCAAGCAAGTGAATTGGGACAGACACGAACCCAGACCCATAACAGCCATATTTCACCTATTTATCGTATATTGTTATCAATATATAGAACGCCCGACCCCTGCTTCACCAAAAACCCAACGCTCCCACCAACCTATCGAACAGGCGTTCAAATCATCACGCCAGTGTGACTCTCGTCTCAAAACCGGTTGAATGGCATCTAACCCCACCAACCCACCTTTTGGGATGACTCGAACTAATATATTGTCGACATTATAATGTAACCAATAAAGCCCGCAACCACAAATACAACGCCAAGGGCTCAGCCACCTTGATCCATGCCCAAACAATACACCGACAGTCGCTGGCATGGGTCGATGTGTCCGCACTCCGCCCCTACCTTCACAGGGATCACGCGAGTGCGTTGCCACCTCGAGCGGTAACGAAAAGGAATTCCGGCTAGCGGCCCAGGAAGCCGAGGGCAGCTAGTTATCAATAACTTTATAACTAATCATGCTTAGAGGTTTTTATATGAATAAGAAGCAGCTAGCGACGCTCCCATTGATGATTGCCACCCTCTCGGGCGGCACATTGGCGGGGTATCACGCGGTCGCGCAAACGTTAGAAGTTGAAGCCGAGGCCTTTGACGGGTCTGGTGGAAGTTACGCCGATGGACAGCCACAACCGGTCAGCGTCTATACCGTCAATGGCGCCGATGCCATTAACTACGTCAATCGTGGAGACTACGTCGAATACGAATTGGCGCTTGCCGACGCCGGCACCTACGGCGTGGAGTACTTGGTGGGCACCTCAGTAAGCTCGGGCTCGGAACTCGAGTTTCTGGTCAACGACGGCTCCAACTGGAACAGCCAGGGACAGACCACCGTGCCCACCGGCCACTGGGACTATTTCGAGTCCGTCCTTGCGCCCCATACCGTCCAACTGCCAGCCGGTACGGTCCGCATTCGGTTGCACGGCTCAGGCAGCAATGACTGGCAGTGGAACATGGATAAATTCCGGCTGACGTTAATGGAAAGCAACGTTGAGCCCCGGCCCACCCAAGGGTTACGGCAAGAGGCCGAAAACTATCATGCCATTGGCGGAACCTATTCCGATGGCCAGCCCGACCCCATCAGCGTATATACGGTAAATGGCGCAACGGCCCTGAATTACGTCAACCGTGGCGACTACGCTGACTACCAGGTGTCAGTGCCGGAGTCCGGCCTTTACGACCTGACCTACTACATCGGTACGGCCGTCAGTTCCGGCGCGGCCATTGAATTACTGGTGAATGAGGGCGGTAGCTGGATCTCCAAGCACACCACATCCGTTCCCGCCGACAGCTGGGACACATTCAACGCCCTGGACGCCACAACCAGCGTTTATCTACCACAAGGGGTAGTCGACATTCGCCTTCAGGGCGCGGGCAGCAATGATTGGCAGTGGAATCTGGACGCCTTTGAGCTGAGTTTTGCAGGCACCGCCTCCAGCAGCAGCTCGAGCGCCTCGTCCAGCTCGTCCATTCCCTCTTCCAGCACCTCATCGAGCGCTTCCTCAAGCAGTACCTCCAGCGTGTCCTCAAGTGCCTCGTCCAGCACGTCGAGCGCACCCCCCTCCGGTGACGCGATCCCGGTTTCCGGTACATTCACTTTGGAGGCGGAGCACTATCAGGCATCGGCAGGCGAGCTGGAAACCTATCAGGTGGACGGCGGAACTGCAGTGAACTATTTCAATGCGGGTGACCACATTGAATTCGTGATTGATCACAGCGACGGAGGCTTGTACGAGGCCGTGTACCGCGTTGCCACAGGCAACAGCGGAGGAACCGCCGCTGGTTTGATGGTCACTGATCACAATGGTGACCTGGTATTGAGAAACACCACGTCTATTACCAGTCAGGGCGACTGGGACACTTTCTACGACCAAACCTCCAGCACTCGCTTTAACATCTTCCCCGGCGAGTCCCGCATTCGAATCACAGGCGCGGGTTCTGAGGCCTTCCAGTTCAACATCAATGCCATTGAGTTCCGTCGAATCGGCGTCGTGGACAATGACCTGGACGGCGATGGGGACGGCATTTCGGACATCAATGATGTTTGCCCCGACACCCCTGACTCGGAGGTCGCGAACGGCGAAGGTTGCTCACCCTCCCAACGCGACGGGGACGAGGACGGCATCAGCGACCTGATCGACCAGTGCCCCTCCACCACCCAAAACGCCTTTGTGGATGAACAGGGCTGCGAAAGCTCCGGCGGCGACGACGACGACTTTGACGGCGTCATGAATGAGAGCGACAACTGCCCCACCACCACGTTCGGCGTCAACGTTGGCCCGGACGGTTGTAGCACTTCAGGCCGTGACAGCGACGGAGACGGCGTGGTGAATGCCGAAGACTCCTGCTCTGGCACTCCAGCCAGCGAGTTTGCCAACCGCAATGGCTGCTCCTCCTCCCAGGTGAGCAACGCGGAAACGGTGACGGTCAATGTCAACGCCAATATCGAACACATCGTCAACGGTGTTTCCGATTTTGGCCGTGACCGCCATATGACCATGCACTCCACAGTGTTCGAGCAAGACTGGAACGGGCACACGGACAAGCTCAATTACGTTCTGAACACCCTGGATGTGTACTTCGGCCGAGACAACGGCTCTGCGACCTGGAAGTTCGGTGAAACACCGGAAGACGAGCAGCGGCCCAACCACGCTGACCTGGAGTGGATGGTGACCCGTGGCGAAGAGCTGCGGCAACTCTACGAGAATACGCCCCTATACGACCGATTCCCGGAGAGCAAAACCGAAATGATTGCCGGGACCAATCCCCACCCCACCTACCCCACTCTGTCCTGGTACTCAACCGGTTTCACCACGACCGGCTGGCAACCCAAAAACATCCAAACCTCAGCGGAGTGGATGGGCCAATACCTGGAGCAATACTTCGCTCACAGCGGCAATGGTCATGTAGGTGAGCCCATGCCCACCTTCTGGGAAGTCATTAACGAGCCGGATATGAAAATGAAAACCGGCGCGTTTATGGTGACCAACCAGGAGGCAATCTGGGAGTACCACAACCTTGTAGCGAACCAGATCCGCAGCCGCCTTGGCAGCGAAGCACCCATGATTGGGGGTATGACTTGGGGCCAGCATGACTTCTATCGCCGGGACGGTATTTCACGCTATGCCGACGACGCCTACGATCAGTGGATCACCCACGAAGACCCACAACAGGAGGCGGAAGCCGAAGCCTTCTATAAGAATGCGATGGCAACACCGGTAGACGACACGCGGGCCCAAGACTGGTACCAGTGGGATGTGATGTGGAAAGGGTTTATGGACGCCGCTGGCGACAATATGGACTTCTATGCAGTGCACATCTACGACTGGCCCTCTGTCAATATGACAGGATCGGAAACCCTGCGTCGCGGCGGCCATGTCCAGGCTATGCTGGATATGATGGAATGGTATGACGTGCACGAGAACGGCATCAACAACCGTAAGCCCATTGTGCTATCCGAGTATGGCGCCGTGCAGGGCGGCTGGGACCAGCGCGCTCACGAAGAGCGATTCGATGCGGAAAGCCTGAAGTCCTTTAACGCCATGCTGATGCAGTTCCTGGAGCGGCCGGATTACGTCATCAAGTCCATGCCCTTTACCCCCGCCAAACCCCTGTGGGGCTACCTCCCAGGTGGCTGCGGCTACGACGATGCAACACCCTGCACTACCCGCTACCACTACGCTATGCTGATTGAAGACCAACTCAACAGCGGCAACTGGGAATGGTCGCCCTACATTCGTTTCTATGAGCTGTGGAAAGATGTTCAGGGCACTCGCGTCGACACCGCCTCCACCGACCCGGACGTACAGGTAGACTCATACGTCGACGGTTCCGACCTGTTTGTGATTCTCAACAACCTTGAGACCGCCGCCACTACGATCAACCTGAACGTTTCCGGCCTTGGGGGCAACAGCCTCAGCAATGTTGAACTCCGCCAATTGTATTATCCGGGCGACGACAGCGTACTGCTGGACCGCCGGCACATGGCGCAATCACCTTCCAGCGTAACACTTGAAGGCAACGGCACCATCGTGCTGCGTTACAGCACCAATACCACGATTGCGGTTAACGAGCAGGTACAGGAGCACAAGTACTTCGGCGATAGCGTCAGTGGTGGCAGCGAGCCGCACCGCGTCTCCGTATCTGGCGGAGCTTTGGAGCTTAACGTCAACGGTGTTCAAGTGCCTTCCGGCGCTGCGGAGGCCATGCTTCGTCTCACCGTGGCTCTTTACCCGGGGGAAGACGATGTAGAGGGGGGGAACCTGACTCTGGACTCGCTCATTATCAACGGTACAGCCGTGGAGACACCCATCGATTGGCGCGGCCCCAAGGAAAACAGCGCTGAGCGGTATTTCGCCACGCTGGAAATACCGGTACCAGTCAGTGTTCTCCAGACCAGTAACCAGATTCTGGCGGACTTCCGCCATAACGGTGAGCTGACGGTATCAAACCTGACGGTGTGGGACTTCTCTACCCAACCGCAACGCTAACCTCCCTTTCGCCCCCACGGCCAGCGCTGTGGGGGCGCTTTCCTCCCCTTTTCTCTTCCCCTCAGCCGACATATTCCTTTTTCATCTAAGCCGACGTAAATGGCGCACGATTCTCTCTACCATTTTTGTATATTGTCACCAATCTCCTATTGACAATAATTTGTATTGGTTCACAATCAGGGTAAGGATAATTAACAAACCTGCCCGTCGAGCAGACTGCCTATCCTTTTGAGAGCTCCACCTTCGGGGGCTCCCATAAAAATAATGAGCAACTACCAGCGAGGTTCAAGATGCCATCCATTACCAAGCACTTTAAATTGACCGCCCTCTCTGCGGCCATCTTCGCCACCTACGGGTTTTCCGCCTACGCGCAACAAGCCGAGAACGCTGATTCTCAGAACGATGAGAACGAGGTTGGGTCGCTTGAAGAAATCGTGGTAACGGGTATCCGCGGGGCACTGCAGCAGTCCATTGATGACAAGCGCACCGCCCAAAACATCATGGATACCATCAACGCCGAAGACATGGGTAAAAACACCGACCAGAACATTGCTGATGCTCTGGGTCGGGTCACCGGGGTATCCGTGGTCCAGCGCAACGGCGAAGGGGCTCAGGTCACCGTTCGCGGCGCCGGTGCCAACCAGAACAACATCTCCATCAACGGGCAGCAACTGACGTCCACCTCCTTTAGTCAAGCCGTGGACCTCAGCTCCTTCTCGACCGACATCTTGTCCAAGCTGGAAGTGGTCAAAACCCCCAGTGCGGACCACGACGAAGGCTCTCTGGGCGCTTCCATTAACCTGGTGACCACCCGCCCGCTGGACCGAGCCGATGACGTTCGTTCCCTGACCGTTCAGGGTCGCTATAACGACTTTAGCGAAGAAAGTGACTATAAAGTTCAGGGCTCCGTATCGGAAACCTTTCTGGATGACACACTCGGCGTTGCATTGACCGTCTACGACGAAACCAATACCTATCGTCGAGACCAGTACCGAGTAGAAGACTTCGAAGCCTCAGGCCTCATAGAGGTCGCTCGCGATCAAAATGGCGACATCATCTCTGGGGTAAAGGCGATTCAGCCAACCGCCACCTTCTACGAACAGTCCAAAAACACCAATGACCGTCAAGGGGCCAACCTGGGCATCCAGTGGGCTCCGACAAGCCGCACCGAGCTAATGCTCAACGGTACCTACACCAAGCAGGAAGAAACCCAACAAAAAGATGCGTTTTCCGTTCGGGACAACCGTGTCGAGAACTTCGTGGAAGGTCGGGACATTCTTCCCAACGACATCCGCCCGGCGGCATCCTTTACTGACCCTCAGGAAGATTGGTACACGATCAATACCAACACAAACACGTTCATCAAGAAGATGGACCGTTTCTCCGTAGGCGATGTGGTTTCCTCAGTAGGCGGTGACGAGCGGGAAAATATCAGCGCCACTCTGGACTTCTCCCATGAGTTTACGGACCAGTTCCGGGTGGAGAGCAAGCTGGGGTACTCCAGCAGCGAGTCCGAAAGCCTCCCCAACGCCTACGCGGTCATGCAGAACTTTGTTCAAGTGCCTTCTCGTTTGTTGTACGACGCTGGCCGCGACATTGAGCCTGCAGGTTTTGATTGCACCTCGGGAAGCTGTAAGCTCGTTACGGGTGACAGCTTTGTAGACCTTGGAGAGCAAATCGATCCGCTCCCCGACACACCGGCGTACGAGGACAATACCGCCTTTACCGGCTATAACCCGGCCGACATTGCCTCTCAGAACCTGTCTTTCCTCTCTGAGAATGCGATTAAAGTCGAAGACGAACTCACCAGCTTTCAGTTGGACTTTGACTACGACGTCAACACCTTCGGGTTGACAACTGTTGAATTCGGGGCAAAAGCCAGCCGTCGTGAGAAGTTCGTTGATCAGCAGAATTACCAATTCAACAGTATCACCAAAACCGAAGTGATTCGGGACGAGAACGACAAGATAATCGTCGTTCCCGGCGGCCCCCTGACGGACGTTAGAGGCGTAGACGCTCGAAAATCCGGCCTCGAGTGGGTCAACTTCATGGATTCGCTGGACTACGACGTTCCAGGCATCGCAAACTGGGTTCCGTTTGATGGCGTAAAGACCATCAATCTCGTGTTGGACGATGAGAATACCGTTCGCACACCGGACAAGACCAAAACCCGAGCCATTGATATTGACACCGCTGCCATCTACCTGAAGACCAATTTCTCCTTCATGGATGACCGCCTGACCGGTGACATCGGTGTTCGTTATGTGGAAACTGAAATCCAGGCCGACGGCTTTGGCGGTGTCGACTTCTGGCAAGATGGCGAAACGCTTCAGCGCGAATTTGATCTCGTCAAACTGCGCGAACTTCGCGACACCAGCCTCCCCGAATGCCGCGCTCCGGTGTTTGGTGACCCCGAGAACCGCAAAGGCTACGAACAAAAATACCAGCGTGTGGACGGCCAAGGTTGGGATGTTTCCGCCGGTCCGGATCCGTCGGGCTGGACCCCCATTCCCGATCAGGGTCCCTGCCACGATCCGGACTATGCCGCCTGGGCTGCGTACCAACAGGACCAGAGTCTGTCCGACCCCGACGTCGCCATCAACTGGTACACCATGTGGCGCTACGCTGACGTGTCGACCGTTCGCAACGGTGCATGGGGAGTTGGGCTGGACGAACCACCGCTGGACTATGATCCCTCGGTGTCCACCGATAACGCAGATACCAATGCGTATACATGGATCGACCCCGTCAACAAAGAGCTGAAGTCCTTCGCAGCCACGGGCAGCCATGAATACGAAAACGTGTTGCCCAGCCTCAACGTTAATTACGCATTTACCGATGACTTAATTGGTCGTTTCGCGGTATCCAAAACGATGACGCGCCCCGAAATTGACAAACTGCAGTCCGGTTTCAGCATCAACGAAGGCGGCTACTGGGGTACGGGCGATCCCAACGTCGGCCGCTTCCAGCAGTTCAATACCCAGCTTGAGCCGCTGGAGTCCAAGAACCTGGACTTGTCTTTGGAGTGGTACTTTGACGACTCCGCCATGGTCAGCGCGGCAGTGTTCCACAAAGACATGAGCAACTTCACCGACACCGAAAGCGCTCAGGTGTACTTGACCGATCTCCGCGATCTTGAGGGCACCGTTGACCCGAACGATCTGGTCATGCTGCCTGCCAACGATGGCACCAATGACAACGGGCTTACCGGTTGTATGCCGCTGCGCGCGACCGCTGACTATGGTTGGTTTCCCTCAGATCCAAACCGTTTCAGTGATGATTTGCGCGACCTTTGCGGCATCTACAGCCTAGAGAAGGTCATCAACGGCAAAGGCGCGTCTATTACAGGCTTGGAACTGGGCTATCAACAAACCTACCACTTCCTGCCCGGCTACTTCCTGAGCGGGTTGGGTATGTCGGCCAACTACACCTATCAGGACAGTGAGTACGACGCGGACCAATCCAGCATTGATCCAAGCAAGATGCTCCCGACCTTGCCAGTGGCGGACACTCCTGAGCACACCTACAACTTGACGGGTTTCTGGGAGCAGGACGGTCACCAGGTGCGGTTGAGCTACCGAGGCTCCAGCGACTCCCTGGTGGGTAGCGACTGGAACACTGGGCTGTCAGGGCGGACCTGGAATCAGGGCACGCTGTGGAACGAAGGCCGCGACTCGCTCGACCTCTCGGCTAGCTACGAGCTGAATGACAATGTCAGCTTTACGTTCCAGGCCATTAATCTGACCGATGCCGCCTTCCGCCAGTATTTCACCAGCCGTGAAATCGCCGTGGATCGCGTATACAACGAAGAGACAGGAGCCATCGATTTTGTGGCGCTTGAAGAAGGTAACGCGATGGATGGCGAAACCCCCAAATCGCGCACCTACTCTGAGTTCAAAACGGGCATTACTTACCGCCTGGGCGTCCGTGTGAACTTCTAACCAATAAACAGAGCCGGTGTGGGTCCGGGAGGCCCACACCCTTCTCGATACAATAAGTGGTGAAATTTATGAAAATGTTTCAAAAACGACATGCACTGTTGACCGCGGTTATCGCAGCTTCATTGACCGGCTGCGGAAGCGATGATGGTGACGAATCCGGTAAACCCATCGGCGCTGCCGCCCCTACCCATAGCGGCGACATTACCGTGAATCTCCACGAATCCGACAATGCGCGGGTGATCGATCTACTGAAAGACGCAGTAGACTCCGACGCGGATATCCTTCGCGTTGAAAACCTAACCGCCAGCAAAGAGGATGAAACCGGGTTTGACGCGTCTCAGGAAGTCCGCATCGGCGTTGACCCCTCTGCAATAGCACCGATGATCGACAGCGGTGAAACCTACGAGATGGTGTACACCTACGACATTTCCGATGGCCAGAACAGCACTCAACGCACCGCCACCATTCTCATCGAAGGGGAAGACTCTGCGCCCGAGTTCGATCAGCTTAAAGCTTCCTACAAGGCGACAGATAGCGCAGTGACCATAGATCTTCTGCAAGGCGCGACTGACGCTGATGGCGAAGAACTCTCCGTGAGTGGTTTCTCCGCCTCTTCGGAAAACTCCGTAGACAGCTACTCCCAGTCGGGCTCAGAGCTGACCATCGACATCCCGGCCTTTGGCGGCGATATCGGCGTAGGCGAGTCTCTGACTCTTCGATTCACCTATAACGTCGAGGACCACAATCACTCTCTTGAACGCACTGCCGTCATCACCATCAGCGCGGTCGTGGATGAGCCGGAAGCCCCCATGGTGAATAACACCTACTCTGGCGTGTTCACTACCAATGACTCTTTGGCGTATGTGGAGCTTAACGACCCAGAATACATCATCGACCGTAACGGCGATCCGCTGACCATCGTGTGGGATAGCATTACGCCAACAAACGGCGGCCCGGAACTCGCGTTCGACAAATCCAGCAGTACTCAACTGGTCATTGATCCGGTGGACTTCGCCACCCATATCGATACCGTCGGGGCGACCGAGACCTTCGAATACAGCTTTGATGTAAATGACGGTGAAGGCGGCTTCGAGATCAGCAGTACTTTCTCTATAGAGGTCACTCGTGAAGCCCCGGAGAACCTTATCGCCAACGGCAGCTTCGAAAGCGGAGATCTCTCTAGCTGGTCTGCGGACGACACCTCCGTTTTGTCCGTAGAAACCGCAGGTGACGCCTGGGACGGAAGTTTCCAGCTCGTATCGACTGGCGAGCCGAAACTGAGCAACAGTTTCGATGTAGAACCCAACGCTGGTTACCTGGTCCGCCAAGTAGAACGCATTGGCGGTTGGGGCGCTTACTCCGTAAACATCATTGGCGCAAATGAGACCGAAGACTTCTCCCGCCGCTTCGGGATTCACCCTTCGGACAGTGAAGCTTGGACGAAACATGCCTTCCATGTGGCGTCATTGATGGCAGGTCCCGAATCATCCAACAGCCGTGAAGTTCAGTACACAATGGCAAATATGAATCTGGATGACGTAGTCGCAATGCGCTACTCCACTGACGCTGGCAACAACCACGTAGCGCAGTCTGGAGAGTACAATGTGGGGTTCGAAGGCGGCACCATGGGTGATTGGGTAGTCGGCGACGCGGAAAACGCAAGCATTACCGAAAATCCTGACGAAGTCATCAGTGGGGCCTACAGCCTCTACATTACGAACTGGAATAATGCACAGCTGACTCTGCCGGCGGGCACCATCGAAAACGGTAAGAAGTACCTCCTCAGTATGGACGTAAGGGTACTCACACCAGGCGGCACGGGAAACAGTCCCATGAGTTTAGCAATCTTTGACGCCACAGACGGTACCACCTCCCCGGTCGGCACCGACTTGACAACAGAGGTTCAACCCCGCTCCAGAAACTTCTTCTTCCAAACAGAAGGAGAGCTGGCCAAGTTCGAGCACTACATAGATGTAGACGCCTTCACCGACGTCAATGACTGGGCATCCCGGAGCGTCATGATCACTTTCAACCCCAACCTTTGGAATCCAAACGGGGAGTTTGTGATCGATAACGTGAAATTGGTAGAGGTGCCCTAGCTCCTTCATCTCCTCCTTTTATGGGCACGCCCTGCGTGCCCTTTTTTTATTCGCTCTTAAACGAGTTACATTAGGCATCCCGCCGTGCCAGAAGTATTTGACACACATCTGACCCATTATTGCGCCAAGCGTGAGGGGTATTGGGCTCAAAGGTAATGAAATCCCCTTCGCGATAGTCCATACCATCCACGATCACTTCATTACGATCCCCCGCAAACAGCGTTCCCGTTCCCCGAACCACCATTCCTACCCAGGCGTCCTCTGAGGAGTGAATGGGAAACTCGTCCGCGCCGGGTTCGGCTTCCAGAAATACCAGCCCAAGGCCGGCGTCACTGGTGGTCAGCAGTTTCCAGCCTTTGTGTTCGAGTGGCTGGGCCTTCTCAGTGTTTGCTCGAACCAAAACACCCGCGCCATTTCGAGCCAACATGGAAATATGCGATCTCATAGCGTAGTTTCTCCGGTCAGTAGTCATTCGATTTTTTGATTCAAAAAAACCGGGCCTGGTAAGCCCGGTGCACACCTCAAGGCATTTGCTTATTCCACCTGCCAGCGGTCCGGCCAGTATCGATAGACGTTGTGTCCGAACTGGTCCAGGCGCTCTTGCGCTTCCGCCAAATAGGCCAGGCTTTGCGCCTTCGCCGCCTTCTGGTCTCCCACCAACAGCACGTAGTCGTTGTCTGCCACCACCTCTCCCGAGGCGTTTTTAAGCAACAACGATACTGTGAACTGCCCTTGCGCATTGCTGGGAAGCGACCACTTTATGTCCGCATAATGGGAAGAGCTATCTTCGGCAACGTCGATGACCTTGTGGCCGGCCACACCGGTTTCCCGGTCCTGGTAGCGAAGCGTCCACTCCAGCGTCAGCGCTTCATGTTCGTACTGGTAGTCATTCACCACCCAGATTTGGGCGTTAAAATCTTCACCGGCCTGCCAGCGCCGGCGGTCAAACTGCAGGCTGGGCAACAACGGCTGATAGGTGCATTTGAGATAGTCAAACGACCGCTTTTTCTCACCATAGTAATCGATGACGCCCCATTTGATGTCCGGCCAGTGCGTCATAAAGTGACAAATGGCCACACCGCTCATCTTGGGCTTGCGGCGACGATAGGTTTCCAGCGCGAACTGAATCACGGTCCCCTGGGCAACCTGTGTGGCTTCGACGAACTCTTCCAGCGAACCGGTTCGATAATCGTCAAAGACTTCGAAGTTGAGGTTTTTCAGAACATCGATATCGGCCCAGTGATAGGCCCAGCTCACTCCCATTGGCCACAGCTCGTCTTCCGGGATAAACTTCTTCAAACTGTCCACAGAGGGCGCCGAGGCGGCAGTCAGCTCCGGCACAATCGCACAGTCCAACGCCGGGTAGTACTCTTCCATAAACTCCGCACCACCCTGGTAGTAGTGCTCATTGGCGTGAATGGACTCTTTGGGCTTGAAGCCCATATTGACCGCCGACTCCGAACTGAGCGGCGATGCCAAGCCATAGGGAACATTGGTGCAGCTTTTTACCTCGTCCCCGATCACGTCCATCAGATAGCGGTTGCCGCTCTCTTCGTGGGCGCCAGAGAAGAATACCTCTTCACCGCCCATCCAGAAAATTTGGGAGGGGTGATTGCGACGCTCTCGAACAATGGCCCGACACTCGTGCAGTACATCCTTCACAAAAGCGTCTTCTTTCGAGTAAGCCTGGGTGGCCAGGGTAAAGTTGGTCCAGACGGTAATACCCAACTCATCACACAACCGGTAGAAGTCCGGAATCTCCGGCGGGTGCCATCCGAAAATCCGCAAGTTGTTGATGTTGGCCTCCTTGACCATGGCCACCCGATCCTCGTATTTCTTCAGGTTATTGCGTCCGTAGAGCAGCGAGGGCTGGCCACCCCAGCACGCTGAGCGAAGAAAGTGCCGTTTGCCGTTGACCACGAACGTCCAGGGGTACTCGGTTTCCTCCGGGGTGAAACCCGGATTCATCTCCATGCGAATTTCCCGCAGCCCAATCACTTCTTGCTGCTGGTCACTACCACCGTTCTCTTGCTGGACGCTGACGTCCAGGTTGTAGAGGTTCTGGTCTCCCATATCCCAGGGCCACCACAGTTTTGGATCTGTCGCTGTCAGACGTTGTTCAAGGGTGTTTAAACCGGGCTTCAATCGAACGCTTTTCGTTTCACCGATGGGAGTCGCCTCACAGTTACGCCCGGACAGCGCGAATTCCAGATCCGCGGTCACCGGCTTGTCTCCGTGGTTCCACACCTCCACAAGAACATCCACCGCCGCCTCGCCGGGTTGCGGCAGGCTGACATCAGCACGAATGTTATTGATCCGCACGGTGTCAGTCGCTTCGATACGGATCGGGCGCCAGAGACCAAAGGGCACCAGGCCGGTAAAGTAATCCCCGGAGAAGTTGACCTTCTTGCCGCCACACAGGCGATAGTTCTTGGGCGGCGGGTCCAGCTTGATCATCAGCATGTTCGAACCATCACGCCACTCGTCAAAATTAGCGAACTCAGTGATATCGAACTCGAACCCGGAGAACATCCCCTCATGGCGCCCCAGGTGGTGACCGTTCAGCCAGACATCGCAGCTGTAATCTACGCCCTCAAAAATCAGCCGAATCACTTTCCCTTTCATGGACTGCGGCACCGCAAACCGGTGGCTGTACCACCACTCGTATTCCTGAGCCCATTTGGCTTTGTGCATATTGCGGCCAAAGTACGGGTCTTCCAGCTCGCCGGTGCGGTACAGATCGGTGTAGACGTCGCCGGGCACCGTGGCGAAATTCCAGCTGAACGTGGTCCCCTGGTATTCGGCGGGCAACAGATGCAGCTCCTCCCGGATACCTTGCCCCGGGCGCATCTTTTCCATTTGCCAGCGGTGGCCGCTGAGGTCCAAATTGATTCTAGACATTAATACAACCTCTTACTGAACGTATTATTCGTAATTAAAATAGACGGCACGTTTTTGCAGATAGTTTTCAATGCCGTAAACGCCGTCCTCGCCGCCAACGCCGCTGCGCTTGTGGCCGGAATGATAACCCTGGATATACCCGGAAATCGGCTGATTCACGAAGACCGTACCCACTTGCATATGATGGACGGCGTGCATGATTCTCTTGATGTCTTTGGTGAAGATGTAGGACGACAGACCATCCTCCCGGTCATTGGTAATGGCCAGCGCTTCCTCGTAATCCTTGACCCGGATAATGGGCAGTACCGGCCCGAAAATCTCGTCCGTTGCCACCGGCATATCAGCCGTCACTTGAGTCAGTACCGTGGGTTCATACCAGTGGCCTTTTTCAAATTCGGAGCCCTCAGGACGCTTTGCACCGGTGGCGACCTGCGCGCCTTTTTTGATGCTTTCCTGAACCAGGCCGTTCACCCGTTCGATGCTCGCACCGGTGACGCTTGGCCCCATATCCACCTCCGAGTCCGGCTGGCCGTAGCGAATCTTTTTGACGCGCTCCAGCACCATGGCTTCGAACTTGTCGGCAATGGACTCCTGCACCAGAACCAGCTCGTTACAGATACACACCTGGCCACAGTTGGCAAAGCGGGAGATCACCGCGGCATCGGCTGCTTTCTCCAGGTCGGCGTCTTCAAGCACCACAAACGACGCCTTGCCCCCCAGCTCGAGCACCAGGCCGGAAACGTTCTCAGACGAGGCTTTATAGATCGCCTGCCCCGCACGCGTGCTGCCGGTTAAAGAGACCAAGCGAGTCATCGGGCTGGAGACCAGGTGGGAGCTAAGGGTAATGCCCGTACCGCTCACCAGATTCAGTACACCCGGCGGCAAACCCGCCTCGTGCGCCACCTGGCAAAACAGAGAGGCCGTTACCGGCGTCGCCTCGTGGGGCTTTAGCACCATGGTGTTCCCCGTTACCAGCGCAGGGCCGACTTTCCGCCCAATCAACGCCAGCGGGAAGTTGTAGGCACACAACCCCAACGTTACCCCGTAAGGCACTTTTTGAATCCAGATCTGTTCGTTGGGGTTGTCCGACGGATAGATGTTGCCTTCAATGCGCCGGGCGGCTTCCGCCGAGTACGTCAAGTAATTCAGGGTATCGTCGAACTCCCCTTGTGCCTCTGGTGTGGTTTTACCTTGTTCCAACACCAGCAGACGAACAAACTCTTCCCGTCGCGCTTTCAGGCCCTCCACCACGGCCAGCAAATGCCGACCACGTTCAATGGCGGGAAGCGCCTGCCAGTCAGGCTGGGCTTTCTGAGCGCTTTTCAGGGCGCGGTCAGCGTCTTCCACCGTGCAGTCGGGGATGGTAGCCCAAACCTCTTCCGTCGCCGGGTTTTCTACGGTGAAGGTGGCACCATTGGAGGCGTCCACCCATTGGCCATCGATATAACACGGGTAGTGCTGCAGGGACGTATTCATGGTTCTGCTCCTCGTTCAGGCCGATTGTTATTGGAGTACAAAGATTGAAGTACGGTTTTTCCGTCAGTCGCCAACCCCCGAGGGCTCAGCGACCGGTAAAATGAGGGGTCCGCTTTTCCAGGAAGGCCTGAAAGCCTTCCTCGGCGTCCCGAGTGTCATACAAGCCATCCGCCAGTGCCTGCTCCGTTGCCAGCCCCTCGGCCAACGGCAGCTCCCCGCCGTCCCGAACCGCCCGCTTACTCGCCGCCAGCGCCAAGGCCGGGCCGGCCGCTACGCGCTCGGCATACGCCATCGTTTCCGACGCAAGCGCCTCGGATTCATACAGGCGGTTGATCAGCCCCCACCGGGCCGCCTCTTCCACCCCAAACGGATCGCCCGAGGCCAGCAGCTCCAGCGCACGAGGCATTCCCACCAGACGGGTCAAACGCTGAGTGCCGCCATTGCCGGGAATCAACCCCAGCTTAATTTCCGTCAGCCCCAAACGATACGAACCTCGCGCGGCAAACCGAACATCACACGCCATCGCGAGTTCCAGGCCACCCCCAAGGGCGTGGCCGCCGATTTGTGCGATAAAGAGCACGCCACTGCGCTCCATGGCGGCCAGCGTGCGCCGCGCTTGTTCGACCATGGCCTGATTGTCCGCCATGGAATTACTCTGAAACTCCTTGATGTCCGCACCCGCACAGAAAAACCGATCACTGGCGCTACGCAACACGGCCACCAGAACATCGGAGCGCTGGTCCACGTCCGCCACCGCGTCATAAAGGGCCCGCTGTACCGAGAGGTTATAGGCGTTCGCGGGAGGACGGTTCAGCGTAATTTGCGCAACGCCCTGTGCCACGCTGACGCTAACGACAGAGTCAGCCGTTGTTGGTGTGCCACTTTTTGTGGCCGCGCCACTGGTATCAGTTGTGGGAACCATGGGGGACCTCGTTGGCAAACTCATGTTTTATGGCGTCACTGTGCTCTCCCAACAGTGGCGCGGCGCGATGGGCAGTGAGCCGTTCATTGTTTAAGCGGATGGGGCAACGGGTGGTTTGATATTCAAAGCCGCGGCTATTGGTCACGCTTTGCAGCATGGACAACGCCTTAAAGCCGTCATGCTCAACTAGGTCGCGCCAATTCAACACCGGTGCGCACCAAATG
Source organism: Marinimicrobium sp. ARAG 43.8 (assembly GCF_050113635.1). Taxonomy (NCBI): domain Bacteria; kingdom Pseudomonadati; phylum Pseudomonadota; class Gammaproteobacteria; order Cellvibrionales; family Cellvibrionaceae; genus Marinimicrobium; species Marinimicrobium sp. ARAG 43.8. The sequence goes on from NZ_JBNJLT010000001.1 coordinate 167,343, forward strand.
TCCGCCGGCTCCAATAGGCCCAGCCAGTGTTCCGTGGTTTGGGTGTTCAGGTGATCGGCCAATATTTTTTTGATGGGGTCCCGCAGTTCAAACCAACGGCTCGGATCGTCGTACGCTTTTAATGGCTCACACGCCAACAGTTCCGCCAATGCGGTAATAGAGCCCATGGCCAGCGCCAAGTAACCGTTTTGCGTTTGGTAGAGTCCATAGGGGGCCGCGACCAGCGAGTGCGCGGGGTTTTGCTCGCCGCGACTGACCGGTTCACCATCCTGATAAAACAACGTCAGCGGCTCGAATTGAAAGTCCAATATCGCTTCGAGCATACTGACCTCAACAAGCGTCCCTTCTCCACCGACCAGCGCCGCCAGAACGCCTTGCACCAATTGCGAGCCTGCCAGGTAATCGGCAATGGCCAGGCCCATGGGCACCGGGCCGTCGCTCTCCGCACCGCTGAGCTGAGTCAACCCGGACAATGCCTGAACCAAAAGGTCCTGACCTGGCTTCTGGCGCCAGGGGCCCTCCGCGCCGTAGCCGGAGATCTCGCCGTACACCAGCGTCGGGTTGACGCTCTTCAAGGTGTCATAGTCGAGGCCGAGACGGTTCATGACACCGGGGCGAAAATTGTGAACAACTACATCCGATGCCTCCACGAGCCGAGAGATCAGCGCATGGTCCTTCGCGTTTTTAAGGTTGACCTTGAGGCTTTCCTTATCCCGGTTAATGGCCTGAAAAAACGCCGACTCACCATCTAAGTTCAGCTGAGGTGCGTAAATTTTTCGCGTGAGATCTCCCTGCTCATAGTGCTCCACTTTTATGACCCGAGCACCCAGGTCACTCAGCCGCAGGGTGGCGACCGGGCCGGCCAGAAACTGGGTAAAGTCGAGGACGCGTATCCCCTCAAGTGGTCTGATCACAGCGAGAACTCCTTCGTAATCCGTTCGGTCGAATCACCCAAGACCGGTGCCGCTCGGGATGAGAACAGCTTTTCCCCGTTGATTCGGATGGGGCAACGAGTCGTCCGCAGACTGACCGCGTCTCCCCTGGAGACCGTCTGCTCCATTTCCAAAACCCGGTAAGCCTCTTCTTCGGTCAAACGCTGATGGTCGAGTACGTCCGAGCACCAGTAGCCCTCCGGCTCCAACACCGAGAGCCAGTGGTGTGTGGTCTGCGTGCGCAAATGGTCGGAGAGATGGGCCTTGATGTGATCGCGGTGGTCAAACTGCGCCCGGGGCGTATCGAACGCCTCCAGGCCGGTACAACCCAGGGCATGGCACAGTGTCTCCAGGGAACCCATGGAGAGCGCGATATGACCATCGGCGGTTGGGTAAATGCCGTAGGGCGCTCCGAGGTAGACGTGCGCTCCGGCCACTGTGCTTCGCTCGGGCAGTTGTTGCCCCTGACTCAAAAATACCGTCAACCCTTCGAACTGCAGATCCAGTATGGACTCCAGCAAACTGACGCTGACCTTGCTGCCCTGTCCACTTCGTCGGCGTTGCACCAGCGCGGCCAGAATGCCCTGCGCCAAGTGGGTGCCGCACAGCATGTCCGCCACTGCAATACCAAAGGGCGTGGGCGGTTTATCCGCAGTGTTGCTCAACCAGGTCAACCCGGATACCGATTGCGCCAGCAGGTCCTGACCCGGCCGGTCGCGCCAGGGGCCTGACTCGCCATAACCGCTGACCTCTCCGTACACAATGCTCGGGTTCAACTCGTAGACGCTGTCATAGTCCAGCCCCAGACGATCCATAATGCCCGGGCGAAAGTTATGGGTCATCACATCCGCCTGTGCTACCAGGCGGCGCACCCGCTCCAGGTCGTCCGGGTCTTTCAGGTTGGCCGTAAAGCTTTCCTTGTTACGATTGATGGTGTGAAACAGGACGGAATCTCCGTCCGCCCACAGGTTTTTGGTCACCAACTTCCGACAGGCGTCGCCAGCGCCCGGGCGCTCGACTTTGATCACCCGCGCGCCGAGGTCTGCCAATCTCAAACCGGCGTAGGGCCCCGCCAAATACTGACTGAATTCGAGAACCGTCAGGCCCTCAAGCGGCAGTTTCATACGTTCAGCCTTTCGAGGTTTGGTACAGTTTATTCAGGTGCGTCAGCAGCGCCTTTTCGTCGCCCCCGTCCATCAGGTATTCGCGAATCGGGGCGCCGGCGTTGTCCTGAAAATTCATATGGCCGTGGTAGCGGGGCCGCAAAAACGCGCGGTCGAGTGCAGGCAGCGTATCGACAAAGTAATTATCGGATACCTGGTTGGCGGTTTCATCCAACCACGCCTGGCGATAACCCGGCTGACCACCAAATTCAATATAGAAGCCTTTCTGCATGTCCGCATTAGCGACAAACCGGGCGTATTCCGCGGCTATCTCTTTATGGCTGGAGCTGGCAGAAATGGCCAAGCCTGTGCCCCCCAACGTGGTCCGGCAGCGCTTACCGTTCTCCAACGCCACTAGATCCGCAAACTTCAGGCACCGACGGGCGTAATTGGGCTTGGCGTAGTTCGCGTAACCGTAGGCGAAGGGGCAGTAGGCGAAATCGTCGGTGCGCGTCATCGCCTCATAGACTTTGATGGGATTCCAATCGAAGCAATTAGGATCCAGATTCACAGACAGATCGCGCAACCGCCGCAGGGCTTCGGTGCCAACGGCCTCGCTGACCACTTCTCCATCACTCACACAGGGGTCTTCCCCCAAAGTGCAGCACAACATATAGAAGTTCATCAGCGTATCCTGCGGAATCGAGGGCACGGCCACCTTGCCTTTCCTGGCAAGGTCCATCAGGTCATCCCAGGTCTGGGGCATGCCCCCACCCGCTTGTTCCAGCAAGTCCATACGCGCCGAAGCCACCGGGGTGGCGGCGTCAATAGCCAGAGCCCACTGCTGATCGGCATACCGGTAGCTTTCGTGGGAATGGCCAACCGTGTTGGCCGCCTGATCGGCGAGAAAGTCCTCACCCACCCAGTCTTCCAGAGGCGCAATCACCCCGGTTTGCGCGGCAAATCCGGCCCAGGGATGATCGATAACCAGCAAGTCATATTCCTTCGCCAGCTCATCAATGGGCTGGTCGGCAAACGCCTGCAGAGAGCGTTTGCTCCAGGTTATGCGCACCCCCGGATTCAGCTCTTCAAAGCGTTGGGCCGTCGCCGTCATAGGCACATAACCTCGGGTATGCCCCCAAGTGATGCCTTTTAATTCAGTAACCGATTGACTCATCTCAACTCCGCTCAGCTCATTCATATCTAAATGATGAATTCTATGGTAAATTGTAGACAGTCAGCTTGCAACCCACTTTTGTCATTCATTGACGAGGTCCAGCAAGCCAAGTGGAGTCCCTACCGGGAGTTTGCGATACTGCCGACACTTAACCGACGGAGCCCTTACGCAACGATGAACCGAACCGCCAAATACTCTGCTCCGGCCCTGGACAAGGGGCTGGATATCCTTGAGCACCTGTCCGACAACGTAGCCCCCCTGTCACAAGCGGAGATCGCTACCGGCTTGGGACGCAGCCCCAATGAAATCTACCGGGTTCTGGTGGGGCTGGAGGCACGCGGCTATATCCTGCGGGACGAGTCCTCGGGCAAGTATCGGCTTTCACTCAAGCTGTACACCCTCTCGCACACCCACTCCCCCATTGAGCAACTGACGCAGGCGGCGCAGCTTCCCATGATGGAGTTGGCCGAGACCGTGGGGCAGTCCTGCCACCTGAGCGTGCCTTACGAGGGAAAACTGATGGTGGTCAGCCAGGTAAAAAGCCCCGAGCCAGTGTCGCTCTCTATCTCCGAGGGCACCCTGTTCCCCCTCTTCTCAACGACCTCCGGGCGCGTACTGCTGGCGCACTACAGCGAGGAGCAGCTCGAAAAGCTGCTGATCGACGCCGGGCAGGAACCTCACCTCAGCGCCGAACAAAAACAGCAGCTCCTCGCCGAACTGGAGACCATCCGGCGGGACCGCTACCACTTCGCGCCCAGCGACATCACCATGGGCGTTACGGACTGCGCGGCCTTTGTGGGCATGGCGGGTTCGGGGCTGACAGCGGCAGTGGCGGCCTCCTCGCTCACCTCCACCCTCGGTCGCCACCACGACCGGGATTCCATAGCGGCAGCGGTGCTCAACACGGCAGACAAGATCAATCAGCGGCTGGGTATCCACCGAGCCGGTTAACAGCCTTGCACCCTTATTGTACACTGATGACTGTCTACAATAAGGGTGCGCTATGTCCTGTCGTCTGTTTTTCCCACTCTCAGCCATTGTGGTTTTGCTTATGCCTATCTCACTTATGACGGGTTGCTCACAGGCGCCTGCACATCCGACCTTTGCGCAGGATTTAGCGCTTCTCTCTCGCCACCAGTCCCCGATCGTATTGGAGGATGGGCCTCGCAAAGTGATGGTTCTCGCCGAGCTACAGGGTCGGGTGATGGTGAGCACGGCCCGCGGGGACCAAGGGGACAGCCACGGCTGGATCAACCGGGACTATTTGGCGCAAGCCGAACGGGTGTCCAGTGCGGCGGTCGGTGGCGCAGACCGACTGAGCTTCGGACCGGAAACGGGGCCTTATTCCTTGTTTTTTGAGCCGGGGGTTGAACAAACGGGGGATAACGTGCGCTTTCAACCCGCCATCTCCACGCAGCCCTATCAACTCCTCCACCGCACCGATACCGAAGCGGTGTTCAGCCAACAGGTACAGCTGGAGAATTATCAGGGGCAGGTGATTGAGCTGGACGTTAAGCGCAGTATCCACCTTCTTGATGCCAACCATATCGAAAACGCGTTGAAGGTCGAGCTTCCCCAGGGACTGGACTACGTCGGCTTCAAGGCGCAAACGGAAATCACCAATACCGGGCGCGCCATGAGGGACGAGACCGGCCTGATCTCCCTGTGGCACCTGGGTGCCTTTGAGACCAGCCCACACAACACCGTCGTCATTCCGACCCGGGGGCAACCGACAGGGGTCACACCCTATTTCAATGACACCCGCGCGTCTCACACGAAAGTAGTGGACGGTACGGTGTATTACCGGGCCGATGCCCAGTACATGAATAAAATCGGCCTCCCACCCGAACATACCGTCCCCTTGATGGGCGCATGGGACCCGGCCCTGGAGCGGCTCACGCTTATCGTATTTTCCTTTGACCCGGCGGCCAGACGTTACGTCAACTCCACCTGGCTACCGGGGAAGCACTCTGCGCAACATGCCCCTTACAAAGGGGATGTGACCAATGTTTTTAATGACGGACTGATGGATGACGGCGAACGCTTCGGCCCATTCTACGAGCTCGAGTCCTCCTCCCCGGCCCTGCAACTCGCTCGGGGCGAAAGCGCCCACCACCAGCAGACCACTTTGCACTTTCAAGGTGATCGGCAGGCTTTGAGCAAGCTCGCAAAAGCAACGCTAGGCGTGAGCCTGGACACCATAGAACGGCCATTTGCTCAGGCCGCCGATACAACAGACTGACAGGAGAGACAGCAATGGCCACTATTGTGATTACTGGCGCCAATCGGGGCCTCGGCCTGGGGCTGGCGCAACAATATCTCGCGCAGGGGCATCAGGTACTGGCGACCCACCGCCCAGGCAGCAACACCGAGGGCTGGGAAGGACTGGTGGAAAACGCCAGCGGACAGCTGACGCCGGTAGCGCTGGACCTACAGGACGACCGATCCATTGAACAGTGCGCTCAGGGCCTTAAAGCGGCGGGCCCTATCGACATCATGATCAACAACGCCGGCGCCACCAACCACCAGCCTCTGGGAAGCTGGACACGAGCCGCCTTTATCGACAGCTACCAGAGCAATGCGGTCGGGCCAGCGCTGCTGATACAAGCCCTGCGGGACAACCTCGCCCAAGGCGCCCGCCTTATCCAGCTCAGCTCCGGCCTGGCATCCATTGCGGAAAATATCGGGGCTGACGGCCCGTTTGAGGAATACGCCATGAGCAAGGCGGCGCTGAATCTGCTGACCCACAGGCTTGCGCACAAACTGGCGGAGCGCGGCATCATTACTGCAGCGATTAGTCCCGGCTGGGTCAAGACCGATATGGGTGGCAACGATGCTCCCACATCCGTGGAGCAGGCGGCGCAAGCGATCGCACAAACCATCGAACAACTGCAGCCCGAGCAGTCCGGTGGTTTTTTTGATTTGGAGGGAGCGCCCATACGTTGGTAAGTCGTTCGGGCAAGCCATTATCGCCCCCTCGACTGTCGCCAAAAAACCGTTAAAAGCGGCGAAAAATGCCAAAAAACGGGCTAAAATGCCATTTAAGTGCCGAAAAATGTTAACTGTGAACAATTAGGCAGACTCCCCTCAACACTCCCCTTACCATGGCCCCCGAGGTGCATCGCGGCGAGTGCGGTCACCTCACAGTAGCACTCCATTCACCTCAAACTTTCGCAAACGGTGACGCAAGGGGTAAGCGTGCGGCACCACACGCTAAGGAGCTTACAATGAAGTTGATTCACAGTGTGCGAACACCCTTTGAGCTTACGCTCAAAGGCCTGGTCACGGCGGCATTGCTCGTTGGCCTTCACAGCCCCGCTCTGGCACAGGACCAGTGCGACCTCACCTCCGAGTGCCAATCCTTGTTTGGCAGTCAGGCGACCGACTGTGCCAACAGCTGGTCTTCATCAAGCGTTTGCATGTGCGGCGGCCAACGCTGCGACGAGCTGGACGATGGCGGCGACACCGATCCGGGGTCTGACAACCGGTACTCCGTGCCCGGTTATGTACAGGCGGAGGACTACGCTCGTTTTTCTGACACCACCACTCAAAACCTCGGCGGCGAATACCGCCAGGACGCCGTGGACATCCAAACCACCTCTGACAACGGCGGCCAATACAACGTCGGCTGGATCGCGACCAACGAATGGCTGGAATACGACATTGCCGTGCAGTCAGCGGGAGTCTACGAGGCCAAGATCCGGGTCGCATCTAACCCCGGAGGCGGCATGTTCACACTCGAAATTGATGGCAACCAACGCACCGGGGCCATCCAGGTAGGCACCACTGGCGGCTGGCAAAGCTGGCAGACTTTAACCGTTGGCTTGGGCCAGCTTTCTGTGGGGAATCATACGCTGAGGGTTCAGGTGCAATCCGGCGGCTTCAACCTCAACTGGTTTGAGCTCGCCCAAAACGATGGTGACAATGGCGGTGGAAGCGAAATGATAGGCCATTTCAACGCCAGTCAAGACCTCCTGCTGGCCAATTATGACCTACGCCCGGACCCGGATGACCTTCATACCGTTGCGGCTTTCGCCACCATGTTGCGCGACAGCCGCTTCCAGAGCGTGAATGTCCACGCCGTCGCCGGCGCCTACGGCACTCAGGGCGGCACCTACATTGAGGCGGAGCACTTGTTTAACCTGGCGTTCGGGAACAACCGCTGGTCCGATGCCCACAACAACCGCAGCGGCGCACTAAACGAAGTCTACGGTATCGCCTCATCGGTACTGAGTGGCGGGGGCGATATCTGGATTCAGGAAGCCGGCCAGTCCGACTTCAGCGCCGACCTGGTACGCCGCATTCAGCAAAATATGCCCGGCATCAACACTCAGCAGCGTATCCACTTGGTTCAACACAGCAACTGGAACCAGGACCAAACCACCGACGCCGATCTTACCTACGTGCGAAACCAGACGGACTACCACAAAATTGACGACGGAAACTCCGTAAATAACGGATCCCCAGGGTTTAACAGCAAGGACACCAGCCAATGGAGTCGTGTGCTGAATGACGCTGAGGTCGGCGACATCTGGGCGGAAGCCAAGCGGGTAGCGGATTACAGCATTGATCACCACCCCGGCTGGAAAAACCCCACCATTCGTGACGGCGGCATGGACTTCTCCGATACCGTAGAAGATACCTGGATCTTCGGGTTTAACAACCTACACAACCACCGGTCCTTTTTTGACGAATTTCTCTAAACCATTCTTTGCGGCGGGTGAATAACACCCGCAATGGCCCCGCTCGCTTCCGGGCGGGGCTTCCCCTCCAGAGAGCCTCTCCCCCTAGCTCGCGCCCCTTTGAGCCCCGGCGCCCGACAGCTCTAAACAGCCGCGCTCGCTGCTGCCTCTACGCTCACCCCTTGCAATTCACCCAAAACACAGACATTATTATGTTTATTGTCTACAATGATTGCACATAATTTATGACTGATAACACGCAAGAATCTTTGTTTTCCCGTCTCTTCAGTGAGCCCGGAAGCGTCTATACCCGTTTGCTGGAGGACATCGCCCAGGGGGTGTTCGTCAGTGGCGACCGCCTGGTGACCACCGCTCTGGCGCAACGCTACGACACCAGCATCAACCCGGTGCGGGAAGCCCTCAAGCAACTGCAGGGCGAAGGCCTGGTGAGTTTTCAGCGCAACAGTGGCGCGCGGGTCACGCACTTTGAGTACACCACCATGCGCGACGTCTATGAACTGTTGCAGCTACTGGAACCCTATTTACTGGACTGGTTTATCGAAGAGCACACGGAAGCCCCGCTGGCCCGCCTGGAGGCTTTGCTCGAAGAGATGAAGGCGCTCACCACCAAAGACGTCGACCGGTTCAAGGAGCTGGACACCCTGTTCCATTGGGAGATGTACCGCCACCACTACAACCGGGATGTGGTCGACCTTTGGAAACGTCAGCGGCTGAGACTGCTGGCCCTACACGCCAACATGCCCATCAGTGACTCGCGCATCCAGACAGCCATCCAGGAGCACGACGCCATTATTGGCCCACTCCGACGGCGCGACAAAGCCGCCGCCCGCGCCGCGCTCATTCAACACATTCACAACGGCGGGGACTATTGGTCCCGGCAGGTCAGGTCACGCCTATGAAAATTACCGCCATCAAGCCCTACGCCTTTTGGCTGGGATTTCGAAACGTCTGTCTGGTCAAGGTTGAAACCGACGAGGGAATTCACGGCTGGGGAGAGTCCGGGCTCTCGGGTCGCGAACGGGCTGTCGTGGGGGCCATTGAACACTTCCGGGAATTTCTGATCGGGCGGTCCGCCACCGATATCGGAGCGCTTTGGCAAGAGATGTACCGAAGCCAATATTTCGAGGGGGGACGGGTGCTCTCCGCCGCCATTTCCGCCATTGATATCGCGCTTCATGACTTGCTGGGTAAAGCCCTGAACCAACCAGTGTATCAGTTGCTTGGCGGCAAGCAGCGCGACCGTATTCCTCTGTTTATCACCTCCACCCTGCCCTTCGGCGAGGCTTTTGTAGACGACCTTCTGCAAAAGCAAAGCGAGGGCTGGCCCGTCATCCGAGCCACCACCGGTGAGCACGGCCGACCGGACCAGACCACCGAGTTTGATCCGCGGCGTTCACTGGCCAGCGCGGCGCACTGGTTGACGCGCGCACGAGAACAGCTTGGCCCCGAAACCGTGCTGGGCATTGACTACCACCACCGATTGTCCGTGGCGGAAACCCTGTCTTTTTGTCAGCGCATGCCCACCGGCACGCTGGACTTTCTGGAGGAGCCCATTCGGGATGAAAGCCCGGCCGCCTACCAGGCTCTGCGCCAATCGGTCGATATTCCCCTGGCCATTGGTGAAGAGCTCACCAGTAAGTGGGCCTTTGCGCCCTACGTGAATCAGAACCTGACGCAGTTCGGGCGTATTGATTTATGCAATGCCGGCGGGTTTACCGAAGCGGCCAAAATCACCGCCATGTGCGAGAGCCAATACATCGACATGATGCCGCACAACCCGCTAAGCCCGCTGTGCACGGCCGCATCTGTTCACTACTGCGCGGCCATTCCCAACCTTGCCTGGCTTGAGCTTTCCCCCTACGACGGAGACATGAGTGAGCACGAGCGGGTGTTCGGAACCCTGCCGACCCTGAGCGACAACCACTTCACGGTCAGCGATGCCCCCGGCCTGGGTATTGACGTCGATGAAGCCGCCATCCAGTCGCAAACCTTCAACTTTTGGGAGCCACCACGACTGATCAAGCCGGACGGCTCCTACACCAACTGGTAACCCCAATAACAACCCGGTATCCATTTTATGAGTGCACCCGAGCAACCCCACAAGCCCCGTAAAAAAGGCACGATCCTGGCACTGATTTTCATCAGTGTGGTCATCAACTACATGGACAGGACCAATATTTCGGTGGCCGCCAGCGCCATGTCGGAAGACCTGGGACTGTCGACAGTACAGATGGGCATCTTGTTTTCCGCCTTTGCCTGGACCTACTCGGTGATGCAGATTCCCGGCGGCATGGTGGTGGATCTGGTCAAAACCCGCATTCTCTACCCCTTTATTCTGGTGGCCTGGTCGATGGCAACGCTGATCCAGGGGCTGGTCAGCTCAATGGCCGCCTTGGTGGGCTGCCGAATGGCCATCGGTTTTTTTGAAGCGCCCTCCTACCCCGCCAACAATAAAATTGTGACGCGCTGGTTTCCAGTGGAACAGCGAGCAAGCGCCATTGCCATTTACACCTCGGGTCAGTTCATCGGGTTGGCTTTTCTAATGCCGGTGCTCGCCTTCATTCAGGATCTGTTTGGTTGGCGAGGTCTGTTTATCGTTTCGGCCCTAATTGGTTTCGTTTGGGCGGCGGTCTGGTTTTTTGTGTACCGGGACCCCGACGAAAAACCACGCGAGGCGGGAGAAAAACCGCCGGTAGCCGAGCCGCAGGCCGGCCTTTCCTGGTACAACCTGAAGGTGGCATTTTCCAACCGCAAACTGTGGGGCGTGTACATCGGTCAATTCTGCCTGGGCGGAACGCTCATCTTTTTTCTGACCTGGTTCCCGACGTACCTGAAAGAGTACCGGGGCTATGACACGCTGAATACCGGCTTTCTCGCTTCGGTGCCGTTCCTCGCGGCCTTTTGCGGCGTTTTGCTCTCCGGCTTTTTCTCCGACTTAATGGTTCGCAAGGGCTTTTCCAACGAGGTTGCGCGCAAAGCGCCCATCATTGTCGGTTTGCTGCTGTCCAGCTCTGTCATGGGCGCCAACTATGCGACCTCCACCTTCTGGGTGACATTCTTTCTGTCACTCACTTTCTTTGGGAACGGCCTCGCCTCCATTAATTGGGTGTTTGTATCCTTGCTGGCGCCAAAAAACATGGTCGGCCTGGTGGGGGGGTGCTTCAATTTTATCGGTGCCCTCTCGGCCGTTACCGTGCCCGTGGCCATCGGCTTTCTCGCCCGCGAAGGTGACTTCCGACCGGCCCTGTTCCTGGTGACCGGTCTCGCAGTGGTCGGTCTACTCTCCTACCTGTTTTTGGTCGGCAAAGTGGAACGTATCCGACTGCAGCCCAAGTTGTCCGAGGAGTCGACGTCATGAGCTTTATGACCTTTGGCGAAATTATGTTGCGGCTGACACCCGGCCGCCATCTCGACACGCTGCCTCAAAGTCAGACACTCAATATGGATTTCGCCGGGGCGGAAAGCAACGTTGCCAGCTCCCTGGCACTGTTGGGGCACCACTGCCACATGGTCACCAAAATCCCCAACAACCCGGTCGGGGAAGCGGCAGTTACAAGCCTGCGTCGCTTCGGCATCGACACACGCCACATTCAACGGGGCGGCGAACGCCTGGGAACCTACTTCATTGAACTGGGCACCTCCATCCGCCCCTCTCGTGTTACTTACGACCGCGCTTACTCCGCTCTCGCCCAAATGGCGCCCGAAGAATTTGACTGGAATACCGTTCTCAAAGGGCAGCAATGGTTGCATTTATCGGGCATCACCCCGGCGATTTCCCCGCAATGCGCGGAGGCCACCGTCGAGGCGGCCCGCACCGCCAAGGCCATGGGCTTGTCCGTCAGTTTTGATTTGAACTTCCGGCGCACGCTGTGGGAACGCCCCGAAAAAGCACGGGACTACTTCGAGCGCATTCTCGAACACACGGACCTCGCCCTGGGCAACGCCGGCGTTATGGCCGACGTTTTTGACGAGCACTACACCGGTGACGCCCTGGCCGTTGCCACGGGGGCGGCGACCTCTCTCCGAGAGCGCTTCGGTGTCGACGCTGCCACCACCGCCAGGAATCATCACGATGCCAATCACAACACGGTGGCCGGCGTTCTGGTGTCGGACGCGGGCCAGCATCAGTCACAGCAGATCAGCGTCGGGATTCTGGACCGTCTGGGGACCGGCGATGCCTTCGCCGCCGGTGTGATTCACGGCTACCTCAATCGCTGGCCGGAACCCGCCTGTATTGAGTTTGCCGCCGCCGCTTTCGCGCTGGCCCATACCATCGCTGGCGACCAGCACTGGTGCTCGGAAGCAGAGATTCAACACATCGCCAACGGCCACCACTCCGGTCACATCATCCGCTAGCGGGAGCGCCCCATGAGAGAACACACCGTAAAACGACTGATTGCCGAGAAGCTCGTTGTGATCATCCGGGTCAAGGATCCCAACGAGATCGACGACATTGTGCAATGTATTGCCGATGGCGGAGGCGGAGCGGTGGAAATCACCAGCAATACGCCCCACTTTACCTCTGCAATTGTCCGCATCAAGCGGCGCTTCCCCCAGCTTCTGGTGGGCGCCGGCACCATTACCGACACGGCACTCGCCCAGGAAGCCATTGACGCCGGGGCTGAGTTTCTGGTCACGCCCAACACCTCCGAGTCCGTTGTGCGCACCGCACATTCGGCTCGCATTCCCGTCGTGATGGGCGCCATGACCCCCACTGAAATCCATGCTGCCCAAACCGCCAGGGCTGACATCGTCAAACTATTCCCCGCTGGGACCCTTGGCCCTGAGTATCTCGCTGCGCTTGCTCGTGGGCCTTTTTTACACACACCTTTCTTCCCCGTTGGCGGCATCGATGAAACCAACGCTCACGAATGGATGCAAACCGGCGCGATTGGTGTCGGTGTCGGGGGAAGCCTGGCTTGCCCGGTTCACACCGAACTAGAGAAAACCGAGCTCACCCGCCGAATCCGGCAGTTGATCACTGCGTTACATTCGGACAACTCTCAATAACGGAGCCTCTCATGAAAAAAACTCATATAGCTCTGGGGCTTTCACTGGCACTACTGGGCGCCTGCGAGCCTCTAGAGAAAGACCCTGTCTCACAGACAGCCGTACAAAAACCAAAGACACTGGAAACGCTGTTTGCTTTCGACAAAAGGTCCCTGCCTGACGCTCTGAGCGTGAACAACGCCTTGATAGAGTCCGTGGCCTCGCCAGACAGTGGCCGGGCAACGCGCATCCACCTGAAAGCCAAAGCGTACAAAGAGGCCGGGTTCGAGTTCACCCCAAGCACGCCGTGGGACTGGTCTTCTTACGGTCCCTTCGCACTGGCGCTGGACATTCAAAACCCACTCAATGAGTCGACCCATTTGTACGTCACCGTCACTGATGGCGAAGGGCAAACGCACAACCGCAGTTTTGCGGTGCCTGCCCTCAGTGACACTTCCTATTACATGGAGCTAAAAGGGCACGATCTCGACGTCGACTCTGGCCTGCGCGCCAACCCGCCATACTGGAAAACCGATTACACACCCATTGACTGGCGCTGGGGCACCAAGAACATCGATCTGTCCGAGGTGCAGAACGTAAGCTTTTCGGTGCGTGGTCTGCTCAGCGACCGTACGCTGATAATCGATAATATGCGCCTGCTCGCGGAGCCTGAAGTGGACTCCCACTACCTGACCGGGTTGGTGGACCGGTTTGGGCAAAACGCCAAAGTAGACTTTGAAGGCAAAATTACCGACGAATCAGAGCTGGACGAGCAACGCAAGCGCGAACAAAAAAACCTGCGGGGAAACCCTTGGCCCGAACGATCCCGCTTTGGCGGTTGGAAACAAGGGCCGCAACTCGAATCGACCGGTTACTTTAGAACGGCCAAGCACGAGGGAAAATGGTCCCTGGTGGACCCGGACGGTTACCTCTTTTTCTCCCACGGCATTGCCAATGTCCGCATGGCCAACACCTCGACCATGACCGGATATGATGTCGACCATAAATTCATTGAGCCGCGCGCCAAAGATGACTTCACTCCGGAAGACTCCAAGGGCCTCAATCAGGTAAGCGAGGAAGCGATCCCCAGTCGACATGTGAAGTCCGAATTGCGCGCCGACATGTTCCAGTGGCTGCCCAGCTACGATGAGCCGCTGGGCAAACACTTTGGGTACCGCCGCTCTGTGCACTCAGGTCCGCTGAAACAAGGGGAAACCTACAGCTTTTATCGAGCCAACCTTGAGCGCAAATACGGTGATACCCACCCCGAGGGCTTTATGGGCGCCTGGCGCGAGACGACGGTGGACCGGATGTTGAGCTGGGGATTCACCTCCTTCGGGAACTGGCTCTCCCCCGACTTTTATCAAATGGACCGCATCCCCTACTTTGCCAACGGCTGGATTATCGGCAATTTCAAGACCGTTTCCAGCGGCAATGACTACTGGAGCCCCCTGCCCGACCCGTTTGACCCCCACTTTGCCGAACGGGCCGATCAAACCCTGAAACAAGTGGCGGCAGAGGTCCAGAACAGCCAATGGTGCGTCGGGGTCTTTATCGACAACGAGAAAAGCTGGGGCTCAAGCGGCTCGGTCACCCAGCGCTATGGCCTGGTGCTGAACACACTTGAACGGGACGCACAGGAGAGCCCGACCAAGGCGGAGTTCTCCCGGCTGATGCGCGAAAAGTACCCGACCATCTCCGCGCTCAACAAGCAATGGGAAGCCGCAGTACCTGACTGGGAAGCGTTCGACCGCGGCGTCACTCTTTCCCACTACCCGGACGCCCTTCAGGACGATTTGTCGACACTGCTTCATCACTACGCCAACGAGTACTTTGCAATTGTCGCGAAGGCGGTTGAGAAGCACCTGCCCAACCACCTCTACATGGGGGCACGCTTTGCGGACTGGGGGATGACCCCCGAAATTCGCGCCGCAGCCGCCACTCATGCCGACGTTATGAGCTATAACTATTATAAGGAAGGCCTTCACCCGGAGTTCTGGCAGTTCCTCGAAGAGGTCGATAAGCCCAGCATCATTGGCGAGTTCCATATGGGCGCCTCGGACAGCGGACTGTTCAACCCCGGCCTGGTGCACACAACGTCTCAATCCGACCGAGCGGCCACCTATAAGGCCTACATGAACAGCGTGCTCGAGAACCCCTATTTCGTGGGGGCCCACTGGTTTCAATACCTGGACTCCCCTCTGACAGGGCGTGCGTACGACGGAGAGAACTACAACGTCGGCTTTGTCAGCGTCACCGATCGCCCCTACCCGGAAATGATCGAGGCCGCGAAGGCATTTAACAAACGGTTGTATGAGGTCCGTTATGGCAAGCCGTAGCGGGCCTGGCCATCGAGGAACCCCCTTCCCAGCCCAATTTGAGCCGAGGGAATGAATAAAGGATGCGCCCAGAATTTTTGTATACAATTTTCTATTGACAATAGACTTACAGAGTAGGAGTATGGGATTTGTGGTGTAGTCCACCGCTCAGCGACACGGGGCTCACGAAGAAGCCCCACAACCAATAAAAGCAATGAGTCGAAGGCCGTTCAAAGTAATTGCCTTTGACCACAACCCATCATCAGGAGAGCTTGGTATGGCTAAAACCCCTTTCAAGTACGGGGCGCTATCCGCCGCGATTATGGCGGCCACTAGCGTCAGCTCGTTTGCCCAAGAGGGTAACGACACCCAGATGCTCGAAGAAGTCGTAGTGACAGGCATTCGCCAGTCCTTGACCAACGCAATGGACATCAAGCGCGACGCCTCCGGCGTTGTCGACGCCATTTCTGCCGAAGATATCGGTAAATTCCCGGACACCAACCTGGCCGAGTCCCTTCAGCGGGTCACGGGGGTATCAATCGACCGCTCCAACAACGAAGGAAACCAGGTCACCGTACGGGGCTTTGGGCCCTCATTTAACCTGGTTACCATGAATGGTCGCCAAATGCCCAACTCCAACGCCCTGCTGGAGCGCGGTATCACCCGCAGCTTTAACTTTAAAGAGCTGGCCGCCGAGAGCGTCTCGCGGGTAGAAGTGTACAAAACCGGCAAGGCAGCGCAGCCCTCTGGCGGTATTGGTGCGACCATCAACGTTCTGACGGCCCGTCCCTTTGACTATGACGGCTTCACCGCCGCTGGCAGCCTCAAGGGCGTGATGGACACCAGTAACGAAGTCGGCGATGACATCACTCCGGAAGTCTCCGGCATGATCAGCCATACCTTTGCGGATGGAATGTTTGGTGCATTGCTGTCCTTCTCCCACGCCGAGCGCGACAGCCGTTCCGAGCGAGTCGGCACTCAGGGCTGGGTCCCGAACCACGGCAGTGCCGACACCGACGCGATCGACACCAACTTGAACCCCGAACGCCAGCACTGGGCGCCCTATACCTTTGATATGGACGTGTCCGATCACTCCCGTGAGCGCCAAAACGGGCAGTTGGTTCTGCAATATGCTCCAAATGACGACATCACGGCCACCCTTGACTACGTCGCCTCTCGTTACGAGGAAGAAGTGGCCATGAACCGGACCAGCTTCTGGTTCGACAACCCTAATGGCACCGCCGATAGCAACGGTACTGTTATCAATCCCCGCAACCCGAATGACGAGTTGAACTTCTGGGCCTGGGATTATTACTTCAATACCGAAAACGACTCCGTGGGCCTGAATGTCGACTGGCAGGTCAACGACACGTTGAACCTCGCTTTCGACGTGCACAACTCCACCTCCGAGTCGCAACCTGATGGCGCACCGTCTGAAACCATCGCCAGCCTGAAAAACCCGCGCGTCGATAACGTCGGTCAGGTAGACATTGGTCTTGATGTGGAAGGTGACGGCGTTCCATCCGTATTCGTCGATGGTTCCGATCTGCCGGGCGGCGACCCCTTCGACCCGGATAACATTGTCTCCGACCTGTTCCAGGAACGTGGCTACGAGATTACCAATGAAATCACCCAGGCTCAGCTCGACGGTACCTGGGAAAACGCCGATAACGGCGCACTTCGGGAAATCCGGTTCGGCCTGGCCACGACCGACTATGAAGTCGACACTCGCCGCAGCCAGTCTTTTGGCTTGGTAGACCTGGACCTGTCCACCCTGGACCTGTCCTTCACCCCGCGCGGTGACTTCGCTGACGAAATCGACGGCTCCAACGACCTGTTCCCCTTACTGGTGCAGTATGACGCTGGTCAATTCCTGGATCTGGTGCAGGATCAGGGCGCTTACTTCACCGACCCGGGCACCTTCAACAGCGTGACCGAAGAGACGGTCGCCGCCTATGTCGCCTTTGATTTTGAAACCGAGTTCAACGACATTCCCGTCAGCATCAATACTGGCGTGCGGATGGAAGAAACCGACGTAACCGCCTCTTCCATTCAGAACGGCATCATCGCTCTGAACTACTTCAACCTCGAAGAGCTGCGGCCGGTATACGCCGAGGACGCCACCGTAGAAACTCTGGAAGGGGGATACACTCGCTTCCTGCCCAACCTGGACGTGAAGGCCGAGTTCTCCCGGGATCTGGTAGGCCGGTTCTCCTATAGCCGCACCATTGCGCGGGCCGACATTTCCGCCATGTTCCCGGCAACACAGTTTGGCATCGCTCGTCCCGGTGGCCCTTTCACCATCAGCCAGGGTAACCCCAACCTGTTGCCGTACGAGTCGGAAAATCTGGACTTGTCACTGGAGTGGTACTACGGTGAAGGGAGTTACGCCTCCGTCGGTTACTTCAAGAAATACGTCGAGAACTTTATCGGCTCGACCACTGAAGACCGCATCCTGGGGGACGTCAACGGTCAGCCCTTGACGGACCCCAGCATCGATCCACACCCGGATTGCCCGCATCCGCAGGGTGAGCCCGTGGATGAGTGTCTCTCCGACTCGGATGATCCGGTTATTACCTGGGAGGCATCCACACCGGGTAACCAGGACGACGCGGAAGTCAGTGGCTGGGAGATCAACGTCCAGCATATGTTTGACGATACCGGCTTCGGCGTCATCGCGAACGCCACCATGGTAGACGGTGATGTTAACTACGACGTATACGACTTTGACTCGGCGTTTGCCCTCACCGGCCTGAGCGACTCGGCCAACCTGATCGGCTTCTATGAAAAAGACGCCTTCCAGGTTCGTCTGTCCTACAACTGGCGGGATGATTTCCTGCTCAGCATAGGGCAGCCGCAGGTCGCCACCGAGCCGACGTTCACCGAGGCCTACGGTCAGTGGGATCTTAACGCCAGTTACGATATCACCGACAGCGTCTCGGTCTTCCTCGAAGGTTTGAACATCACCGAGGAAACCGTTCGTCGCCATGGTCGTTTCAGCAACCAGCTGGTATCCGCAGAACAGTACGGTGCCCGCTACAACATTGGCATTCGCGCCAAGTTCTAAACGACCGTTGACCGCTAACGGTTAAGCACCATCAGGGAAGGCCGCCACTCGTGTGGCGGCCTTTCTCTATCACGCCAATAACAACAGGCCTCTCCATCAACGAGGAGGACACCAGGTGGTCAAACCAGTTACCTCAGTGGTTATTGTGGGTGGCGGCACGGCGGGGTGGATTACCGCTGGCACCCTGGCAGCCAGAGTCTCCCAGCAGGGGCACTCGCCCACCATCACGCTTATTGAGTCACCCAACGTTCCCATCGTCGGTGTCGGCGAAGGCACTTGGCCCACCATGCGCTCGACGCTCAGGAAAATGGGCATTCGCGAGACCGATTTCATTCGCCGATGTCACGCCTCATTCAAACAGGGCGCTAAATTTGCCCGATGGGCGACCGGCAAAGACGACGACTTTTACTACCACCCACTGGTGCAACCCCACCAATTTCATCAATTGAACCTGGCGCCGTATTGGCAAGCCCAACCGCAGCATGATTCTTTCTCGCAGGCGGTATGCCCGCAGGAAGCCCTGTGCGAGCAAGGGCTCGCGCCCAAACTGATTACCACCCCCGAGTATGAGGCGGTGGCAAATTACGCCTACCATTTGGACGCCGGCGCTTTTTCCGAGTTTCTCAAAGAGCATTGCACTCAACACCTGGGCGTGCGTCATCTGCAGGCCGACGTCTCCAGCGTGGAGTCCGCCGACAACGGGGACATCAAGGCCGTTCTGACCGAGCAGGCAGGCCCGGTGGAAGGCGACCTGTTTATCGACTGCACCGGGTTCAAATCTCTCCTGCTCGGCGGCCACTTTCAAGTCCCCTTTCGCTCCTGCAAAGACGTGCTCTTTATTGACCGCGCGATAGCGGCTCACGTGCCCTACCCGGATGAGCAAAGCCCGATTGCGTCCCACACCATTTCCACCGCCCAGGATGCCGGCTGGATTTGGGACATTGGCCTCTCCTCCCGGCGCGGCGCCGGTCATGTGTACTCCAGCGCTCATACTTCGGAAGAGCACGCCCACGAGCAACTAAAACAGTACCTCGCCTCCAGCGTTAAGGACCCCGAGGCGCTGACATTCCGCACCATTGATATTGAGCCTGGGCACCGGGAACGGTTTTGGGTCAACAACTGCCTGGCCATCGGGCTCTCTGCCGGTTTTCTCGAGCCACTCGAAGCCTCGGCCCTGGTCCTTGTCGAAATATCCGCAGCCATGCTGGCCGAACAGTTTCCCGATAATCGCGAAACAATGGACGTGGTGGCCCGACGTTTTAACCGTACGTTTCAGTATCGCTGGGACCGCATCATTGATTTTCTCAAGCTTCACTACAGCCTGAGTCAACGGACAGACAGCGACTTCTGGCTCGATAACCGACACCCGGACACCATCCCTGAGAGCCTGAAGGAGTTGACCGAACTCTGGCGCTATCACCCGCCCTGGCATCATGATTTTGAGCACGCTGTGGAGGTTTTTCCCGCCGCCAGCTACCAGTACGTGCTCTACGGCATGGGCTTTGAAACCCGCCCCACCCGAGCACACCACATTGACGAGAACCGGGAAGGCGCGTTGGAGGCGTTTCGGGCGAATCAGCGAGCCATTGAGCAATTGACCCAGGCCCTGCCCTCAACCCGCACCCTGATCAACAAAATCCACGAGTTCGGGCTGCAAAAAGTGTGACCGAACCCAATGCCTTCAGATAAAAGAAGAGGACAAGCCTGTGCCAACCCCAGAAATACTTGATCCCAAAAAACATAAAGACCTACGAGTAACCACCGAGCGCGGCGCCCAGTACGGGGAAAATATACACCTTAGCCCCGTGGTCGCCGATGAGCTGCGCAAGCTGGTGCTCGAATACGCTGTTTTTCTCGCCAAGGACCCGGACACCGGGCGCTTTGGCCTCTACGCCCTATTGGGGTTTGAGCCTAATGAAAACCTTTACTTGAACGGCTCTACCTGGAACGCCAGTTACGTACCACTTCATATCCGACGACAACCCTTTCTGACCGGAACCACCAACAAAACCAAAAGCGACACCCAAGAAGGCCCTGGCGCTCTCGTGGCCATTGATGTCGACAGCCCCCGCGTGAACCGGGAAAGTGGCGAAAAACTGTTTGAAGAGGACGGCTCGCAAACCGCCTTTCTCGGGGAAGTGATTCGCACCCTGTCACAGATGATGTCGGGCCAAGCCTCGACCCAGGTATTTATCGACCAGCTTGTGGAGCAGGACCTGATCGAACCCGCAAAGCTCGACATTCAGTTTTCCGAGCGGGAGCGTCGACAATACAGCGGACTGTACACGATCAAGGAGGAACGTCTGAGTGCGCTGCCCGACGCGACGCTCGCGCGGTGGAGCGAAAAAGGCTATCTGCAGGCCAGCTACCTTCTCTGCTTTTCTCTTGGTCACATTCAACGCTTAGTCGATCAGGTGAACCGTGGTGACTCATAGAACTGCTCAGTGGATAGCAACCGGCGAGTACTCGGCTCTCACTATCTTTCGAAAAGGGGCGGCGTTTGCGTTACTGACCGCTCTGATTGGCTGCTCCCCGATTGCGGAAAAATCCCAGGCGCCCTCGCCAACGCCAGAGCACACCACGCCGGCGACAACTCGAATTGACATCCTGGATGAAAGCGCCAGAGCGCTGCTCAACCCCGACACGCCCGTGGAAACCCTCGCGAGTGGATTCGAGTGGACCGAGGGGCCGCTTTGGATCGAAGATGGCCAGTATTTGCTGTTCTCTGATATTCCAAACAACCGAATTCTTAAGTACCGCGAGAGCGGAGGAGTCCAACCTTATCTGGAACCGTCGGGTGCAACCGGTTTGCAGCCACACGACTACACCGGCGGCTCCAACGGTCTGTTGCTCAACGACAACCAGTACTTGATTCTTCTGCAGCAGGGGGACCGGCGTGTCGCCCGGATGAGGGCCCCTGTAAGCGAGCCGTCCCCCCAGTTCGAGACACTCGCGGCGCAGTACCAAGGGCAGCGATTAAACAGCCCCAACGATGGCGTGTTTAATAGCAGCGGAGACCTTTATTTCACCGACCCCGCCTATGGCTTGAATGGCGGGCTTGATGATCCCCAAAAAGAACTCGGCTTTCAAGGCATTTACCGCTTGAGTGCTTCGGGTTCCCTGCGCCTTTTGGACGACACTGTGGTACACCCAAACGGTATCGCCCTATCACCGGATCAGAAAACACTCTACGTGGGCGTATCCTCGAAAAACCACCCTCGCTGGCTCGCCTACGATGTGACCGCTTCCGGTGATATAACCCAGAAACGGATTCTCTACGACGCCTCCTGGACCAAGGGCAAACCCGACTATGCAGGCGTTCCCGACGGGATGGCGGTTCACTCCAGTGGCTACATTTTTGCCACCGGTCCGGGCGGTGTCTGGGTTTTTACGCCCAAAGGCGAGCCAATCGCGAGAATTTTTACCGGGCGGCTCACCGCCAACTGTGCACTGAACGCTGACGAAACGCAGCTGTACATCACCGCACACGACACTCTGATGCGGGTCTCGCTCAAGCGAGCGCCGTAGTCCTATTCCCAAACACGACAACATCATAACGAGGAGCAAAGCCATGCCATCAAAAGCCTCGATTGGAACCGCCCTGGCCTTGGGCCTGACGCTGGGAGTCGGTACGGGATGCGCCCCCACCCAGGACACCGCCGACGATACCCAACGTCCCTTTACCCCCTTGCAGTCCATCGCTGACTTCAACGCCACTCCCCCATCTGCACTTTATGAGGACTCAGAGGGCACCCGCAGCGAGCTTCACTCCACCGACAGTGGCGAGCAGCAGCTTCACATCCGCTTTTCGCCAAAGGTTTACAAGGCGGCAGTCACCTTACGCCCCGAAAACCTGTGGGACTGGAGCGACTTCAACGATTTCCACCTCGCTATGGATGCCCACAACCCGGGGAATGAATCCGTCCAGCTATGGTTGGGAATTACCGATGCCTCAGGCGCCGTGCGCCGCCAAAGCGTGAACCTGGCCGCCGGTGAATCGGGAACCTACTACGTCGTACTCAACGGCCCGTTCAATCAACTCGACAGTGGCCTGCGGGAAAATCCCCCACCCTGGGACGCCGATGAAATGTTCTATTGGCGCCACGGCACCAAAGACCTTGACCTGAGTCAGATTCAAAAAATCACCTTGTTTGTCGAGGGCAACCTCACCGAAAAAGTAATCACCGTGGATGACATTCGGTTGCGTCAGAACCCGGCGTACTCATCCTCTCACATCCAGCAGTTTGTGGACCGCTTTGGACAGAATGCGACCGTCGACTATCCGATCAAAATTCACAGTGAATCCGAGTTGAAGCGCGCCGCTAAACGTGAACTCGAAGCGCTGGAGAGCAATGGCCCCATGGCCGACCGCTCTCGCTTTGGCGGCTGGAAGGACGGCCCCCGCTATGAGGCCACCGGTTATTTCCGCACCAAGAAGGTGGATGGAAAGTGGTGGTTGGTTGACCCGGAGGGTTATCTGTTTTTCTCCAACGGCCTGGCCAATGTTCGTATGGCCAACCTCACCACGTTGACCGGAGTGGACTTTCGCGACCCTTCCGTGCGCGAGGTGGACCCCGACGAAGTCACCCCAGAGGACTCAATCGGGATCGTTGAACTCTCCGATGAGGTTCGCCAAACCCGCTATGTGGCGTCGTCGCTGCGCCACGACATGTTCAACTGGTTGCCGGAATACGATCACCCACTCTCCGACCACTACAGCTACCGTCGGTCGGTTCACAAAGGGCCGATGCCGTCCGGCGAGACCTTCAGCTTCTATCGCGCCAACCTGGAGCGTCGCTACGGAGAGCAGGCCTCGGAGTCCTACGTCAGACAATGGGAAGACGTCACCCTGGACCGAATGCAAAGCTGGGGCTTTACGTCTATGGGTAACTGGGTTGATCCGGCGTTTTACCCCAACGAACAAGTGCCCTACTTTGCCAACGGCTGGATTATCGGGGACTTTGCCACGCTAAGTTCCAAGCACGATGTATGGGCGCCCATGCCCGACCCGTTTGACCCGGAGTTCGTCCGTCGAGCAAAGGTGACGATTGATGTGATCGCGGAGGAAACTCAGGGCTCTCCCTGGTGTATCGGCGTGTTCATTGACAATGAAAAAAGCTGGGGACGCCCCGAAGGTTCTGTTTCCGAACGCTACGGCATTATTCTTGATGCCCTGTCACAACCCGCCGCCCAAAGCCCCGCAAAACAGGCGTTTACCCGACACCTGAAAAAGACCTACAAAAGCATTGCTCAGTTGAATGAGCGCTGGGGCACCTCACTGGCGAGCTGGGACGCCCTGGCGGAAAAAAGCTACGCCCCGAGCACTCATACCGACGCCGCTGTTGAGGACTATTCAACCCTGTTGGCGCTGCTTTCCGAAGAGTACTTTCGCGTGGTGCACAACACGCTGGAAGCCGCACTTCCAAATCATCTCTATATGGGCGTTCGAATGGCGAGCTGGGGGATGCCGGACGAAACGGTTGAGGCCTCTATCAAGTACTCAGACGTCCTGAGCTTCAATATTTATGACGAGGGTGTTCAGCCCCACGCCTGGGACTTTCTCAATGAGATCGACCTTCCCAGCATTATTGGTGAATTTCATATCGGGGCGACTCGTGGCAGCGGCCTCCTTCATCCGGGGCTGGTTATGGCGGATGACCTGGCGGACCGGGCCGAAATGTACAAGCGATATATGGAGAGTGTCGCAGCCCACGACACCATGGTCGGAGCGCACTGGTTTCAGTACGTCGACTCTCCGATCACCGGCCGCGCCTTCGATGGCGAAAACTATAACGTGGGTTTCGTCTCGGTCACCGACATTCCGTACCCCAACATGGTTGAGGCCGCTCGCTCTTTCAACAAAACCCTCTACCCCAAGCGATTCAACGACCAATAAACCCACGACTCAGCCCCTGCCGTCAGGGGCTGAGCTTTCGATCTACAGACTCGGGCTGAACCGGATGGCTCACAGGAATCTCTGTAGATTGTTAACAATCGTACCAACATGAGGTATGATGCGATGTTAGCGCGACGCTTTACGGGCCCTGAGACCGTCTTTGACGTGGCCTCTGGGCCCGTAAAGCCAACATTATAGTAATAAGATGGTACTTTTTTATGGCAAGTTATCGCTCATCCGCATTACGTTACGCGATCATCGTCGCCCTGGGTGGTTTCATCTTCGGCCTCGACGCTGCCCTGATTTCCGGGACGGTCCGGTTTATCACCACCGAGTTTGGGCTGTCCGATATGCAGGTCGGCGCCGTAGTAGCGGCCCCCGGTTTCGGGGTCATCTTCGCCCTCCTGGCTACGGGGCACATCTGTAACAAGTTGGGGCGAAAAAAAGCGCTGATTATCATCGCCGCCCTGTATCTTGTGTCCGCCGTCTCTTCGGTGATTGCCCCCAATTTTGAAGCACTGGTCGCCGCCCGTTTTCTCGGGGGCCTGGCGTTTACCTCGCTGTCCGTCGCCTCCATGTACATCGGGGAAGTCGCCCCCGCCAATATGCGCGGAAAGCTGGTATCCATGAACCAGATCAACATCGTTCTGGGCCTCTCAGCCGCCTACTTTGCCAACTACACCATCTTGCAGGCCTCAAACTCCGGCGCAGAATGGGTCGAGAGTGTTGGCTTGGCAACATATACCTGGCGCTGGATGCTGGGTGTTGAAATCGTTCCCGCCGCCATCTGGCTGGTTCTGCTGCTCACAGTGCCCGAAAGCCCTCGCTGGCTGATCCTGGAAGGCCGGAAGGATGAGGCCAAAACCGTCATGCGCACGGTTATGCCCGAAGAAGAGATTGACCCGCAAATCAAAAGTATTGAGGAAAGCGCCCACCACGGCCATAAGGACCGGTCGTTGAAAGCGCAAATTGCTGACCTCTTTGACCGTCGCATCCGCGCGGCCATGCTGCTCGGGTTTACCGTGGCATTCCTCCAGCCGATTACCGGCATTAATGCCATCATGTTTTATGCCCCCACCGTTTTCGAACAAGTGGGCATCGGCACCGATGCGGCCTTTATGCAGTCGGTAATTGTCGGCTTGGTCAGCGTTGTTTCCACCGCCATCGCATTGCTGCTGATCGATCGCCTCGGGCGTCGCCCGCTGATGCTGGTGGGCCTCGGCGCTGCCGCTGCAAGCCTCTTTGCATGTGCCTGGGGCTTTTACAACGCCACCTACCTGCTTGACTCCGCCGCCATCAACAGCCTGGCGGGGTCGTTTGATGCATCGTCGCTCCAGCCCTTAGCCAACATCGAGTTCACCAGCGACGTTGCCTTCAAAAACGCCGCTCGCGAAGCTTTGGGGATGGAGGTCGTACGGGCCAACGAAAGCACATTGCTAGAACAAGCCATCCGAATCGACGCGGCTCTGGTGTTATTAGCCATTACCGGGTTTATCGCCGCTTTTCACCTGTCTATCGGACCGATCATGTGGGTGCTGTTTTCCGAAATATTTCCCATTCACGTGCGCGGTATCGCTATTCCCTGCTTTGCCCTAGTTACCAGCATTGTGAACTATATGGTACAGCAACTGTTTTTGTGGCAATTGAACAATATGGGCGCCGGCAAAATCTTTTTGTTCTACGCAATATGCATCACCATCGGCGTTATCATCATTGCCCGTCTTATGCCGGAAACCAAAAACAAGTCCATCGAGGAAATCGAAGCCTCGCTAAGCAAACCCTGAATCGCGCTTTTAAGGGCGGCCGTCAGGTCGCCCCCCCCCCTCCGCACTTCCCAGCACCAACACTGCATCGTCTGCTTTTACGTCCGACGCCTCCCGTTTTTACTTTTCAGGCAGGCAAAAAAAAGCCACAACCTGCACGGCGGCTGTGGCTAAAGAGAGTGAGAGAGTTCACTCGTGGATGCATTAGACCCAATGGTCTCGAAATCAATACCCAGAGATTGTGGAACCTCTGGATTCCGCTCGGGAGAATAAGCGGAATCTACCAGTTGCTTTTTGCAAAAAGCAACTGGCTTCCAACAACTTAATTCTGGCATCACCCCGCCATTATGTCAACTGTTTTTTGTAAACAACTTTCAAAAAAGGTACTTTTTGTTTACAATAGACAAAAATATTGAGGAGCAACCTATGCCAGACATCGCTATTCTTGGGGAGTGCATGTTAGAGATGGCCCCCACCGGACAGAGCAATTGTTTTCAGCAAAATTTCGCTGGTGACGTATACAGTGTAGCTGTCTACATGGCCCGACACAGCAACTCCAAAGTCAGGGTGCGGTTACTGACTGCCGTTGGAGAGGACGCCATTAGTCTACAGTTCCGTGAAGCTCTGAGGGAGGAGAGAATAGACAGCACCCATGTACTAACCCACCCCAGTCGACACATGGGGCTCTACATGGTAAAAAACGAAGCCGACGGCGAAAGGCACTTCACTTACTGGCGAGGCGAATCGGCTGCAAAAGATTTCTTCAAAATCACCGATAGTTACGAAATTAACCCGCCAGACTATTTCTTTATCTCGGGTATTTCCCTTGCTATCTATGACGAACCCAGCCTCTTTAACCTTAAAAGCTGGCTGAAGTATCTCAAAGACCGAGGAACAACTATCGTATTCGACCCCAATTACCGACCCGCTTTATGGAGTTCAACAGCGGCGACCCTGGAAGTGTACGCGTGGGCTTTCTCCCTATGCGACATTGCGCTGCCTGGCATTGAAGACATGGTCCAGCTTTATGGCACCGAAACACCGGACGAGGTATTCGGCTTGCTAAAGAACTACGACATTGGCACTACGATCATCAAAAACGGGGCGCAACCTATCTGGTATGCGACTTCTGAGGAGACCGGCCAGGTTGCCGTCACCCCCTGCCCCAATGTGGTGGACACTACCGCCGCCGGGGACTCATTCAATGCCGCTTTTCTGGCGGCCCGGCTATCGGGAGATTCGCTGACCGCCAGCATCGAAGCAGGCTCGGCATTAGCGAGTAAAGTCATTCAGCACCGGGGGGCCATTCTGCCCAGGCAGCACCCATGATCGCCCCCATCTCAACAATTTTCTACGACAAGCGGTAACCGATATGTCAGAACACGCAATGAAAGCCAAGCAAGCTGAAAAACCCTTAAGTAGAGCGACACAGCGCGCCCTTGAGCGCGGTTACGACGAAACCGGGCCAGAGTGGGTGTTTGAGTTTGATATTGAGCCTCTAGGCGGTGACTTTGCCTACGAGGAAGGGGTTATCCGGCGGGACCCAAGCGCCGTCATTACCGTAGATGACACCCTCCACGTCTGGTACACCAAAGGCGAAGGCGAGACTGTCGGCTTCGGTAGCGACAACCCGGACGACAAAGTCTTTCCCTGGGACAAGACCGAGGTCTGGCACGCCACCTCAAAAGACGGTTACCACTGGAAGGAAGAAGGCCCTGCCGTTACCCCCGGCGCTGACGGCCGCTACGATGATCGTGCGGTTTTTACCCCCGAGGTGCTCGAACACCAAGGGCGCTTTTACCTGGTGTACCAGACAGTCCAGGCCCCATACGTCAACCGTAGCAAGGAACACATTGCCATCGCTCACGCTGACTCGCCGTTCGGCCCCTGGACAAAATTCGACGCTCCAATCCTGAGCCCTTCCGAGAATGGCGAATGGCTGGGAGACGAAGACAACCGCTTTCTGGTGAAAGAAAAAGGGGACTTCGACAGCCACAAGGTACACGATCCCTGCCTGATGTTTTATCGCGACCAGTTTTACCTTTACTACAAAGGGGAAACCATGGGAGAGGGCATGAACTTCGGGGGACGCGAAATCAAACACGGCGTCGCCATCGCGAATGACATTATTGGCCCTTATATAAAATCGCCCCTCAACCCCGTGACCAACAGCGGTCACGAAGTGGCCGTCTGGCATTTCAAGGGAGGCATTGCGAGCATTCTAACCACCGATGGCCCGGAAAAGAACACCTGCCAATGGGCCGAGGACGGCCTGAACTTTGACATTATGTCCCACATCAAGGGCGCCCCTGAGGCCATGGGACTGTACCGTGATCCCGGGTACGAGCACTCCGATGACCCAATCAGCGGTATTCGTTGGGGGCTGTGCCACAAATATGACAGCAGTTGGAACTGGAATTACATTTGTCAGTACCGGGCGCGCCGGCAAGTTCTCGACAGCGGCACCTTTCAGCAAACCGGGGGCTCAGGCATATAGACAAAAAAAGCCGGCGATGATGGTCGCCGGCTTTTTGTACGTTCTCCTCTCTGGTGACACAGCGTACTGTCAGCACCACCTTACAACACTCGAGCACCCTGCGCGGCATAACACATATACACTTTACAGTCCCGACCATACTCTTGCGCATAAGCCTGAGTGACCTGCTCTTTAATCACATGCGCCTTGTTGTTGGGCACCAGCGCGACGACACATCCCCCAAAACCACCACCGGTCATGCGAACACCACCGTCTTCTTCCAAGTGCTGTTCAACGGTTGAGACAATAAAGTCAATTTCCGGAATGGTAATTTCAAAGTCATCCCGCATCGACACGTGAGACGCCTTCATCATCGCATTCAACGTCTGATAGTCCGCTGAGGCCAACGCTTGGGCGGCAGCTACGGTACGCTCATTTTCGCTGATGACGTGCCGTGCTCGCCGGTAGGCCAGATCATCCAGCTGCCCTTTGTGTTGATTCAGCAGGGTCATGTCGGCCCCTCGAAGGCTCTTCACCTGAAGGTGCTCAGCGGCGCGCTCACAATCCGCTCGTCGATCATTGTACTCACTGCCCACCAGTTGCCGTTCGACCCGGCTGTCAATAATCATCAACGTCAACGCTTCCGGTATCGGAAAGCGATCGAAGGTCAACGACTGGCAATCGATGAGCAGCGCCCTGCCCTCCTGACCACCGGCCGAGGCCAACTGATCCATAATACCGCAGCTGCAACCGGCGAAATCATTCTCCGCCTGCTGCGCCACCAGCGCCTGAGTAGTGACATCCAGTTGCAAACCGTTGGCCTCGCTGCAGGCACCGGCGAACGCCACGGACAGGGACGCGGATGAACTCAGCCCGGCACCCCGCGGTACATTGCCCTCCACATACACATCCAGACCGGATAAGGTATGCCCTTTTTCCTGAAGGGCCACACAAACCCCCCGGAGGTAATTTGACCAGGGGCTGTCTTCGGAGCGGACGATGTCGTCTGTAAGAGACCATTCGCTGCAGTCTTGGGAAAAGTTTCCCGCCACCACGCGCACGACCGAGTCCGACCGTTTTCCTACGGCCATGTACGTGCCATATTCAATCGCGCAGGGAAACACAAACCCGTCATTGTAATCGGTGTGTTCGCCAATCAGGTTTACCCGCCCCGGCGCAAAGTAGGAAAAATCCGGATTCCGCTTGAAAAGCGTCTGGAACTGTTCTGTAACTCGATTAATCATTGTCAGCCTCTTAACGACGTCACGTTTCCAGGTAATGGACGGTACTGCATTCGCGCAGGCGCGCTGCGGCCTGCTCGGGTGTAATATCTCGCTGAGCTTCGGCGAGCATTTCGTAGCCGACCATAAACTTTTTGATGTCTTTACTTCGCAGCAGTGGCGGAAGAAAGATAGCGTGCAACTGCCAGTGGCGGTTGTCCTGACCATTAAAAGGATTCGCTCGCCAGCCCATGGAATACGGGAAGCTGCACTGGAACAGGTTGTCGTACCGGGTCAGGCTAAGCTTCATGATTTGGCTCAGGGACGCTTGTTGGGACTGTTTCAATCCGGAGAAATCCTGCACGGGAAAGCGCGGGAGAATCATGATCTCAAACGGCCAACACGCCCAAAACGGCACCACAACGACCCAGTCATCGTTTTTGTCGACGACACGCTGCCCTTGTTCCAGCTCAAGCGCGGCGTAATCCAACAACAGCTTGGAGCCGTGTTTATCCCAATAAGCTTTCAAGTTCCGGTCGATTTTTTCTGCTTCGGTGGGCAACTGGTCCTGCGCCCAAATTTGACCGTGCGGGTGGGGGTTGGAGCAGCCCATGACCGCCCCTTTGTTCTCGAAAATCTGAACCCAGGCGTACTGGCGAGACAGTTCGTCCATCTGGGTTCGCCAGGTGTCAATCACCCGCTCGATATCTTCGGGGGCCAACTGAGGCAGGCTTTTGGAGTGGTCTGGCGAGAAGCAGATCACTCGCGACTCGCCGCGAGCGGGCTCGTACCGAATCAGATCCCCTTGCTGGCCCGCCTCCTCCGGCGGGTCCGCCATCAATGCCGGAAAGTCATTCTGAAACACGTAGGTATGGGTGTACGCGGCATTCACATCGCCGGTTATGCGCGTGTTTCCCGGGCACAAGTAGCACTTTTCATCATAACTCTTGGCATCCGAGCGCTCGGCGCTTTCCGTCTGGCCTTGCCAGGGGCGCTTACTCCTGTGAGGCGATACCAGAACCCACTCCCCCAACAACGGATTGAAGCGGCGGTGACTCTTGTCGTTCAGTAAACTCATAGTGGCGATGACCTACCTCAGCAAATCGGTTGACGTAAACGGGCCACCGCTGTGGCCCGGCCCTTGGGCTTTCTGGTTTATCTAGGACTCGCTGGTGCGGTACCCCTGAGGGTTACGCTTCTGCCAGCGCCAAGTGTCTTCCATCATCTGTTTCAGGTCCCGCCGGGTGCGCCAGCCTAACTGCTCCCAGGCAAGTTCGGGCTCGGCGAAGCACTGGGCGATATCTCCCGGGCGCCGGGGAGCCAGCTCGTAAGGGATTTCAAGGCCACTGGCCTCAGAGAACGCCTTGACGACTTCCAGCACGGAGTAGCCAGTGCCGGTACCGAGGTTATAGACCCGGCACTCTGGCTCGACTTGAAACAACTGCTCCAAGGCGGCGACATGCCCAGCGGCTAAATCCATAACGTGGATGTAATCTCGCACGCCGGTGCCATCGCGGGTGTCGTAATCGCTTCCAAAGACTTTCAAACAGTGCAGTTTTCCCACCGCTACCTGGGCAATGAAAGGCACCAGATTATTGGGGATACCCGCCGGGTCCTCTCCGATCAGGCCGGACTCATGCGCGCCCACAGGGTTAAAGTAACGCAGCAGCGTGGTGTTCCACCGGGCGTCGGGCGCGGCGGACATATCTCTGAGGATGTCTTCAACGATCAACTTGGTCCGACCGTAGGGATTGGTAACCTGACAGGGGAAGGTTTCTTTGATCGGTACTGAGGCTGGGTCACCGTAGACGGTCGCGGAGGAGCTGAAAATCAGCTTCCGAACGTTGTGTTGCTCCATTACCCGAAACAGCGTGATTGACCCACCCACATTATTGTTGTGGTATTCCAGCGGCAAGGTCGTGGACTCCCCCACCGCCTTGAGACCGGCAAAGTGCATCACTGCCTTGATGTCATGGGCGGCGAAGACCTCTCCCAGGCGTTGCTCGTCCCGAATATCCACGGTGTAAACCGAGGGACGAACACCGGTGATCTGAGCCACCCGATCCAGCGCCACCTCATGGCTGTTGGAATAATTATCGACCACAACCGGCGTGAATCCGGCTTCAATCAGGGAAACGCACACGTGGCTCCCAATATAACCGGCCCCACCGGTGACAAGTACTTGCTGCTGTTGAGGCATAAATCGACCAACCCTTCGCATTTGTATATTGTATACAATATACTCGTTATGCCTGCCCAGCACAAGCGATCAGGGCTGCGCCGGAGATTGCGCTTCCACATCGGCCAGTGCCAGATCGGTCACTTTGCCCTGATACTTCTTGGGGGTAACACCGAACTGCTGTTTAAAGAGCGCAATAAAGTGGGACGGGCTGGAGAAGTCGAGCTCGTAGGCGATATTGGTGACCGACAGGCGGCTCTGGCTGAGCATTCTGGCAGCACTGTAGAGCCGGTGACGAATGCTGTATTCCGTGTAACTGTAGCGGAACACACTCTTGAACAGCCGAGAAAAATAGGAGGGTGACAGGTTGCACTTGGCGGCCGCCTCTTTCAGTGGCAGCGAGACGCTGCGGCTGTGACGGAAGAGGTTGATCACGGGCATCAACCGCTCGTAGCCAACGGTTCGCTGTATCGGTAGCGTATGCGGCGGTTTGACCGGGTAAGTGGCATCAGCAACCCAGTATAAAAGGAGTTTCAGCAACCATTGGGACTTCTCACTCTGGGGGCTTTCCTGATAGCTCTGCAGCAGCCACGCCACCAACTGTTTGATGTCCGGTACCGCCTTTTGGTTTGGCCTCAGGTGCATACCGTACTGGAAAAACGAGCCCACGGTCGCCATATCCGGCTCTTCCAAAAGACTCGGCAGAAACTGAATGATGTACCAGGACTTGGGCCGCTCCGAGAGTTCAAAGTCGTGAGTTTCCAGAGCGGGCGTAAAGACAATGTCCGAATCATTCAGGGTCGACTCGCCCTGGTTATAAAAAAACGCACCTTCGATATCCTGGAACACGATGAGCTCATGCACTTCGTGGAAGTGCATGAAGCAGGAGTATGGGTCTCCCTGGTTATAAACCACGTGATGCACTTCGAAATTAAAGCCCTTTTGAATACAAAAAGGTTCACAGTAGATATTGCTTGGCTTCATTTCAGTCGCCTCTTAGGCCGACGCAAGGCTCGCCCTCGTCATCGGAGAGCGCAAAAATATGACATTAATGAGCCTTTTACCGAAAGTCAACGCGCCTGAATGAGGTTACATTGACACTTTTACCCAAAGGGAGAGCCTATGATTGACTGTAAAGCACTGGTGTCTGACGGGCGCGGGCAATTCACTCTCAAGACGGTTCAGGTCGGTGAGCCGGGCCCCGGCGAGGTTCGCATAAAGCTGAAATCATCGGGCATCTGTCACACGGACTGGGACTCCATCCAGAACTGGGACCGGTCGTTTATCGTGGGCCACGAGGGCGCGGGCGTGGTAGAGGCGGTAGGCACCGGCGTGACCACTTGTGCCGTGGGGAACCGGGTTCTGCTGAACTGGGCCATTCCCTGTGGCGCCTGTTTTCAGTGCCGGGAGGGCAACCCCCACATCTGCGAGAACCACTCCCCGGTCTGCTCCGGCTCCCTGGCCGGCCACGCCCACCCGGAAGCCTGCCAACTGGAGGGTAAACCGCTCGAGCGCTCTTTCCATTTGGGCACCATGTCCGAGTACACGGTCGTTCGAGAACAGGCCGTCACCCCGTTGAACGCCGCCGTGCCGTTCAACACCGCCTCCATTATTGCCTGTGGCGTCATGACCGGCTGGGGCTCCGCGGTCAATGCCGCGAACGTCCGGGCGGGTTCCAGCGTCTGTGTGATCGGTTGTGGCGGCGTCGGCCTGAATGTCATCCAGGCCGCAGCGCTGTCAGGGGCTGCCCGGGTCATCGCCATTGACATCAGCGAGGAACGCCTGACCCAGGCACGCCAATTCGGAGCCACCCATACGGTACTCTCCGACCCTAAAGACACTGACTTCGACGGCGTTCTGCAGGACGTGTTGGCCCTGAATGACGGCCGCGGCGCCGATTACGCGTTCGAATGCACGGCGGTACCCGCGCTGGGTTCGGCCCCGCTGAAGTTGATCCGCAGCGCTGGCACAGCAGTGCAGGCCAGCGGGATCGAGCAACGGATTGACTTTGATTGCGAACTGTTCGAGTGGGACAAGATTTACATTAACCCCCTGTACGGCCAATGCAGCCCAACCCGGGACTTCCCCCGAATTTTCGACCTCTACGCCGCTGGCAAGCTTAAGCTGGATGAGCTGATTACGCGCACTTATACCCTGGAGTCCGCTGCCCAGGGGTTCGATGACATGCTGAAGGGCCGTCTGGCCAAGGGCGTCATCGTTATTGATGATGCGCTGTGATACTCACCGCCAACGTTAAAACCACGCACAGGAGCCGCCATGAGCCTTCAGCAAATCGAGCAGTCCGACCCCAAGTACACTCAGGATGGTTTGAGCCTCTTGACGGTGCACTCTTCCGCTCTCAAAGGGCGCGGCAATATCGCCTGCTACAACGCGTTTAGCGACGCGCGCGATATCCCCATCGTCATCCTGCTCCACGGAGTCTACGGAAACCACTGGGTCTGGATGAACCTGGGGGGCGTTGACCGGGTCTACGATCGCCTGCGGGCAAGCGCCGATATTGGCGAGATGCTCCTGGTCATGCCGGAGGACGGCAGCTATTACGCCGGTTCGGGCTACCTGCCATTGAGCCACGGACCGAATGCCGAGCGTTGGATCGTCGAGGATTGCCTGGAGGCGGTTCTGCGCTCGATTCCCTGTGTGTCCGAGCGCTCCAATGTGTACATCAGCGGGCTTTCCATGGGGGGCTATGGCGCCCTGCGACTGGGGGCCAAGTACCCGGGCCGGTTCAAGGGCATCTCGGCTCATTCGGCCATTACCCGGTTGGACGAAATGGCACTTTTCGTCGATGAGGATTTAAGCCTGTACCAGTGTGGGCACCCCAAGGAGGCCGACCTGCGCTATTGGACGCAGGAAAATCTGCACCAGCTCCCGCCAATCCGCCTCGACTGCGGAGAAGATGACGACTTGCGTGGCGGGAATGTAGAGTACTCACGGTTGTTGGATCAGCTCGGCAAATCGCACGACTTCCAACTACTCCCCGGGGGGCACGAGTGGCCCTACTGGCACAGGGCTGTGGAGCGCACTTTTCGGTTTTTGAGCGACCTTGAATATATATGATTTATATAATTTAGTCCTATGATATGTTCACAATAGACATTAGGCTTGCCGTCACTTACAATTGTACACAATCGACCACCAACGCGATAAGCCTATGTTCAACAGCCCAGTAATTTCCGTCAAAGATCAAATCGCCGACCAGCTTCGCTCCGACATCATTTCCGGAGAGCTGGCCCCCAGCTCCAAGCTCAGTGAGCAGACGCTCTCAGAGCGTTTTGGCGTTTCTCGCGGCCCCATTAGGGAAGTGCTCTTGCAACTGACCAAAGAAGGCCTGCTGGTTTCAAAAAACAATTGCGGTGTCTCGGTCAACAGCGCGCTCAGCAGCAGTATGCAAGAGTTGATGATCGACATTCGTCGGAAGATTGAAACCTTTGCACTGTCAAACTTGAAAAGCGCCCTCAATGACGAGGACTTCAAAAACCTGGATACCATTCTGGATCGTATTCAGACCGCCTTCACCCAGGAAGACTTTACCGAAGTCACCAAGGCGGATATCGATTTTCACCGCTATCTGGTGTTTAAGGCCGGCGGTGCCGAGCTGGTCAACCTGTGGTACCCGATCGTGCTGCGCATGCGCATGAACTACAAGCGTCTGTCCACGCCCAAAGAGTGTGTTCAGGAGCACCAGGCCATCGCCGACGCGCTGAAAGCAGACGACCTGGAACTGGCCAAAAAGTGCTTGCTGGCCAATATTAAGTAGGGCTGAGTCATTCCGCCCTCATTTTCGGCCGGCCTCTGCCGGCCCTCCTCTGCTCGACCGCCCCGTTATACTCCGTCCCGACCTGTATTTTGTTGACAATTTTCCAGCATTGTGGAATTCTCAGGGTACACTGATAACAAATTGAGCCCTTTGGTATTAAGACGGCCGCTCACTAAAGAGCGGGGCCTCGGGGCCAGAACCAAAAGGTTTCCGCTATGGCTTCGTTGGTCCAATCCATCGTGGTGGTGGGAGGTGGGACCGCTGGCTGGCTGACCGCCGGACTCATCGCCGCTGAACACCAAAGCCGCATCCAACAACAAGCGCTGACGATTACCCTTTGTGAATCCCCCTCCGTGCCGACTGTAGGCGTCGGCGAAGGCACCTGGCCGACCATGCGTGGGACACTGCAAAAACTGGGGCTGTCAGAAACCGAATTCGTGCGCCGTTGCCATGCGAGCTTTAAGCAGGGCTCGCGCTTTGACCGCTGGAACGAGGACACAGCGTCGGATGTGTACTACCACCCCTTTGCGGTTCCCGAAGGCCTGTCCGAGGTCAATCTCGCTGATTTTTATTGCACCGAAAAACCGTCCCAATCCTTCGCGGCGTTGATATCGGCTCAGGTTTCCTTGTGCGAGCAGGGCCTGGCACCGAAACAGATCACTCACCCCGAATTTTCAGGTGCGGTGAACTACGGCTATCACCTGGATGCGGGCGCTTTCACCCAGCTATTGCGGGAGCACTGCACCGAGACGCTCGGTGTTCGACACTTGTGGGATGACGTTGTCGCCGCACCTCTCGGTGAGGATGGCGCCATCACTCATATTCAGACCAAAGCACACGGTGACATTCTGGGAGAGCTCTTTGTCGACTGCACCGGTTTTCGTTCATTTCTGCTGGGTGAACAACTGCAAGTGCCGTTTCAACCCTGCAACAACGTGCTGATGGCCGACGCGGCGATCACCGCCCATGTGGCGTACCCCTCACCCCAGGCACCGATTGCTGGCTACACGCGCTCCACGGCTCAAGAGGCCGGCTGGATTTGGGACATTGGTCTGCAGAACCGCCGCGGCGTTGGCCACGTCTACGCCAACGACTATTTATCAACCGAAAAAGCCGTTGATCAGTTCAAAGCCTATATCGCCGCGTCGGGCGCAACGGTTGCGGATCAGAACATTCGAGACATCCGCTTTCAGGCAGGCAGGCGGGCGCGCTTTTGGCACAAGAACTGTGTCGCCGTCGGTCTGTCCGCCGGCTTTCTCGAGCCGCTTGAAGCCTCTGCCATGGTCATGATTGAGCTGGCCGCAGAAGCCATTGCCGAGCAGCTACCGAGCGTCACCGCCGATATCCCCATCGCGGCGAAGCGCTACAACGACACCTTTGATTACCACTGGCAACGCACGGTCGAGTTCCTGAAGTTGCACTATGTTCTCAGCAAGCGCCAAACGCCTTTCTGGGAGGACAACCGTCACCCGGACAGTATCCCCACACGCCTCGCCGACCTGCTGGCACTCTGGGCCCATCGCGCCCCCAGGAACAGCGACTTCGAGCGTCGGAGCGAGCTGTTTCAAGCCATCAGCTATCAATACATCCTGTACGGGATGGCGTTCCCCACCGCGACGGTTCGAACGTTGAGCCATAGACAAGCTCACCTGGCGGACACTGTGATGGCCAGAAACCAGAAAATGATTCATGGGCTGACCGAAACATTGCCCGCCCATCGCGACCTCCTTGAGAAAATTCATAAATACGGCCTCGCTAGCATCTAGCGGCACTGGAGCATTGTATGACCTCACCCCAATACGTCCCTCTCGATGAAAAGAAACATCGCCACTTAACCCTCAATACGGCGCCCCGCCTGCAGGCGCTGACACAAAAAGACACAGCGTTTATTGTGCTTGAGGAGGTGATCCCGCTCGCCAATGAGTACCCGCTATTCATTACCAAAAACCCCACCACGGGCCAATTCCAATTGGTTGCCCTCCTGGGGTTGGATAAACGTCAAAACCTGTTTATTGAGAACGGCCAGTGGCAAGCGTTTTTTCTGCCGATGGAATGCACAACCTACCCTTTCCGGCTCTACCTCCCGGAAGCGGACAGTAGCGACCGTGGGCTCATTACCCTGGACCCCAACCATCCGGCGTTCAGCAATGAGGGCGGCACCGCACTATTCACCCCCTCGGGAGAGCCCAGCCCCATGCTCACGCGCATACAACAATGCTTTGCAACGCTGATGCAGGGTACCGAGGCGACCCAGCGCTTCTTAACCGAGATACAGCACCACCAACTGCTCGAACCCGTTACCATTGATTACGAAAACCCGACGGGCGAAAAAGTCAGCCTCACCGGGTTTTATCAGATCGATGAAGCCGCGTTGGCCGCGCTCGAACCGGAGCCGCTCAAGTCGCTTCATGACAGTGGCGCCTTACGCACCTGTTACGCCCTCTTGAACGCCCGCACCCATATCGAAAAGCTCGCTCACTGGCTCAAGCGAACGCATAGCCAGTAGTCTGAAGCCGACGCCCCCAGAGAGCATATTTATGATGTTTTTTGGTGGTTTCACCCTATAACTGCGCCACAGAGAACCATAATATGACAGATAGCAGCCAGGAACCCGGTAAAGGAATTCCTGGCTTAAAACGATGCTATCGACGTTGGAGGCCCACTTATGAGTCAGTCAGATCATCCCGATCCGTTCAAAGAGGCTCGCACGAACACCGGCGTTCAGGAAATTGATGATCAGAGTGACCCGGTCGCCATGGTGTTGCGCCTGAAGGATGTTCGCAAGTGCGCTCGAAACTGGGAAACCTACTCCTCTCAAGCCAGAGCGGGTCGTATTGTAGTTCCCTCAGAAGTGAACATTCGCGATATTCGCCAGGTGCCGTTCGAGCTGGACCCCCCACTCCACGGTGAGTTTCGCCAGATTATGGACCCCTGGTTCAAACGCCCCCTGGAAGAGGGCTACCAGAACGCATTGAGAGAGCAGATTCGCACACTGATTCAAGCGGCCAATAACAGTGACGCCGTCGAGGCCGTTCACGACTTTTCCCTGCCGCTTCAATCCCGCGCCCTGACCCTGTTGCTCAATGTGCCCTTTGAGGAGGCGGACACCTACATCAGTTGGGGTACCCACGTGTTCCGCAGTGAGGACAACCCCCTCGATGCCGGAAAGGCCCAGGTGTTGTACGACTATATCGACCGGAAAATGGACGAGGCCGAGGCCAACCCCGGGGACGATCTGTTCTCCGTGCTGCTTGCGTCCACCGTCGAGGACCGTCCCGTCACTCGGGAAGAAGTGATGGGCGCAATCGTGCTGACCTTTGCGGGTGGCCGGGACACGGTCATTAACATGGTCACCAATACCCTGGCCTACCTGGCGGACCACCCGGAAGCGCTGGAGCGATTAAGAAGCGAGCCGGAGATCCACCGGCGTGCCATCGAGGAACTGATTCGTTACTTCTCGCCCCTGACCCATATGGGCCGTGTGGCGACCGAAGAGAGCAGCGTATGCGAGCACGCGGTGAAAAAAGATTCGAGAATTTCCTTATGCTGGGCATCGGCCAACCGGGACGACACCGTCTTTGAAAGACCCAACGAAGTGGTGCTCGACCGCAAGGTGAACCCGCATATCAGCTTTGGTTTTGGGCACCACAACTGCCTGGGAGCCACTCACGCCCGCACCATCCTCAAAATTTTGATTGAAGAGCTGTGTGAAAACGTCGGGCGCATCCAGATCAAGGACCAGGAAGAGAACATTGAACACTGGGGCCCGTTCGACCGAAAAGTGGGCTACAACAACATTCAACTCGCGTTTGATGCTCTGACGTCATAAACACGATAACCGACAAACCGACAAACCGATCATGACTGTATCAGGTGACTTTTATGGCCAAAATTACCTTTATTACCCAAGACAACGACACCATCACCGCAGAAGCCACCACAGGCACGGTTATGGAGCTGGCCGTCGACAACGGCGTGCAGGGTATTGACGGGGACTGCGGCGGCGTTTGCTCCTGTGCGACCTGCCATGTACACGTCCGCCCGGAAGACTTCGAGAAAACCGGTGGTCCCAATGACATTGAGAAAGACATGCTTGAGCTGGACGATGAAGTCTCCGAATACAGCCGGCTGTCCTGCCAGCTGGACGTGTCTGAAGCACTGGATGGCATCATTCTCAAGGTGGCTCACTAAACATGGCCTATTCCTCCGAACAAGAGGCCGTCTGTGTCATCGTTGGTGCAAGCCACGGCGGTGTCAATAGCGCGTTTGCGCTGAGAAAAGAGGGTTGGACCGGACGCATCATACTGGTCGACAAAGATGACGCTTTACCGTATCACCGGCCACCGCTGTCAAAGGCATTTTTGACCTCGGACGACGGTATCAACAGCATTCTTCTCAAGCCTGAAAGCGCTTACCACAACAACAACATTGAATTGATGCCCGGCGTGACAGTGGCCTCTATTGATCGCGGCCGAAAAACACTGCTGCTGGATAACGGCGAGACGCTGGCCTACTCAAAACTGATTCTGGCCGTTGGAGCCTCGCCCATTATCCCGCCCATTCAGGGCATTGATACTACGGCCGCTGTATTCCCGCTCAGAACCGCCACCGACGTTCATCACATCAAAGCCGCCGTTGCACCTGCCCAGGGCAAGCGTGCTGTGGTGATCGGGGGTGGTTACATCGGGCTCGAAGCGGCCGCTTCGCTCACCAAAATGGGGGTTTCTGTGACCGTTGTTGAGCGGGAAGAGCGTGTGCTGGCGCGAGTGACCAGCCCGGAGTTGTCCGCTTTTTTCGAGCAGTTACACCGGGACAATAACGTTGCCATTCACACGCAGAAGAATGTGGTTTCACTCGGCGACGTCGACGGTAGACCGTGCGTCAGGTGTGAGGACGGCGCGCAATACCAGGCCGATGTGGTGATTATCGGGGTAGGCATCGTCGTCAATATTGAATTGGCTGAAGAGGCGGGCCTGGACATTGAAAACGGCATTGCGGTCGATGCCCATGCCCGGACCAGTGATCCGGATATTTACGCGATCGGCGACTGTACCTTCCACTACAACCCCCGCTACGACCGCAAGGTACGCCTGGAGTCAGTACAGAATGCCGTGGATCAAGGCAAAATTGCAGCAGCGGCCATTGCGGGAACGCCACGTGACTACGACAGCATTCCGTGGTTCTGGTCCGACCAGTACGACGTGAAGCTACAGATTGTGGGGTTGTCCGCCGGTTATGACAATATCGTCACCCGCACGGAAAGCGAAAGCTCTCCGCCCCGGCTTTCGGTATGGTATTTCCGCGGCGAGCAACTTCTCTCTGTGGATGCCGTCAACCAACCCAAAGCCTACGTTATCGGCACCAAGCTGATTAAAGAGGGGCGACCCGTGAACAAAGAAACGTTAGCCAACCCCTCAACAGAGCTCTCCCTCAGTAACCTGGCCGTGTAAGGCCAGGTACTTTAAAGAATTCCGATCAATCTTCAAACAGAAGACCCGGCAAATACAGCGCTATCTCAGGCACGAAAACCAGTAATAACAACACCCCGAACAGTGGCACGAGAAAGGGCAGCGTCGCACGCACACATTCTTCGAACGGCGTTCTGGATACCTTTGCCAATACATAGAGAACCATGCCAACGGGCGGCGTCAGTAAGCCAATCATCAGATTGAGCACGAACACCACCCCAAGATGAACCGGGTCAATGCCCACAGACAGCGCGACAGGTAGCACCAGCGGTGCGAGAATTGTAATCGCGGCGATCGTTTCCATGAAAAAACCGACCACAAAGACAATGGCCATAATCAACAGCAGAACGGCCGTCTTGTCGCTGGTCATGGCCAACAAGCCACTGGCGAGCCCATCCGCGACTTGATTCGCCGTGAGTACCCAGGCGAACAACGCCGCCGAAGCAACAATCATGAGTACGGACGCTGTTGTCTCAACCGTTGCCACCATGGCGTCAAGGATCGCCCGCCAACGTAGCGTCCTGAACAAGACACAACCCACTAGCATCGTGAATGCCACCGCGGCAATGGCCGCTTCGGTCGGCGTAAAAACCCCACATACGATACCGCCGACAATGATGATCGGCGTTAATAGTGGCAAAATCGCGGATTTGGCAGCACGCAGCGCGAATCGCACCGAAAACGCCGCCTCGCGCCGAAAGCCGCGGCGGACCGCCGTAACATGCACCATTACCATCAGCGCGATCGCCATGATCAGCCCGGGCAGCAAACCCGCTGCAAACAACCTCCCGATCGACACTTCGGCGACCACGCCGTAAACAATCAGTGGTAACGAAGGGGGGATGATCGGTCCGATCGTCGATGAGGCCGCCGTAACACCCACGGAAAAGCCACGCTCATAGCCGGCATCGCGCATGGCTTTGATCTCGACGGCGCCGAGACCGCCAGCATCGGCAACGGCAGCACCTGACATTCCGGCGAACACGACGCTGGCACCGATGTTGACATGCCCCAGGCCGCCCGGAGCCCAGCCGACGAGCGCGCGCGCAAAAGCGAATATGCGCTCTGTAAAGCCGGCGGCATTCATCAGGTGCCCAGCAAGAATGAAAAACGGAATGGCACTCAGCGTAAAGCTGTCGAGTCCGCCGATCATGGTATGAGCGGCAGCAACCCCAGCGATGCCCTCGCTGAGAAAATACGCGAGCGATGACAGACCCAGTGCGACATAAACCGGCGCCCCGGAAAGAATCAGCGCAAACAGAAGCACCAGTACAAGTAGCAATATCATCATACGGCGTCCTCGTCCCCGGCACTTCTATCGATTTCGCTCAGGATCTCACGGCTACTGAGACCCGCTCTCTGGATGAGACGCCATACCGCAACGACTGTGGTGGAAAACAGCGCTGCCGCAACAAACCAGTAGACGATACTCTTTGGCAGATCGACCGAAATCATACGCCGATCTGCTTCAATCGAGAGCCAGACGGCAAGCAGCGTCAGCACCGCATGAAACACAACGCTGACGAGATCGACCATAATCGCCAGCGGTTTTATACTGGCCAGGGACACGCGACGGTAGATGACCTCAAGAAAAATGTGTTCGCCTTTCCGAAGCGCGGTCGTCGAACCGGCGTAGGCCACACCTATTAACAGGTACCGGGCAATTTCCTCTGTCCAGGCGACGCTGTCATTGAGGACGTACCTCGACAGGAACTGCAATAGCACAATGGCGGCGAGTGCCACAAATAACGCTAATGCAGGCCAGTCGATCCAGTGGATTCGGGCAGCCGACCTACTATTCATGGTTTCGCAAGCTCCCTCAGTCGCGTCAGGTAAGACGCATCGAATGGATAGGCATGGTCCTCAAAATAGGCGTCGACAGCCTTTCGAAACGCGTCTCGATCCACCTCAGTGACAGTCAGGCCCTTATCTACAAACCACTCGACCAGCTCAACCTCGTCGGCCGCAATCTCCTCAGAGGCCCGCCGCGCCGCTCTGTCCGCTACGTCCTTGAGCAACGCTGCATCCTCTTCGCCGAGCTCATCGAGAGTCCGGTGCGACACGAGAGTCAGCAGTGAGGGAGCTATATGCCCTGTCAGATTGATGTGCGACTGTACTTCGTAAAAGCGCTTTAACCGGATGGTTGTCAGCGGGTTTTCCTGAGCGTCGATCACGCCCTGCTGCAATGCGAGATAAACCTCCGAAAATGGCATCGGAGCTGCGTTGGCACGCGTCGCTCTAGGTAAGATCAGATACATTGGCGCATTCGGTACGCGAATTTTCAGGCCCCGCATGTCATCCGGGTGCAAAATCGGCTTGTTTGCAGTGACATGCCGGAAACCGTAATAGGTCAGCCCTATGACTTCCGTGTCCGTTGCCCGGCCGAACGCTGTCGCCATTTCCTCAAACAACGACGAGTCGCGGTATGCCTGCCAATGTTCAAAATTATCGATGGCATACGGAAAATCAGACAGTGCAATCGGCGGATACTCGTTCGCGACGAGTGAAGCGCCAGTATAGATAATGTCAATGGCACCCAGCGCCAGTGACTCGTTGATGGCGCTTTCCTTTCCCAGTGCCGAGGCCGGATAGACACGCACACGATAACGGCCATTGGTCCGCTCTTCGAACTCCCTGGCCGCTATAAGCGTCTGTTGATGAAACGGCGAACTGATTTCATAAACATGTGCCCAACGCAGCGTCCGCGTGCCCTCGACACGCCAGAGAATAATCAGTAGCAGAGTCACCGCGACTGTCGTGCACAGAATCAGAGCAGCGCGGTATTGGCGCATCATAAACCAGATCTCCAGCAGGAAGTGTCGCAACAGGGCCGTGTAAGACTAGGTTACAGCGACACCTCCAACGGCCACCCTTCAAACTGATCGTCCTTCTTAGGATCGGCCTGCCAGGGCCAACACTCAAACACGACCTTCTGCTTCCGAGTATTGACCCGAACCAAGCCATAGCCCTCGCTTTTTAAACGATGGTCAAATAAGAATTTGCCCCAGCTGTCATTACCCTCCTCGAAGGTCGCGTGGGACACTCTCGGGTTGGCCACGGCCAACACCCGCATCTTGTTGCCGAAGGTAT
The DNA here is from genome assembly GCF_050113635.1 of Marinimicrobium sp. ARAG 43.8. Lineage (NCBI taxonomy): Bacteria > Pseudomonadati > Pseudomonadota > Gammaproteobacteria > Cellvibrionales > Cellvibrionaceae > Marinimicrobium > Marinimicrobium sp. ARAG 43.8. The sequence continues at coordinate 211,502 of NZ_JBNJLT010000001.1, forward strand.
CGACAAAATGGCCGGTATTGGGGTCGTCATTTCTCGGGTTTTCCAACTTTCCATAGCCCTCAAACCAGCGCTGCCAAAACGCGGCCGCTGCGGGCCCAGAGAAAAACAGAGGGCCGTCCTCGTAATCATCTACGCCCTGAACGCACATCATTCCCAGGTGCTGGTCACCAGAGAGCACAATCGCACCGGCTTTCTGAATCAACTGCAGTGCCCGCCGACGCCCATCGGGTGGGTAGCCATTGGCATCGTAGTCCAGCAGCGGCTTCCCGTGTTCGTCTGTTTGAGGGGAACCCCAAATCGAGGCGGTCAACACCATCTTGGGTAGTTCCGGGTAGGTTTCTGCCCACTCAGCGAGAAAACGTTCCTGACGTTCGCCCAGGAGTTCGCCTTTCACGGTCAACGGATCAGCATCGTAGTCGGGTGGAGATTTAAACTTTCGATCTTCCACGAAAGCAAAGTTCACACCGCCATAGATAAACGAGCCATAGCTGACGGGAATTCCGCCCTTGATCGGGGTAGGGTCATAGCCATCCGGGTTGTGGCCACACTGAACCCGATAGACCATCCGCACCAGGTCAATTTCGTGTTTGAAACCGCCATCTTCCTCGGCGTCGCCACCGGAAACACCGCCCTGCCCCCAGAGGTTACCCTGGAGAATATCGTGGTCATCCACCAACACAATGGAGGGTTTGTGCCGTATCGAGTCGCGGAAGGTCCAGTACCACAGGTACCAGCGATATAAGGTATCGAGCTTCGCATCCGGGGTATCACGGCCAACCCGAGTGGGATACGTCTCGTAGTATTGGTCACCACAAAACACAAACAGGTCCGGGTCGTGTGTCTGGCAGTTCGACACCAGCTCCCGGTGCGGAAACAGAATGTTGTCCAGCGTGTAACGCCCCAACGTTCGCTCCTGTGGAATGGCCGGTTTGTAAAAACCATCATCCAGACTTTTCGCGGTTGGCAAAATACAGGAGAACAGCGCAATATTCAGGGGATGTTCGCCGCCGGAATCAGCCGCTATGCTCCCTTCAAACAGCGGGGATGGTTGGGACTCGGCGAAAGTGATTCGGTAGTCGTAAGCCTCCGACGAGGTCCAGTCATCGCGGCGAAACCGGGCGATATAGCCGTCTTCGATCCGAGCGGTGTCGATTCGCTGCCAGACGTCACCTTTTTTACGCTTCACTTCAAGGCAAGCGGCCGGGTGAGCGTCGGTCGAGAGCGGCATGAATTGCGCCGTCAACTTCAGGGTCTTGCCATTCAGAGAGTACATGCACCCCATGACTGGCCCCAACGCATTTCCATCCGCTTCGGTCACTTTCTTGCCACCGGTTTGCACATCCTTGAACCACCAACGGGCCCCTGCGCCCTCCTCTGCCGAAGGAGAGGACACCAGCATAACGCCGCCTTCCAGCTCGTGGGGCAAGACTCCTGTACGGACCACAAAGCCCAGTTCCTGCTCACTTTCAGCATCAAACGCGACCAGTCGCACGTCGAAACGTCCACCGGGAACCGGATCGATATGGCAATCCAATACGATCTCCCGTTCACCCACGGGTGCGCCCTGAATCGCTCGCTCTCGAACAATGGCTTCATACGCCAGAGGATGGGCGTGATCACTGAAGTCCCGGAACCCCAAGCCTCCGTTGGTATCCAGGGTAGCCATAAAGCCACCGCCGACTCCGGAAAACCGTTGAGCCAAGGAGGCCGAGCGATAATCCAATTTACCGCCGCCGACGCCTAACAACAGACCACAAAATCCACCGGCGCCGGGGTCCAAAGTGCCCACCGTGACTCGAATTCTGGCGGGTTCGTGACGATTATTGAGCGAACGCGTAAGCAGGGAAACTGTGCGGCACTCAAAGTTTTGATCGCCCCGAAGACACTCGATGCGCCCGTCTCGCGCTTGCCAATCCTGCAGACGGTTGCCCCAGAAATCAGCCCCGAGCCACGTCTGTTGTTGAACGGGAATTGACGCTGCCAGCGGTCGCACAGATGTCAGCCTTTCGCGTTTAGCCGCCGCGAGTGCCGCAGCACTTGGGACGGCCATGGCCGCCCCCAGACTGACCGAAGCGGCTTTAATAAAGTCTCGTCTTTTCATAGTGTTGGCCTTCTCTGAAAATTACTTCGCGTCAAAACGTCGCTGGTAGAGAGATTCACCAATCTCCTTCGCCGCTTCCACCATTTCGGGATAGGGGGTATCGGTCACATCCACAAAGCCGACGTTGTAGTTTTCCCCGTCGTAAGCGCGTCCGGTAATGGGCGAGTCCATATACTGGAACCAATGCCCCCCCACAAAGTACGGGTTATCGATCAGAGACTTCATATAGTCCTTGTACATCCGGGCCCGATCCTGCTGACTGGAGGCGTGAATCAACCCCGGGTGAAACAGTCCGCGATCAGTAGCGCCAATGTGCCATTCGCCGATAATGCTCGGCATATCAATATCTTTCAGAAAGTCCCATTTGATTTTGGTCAACCCTTCTTTGTAAGCGTTGTAACTTACGACATCAACATACTTGGCGGCAGAGCGCACTACCTCAATCGGCATCCCCCAATCCGGTAGTCGAGAGCCCAAATACAAATGGTTCGGCATGTGCTTCTCCAGCGCTTGGTCGACTATCCGATAGTATTCGGACGCATAAAGCTCCAGCATTGAGGAGTAATCCTCGCGCTGCGCTGGGGTAATCGCTTTGGGGTCAAAGCCTTCGGCGAATGCTTCCCAACTCGCCAGATCAATATCCCAGGCGGCATTCAGCGCTTCGATGCTCTCGTACCGCTCACGCATCGCACGGGTAAATTCACGCTTGGTGGGCACACTCTTAGCATCTCGACCCAGAGTGTTAATCACAATGCCATAGCGCAGCTGATCGGATTCGGGACGACCGAAACTCATTTCGTTATCGATAAAGACCCCAACAGCCCATGGGCTGCCCTGCACTTCGCGCGCGACTTTCGCTGCAGTGGCATTGGCACGCTCAGTGAATTTTGGATCAAAGACATCCGGAAGGGGCCCCCAGAAGTCATTGCCACTGGATACGGTTTTGAAATCACCGATGATCCAGCCGTTGGCAAAGTACGGGATTGTCTCGTTGTCGTAGAACTGTGGGTCGGTCCAGTTGCCCAATGACGTGAACCCCCAATTCAGCATGCGCGCAATAGTGACCCGCTCCCAGTCCTTGAGGAAGGAGCTCGGTGTCTCTTCACCGTATTTACGCTCCAGGTTGGCCTGGTAAAAGCTGAAGGTTTCACCATGATCGAGTGGGCCCGAGTGGGCATCCCGGCGGTAGCTGTAATGATTGGCCAGCTCATGATCGAAACCTGGCAACCACTTGAACATATTCGCCCGTGTTTCTGACGCTACAAACCGTGATGCCTTTGCTTCGTCACTGACAGAAATCATACCAATCGAGTCTTCCGGGGTCAGCTCGTCTTTATCCCGCTTCTTGATCAAGTCCTGATCGTAATCATAGCCGGTCATGGTAGTGGTGTTTGAAAGTCGGATAATATCCAGGCCGGTGGCGAAGTACAGGTAGCCTTCCGGGTCCACCAGGGACCACTTGCCGTTGTACTTTTCGGTACGAAAGTACCCGGTTGCCTCCAGCTGTGGGCCATTTTTCCAGCCTCCAAACTTGGAGCGATCCGCCATCATTCCTTCTTTGAGAGAAGCGGTTTCTTCCTTTCGGCGCTGAATCAGCTCGTCCTCGGATTGGACTTTTCCCGGATAGTCAACTTTGGCATTCTGACCAAACCGGTCCACGATCCCCACCAGGAAGTCCTTCTTCATGGGGGGGTTGGACTCGAGCCGAATGTCATCTATCAATACTTTTTTATCGAACAAGGCGCCCTGAACGCTCAGGCTGATTTTAGTAATCTTGGCGGTGTTGAGCTGTTGAGTGCCCCACATCCAGACGAACATCTCATCCTCTGAATCCCAAGTGGGTGGGTTGGACCTCAGACCGGAGGAGAAGTTAAGCTCGGTATCGTCACCGTCATAGGTGCCTTCGATGTCGTGGCCGGACATCTTGGCGTAGTAGGTTTTGAAATCACCCACCGGAACATTCACACTTCGGGTGAACACATTGCCATCCGCGTCTTCCACGTTCAGGTAAATCTGCGTCGAGTGTTCACCGATACTTTTCATGTCCATCCGAAGGTTGAAGCTCTCATATTGGCTCCAATCCCAAGGGGCTTCCGGCTTAAAGGTCACGCCGGAATAGCTGCTTTCAGTGGCTTTGAACTCCACCGAAAGCACATTGCCTTCTTCGGGACCGGGCTGCAGCGAAAGATTGGCACTACTGGGTTTTACGCTGCTTTTGACTCCCTCTTCAAAGTCATACAACACTTCCAGAAGTTGCGCTTGGGGCTTAGGGTCGCTTTCACGTTCTTTCGTGTCGGAATCGCAGGCCGCGAGCGCCAGGGAACAGATCAGAATTGAGATACTTTTATTAATCGTAAGGAGTCTCATCGTAAACCACTTTATTCTAGTTACACAAAAAGCCAGTTACGGTGCCGTAACTGGCGTCAAATACAGCTTATTGTAATAAAGTCCGCTTTACTCAAAACGGCTGCTTTGGTGCGAACCACTTCTTCCCGCTTATCGTTCCGAGCGGGAAGAAGTCGAACCAATTTACTCCTGAAAGTAAACCGTTTTCTTTTCGAGGTACTGTTCAAGGCCATAGCGACCGTCCTCACCACCGGCACCACTGAGTTTCCAGCCGTTGTGGAATCCTTGATGCTGTTCGCCGATCCCGCGGTTGACATAGACCTCACCGCTTTCGACTTCATCAATGTACCGATGGATATAGTTCAAGTTATTGGTAAAGAGGTACGTGGAGAGACCGTAGATGCTGTCGTTGGAGTACTCAATCGCCTCATCAATGCTGGAGATTTTTACCACCGGAAGAATCGGGCCGAAGGTTTCTTCGTGAACCAGAACGTTATCCTGCTTCACATCGCCCAGCACCGTCGGCTGATACCAATGGCCATTGGGAAACGCTTTCACTTCTGCAACGCCTCCACCGGTTAGCACCTTGGCGCCCTGCTCTACGCCTTCTTTCACCAGCTTGTCGATGTTTTCAATTTCCCGGGCATTCACCTTGGGACCCATGGTCGTTTCCGGGTCCATCGGGTCGCCCAGTTTGATCGACTCCACCATTGGAACCAGCTTTTCGATAAACCGGTCGTACAGGCTCTCATGCACATACACCCGCTCAGCACAGGTGCATACCTGACCACAGTTACTGAAACGCGTTGTGAAGGTTTCTTCTACTGCCTTATCAAGATCGGCATCCTCCATAATGATCAAAGGCGCCTTACCACCCAGTTCCAGCATAACCGGCGTGAGGAGGTCCGCACTGGTGCGGGAAATGATCTGCCCCGCCCGGGTGCTGCCGGTCATGGTAATCAGCTTGGTCAAGGGGCTTTCGCACAAATGCTGTCCCACAACAGAGCCATGACCGTTGACAATGTTCAGAACGCCGGCAGGAATGCCCGCCTCGTTCGCAATGTCACCCAGCGCCAATGTTGCCAAAGGCGTCTCCTGGGTCGGTTTCACCACAATGGAGTTCCCGGTCACCAACGCCGGGCCGATTTTCCGGCCAGCAAGCGCCAGGGGGAAGTTCCAGGCGGTAATCGCGACAACCACGCCACGCGGCACTTTGTGAATATAAATTTTCTCACCCGGACGATCAGAGGGCAGGATATCCCCCTCGATCGTCAGCGCGTTGTCGCAGGCATATTCTATGAAGGTACAGGTCGCCTCAACTTCGGCTTCTGCTACGGAGAGCAGTTTGCCCTGCTCCGCTACCAGAAGCTCCGCCAGGCCCTGCTTTTTGCCTCGAATGCCTTGCGCAAACGCACGAAGGATTGACGCACGCTCACGAGCGGTCAGCTTGGCCCACTGTTTTTGACCCTGGCTGGCAGAATCAAGCGCGCTCTGAGCGTCCTCTTTGGTTCCTCCCGGAACCTCACCGACTACGTCACCCGTGGTTGGGTTATAGACTTTGATGGTCGAGTCCGAGTTGGACGCTACGTACTTGCCACCAATGAAGTTGAGGTTGTTCTTAATCATGAGATCACCTTCCCATCCAACCGCCGTCAACGAGAACGACGCTGCCATTCATATAATCGGATGCTTTGGAAGCCAGGAACACCACCGGTCCCTTGAAGTCTTCCGGCTCACCCCATCGACCCTGAGGGATGCGCGCCAGAATGGCGTCGGCCCGCTCTTTGTTGTCACGCAGCGCCTGGGTGTTGTCCGTGGCAATATAGCCCGGTGCAATGGCGTTGATGTTGACCCCTTTGGGGCCCCATTCGTTTGAAAGCGCTTTGGCCACCTGGGCAATCGCCCCCTTGCTGGCCGCATACCCCGGAACGGTAATCCCGCCCTGGAAGGTCAACAGCGAGGCGGTGAAGATAATCTTGCCGTAGCCATTACCGACCATTTCTTTGCCAATCTCCCGGCTCAGAATGAACTGGGCGTTGAGGTTCACTTCGATCACCTCGTCCCAGATGTCATCGCCGTGATCGGTCGCCGGCTCCCGGCGGATCGTTCCCGCGTTGTTCACGAGAATGTCAATTTTCGGATGATCGCTCTTGACCGACTTGATGAAAGCGTACAGGTTCTCGCGATTGGAGAAATCGCACTGATAGGCCGAGAACTTTCTGCCTTTATCGGTAACCTCCTTCTCCACCTCGGAGCCGGAGGATTCCAGAGTCGCGGACACACCAATAATATCAGCGCCCGCTTCAGCCAAGGCTACAGCCATGGCCTTGCCAATACCCCGTTTACAGCCGGTTACCAGAGCAACTCTTCCTTCCAGGTTAAACATGTCGTTCATTGAACGCCTCCACAGTTGATCAGAGATTTCATACCTTCGGGGTTTGCATCGATATTGGCGAACGCCTCGTCGATCTCATCCAACGGAGAGACTGAGGTAATAAACCGGTCAATATCGATCTTTCCGGAGGCAATCATATCGATAGCCTGGTCGAAATCCTCGGCCTCATAGACGCGAGCGCCAACCAGCTCCAGCTCTTTCCAGAAGAAGTGGAAGAGGTTGACAAGAGGCTTTTCCGCGTGAATCGCCACCATGCAGATACGGCCACGTACCGACGCGATCTGGGTCATGGTTTCTACGGCGGCCTGAACACCGCTTACCTCAAAGACGACATCCGCACCTTTGCCGTTCGTCCAAGCTTTGACTTTCTCTTCTATGTCCTCCTCTTTGGGGTTTACCGTCTCAAAGCCCAGATCTTCAGAGAACTTCAGGCGTGCCGGATTGAGTTCCGATACCATCACTTCGGCACCAATACCCTTGGCGACCGCTGCCACCAGCTGACCGATCGGGCCACCACCGAGAACCACGGCCTTTTCACCGGCTTTCAGTTTCGCGCGAGCCACGTCGTGGCAAGCAACCGACAGCGGCTCCACCAGGGCGCCTTGCTGCAAGGAGACGTTCTCAGGAAGGCGGTGAAGCGTTCTGGCCTTCACTGTCCAGTAGTTCTGGAAGGACCCTGGCGTATCAATGCCCATAAATTTCAGGTTGTGGCAAATGTGTGAATGCCCGGCATCACATGCCGGGCAACTTCCACAATAATCCAGCGGGCGCACTACAACCCGGTCGCCCGGCTTGTAGTCGGTGACGCCCTCACCGACTTCATCCACAACGCCGGACACTTCGTGGCCGGTCGTCTGGGGAATGGACACTCGCTTATCCATTACGCCGTGATAGATGTGCATATCGGTTCCGCAGATACCGGTAAAACCGACTTTCAAGCACACTTCACCGGCACCGGGTGCGACTCTTTCGCCCTCAACGATGGTGAATTTTTTGTTGCCTGCGTATTGAGAAGCTTTCATGGGATACCTCTATTTAATAAGCTTGAATGAGATGCTTGCGCAGAAGGTCGTGATCAAACTCTACACCGGTGCCGGGAATGTCCGGCGCCACGGCACGACCGTTCTCAAGTTTCAAGGGGTGAGTGGTGTAGGCGTCGATCGGGAAGGAGTGAACTTCCAGGTAGCCCGCATTGGGCTGTGACGCCATGAGAGAAACGTGCAGCTCATGCATTCCGTGGCTACAGACAGGGAGGTTGAACGCCTGTGCCAGATCCGCCACCTTCAGCCAACCTGTGATACCACCGATATTGGAGGCGTCAGGCTGAAGAAAACCAAGCCTGGCCTGAGAGACCGCGTAGGTAAATTCGTGAATAGTGTGAAGGTTTTCACCCATGGCCAAAGCAATAGACGTTGATTGAGCGATACGAGCATATCCGTCGTAATCGTCAGGGATAGTGGGCTCTTCAAACCAGGTAATATCTTGATCGACAATGGAGTTAGAGAAGCGCACTGCTCCCTCGACCGTCATGGAATAGTTGGCATCGACCATGAATCCGCGACTGGGGCCGATCAATTTTCGGACAGCCCTAACCCGATCAACATCTTCGCGGGAGTCCGCTTTGCCAACTTTTATCTTGACCGCATCAAACCCCCGATCCAGATAACCCTTGACGTTTTCCAGCAACCGGTCCTTGGAGAAATTAAGATCAATTCCGCCCGCATAACAACGGGTAGTGTTATTTACTCCGCCGGCCACTTTCCACAAAGGCAGCCCCAGCCGTTTGCACCTCAGATCCCACAAAGCAATGTCAATAGCGGACTGGGCGAAGCTGACGAGGCCACCGCGCCCCACATAGTGCAGTTTCCACTGCACTTTTTCCCAAATCGACAGAATCTCAGAAGAGTCGAGCCCTATTAGTCCGGGCGCCAACTCATCCTTCAACAAAGAATAAATGGCTCGACCACCGGTGCCGCCAGTATACGTGTAGCCGACACCCTCACGGCCATCACCACAAGCAATACGACAAAGAACCAGCTCGAAATGGGTATGATTCCCATGCTTTGCATCAGCGAGCACCTCTTCCAACGGTACCCGGTAGTACTCGATTCTTACATCAACGATTTCAGATGCGGCGCGCGACTCACACCCCGGAACGACGTCAAGCTTGCTCATTATCGATCTCTCTTATTGATAAAACGGTCTTTACAACGACTGTAGGCCTGAATTTGCATATTGTCAACAATATTACAATATTTAATGCATCCTACCGTTATCTGGCATTGCGGCGCAATGCAGCTATCGACACATATATATTGTCGACAATATACTATATAATGAAGACCGTAGTAAAGGTATCGCCCCCAGCGTGCTCGGTCTGGCCTGGTTCAGCCGGGCACGCTATAGCGACATAAAAACCCAGGCAGGCAGAACAGGGCGGTTTCTCCAGCCCGATGCCTGACACGATAAAGAGGTATAAGCATGCTCAATCGCACGCATCTTTTGTCCCGCAACCGATCAGCATTCGCACTCACCGTGCTACTGACCGCCGGCCTTCAGGGCTGCGGAGGGAGCTATGGCGACTCGGAAAGCCCTTCAAGCGCCTCGAGCTCGCAGCAAAGCGCCAGCTCAAGCAGCCAGACGAGCACCTCGTCCAGCAGCAGTATGAGTACCACCTCCATAAGCAGCTCCAGCGCCGCTGCGTCAGAAGGCGCCACTCAGGTTTATGTTGATTCCGACGTCACTCGAGCCGTGGGCGATGCCGACACCTTCCACCGGGAAGCCTTTATTACCCTACATGCCTCCCATACCGAGCAGGACTGGTGGCTGGGAGAGAATGCTGACTCAGTCGGCGGCGACAACCTGATGGCCGAATTTATGACTGAATATGATGTGTATTTCGGCCGCGACACCGGGGGTATGGCATGGCAACTGTCACAGGTACCCGAGGACCCGGAGAAGCCCGGGTACGCTGATGATGAAGCGATTGAGAGCCGAGGCAACGACGCCACCGGTTGGTATAGCGCCCGCCAAGACGTGCGCGGACCCATTCAACGCGCCCAGGAACATCGCAACCAGCAAATGATTGTTGCGGCACAGCAACACCCCTACTGGCCGAACGGCACGCCCACCGGACAGGGGTGGACCTTTTCCCAAACCGATACCCCCGAGGAGCCACTGGGAACAGCGACCGGGCAGTACATGAGTCAGTTCCTCAAGCATTTCTTCCGGCAAAGCGAAGGCGAGCCAGGCCAGCCCAAACCTTTATACGTCGAAGTGATGAATGAGCCGCTGTGGGAGCTGGTAACAGTGGCCGAGGACCCGGTCGACCTGACCACCATTTTTGAATTTCATAACACGGTGGCGAAAGAGGTTCGGGCCCTTAACCCAGATGTGCTTCTGGGCGGGTACACCGTCGCCTTCCCCGACTTCGAAAAAGACAACTTCAACCGCTGGGAGGAGCGCGACAAGCATTTCTTGGACGTCGCTGGCAGTAATATGGATTTCATATCCCTGCACTTGTACGACTTCCCGGACTTTACCGACAATGGTGTACCGGTCAAGCGATACCGCAAAGGCGCCAACATGGAAGCGACGCTGGACATGTTGAACCATTACACCGATCTCTCTTTCGGCAAGGAGATGCCTCTGATCATTTCCGAGTACGGAGCCCAAGTACATCGGCTGAGAAATGAACCCTGGTTCCCCTATCGGGATTGGCTGACGATCAATTCCATCAATTCTATGATGATGGCCTTTATGGAGCGCCCTCACCAGGTGGAAAAAGCACTCCCGTTCATTACGGTCAAGGCAGAATGGGGCAGAATAAGCCCAACGGTCCCCTATAACTTCCGCTTAATGCGGCAACAGTTTGAAGCCGAAGGCGAATCCGGTGAGCAATGGGTATACACCGAACTGGTGAAGTTGTACGAGCTATGGAAAGACGTTGGAGGCACCCGTTTGGATACCGCCACCGACGACCCGGATCTGCGAGTCGACGCTTACCGGAGTGATACTGAAACCTTTATCATCGTCAACAACCTTGATTTTGAGACTCAAGAGTTCGCCCTAAACTTCCGAGATGGCGCGGCCCCGGCCAAGATACAAACCAAACAGCTGTTCCTGGGTGACCAAGAGCTGCCCCTGCATGACAGGACGCCGATGATTGAGAACCAGACCTATAGCGAGCTGCCTCAAACGCTGACTCTGGAGTCGGAAGCCACCATGGTCATCCGCTACAGCAACACCGGCAACGCACCGCTGGGTGAGCTGCAAGAGACTAATTATTACGCCAACACCTACAAGCAACCGATTGAAAGCGCACGGCCGATCACCTTCGAAGTGGATGACATCAACACGTCAGCCGAAGGGTTTGCCATTCTACGCGTGGGCCTGGGACGGGAGCACGGCCTGTCGCTTCAACCGGAAATCACTGTCAATGGTGAGCCGGTCACGGTACCGATCGACTGGCGTGGTGGAGACCAGTACCTGGACGGAAAAGGCCGCGAGAGTTTCTTTGGGGTGATCGAGGTTCCGCTCCCCGTAGAGCTTATCGACGTCAACAACACCGTTCGCATTAAGTTTCCCGACAGCGGTGGCTACGTGAGCTCACTCGCGATTCGTTACGGCGCGTCTACAACCGCCCTGTTGCGTCCAAAAACGGCTTTCTAGGACAACAACCGCCTCTGACCGCCCTGCCCGGACCTAATCCGGCCAGGGCGGTTTTTCCTCTTCCCTTTCCCGCTCAGCCCTTTAACTCCCCCTTGGGCGCCGCTTTCAACCTTGAGTTCTACATCACGATTTCAGAAACTAACCAGCATTATTGTTTACATTATACAATCACCTATCTATAGTCTTTGAGGGGTTCAAGAGCGCTTTTCCTCTTGTTCCTATCTAGCGTGACTTGGCTCGTGTGCCCCGACTCGCGCAGCCCGCCTGTTGGGCTTAGCGCCCCAGGTCACAAAACACCCCACAGCGATAATGATATAAATGCGATGGAGGATTTATGAAAAAACTCTTGTGTATCGCCGCCGTCACTGCCTACGGCTCCATGGTTCACGCCGCCGACTGGGATGGCATACCAGTGCCTGCCGATCCCGGCGCAGGCAAGTCCTGGCAGTTAGTTGACTCGGTTTCCGACGATTTCAACTACTCCGCCCCCGCCAACGGCAAAAGCCCGACTTTCTACAACCAGTGGTCCGAAGGGTTCATCAACAGCTGGCAAGGCCCCGGCCTGACGGATTACCACAATCCCAACTCGGAGGTGACTGGCGGAAACCTGGTCATCAAAGCCACCCGCAAACCCAACACCAATCAGGTATATACCGGCGCCATTCACTCCAATGACAGCATTCAATACCCGGTGTACATTGAAACCCGCGTTAAAGTCATGGATCAGGTGCTGGCCAACGCCGTCTGGATGTTGAGCTCAGACTCCACCGAGGAGATCGATATCGTGGAGTCCTACAGCAGCAGCCGCCCAGACCAGACGTGGTTTTCGGAAAGGATGCACCTATCGCATCACGTGTTCATTCGTGACCCTTTCCAGGACTACCAGCCCAAAGACTCGGGTTCCTGGTACACGGATGGCCGTATCTGGCGCGATCAGTTCAGTCGGGTCGGCGTTTACTGGCGAGACCCCTGGCACCTGGAGTATTACATTGACGGTCAGCTGGTTCGCACCGTCTCCGGGCCCGACATCATTGACCCCTACGACTACACAAACGGCACGGGCCTGAGCAAGCCCATGCAGATCATCGTCGATGCGGAAGACCAGGACTGGCGCTCCGACAACGGCATCATGGCCACAGACGCAGAGCTCTCCGACCCCAGCAAGAACCGGATGTACGTCGACTGGATTCGGGTGTACAAACCCGTCACCCAGACTAATGGTGGTAACAGCGGCGGCTCGGGCAGCGATGTGAGCGTATCGACCGATTTCGGCGCTTTCTTTGCCACGGGGAAAGACGGCAGTCCGGTTGCGGGCGACAACGTCGAAGGGTTCAACCCCTCAGGCCAGGGCAATATCAACTACAACACCTTGGGTGACTGGGGCGACTACAGCATCACTCTGCCAGAAGACGGTCGGTATCGGGTAGAGGTCAATGTCGCATCTCCCTCCAGCGGCACGCTGGCAGCTGAGGTCACTATCGACGGCGTATACGTTGGCCAAATCAATATTTCGGCCACCGACGGCTGGGAGTCCTACCAGACCTTCAGCCTCGACAGCGACTTTTTTATCGGCGCAGGCACCCACACCGTTCGGATTAAAAGCGCTGGGAATACCAACTGGCAGTGGAATGGTGATGTCATCCGGTTTGTGAAAGTCACCGACTAACCATCGCAATCATTGCTTTCAGAAAGCGAAAGAGAAATTATTAGTCCTCACGGAAGAGGGCTCTCTAACCACACGAAGCTGAAAAATGACAACTATGAACGCACCCTTTCGATGGCGGGCTCGCCTTTTTATCGCCGTTTTCGGCCTACTCCTCCACACTTGTCCCGCCCTGGCCGCTGAGCTCAGTGGCGAGCTTCGCAAGTGGCACAAGGTCACGCTGACCTTTGACGGGCCCAACGTCTCAGAAAGTGACACCCCTAACCCGTTTGTCTACTACCGGTTAAACGTCACGTTTACCCACCAGCGCACGGGAAAGTCTTACCTTGTTCCCGGTTATTTCGCAGCGGATGGAGATGCCGCCAATACCGGTGCAACTGAGGGGAACAAATGGCGAGTCCACTTCGCACCGGACGAGGTCGGGCCGTGGCAATGGGAAGCATCTTTTAGAAAAGGGCCCTTTGTCGCCGTCTCCAGCAAGCCAATCAGTGGCGTCAGCGCAGGCTTCATGGACGACGAAAACGGTACCCTAACCATTCGCGACACCAATAAAACGTGGCCAGATTTTCGTCAGCGTGGTCGCCTGAACTATGTGAACGAGCCTTATCTACGCTTTGAAGAAGCAGGCGATTACTTCATTAAAGCAGGACCTGATGCGCCAGAAAACCTGCTCGCTTATGCGGACTTTGACGGGACCTTTCACGATGACGGCAAAAAGGACTCTCTCGTCAAAACCTGGGCGCCCCATGTCAAAGACTGGAGCAAAGGCGACCCCACCTGGAAAAACGATAAAGGAAAAGGGCTGATCGGCGCGCTGAACTACCTTGCCTCAAAAGGCATGAACTCCATTTCGTTTTTAACATTGAACATCATGGGGGACGACCAAAACGTCTTTCCCTATGTCGACTACATCACATACGATCGGTTCGATGTCTCCAAGCTCGATCAGTGGGAGGTAGTGTTTGAGCACGCGCAACAGCGCGGCCTTTTTCTGCACTTCAAAACGCAAGAAGTGGAAAATCAGGGACTGCTCGATGGCGGCGGTTTGGGCCTGCAACGCCAACTCTATTATCGAGAACTCATCGCGCGCTTTGGTCACCACCTGGCCTTAAACTGGAACATGGGTGAAGAAAACGGTGAGTGGTACCCAAAGCATCAAACCGTACCGCAATCGACCATCCAGCGTTTGGCTATGGCCCGGTACTTTCATGACAATGACCCGTATCAGCATCACATTGTCATTCACAACGGTAACTTCTTTGACGACCTCACCGGAGCTGACAGCTACTATACCGGCGTCTCGTTACAAACCCACCGCGCGGATTTTGGTGCGGTTCATCCCCAAGTCAAAAAAATCAGAAGTTGGCCCGTCGCCAACGGGCGACCACTGGCCGTCGCCGTCGACGAGCCGGGCGACGCACAACATTCCCTTGTGCCCGATTCGGAAGACCCCGAGCACAACCTTGCCCGCATGAACGGGCTCTGGGGGGCCTTGACCGCCGGCGCTTGGGGAACGGAATGGTATTTCGGCTACCAACATGAACACTCGGACCTGACCGCTCAGGATTGGCGCACCCGAGACCTCTTCTGGGATCAAGCTCGCCACGCTGTAGAATTTTTCGCGTTGGCCGATGTGGAGCTTTCACAAGCGGTTAGCCGAGACGAAGTGATCAGCAACGCCTGGGCGTTAGCGGAAGTCGGCGAGTTTTATATCATTTATGCGAAAGACGCCTCAAAAGCTCTAACGCTTCGTTTACTGCCAGGCAAATCCGACTACAGCGTACAGTGGTTCGACCCGCGCAACGGCGGCGAGCTGCAAACCGGCTCTATTACAGAGCTCAGGGTCGATAAGGAAGTGACCACCTATTGGGGCGATATGGCAACGGTCGACTTGGGAAAACCACCCAGAGACACAGAGAACGATTGGGTAATCCTGGTGAAGCGACAATAGTCGCTTCACCTCCGCGAGCGGCGATAACAGCGGAGACGCATCATATTGTTGACAGTTGACTGTTTTTAATAAAATATAGGCCTCTGACGTGATTGAAGGCCAGAAGCGCCCTCGACTCCCAACACTCTAACGATAACGACTCAAGAGGTCACAGAATGCTCTATGCCCCGCAACGCTCCCTGCGGCAGCCGCTCTCACTACTCCTCGTCGCCCTTCTAAGCGCGGGCCTCCATGGCTGTGGGGGAAGCAGCTCCGACGATTCGGATGACACTTCGGAGAACGGCATCTCCTCAAGCGCCCAATCCCAGCAGAGCAGCCTATCATCAAGCCAGGCGATCAGCAGCGCTTCCTCCTCCAGCAGCGAAAGCGCCGTCTCCTCCAGTAGCGAAGGCGCCGCAGCTTCTAGCAACCAAGCGGTGACCTCCTCTTCCAATTCGTCCTCCAGCAGTAGCGAGGGCGCTTCCACAGCCGCCGACTGGGACGGCCTGGCGGTACCTGCCGACCCCGGAGCCGGCAACACTTGGGAGCTCGTCGACGCCGTGTCCGACGACTTCAACTACTCCGCCCCCGGCGACGACAAAGGCCAGGCGTTTTACGAGCGTTGGTCCGAAGGGTTTATCAATAGCTGGCAGGGGCCGGGGCTCACGGATTACCATGACCCGAACTCCTCTGTGACCGAGGGGAACCTTGTTATCGAAGCCACCCGCAAACCCGAGACCGACGAGGTATACACCGGCGCCATTCATTCCAAAACCAGCGTTCAATACCCGGTCTACGTCGAAGCCCGTGTTAAAATCATGGACCAAGTCCTCGCCAACGCCGTCTGGATGCTGAGCGCCGACTCCACCGAAGAAATTGACATTGTGGAAGCCTACGGTAGCAGCCGCCCGGATCAGACCTGGTTCGCAGAGCGCATGCACCTGTCGCACCACGTCTTTATTCGCGACCCGTTTCAGGACTATCAGCCCAAAGACGATGGCTCCTGGTACACGGATGGCCGCCTGTGGCGCGAACAATTCAGCCGGGTCGGCGTTTACTGGCGCGACCCTTGGCACTTGGAGTATTACATCGACGGCGAGTTGGTTCGCACCGTCTCCGGCGAGGAAATCATCGACCCGGAGGGCTATACAAACGGCACCGGCCTGAGCAAGCAGATGCAGATTATCGTTGACGCCGAGGACCAGGACTGGCGCTCAGATAACGGCATCATGGCCACCGATGAGGAGCTGTCGGACCTCGATAAAAACCGGTTCTATGTAGACTGGATTCGGGTTTACAAGCCAGCGTCCATGACCCCCGACACCAGCGACGATGACACCGCCTCGAACACCGGCGCAACGGTCACCACCGACTTCGACGCCTTCTTCGCCACGGGCAAAGACGGCGAACCCGTCGCCGACGACAGCGTCGAGGGATTCAACCCTGCCGCCGATGGCAATATCAACTACAACACCTTGGGTGATTGGGGCGACTACAGCATTACCGTGCCGGAGGACGGTGACTATCGGGTAGAGGTCAATGTGGCCTCCCCCACCCAATCCGGCCTGGCCGCCGATGTCATGATCAACGAGACCGACGCCGGGCAAATCGCCATCACCACCACCGGAGGCTGGGAGGCATACGAAACGTTCAGCCTCGACACACCCGTCGCGCTCACCGCGGGCACCCACACCGTCAGGATTCAGAGCGCCGGCAGTGCAACCTGGCAGTGGAATGGCAACTTGATTCGTTTAGTTCAGCTTGGTAAATGATCAGGGTCTGTTCGTGCAGAAAGCGAAGACGGTCAACGCTTTCGTAAAAAGCAAATTTAGTTCCCTATAAAGAACAGAGTTTCACTCTATCGATCGGCATGGATGATTGTTTTCTTCGGATTGGATTGCAAATGCAATCCGAAGAAAAATTATAAAAAATCACAACCCCAGATCATCGGCTTCAGCTACAACCGTTTGGTTACGCCCTGCTCTTTTCGCTTTGTATACCGCTGCGTCGGCACGTTTAAACAGGTGATTATAATTTTCATGTGGCCCTCGCTCAGCCACACCAACGCTAACCGTCAACACATAGCCATCTAATTTTTCGTTCTTCCCACACTCTACTTCTTGGCGTATTTTTTCAGCAACTTTTTCAGCAGCCATCACATCCGCCAGAGGCAGCAACACAATGAACTCCTCCCCGCCCCACCTTCCGACGAAATCGCTTTGACGGACACAATCCTGTAAAATCTCCCCTAACCAAACCAAGACCTGGTCCCCCAAATCATGGCCAAATTGATCATTAATTTTCTTGAAATTATCAACGTCTACCACCAAAAGACTTAACAACATTTCCTCGGCTGAAAACAGCTGCTCGATGGCGACGGTTAGTCCGTGACGGTTTAATAACCTCGTAAGTTGATCTTTTTGAGACAAATCCTTGTACTCCTGGGTGCGATGCCTTTCCCGCAAGAATTTCCGACGCATATAAACCAAACTGCCCACGCTAGTACACAGCCAAACGAATAGCCACATGCCGATGATACCCCTGTACCACCGCTCCTTACTGACCCAATTCCCGACCACCTCGGCAGAAACTAAGTGAAAAAAATGATCGCCCTCTACCAAGGGATAAGACAGGTCCACACCAAAGGCCGTTACATGCTCAAAGTTAGGTCTACTCAGCTCTCGTGGCACCTTATGTTGAGCCAGCCACCACTCGGCAACATCAAATTCATCTAGATGAATTTCTAAATTCTCCGATATATAGTCAGTAGAAATTTGAGCTTGCAAGAATTTATGAGTTTCCAAAACCTTTCCTTCCGAAAAACCTGGCTCCCGGTTTCGAAAATAATAACGTAGCAGAGGTGAATCACCCCGATACTTTATATTTAAATGCAGGGTTTGGAACTCACTCAAGTCTAGCTCCTTCTGGTCTGAATTACTCATCAGAAGATTCATGCCACAAAAGGATCTTTCCTCTGACGTTGTTACTACACAGCGCCACATGCGCTTGTCAAAGTCGATATACTCAACAGAGTTTAAATCATCAGAGTAAACATAGGCATCCAAATCAAGCGCCACACGGCGTTTTGGTAAGTAGTCATGGGCACCGACGGCCACTATAGTTGCCAAGCCAAAAAAAAATATAAAAGTAAAAGAGAAGCCAATACTGGGGAAGGCGGGTACGCCCAAATAGCAGGGACATATAAATCCTGAACTAGTCAAGTGATGAGTGAAATAGGCCCCTAGAGCCCGAATTATTGACTTTCCTAAGCGACATCGTTAAAGCATCTCATATTGATTATTGTGCCACTATAGAGGCTTTACCGCAATTTCCCTATTTGAACAATTAAAAGCTCCGATTTGGATTAAGCTTACGGGCGGGCTTTTATAGCTAAAATGAATAACGGTGTTCGGACTGAAGGTTCGACGCATCTTAGGTCACGCGTCGGGAGCCGACAATTGGTCACCCCAGAACTCGCAATAGATCCACATCTGTGTCGCAGCCCCATTGAAATAAGGGCGGCACACCACTTTTGGGGCTATCAACGTAGGGTCCTACCATGGCGTCGTTCTACGAAAGCATTATTTGGTGTTTCTCTGCTCCATATCCTCCGAACAAACAGAGACTAACCCCGGGACACCATCTATGGTAGCCTGGTCAGTCGCGGCGTCTTAGGAGTAAAGGCTGCTGATCTCCGCCAACCCCTCGCTTAATTCGCGTGCTGCCAAAAGGGTCCAGGCCCACTTACTCTATCGCTGCAGTATGGAGAATACAACAAGCTCCTATACCTTACTCGCCAAGCTCTAAGCCTCACCCGCGGCAATGACTAATTTTTGACCATCTGATAAAATGGGCCCCCAGTTTCTCGTTCTAGCTATCAATCGCTCAGAGGTAGTACGTCGTGGAAAATCCCAAGTGTGAGAAAGGCCGCCTTTCACAAGCCGAAGAGCGGGAGGAGATCCTCCAGCAGCAGGCCGAGGGAAGCTTTTCGCTGTCTCGACAGCTAGCTGAACATCCCGTTTCTCGTATGAGAGAAAGGGGATTCTACTTTCCCAAAGACCATCCTATCTCGATTTTGGCAGCGAAGAGAGGGCTGCCTCGCCCGTGACACCGTGTATGGAAAGTCCCAGGAGCCGAATTTACTACCAAATGCGCTGAATCTAACGATCTCGCGCAACATCATTTTTATAATATATTGTTATTACCGGGTGGCCAGTAAGTTAATAAGCTTATCAAAGTTATGGCGCATTAATTCTCATCCGGTCTCAGTCGGTGGGAAATATCTATAAAGTTCAACGACTTACCACTCCCCACCACATATTATCCGGGAAAGTAAATATTCTGTAAAATCAACAGCTTACGGTATTTCTGTGCTTGCAAATTGCGTGCGCTCAGCCTACGTTAGTGATACAAACACAGTACTTGGCTCCTCGTTGATTAGTAGGAACAAATGAGACTAGCAATCGCTTCAGATCTCCATCTAGAGTTTTCTACCGCCGACAGGTCGAGGGCTTTGTCGTTTCCCGCAGATCTTGACGTCATCGTGCTTGCGGGGGACATAGCTACGGGAAAACACTCCCTGGATATAATCTTCGACCTGTCGCTCCGGCACCCTACGTCTCATATCGTCTGGATTGCAGGTAATCATGAGTACTACCAACATAATATTGATCAGCAAATAGACGAGTATCGATCCGCCTGCGATGGCAATGATCGAGTACATTTTTTGGAAAACGATTCGGTGGTGATCGATTCAGTCAGGTTTATAGGCTCCACGCTCTGGACAGATTTTTCAGTACTAGGAAATAGTGATCGGCCAATGGCTGTAGCCGACCGAGGCATCAATGATTTTCGCTTGATAAGCACCATAAAAAATGATCGGTTTACGCCTAGAGATGCTGCAGATCGTTTCAAACAAAGTAAGTCATACTTGGAGAGACAGCTTTCGAGCGGTGACTCCAAGAAAACCGTTGTCGTATCTCATTTCCCACCAGGGCTTAAAACGCACAACAAAAACTTTGCTCTTGATGATATGGCTTGCTACTTTCAAGCGAACGTGGACTCTATAATCCAGAAGTACCAGCCCATGCTGTGGATCTATGGCCACAACCATTACAGTGACGACTTCAAGATAGGAAATACCCGATTGGTAAGTAATCAGCTAGGATATCCGTCCGAACAGGGCCGCATCCCTACTTACGATGCGTCAAAGACAATTCACATTTAGCAAGATAGATAGGTTTTGGAAAACCGGTAGCGCAGTTTTACCTATCAAAAGTAATGTTCTTATCATCTAGTAGGCGTAGAGTTTTCATGTAATTGTCCAGTTTTCATCTGGCAATTACGGATTTTTATGGTGTCTGTCACGTCAAGTCTGGCCTACTATATTCTACCCAATAGACCGTAGGCAAAAATCGAGCGTTTCTAGCGCAACCGTGGACCAACCATACCAATTACCTCCTTTCAGAGAATCGTTCATATGAGTAAGCATTCTAGGGCTAAATGTGGCTAAAGTGCAAGCATATCTACTATATACACTACGGTCACCACAGTTATTTCCAGGGCTATAATAAAGTCTGGTGTATGACGCTTGTAACGCCAGGACTCGACCAAGTACTCCAAGTCCATGGAATGCCTTCACATAGACAACAAGCGCATGCTGGCGTTCTACGATTTTCAGGCCGAGTATCAGGGTCATCTAAGGACCACCAAACCGATCGAATCGGTCTTCGCGCCGGTGCAACTTAGAGCGAGAGAACAGACAACTGCAGCAGTCGGAGGACGATGTTGTCAACACCGGTCTATTTTTTCCGCAACTGAGGGATTTAGCATCGGTGCTGACAATGGCGGGGCCAGTAGCGGGACTACCCTAAACACATGGCGCCAACGCTCTGAGCGGGGTGAACGCTTCCGATTATGCTGAAATAGCCTGGAGCGACTCTCATACGTAGCACGCATATACAAAGCGTTACAGATGTTGTTCACTTCACAGGAAGCGTGGCAAAAGTGGGGTCAGCGCCCCAACCAAGGCTTTGGCAGGTATACAGCACTTGAAGACATGCTCGTTGGCCGAATCATTGATCTGGCCGATGTGCACCCCTATCTGGATGGTTGGTAGCCGCCTCCATTCGGGGCCAAATCATTGCAAATTGGTCACCTCACCACAACCGGAGATTTCCCTCGCTTGTTTAATGAGCTTGGCTATACACTGCAGAATATTTGCCGCCAACTAGAGGGGGCGCTAAAAATCATTTCTAGCGATTAATTCTGAAGAAGCTCCACCATTAAATCTCTGCCCCTCAAAATCGCCGGGAGGACTACTCTCGTTTCCCAGTTTTCTGGATCAAAATTGTACAACCTTTATTACCCTCAACAATTATTCCGCATTGCTTTAGCGCATCATTACTCTTATCTCAAAAATAGACATACACTATGATCATTTAAGTTGATACAGCTCGCCTTTAAAAGCAATTACTAAACTTCAATTCCCTGACTTCAAGAACGACCCCTGTCCACCGCCCTGCAAAGCTCGCAGAAGCTGATTCGACAATAAAGGGCAGACAACGGCAATGTACCCAAGGCGAACAGCTGAGTTATTTCTGCCACCGTTTCACCAGAGGTTCTCAAAGCCAAAACTGCAACCCCCCCGATAGAAACACCGGCTACCATCATCGCCAAAGAAGAAACGATGGCAAAGTACGGTTCAATAGAAGCCAGCCTCCGTGCAACATCAGCAGGCAATGATAGCAGTTCTCGAACACTTCTCTGAAGTTGCATGACTAAAGAGCTTAAAAGCCTGGCAAGAGGTCTGATAAGAAACAAGGATCGCCTGGTCACCAAGAGGAAAAATAGCGCTGCCATAGAAGCATATCCAGCTGTTTGCAGCGGGGTACCGTTAAAGAACTCCGCTAAGGACAACATCACACTCCAATCCATAATTTCTACTCCCAGATAGAAAATTTACCCGGCTCCGTAATACTCAGAGCTCATCCCTCTGGTGGGAAGAAATCATTACCGTGGCTGTCCTTGTCTCGGATCTGACCATTAGGTCGATGAATAACAAGCTCCGACTGCTGGTTACGCGCAATCTCTCGCGCGACATCTATTGCTTGCTGCTGTGTGTTGTGCACGGATGTCACTCGATCATTGCCTGCGCCCTTGACGGCCCAACCAGATTCATGTGGTATGACGTGTTGATCTTTTCCGCTCATTCCAATAATCCTAAAAGAGATTTAAATCAAAATTTGAAAAAAATATCTAAAAACAATGTAACTTAAGACGTGTGACAAGGTTTACAGCAGTAAAAGCAGCCATTTGATCGAGCATAGGTTTTCTTTGCTTCTCTGACGGCAGGCGCGCAGCTACTGAACTCACCCAAGTAGCTACGATTACCCGGATCAGGCATCCAATTACATCCGGTGACATGCACCTCGTGATCACCGTTCGCTTGAGCGTTCCGATTCACATAATAACGAGCCATAAAACACTATCCTCGCAGAATTAAGACGTATGAGGTAGATACTACTATTTAAACACCCCGAGATTCAGGGGAATAACGGCTAGGACTAACTCAAGAGAAGGGTGTAATGCGAACACTCACCATACGATCGATGTCTCCCAGCTGCTCCGCTGGAGATTTAATCATGTCGACCCGAGAATGTGAACCACGTCACAACATTAGAATTATCACATTTTTGAATAAACAGAGATTTTTTATTCTTAGTTAAGGATCCTCACACACTCACTATGAGTGCGCGCCTTATTACTGCTTGGCTAACCACGGTACCATTGCATGAATAATAGCCATGGCTGCGATTACGAAATCGAGCCTTAAATCTCCGCAGCCATACGTTATACGTTCACCAGGCCGAGCAACGGGTAGCTCTATATATCGTTTATTAAGTGGCTTGACCGACGGATCGATCTCACTTAGTAGGTTAACCTGCTGCGCAAGTTTGCTCAGGTGGTCCATCGAGAGAACCTTGGTGTTATGTGCCAATTCATTTCGAATGGTATTGACTACCCGCAACGCTCTGACAAAGGGGATAGGCATACCAAATGCCGTAACCAAGGGAATCTTCTGTCCGAAGTACTTTGGAATTTTTATATATGGTCTCATAGCCTCCGTTATTTTCTCACGAAGGAAAGCATCCAGTATATTATCAAGCACCAAATGCATACGAAGGACTGTTCCCACTTCGTCCTCCGATTCCGCAGCACGAATTAAGGTTTCCGTATCTAGAAAAGCTGAATCAATCTTCAATCCCCCCCCCTCGACCTAAACCTAGATAAAGTTAATCGATTTATCCAAATCCGGGGAATTAAGGTTCCTAAAACAACCAAGGAAATCTAGTATGGGAAACAGTACTATCTCAACTAGATTGTTCATTCACTAACCCCTAAAATTCGGAACTAAGCACGCTTTCAACCAGGAAAAACGCTTGGTAAAGTCATGGCAAAAAGAAAAGTAAGGAAAATCGTAGCAGCCACAATTAGTTGTTTCCCCCAGAAAGATTTGGAAAGAATCCAGCGATCATCACCTGTTTTCTGATATGCGAAAACACAGGTTTTAACAATCACAAGGAACCCCACCATTGGTGCGAATACCGGCTCCGTAAAAGACAACACTGGCAAATAAGCCCTATCAAACACCGAAGAGGCTTCCATTCGTGCATGAATTTGTCCAACTACAAGCAATATGGCCGTTACCGATGAAAAAATTCCCAACGTTACATACCAATGAAATTTTTCTGACGAATCAACAAGCATGGCTATCTCTCAAATTACATACAAAAGCTTTTACTTAAACGCTTAACGGCTACAGAACACCTGTATTGCGGCGAGAAGACTAAATAGCGCCGGCCTTTTCACCGTGAGACGCCTTCACTCGAAAGGGTGTTGAAACGAGCGTCTGGTGATAGGCGTGTAGACAAATTGCGGCCCCAATAGTATATACCGTTAAATCTGCAGGTTTATTCAGTTACTGCACCGGGTCTTGCTCAATGCCAGGGGCGATTTTCAGGTTATCAACACCGTACAATGCTTGCCTATTTTTTAGCCACAAATGGTATTCTGCTCCTCTAAGCGATCCTTTGGAGGTGCAGTCCACATTCCATCGCCGAAGCAAGTAGCCGGCTACCGCTGCTCGGATCTTTAGCGGCAGCACCCCATTTTCCATCCCATAGTCCGCTTCTATCGTCTCTTTATGGTCCAGTTGCGGGTGCGCAACGATCTCCAGCTCCACAATCCGATTCCACTGAATGTCCTCCGATGACAGCTCGTGATCTTCGATTGGGCTATCCGGGAGTAGCTTTGGCCGAGTAATCCGAGTCAGCACAAAGTCTGTAAAGCGATTGCGCCTGCGATCATAGGCTCGGATATGCCAGCGCAGCCCGTTATCAACCAAGTAGAAAGGGACAACCTCTCGAGTAGTGAAGCCGCTCGATACTGAACGATACTCGATTTGAGCGACTTGTTTCTTATAGATCGCTCGAGTTAGTACGGAGAGGACATCCAGGTCTGGTTTACTGAGCTGAGAAGGCGTCTCACAGGGTATAAACGGCTTCTGGGCAGACACGGTATCGTCACCCACACCTTTCGACAGCGCGGACAGCACCCGCTCCGACTGATAGTCAAATAGCGGTTGGAATCCCTCCGTCACCTTATAAAGCTTGGCCTTCGTGTCGTACTCGATATTGCCGGGCTTTAATTCCCGGTATTGAGCCAAGTCCCTAGTAGCAGCGGCCTCCTTGATACCAAACCGCTTGACCAAATCATTTCGTCCCACCGATCCCAGAAAGTAGAGCCTGAAATCGATGTGGGCCAAACGCTCTTTCTGTGCCTGGGCTAAGTCTTCCACGGATATATCTTCTTCGTTATGAGAATAAGTTAGAGAGGATACCCGATTGAACCAATATCCGTCAATATGATCTATTGACATCATCATTTTGATGATGATACCTTATCTTTAATATCTTGACCGGGTGAAAACTTTGAAAATTTTTACTGATTTCCTAGAACTGCTTTTGAGACTCCACTTTCGACGCGCCACCGGCTGGGTTGGCTATATCCTTGTTGTCGCGGGAATCTACCTAATATCCCCACCATTTTATGTTGATTTACTTAACTTACTCCTCGAGGAAATTGACTTAGGACGACTGCCGACGCAAGAACCTATGCCGATACTCAGTGTGCTCCTTATATTCCCAGGGGTAGCTTTGGTCGTCATCAACCACCTTTGGGCTCCAAAGCGTAAGGAGGTTATTGGCGTCCGTCATAACTCTCTGGGGACCTTCCCAAAATATGATCTCAAGAAGGACTTACCCCTGGCTCAACGATTCGAAACTTACCGGGAAATCGACGTCGACCACAGCGACTCCTACGCCAATGGCCTCCTAAACGACCATCGCTCAGTCATCCGACGACTGGATAAGGTCCCCCAAGAACTCGGAGGGCTACTGGGCTCCGCGTCCGGCTCCTTGATCGCTTACTACGGATTACCCCATGTTCCCCTTGCCTTTTACCTCGGTTATTTGCTTTCAGATAACAAGTTCAATGTAGATCTCTATGAACTTGGCAATCAGACCCATCGCTGGAACCGCCTGACAGCGGGAAAGGAGTCTCTGGAGGTCGATTCTACGTTAGACCAGATTACGCCATCAGATGCCAGCGGGGACATAATTATTGCTTTTGGTATTAGCTACCCCATCCATCAAGCCGAGATTGATGAGCTAGATATACCGGACATTCTGGCAAAAGTAGAAATCAACGCTCGCCACCCTCAAAGGGAAGTGGTCACTAACCTGGACCAAGTCGAGAAGATCTGCACCGAGTTCCGACGCGCCTTGGAAGAGACGAAAAACCGGTTTC
The DNA here is from genome assembly GCF_050113635.1 of Marinimicrobium sp. ARAG 43.8. Classification (NCBI taxonomy): domain Bacteria; kingdom Pseudomonadati; phylum Pseudomonadota; class Gammaproteobacteria; order Cellvibrionales; family Cellvibrionaceae; genus Marinimicrobium; species Marinimicrobium sp. ARAG 43.8. The sequence goes on from NZ_JBNJLT010000001.1 coordinate 237,477, forward strand.
CAAACCGCCAGCGCATCCACCTGTTTTATGCCGGACCAATATCGCTCTGCTTCGCGCTGGGACAGCGCATCAGCGAGAGAATCGACCCGGAGATCATGGTTTACAACTTCTCAGCAAAGAGCCGCCCCCGCTACGCCTGGTCGTTGACGTTAAATAGCCCCGAGGCCCTGTCAGCTACCTTCTCCTCTCACGTACCACAAGGAGCCGACAATGCCTCAGTACAATATGCATAGTGAGCTGAACACCTTCTACGAGAATCATGTTCGGCTAAAAGACGAGTTCGACCGTTTACGATCCCTCCGCGATACAAACCTGAAACGGTTGACCGACGGCCTACAGGAAATGGGCCGACCGACCTTCGCCAAAAGTTTGCTGCAAGGGAGTATTGCGATGCATACCGCGAACAAATCCACCAACAACGACTACGATATTGATATCGCCGTCATATTTGAGGAGGATGACCTTCCGGCCTCGCCGCTGGAAGCCCGAAAACGGGTGGCGGAAGCCATCAAACGGAAGGCGAACGGCTTTTCTCGGGACCCCGAGGCCAGGACCAACGCGGTCACCATCTGGTATTCACTAGGATATCACGTTGATATCGCGGTCTATCGCCGACGTGAGAACTGGCTCGGCCAAGAGACTATTGAACATGCCGGAGCCGACTGGACACCGAGGGATCCCAAGACCGTGACCGACTGGTTTATTGGGGAAGTATCCACTCAAAGCCCCGAAAAGGGGCTCTTTGTGACCCCCCAGGTTGCCCCTAAGCAGATGCGGCGGATTGTCCGCTGGATAAAAGCCTTTACCAAGGGCCGGGAGGGCTGGAACTTACCCGGCGGATTCATCATCTCTACACTCGTCGCCGAGTGCTACCGGCCCAACAATGATCGAGATGACATTGCACTCTATGACACGCTACGGGCTATAGAGTCCCGTTTGAAACTGGGTTGCACGGTCTACAACCCCGTAGACCGGTCGCAAGAGCTTACCGATAAGCCTAAGTTCTTGAAGCAGGTGAAGAACCTGAGGCGACGCCTTGGATCAGTATTATCCAAGCTGGCTGTACTATTTGATGACAACTGCAACGATGAAAAGGCGAACAAGGCTTGGCATTACATATTTCAGCACACATTCTGGACGCCGCAAGCGATCGCCAACGCATCCCAGAGCCAGGCAAGCCATTACCCCCATGACCTTCAGCTCACCATGGGCATTGCCGGATCAAAGGGTGGCTTTATTAAGAGTGAGAACGTTCGTAGTGGTCGGTTTCTTCCCAAGAGAGTTCATCTTCGATTTAAAGCCCAAACGAATGTCCCTCCTCCGTATACCGTGATGTGGGAAGCCATAAACTCTGGAGACGAAGCTGAGGCGGCTAATGACATGGGCCATCAAGCGACATCCAACGATCTAATGCACTGGGAGCATACGTCATACCGAGGGCGTCACGAGCTGATCTGCAGGATCGTGAAAGCTGGAGAAGTTCAGGCAACCGCCAAGCACGTTGTCAATATCAGGTGACAGAGGTGTTTAACGATCGCCGGGAGTGTCTGACACTATGAAACTGCCATTTGGCCTGATTCAGGGGCGTCTGGTTTCAATCAATGAAGTACAGGCCGGCCGGGCTTGCGAGGCGCTTTGCCCTAGCTGCTTGGGACCATTGGTGGCACGTAAAGGCCAGGTGCTGGTCCACCACTTCGCTCATGATGGCCATCAGACTGGGCCGGGTGGGCGGTCACCCTGTACCCAGGGATACCACGTCGCCCTACAAAAAATGGCCGGTCAACTGCTTTCAGACGGGAAAAAACTCAATCTGCCACCGTTGACCATCCATGCAGAGCGTCATGGCCGATTTGTAGGTTTACGCCGAAAGCACCAGGAAGTGGTCGCAGCGGGCGCCACCCTAGTTATCACCAAAATTCTTTACAACCCGACTCTGTCTCCAGACGCCCAACCAAGTCTGCTTTGCACCCTCGACGGATTCGGACCGCTCGCCATTGAGCTCAATATGACTGGCCTCCCACGGCCTAAAGCCAAGCAGGCATACGCCAGACTGAGCGTCAGCTGTATCGAAATCGATTTTTCCGAGATTGCAAGGCCAAAAGAGAACTGGCTCCCTACGGAGAATGACATCCGAGAGCTACTCTACGACAGTAAGATAAAGCGTACCTGGATCTATCACCGGGATGCACCGGCAATCGAAACAGCGCTCAAGGACGCATTGACGTCAGAGGTTCTAGGGGAGGAGCGTAAGCTCCGGGAGAAGCGTAAGCTGCGAGAACGGCACCGAACTCCCGGAATGAAAAGTAACCGGCAGCGCCCTGTACGCCAACCCAAACCACCTCCCCGTCCACCGAATACCCCTCCGCCAGAGGCAAGAACCACTCTCTGGGCATACTGCCGCCCATGTAGTCATTGCTGGGAGGTGGACATAAGTTCCGGGAGACCAAGCACGGTCACTTGCCCAATGTGCCAAGATGACGTGAATGTATAATTGAGGAGCTCGACCACAGCGCCTATAAATTATTCAGAACTCTGCGCTCTCCAGTCCTATGTTTGCTAATGGCCATATAAACTAACCCACCGTCCCTGGGATTAAAGTAGATGGCCATTGACACCCAGCTCTGCTGGATATCCTGTGATGACAACTCATGATCTTCGGTCGAGGTATCCAGCAGCAACCTTGGCCTCAATGCTACTGTAAAGTCCTTTTCGAAACCTAAATCTCGGTAAACTCACCGTTTATTAGGACCACCATATAAATTTCTTCCCGCTGGTAAGACCATGTTGGATTAACCCCAATAAGTTTAATAACTACAAGTTGTATATATTACTTTTAATATTCCTATTCTACATGCCGGTAGGTGATTCGCTCTACTTTATCTACGTCATTGAAAACCTTCGAAAAAATCCTTGATCCATTTTCATTGGTCCCATCCTACGCGAGTCTCTCGATCTGCGATTTATATATTACAGTATATAAATCAATGACTTACAGCATAAATCCCGGTCTCGACAATCGCTGAATTTATGGTATTCCTAAAAAAGTAACCTACTAGAGACCGATTAACCGATGACTAAAAACTACGCTTTAAACACGGACCAAGCCATGAAAGAGCTTGGCAAATGGAGGACGCTCTGCGCCTCCATAGGCGAGTATCGCTCGTTCGTGCGTGTATCCCAAACAAAATTTGTCGGCCGCCGCCATCTACATCTGTGCCCGCGTCAAAATCGACCCATCACATTGCTGTCCGACGGAGAGTATCGAGCCTACCAGATGCTGCTCTGGCGATCGAACGCAACGGCAATCTATGAGCAATTCCCACTCGATATCGAGGAAACTATTGATATTTCTGACGAATTGGGAGTCATTCACCCAAACGGATGGGACAGAAAATCTCGTATCCGCTACGCACACGTTATGTCCACCGATTTCTTGGTCAACCACCTAGACTGCAGGACAGGCGAGACAATCTCAACGGCCTATACATTCAAATACCACAACTCCATTTATCCCCTGGAGTTGAACCGGAGCGTTCGGCGGACCTGGCAAAAACTGGATATTGAGAAAGAGTTCTGGAGACGCCGTAACGTTGAGTACCGGGTCATAACGGAACGTGACGCCACTAAACCCATCGCATACAACCTTGATTTATGTCGGTTTGAGTATGACCCTGACGCTCAACTTGATGTCCTAGGCCAGTTCTCGAAATCATTTATCGCCACATGGTGTGAAAACCGATTCGTGGATCTACGAACGATCATCGAATCGACCTCTCAATCTATGGGAATTACATCAAAGCGCGCCATCACGATTTTTAAAAACGCGATTCTTTACAGAGTACTTCCCATCAATCTCGACAATCGAATTGAGTTCTACAGAGCCGTGGAGATGAACATATGATACCTAAGGGCATGCATTACCGAAACAAGAACAAATCCATCGTCTATCGAGTCTGTCATGTTTGGCTGGAAGGTTCCTGGTGCGCTGTAGCCGATATGACAAAATCGCTTAATGCCACTCATATATCTAAGCCACGAGCATGGAAAATCGAAGAGTTCCTGGACCACATCCATAGAGAGCAGATGATTCACGATGAATCTATAGAGCTTCCAATAGAAATAACAATGAGCGATGATCAATTGCGTATGAAAGGTCGCGCAAAATGGCTGGATAAGCGCGACCAAAAAATGGACCTTATCTCAAGTCTAACGTCGGATGAGATTATAAGAAAGTACCTTTATGGATATGGAATAGCGCCAGAGATTAAAGAACTGTGCGAGAAAACCTTAATCGTCCGATCAGCTTACTACAGTGCGCTAAACCGTTTTATCACAATGGGACAAACAAGAAATGCCTTACTCCCATTCAAACTTCGACATTGTGGAAATAATTACAAAGTTTTCTCGGACACAGACAGCCCTGTAAGCAAACGAGGACGGGGCGGCAAAAACAATGAGAACTCGTTATCAAAGAGTCGCGGGATAACACTGCTTGACAAAGACCGCATTAGTACCTTATTGAACGAGTATATGAGAATCTTCGGCAGGCCAACGATTCGCTCTCTAGTGGATTATTATAATGCCTGCTATCAAATGGTAGAAATCCAATCATCCGACCCCAGTAAACCCAGTGTTTACAGAGAGCCATTACCTGAGAAAGAACGACTTTCCGAAAGGCAGATCGAATACCACATTCGAAAAATTATTGGCGTTGAAACAGTCCTCAGACGTCGAGTCGGAGAAATTACCTATGCGAAAGATTACTCACAAAAACCTGGGAGCGCACGAGATGGAGTTGTTGGGCCGACCCACCGTTACGAAATTGACTCCACAACCATCAATGTCTATGTCATCAGTCCGTACACCGGCGAAATCCTTCTTTCGATTGGAAGACCAACGGTCTACATCGTTGTAGATGTATGGACCACGCTATATGCGGGGGTCTACATTTCTTTGACTGGAACGAAACAGTCGGCATTCGCCGAAGCCCTATACAACGCAATGATGCCAAAAGTTCCTTTTGCCGCACGATTTGGGATCGAGATTGAGGATCATCAGTGGCCAGCGCATCATCGCCCTCTCCAGTTAGTTATGGACAATGGTACCGAGAACAGTCCGAAGTTTGCTGAGAGCGTTCTGAGGGCGGGTTCTAACATTGAGACTGGATCGTGGACACCCGCCTACCGAGGAGACTGCAAATCCATCGTGGAGCGGGCGCTAGGATCACTGACACCAAATGTCAACAGACTACCTGGCAGCGTGACCCCGGATACAGCAAAAGAAGCGGAACACCCTGCGAATGGTGCCATGTTCACTCTCGATGACCTCTATCGCTCTCTAATACGTGAGATGCTGGGAGCAAACAGTACCAAAAACCGAATAAAATCGAGGGATTTCGACATGGCGGCACATGGCACTGGCTCGAATCCCAATGACCAATTCATATTTGGGCTCGAACGGAGGATGAATGGTGGGTACCCAATTGAGACTGAGGAACAAATGAAGCAAGTACGTTGGTCCGTTCTACCGGAGGAGCGAGCTCGGGTAACAGAGAACTGCGTCCTATTTCGAGGACTTCGTTATCATCATCCGTACGCTGAGGAACAAAACTGGTATACGACGGCTAGCCGAAATGGACGGTTTGACATTCTGGTGAGGGTAACTCAATCATCAACCGATTGTATATTTTATCGTACCGATGAGGGCCAGATTTTATCTTTTGTACTTCAGGACATTGATGAGCAATATATGAATCAACATTGGGATATTGTTATCGATCAACTGGAAAATGAGAAACAAACTATACATGAGAACAAAATTAAAAAAGCAAACGTCAGAGCCAAAAACATGGCTGAAGACGCTGACACTATAAGGCGTGCGAAAGCCTCTATGAGGAAAAGCCCTGACCGCACCAAAGGCATACCACGCGACGTCAAGGATCAAAAGTCCTTGCATGCTGAAATCAATCAGCGAGTCAATGATGCAGAAACAGTAAAACAGTTATCTGACGGAGGTATCGCACTGGATCCTACAACGGAAATGAACATAAATCCTATTGAAGAGGCCTATAACAACTATGAACAGTAAATCCCCGTGGGTAATCGACGCACAATACCATGAAAAGCCCGATACTTCTCTGAACGGAAATCCGCTAATCGAAGCAGTCTCCGTAATCATGGATCCCGACACGATAGCTCATCGACTTACGAGACGGGTGGAGGTACCCAGTAACTTCAATGAAATTCCGAGATTATTCAGAAGTACAATTCTCGAACAGTTGAGAAATCAACACATTCCTCATCCATCGAGCGTTTCACTCTACTACAAAATCCTAGAGAAAATACTGTGTGGATACAGAGACAAAAATCCGTTCACTGCAAATGCACAGCGTCGTCTACATGACATCGCAGAACAGGGGTGGACAAAACCCTCCGAGTTCAACGGAAATCAAGTCACCGGGAGAACGACAGCAGACTCCTGCGTGGCACATGGCCCCTCAGGCACTGGAAAAACCACGACCATTCGAAATGTTTTAAACCTGATACCTCAGGTTATAAATCACTCAGAGTACGGAGGATCCCCGTTTATTCAAAAGCAGATTACGTGGATTTCTCTGGATTTTCCATCCACACCCTCATTCAAGTCCTTAGCACTGAATTTTTTCGAGGCTGTTGACAACGCTCTAGGTACAGATTACCGCCAGCATTGGTCAAACGCAAAATACAAATCCGTCGATGATTTTTTGAGCGGTGTTCAGAGGGTTGCCGCCGTGCACTACATAGGGCTTGTTCACATTGACGAAATCCAGTGGATTAAAACATACGGTACAAAATCCAATTGCCCAAACCTAATTACCATCGAGGCATTGTTCAACAAGATTGGGATACCGTGTCTACTAAGCTGCGAATCCAATGGGATGGAAATATTTCAGGCCAGTGGCCATACAAATTCTAGAAAACCTCCAGACTTCACCACGGCTCGACGTATGCTATCAGATCATGAATACAAATTTCAGGGCCACTATATCAACGATGAAGCGTTTTTAGAACTATTCGAGGCGTTCTTTCCAACGTCGCTAACACATGGTCTTGTTATAGATCAGGATTTCAAGCAGCTTTTCCACTATTGCACAGCCGGGATACCGGCGCTCATCGCCAAGGTCGCGCATCTTTTTCACGAGTACAACCAGGCGCTTACCAAGCCAGTTCCTGCGATCGACCTCCTGAGGCATGTTCATCAGTCACAGGGGGCGTCACACGAGTCCTTCCTCCCCGCCATGAGAGAACTGGTTAACGCTAAACATCGTGGAACAAAACCGAAGGTTAAACGCGCTTCGAAATCGAGGTTACCCAAACCCGATCCAAATCAGCTGCCGTTCCTCAACCCTAAGAACCCCCCTTCGGTTTCTGAAAACTGATCTATATAGGAATTCAACCAGCCAATGAACAGAAAAACTTCCTTCTTTCCAACACCGTTGCCTGATGAGCATATCGTCAGTACTTTCACTAGGTTTCTCCGATTGTCAGGGAAGTGCAACCTTTCGTCCGGACGTAACATCATAACTCGCGATTATCGGAGCTTGGATTCAACCACTCCATGGCGCGTCGCGTACACTGATATCTACAGCGTATTTAAAGACACATTATCTGTCGAAGAGTTCGCCAACCGATATACGTTGTGGCCGTTTTTCAGGCCATTCTTAAACACTGAAGTTCAGTCCAACGTCATCGGAATGAAGTGGGCTCCAGACGCAAAGAAGCGCTTTACACTGACTTCGACGGTCCAGAATCACTCAGAACTCTGCAAGAGTTGGAGATGGTGTAAAGAGTGCGCCTCTTCTGACTACGACCACTACGGGATAACCTACTGGCATCGAGAACATCAACTCCCCAGCGTGCTTCACTGCCGTCACCATAGACGGACACTGAATAGGCAATGCCCTCACTGCGATCAGTCTATATGGGATATCTATGATCTACCACTCCCTTCGCCGGACGGAGTGTGCCGATTCTGCCGCCAACCCATGTCAGATGCCAGTTCAAATTCACCACTGTCAGAAGCGGTTTCGGATATAGAAATAATGAGTGTTTCAGCACTTCTCAACAACAATAATTCCAACCTCGAACGGACAATCAATAAAATGAGAAATTTACTAAGCGATCTAGTTCATCAAAGAATGTCCGATTTAAAAATTTCCAATAAGAACGCTCGAATCCAGGTTAACAAAGAGTTTCGATATTTTATCAGTAACGATTCACAGATAGATAATATTTTCTCACGACAAGGAGATAAAGATTATGTTTCGAAACATCGAACTAAGGACTCCCTACTTCACATAGCTGAAAGTACATCGGGTCAAAGTGCAATAAGCTACATAGCAGCACTGCGCTTTCTTATGAAAGAACAGGATATTCCAATCAATGATCGAATCTGGGATGGGTGAACCTTCAGAGATTACAGAAGGAATCATTGAAATGCCAATCGCACCTTTTTCTAACAAAAGCAGAGGACAACAGTATGGCCGAAGACAAAAAGGTAAATAAAATTACACCAATCGATGAAATTTCCGACCTTACCGCAGGATCTGGGTCTCCCTTTGATATTGGAGCCAGCGAGGGATTAGTTAAAGAAATCATAGATAGATTAAAGGCTGAACAACGAAGAAAGCCAATTTGCGTTATCGCTGATTGGACATGGGTTGATTTTAGGGTCACAGAAAATGACCGAATTTTTTTCGAGCGCCAAGGAAATCAACCTCATGGAGTGTATTCGAATCACGTGATTCATGACGAGCTGCATCGAGCAAACCCAGGGGAATGCATAAGATCTACGGCTCTTGTCGACTTCAGGGAGAACTGCATATTCGAAACCAGGAACACCATATATATTCTTCAGGGTCCTGGAAAAAGATTTTCTATGCGCCCTGCGGCGTTCCTTTCAATATTTTTTTAACAGATCTAATACGAGTTCATTTGGGTTGACTCGATACCAACTTCGCCCGATATATAGGACTTCAAGAATGCGTATTAAACAGTTGATTTCGTTTTTCATGATGCCCTTTCCTAGGGAGACCTTTTATAGCATTGTCGCACGAGCCTCTCATTACCTTGGATACCCGACTGACGCAAAAGCCATTACTAGAATAGTAGGCGATAGAAGCCATCAACTACACGCCGATCTACCAAGTGTTTGTTCTACTGCCACCGATGTCTTTGGACTGGAAAGGGACAAAGCAATAGACACCACATTGTTTTCATATTATGAGCCGTGGCTATCAAATGAAAGATCTCAATTGATAAAGCAATCAATGTTACTGGGGACCAAGCGGATCCCGCATGCTATGGCCGGAATCTCCGCATCACGCATTTCCCTTGACCGTCCACTGCGATATTGTCCTCTATGCGCACTCGAAGATTATGACATATATGGTACAACGTTCTGGCATGTTGATCATCAGGCTCCGGGGGTCTGGGCATGCGAACTACATCACGTTCAGCTAGAATCAATCGCTCCTAGAAGGTCCGCAATGGAAATTCCACCTACTGGACACCCCTCTTATTCAGCTCGTTACGCTTCGCATAGAGACGTTCAATTAGCTCGACTGAGCAGCGATATGATGAGACTCCAATGTGGGGGCTCTATTAACGCAGCTATTGCCGCCGATATTTACAGATCAAAGCTTATCAGAAAAGATCTGATTACGAAGTGCGGCCAAGTACGACAGAGAGAGCTAAAATCAAAACTCCTTAGATTCTGGGAAAGCCTTACCGTATATGGAACCGTAGAGAGAATGATAAACTCAAGCAATGATCTTTCTTATCCGTCTTCAATATTCTACCGTCGACCATCTCACTACCTTCCAATAAAACACCTTCTCATTATAGGTTTCCTATTTAACGAGTGGAGCGACTTTATGGTTTCTTACATAAACTTTAGAGCTGATGGTTGTAGAGCAGACCAACTTGGTTCAAATCCCGACAATCAACACACAGACGATGACGAACAGTCGGTTATCGATAAGGCTATCCCCTTACTTAAGAAAGGGAATAGCATTCGAAAAGCATCAAAGCTTTCAGGTTTGTCCTTCGTGAAAACGAAGGCATTGGCAACTGGTATGGGGGTTAACGTAAAACTTCGACCTCAACTGCTGTTTGAAGATAAGCGAAGAGCGATCTGGAGAAAGTTACACATCGGAGAAAGCACTGATGCTATATCCACTTCTTGCAGTGTATCTCTTGGTCTCGTAGAACAAGAGCTCACGGCTCATCAATATTTGATTCCACTGAGGAAGAGAATCAGATTCTACAAAAAGCAGTGCCACTACAGGGAAATGATCATCGATTACATGACAGAGCACCCGAATTGCAGCAGGAATGACATTAGAACAGCACTCGGATCTGCCTACCTCTGGCTATATAAGAACAATTCCCATTTGCTGTATTCGTTAATCCCAGCGGAAGTTCCGCGACAGCTCCGCAGGTCGAAGTCCCAGTCTACATGACCTGATTCCTCCCCCTGAACACCCCACCATCCAGCCAACTGGCTAAATATCGTCCATCTAATCGGAATCTATCTGACCGCTTTAAAATGGGTTGATATTAGCTAAATATCACGCCAGAAATCTGCTAGAACGCAAAATCACGAATCAGTCTCAAACTCTATTGTTTTCAATTATTGGAATCTTTCGTAGAATAAAGACTTGTCTCAAACTTTATTGTATTATCGGTTCTTTGGAAGTCGCGGATTGCCTACGCGTTTAGTCTCAAACTTTATTGGTCACTGACAACCACCCTTGACCCGCCTTAATTGGGAGGCGTTAACAATGGCTGTAAGTATTACGAGCTCGTCTCAAACACAAGGCTCAGTGGACAATGCCTCTAGAGCTAGCTCCTCGTGCAGCCTCCGAACCGGGGCCAGAGGCTGCGTCAAGGAAAAACTCAAATTCAAATACCGTCTCTATTTCCTAGGAGGGGAGAGATTTACTGTCACACGAACGTGACGTTCAATCCGTTCTCGATTACTTGGACAGAAATCCAAACGATGTCTTGAACCGGGCCGTCAATGAGCTTGACGAGTACTCCAGCCCTTTAGCCGCCAAGCCGGAGATGAGTCATTGTCTACCGAGGCACGCAGTCAGGCCGCGTCCTGAGTCAGTTGCTGAAACCGCTCAGTGAACTGATTGGCTCCCCCACTGGTGACCAAAAGCTGCTGCTTGGCGCGAGTCATTCCTACATACAGAAGGCGTATTTCTTTGGCCATATCGTCTTCGCCGTCTCTAAGACCTCCAATTCCACTTAAAACGACCGTGTCGAACTCCAGGCCTTTGCTACTTTGACGAGTCAATAGCGTCACCTTTTCTTCGGTGGGGTTATAGGCTTTCTTGTGGGTGGAAGATTTTAGCCAGGCCGAGGGGATTCCAGCCTGTTCCAGTGCTGACTTTAGCGCTGCACCCTGGTAATGATGCGCGTAGATAATGGCAATACTACTCAACGGTTTGCCTCCGCTACGCCATTTCTCGACACATCGAACGATGTATTGGTATTCGTCATTGGTATTGTTGAAAGATCGATAAACCGGCATAGGTCCGCTGGCGCCCGCTATCTCTGGCTGGATCAGAGGCACATGATCGTCATCAGCATCCTGGGCTTGCAGGTATTCTTTGGCGAAGTCATAAGCAAACGTCAGTATCTCCCGCGTATTACGGTAATTAAGCTTGAGAATCGTAGTACGACCACGCGCCTGTATGCCCGCGCTGGAGAGAGGAAATTTGAGCTGTTGACGAGTGTAAATAGACTGAGCATCGTCGTACAGTAAGAGTAATGAGTTGGTATCCGGGTCGATCATCTGAACCACCAGTTTCAACCACTCCGGCTCAAAGTCATGACCTTCATCAATCATCAGGGCACCGTACTGCGCTCGTGGAATGTCACCCTTCTCCACCCCTGCGATCACGCTGGTTACCTGCCGCTCCCAATGAGCCCTATCACCCTCTTGCGTATCCACATGGTACGTTTTCAGTTGAAGACCACACCACTCGTGAAAATGGTAAACCTGAACTTGCTCATCAACGCCCCGCTCCGCCATAAAGACCCTCAGGCGTGCCGCCAACGTAATGTTAAAACAGAGTACGAGAATGGGCTTACTAGTGGCTTGGGACAAATGCAGACAGCGATAACCAAGAATCAGAGTTTTTCCGGAGCCCGCGACCCCATGGATGACACGGTGCCCATCCCCAAGGCTTTTTGCCAATAGCTCCTGTTGAATATCCATCACCCGGACAATTTCCGGGACAAGAGCCTGGCTAACGTTTGAGGTGGTTTCTGGAGAGTCATCCGTCTCCTCATCAGGTCCTCCGAACAAGTCCTGCTGAGGTGCGTTGATACGAACCTCGGGGAACAGGTGCCAGCGAACACGATCGATCTGAGGCAGGGAAAGCTTCTCGCCAAAACGGTACTCAAACATCCCCCAGAGTCGACTTTGAAACGCCTCTGCGTCAACGGAGTCAGTCATCTCGTCTTTACAGATCACTCTGTGAGCAGGCAGCACCAGTTCCTGGTGGTCCTCGGGCAGCGCCTTGTTCCATTGCTGTCTGGTGATATTGGTCAGCACCACACCATAACCGTAAGGGCAACAAAGCCGACCTTGATAGCGACCTTCTGGCTGGCGAAGTTGAGGGTCAGCTTTCAGTACATTAACGGTAGTCTGGGCATACTGCCTGGCCTGCTCCAGAGGATTGCTGACCACATCCAAACCATTGTGCGTCTGCAGGGTGACGCGATCTTTGCTGATTTTTTTCAGGGTCGCCAACTTCCAATCTTTGACTTCCAGAAAAAGCAACCCGCGAGACGGGTGCAAAATAATGAAATCCGGATACCGTCTCTGGCGACCGACCGGGACGTCGTACCATACGGTGTAATCATCCTCGAGAAGGGCTTCAAGACGGCGCCCAAAACGGCGCTCTCCCGCTGTCATTCCTCGAATGGTACTCAGGCTCGGAATAATTGCTGCCATGCTGCCTCCACACTGACCCTGACGGGTGCACTCCCTCACGTTCTATCGCGGTAGCATCGTTCAGAATGCGATCTCGGACTGTTTTTATAGCAGATATACCGACTCAAAACCATAATTCATCCGCCAACTTCCACCCGAATTCCAGCCAGCAACAAGGCCAGACCGGCTTCAAACCGCTCTTCAAATTGAAACAGGCTCTCGGCAATGAGGTCATACGTCAGCCGTGTAAAAAACGGATCGTCCAACACGTCGCGGGCCGAAGACAGCACAAGTTCGTCGGGCCATTCTCTGTAACTGGGCAACCCCTGCTCTTCAAGCACTTCGCCCAGCACAAAGCTAAAAACCGTCATCATCACCTGCAGCGCTCGACCAGTGCTCAGCCCTACTCTTGCCATCAAACCCAACATTACCTCCGCCGTGCGCAAGGTATTGTGCTTGGCAGAAAAGCTGCCACCGATAATCCTCGCACCATCACGTTGCGCCAGCAGTACACGCCTGAGGCGACGAATGCTTTCCGCAATATCTTCATAGGGCTCACCATGCCCCAAATCTTCAATCGTCACCCGGCTTACCATCACCTCCGCCATCTCATCAAGCAACTGGTGCTTATCCGCAATCAAACGATAGAGCACCGGCGCCTGAACCCCCATAGTGTTTGAGAGCGTGCGCATCGTCAGCCCTTCAAGCCCATTCTGATTAACGATGTCCAGGGCAGTTTCAGCCACCTCCGTCGGCGTCAGCTTTGCCTTTTTGGGTAATTTGGTCATAACCGAGGTCTCTTAACCGGTATTTTTGAGTGCAATGGTTGACATGTTAACACCGTTAACAATAAACTCAATTCGCACTGTTAACAGCGTTAACAAATTCTTGGCATCTACCTCGCATATGACACCCCTTATGGCACAGGTCAGCTCCCCCCAACAGGCATTACCGTCCCGGCGCTCGCCAGCACCCTCACAGGTTCCGGGCCAGACGGGTGGCCCCACAATGGTTGCCATTCGGCGCCAGCCGGCCATTAAGCTGGCTGGCCTGCGATCTCGCTTGAAAGGTCTTCCTTACCACGTTATACCAACCCTGCTGGAACGGTTTTCCCCCTACCGGGGGTGGTTTCCTGGCCAGGTTGATCGACACCTGTTCGGGGCGCTTATGCAGCCGGCGGGCAACAGCGCGGGATTCGAGTATCTCACGGCGGTAGAGGTCGAGAACCTGGCCATCATCAACGCGGATTGGGAGCCGTTGGAAATACCATCACAGCACTATGCGATCTTTTCTCATACCGGCCATTTATCAAATTTGCGAACCACCACACATTCCGTGTTTGCTAACAGCCTGCCGTCACGACAACTGACACCCCTTCGACACACCCCCAATGTTCCGCTAATCCTGGAGCGATACAGCGCGTCGTTCGATATAAGAAGCGGATGGGGAGAGATTCAGCTCTGGGTTCCTCTGGACGAAGCGCGCAGCGATCTGCCCTCTATCAGAAAGTTTGAACCTGCCTCCGGACGATAGGTCCACTAGTCATTCGTTATTGAAAACCAACTGGCACATGATCGGTATAACGCGTCGTCGCGTAACTGACGTTACATTCACTTTTGCGATGATCGAAAAAAGGGTGGTAGCATTAAAGCACCGATGCGACGCCACACACTTTATTGACCGATCTGGGGATGCACCATGATCAGGGGCAGTGAGCTAGCGACACCTCAGCAGAATTCTCTTTCCGCACCCGCGGAGCGGAAAGACTGCACAGAGCGGAAAGATTGCACAGAGCGGAAGATATGGAGGGAACTGGAGCCAGCCCGGCAACGGGAGGTTTTGGGCAGTCTGTACCGGACGGTTCGCGCCAGGTCTATCAAGCTGTGCGAGCCTCTACTCCCGGAGGACTACTGCCTGCAGGCCACCAAGGCAACCAGCCCTCCGAAGTGGCATCTCGCCCACATTACCTGGTTTTTTGAAACGTTCATCCTTATTCCCCTGCACACCGATTACCAGCCCTTCCATCCAACGTTCAAACACCTGTTCAACTCCTACTACAACTCGGTGGGAGATCAGTTCTCGCGGCCACAGCGTGGGCTGCTGACGCGGCCCACCATTAAGGAAGTCATGGCTTACCGCAACGCGGTGGATACCGCCATGCTGGAGTGGATTACGACCTGTCCGGACTCCGTGTGGCCGAATGTTGCCAAACTGGTGGAGTTGGGGTGCAACCATGAAGAGCAGCACCAGGAACTGCTGTTAACGGACCTGAAATTCGGACTGTCGTTGAATCCGTTGAAACCCACCTACCGTAAAACGCTATCGAGCGCGAGCGCCGCACCCCCGATGGAGTGGCTGTCCTACCCCGGCGGTGTGCATGAAGTCGGGCACGCTGGCGAAGCGTTCGTGTTCGATAACGAACGCCCACGGCATAAGGTGTATGTCGATCCGTATCGATTGGCGTCCCGTCCGGTTACCAACGGTGAATTTCTGGCGTTTATTGAAGCGGGCGGTTACGAGCGCCCGGAGTATTGGTTATCGGACGGCTTTGCAGAAGCCCAGGCCCAAGGTTGGTCCCATCCCTTGTATTGGCGCTACGACGACGGTCAGTGGCGACACTTTACGCTGTCCGGGGAGCGCGATCTCAATCGCGACGAACCGGTCACTCACCTCAGTTTTTACGAGGCAGATGCCTACGCGCGTTTTCGGGGAGCCCGACTGCCCACAGAAATGGAGTGGGAGCTGGCGGCCAACCAAGAAGCCATAGCCGGTAATTTTAGCGACGCCGGGCACTTACACCCACAACCCGCGCAACACCATCAGTTTTTTGGCGATGTCTGGGAGTGGACTTCCAGCAGCTACAGCCCCTACCCCGGCTACGAGCCTGAGCCCGGCGCCGTCGGTGAGTACAACGGCAAGTTTATGATCAACCAGATGGTGCTGCGCGGCGGGTCCTGCGTCACACCAGAGGGCCACATTCGCTCCACTTACCGGAACTTTTTTTACCCCCCCGACCGGTGGCAATTCACCGGCGTTCGACTCGCAGAAGGAATTCGTCAATGACAGCCACCCAGTTTCACGATTACTCGCCTGAAGACTCCTGCTTTTACACCGATGTCGTCGAAGGAATGTCACAATCGCCGAAGCAGCTTTCCCCCAAATATTTTTATGACCAACGAGGCTCCGAGCTGTTTGAGCAAATCTGTCAGCAGCCGGAGTATTACCCTACTCAAACGGAAATTGGCATATTGCACGAGCATCGAGAGGAAATTGCGGCGCTTTCCGGCGCTGGCTGTGAACTCGTGGAATTCGGATGCGGCGCCAGCCGGAAAATTGGGGTGTTGTTGGAGGGCCTGAAGCCCAAAACTTACATTGGTATCGATATTTCCCGGGACTTTCTGATCGAGTCGACCCATCGCCTGGCACAGGATTACCCGTGGCTTGAAGTACACGGTCTGTGTGCTGACCTGTGCGAGCCGCTCACGCTGGAACGATCAGCCGATGGGCAGCGAATGGGTTTTTACCCCGGCTCCAGTATTGGCAACTACGAGCCCACCGAGGCCCAGGCACTGCTCCGAAACTTCAGAAATCTGCTGGGGCCCGGCGGCACTTTGTTGATTGGCGTCGATCTGAAAAAAGACCCGAAAATACTCAACGCCGCTTACAACGATTCGACCGGAATCACCTCGCAATTCAATCTCAATGTGCTGGAACGCATGAAGCAGGAGCTGGGTGCCGAGGTGGATACCAGCGCCTTTGAGCATCAGGCTTTTTACAACGCCGAAAAAGGTCGCGTGGAAATGCATCTGGTCAGCACCCGCGAGCAGGACTTGCGCATCGGTGCCTCCCGTTTCTCGTTCGATAAGGGGGAAAGCATTCACACTGAAAACTCGTACAAATATACCGTGCCGGAGTTCCAGTCCCTATGCTGGCGGGCGGGGTACGAGGCGGTACAATGCTGGACCGATAAAAACGCCCTGTTCAGCGTACAGCTTTTTCGCGTGGTGGGTTTGTAGCGCCAGCGGGAGACACCATGCAGCCAGATTACCAATTGTCGACCTTTGTGGGCGCACAACAGGACGGTCCTCAAGGCGCCCCCCACTGGATTTTTCTCGACGAAAATCCGGGCGCTGTCACCACCCTGCGCGCACTGTCCAATACGGTGAGTCAAACCCTCGTGCTTTTGGAAAATCCTGCGCGGCATTCACACGACGCTCCCCTGCGCGTCCAGTTTTTTGAACACGGTCAAGACGTTTTGCGCTGCGGCTCGGGAACGCTGGCCGTCGGGTGGGTACTGTCTGAACATTACGCCAAGAGCCCGCTGCCTATTATTCATACCGCGTGTGAAACGCTTCAGCTGTTTGTGGATGATGAAGGTTATGGCTACGAAAGCTTGCCCCTGCCCCAACACATCTGGTCGTCCGGCCCCACCGAATGGGAAGCCGTTATTGGGCAAACCATTGCAAACGCCGTGCTCAGCGGTGGCGAGCAGGATTACCTCATTCTGGAACTAAAGGATGAGGCGGCTTTGACTCAGGCGCGGCCAGACTCCGCCGAACTCACACGTATGACTGACCGAGCGTTAATCCTCACGGCACCCACACCCGACGGTTATCGGCTTCGCTACTTTGCCCCCCAGTATGGACTGTCGGAAGGCGGCGCGACGGGTTCCGCCAATATTCAGTTACTGCGCTACTGGTACTCCCAAGGACAGCGGGGAACTCTGAACGCTTGTCAGTGCTCGCCCACTGGCGCTGAATTCTGGGGGACAGCCGGACCCGATGCGGTGCGACTTTACGGGCGCGTTCGCCCTACGGGCACTGGCTGACCATCATTTCACCGCCATCCAGGCTGCTGTTGACTCTGAAGCTGAAAACATAGTCGCCTGCCTCGGGCACGCTCAGGTACGATTCCGTTCCCGGCCCGGACGCAAAGGCCATTGGCTGCTCTTCTCCGATTCTCACCTCCGCACTGCCAGCAACCGCAAATTCATAGCGCCAGTCGTCACTGGCGAATTTGAAACCGTAGGTCGACGCCTCATTTTCTGACACGATCACTTGATAAAGATCGTCTCCTTTGTAAGAGAAGGCTCGATCCGCGGGTGTTGCCGCGAAGTTATCCCCTCCAGTGTAAGAGCCTCGAATGAACATCGCGCTGCCCAGCGGCCCATCGCCATCAACGCCGGGCAAGCCGCAGTCCGCCAGCGGCCCCTCCGGTTGCACCGGCTCGGCATCACTGTCGCAGGCAGGCCCTTCGCTACTGGGTTTATTGACGCGCATAAACACGCCGGTGGTCGCGGGCACTTGAATTTCGTACTGACCGTCTGCTGGCTCAATCACCTCGCCGCTGAGCGCATCAGTCAGGGTGCCTTCGCTGCCTAATGCACACGCACTCACGACGGTAGTGACCGGTTGGTCCGTGACGTTAAGCCAGTAAACCATCACATCGTCTTCGTAGCGTTTGTAGTCGGCGTATAACGCTGAAGCCACCTCGGCGGGCAAATTGATGGCGCTGCGCTCACCGCGATAAAGTGCCGGATGCTCGGCACGCAGATGCATCAACTCGGAGAGGTAATCCCGCAAGTCAGCTTGCGCGTCATTAGCCACAAAAGCGGGTTCCCCCGCCGCACGCGGTAACCCTTCGACCAAGCCGCTGGTGCGGGCCACATGATCATCGCACAGCCCTTGATCGGCGCAGTTGGCGGTTACGGCTTCGTCATAGCCAGGCACCTCCTGACCGATCTCTTCACCGTAATAGAGCGTAATGGGACCGCTATAGGCTGCCAGGAAACTGAAAGCGGCTTTATGCCTTGCCCAGTAAGCGTCCTCGTCCGGCTCGGCAATGCCGCCTCGCTGCAGTAAATCGCCAAAGCGCACCAGATCGTGATTGCCCAGGAAACCATTGGGAATCGCATGCGCCGGATAGTGTTCTCGGGTATTAAAACCGGCTCTCAACCGCGCAGCCACCGGGTTCGCGGTGCCACTTTCTTCCACCGCGAGTGTCTGCACTAAGGCGTAGCGCATCGGGAAATCAAACGCTGAACATAACGCGGGCCGATCTTCCGGCCCATACGCCTCCGCTGCAATGTCGCTCTCACTTTTCCAGATTTCAGCCACCATATAACCCAGTGGGTTAACCGTGCGCCCTTCGGCGTTAACATAAGTCACTTCCGCCGACGCGTCTTCTACAGCGCGCCGTATTTCAACCCAGGCATCGAGCGGTACCTGGTACGCCTGATCGAGCCGCCAGCCGTCGATTTTCAATTCGCGAATCCAGTAGGTGGCCACGGTTTTGAAAAAGGCCAGATCTTCCGGATACTCCGCCAGCCGACCGGTACTTGCCACCGACTCACCCGTGGTGCTCACGCTCGCCCCCTCTGGAGAGGGGTAGCTCTCGGCATTGTTTTTAAAATGCCCAAACACGCCATCAAAGAACACATAGAGGCCCAGTTCATGGGCAGTATCCACCAGCTCTCGAGCGTCATCCAGCGTGCCGAAATTGGGATCAATGGCAAAGTAGTTGCTGGCGTAGTAACCAGTCGCATCGAGCCTGTCCGCCGCCAGGTCTTGGTCGGACAACGCCACACTGTCAAACACGGGCGTCAGCCAAATGGCGTTGAAACCCAGGCTTTTGATATATTCCAGACTCTTAATAATACCGCGCAAATCACCACTGTGATGGCTGGTGCCATACCCGTCACCGTAGCCTATCCCCGGATCGCCATCGACAAACGCTTCCGTCATTACCTGATAAATCCTGAGGTTCATCGCTGTCTGGTAATTCGGGTTATCGCAGGTCAACACCGTCGGTTCATCGCGATCGCTATTATCCTCCTCATTTTCCGCAGGAGGGTTACCCGCTTCCGGGTTCTGGGTCGGCGGATCTGACGAGCCGCCACACCCGATGGATAGACTGGTGATCAGTAGGAGGACGAGAAGAAACCAATAGGAAGGACGAACGGTTGGCGTTTTCATGGTGCTCACTCCAGGAACAAGGTTGTTATGATTAGTCAGGAGAATATTAGAAAGCGGCTTCGCCGAGCTCAATCCACTGCATACGTATTCATCATCGGCTGCATACGTATGCAGCTAATTTATCTACCCAATAGCCACAAGCAATGAAAAAACCGCCCTCGTTCGGTTGAAATCCGTCCCCTCCAACGGCACCTATTACTGTTGAAACCATTGAGTATTAGAAGGAGAACCCCATGAGTCGCACTCATCCCCTACCTTCCATCGGCCTGGGAACCTTCCGTCTGAAGGGCCAGGACGTCAAGGACTCCATCAGCTCCGCTTTGCAGCTGGGCTACCGGCATATCGACACAGCGCAATTGTACGGAAACGAGGAAGATGTCGGCGCCGCCATCCACGAGAGTGGTATTCCCAGGGAACAACTGTTTATTACCACCAAGGTGTGGCACGACCAGCTTTCCGGCAATCAGGTTATCGATTCACTGAAAACCAGTTTGAAGAAACTCGGCCTGGATTACGTGGATCTCGCCCTGATTCATTGGCCATCGCCCAACGATGAAGTGCCGATGAAGCACTACATCGCAAAACTGAACGAGGCACGGGAGCAGGGCTTAGCCAAACACATCGGCATCTCAAATTTTACGACCCGGCAAGTGAACGAAGCGCTTTCCGCACCGGGCGGAGAGAATCTGGTGACCAACCAGATCGAGGTACACCCATTCCTGGCCAACAAAAAGCTGATTCAGCACTGCCAGGACAAAGGGTTGCAAGTCACTGGTTATATGCCACTCGCTGTGGGCAAAGTGATGGAGGAGCCTGTGCTTAAGGAGATTGCCGGCGCACACGGAGTGACCGCCGCGCAAATCGCACTGGCCTGGGTCGCTCAGCAGGACGTGGTGGTTATCCCCTCCTCAACCAAACCCAAGCACCAAAAAGCCAACCTGGAAGCGCTTGACATCACATTAACGGAAGATGAGATTCGAAAAATCGACGCTCTGGACGCCGGCGAGCGTATCGCCAACCCGGACTTCGCGCCAGACTGGGACGAGTGAATTGAGCAGTAAATGACGTGACGGAAGAGCCCGGCTTTACGCCGGGCTCTTCGTTTCTGGCTTGTTATAGGTTTCTAGCGTGTTATTGCGACGTCCATTCAATGGCCTTGCGGATCATTTCTTCCATGTTCGGGTCTGAAAAGTTCGCATCCACATGACCCACGGCGGTGTAGAACACCCGGCCATTACCGACCTCGTTGGTGAAAATAACCGGATGGTCTTCCACCGGATAATTGGACGCGTAGCTGGAGCGATCCAGAGTGCCCAGCACTTCCACATTAATGGCCCCACGAGGGTTGCTTTCCCAGAAATACCACTCATCAGCCAGTACCCATTCAAGGCCGATGTGATCCACCAATGTATGCGCGGGGGTTTCGATATCCACCGTGGCCTCCGGAATGCCATCGCCGTGGTGAATAAACCGCGCTCCCGCCAACAGCGTATCGGTGTACCACGCCCAGCTGTGTTCGGTGTCCGCCGCCGAATGAGAGCCCACGTAGCCACCGCCATTTTCGATGTAATCCTGGAAAGCCGTTTTTTCAGCGCTACTGAAAATATCTCCGGTGGTGTTCATAAACACCACCGTTGAGTACTGGGCCAGACTCGCGGCATTGAATACACTGGAATCCTCTGTAGCAGTCACCGAGAAACCATGCTCATCGGCAATGCGCTCCACCATAGCGATCCCCGCAGGAATGGAGCCATGGCGGAAACCGGAAGTTTTGGAGAACACCAGCACGCTCGGACAATCGTTACCGCACACCACATTGAACCGGGCATGACGGGGTACACTCACGGCCGCTCCGCTACTATCCACCAGAGTGACGCTCAACTCGTGCGCCCCCGTGGATAAGATCCCCAGATTAACAGGAGCCGTGGTGTTTACGGTGACCGGGGTTTCGTCATCCAGCGTGTAACGGTAACCGCCACCGTTCGACAACCAACTGCTGTCTGACAGATTGACTTCCAGAGATACGTCAGCCGCATCGGACAGTGTTGCTCCAGCCACTGGAGAAACGATGTCGATCATCGGCAGACCCGCATCCGCATACAGGCCGAACACCGACACTTCAAACAACGAATAGCCGTACGCCGCCAGTGCCCGCTCCGTACCCGTGATGCGAAGGTAGCGACCGGGGTCACCATTCAGCGATACGATATCCTGCCCGCCGGTGCCGTTGTCTTCGGTATACACCGGCTCCCAGTTCTGTCCATCACTGGAGACGGAAATGTGATATTCGGTGGCAAACGCGCCCTCCCAGTCAAGCACCAGCCGGGTGAAATACACATCGTCACCCATATCCAGCTCCAGATATTGTGGGTCCACCTGATGTTCACTTTCCCATCGGCTGGCAGGGTCACCATCGATCACATTCGCCGCGCTGCCCTCGCCACTGGAAGCGGTGACCAACAACGGCGTCAATTGCTCCGGTGCTGGAACCGGACCCGTAGTGTCGCCCTCGCCACCGCCGTACACACTGAATTCCCACAGGGAATAGCCATAAGGCAAGGCGCGTTCTGTGCCGGTCAGGCGCACGTAACGCCCGTTGCCACTGACGGTAATGTCCTCGACACCCCCCTCGCCATTAGTGGTGGAATACAGAACGTTCCAGTCGTTGCCATTATCGGAAACCTCAATCACATAACCCGTGGCATACGCCGCTTCCCAGTTGAGCACGATCCGGCTGAGTGGGTACGACGCTCCGAGATCAACCTGTATAGATTCGTTCGCGGTATGTTCACTGCTCCACCGCGTATTCGGATCTCCATCCACAGCGCTTTCCGCCACATAGGGGCCTTCCTCGGACGAGGCACTGACGGGTTGACCGAGTGACAGCAACTCGTTCCCGCCGCTGCCGCCAGAGTCCGTCGCCTCTGCGCTGAACACCTCAAACTCCCAGAGCGAATAACCCCAGATGGTGCCCCGGGCCGTGCCCGTCAAACGCAAGTAACGATAGTCGCCGGACAGGCCTTCAATGATTTCTTCCCCGCCAGTGCCGCCGGTATGCTCATACACCACCTCCCAGTTATTGCCATCTACCGAACCTTCAATCGTATAGGCTTCAGCATAAGCGGCTTCCCAGAGCAAACGGATGCTGTGCAGCGGGTAGGACTCACCAAGATCAATGGTCAGTGTTTGAGGATCGCTTGCTTCGCTCGACCAGCGCGTGTCCGGATTGCCATCCGTTGCATTGCTGCCGACATAATCGCCTTCCACGGAAGAGGCCGTCACTGCGGCCCCTTGAGAGACCAGTACCGGTTCCACCGGATCGCCGCCACTGCCTCCATCGCCGAGGTTATTAATCCAGCGCTCCAGTACCTGAATGTACTCCGGGTGCTCAAGCGCTCGGCCCACTGGCGGCATTCGATCGCTGGGATCAACGCTTTTATCCCGAATGTACAAAATGGAATCTGCCGCTACACCCGGATGCACCACTTCCGCATTGTCAATGCCATAGTCGTTCAGGTAGTTGCGGATACCCGTGGTTTCTTCCCCCACCATCTGCATGTTGGACAGAGAGGTGTTGTAGCGTGCATCCCATTGAGACCCGCCGTTACCGGTGCCGTGACAGTGCGCACAGTTGGCGTCCAGGTATGACCTCACTCGCTGTTCATCCGTGGCGCTGGCATCGTCAATGGAAACCATATGATCAAAACCGTCAACCTCCGCATTATTAAACGAGGGCGCAAACACCGCGAGGTTATTCCAATGCACCAGTTGATTTTCTGAGCCGGCACCCGGATACAAGAAGTCCTGATTGAGCTGACGGGTGTTCAGGCCCAGCAGTTGGCTGGATTGCGGGTTATGGCATTCCAGGCACTGCGTCGGACTCGGGTAAGCCCACGTTTGGGTCCAGGTAGAGCCATCAGCATCGGTAATAATAATGTCTTCCAGCAACTCCGCCGTAAGAAGCTCGGCATCGCTGTTGTCCTCACGCCACTTGTACGTGACGCCATAAACGCGTCCGTTGGCCTGCACCACCAGCAAACGGGTTTCCAGCCGCTGTGTAAGAAATGTATTGCCATTGAGCAGCGGCAGTTCGAAGTGCTTGACCGCGACGGTGCCCTGCGGGAACGACCAGTTCTCTGTCGCATGCCAGTCAATGTGCGTATCCTCCGGTAATGAAAGCCAGCGTTGTTTGAGCGCTCGATCCGACCAGAGCTTCGCATTGGGTTCGTAGGGGATCAGGTGATCACTCGGAACCAGGGCGGCCGTGTCAGAAAACGCCCCGGTCTGGGACAACAGCAGCGGTACGCCGGTAAAGTTCGCATCCAACTCGCGCGGCATATTGAGGTACGCGTGCTCGGTTAATTCCGCAGGCTCTTCGGATTCATCCCCATAAATGGCAAACTCCAGGATGGAGTGTCCATAGGCCCCCATACCACGCTCGGTGCCGGTAATACGGACAAAACGATAGGCCGTTTGTGTCTCGATAATATGCAACCTGGAGCCACCAGAACCGGCCGTTTCCTCAGTCAGAATATCCCAGGTACTGCCATCCATTGAACCTTCAATCACATACTTGGAGCTATAGGCCCCTTCCCACTCAATGGCCACGGAGCTAATAGCGGAGGCTTCGGCCAATTCGACGGTCAGCGCTTGCGGATCGGACCATTCGCTTTCCCAGCGCGTGGTCGGATCACCATCGATGGCATACTGAGCCAGATTTCCACCGGTGGAGGAGGTCGCCGTTGCCGTGCCGGTTAACGCCAGATTCTCGCCCTCATCGCGATTGCCAATGTAATCAAAACGGTACAAAGCACCACCACCGTATGGCTCCTTGTCGCAGCACCCGGAGCCCCACTGCAATACATACAACTGATGGGTCCGTGGGTCCAATTCCACATCAATCGCCCCTTGAAAGCCCTGGGTATTCAGCGGCATTTCGCTGGCAACCGGGGGCGTTTGTGGGGACGCCGGATCCAAGGTGAAAAAACGGCTGCTGTTAAAATCCCAGAAAATCAGCTTGCCATTGTAGAAAGCGGGCAACTTGAATTCGTTGCTGATGGATTCATCAACTCGATACACTGGCCCCGCCATGGTAGCGCGGTGCAACACGGTCCACAGTGCGCTGGTGGCATTCGGGAGATGGGTCGCCCCGGTATTATCCGACGCATTATTCACGAGATTATTCGGATCAAAGCCCGCGTAGGGTTCGTTTAGCCCGATGATGTAGGGCCAGCCATAGTTGCCGGCAGCGCATATTTCATTGAGTTCATCCATGCCCATCGGGCCTTCTGCGCTGGCGGCATTGGCATCGGGTCCGATGTCGCCCACGTAAAGACAGCCGGTCAGTGGGTCAATGTTCATCCGGTAAGGATTGCGAAAACCCATGGCGTAAATTTCAGGGCGATGCAGTGCATCACCGGCAAACAGGTTATCGCTGGGAATCGTGTAGCCACCGGCGCTGGTGGGCGTAATGCGCAATACCTTGCCTCGCAAGTCATTGGTGTTTGCCGAGGTGCCTTGAGCGGCCGGCTGAAAATAACCACCAGCGGCTTTGTTATCCCCGGTCGTGATAATGAGGTTGCCATCATTATCAAACAATAACGTACCGCCCATATGGCCATGGGCTTCATCCCCCGTGGTCCATTCAAGCAATACGGATTCAGAGGCCAGATCCAGCGAATTATCCGGGTTGACGGTGTAGCGGGACACACGGGTCAAACTGCCCGGTGCGGTGTATTGGAAGTACACATAGCTGTTCGAGGTAAAAGCCGGGTCGAGCGCCATGCTCAACAAACCGTCTTCAAATTCACACCGCACATTGGGTACAGTGGCCGTCAACACTGGCGTACCGACGTCCAGGTCCCAGCCATAAAAACCGCCACACTTACTGGCAATAAATACCCGGCCATCTTCGGCAATCTCAAATTCCATTGGAAGGTCGAGTCCATCCGCCACGACTTCTCTCTGGAAGTCCGAAGCGCTGGGCTCACTTTGTGAGAACACCGGGGAGGCAAACAGGCAAACCGTCCAAACGGCCGCCGGAGTAATGAGTCTTTTTATCTGCATAACGATCTCCGAAGCGATAGCGCCCCGTCATCCCGATGGGGCCGGTGCTGGAACCGGTGCATCCCTGAGGTTTTTTATTGATTCGCCGGGCCGGAACGCCGCCCGGCAACAGTATAGACACGGATAGCGGCACACGAATGGCAACCCGGTCCGACTCGTCGCATCAATAAACCGTTTTGACGAATAATGCGGTAATCAGTGCCACCAACCCGTCACTCAACACCCTGCGCTATACTGTCGCGAGGGGTATTACAACGTCATAAAAGCCCCGGTGTTTATCAACCAACGTAGAGGTTTTCATCATGGTCGCGATTACGGGTATTGAGGTATTGCCCATTGGCGCTCCCCCCACCGGCTTTGGCGGCGATGCCCGCAATATCGCTCAAGGCGGGCCCACTTACGCCAACGTGGTGCTGGAGATTCTGACGGATCACCCTGAACTCCGAGGCACCAGCATCATTTTCACTAACGGCCACGGTTTAAAAGAACTGTGCGCCGTTACCCGGGACGTAGCGAATCGCTATCTTCTGCAGGAAGGAAATTTACCCGCTCCCAACGAGCTACATCTCGACGGAAACCTGGGACGGTTTTGCAAACGCATGCTGCAGGATTCCGACTACAGCTGGCTAGGTGGTGTGGGCATGTCACGCATGGCGATCGGCGCTGTCGCCAACGCCCTGTGGGATCTGTCGGCCAAGATTCAGCAGATTCCCGCCTGGCAATTGATCACTGAAATGACCCCAGAGGATTTGCTGGCGTTCATCGACTTCGAGCCCATCGGCGATGTGCTGTCCCCGGCCGAGGCGCTCGATATGTTGCGCCAGGCGCAACAGGGCAAAGAGGCACGAACCCAATCGATCTATCAACAAGGGCTTCTGGCTTATAACACCGCAGGCTGGAGCGGCATCAGTCAGGAAGGGCTGATCGCACAAACCCGGAAAATGCTGGGGGACGGATGGCCTCAGATCAAGATTAAGGTGGGTGCCAGTTACAGCGCGGCGCGCATCAACGCGGATGAAGCGCGCATCCCACTGAGCCGCGACGATATTGATCGAATGGCGCTCGAGGCAGCGAATGAAGATGCTGAACGTCTACTGCTGGTGTATCGCACTATTGCCGCGGAAGATACTCGCCCGCAAACGATGAAAGTCGCTATCGACAGTAATCAGGTGTTCGACCCGCGCTCTGCGTTTATTTTCGCACATCAACTGGCACTGAAGCTCTATAACGCCAATCCCGAGTTTCGCATCGAGTGGTTCGAGGAGCCCTGCAACCCGCATAGCGCCCTCGCCCACGTCGAACTGCAGCAGGCGCTCAACCGCGCCTTTGAGGCTTACGATCCACCATTGCGGGTACCTGTCTCTACCGGCGAGCAGGGCGCCTCTCCGGTCACGTTCAAGGATTTATTGCATGCCAGGGCACCGACCGGCGGCCCCGAGCGATATGCCATTGACGTCATTCAAATGGATTACGCACGAGTCGGAGGCATCGGTGACAATCTGGCCATCTTGCTGCTGGCTCAAAAAGCCCGACAGGAAGGAAGAGATGTCCGTATTTGCCCTCACACCGGCGGCATCGGGCTGTGTGAGGGTATGCGGCACATTCAGGCGATTAAGCAGGTACTATTCGGACCGGACAATCGCGCCGGCGTGCCGGATATTCTGGAATATGTTGCCGAGGAAGAGCGCAGCGTCCACGAAGGCGTATTCACTAACCCTGCGGTGGTAAAAAACGGGTTTTATCAAATGAACCGGGAAGCTGGCGTCGGCGTAGACTACAGTGCAAGAGGCAAACAGGACTATCAACTGCCCTCGGGGCGAGCCTGGCAGGCCAATGACCACTATGCGGCACTGGCCCGAAAATTTATGCAATTGGATTGAACTCTTACCCCAGGTTCGAAGCCTCAGAACAGGACACCGGGATTTGTTCACATCAATCACGCCACCGGGAGGAACGCGATGAACGTTTTGATGGTATTAACGTCACACAGCCAGCTGGGCAACACCGGGAAACGCACCGGGTTTTGGCTGGAGGAGTTTGCAGCACCGTACTATCGGTTCGTGGACAGCGGAGCCACGGTCACGCTGACTTCTCCGCGCGGAGGCCAGCCTCCGCTAGACCCCAAAAGCGACGAGCCGGATGCCCAAACGGACGACACCGAGCGTTTCCGCGCGGACGACAAAGCCCAGCGCCAACTCGCCGAAACTGTGCCGCTGGATCAAATCAAACCCGAGGACTACGACGCCATTTTTTACCCCGGCGGCCACGGCCCGCTGTGGGATTTGGCCGAAGATCGCGACTCCATCCGTCTTCTGGAATATTTTTACGAGCACGACAAACCGATGGGGCTGGTCTGTCACGCGCCCGGGGTCTTGCGTCACGCCAAGCAGCCCGATGGGCGTTCACTGATCAGCGGTAAACACGTCACCGGCTTCAGCAACACCGAAGAGGAGGCCGTAGCGCTGACCGACGTGGTGCCCTTTCTCGTGGAGGACGAATTGCGACATCATGGCGGGCAATATTCCAAAGCCGATGACTTCCACGCGCATGTGGTGACTGACCGTAACCTGGTCACCGGGCAGAACCCTTCCTCATCAGCGCCAACGGCAGACGCGCTATTGAAACTTTTGCGCTAATAGGCTCCATGCCGATACTGCCCCACCAGCCGTATCGGCGTACCACCAACCTCTGGACAAACGGCCTTCCAACACAGCCTTTTCCGGCAACGTTAACAAGCCTACCTTAACAAAACTTTTGAGAACTTCAGCCCTCCAAAGCACGAGGGTAATACCAATGCGAACCCAAAGCTGGCAAAATCCCAGGCTGTCTATCAATATGGTAAAGTTTGCCTTATAACTGTTTACCCTATAACCATGTACCTCATAACAACATGAAACACCGTGAGTAAAGCCAACAACAGGAGAATATCCGATGAAGCGCAGAGACTTTTTAAAGCTGTCGGCGGCCACCGCCGGCGCCACCCTGATCCCCGTGCACATGATTCAGGCTCAAGAGGAACACCTCTCACCGGAGGACCCTCAAGCCAAAGCACTGAAGTATGTGGAAGACAGTGAAATCGAAGGTCAGCACTGCAACAACTGTATCCATGCCAAAGGCGACCTGGAAGCCGAGTGGGTCGGCTGCAACCTGTTCCCCAACAAACAGGTCAAAGGCAGTGGCTGGTGCAGCGTCTGGGCCGCCAGGGGCTGATTATCATTCCGCCGCCCGGAGCCTGAGTCAACACGGCTTCCGGGTGGTGGATCAGTAACAACCGCACCACCTTTTGCGTTACCATAGCGCGCACGGTCAATACTGAACTAGAGCGAGTGCTATGCTAACTACAGAACCCAACCCTCTTTACCGTCCCTCCCCCTCTCGTTACGAAAATATGCCCTACCCGCGCTGTGGCCGCAGCGGCCTGCGCCTGCCAGCGCTGTCTCTGGGTCTGTGGCAGAACTTCGGTGGAGTGGACTCTCTGAGCAACGCCCGCGCCATGATCCAGAAGGCATTTGATCTCGGCATTACTCATTTTGATCTGGCCAACAATTACGGCCCCCCCTACGGCTCGGCCGAAACCACGTTTGGGCAGGTTTTCCAGCAGGATCTGGCGCCCTACCGGGATGAACTGATCATCTCTAACAAGGCCGGTTATGACATGTGGCCCGGCCCTTACGGCATCGGTGGCTCACGCAAATATCTCATTGCCAGCTGCGACCAAAGCCTGAAACGCACCGGAGTGGAATACTTCGATATTTTCTACTCTCACTGTATGGATCCCGAGACGCCGCTGGAAGAAACGATGGGCGCGTTGGACACCATTGTGCGCTCGGGCCGGGCCCTATACGCGGGCATTTCCAACTACACCCCGGAAAAAACCCGTGAGGCCATCGCCATTCTGAAATCGTTGGGCACGCCCCTGCTGATTCACCAGCCACGCTACAACATGCTGGATCGCTGGATTGAGGACGGGCTGACGGATGTCCTCAAAGAAGAGGGTGTGGGTTCTATTGTGTTCTCGCCACTGTCTCAAGGCGTACTGACCAACAAATACCTGAAAGGTATTCCCGACGGCTCACGCGCTTCTCGCAGCGAGCAGATCTACCTGAGCGAAAATGACATCGGCGCTGACCGTCTGCGCAAAGCGGCGGCGCTGAACGAGATCGCACAGGAGCGGGGTCAAAGCCTGGCTCAAATGGCATTGGCGTGGGTGTTGAACAATGACGCTGTCACCAGCGCCATTATCGGCGCCAGTCGCCCAGCACAAATCGAAGACTCGGTTGAAGCGTTGAACAATCGCGAATTCAGCACCGAGGAGCTGGACCGAATCGAAGGCATTCTCGCGGCCTGAGCACGGTTTCACGCACTCACTTGATCGCTTCACACGCCGGTTCAGCGGCTCCAATAGCGCTGAACCGGGCTCGAAAGCCAAGTGCCCTGCTCTAGGCCAACCGTTCACTCAGCCAGCGTTGAATAACCGGCAACTGTTCCGG
The DNA here is from genome assembly GCF_050113635.1 of Marinimicrobium sp. ARAG 43.8. Classification (NCBI taxonomy): domain Bacteria; kingdom Pseudomonadati; phylum Pseudomonadota; class Gammaproteobacteria; order Cellvibrionales; family Cellvibrionaceae; genus Marinimicrobium; species Marinimicrobium sp. ARAG 43.8. The sequence continues at coordinate 267,997 of NZ_JBNJLT010000001.1, forward strand.
ACAGATCCCGTGCTCTACATCGTACGGCTCGTACACCACCGGATAATGCCATTCGCGCAAGCGCTCTGCAGCGCGCTGCCCCAACACCTCCGGTACCACCTGGTCCTGTCGACCGTGCTGAATCAGCGCTGGTAACGCCTCGTTAGCCTCACTACGATTCAGTGTCTCCGCAGTGGCAAAGTAGGAAGACAGCACCAGCAGGCCGCCCAAGGCATACCCGTAGCTCAATGCTGCCTCGTAAACCACGGCACCCCCCTGGGAGAAACCGGCCAGTACGATGCGACGTGGATCAACACCGCGTTCCATTTCACGCTCAATAAGCGCGTGCACCGCTTGGGCGGACGCTCGCAGAGTATCCACGTCCACTTTGCGATCAATCGACAGTTCACGGATATCGTACCAGGCCCGCATTACCATCCCGCCATTAATGGTTACCGGAATACGGGGAGCATGAGGAAAGACAAACCTGGGGTGACAGTCTTCCGGCAATTTCAGGTGAGGTACCACCGGCGCAAAGTCATTGCCATCGGCACCCAGGCCATGCAGCCAGATGACACTGGCATTGGCCGGCTCGGAAGACTCGGAAGGTTCGATCTCTACACAGGGCAGCAAAGACATATCCACTCTCTACCTATCATTCACAAACGAACAGTATACCCCCCTCAACCAATGTTCATAAGCCCTCCCCACCGTCGACAATTACCGCTACACTCGTAGGATGCAATCACCCACATAACCTTAACGCCCGTAATCCGAACAACGACTTATCATTGGACAGCGAGACACTATGAACCAAACCAACCATACGTACAGTCACTCAAGCCACCCGACACCACACCACGAAGCGGAGACCATTGACGCGGTGGTATCGCCTGTCGGCCCGCTGAAAGTGCTTTCCAAGGTGGAAATGGCCAAGTTGCTCGATGCCAGCCAGAGTGGGCTTTATACCTTGTTTCGCAGTTGTGCACTGGCGGTGCTGAGCAGTGGCAATTACATGGACGACGGCAAGGAATTGCTGGAACGCTACAAGAATTTTTCCATCCAGGTGCTGCAAGAGGAGCGCGGTATCAAACTGGATATCAAAGGCGCCCCCGCCAGTGCGTTCGTGGACGGAAAAATGATCCGCGGGATCGCCGAACACCTGTTCGCCGTTCTGCGCGATGTGCTGTACGCCAGCGCCGAAATGCGCGATAACCCAAAATTTGATCTCAACACCCAGGAAGGCACCACCGACGCCGTGTTTCATATCATGCGCAACGCCAACGCCCTGCACTCAGGCGTAGACCCCAAATTGATTGTCTGCTGGGGTGGGCACTCCATCAGCCGGGAAGAGTACGACTACACCAAGGAAGTCGGCTACCAGCTGGGCCTGCGTGAACTCGATATCTGCACCGGCTGCGGCCCGGGGGCCATGAAAGGCCCCATGAAAGGCGCCACCATTGGCCATGCCAAGCAACGCATCACCGGTAACCGCTACCTCGGCGTCACCGAGCCCGGCATTATTGCCGCCGAAGCGCCCAACCCGATTGTTAACGAACTGGTGATCATGCCGGATATTGAAAAGCGTCTGGAAGCGTTTGTGCGCACGGGTCACGGCATCATCGTGTTTCCCGGCGGCGCCGGGACCGCCGAGGAAATTCTTTACTTGCTCGGTATACTCCTTCACCCGGACAACCGCGACATTCCGTTTCCACTTATCTTCACCGGTCCTGAACACGCAGCGGAGTACTTCGAGCGCATTCACGAGTTCATTGGCATCACACTCGGGGAAGAAGCGCAGCAGCGCTACCAAATCATCGTGGACGACCCCGTGAGTGTCGCGCGGGAAATGCGAGAGGGTGTGCGCCATGTGCGTGAGTTCCGCAAACATACCGACGATGCGTTCTACTTCAACTGGCAACTGAAAATTCACTCGGACTTCCAACAGCCTTTCATCCCTACCCATGAGAACATGCGCGCTCTGGAGCTGCACAAGAACCAGGCCCCGCATGAGCTGGCCGCCAACCTGCGCCGGGTGTTCTCAGGGATTGTGGCGGGCAACGTGAAGGATGAGGGCATACGGGCCATCGAGCAGCATGGTCTGTTTGAAATCCATGGAGACCCCGCCATCATGCAGCCTGTGGATGCACTGCTCGCCTCGTTTGTCGCGCAGCATCGGATGAAGCTACCTGGCCGCGCCTACAAGCCGTGCTACCGTATCGTCTAAGCGCCACTTGAGCCTCGTTCGCCGCCTTCGTAACGGCGGCGGGCTATGGTCAATTTCCTACACGTTTTTCCGATTATCGCCACTATCAACATACCTCCCGTTGCGAGAGAATAATTATCAACAAGGAGGGAACACAGGACGTGACTTGGACCAGGCAGGGTCAGGAGGAAGCGCCCCACTCTGATCGGGTCGAAGGAGCTTGACCCGAGAGGCAAGACAGGTGCCAGAGCGGAATGCTGGTGCTTTTAGGGATAGTAGTGCAAAAGGGACACTGGCCAGGGATAAGGAGTAGCCTCAGGAAGAGCACAGGCCGCACTGGAGGGCATATCACGAAGGGAAGCATCATTAGGGACAGGGGTCAGGGATGGGCAGGAGGCTCTGCACGACCCGACAGCCATAAAGGGAAGTCAACGGGGGCCAATGCATGCATTGGCCCCCGCCTTTTATTTCTGGTTTTTTTCCACTAGAGGTTTTCCTGCAGATACTGCCGCGCCAAACGCGCCGCATCACTGCCACTCGACGCCACTTCTTCCAGAAGGCGACGAGCCTGATCATTCTTGCCTTGCTGGTGATATACACGCCCCAACTTATACTGCGCATCGGGACGTTTGCGATCTTTGGGGAACGTTTCCAGCAACTGTTCGAACCACTTCTGAGCTTCGCCGAGCTCTCCCTTTAACAGGTAGATTTCACCCAGCCAATAATAGCTGTTACCCGCAAAGTTACCACGAGGGTGAGCCTCAAGATACGCGTTAAACGCTTCAATCGATTGATCGATTTCGCGATCACGCAGTAACTGATAGGCATCGCGGTACATTTCCGTTTCAGAGGCACGCTCATCCCCACCGCTCGAGTCGTCGTCCGAGCCACTACCGGCGCCGAGGCTTAACCCGCCAGCACCAGCCAGGTTAGCGGACTGGCTGCCCCCTTTGGTCAGCTCGCCAATCCGGCGGTCGAGGTCGAGATAATCCTCCATCCGCTTCTGCTTGAGACGCCGAAGCTCGTTGGACTGTTCTTCAACCAGACCGCGCAATTCCAGAACCTCCTGCTGGAGCGCCTGAAGCTGGTAAAACAACTCCGCCTGCATATTGGCGTTGTCATTTTGCGAGCCCGCGCCCTGCTGCCCACCTTGAGAGGAGCCGGAGGGCTGCGATTCCACCACACGCACCTGGGCCTGCAACAACGGTGTGGCAAGCCCCAGCGCGGAGCATAAGGTAGCGACGACTAGCGGTTTCATCACGAGACTCAGTATTTAATTTCCACGCGACGGTTGCGCTCCCAGGCACGGTCATTACTGCCCATGGCCACAGGACGCTCTTCACCGTAACTCACCACTTCCAGATCACTGCGTCGCACGCCCTGTAACACCAGGAAATCACGCACGGCGTTGGCACGACGCTCGCCAAGTGCCATGTTGTATTCGCGGGAACCGCGCTCATCCGCATGACCTTCCAGGCGAACATCGGTGGGGGACTCTTTCAGGCGCTCAGCATGGGCCAGCAACAGCGCGCGCGAATCCGGCTTCAATGTGGCCTGATCAAAGTCGAAGTAAATGATGGTATCCAGCTCTTCCATATCGTCATCGGAGCCTGAGCGGGAGGTCACGCTGTCGCGATCAGACATACCGGTGGACACACCGTTGCCTGACTGACCGTCGGCGCCCATGCTGCCATCTGTATCTTCAGTGGTATCCGTGCTGGAACAACCCGCCAGAAACGCCATTACAAAGGCCAGTGTCAAACCTTGCTTCTTTACGCTCGTCATCATGTGTGACTCCATCATTAGTTGTTGATCTTCTCAAAACAGCTCCACAAACGGAGCCGCCCAAAACAAACTTCTACGGCTTCCCGAGCAACGTCAGGTGGCCCTCCCCGATCGACCCCTAGTCGAAATAGGGAGACCAGGCTGGCTCTCGCACATCACCTTGCTCGGAGGGCAGTGTGTAACGTGTGCCCGCATCCAGCGATACCACCGCCAATACCCCTTTGTCATCCCGACGGGTAGCATACATGAGCATAGCACCGTTGGGGGCAATGCTCGGTGACTCATCCAGATAGGTCTCGGTCAGAATTCGAATAGTACCGGTTTCCAAATCCTGAGCGGCGATATGGAACACCCCATCGCGCTGGTTCACCATGACCATCGTCCGGCCATCGGGTGAAATTCGACCTCTGGCGTTGTAATCACCATCAAAGGTTAAGCGCTCGACACGTCCATTGGCAAGCGTTACCTGGTAAATTTGCGGTTTTCCGCCTCGATTTGACGTAAAAATAATGCCTTTTCCGTCCGCCGTCCAGCTCGGCTCGGTGTCGATGGCAAAATGCTGGGTGCGACGGGTGAAACGCCCCGAGGCAATATCCAGCGTATAGATCTCCGGGTTGCCATCCTTGGAAAGCACCAGTGCCAGTTGGTTCCCATCGGGAGACCAGGCCGGTGCGCCGTTGAGCCCTTGGAAATCGGTCAGCTGTTCACGCTCTCCGGTCGCCAGATTTTGTACAAAAATGGCCGGACGAGAGGTTTCAAACGAAACGTAAGCCACACGGCGACCATCAGGAGACCACACGGGTGACAGGATCGGGTCATCGGATTCCAGCAGCATTGAGGCTCGAGCACCATCGGCGTCCGCCCGCATCAGGCGAAAGGTTTCATTGAAGCCGCCATTGGGCAACTGGTCGCGCAACACTTCCACGTAAATGATTTCTGTAGAGAAGGCACCGCGAATGCCCGTGAGGGTTTCATACACTCGATCACTGACCGCGTGCGCGATGTCGCGCAGCTGACTCTCTCTACCTTCTACCACCTGCCGACTCAACACTTTGCGCTGATTCAGCACATCGAACAAATCGTAATGCACCTGATACAGTCCGGCCTCCTGCTCTACACGACCGACGATCAGGTATTCGGTGTCCAATACACGCCAATCCCGGAAATGCACTTCCTGCTCCCGGGACGGAAACGAAAGCATGTCATTGCGAGGTACCGGGGCGAACTGGCCACTGCGGCGTAGATCAGCCTCAATAATACGGCCAATATCTTCCGGAAGCGCAGCGCCGCCCGACATTTCCAGCGGTGCCACCGCAATTTTGGTGGGGTTGTCCACCCCGCGGGTAATCTCGATGGTCAATTGCGCATGGGCACCCAGGCTGAGCACCAACAGACAAACAAACGTCAGACAATGTCTCACAGTCTCAAATCCTCTGGTTTAAACACCAGCCGCAGCCGGCGAAATTGACGTTCAAAAACTTGCGAGGGCATATCCTGCACCTCCTCGAACCGATCAATGCGCTTGACCGCCTGCTCCGCAGACCGGTCAAATGCGCTGTTTCCACTACTTTCCACGACAGTGACGTTGACGACTTGCCCAGTGGGCACCAACTGGATCTCCAGCACACACTGCATGCCGGAACGCGCCGAGGGCGGTCGGCTCCAGTTGTTCTCAATACGCTGAGAGATGACGTCCACATAACTCTGCGCCACCTTTTCAGCCTGTTGCGCCTCGAAAAACTCCGCCTCCTCGGCCAACGCCTGATCCAGTTGTTGCTGGCGCTCCTGTTGGGCCTGTCGCTGACGTTCCGCTTCCTGCTCCCGACGACGCTGTTCGGCCGCTTCCTGCTCGCGGCGTTTGCGCTCTGCTTCCTGTCGCTGCCGCTCGCGCTCGGCTTGCTCGCGCTGTTCGCGTTCCCGCTGCGCCTGCTGGCGAGCCTGTTCCTGTTGCCGCTGCCGCTCGGCTTCCTGCCGTTCACGCTCGAGTTGACGCTGCCGCATATCGATAATTTTCTGCTGCGCGGCCTGCTGCTCAGCCTGGCGTTGGCTCTGGCTCGTCAACTCCACAATTTTCGCCTGTACCGCACGTGGCCTCTGGGCCTCCCGAGGCTTTGGCGTTGACTCCCACGTCGCAAACACCAGCGCGAACACCAGCACGTGCACCGTAAGGCTGACCAGCAGAGGCAGTGTATAGGCTTTCAGAAACATAAATCCGTGATCACTGTGGCGGTTCGGTCACAAGGCCGACGGAAGGGGCACCAGCATTTTGCAACTCGGTCATTAATTGCACCACCACGCCGTAACCCACTTCCTGGTCTCCCCACACCAGCACCGGTGTTTCCGGCTTCTGGCGCAATACCTTGCCCACGGACTCCTTAATCTCCGCCAAGGGGCGCTGCTCTTCCTGCTCTCCGCCCAGATTAATGTAGTAGGAGCCGTCTTTCTTGATGGATACAATCAGCGGCTCGGTATCATCGTCGTCGATGGGTTCAGAGGGGGCTTGCGGCAACTCCACCTTAACGCCTTGCATAAGCAGCGGCGCGGTCACCATGAATACGATCAACAGCACCAGCATGACATCAATGTAGGGAACCACATTGATTTCGGCCATGGGTTTCTTTTTGACTTTGCGCCCAAACGGGGACATATTCCGGTCACCTCATTGAATCAGGATGAGACCTGTTTGCTGTGCACCTGCCGGTGCAGAATTGAAGAGAATTCCTCGGCAAAGGTCTGGTAATAGCTGAGCATGGATTCAGCCCGGGCGGAGAAGCGGTTGTAGGCGAGCACGGCGGGAATGGCGGCGAACAGCCCCATGGCCGTGGCCACCAGTGCCTCGGCAATACCCGGCGCCACTGTGGCCAGCGTCGCCTGCTGTACATTGGCCAGGCCCCGGAATGAATTCATAATGCCCCACACCGTCCCAAACAGCCCGATGTAGGGGCTGACCGACGCTACACTCGCCAGGAACGGCAGGTGCATTTCCAGCTTTTCCTCTTCCCGGGACAACGCCACGCGCATGGCCCGTTGGCTGCCCTCCATTACCGCTTCGGAGCTGGCACCGCTTTGCTGGCGAAGGCGGGTAAACTCTTTGAACCCGGCGCGAAAAATGTTTTCCGCCCCTTCGGCCGTCTTGCCGTTACCCTGCCGGTACAGGTGATTTAAATCGATGCCCGACCAAAACTGCCGTTCGAAGCTATGAAACATGGTGCGGGCCTTGCGCAGATACAGGCCGCGCTGAACAATCATCACCCACGAAATGATCGAGGCGAGGAACAAGAGCAACATCACGAATTGAACCAGCAGGCTGGCTTCGGCAATCAGGCTCCAAATAGACAGGTTGTTTTGCGGCATAGCGTGTTCAGCTCCCGAGTGTGGATGCGATTTTTTGTTGCATATCCGTTGGTAGAGCGCGCGGGCGCATACTGTCGCCGCACACACAGGCAATGCGGATTAGACCGTCACACAGCCGTTCGTTCCCTCGCCATACGGTCTGGTGAAACAGCACGTTGGTGCGCGCCAGTTTTTCAATCCGCGCCGTGACCAGAAGCGAGTCATCCAGGCGGGCAGCTCGATGGTATTGCACCTCCGCTCGGTGCACCACCAACAACAGCCCGTCATCCAGAATCGCCGGCTTATCATACCCTAACTGGCGCAGGAGTTCGGTACGGCAGCGCTCCATGAATTTCAGGTAATTGACGTAGTAAACGATCCCTCCGGCGTCGGTATCCTCAATGTAGACCCGGACTGGCAGAGAAAATTCGCCGCCATCCTCTTCGCCCTGCGAAGGCAACGACGTTTTTGAGACAGGTGTCATAAAACTCAATTCTCTTCCCGCAGCCGTTTCGGTAAATCCACGCCGAAATGCAGATAGGCATTGGCGGTGAGAATACGGCCCCGTGGCGTGCGGGCCATAAAGCCCTGTTGAATAAGGTAGGGCTCGATCACATCTTCAATCGTACCGCGTTCTTCGCTGATGGCCGCCGACAGGCTTTCTATACCGACCGGACCGCCATCAAAGTTATCCATCAGCGCCAGCAGCAGGCGGCGGTCCATATGATCAAAACCGCGCTCATCCACTTTCAGCATATTCAACGCCTGATCCGCCATGTCGGAGGTGACGACGCCATCGCCGCGCATTTCCGCGAAATCTCTCACCCGGCGCAACAGCCGGTTGGCCACACGCGGCGTGCCGCGCGCGCGCTTGGCGACTTCAACCGCCCCCGCCTCATCCATTTGCACGCCGATCAATTCCGCGGCTCTGCCCACAATGCGCGTCAAATCGGCCACAGAATAAAACTCCAGACGCTGCACAATGCCAAAGCGATCTCGCAGCGGTGAGGTCAACAGGCCCGCACGAGTGGTGGCGCCGACCAGCGTAAAGGGCGGCAAATCGAGCTTAATCGAGCGCGCCGCTGGCCCTTCGCCGATCATGATATCGAGCTGAAAGTCCTCCATCGCCGGGTAGAGTATCTCTTCAACGACGGGGCTCAGCCGATGAATTTCGTCAATAAAGAGTACATCGCCGGGTTCGAGGTTGGTCATCAATGCCGCCAGGTCCCCGGCCTTCTCCAAGACCGGGCCAGAGGTGCTTTTGAGGGAGACCCCCATTTCGGTGGCAATAATGTTGGCCAGGGTGGTTTTCCCGAGGCCGGGCGGGCCAAATACCAGGGTATGATCCAGAGACTCACCCCGTTTGCGAGCGGCACCAATAAAGATTTCCATCTGTTCCCGGACGGCGGGCTGACCGATGTATTCCACCAGCGCCTTGGGACGCACGGCGCGATCAATCACGTCCTCGCGCTCACGGGGCGCCGGGTCGATCAGGCGATCTGTTTCTATCATGGGGTATCACTCAGTCGTCGCAAACCGAGGCACAGTCTACCAGACCTGGGGCCAGCTACCAGACTCGGGGCTGGCCCGATCAGGCCCTGAGGCGGGCGTTGAGTCGGTTGAGGGTTTTATAGGTGGCTCAGAGACTTCAGTGCCAGGCGAATCAGCTCCTGGCTGCCGGCTTCCGGCGATTGGCGAGCCGCCGCCGCGATCATTCGGGCCGCTTCAGTGGGCTTATACCCCAGCGCGATCAGTGCGCTTTCGGCTTCGTCCTGGTGGCCGTTACCCGCTGTTTCCAGCTCGGGCAGTAGATCGCCGGCCAAGTCCTCTCGAGGGGCGCTCCACGCCTTGAGGCGATCACGCAGTTCAATGACCAGGCGCTCGGCGGTTTTCTTGCCCACGCCCGGCACCTTGGTCAGCGCCGTCACCTTGTCTTCACGCACGCAACGCACCACGTCGTCCGACTCCATACCGGAGAGAATGGCAATGGCCATTTTTGGCCCGACGCCACTGACTTTGATCAGGGTACGAAACAGCTGTCGATCACGCTCTTCGGCAAAGGCGAACAATTGCTGACTGGTTTCACTCACAGAAAGGTGGGTGTGCAACGTGACGTCCGCACCCAGCTCGGGCAGGCGATAGAACGTGGTCATGGGCGCCTGCACTTCGTAACCGACGCCATTAACATCAATCAGCAAATGCGGGGGCTGTTTTTCCAGTAATGTGCCGCGTAAACGTCCAATCATGGGAGTTGTCTCAATAAATATTTCATTTCGTGTGGTCCGGCTCGCTGCCGGGTACAGTCGTCGGGGACCCGCCGTAAACCCGTCCCTGGGGGCTTCACGTCGACATCCATGTCTCCGAGAGTCCCCGACGACTGTACCCGGCAGCGATCCTCAGTGCCAACATTCAACGGAGCGGGTATCGTTATGTAAATATCTACAGCGCTCGGAGGTCTGGTGGGGGGCAAGAACACTAAATGACCCGGCCTCGTCGGAAACTGCGCTTACCGGAGAGAGCGATCAGGTGATCCTGTGTGTTAGCGTGGCACAACGCCACTGCCAGGGCGTCAGCAGCATCTTCCTGAGGCGTGCCGGGCAAACGCAGCAGGGCCTTTACCATGTGCTGCACCTGAATCTTATCCGCCGCACCGGTACCGACCACCGATTGCTTGACCTTGCGCGCCTCATACTCGTACACCGCGAGATCCTGCACTACAGCCGCCGTTATTGCGGCGCCACGGGCCTGCCCCAGTTTCAATGCTGAGCTGGCATTCCTGGCCATGAAAATCTGCTCGACGGCCACCACATCCGGCTGGTATTGCTGGGCAATCTGGGTAATGCCATCGAAGATAATCTTCAATCTCTCGGGCAATTCCCCTTCAGGCACCCGAATCACCCCGCTGGTCACGTAGGCCACTTCCCCACCGAGGCGCTCAATAACGCCAAAGCCGGTTTTGCGCGAGCCCGGGTCGATACCCAATATGCGGGTCATGGTTACCTCGTCGAGCCTTTGGCCCGGTTAACCCAACTGCTCCATTACCTCATCAGGAATGTCGCCGTTGGTGTACACGTTCTGCACGTCATCAAGATCTTCCAGCATATCGATCAGTGCCAGCAGTTTTTCCGCGCCATCTTTGTCCACCTCAATGGAGGTAGAGGGCAACATAATGATTTCGCTGCTGGAGGGCTCGAAGCCCGCTTTCACCAAGGCTTCTTTGACCGTAAAATACGCTTCGAACGGCGTGCGAACATCCAGCGTACCGTCACTGTTGGCCACGATATCTTCCGCTCCCGCCTCCAAAGCCGCTTCCATGATCTCTTCTTCCGAGACGCCTTCGAAACTGATTTGCCCCATGCGGGTAAACAAGTAGGCTACCGACCCATCGGTGCCCAAGTTGCCACCGCGTTTGGTGAACGCGTGGCGCACTTCCGAGACGGTGCGGTTTTTGTTGTCGGTCATGCACTCTACAAGCACGGCAATACCGTTGTTGCCGTACCCTTCGTAGGTAATTTCTTCGTAGTTATCCGCCCCATCGGTGCCAGCGCCGCGGGCAATGGCTTTTTCGATGGTGTCTTTTTTCATGTTGGCGCCAAGCGCCTTGTCCATTGCGGCTCGCAGTCGGGGGTTGTCTTCCGGGTTAGCACCGCCTTTGGCCGCGACGGTGAGTTCGCGAATGATTTTGGTGAATACCTTGCCGCGTTTGGCGTCCTGGGCGGCTTTGCGATGTTTGATGTTTGCCCATTTGCTGTGGCCAGCCATGAATCTTCTCCACCTTCTGTTCTATCAATCAAACTTTTTTGCGCTCGAGATTCGTTATTGCGTTGCGAAGTGCCAAGGTGAGCCCGGGGTTGGGGAGAAGACTTCCGGGACCGTGGAGCGGGGGACCCGCGATGCGAGCCTACAGGGATGTATGTACGGCGTGTCCCGGAAGTCTTCTCCCCAACCCCGGGCGCCGCATCACTGCAGAACGTTCAATACTCCGAGCTATTCGCTGACCGGTTTTTCTTTCTTGCGCAACCGGATATGCAAATCACGAAGCTGCTGCTCGTCCACGCCCCCGGGCGCATCCGTCATCACACAGGCCGCACTTTGCGTTTTCGGGAACGCAATCACATCCCGGATCGAGCTGGCACCAATCATCAACATAATCAGACGATCCAACCCGAACGCCAGACCACCGTGCGGCGGCGCACCGTACTTCAGCGCGTCCAGCAAAAAGCCAAACTTCTCCCGTTGCTCCTCTTCTCCAATACCCAGCGCCCGGAAAACCGACTGCTGCATACCCTGATCGTGAATACGGATCGACCCACCACCCAGTTCCGTACCATTGAGCACCATATCGTAGGCGCGGGACAGGGCTTCGCCTGGATTCTTCTCCAGTTCCTCCGGCGCACAGGACGGAGCGGTAAACGGGTGGTGGAGACTGTTCCAGGAACCGTCGTCTTCCTCTTCAAACATGGGGAAGTCAACCACCCACAACGGCGCCCACTCACGGGTGTAAAGCCCAAGATCTTCACCCAGCTTGCAGCGCAACGCTCCCAGCGCTTCGCTCACTACCGTCGCCTTGTCCGCACCGAAGAAGATAAGGTCGCCGTTCTCGGCACCCACACGCTCCAGAATGCTTTTGCGCACTTCGTTGGGCAGGAACTTAACGATGGGCGATTGCAGACCTTCCTCCAGGTCATTGATGTCATTGACCTTGATGTAGGCCAGACCCTTGGCACCGTAAATACCCACGAACTTGGTGTAGTCGTCGATTTGCTTGCGGGTCAACTTATCATTACCGCCCGGCACTTTCAGTGCTGTCACACGGCCTTTGGGATCTTTGGCGGGACCGGAGAACACCTTGAACTCAACACTTCCCATCAGATCCTTCACATCGACCAGTTCCAGCGGGATCCGCAAGTCCGGTTTGTCTGAACCGTACTTCGCCATGGCGTCGGCGTAGGTCATGCGCGGGAACTCGCCCAGATCCACCTCTTTCAGCTCGTTGAACAGCTTGCGCACCATGCCCTCCGTCACGGCCATGATGCCTTCTTCGTCCATAAAAGACGTTTCGATATCGATCTGGGTGAATTCCGGCTGGCGATCCGCGCGCAGGTCTTCATCCCGGAAACACTTGGCAATCTGGTAGTAACGGTCAAAACCCGACACCATCAGCAGCTGCTTGAACAGCTGGGGGGACTGGGGGAGTGCAAAGAACTTGTTTTCATGGGTGCGCGAGGGCACCAGATAATCGCGTGCGCCCTCTGGCGTCGCCCGGGTAAGAATCGGTGTTTCGATATCCAGGAAACCTTCATCGTCCAGATAGTTGCGCACGACGCTGGTGACCTTGGAGCGAAAACGCAGATTCTTTTGCATTTCCGCACGGCGCAAATCCAGGTAGCGGAACTTCAGCCGCACGTCTTCACCCACTGAGGAGTGCGCATCCAACGGGAAAGGGGTTGTTTCCGCTTCATTAAGGATGGTCAATGCCGTGCCGTAAACCTCGACTTCACCGGTTGCCATGTTGGGATTGACCGTAGCGGCATCACGCGCCCTAACCTTCCCGGTCAGCTGCAACACATACTCGCCACGCACCCGGTCGGCCAAGTGAAAGTGCTCGCCAGCGTCTGGATCAAACACCACCTGAACGATGCCATCGCGGTCACGAAGGTCGATGAAAATGACACCGCCATGGTCACGGCGGCGATCAACCCAGCCACAGAGGGTCACTTCGCGATCGATGTCTTTGGCTGTCAGAGTGCCACAGTAATCACTGCGCATAATGCTTTCCCGTCGTTTTACGTCGTAATGTATGTATCCCGAGGCCGTCAGGCCGGCGCGTTTCCGGAGCCCGAGGCGCCCTTGCCCCCCTTACTCGCCTCAGAACCGCTGCTGCCCGCGCTCTTGCGCTCGCCCGCGAGGTTTTTCTGGTTGGACTTCTTGAAGTCCGTTTCGTACCAGCCACCGCCCTTGAGCCGGAACCCGGCGGCCGAAATTTTCTTCTTCAAACTGGCCTGCCCGCAGGCCGGACAATCCACCAACGGCTCGTCACTGAGCTTCTGCAATGCTTCCATATCATGACCGCAGGATTGACATTGATATTCGTAGATGGGCACTGTCGTGATCCTCAATCAAACGCTCCGGAGGAGCTACCAAACCCACCGGCGCACTCAATCGCACACGGGTAATGTCCCACAGGGGGCAAAAAACGCGCGATTATACCCCACTGAACGCCCAGCGAGAACCGGGGCGCCACGTTTACACGGCGCCCCCGAGATCGACCCCCAGCGTATTGCCCTCATAGGCGATCGGGATCCGCTCCAGAGGAGCACACCCCCCGGGCGCATTCAGCGCCTGGCCGGAGCGCAAATCAAACTCGATACCGTGTGTTGGGCAGCGGATGATCCCACCGAAGACGGTCGATCTATGCAGAGGCGCCGCCATATGCGGGCAACGATTGCGAAGCAAGAAGGTACCTCCCTCCTCCTGAATCAGCAGCAGCTCCATCCCTGCCACACGAAATACCCGGCGATAGCCATCGTGCAACTGATGCAAGGTTTCCAGCACTTGATAAGCCATGCTTTTCCCCCGAATTCCAACGGTTTAGGCTACACTAGATCCTGTGAGCATACTACGGCCTGAAGACCCGCATGCCTAGCTTCTACACCGCCCAATAACCGTTACGTCGCCCGAGTTTTGCATGTCGTTGCAGCCTTACCTGAATACGCTCAAAGCCCTGTCCAATCGCCTCGTGGCGCTACAGCGACCTATCCGCATCCTGGACGCGATCAAATGGGGGCCGGAGATTGAGCACGCCTTCAAAGCAAAGGGTGGCCAGGCGTTACCCAGGGTCGACGCCGACTATTACCAGCGCCAACCCTTGAGTTTTGACCCGGCACGGCTCGACCAGGCGCTGCTGGAACTGGATAAAGATATTCGCCGCCAACTGGGGCATGGCGATGCCATGGGACGCATCCTGCGTGCAACTGTGGCGCAGTACCAGCTCGTGGTACAGCTTCTTCGTCATCGCGGGCGGCCCGAGTTTGGTGACTACAGCCGACAACTGTATGGTTCTGCCAGCGACCGTATCCGGGGCGACCGGAAGACGTTGCGCAACCTGGGAGAGCGCCTGTGTGATATTTTCTCTTTGCCCGCCGTAGCGCACCTGAATCGCCCTTACAGCAACGATATTGACGCCGAGAGCGCCGTTTTGATGCTCAGACAGCGAATGGAGCGTTATTTTGGGCCTAACCGAGTGCGCGTGACCATTAGTGACGACATCGTTTCCGACGCCGCTGCCGGTGGAGATGGCATCAAAGTGAACCGTCGGGCGTTTTTTTCCGAATTAGATATTCAGGTGCTGGAAGTTCACGAAGGCTGGGTTCATATCGGCACCACCCTGAACGGGCGGGAGCAGCCCTGGGCAACCTGGTTGAGCGTGGGATCACCGCGCATTACCGCCATTCAGGAAGGGATGGCGGTATTGATGGAAACACTGACATTCAGCTCGTTTCCCCAGCGCGCCCGGCGGGTCAGTGACCGCGTGGTGGCCGTGGATCTCGCGGAGCAGGGAGCGGATTTTTGCGAGGTCTACCGCTATTTTATTGACAAAGGAATCTCTGAGCACGACAGCTATCGCGTCACCCAGCGGGTGTTTCGCGGCGGGCAGGTCGCTGGGGATCAGGGCTCAGTGTTTACCAAGGATATTTCCTACGTGCGCGGGTTTGTTGAGAACGTTAACTTTATCCGCAGCGCGATTCAATCCGGGGTGCCGGAGATTATTCCGATGCTGTTCGTGGGCAAGGTGACGCTGGACGATTTACCACTGCTGTACGAACGCTATCTGGAGGGTGTAATCTCCGCGCCACGGTACATTCCGCCCATGTTTCGCGACATGAACGGCCTGTACGTATGGTTTGGCTTCTCGAGCAGCTTATCGCTGATGAATATTGCCCGCGTGCAGCGGCATTTCAACCAGCTGTTCAGTCAGCTCCCGCAAACGGAGCCGCTCTACGCCAGTGCCCAGCCCGACCGACGCGATACCGAATTGGATTAAGATTGTTGAACATGACACACTTTAAAATTGTGATGACTGGAAGCAGCATTCTGGTGGACCACTACGGCAGCACCGAGCCGATCGTAGGGTTTGTGGCCTGCCGGTTACTGAAAGCCGAATCCGAAGAGCTGGCCATTGCCACCGCCAAGCGCGACATTCTGGTCCAGTGGAACCAGAGCTTTAACGCGGATCGCAAGGCGGGTCTGCCCAAGCTTTCCATTGAAAAAATTTCGACGATCCGCCCCTGGCTGACCCGCAAACCTAAGCACGACTTTTACTTTTACGTGTCGGATGAACAGCGCTTCGAACACCTCCAAAAACTGACTCGCACCAAACACCGGTGGTTCGGGCGGACCGCCTGAGCGCACTGTTTTTCAACGCGGGGGAAGGCACCAATCAATCGCTGACTCCCCTCGACCCTTAAGATACTGATTGGCTTCTGAAAAATGGCCACAGCCGATAAATCCCCGATGCGCCGACAAAGGAGATGGGTGTGGCGCACGTAACACCAAATGCTTCTGGCGATCCACAAACTGGGCTTTCTTTTGTGCATAGCTGCCCCAAAGCAAAAACACCACCCCTTCCCTCTCCCGGTTCAGCACTTCAATCGCTTTATCCGTAAACGTCTCCCAGCCCTGACGCTGATGCGATCCGGCGCGGCTTTGTTCCACGGTCAGCGTCGCATTGAGCAACAGCACCCCTTGTTCAGCCCAACTCTGCAGGCAACCATGACCCGGGGGCTGGCAACCGAGATCGCGCTGCAATTCCTTGAAGATGTTCTGCAACGAAGGGGGGACAGGCACACCCGGCTGCACGGAAAAACACAACCCGTGCGCCTGATTAGGGCCATGATAGGGATCCTGACCGAGAATGACGACTTTGACCTGATCCAGCGGGGTTGAGTTGAAGGCGTTGAACATGTTCTCGGAGGCCGGAAAAATCACCTTGCCCTGCTGTTTTTGCCGACGCAAAAAGTCTCTCAAACTCTGCATGTAGGGTTGCTGGAACTCGGGCTCCAGGTGTTCCAGCCAACTGGTGTCCAGATCAATTTTCCGCTGTACTTGCGTCATCGCTGCTCTCCACGAGGTTCGGCGACACGGTTTAGCCAGCGTGTTGTATTCGGCCAGCCGCCTTAATCAGCGCGCCAATGTACCATTGTTCACTGCGAGGGTTAAGGGGCGGACAAACGATAACAGGAAAGGGAAAGGAAATGTCTCAGGTATTTAAGGAGGCGACCTTACCAGCCACACCCCGGCACACGACTGACTGCTACCGTTGCTCCCTTCCGGGCCTGGCGGGGTTCACAGCTGATCGTTGCGAGGGGACCGGCAAGGCCACCATAGCAGCTCGACACGACCGCGGTGCGCGAGCACCTCTCCGCGTCGAGAGGGGCGCATTATCCGCAGTTTACGCCTGCATTGCAACCGCCAAACCCTCAGAGAAGCAGTATCGGTGCATCCGGACCCAGCGGCCAACCCAACCAGAACCACACCAGCAGCAATCCGCTCCAACCGAGCAGAAAGGCAATGCTGTACGGCAGCATCATGGCCATGAGCGTACCGATTCCCAGGTCCGACTTATAGCGCTGGGCGAAGGCCACTACCACGCCAAAGTACGGCATCAATGGTGAAATAATGTTGGTGGTGCTGTCACCAATACGAAAGGCCATTTGCGTGGCTTCGGGGCTCAGTCCCAGCAAATACAGCATGGGCACAAACACGGGAGCCAGCAGACCCCACTTCGCCGACGCACTTCCGATAAACAGATTGATAAAAGCGGCCAACGCCACGAAAATCACCAACAGAAAACCACCGGGCAAAGCCAGTTCACCCAGCCAGTTGGCGCCCGCCACCGCCAATGCTGTTCCCAAATGACTCCAGGCGAAGAAGTTCACAAACTGAGCCGCAAAAAACATGAGCACGAGGTAACCCGCCATGGTGCTCATCGTGGTTTCCATCGCGGTGATCACCGCCGCACCATCGCGGAACTGCCCACTGAGACGACCAAACAGCCACCCGGCCACAGCGGCATACAGCGCAATCAGCACGACAACGCCCTGGATAGCCACCATCCCGCCCAGCCCCTCGCGGGCCGGATCGCGCAATGGCGCCCCCTCAGGTAACGTGGTCCCCAGTACAACCACCAAAAACACCAGCGTCCAGGCCCCCACCGCCCAAAGCGCGTGACGCTCCTGCTGAGTCAGCACTGGCGGCACCCGTGCCTCGGACTCTCCATTCTCATGCTGTGCATTTTCGGGCTCTTTGCTTTCCGCCCGCAAGTGCGGCAACACCCAGCGCTCTGTCACCACCGCACCGAGCACACTCAACAACAACGTGGACGCCACAATAAAGTAGTAATTTCCTGCCACCGGCACTCGGTAATCCGGATTGACAATCGCCACCGCTTCAGTGCTCATTCCCGACAATATGACATCCACAGGCCCCAGGAAAAGGTTAGCGCTGTACCCGGCCGAGACGCCCGCGAACGCGGCGGCAATACCCGCCAGTGGCGGCCGTCCCGCCACGGCAAACATCAGCGCGGCCAGTGGAATCAACACCACATAACCCGCATCCATGGCAAGGTTGGACAGAATACCGGCCAATACCACCACCCAGGTAAGCAGCCAGCGAGGCGTGCGTCTCACCAACCCCTGTAAGAGCACCTTCAGCAGGCCGGAGTGCTCCGCCACCCCAAGCCCGAGCATCGCCACCAGCACCGTTCCTACCGGGGCAAAGGTGACGAAATTATCCACCGTATGGGTCAGAATCCAGCGTATTCCTTCAGCGCTGAGCAGGCTGCGTACGCTGACTGGCTCGGCCTGACCAGGCAGTACGACAGACACACCAAACGCGGCCACCAGCGCGGAAAGTCCCATCAAAAACAGGCACAACCACAGAAACAACAGCGCAGGCACCGGCAAACGATTACCCGAGCGCGCTACCCACCCCAAAAAACCTTTACCGGACTCCATCGCCCGGTGCTCCGTTTTCATTGCCGACATTCCCCCGAGGAAAACTTGCATTCGTATCGCACCAGCGTTGTAATGCAACTTTGGCGCTCTGTCCAGCAGAGCGTTTCTTGCCCCACCTCACATACCATCCGGAAGGAGCACAGCATGGCAACCGTTACACTCAAAGGCAGCCCATTCAAAACCAGTGGTGATTTACCGGCAAAAGGCAACTCAGCCCCTGATGCCACTCTGGTAAAAACCGACCTGTCCGAGATTCGCATCAGTGAATTTAAAGGCAAGCGCGTAGTGCTGAATATTTTTCCGAGCGTAGATACGCCGACCTGCGCTCAGTCGGTGAGGGCTTTTAACGAGCAGGCCAGCCAACTGGACAACACCGTGGTGCTTTGTGTCTCTCAGGACCTGCCCTTTGCCATGGCGAGATTTTGCGGAGCCGAAGGCCTCGATCAGGTTATTCCCGCCTCGGCGTTTCGCTCGTCTTTTGCAGAAGACTATGGGGTGAAAATGACAGAAGGACCACTCACCGGTCTTGATGCGAGAGCCGTTGTGGTCCTGGATGAGGAAGGAAAAGTGCGTTACACACAGCTGGTGAGCGAAGTAGCCGACGAACCGGATTATGAAGCCGCTATCAAAGCGTTAGGCTAGCAAACCCCGGCGTGAACTGAGGGCTCGCACAAAGAGCCCCGGTCTACGCCCCCCTCAAAAGATCACTCCTTCACAACATCCTGCGACCCCTGGCCAGAGACGCGCCGGACCCCGGACAAGTGCTTCAGACAATGCTCTCGCGCCAGTTTCAGAAAGTCCTGCATATAGGGCGCATCCACCTGGCTCTCCCGGATGGCCGCATACAGGATCGGCCAGATGCCTTGAGCCCCAGCGGGCCGCACGGTAATCAACGATTGAGAGGCGTACTCCGCCAGCACCCAGTTTGGCAGCGCCGCCACACCGCGCTCATTGGCGACCAATTGCACCATCATCAACGTCAGCTCCGCTGTGCGCACCGCGCCCGGCTCCACTCCCGCCGGCTCCAAAAACTGCTTGAACACATCAAGCCGACCGCGCTCAACAGGATAAGTGATCAACGTCTGGTCCCGCAGATCCTCCGGGCTCAACCACTCACGCTTCGCCAAAGGGTGGGTACGTGCCAGCGCGAATTGCATTTCATAGGAAAACAGCGGCACATATTCAACACCGCGAATCAGCTGTGGGTCCGCCGTCACTACCAGATCGATATCCCCCTGCACCAGCGCGGGAAGCGGTTCAAAGGTAAACCCACCCGCAAAATCCAGCTCCACGGCGGGCCAGTGATCCCGATAACTTTCAATCGTTGGCATCAACCAGTTGAAACAGCTGTGGCACTCGATGGCCATATTCAAGCGCCCGGCTTCACCGTGCAATAGCTTATTGAGATCACGCTCGGCGTGCTCCAGCTTCTCGAGCACGTCATCGGCGAGTGCCAACACGCGCTTGCCGGCGGGGGTAAAACGCACCGGGCGACTTTTGCGTACAAACAGCTCGCCCCCCAAGCGCCCTTCAAGGTCTTTAAGCTGATGTGACAAAGCGGATTGCGTCAGGTGTACGCGCTCAGCGGCCTCGACCAGGGAGCCGGTTTCTCTTAACGCAACCAGTGTTTTCAGATGACGTATTTCCAGCATACTCAAAAATCCTACCGCGCTTGTGCTTAGCAAGCACTCACATAAAAATTAATAAAATTCATAATAAATCTGAAAAAACCCCGTTTGATTCATCATAGCACTTTTCCCACAATACCCGCTAAGCACTTTCTCTTCTTCCCCACAGTCGAGTATTACTATGAGTCACGTTCACACTCACTCCTTTGGTTTTCCGAGAATCGGCGCGGACCGCGAACTGAAACGGGCACAGGAAGCCTACTGGCGTGGCGAAGCCTCCCTGGAATCGCTCGAAGAAACCGGCCGTATTTTGCGTGAACACCACTGGCGCCTACAGGCCGACGCTGGCCTTGATCTGGTGCCCACTGGTGATTTTGCCTGGTACGATCAGGTGCTGACGCTGTCGGCAACCTTCGGAAATGTCCCGAGCCGTCACCGCAACGGCGCTCCTGCCTCCAGCGAGGGCGATCCGGTGGTCGCTCCCAGGGCGCCCTGCCGCGATGTGGATATCGACACTCTATTCCGCATGGCACGGGGACGCGCCCCAGTTGGCGAGCCCAGCGCCGCCTGCGAAATGACCAAATGGTTCGATACCAACTATCACTATCTGGTGCCCGAGCTTCATCCCGCGCAGACGTTTGCTCTCAGCTATACGCAAATCATCGACGAAACCCGTGAGGCCATCGCCCTGGGCCACGCCGTAAAACCCGTTATTCTGGGGCCCTTGAGCTACCTGTGGCTGGGGAAGGAAAAGTCGGGGTCATTTGATCGACTCAGCCTGCTGGATAACCTGCTCCCCGCCTACAACGAATTGCTCGCCGCGCTGGCTGAGGCGGGTGCCGAATGGGTGCAAATTGATGAGCCGATACTTGTGCTGGACTTGCCAGATGCCTGGCGTCAAGCGTTTGAACACGCCTATCACACACTTCAGACTCACACGCCAAAGCTACTGCTCGCCACCTATTTCGGCGCCCTGAAGGACAACCTGGCGACGGCGGTGCAACTTCCCGTTGCAGGCTTGCATATCGATGCCGTTCGCTCTGCGGAACCGTTACGCAACGTGGTCGATCGCCTGCCCACCCACAAAATTCTTTCCGTAGGAATCGTCAATGGCCGCAATATCTGGCGTACCGACTTGCGCCGGGTACGCGATGAACTGTCCGAAATTCACGAACGTCTGGGGCAGCGCCTGTGGCTGTCGACTTCCTGCTCGCTGTTACACGTGCCGGTCGATCTCAACAGAGAGGATCAACTGGACCCTGAACTGAAAAGCTGGCTGGCCTTTGCGCTGCAAAAAGCCCGGGAGGTGTCTGTGCTGTCCCGCTTGTTGTCCGAAGCGCCGGACGACGCCGCAAAAGCCGCTTTGGCCGAGAGCGACAAGGCGGCCGAGTCCCGCCGCACCTCCGGGCGCATCCACCGCAAAGCGGTGCAAGAACGCCTCTGCGCGATCACCGCCCGGGACACTCATCGACACAGCGCATTTGCGCAGAGAATCAAAAAACAGCAAGCGCTGCTGCAACTGCCGCTTTACCCCACCACCACCATTGGGTCTTTCCCACAGACCACGGCTATTCGCCAAGCCCGGCGTGACTGGAAGCGTGGGGATCTCTCGCCCGTGGAATACCAGAGCCGGATGCGCGAAGAGATTGCCGACACCATTGCCCGCCAGGAACAGATCGGCCTGGACGTACTGGTTCATGGCGAGGCCGAGCGCAATGACATGGTCGAATATTTCGGCGAACAACTGGATGGTTACGCCTTTACCCGCTTTGGATGGGTGCAAAGCTACGGTTCGCGTTGCGTAAAACCGCCGATCATTTTCGGCGATGTGTCCCGACCGCGAGCGATGACCGTCCAGTGGGCCCGCTACGCGCAGTCCCTGAGCCGAAAGCCGGTAAAAGGCATGTTGACCGGCCCCATTACCATGCTCTTTTGGTCCTTCGTGCGAGATGATCAACCCCGTGCCACCACGGCGCGTCAGATTGCGCTGGCTCTGCGCGATGAGGTGACCGATCTCGAGGCTGCCGATATCAAAATCATTCAGATCGATGAGCCGGCATTGCGCGAAGGGTTGCCTCTGCATCGTAGTGAGTGGCAGGCGTATCTGGACTGGGCGGTGGACGCCTTTCGATTAAGCGCTTGCGGCGTGAACGACGAAACCCAGATCCACACCCATATGTGTTATTCCGAGTTCAACGACATTATTGATGCAATCGCGGCACTGGACGCCGATGTCATCACCATTGAGACCTCTCGTTCACAGGGGGAATTACTGGACGCTTTCGAGCAATTCCAGTACCCCAATGACATCGGCCCGGGCGTGTATGACATTCACTCACCCAATGTACCGGAAGTAGAATCCATGGTGTCATTAATGGAAGGGGCCGAACGTCGCTTACCGAAAGAGCGCTTGTGGGTTAACCCCGACTGCGGTTTGAAAACCCGGGGCTGGCCGGAAACCGAAGCCGCACTGACCCATATGGTGGCCGCCGCTCGACAACTGCGCCGCCAACACAGCACGGGACACACCACCAATCAAAATATTGACGGCGAGTGAAACCACGCTGTAGTGCGCCTCTGCCGAGTGTGCACGGGCACGCTTGGCGTTAGCCCGCTTCTGCGCGCATAACCTCCGTCGGCGAGCAGTCGGCCAATAGCGTCTCCAGGGAAGCGCGCAATCCAGAGGTGGCAACGGGTTCGGCGCTCAGTGCCACCGGCGACGTACCGACCCACTCGGCCGCCCGCCAGCGCCAGAATTCGGGCGCCGTCGGCTCTCCTCGTAGTTCAATGATATGCAGGCGTGAGGGTTTTAACGGCAGGCAATCCATCAGCTGTTTCAGGAAAGACTCAGCGTTTTTACCAAAGAAGCTGGAGGCCTGTTGGCGGGGAGCGCTCACGAACAACGTATCGCGATGCTCGCCGGGGAGAAATCTGACGCCCAAGTCTACCGGCTGCCCCAGCCGGTTGGTCATGGAGAACGTTTCTACTGCTGGATGAAACATAAAACAGCGTTCCTTCGGAATCATTGAAGGGCGGCAGTGTACGCATCGCTACCGGAACTACAAGTGAAAATTGTGTGAATTTTGTACGAAACCGATTGCAAACCACCGCCGCGATTAAAATCGATCACTAATACGCGGTAAATGGGTAAACGGATCGTCGGGAGAGCGTTTTGCAAAATCGAATGGGGATTGCTTTATCGCGCGGAGTTCATGGATGAGTGCCTTCCAGCACATCTTCTACACCCTGGTCACTGGAGCGAACCACACAGTTGTGACCGTGCGTTTTGGCAAAATAGAGGGCCGCATCAGCATAGGCAATTAATGTCTGTAAATCGGCCTTGGGGTCACTGGCCACGCCAGCGCTGAGCGTCAACATCTGAAGCGGGCTGTCCGCATGCTCGATACCCAGCTGCTGCACGGCCTCGCGCACCCGGTTGGCTCCCTGCCATGCTCCCTCCAGGTCAGTATCCGTCATCAGCAACAGCAGCTCCTCGCCCCCGTACCGGTACAAAGAGTCGCCTTGGCGCATGTGTCGTTTAATCGCGCCACTGACTTGTTGCAGCGCGCGGTCTCCCGCCTGGTGGCCGTATAGATCGTTGTACTTTTTAAACCAGTCGAGATCGAGCAACGCCAACGCAAACTGTCGCCCGGGCTGAGCGAACAGCCTTTTCAAGTCGCGTTCCATGGCCCGGCGGTTACCGATCGTCAGTAGCGAGTCCTGAAGCGACTCTGCCTTCAGCGCACGGTTGGCCGTCACCAGTTCGGACTGACGCTCCAGAATATGGATATAGGCCTGGGCGATATCGGTTTGGGTAATCATGCCGACCAACTGATGACGCTCGTCAACCACCGGCATCTGACGTTGCCCAGATTCCTGCGCCAACTTGAGGGCATCCAGCAACGACGCCGACGCGGGCACGCACATCGGGTCGGCCATCATCACATCCCGTGCACAGCCGACATCCAGTTCGCCAGAGATCAGCACCTCATGCAGAACATTCAGCAGGTCCTGTTCGCGAATAAGACCGAGAACGCCACGTTCACAGGACCCGAGATCTTTTTCTGTCTCTGGCGGCGCGGCGCGAACCACAGCGCAAGAGTGCCGGTTCTGTCGCATCAGCACCAGCACTTCGGTCAAACGTTGGTCAGGGCGAACCTGAGTCCCCACCGACGTCATTAGCTCTCGAACGGTTATCATCACGGACTCCGCTTCCGCATCCAGCCAACCACGGACCTAAATTATGCCTGGCTTGAAGCCGGGCACGACGACAAAGATCGGACATACTAGCACAATTGTCGTCGAATTCATCTGCATCTTGACAACTTTCCGTCACCCCCCGCTACCCAGACCCAGCCAGGCCCACCGTTTAGGATTTCCCAGTGCAGGAGGGAATTTTCTGGCGTAGCAGGGGGTCCAAACGCCTCGGCGCCCTCTTTGATTTGACACGAGACTCGCAGGCGTCGAGAATCGCGGGCTTCTCCCCATTTCAGGTACAGACAGGCATGCGCAACACTCGAGACAAAGGTATGTTTTCCTCGGGCCGTTACTGGTTGCCCTTCATGCTGGTGCTCACCCTGAGCGCCTGTGGCAGCGATAACGACAACTCCAGCGGTTCTTCCAGTTCCAGCCCTAGCTCTTCCAGCTCCAGCTACAGTGGCGGCATCGACAACGCCGACAACACCGGCGGGATCACCGACGCGCAGTGGCCCGACATCAATGTCGTCTCCACCGAGCCCAAACAGCTGCACTTTTCCTGGACTGCCGTTGAAGGCGCGGACCACTACCGACTACTGAAAGACCCCGATGGCAACAGTGGCTACTCCGTCGTGGAAGGACAGGGCAACCTGACCACCGCAGCAGCCACGGACACGATTGCCGTGCATCAACACCAGTGGCAGGACGCCATGTACATTGTGGAAGCCTGTCTGGACGCGGACTGCAACGAGTCTCAGGACTCCAATGCGCAGCTGTCCACAACCGCAATGCTCGATGCCATTGGTTACATTAAAGCCTCCAACACGGGAGAGGCCGACTGGTTCGGCTGGAGTCTGGCCCTGTCGGAAGATGGCCGAACGTTAGCCGTGGGCGCCATTCGTGAAGCGAGTCAGGCGCGGGGCGTCGACGGCGACCAAAGCGACGACGCCGTCTTTGGGGCAGGCGCCGTCTATGTATTCCATCTAAACGACGGCTTGTGGTTACAGGAGGCCTACTTGAAGGCCTCCAACACCGAAGCACCCTCCGAGAATGAGGACGGCCGTGATACAACGGTTTACAACGACCGGTTCGGCGCCCAGCTCTCCCTCTCCGCCAACGGTGACGTACTGGCTGTCGGTGTTCCGTTAGAGGACAGCAGCGGCAGCGGTGTAAACCCGGACAGCGACGACAATGACGCCGTTAACACCGGGGCGGTTTATGTCTTTAAGCGCGATGAGTCCGGCTGGACCCAAAATGCGTTCCTGAAAGCCTCCAATGCCGATGCAGCGCCCGAAGAGGGCGAGGAGGAAGAAGAGGACACCACAGAGGATGGCAGCGGTGACGAGGACGCGAACGAACCACCGCCGAATGCCAGTGATCGCTTTGGTCACCGTGTGGCGATCTCCGGAGACGGTCTTACCCTGGCTGTGAGCGCCATCTACGAGGCCAGTAGCGCCACCGGCATCAACGGCGACGAGAGCCTGAATGATCTCGGCAACGTCGGCGCGGTGTATGTCTTTACCGACAGCGGTGACACATGGGCTCAACAGGCGTATATCAAGCCCTCGAACAGCGTTCAAAATCACCTCTTTGGTGAATCGCTCGCACTGTCCTCCGAGGGCAACCGCTTGGCGGTAGGGGCTCCCGGGGACTCAAGCATCGCCACTGGTGTGGACGGCGATGAGGACAACACCAACCGCCCCGGCACGGGCGCCGTGTTTGTCTTTGACCGGACAGATAACGAATGGTCCCAGTCCGCCTATCTCAAGCCGGATCGCACCTACAACGACATTCCCAACAGCCTCTACTTTAACAATGGTTACCGGCAGAACTTTGGGGCCGCGCTGAGTCTTTCCTCGGACGGCAATACACTGGCCGTATCAATGCCGGGCGACTTAAGCACCCAAACCGGCGTCAGCGATGGCTCCGATGCGCATGATTTTGGCAATCTGGACACACTCGCCCTCTACAGCGGCGCTGTCTATGTGTTCGAGCGTGACAGCAGCGGTTGGGAACAAGGCGCGTTCTTGAAAGCGTCCAACAGCATGACCAACTTGCGCTTTGGTCATCTGGTCCGTTTGTCTGCCAGCGGCGATCAGCTGGCGATCAGTAGCTTGCGCGATGCCAGTGCCGAAACCGGCATAAACGGGGTTTCTGATGATGCCTCCAAAGAACGCAGTGGCGCGGTGTATTATTTTGAGCGCGGTAACGATGGCTGGTCAGAAACGGCCTACATTAAATCCGCCAATACGGACACCTATGACAGCTTTGGCAACGGCCTCAGCCTCTCCGGCGACGGCAAGATGCTCGCGGTAGGCGCCCCTCGCGAGGACAGTGCCGCCACCGGTATTAATGGTGACCGCGGTGACGACAGCGCAACGGATTCAGGCGCGGTCTACCTCTACTAAAAGCCCTCCAGCCCGGACGTTTTGTGCGTCCGGGCACTGCCTGTTTGTGAACCATCTCCCCCTCCCCTGAACCGCCCGCCCTGCACAGCCACATCTTCAACTGTTATCATGGCGTCTTCCCCATCCAACCCCGAGTGATGTTCTATGCTGCTGTTTGTCGACAATCTGGCCACCGTTGATTTCAGTTTTCTGGAAGCTCGACGCGGACTGCTGGGCGAAACCTGGCTGGCGGACGTAAAACTGAAGGGCGAGTTGGATGATCAGGGCATGGTGTGTGACTTCAGTACCGTAAAAAAAGCACTGAAAACCTGGCTGGATAACGAACTCGACCACCGTCTGCTGGTGCCCCGGCAATCCCCCAATCTGACGCTAGAGGAAAAGGGGGATTACCTAACACTCAATTGGCGTTTTGGAGACCGTGGCGAAACGCTCTCGCTGCGTTGCCCACACCAGGCTGTGGCACTGATCGATACTGTTGAACTGACACGGGAGAGTGTGGCGCAGTGGTGCTGCCGGGAGCTTGAGGCCGCCGCGCTGTTCCCGACCGGCACACAGTTGGAGCTCACGTTTACCACCGAGCTTATCGAAAGCGCGTTTTATCATTACAGCCACGGGCTGAAGAAACACGACGGCAACTGCCAGCGTATTGCTCATGGCCATCGCTCGAAAATCGCCATTTGGGCGGATGATATTCCCTCCCCCGCTCTGGAAGGCGACTGGGCTAGCCGACTGCGGGACATTTATCTCGGGACGCGTGAGGATCTGGTCGCAGAAGAGGACGATACGTACCGCTTTGCCTACACCGCGCCACAGGGAGAGTTCGAGATCACCTTACCGCAGCGTTGCTGCTACCTGATGGAGACGGACACAACGGTGGAGTTGATTGCGGCGCATATCGCGGCGGTGACGAAGTCTGAGTATCCGACGAGTGTTATTCGGGTGCAGGCGTTTGAGGGGATGAATAAAGGGGCGATTGCGGAGGCTTAACAAAGCGCGTCTATCTGCGATAAATGCCGGTACAGAGAGCCCGGCTCAGGGGCGGATGGGGGCTTACGCAAACGCATGTATCCATCCCTGGAGCTCCCACGTTTCTCCCTGAAACGAGGGTTGCGTAAGCCCCCATCCGCCCCTGAGCCTCTGTGCCACCTCCCCGGCCTCTGTCTGAAACCGCTTCATCTCTTGTGTTAGGAATACAGAGGAGATTCGCCTTCCGGGCGGCTTTTGAAGCGGGGCTGGGCCCAGAAGTATTGCGCTGGGTGCTTGCGAATTTCCTTTTCCATAAACTGGTTGACCCGCAGGGTGTCTTCGTAGTCATCCCCGGTCGGAAAATGTTCGAAGGGGGGATGGATAACCAGTTCGTAGCCCTTCCCGTCCGGCAAACGGTATTGCGAGAAGGGAATGACTTTGGCGCGGCCCATGGAGATGATTTTACCGGTGGCGCTCACGGTGGCTGCGGGTACACCGAAGAAGGGAACGAAGAGGCTGTTTTTATCGCCCAGGTCGCGGTCGGGTGCGTACCAGATAAAGTGGCCCTTGCGCAGCCGGGTGATCATGGTGCGCACGCCTTCCCGGGGGATGGCGATGGCGTCCTGTGTGTGACGCTGACGGCGTTGTCGCTGGATGTAATCATAGACGGCATTGCCATGGGGACGATACATACCGTCGAAATCCGCTTCTTGCCCCAGTAGCGCGGTGCCAATTTCCAGTGTCGTGAAATGTAAACTGAGCAACAGGGCGCCCTGCCCGTCTTGCTGTGCCTGTTCCAAGTGTTCCAGCCCGCTTACCGTGTAGAGTTTCTTGAAACGCCATTTAGGCCAGAACCAGGCAATGCCGGTCTCGAACACGGTCATCGCGGTGGAGGCAATGTTGTCGTTCAGCAATTGCTCACGCTCTGCGTCGCTCTTTTCCGGAAAACACAGTTCAAGGTTGCGGCGCGCGTACTTCAAACGCTTTTTGTTGCGACGCAACAAGGGAGCCAGCACGTTGGCACACTTCCATTGCAGGCGGTAGGGTAACTGCGCCAGCAGGTACCACATACCAAAACCCAGCCAGGTCGGCCAGTGGCGGGGTTTCAACAAGTGACGCGGAAAGCGATTATCGGCCATAGACAGTGTTCGATCTCATCCAAGGTCAGCCCCAGTATGTTTGGGCGTGTTATTCATTGTGTCGAGCTGCTGGTCTTTCTCTTTCCACAGCTGGTTAACCCATTGCTGAAAACGGGCACGAAATTCCTTATCGCCAGGGTAGTCGCCAATCATCGTATCGGGGATGGGCAGCACTCGCCAATGCACATTAACACGTTGCACACGACCGCAGGCGTAATCCCAGAAGGACGGCGGCCCATCGGGGTAGTGAAGTGTGACATCCAACAATTTGTGAAGCTGACCATCCATCGCCGCCAACGTAAAGGCAAAGCCCCCTGCCTTGGGCTTGAGCAAATGCTGAAACGTGCCGCCATTGCGCTGACGCATCTGACGGGCATGCTTCTCCGGAGTGAAACGCGTACCTTCCAGGAAATTAATAATCGTCACCGGACTGTGACGATAGACCTCACAAGCGCGGCGGGTGCGCGCCAGATCATCATCCTCACCGGGACGGCGGGACATTTTGCTGCGCCGACGCATAACGGGAAAGTCCAATGCCCACATCGCCTGGCCGAAAAACGGGACCCAGAGTAATTCCTGCTTGAAAAAGAATTTCACGTAAGGAATGCGGCGATTGAACAACCGCAGCAGGATCATAATGTCCACCCAGCTCTGGTGATTGGCGATGAGCATGTACCACTCATTACGGCTCAGCGCATTCACATCGCCGCTGACGTGAATCTCCGTGCCGGTCAGCCAACGCTGGTGCCAGCTATTGACTTCAATCCAGGCGCTGGCGATGCCATCAAGCAGCCGGTTACAAGGCCGACGCCAGGCAGGAACGACCCACTTGATCAAGGCCAATGGCATGATCAGGATGAAGACAAGGGCCACCGTCAGCCCGTACAGAAAAAAACCGAGCGCACCGGCAATCAATTGAATTAGACGCATAAATCGTTATGGCACTGTAGTTTCAGGGCGTACTTAGCGGCAGGGGTACGGAGAGAGGGAGACGGGAACGATGCCCCGCCCCAAACCTCTTCACCAGTGGTTAAAAAGGCGCTTTAACCAAGGGGCTGATATCGGCCTCGTAGTCCACACCGGGGACCCCAAAGCCAAACAGCCTCAGGAAGCCGTCGTTGTACCCTTTGTAGTCGGTCAGCTCGAACAGGTTTTCCTCGGTCACCTGAGGCCAGACTTCCTCGACCTTGGCCTGCACCGCCGGGTCCAGCTCCAACTCGTCGACGCGGAAACGGCCATCACTGTCCAGGCGCGGGTTAGCGCTGAACAGACACTCCACGAACAAACGTTGCAGCTGCTCAATGCAGTCTTCGTGGGTACCTTGCGCTTTCATCACCTTGAACAAAATAGACATGTACAGCGGCATGACCGGAATCGCCGAGCTGGCCTGCGTGACGACCGCCTTGAGCACCGCCACACGCGCCTGACCGTTCAAGCCGGAGAGCTTGTCATCAATCGCTTTGGCAGCGCGGTCCAGATCTTCTTTGGCCTTGCCAATCGTGGCTTTGCCATAAATCGGCCAAGTGAGTTTGTCACCCAAATAGGTGTAGGCCGTGGTCTGGCACCCTTCAGCGAGCACACCCGCCTCGCTCAGCGCATCCATCCACCACTCCCAGTCTTCACCGCCCATCACTTTGACGGTATTGCGAATTTCTTCTTCGTTGGCTGGCTCAACCGTCGACTCGGTAATTTTCAGAGTGTCGGTGTTCAACCCTTTGGAGGTGTAAGCCTGACCGATAGGCTTCAACACCGAGTTATAGGTCTCGCCGGTTTTCGGGTCGGTGCGACGCGGAGAGGCCAGGCTGTAAACCACGAGGTCAACGGTGCCGAGATCTTTTTTGATCTGTTCAACGGTTTGCGCTTTGATTTCATCGGAAAACGCATCGCCATTGATCGTATGAGCGTACAACCCTTCCGACTCGGCAAACTCGTGGAACGCGGCGGTGTTGTAGTAGCCCGCTGAGGCAGTGCGCTTCTCGGTCGGCGGCTTTTCGAAACACACGCCCAGCGTTTTCGCACCGGCACCAAACGCGGCGGTAATTCGCGAGGCCAGTCCATAGCCGGTAGAGCAGCCGATCACGAGCACATTTTTGGGGCCATTGTTGATGTCGCCCTGAGCCTTCGTGTAATCAATCTGCTCACGCACATTGGCGGCACAGCCGGCGGGGTGGGCATTGGTGCAGATAAAACCACGTACTTTGGGTTTGATAATCATAAATGTCCTACTATTGTCCTGTCGCAATCATGATGTTCAACCGCCCCCAACGCCGCTCAGCGGGGCGAAAAGGCACTATTGTATCAGTAGAACAGACGATACGGAGAAAAACGTATGTTGCAACCCATGCTGACCTTGATGCTTTGGACCCTGCTTGTCGCCCTGTACCTGCTGGCTCTGCGAGTGAGGTCAGTCCGGCGGGGAGAGGTGTCACTGGGCTATTTCCGCCTCAACAGCGGTCCCAGCGCCCCGTCAGACCGAGCGCTGGCGGCCGCCCGGCACTACGACAACCTCTTTCAGGTGCCTGTCCTTTTCTATCTGGCCTGTGTGACGACGCTCGCTCTGGGGTTGAATGGCCCCATCGCCCTGGCCTGGGGATTTGTGGTTTTGCGCGTCATTCACGGCCTCATCCACCTCAGCTACAACAACGTTCGCCATCGCTTCGCGGCGTTTATGGCCGCCAATCTCCTGCTGATCGCCATCTGGGCGTCTATTGCCCTACAGTTGGGAAGTCGTGGATGAGGGGCATTGGAGGAAGGGCGTTGGAGAAAGCCCGCCAAACCCGTAAAATACCGGTCCCACACCCAAGAGCTGTACATTCGACGCATGATACCGAGTATCCGCCATACCTCCCCGGTCCAGAGCCGCTACCTCGCCTTTATCGAGGCACTCAAAGACTCCGGATTCGAGGGAGACCTGAGCCCCGACTACGCCAACCGCACCGTCCTGGCCACCGACAACTCCATTTATCAGGTGTTGCCTCAAGGAGTCGTCTACCCGAAAACCGTCGACGACCTGATTCGCCTGGCTCGACTGAGCGGCCAGCCGGGCTACAGCGATCTGGTGATCAGCCCTCGCGGCGGCGGCACCGGCACCAACGGTCAGTCCCTGACCGACGGTCTCGTAGTGGATACCTCCAAATACATGAACCAGATTCTCGAAATCAACATCGAGGAACGCTGGGCTCGTGTGCAGTGTGGTGTCGTTAAAGACCAGTTAAACACCGCCCTCAAACCCCACGGGTTGTTTTTTGCACCGGACCTGTCCACCAGTAACCGGGCCACCATTGGCGGCATGATCAATACCGATGCGTCCGGACAGGGCTCCTGTCGCTACGGCAAAACCCGCGATCACGTCCTGGCGCTGCGCACCGTGCTCCTCGACGGCACCGACTGGATCTCACAACCGGTCGACGATGCCGGGCTGCACGACATCTGTCAGCGCGATGACCGGGTCGGTGAGGTACATCGCACCCTGAACCGCATCCACACCGACCACGCCGCACTGATCGATGCCAAGTTCCCACGGCTCAACCGCTGCCTGACCGGTTATGATTTCGCGCACGTGCGCACCCCGGACGGCCGGTTCGACCTGAACAGCGTACTGTGCGGCAGTGAGGGCACGCTGGGCTTTATCGCCGAGGCCAAGCTGAACCTGCTGCCCATTCCCAAGGTGTCGGCGCTGGTCACGGTCAACTATCGGGACTTCAACGCAGCACTGCGCGATGCCACCGAATTAATGAAGTCCGAGCCCACATCCATCGAGACGGTGGATTCCAAGGTTCTTAACCTGGCGATGAACGATATCGTCTGGCACAGCGTTTCGGAATTTTTTCCGCCGTCGGACACCGGCGAGTCTATTCAGGGCATCAATCTGGTGGAGTTCACCGCCGATGACGAGGACTCCTTAAACACCGCTGTCCAGCGACTCACCCACCAGTTGGACGCGGAAGCCTCCGATTCGCCTGGGAGGTTGGGCTACAGTCTCGCCTGGGGTTCAGCATCCGTGGCAAAAATCTGGGGCATGCGCAAAAAAGCAGTGGGGTTGCTGGGCAACGCCGAAGGCGAGGCGCGCCCGATTCCCTTTGTGGAAGATACCGCTGTACCGCCGGAAAACCTGGCCGATTTTATTGCCGAGTTTCGGCAGGTGCTGGACGAGCGCGGCATGACATACGGCATGTTTGGCCACGTGGATGCGGGCGTTTTGCATGTGCGCCCGGCCATCGATATGAAAGACCCCGAGCAGGCCGCCCTGATTCGCCCCATCACCGACCAAGTGGTCGCGCTGGTACGCAAATACAAGGGTCTGCTGTGGGGCGAGCACGGCAAAGGCGTGCGTTCCGAATACGCTCCGGAATTCTTCGGCGAACTCTACCCGCAATTGCAACGACTAAAAGCCGCGTTTGACCCGCGCAATCAATTAAACCCCGGCAAAATCGCCACGCCAACCGCCGAGCTGGAGCTGTTGAGAATCGATGGGGTTACCACGCGTGGGGAACAGGATCGGAAAATTCCCGTACAGGTGTGGGAAGGCTACAGCGACGGTATGCACTGTAACGGCAATGGCCTGTGTCACAACTGGAATCCCAACGATGCCATGTGTCCTTCCTGGAAAGGGACACGCAAGCGCACACACACTCCGAAGGGACGCGCGTCACTGGTCCGAGAGTGGCTGAAACAATTAAGTGAGCGTGACGTCAATCCGCTGGAGGAAGCCGAAGCCGTCCGACAACAATCGTTCTTGTTGAGTTTCCCTGCACGCTTAAAAAACACGCTGGGCAAAAAGCGCGGGGATTACGACTTCTCCCATGAAGTCCACGACTCCATGATGGGATGCCTGGCCTGCAAATCCTGCACCGGACAATGTCCTATTAAAGTGGATGTACCCAGCTTCCGCAGCAAATTTCTGGAGCTGTATTACAGCCGTTATTTGCGACCGCTAAAGGATTATTTTATTGGTGGTCTGGAATTTATGATGCCGACTCTGGCGCGCGCGCCGTGGCTTTACAACGGCCTGATGAAACCCCGACTGATGCAAGCGATCATCGCCCGGTTAGCCGGAATGGTGGACAGCCCGCTGCTTACCGGCATTTCCCTGGATAACGCCTTGCAGGAACGCCGCATCCGTTACGCCAGCCCGGCCAATATCGATGCGCTGAGTCAGGAACAGCGGGAAAAAGCCGTTATCGTCGTACAGGACGCGTTCACCAGCTACTTTGAAACGCAGTTGGTGCTGGACACCCTCGACCTGCTCACCAAGCTGGGCTTCACCCCACTGCTCGCGCCTTTCAAGCCCAATGGCAAACCGCTGCACGTCCACGGCTTTCTCGGCCCCTTTGCCAAGGCGGCCGTGAAGAACGCCAACCACCTCAACGCGCTGGCGCGCAGCGGCATTCCTCTGGTAGGGCTCGAACCGTCCATGACGCTCGCCTACCGCAGCGAATACCGCAAAGTCCTCGGACAAGAAGCGCCCGAGGTGGCACTGGTGCAGGAGTGGCTCTCTCAGCAGACGGCTACCCTTGAAGCACGGACCGACTTGTTCCGCCCTGGCGATTTTTCTCTGCTCGCTCACTGTACCGAAAAAACCAATGCCGCCGGGTCCATCAAACAGTGGCAAACGGTGTTCCAAACGTTAGGGCAAACGCTGAATGTGATCGACACGGGTTGTTGCGGGATGGCAGGCACTTACGGACATGAAGCCAGCAATGTGGATACCTCGAAAACGATTTATGGCCTCTCCTGGGCCGAGGTGGTAGCGAACCCCGCGCACGAGGGAAAACTGACGGCGACGGGTTATTCCTGTCGTTCACAGGTTAAGCGTATTGATGATGTAACCATTCCACATCCGTTACAGGTGTTGCTGACCCAGATGTGAAGGAGACCGATGTATGCTGCTCCAAGACAAGAAATTCTCCCTGCTCGAACTCGCCTCTGTCCGAGAGGACGAGACCATCACCGATACACTGCGTCACAGTTTGTGCTACGCCCAGCGAGCCGATGAGCTCGGTTTTGAGCGCTTCTGGCTCGCCGAACACCACAACATGGAAGGCATCGCCAGCGCCGCCACTTCGGTGCTGATTGGACATATTGCCAGCGGCACCAAACGCATCAAAGTCGGCTCCGGCGGTATCATGCTGCCCAACCACCCACCGCTGGTAATCGCTGAACAATTCGGCACCCTCGCCTGCCTGTATCCGGGGCGTATCGAACTCGGCCTGGGACGCGCCCCCGGCACCGACGCCATCACCATGCGAGCGCTGCGTCGCGACATGCGCGCCGCCGATGATTTCCCTCAGGAAGTCGGGCTGTTACAACAACTGCTGGCGCCCCTAAAGCCCGGCCAGAAGCTCAAAGCCATTCCCGGCGCGGGTACCGAAGTGCCCATCTGGCTACTGGGCTCCAGCCTGTTCAGTGCCCAATTGGCTGCACAACGTGGACTGCCTTATGCGTTCGCCGGCCACTTCGCACCACGGCTGGTACGCGAAGCACTGCACATCTATCGCGAGAGTTTCCAGCCCTCTGAAACCCTAAACAAACCCTATGCCATGCTCGGCCTTCCCCTCATTGCCGCCGACACAGACCGGGAGGCACGCCACCTGGCCACCACCAGCCACCAGCGCATCCTCTCTTTGCTGCGTGGCAACCCCTTGTGGCTGAAACCACCCGTGGACGATATGACCCCGCTGTGGTCACCGGAGGAAGAAGCGGCCGTTAAAGACTTCCTGGGCCTGGCGGTTGTCGGTGGACCCGACACCGTTCGCGAACAATTGGAAACCGTGTGCCGGGAATTACCGGTGGATGAGTTTATGTTTACCATCGATATTTACGACCCCGCTCACCGCAGCCAGGCGCTGGAGATTCTGGCCGCGCTGCGCACGTAGCGCAATTAACCCGCCGCCAGGAGCGAAGCCCCCAACCGTGGGCTGTGACAGATTTCACAACCCACGGTTAACGGCGTAGCCCTTCACAAACCTTCGGGTTTACAATTCGTGGCTACACCAACGGATCGCAAAAGGACTGGATATGGACATCACTCACTCATCCCAATACCCGCTCATTGCTGGTCAACATGCAGGCAAGAAAGTTCGCTGCACACCGAACATCAAGCCCGCGTACGATAAACTTCACGCCCATCAACACAAGAACCACTGGGCGAGAATTGCCATTAAAGAGCTAACGGCTCTGAGCAGCGGACTCTCCGAGAAAACCAATATTTACGTCAAACCCACCGACCAGTGTCGGTATGACGGCTCGTTTTATGTCTTCCTGCCCGGGCTGAAAGCCACACTGGAACGGCGGCCAAACGATGAGTATATTTTGGTGGATCTTGCGCTGGATGCGATGTATTTCGACGCGACAAGCCAAAATGACACCAAGATGGGACTTTACAGGGTTGAAGCCGATCTCGATAACTGGCAAACCTCACTCGTTGAAAACGGCCATGTTTTAGCCAAAGACAACCGAACAGTCTCAATATCAGACTCCGGCTACAGCTCCGCCCAAAAAGCGGCCAATAAAATCATGCCTTCTATCGTTAAAGCGCTGGGCTTGGCCGCCATTGATATCAAAGAAGGCGGATGCGATCTACACTTCACCCCTGGCCACCATCGACAAGGGGGGCTGCTCAGGTACAATGCCGTTGGTCAAACCAACACCTACGGCTCAGCGGTACTACTCGCGAAAAGCATGGGGGACGCCCAATCTCTCACAGGGATCAAATGGGTCGCCGACCGTGGCGGTTCCAGCGTATTAACCCAAGCCATGCGAATGCTTGCGGATAAAGGCGTAACACTTAACGGTCACACCATCTATCTGGATCATGCCACCACGTCGCCAGGGGACGCAGTGCGACTGGCTCATCAGTTGGATTTGAACTTGGGTAAAAAGGCCGCCAATACAGGATGGAGCCCTGTCGGCGCCTTCAGCCAAGCTCGAGTGGCCTCTGAGCGGCTGGCTCATAAAAGAGACTCTTATGATCGCCATTACCACACCAACGTCTGGATCAATGGCATCACCCGTGCAGCTGCCGTGACTGGCTTGGCAGGCATGGGCGCTGCGAGCCTCGGCGCATCCATCCCTGTGGTGGCAAGCATTGCCACAATTGTGACCGGAACCAGCGGCGTAGTGGGTGCATCCGGTACAGCGTACAGTATTGGTCAAAGCCTGAAGGAACGCATCACCCACCAATTCAAACGGTAGCAGCGGACATAACACCATGTGGAACTGCATCAAGTATTTACCTATTGAGTGGCGTAAACAGCAGATTGACTGCACACCTAAGGGGCCACCCTTCGGACGAAGGACACCGCTCATAGACTTACTCATCTCAGAGAGCCACTTGCGCTTCCGAGCACCCTCACACCGTCCGTCGTACAGAGAGATTCAGCAAAAGCGGATACTGCCTGATAGTAACGCTCTATCCGAGGGCGTTTTCAGAAACTATTCATCGGGTGTCATGGCCAACAATCACTGGGGAGCCGTTTGTCCGTTTTTTCGAGCCTGGACTTTTTGGGGTCCCTGGATGACCGGGGCAAAAGCCGAGCTGTTTATGAGCGTTAACATTGTGGGCCGCGAGAAAGATCACGCGCTCCCTGACGCGTCCTTTTTCCACCCCAGGGCATTTGAAACCCTATTGACCACTTACTTTAACGATCGGTTTGGTCATCGACAGTGGGACAACGGCGTTGCTCGCCATTGGGGACCCGCAGAGTGGCAAGTCCATGACCACCTTCCTGTGTTCAGTGCCAACTGCAAAATCTATAATCAAAACGCGAACGGCAGTAAAAGCTTGTCCCCCAGACAGCTACTTTTTTTCCCAATCACCAAAGAACATTTCGTCGAAATTTCGATGCGCCAGGACATCTACAGCCTGGATGAACACCTGAACCCCGCGTTCGACACGGCCCCCATACAGGCACTTCAAGACGCTATTCTGAACAGCGTAACGCTGGAGCTGAGCCCCGAGGCTCAAGCCGATTATCAGCAGGCCACGACAGAGGCCGGGAGCGCAACCCTGACCCGCCACTTCCCGCCGTTACGGTGGCCCACCACTGGCGAACTCTCCAGCCACCACTCCCGGATCCCTGGAGCAGCGATTCAACAAAGCTAAGGAAGACACCGCCCGCCGCAAATCTGCTATCATCCGGCGCTGAGGCGGCCTCGGCCGCGACCGCTTGTGACCAACCCGGAATTCGACGCTATGCCTATTGCCGATGCCGTACTGGCCGTCAATAATGATTTGCCCATTCGCACGCACAAACCCGTGCACAGCGGCAAGGTACGCTCGGTCTACTGGCTGACCGCCGCCGACAGCGCCCGGTTAATCCAGGAGAAAAACTACCCGGTCGCGCCGGATACACCGCTGGCCATCATGGTGATCAGCGACCGGATTTCCGCCTTCGAATGCCTGTGGAAAGGTGAAGGCGGCTTGGACGGTATTCCCGGTAAGGGCGCAGCGCTCAACGCCATTTCCAATCACTGGTTCCAGTGCTTCCGGGAAGCCGGTCTGGCCGACAGCCATATTCTCGATATCCCTCACCCACTGGTGTGGATTGTGCAGAAAGCCAACCCGGTGATGATAGAGGCCATCGGTCGCCAATACATTACGGGTTCCATGTGGCGCGCGTACGCCAAAGGCGAACGCGCGTTTTGCGGCATTACCCTGCCGGAGGGGCTGGAGCGCGACCAGAAGCTGCCCGAACTGCTGATTACACCGTCGACCAAAGGGGTTCTCAAAGGGCTCGAAGGCGTCCCGGAGGCCGATGATGTCAACGTCAGCCGCGCCGACCTTGAGCGCCATCATCAGGCGTTCGGTTTCCGTCGGCCAGAGGATATCGACGCCTACGAAACCCTGCTGCGCCAGGGCTTCAAGGTGATTTCCGATGCGCTGGCCAATGTCGACCAGATTTTTGTCGATACCAAATTCGAGTTTGGTTATGTCCGCGATACCGAGGGACAGGAAAAACTCATCTATATGGATGAAGTCGGCACACCCGATTCCTCCCGTATCTGGGATGGTGCCCACTACCGGACGGGCGAGGTCGTAGAGCAATCCAAAGAGGCGTTTCGCCAGGAGTTGCTACACTACTTCGACGACCCGGATGTTCTGCTGGACAAGTCCCGCATGGAAGAGCGCACCACCCTGGCAGAGAACACGGTGCTGCCTCGCGATATCATGCAACGTGTATCCGATACGTATATCGCACTGGCGGAAAAGATCACCGGGCGCCCGCTGCCTCGGCCAGAGCATCCGCGCGCCGAAATCATCGGAACCCTGCAGGAACAATACGACTTGATCGACTGAGCAGGCCTGGATTCTTATGTCACCATTGAAGCGTTTACTGGGCGGTCGTAACCGCCAACCGTCCCTGGAAGAACAGGTTCAGTCACTGGACGGCCGCACTGACACCGAGCTTGTGGCCCTGGCGCAGAGTGATGCTCAGGAGGCGCTACGTGAAGCCGTGGTGGCACGACTTTCCTACAGCCCCGCACTGCTCACCATCGCGACGGACGACACCGGCAACCACCGAATTCAGCAGGCGGCCCGCAAGCGTCTCGGTCAATTGCTGGAGGATGAAGCCCTCTCACTGGAAACGCTCGCCGCCGCCGTCAACGATGAAAAGGTATTACTGACCCTGAGCAGCTACTCCCTGCGTGCTGGCCAGGAAGTATTGGCCCGGCTCAGTGAGCCTGCCTTGCTGCTGGATGTGGCCGAGCACGGCGCCAGTATTCAGATTCGTCTCGCCGCCGCCGAAAAAATCACCACTCGCCCCGAGCTGGAACGACTGCAAAAAGCCGCCCAGGGTCGTGACAAAACCGTGTACAAACTGGCCAAACAGCGTCTCGAGGCTTTCAAAGCGGAGGACGCACAACAAGCGCAAGCCGAAGCTCAGGCACGGGTTATTTGTGACAAACTGGAACAGCTTCTTCGCCTGGAAAACGACCCGCTGTTCGACGCAAAACTCGCCAAACTGCAACAGGATTGGAGCGGCCTGCCGATCACCGCACCAGAGGCCATGGTCAACCGCTATCAACGCGCACTAGGGCTCTGGCAACAACAGTGCGATGCGCGCGCCGCCGAAACGGCGGAACTGGCAGCTCGGGATGAGGCCCAGGCCGCCCACCTCGCCGAGTCACACGCTCAGCTAAACGCCCTGGAAGCCGAATTGCAGCAGCAACGTTGGGCACTGTATCAAGCCACCACCGAGCAACTGAACCAGTCCGACTGGGACGTGCAGCTACAAACCCTTGGCGACGCCATTGCGGCCCTGCACCACACCATTCCGACCCACAAAGCGCTCGCCTCATTAGAGCAGGAACATCGGCATGTCACCGCCCTGTTGGCCCGTCTGAGAGAGCGCGGTAGCGTACCGCTTTGGGTCGAACGCTTGAACAGCGACGATCAGACACAGCGCGAACAGGCTCAACATGCTCTCAAACCTTTACTCAAAGGCGCAGGCCAGTGGCATGATGCTCCGGACACTATCCGCTCCGCGCTGGAAGCGTTGCGCAGCGCCGAAGAAATCGTGCGGGCCAACGAACGCCTCCGCCGCAAACAGGTGCGCGAACTTGAGGGGCTGACCCGCCAGGGTCTGAGTGCCGCCGGTCGTGGACAGGTACGTCGGGCGCGAGGGTTGCATCGAGCGACCGAAGAAAAACGCGCAGAGCTGGACCACCTCCCACCGCACCTGTCGAGTAAACTGGAAGAGCTGGACAACGCCATTGAACGCTTGAGCGACTGGCACGAGTTTGCCGTTACCCCAAAAAAAGAGGCACTGATTCGATCAATGCAGGCGTTGGAGCACAACGCCATGAATCCGGAGGAGCTGGCCCGCAAAATTCATCACTTGCAGGATGACTGGCGGGAAGTCAGCAAAGGTGTGCCCCACCACGATGAAGACCTTTGGCAACAATTTCAGGAAGCGTCTCACCGCGCGTTTGAGCCTTGCAAGGAATTCTTCGAAGCCCAATCTCGAGAGCGGGAACACAATCAGGCCAAACGCGATGAATTGATCGCTCAGGTCCGGCTGTACCTCGACAACTATCACTGGGACACGCCGGTATGGAAAGATGTCGAGCACACGCTCAAGCAGGCCCGTCGCGAATGGCGCGATGCGTGGCCAGTGCCGAGACAGGCGATCAAAGCCCAGGAGCAAACCTTCGAGCCATTGATGGACACCTTGCACGCCAAACTCAGCGAGGCCTACGATGCTCACCGTGCCACCAAGGAAGCATTGGTAGAACAGGCCAGAGTATTGAGCGAGCAGCAAGATCTGAGCAGCGCTATCGAAGGGGCCAAGCAGCTACAGGCCCAGTGGAAACAAGCGGGACAATGTCGTCCCCGAGAAGACCAGGCCCTGTGGAAGCAGTTCCGGCAACACTGCGACGCGATCTTCTCGCGGCGTCAGGAACAGTTTGCGGCGGCCGACGAAGCGCGCCAGGCCCAGGCGAAGGAAGCGGAAGCGTTGATTGAGCAGGCACAATCACTGGCGACCCGAGGCAGTGAATCGCCGGGAGAGCGCCGCACCCAAACCGAACAGCTAAAATCCGCGTTTCGCAACCTCAACAATCTACCCCGCAGTCAGGCTCCGGCACTGAACAGTGCGTTTCAAAAAGCGCTGAAGTCCATCGAGCAACAACAGCGCGCTGCCCGCACCGAACAGCAAGAGCGGGAACGGCAACAGTTGTTCAATGCCGCCGAGGCGATCCGTGCCCTGGAGTTGGCCACACTGGAAGGCGGTGATGCAACCGCCGCGAGGGAAGAAGCCGAGATCGCCATGGATGCCGTAGAACGTTGGCCAGCAGACGCCGAAGCCACTCTTCGGCATCGATTGGAAGAAGCGCAACGTTTATCTGCCTCGGCCATTTCCGACAACGAGGAAACCCTGCGCCGACTGTGCATCCGTGCCGAAATCCTCGCTGA
This sequence comes from Marinimicrobium sp. ARAG 43.8, assembly GCF_050113635.1. Lineage (NCBI taxonomy): Bacteria > Pseudomonadati > Pseudomonadota > Gammaproteobacteria > Cellvibrionales > Cellvibrionaceae > Marinimicrobium > Marinimicrobium sp. ARAG 43.8. The sequence goes on from NZ_JBNJLT010000001.1 coordinate 309,569, forward strand.
ACAGCCCACGCCCGAGGAAGACAAAGCCCGGCGCATGGCCTTCCAAATGGAACAACTACAGCAGGGGCTGGGCCAGTCCTCCGACGAACCGGCGGTATTGTTACGCGAATGGCTGTCAGTCAGCGCGGTGGCGGACCCGACATATACTCAGTTACTTTCTCGCTTTCAGGCCAGCCTGGAGCGCCGTTAACAATTGAGTTGTTACTCAGTGTTGCGTAATATTTCCGGCTATGACAGTCGGAGTGACCGCAATGCCTCAAGGCCAGAGCGCCGGTTTTTTCATTCGCTGGCTACTGCTGTTTGCCGCACTGTGGGCGGTAATCAGCGGCGCCGAAGGGTGGGCCTTTGGCGTTCCCGCCTCGTTAGCCGCCGCCACATTGGCCTGGCGTTTGCCCCTGCCCTGGCCCTCGCTCCGCTGGAGGCACCTGCCCGCGTTCATCGCTTTCTTTTTACGTGAACTCACCCTGGGCGCCTGGGACGTAGCGCGCCGCATACTTCATCCCCGAGTCCCCATTGATCCGGCCTGGCACACGTATTCTTTACATAGCCACAATCCCCGAGTGCATTTAATGCTGTCCGCGCTGGTCGGTCTGCTACCCGGCACCATGGCCTCGCATTTTGACAATGGCATTCTTCATCTGCATATCCTCGACAGTCGGCAACCCTGGTCATCCACCGTCGCCCGGCTGGAGTGGCACCTGGAGCGGTTACTAGGGGAGCGCTTATGACGTTGCTGTGGGTACTGGCGGCATTGCTGCTTCTCACACTGGTACCGGCCCTTTGGAGAATTCTACGCGGCCCCACTCGCACGGATCGCCTGCTGGCTGTCCAATTGTTTGGCACCACTGGCGCCGCCGCCCTGCTGTTGCTTGCCCCACTCACCAATACCCCCGCCCTGCGCGAAGTGGCCCTGATCCTTGCCTTGCTGGCCGCCGTGTTATCGGCGGCGCTGGTGCAACTCTTGAAAGGATCAACCGAACAAGGGCCGGATGACGGGGGCTCGTCCGATGCTTGACATCATCGGCGCGATTTTCCTGCTGATCGGTACGGCCTTTTCTTTGGTCGCCGCGCTGGGCTTATTGCGTTTGCCCGACAGTTTTTGCCGTTTACATGCCGTCACCAAAGCCGACACCCTCGGTTTGGGCCTGATCGTGCTGGGGCTGATCCTGCGTGAGCCTCACTGGCACTCGGCGGGTCAAATGCTGCTGGTATGGCTCTTGGTCATGGCTTCCGGTGCCACCGCCTGCCAGGTGCTGGCGCGCTATCAGCGCCAACGGGAGGACAACGATGGCTGAGTGGCTACTGGATATCATCCTCGGCACCTTGCTAATCGGCGTGGCCATCGCGGCGCTGCATGCCCGAACCCTGTTCACCGCCGTGGTCACTTTTATTGGCTTCGGACTGCTCGCCGCTTTTACCTGGGCGCGATTGAACGCGCCCGATCTGGCACTGGCCGAAGCGGCCATCGGGGCGGGACTCACTGGCGTATTGCTGATGAACGCGCTCAGGTACAGTCGGCCCGAGCATACACACGATGCCTGGAATGTTCGCACATTACTGGCCACCGGACTTGGCATCGTCTTGTTCGGACTGCTGGTTTACGCCGTATGGCCGCTGGCCACGATGGATACGTCCATGACCGAACGCGTGGCAGACGCCCTGAACTCCAGTGGCGTAAGCCACCCGGTAACCGCCGTGCTGTTGAACTTTCGAGCCTGGGATACCTTGCTCGAATTGCTGGTGGTGCTATTGGCCCTGCTCGGCACCCGTCAGGTTCAGCTGCCCGCCCTTCGTCTGCCTCCTCCGTGGCCATTGCTCTTGGGCTGGAGTCAGTGGCTGGCAACAATTTCCCTGCTGCTGGGCACCTATGTGCTGTGGCGAGGCGCTGACGCACCGGGCGGTGCATTTCAGGCGGGCGCATTGTGGGCCGCCGGGGCAATCATTCTGAGACTAAACGGCTTTTTCCCTTCGCTGCACTGGCAGCGAGGGCTACTCCGCTTGAGCGTATTGGCTGGATTGAGCCTCTTTGTACTGGTCGCCATCGGCACAGCGATGATCGGGCCCGGATGGCTGAATTACCCCGATGGTTGGGCGAAACCGTTGATTCTGTTGATTGAGATCGCCGCCACGCTCTCCATTGCCATCACTCTGACGCTGCTGGCCGTCGCCGACGAGAAGGAACTGCGCTCATGACTCAACCCCTGTGGTTTCTAATCATTGGTGTCGCTCTATGGGTGGTCGGGCTGCACGGGTTGCTGCGCTTGCAGCAACCGATTCGACGCCTGCTGAGCATCAACATCATGGGCACAGGCGTGTTCACGGTTATGATCGCACTGGCGCGGCGTAGTGAGTCGGTCGATCCCGTGTTACAGGCTATGGTGGTAACAGGGCTGGTGGTCGCTGCCAGTGCTACCGCTTTTGCGTTGCGCCTGATCAGCGGTGCTCAGTCTCGCGATAAGCGCGCTTCAGAGGGTGGCCAATGAACTGGGCACTGGTGAGCCTGAGCGCCCCTCTGGTCACGGCGCTTCTGTTATTACTGCTAAACCGGCGCTCTGGCGCGCTGGCCTTGACCGGGGCACTCCTGAGTCTTGTCGCCGCCGGGTTCGCTCTGCAATCGGTGCTCGATGGCGGCCCCCAGACACTGAATCTGGGAGGCTGGGACTCCCCCCTGGGCATTCGTTTTTCATTGTTTCCGGTCAACGCGCTGTTGCTGGTGTTCACCGCCCTGGTACAGGTACTGGTGGCGCTTTACGCCTGGCTGGCACGCCATAGCAAAACCCGTGACAGCGATTTTTGGCCACTGTCCTCGCTACTGCACGCCTGTCTGAATGCGCTCTGGCTGTCCAGCGATCTGTTCAACTGGTACGTCACCCTGGAACTGCTAGGGCTGGCGGCGGTGGCGATGGTGACTCTCTCCGGCCCGAAGGCCTACATCCCGGCGCTGCGTTACCTGATGCTCTCTCTGGCCGGATCGCTGTGTTACCTACTTGGTGTCGCACTGCTGTATGGCCAGTACGGAACCATGGATATTGATGCGTTGGCCGGCCACACCGACGCCACACCAGCCACGCAAATGGCACTGCTGGCCATGACGCTGGGCCTGTTTATCAAAGGAGCCCTGTGGCCGCTTCATGCCTGGCTTCCGGGCGCGCACGCCAGTGCGCCTGCGGCCGTCAGCGCTCTGCTATCTGCCCTGGTGGTTAAAGGGCCTTTGTATATTCTCTGGCTGCTGTGGACCCAGGTGGCCCCGGAAAGCCTGCGGCCCACTGCGGGGTTGATGATGGCCGTAGCCGGTATCGCGGCGCTCTTGCTGGGTGGCTGGGCAGCCCTGCGCACCCCGTTTATCAAAAATCTCGTGGCCTATTCCACAGTCGCACAGCTGGGCTATGCCTTATTGGCACTCGGTCTGCTGCTGCGCTGGCAAACCCCTTCACTGGAGCAAGCGCTCTGGTTGTTTGTCATGGCCCACGGCCTTGCCAAAGTCTCTCTGTTTCTCTCCGCCGGGGAGCTGCAAGCCGCCGTTGGCAGCCGCCGCGTCAGCGCTCTGCGCGGTGCAACCCAGCGGCTACCCGTGGCCATGTTCGCGTTTGCCGTGGCCGGAGGCAGCTTGATCGGCCTACCCCCCAGTGGTGGCTTTATCGCCAAATGGGAGCTGTTGATGCCACTGTTTGCCGAACCGGTGCGCTGGTGGTGGGCAATGGGTGTCTTACTCGGCACACTGGCCAGCGCCGCCTACGTTTTTCGTCCGGTGGCGGCGGCCTTTTACCGGGTGGATGACAGCCGCCGCCCGCTCTCCGCCGATCCGCTCGGGCAGTGGCTGGCGATGCTCCCGGCATTGCTGGTGTGGGGCATGGCGCTCAACAGCGAGTCCCTGATTGTCTGGCTGGGAGGAACCCCGTGACGTTTCCCTTCCTTCAGTCTCTGCCGCTGAGCACTCAGTTTCTGCCGTTGGCGATTGTGCTCAGTTCGCTGATTCCGGCGCTACTGATCTTTGCACTATCTGACCGGCAAGCCACCTTGCGTACCGCGTTGAATATCGCCGGGGTGTTCATCAAGCTGGTGCTGGTCGTGTGGATGCTGTATGGCGTGAGCCAAGGGCATAGCTATCGTTTCTCCTTACCGTTTTTGCCCGGCGGCGGTCTGGTTCTGCGAGGGGACGCGCTGGCGCTACAGTTTGTCACGCTATCGGCGGTGCTGTGGCTGGCTACCACGTTCTATGCCATCGGCTACCTCAAAGGCACAGCGCTGCAATCGCGCTTCTTTGGGTATTTTAGTTTGTGTGTCAGCACGACGGTAGGGCTGGCCCTCGCGGGCAATCTGGTCACTTTTTTGTTGTTCTACGAGTTACTGACGTTGGCCACCTTTCCGCTGGTGGTGCACAAAGGCACGCCGGAAGCGTTGCGCGCCGGGCGGCGCTATCTCGCCTACACCGTTTCCGGGGGTGCCTTCGTTTTACTGGGCGCGGCGGTGCTGCACAGTCTGGTCGGGACCCCCAACTTCGTGGAGGGCGGTTATCTTGCCGCCACCTCGGAGAACCGCGCTCATTTAGCGCTGGCGTTTGTGTTGTTGATCGCGGGCATGGGTGTCAAAGCCGCGCTGTTTCCGTTGCACAGCTGGCTGCCCAACGCCATGGTCGCCCCCGCGCCAGTGAGTGCATTGCTGCATGCCGTCGCGGTGGTAAAAGCGGGCGCGTTCGGCATGATCCGGGTGGTCTACGATGTCTTCGGTGTGGAAACCGTTTCGGCGTTGGGACTCAACGAACCGTTGTTGTGGATGGCTGCTTTTACCGTTTTGTACGGCTCGGTTCAGGCCTTGCGCCAACAGGAGCTGAAAAAACGACTGGCATTTTCCACGGTCAGCCAAGTGTCCTATATCGCGCTCGGTATTGCCATGCTAAGCCCGCTCGCGGCGACCGGTGCTCTGGTTCACCTGGTGCACCAGGGGTTAATGAAAGTGACGCTGTTTTACTGTGCCGGCAGTTTCGCCGAACAGCTGGGCATTCACCGAATTCGGGAACTCGACGGCGCGGGCCGCCGTATGCCGCTCACGATGCTGGCGTTCACGATCGGCGCGCTCGGCATGATTGGTGTACCGCCCATCGCGGGGTTTATCAGCAAGTGGTACTTGGGCCTCGGTGCCCTGGAGTCCGGGTACGATTGGGTATTGGGCGTGCTCATTATCTCCGGGCTGCTCAACGCCGCCTACTTCCTGCCGCTGTTGTATCGCGGCTGGTTTGCCGTCCCCTCCCGGGACATCGCACAAGCGCCGCGTCGCGCACTGGGACGGGAGTGCCATTGGATGATGCTGTGGCCGGCCGTGTTCACCGCAGGCCTGGCGCTGGCGGTCGGGCTGCTGGCCGGCCTGGACATCAGCCCACTGGCCTGGGCACGCTTTATTGTGGAACGGGAGTTTGACGTCTGATGCCGCTGCTCTGGCTTATCGTGATACTGCTGCCACTGGCGCTGGCTCCGTGGCTGACGCTGGCGGGTCACCTGTCAGGGCAGGCGCACTGGAAACGGATGCGCCTGTACCTGACGGTGGCCCCCTGGCCCGCCCTGCTGGCAGGCATTCTTTGGCCTGACGCCCTGCCAGCCACCGCGTTATGGCCCGGTGCCGAGTGGGGGGATACCGGTTCGCTGGGACGTACCCTGCTGCTGTTTACCGCCACGCTCTGGTCACTGGCGGGGTTGTATGCTGGGCAGCGGCTGCAAAGCGAACCCCGGCCCGGCCCCTTTTGCGGGTTCTGGCTGCTTGCCTTAACCGGAAACCTGTTGCTGATCATCGCGGCGGATGCCATCAGCTTCTACATTGGATTTACCCTCATGAGCCTGGCCGCCTATGGCCTGGTTATCCAGCCTCGCACCCCGTCCGCTCGCCGCGCTGGACGGCTGTATTTGCAGTTGGCGGTCCTTGGGGAAATGCTGCTCTACGGCGGACTGATGCTGCGCCTGCACGAAACGGGCGGTGCCAGTGCGTTCAACGACTGGCACAACATCGCCGTGCAGCCACTGACCGCCGCCTTGCTGCTGGTCGGTTTCGGGCTCAAAGCGGGCTTTTGGCCGCTTCACCTCTGGTTGCCACAGGCCCATCCGGTCGCGCCACCCGCGGCAAGTGCCGTACTCTCCGGCGCCATGCTCAAAGCGGGCTTTCTGGGTCTGTGGCAGTTTTTGCCCGTACAGAGCGACGTGCTCTCCGTCTGGAGCCCCTGGCTTCTGGCGGCTGGGTTCACGGGGGCTTTCTACGCCGCCTTGGTGGGCTTGTTGACCACCAAGGCCAAAACCGCACTGGCGTTTTCCTCGGTCAGTCAGATGGGGTATCTGTTGATCATTGTGGCGCTGGCTTGGCGTTTTCCCGAGGAACGCGCTGCCTGGGCAACACTGCTGGGTTTGTACGCCGTCCACCACGGTTTGGCCAAAGGCTCTCTGTTTCTCGGTGCGGGGCTTGCCGCCGCGGGTAGTCTGTCGCGCGGGCTCTGGCTCGTGTTGTGGCTGCCGGCCCTGGCGTTGGCAGGGCTGCCACTGACCTCCGGGGCGGCCGCCAAGGTGGAACTGAAGTCATTACTGGGCGAAACGAGCTGGGAGGCTGGCATTGCGCTACTGAGCGTCGGGTCACTGTGCACGGCGCTTGTTGTGATGCGGGCGCTCTACCTGATGCGACCTGCGCCACATGGCATGCCCACCGCCGCGACGCAGACTTCACCGGTGTTCCTATTAGCACTGGCCAGTGTAGTGCTGCCCTGGAGCTGGCCACCGTTGCGGGAGGCACATTGGTACAGCTTTTCCCTGGAAAACCTGTTCGCGCTGATATGGCCGCTGGGGCTGGCGGCGGTCATCGCCTGGAGCTGGCAACGCACGTTGGGCCGGGTGCCCACGGTACTCCAACAGCTCCCCTCCCCGGGTCCGATACTGTCTCTGCGTCTGCATCGATGGTTGCGCGGCGGTCTGGGTGCCTCCCTTACGGCTTCCACGGCCGGACGGCAACGACGCTGGCGACACTGGGAGCGGCGCTGGAACCGATTTTGGCAGCAAGAGCCAGTCTTGCTCAGCGCCTGGATCAGCGGTTTACTTTTGCTGCTGGGCTGGTTATGGCTATGAACCCCACCGTGTATCGTGTTTCCCAAGACGTAAAACACTCGCCGAATTCACACAATAAACACGCTGTGATCTTGGTTCCCGTCTCGCTGTGCAATAATAAGGGCCATGGATCGCATGAGTAACAACCACTCCATCAAAGAGGCCGTAAACCCACCTCCCGCCTTGTATCGCCGCTTGGTCAGCGGACTGGTGCAGTTGGCCCGTCGCCACCCGCGGGCGTTGGCGCTGGCCGGTTTTATCTCCGGCGCGGCCAGCTTCCTGCTGGTCGAGCGCAAACCGGTGCTCGCGCAGGTAGTGGCGTTGATGATGCTGGCCAGCTGGCTGGGGCTGATGTTCGAGAACACCTTGCGCCGCAATGCGTTGCGTTTGTTGCGGGTGCGGGTTCCTCGCCCTGCCCTGCACTTTTTAACGCAAATGGTGCATCAGGAAAGTCTGTTTTTTGTGTTGCCCTTTTTCTTTTTCACACTGACCTGGAACAGCGGTCAACTTGTGTTTATGGGGCTGATCAGTGCCGCCGCGCTGGTTTCGGTAATCGACCCAATTTATTACAACCACTTGGCAAGGCGTCGCTGGATTTTTTTAGCGTTTCACTCACTGACGCTGTTTGCCGTGCTGTTGACAGCGCTCCCGATCATCCTGCATTTGAGCACCGCCCAAAGCTATCCCTGGGCGCTGGGCTCTGCTGTCGTGCTGGCCATTCCCAGTGTGATCAAGGCGCTGCCCCCACGGCGCTGGTGGCGGGGTCTCGCGCTGGTGGCCGTGGTCGCCACGCTGGGCGTTGTCGGCTGGTATGGCCGATTGTGGGTGCCGCCCGCCACACTGTGGTTAACTGATGTGTCCATCAGCTTTGATATCGACGTCCTGGAGAAAACTCCGGGTGAGTCCGTACAAACCCTCACGGATGAAACCTTGCACCGCCAGGGGCTGTACGCTTACACCGCCATTCGTGCGCCCCGCGGTTTGAACGAGCGAATCTATCACGTGTGGCGGCGTAATGGTCAGGTAGTGGATCGCATTGCCCTGGACATCAGCGGTGGCCGCCAGGAGGGTTATCGGGCCTGGACGCACAAAAAGAATTTCCCGGCCGACTCAATCGGTCGCTGGCAGGTGCAAGTGGTCACCGAGGCGAACCAAATGATTGGCGTACTGCGTTTCGAGGTAGTCGGTGCGAATGCGGAGCCCGTCCTTAAAGAAGATCTGCCCCCACCACGAGAGCCGGACTCTTCACCTGAATCAACACCACATTTCCAGCCTGAGGGTAGTTCGCCACCTGAATCTGCTTCTGAATCGCCAGCGAATCCGGAACCTGAGGCGTCGACCGAATCCATCGCGCCCGCTGAACCTTCTATCGAGATCCCGACCGAGCTGCCGCCTTTGGAGGAGCCGCCGTCACCCTAACCGTGGATTGACACCGGGGGCGTTTTGCTTTTCACTTACGGTCTAAATAATCATAAGAAGTGGACTGTTTTATGGCATTTGCATCCAAAGAGGCCGCCCGGCAATACTGGCAGGCCAACATTCGGCTACTGGCCATTCTCCTGAGTATCTGGTTTATCGTCTCCTTCGGCGCCGGTATTTTGCTGGTGGACTGGCTTAACGAATTTCGTCTTGGCGGCTTCAAACTAGGGTTCTGGTTTGCCCAACAGGGCGCTATTTACACGTTTCTTGTCCTGATTTTCGTCTATGTTTACCAGATGAATCGGCTGGATCGCCGCTTTGGTGTCCGGGAAGACGAGGAATAAACCGTGTCTGCTCAACTGTTGATCTATCTGGTCGTTGGCGCGACCTTCGCGCTCTATATTGGTATTGCCATTTGGTCTCGTGCTGGCAGCACGGGCGAATTCTATATCGCTGGCGGCGGAGTGCATCCGGTCGCCAACGGCATGGCCACGGCGGCCGACTGGATGTCCGCCGCCTCTTTCATTTCCATGGCGGGCCTGATCGCGTTCCTCGGTTACGATGGCAGCGTGTATCTGATGGGCTGGACCGGCGGTTATGTGCTGTTGGCACTATGCCTGGCGCCCTACTTGCGTAAATTTGGCAAATTCACGGTGCCGGACTTTATTGGCGACCGGTACTACTCGCAAATGGCACGGACCGTGGCCGTGGTGTGTGCGATTTTCGTGTCTTTTACCTATGTCGCCGGTCAGATGCGCGGTGTGGGCGTGGTATTTTCCCGGTTTCTGGAAGTCGAAGTCACCACCGGTGTGCTTATCGGGATGGGCGTTGTGTTCTTCTACGCGGTTCTGGGGGGTATGAAAGGTATCACTTACACCCAGGTCGCCCAATATGTGGTGATGATCTTCGCCTACACCGTACCGGCGATCTTTATCAGCCTGATGATTACCGGCAACCCGATTCCACAGCTGGGCTTTGGCGATACCGTGGCGGATGGCTCAGGTACCTATCTACTGGACAAACTGGACGGCCTCAGCCGGGAGCTGGGTTTTACGGCTTTCACTGAAGGCAAGAAGTCCACCATTGATATGTTCTGTATCACCGCCGCATTGATGGTCGGCACCGCAGGCTTGCCCCATGTCATTGTGCGCTTTTTCACCGTCCCTAAGGTACGGGATGCGCGCAAAAGCGCCGGCTGGGCACTGTTGTTTATCGCGGTGTTGTACACCACGGCACCCGCTATCGGCGCTTTCGCCCGCACCAATATGATCGAAACCCTCAACGGCCCTGAGAGCCAGGGGGTGCCTCGTTCGGAAATGCCCAACTGGGTGGAAACCTGGGAAACGACGGGGCTGATTCAGTGGGAAGACCACAACGGCGATGGCCGGATGTTTTACAGCAATGATGCGCGCAACGAAATGACCATCGACCCCGATATCATGGTACTGGCCAACCCGGAAATCGCCGAACTGCCCAATTGGGTGGTGGCCCTGATCGCCGCCGGTGGTCTTGCCGCTGCGTTATCGACCGCCGCCGGTTTGCTGCTGGTGATCTCCACATCGATCTCCCACGATCTGCTCAAACGCAACCTCATGCCGCGCATCTCCGAAAAACACGAGCTACTGGCTGCACGGTTGGCAGCAGCGGGAGCGATTGGCCTGGCTGGCTATTTGGGGGTTAATCCGCCGGGCTTTGTGGCCGAAGTGGTGGCTTTTGCCTTTGGGCTGGCAGCGGCGAGCTTCTTCCCTGCCATCATCATGGGGATATTCTTCAAGCCTATGAACAAATGGGGCGCGGTGTCGGGGATGTTGACCGGCCTCGTTTTTACCGCTTCTTATATCCTGATCTTCAAGGGGGTCTTTTTTGCCCCCTTGCTGCCCAACACACCGGAATATTGGTTACTCGGTATTTCACCGGAGGGGATTGGCTTTGTGGGAATGCTGCTGAATCTGGCGGTGGCACTGACCGTACGGTACTTCACCCCCGATGCGCCTCCGCATGTACAGGATATGGTGGAGAGCATCCGCTTCCCCCAAGGCGCCGGAAATCCCAGCGGGCATTAATCTGTCAGCCGACCCCTGTCCCCACGGCTTTGTTTCACAGGTTTGCAAAGCAGTGGGGACAGGGCTAGCTCTCCAGCCAGACCTCCCGGGCCCACTGCCAGACATCATCCCAGGCCTCGTCCGTCAGTTCACCTTCGCGCCAGAACAGAACCTCACCTTCCGGCTCGACACAGTAGTAATTTCCGTGACTTTCGCACAACGGCAGCAGGTAACGTGGCAGCCCCATCGACCAGGCCACAGCAGCGACTTCCGGTAAATAGGTATGGGAATGAGGGTCGGCAGCGGTCACCGGCTCCAGAGAGCCCGTCACAATATCACTGGCGGTCAGCAAAAAGCGCCGCATCTCCCGGGGAATCGGCAGCAACAACTCTTCTTCCACTTCAACCAGTTCATCCTCGCCGGGAAGCTCCAACGGGACGGGAACCGGTTGGTGCGCCCTGCGGAGGCGCTCTAAAGTCTGTTCCATGAACGGCTCATGCTCGGTTGCGAAACGAACCGTTAATCCTAGCGCCCACCCCTTGGGCTGACAAGGCTTCACGGAAGATTTTGAAATTTTCCAACCTCTCGGGCATCGCCATCACGACCAGGGTTGCCGGGAGAGTGACTTAACATAGGTTGTGGCGTTTTATACAGCCGATAGACTATTATCCAACCGGACTTAACGTCAGGACGGAACACTCATAAGCCTGAAGAAGGAAGCGATCGGCGTTGCGATAGTGGTTCAATCTCAGAAGAAGAGCGATTTTATGCCCGATGTCGAGCTGTTAACCCGACACTTCCTCGGTATTTATTTTTTACTGATTGGCTTGAGCTATACCAGTATTTGCCTCGGCTTATGGCGCCGCTCAGAACTGAGCCATATCCAATACGGGGAAAAAGGCTCTTGCACCTGGTGGAACCGGCATATTTTCAACCTGTTCCGCGCCGCAATTCTCGGCGTATGCGTGATCCGTATCTTTCTCCCTGTCGATCCCTGGCTCGGCATCATCAGCCCCCTTTACAAAGCCCCTGTGCTTCTGTTGGGTGTCGCCATTTTATTGAGTGCTTATAGTGTGATTGGTTACGTACACTCCTATATGCGTGAAGACTGGCGCTCGGGCATCGATTCCACCAAGCTTAAACCTTTACTGATCCAGGGGCCGTTTGCTCGCTCGCGCAACCCGCTGTTCATCGGTGTGATCCTCGGCCAGATAGGATTCTTCCTGGCGCTTCCCAGCATTTTTACGCTCATCTGCCTCGTGGTGGGGGTATCCGTGATCATCCGTCAGGCGCACCGAGAAGAAGATTCACTGGCCTCGGTATATGGTCAGCAATACCTTGAGTACCAGCGCCGAGTGCCGCGCTGGTTGTAAGTGAGATAGCGCCCTGGCGCCTGGCCTGGGCGCTATGGGTTTAGCACCAATAGCTGCGGCGCCACCGCTTTGAAGTCCAGCGCCATCGTTATACTTAATGCGGTGATGGTGACAATGGAAAATGCGAAGACTTGACGAGCCCAGCCCGCAAAATCCACCTCCGGCCTATAACCCCGCAACGCCATCGCCAGCCACCACAGACTGGTGCAGCAAGCCACCAGCATAAACGCGCCCCCGGTATAGCCACTCAGCGGCAACAATACTGTCACCAAACCAAACACGGCAATATAAAGCACAATATGACGCCGGGCTTTACCGATCCCCTTCGCGACCGGCAGCACCGGAATATTGGCTGCCTCATAATCCTGATAGCGAAAGATGGCAATGGCATAAGAGTGCGGCATTTGCCAAAGGCAAAACATCACCAATAGAATCAACGCGCCAGCATCGCATTGCCCGGTGACCGCGCAATACCCAACAACCGGTGGCACAGCGCCAGCCAGGCTCCCCACCAGCGTGCCGTATACCGAATGCCGCTTCATGTAGAGGCTGTAAACCCCCACGTAAACGACAAACCCCAGCGCGGCAAAGTTCACACTGGTCGTATTGGTACACGCCGCCAACAGGCCGACACCGGCAAGGCCCAGGACAATGCCAAACCACAGTGTTGCTGAAGCGGACAGTTCACCCGTCACCGTCACACGATGACAGGTGCGCCGCATTTTTGCATCAATGTCCCGGTCAATATGGTTATTAATCGCACAGCCCGACGCCACCACCAGCGACAGCCCTATCACCGTCGCGAGAAACAGCCCCCAGTCGATCTCACCACGCGAGGCCAGAAAGAAACCGCCTGCGACTGAAATGAGATTGCCCATCACAATGCCAGGCTTGATAACGGTGAGATAGCGGTTCATGTGCATGCCCCTCAATGCATCATCATGCTGTTGGCGCTGTAAATAATCCACACGGACAGTCCCACCACCATAATGATGATCAGCGCCGTAAACAGAAAGGCAAAGCTGTTGGCACGTCCGGCAATGGAAAAGTTAAGGTGCAGAAAATATTTCAGGTGAATGATCACCTGCACCACGGCCATGGTGACAATTAACGGAATGGTAACGCTCTTGCTAAAAGCGCCGGTCATCACCGCCCAGAATGGAATAGCCGTCAGAATCACGGACAGCGCGAATCCAACCAAATAGGAAGACACACTGCCATGGTCAACGTCGTGTCCAGTTGCGGAATGCCCACTCATTACAGAACCCCCATCAAATAAACCACGGTAAAGACACACACCCATACAATATCCAGAAAGTGCCAGAACAGACTAAGGCAACTCAGCCTGGTGATGGTACTACTGCCAAGCCCGCGCCTGATGACTTCCAGCATCATAATCGCCATCCAAACCAGGCCAGCCGTCACGTGTAGACCATGCATTCCCACCAGTGCAAAAAACGAGGAGAGAAATGCGCTGCGGGACGGACCATTCCCTTCCTGAATTAAATGGTGAAATTCATTGATCTCCATACCAATAAAAACGGCACCGAGTGCAAACGTCACCAGCAGCCATCCCAGGGTGGCCGGGCGCTGTTGTCGATGAGCCGCAATCATGGCAAATCCATAAGTGATACTGCTCAATAGCAGTGCCGCCGTTTCAACCAACACATAATTCAGCTCGAAAATTTCCCGACCATTCACGCCGCCAGCGGTATTCATAAATAAAACGGCGTACGTGGCAAACACTGAAGCAAACAGCAAGCAGTCAGTCATCAGGTAGAGCCAAAAGCCAAACAGTGTGGTTTCACCCGTATCGTGATGCTCGTGCTCTGGCCCATTAGCACCGCCAGCCACCGGGCTGATGGGGATTGATTGACTCATGGTATTCATGCGGAAGCCTCCTGTACCAGCGCCAGATGGGCCTCTTCAATACGTTCGATCTCATCGGGCTGAACGTAGTAATCCACATTGCGGCTATAGGCCCGTGTCAGGAAAAAGACCAGAGCCGCTACCAGACTTACCACCGACAACCAGCCGATGTGCCAGACGGCCGCAAAGCCGAAAAGGGTCAATGCACCGGCGATCAACATCCCGGCGGCGGTATTTTTCGGCATATGAATAGGGACGTAGCGCTCGGGCTGTTGATAAGCGATACCTCGCTCTTTACTCTCCGTAAAAGCGTCAATGTCATGTACCTGCGGTATCACAGCGAAGTTGTAAAACTGCGGCGGGGAGGCGGTCGACCACTCCAGCGTATGGCCATTCCAGGGGTCGCCACTGAGGTCGTGATTCTGTTCGCGGTCTCGAAATGCCACATAGAGCTGAACGAACTGCAACACGATACCGGCCATAATAATCACGGCCCCTACGCCGGCGATGTACAACCAGAGGTTCCAGTCCGGATTATCGGTATGGTTCAATCGTCGGGTCATACCCAGAAAGCCGAGCACGTACAGTGGCATAAATGCGATGTAAAAACCCACCTGCCAGCACCAGAAAGAGGCTTTTCCCAAGCGCTCATTCAAATGAAAACCCGTGGCTTTGGAAAACCAGAACGAAAACCCAGCCAGATAACCAAACACGGCACCGCCAATGATGGTGTTATGAAAATGGGCAATCAAAAACAGGCTGTTGTGCAGCACATAATCCGCCCCCGGTACGGCCAGCAACACCCCGGTCATACCCCCGATAGTGAAGGTCACCATAAAGCCCAGCGTCCACAGCACCGGCACGGTTAATCGCAGCCTGCCGCGATACATGGTGAACAGCCAGTTGAAAAGTTTGACCCCGGTGGGAACCGCAATAATCATGGTCATGATGCCAAAGAAGGCGTTGACGTCGGCACTGGAACCCATGGTGAAAAAGTGATGTAACCAAACGATGAAGCCAAGCACTGAAATGGCACCGCTGGCCCATACCATGGATTTGTAGCCGAACAACCGCTTACCGGTGAATGTGGAAATCACTTCGGAAAAAATACCAAAGGCGGGCAAAATGAGAATGTAGACTTCCGGATGGCCCCACGCCCAGAACAGGTTGATATACATCATGGCGTTGCCGCCAGCGGCCTTGGTGAAGAAATGAAAATCCAGATAACGGTCCAGTGTCAGCAGTCCCAGGACAGCCGTGAGAATGGGGAACGAAGCCACAATCAAAATATTCGCCCAGGTGCACGCCCAAGTGAAAATGGGCATATCCATGAGTTTCATGCCGGGCGCGCGCATACGAAATACCGTTACCAGGAAGTTCACCCCCGTCAGCAAGGTGCCAATGCCCGATATTTGCAACGCCCATATGTAGTAGTCGACCCCTACCCCCGGACTGGAGGACAACTCCGACAACGGCGGATACGCCATCCAGCCTGTTTTGGCAAACTCCCCCAGCGCCAAAGAAATATTGATTAGCACAGCGCCGCCTGCGGATAGCCAGAAGCTCAGGTTATTCAGGAAAGGGAAAGCTACATCACGAGCACCGATCTGAAGCGGCAGGACAATGTTCATCAGTCCGATCATAAACGGCATGGCCATGAACATAATCATGATCACACCGTGTGCGGTGAAAATCTGATTGTAATGCTCCGGCGGCAAGTACCCTTCCGCGCCATTCGTTGCCAGCGCCAGCTGAGCTCGCATCATGATCGCGTCAGAAAAACCGCGCACCAGCATCACTAGGGCCAGCACAATGTACATAACACCGAGACGTTTATGGTCCACCGACGTCAGCCAGTCAAACCACAACACCCCCCACTTTTTATAACGGGTGATGGCGATCGCAATCGCCAGCCCTACCAGACCCACCACCGCCAGCGTTCCCATGATGATGGGCTCGTGGAACGGGATGGCCTCAAGCGTCAAATTGCCGAATATAGACATAATAGTTCCTAGGCCTCCTCTGCGTTATCTGTGCCACGCGCAGCGGCCGGATGTTTGTGAGTCGCGGAATTATCGTGGGACCGGTCACCGGAGTGAGAACCGTGTTCCATATGACGGTCGCGATTCCAGTCGTTGTAATTCTTCATGTAGCGATCAACGATCTCGTGGAACAGCCCATCGCTGACCGAACCAAAGTGCTCAATCGGGTGATCTTCACTGGGATGCGCCAACATTCGATAGCGAGCCTTGCTCAAGGATTCACCTGTCTCTTTCACTGAAGCCACCCACTGGTTAAAGCCAGCTTTATCGGTTGCGATTGCCCGAAACTGCATATCCGAGAATCCTTCACCACTGAAATTGGCCGATATCCCCTGGTAGCTCCCCGCTTCGTTGGCAATCAGGTTTACCTCGGTCGCCATGCCCGTCATGGAGTAGATCTGGCTGCCCAGCTGGGGGATGAAAAACGAGTTCATATTGGATTCCGACGTGATCTTGAAACGCACCGGCACATCCACAGGGAAAACCACTTCATTCACCGATGCCAGGTTCTGTTCGGGATAAATAAAGAGCCACTTCCAGTCCAGGGAAACCACTTCAACCGTCAGCGGCTCACTCGGATGTTCCAACGGTTTATAGGGGTCCAGGGCATGGGTCGAGTACCAGGTTATCCCCCCCAGTACCACGATAATCGCAACCGGCACCAGCCAGATCGTGGTTTCAATCCGGGTGGAGTGCGCCCATTTCGGTGCATAAATTTCACCGTCTCTTCCTTCGCGATATTTCCAGGCAAAGTACAACGTCATGACAATGACCGGAATCACGACCAGCAGCATCAACAGCGTTGACACGATAATCAGATATTTTTCATCGACGCCCACTTGGCCCTTGGGGTCGAGCACGCCGCCCTGACAACCCGCCACTAAACACGTAGCGATCGCCAGCGCAGCATTTCTAAGGCTACGAACTAACACGAGGAAATATCCTCTCAAGACAGAAGTTGACTAGGCCTGCCTACGCACACACAGGCAGAAAGAAAGCGCAACGAAACATTGACGCCAATTCAGCGCACGTGACGATGCAGCATTCGGTAGAGCGCTGAGGAATCAGCTAAAAGAGGGGGGAGCACGGCAGCCGTGCGCATGGCGCGGTGCCGTATACGCCGCTGGAGCCGGCGGATACAGAGTGCGAAGCGTGCGTAAAAACGCCGAACGCAACGCTTTAAAAAAGGAAAGAAATAACAGGTAATGTCGATAAATTAACAGGTCAGACAGCAACAACGCCGCCAACCCCATGCTGGCCAACCCCTCCAGCGCAATGGTGTTGCGCAGGGCGGGCATCAGCTCTCCCATATCGAAGAGCAGCCCAGAGTAGGCCAGTACCTCAACCATTCCCACTACCGCTGCAATCAGTATCAACACCGACCAGCCCGCCGCGCTTCGCTGGCTCAAGCAAGAGCCCATCGCGGTGGAATCGTTCAGCAATAGAGGGGAGCTAGTTGCGTTCAAAAAATTCATCCAGCAGGTTACATCTGCAGCTTGGATTCAGGGGACGACGCCGGAAACGGAGACCGTTACACGCGCTGGTGGGCGCTCCAGGTCGAATGGGGCGACCAAAGGTACCAAAAAGGGCCAACGCTTGCAACGCCTAATGTAAGACTTCTGTTGACACAGAAGCCCAGGCCCCGCAAGTGAAACCTTGACACAATTTTACAAAGTCAGTTTGTCATATGGGATTAAATCATCGTAAAACAAAGACTTAAGGGGAATGACAATCCACGCATAAATAAGAAAGAAAGCGACGACATGAACATGAGGTAAAGTAAATTATGACGAAAGAGTTGGCCAAGCATGCGGTATGGTTTATGGTTTTGTCGCTTTGCTTACTATTACCCGCCGCTGCGCTCTACCTGGACGTTGCCCTGAGCAAACTATTTCCCGTCGCTGGTACTCCCATCAGCGTCGAGAAATAACGCGCAATACCCTACCCCCGATCCAACAAGCTTCGCAAATCGATCAGTGCCGCATTGGCACGAGAGATATAAGACGCCATCACCAAAGAGTGGTTTGCCAGTAGCCCGAAGCCGCTGCCATTGAGAATCATGGGGCTCATCAGGGAGCGCTGCGTCGCTTCCAATTCCCGAATAATTTGACCCAGACTGACACGGGCATTTTTGTCTTCAAGTACATCGGCAAATTCAATTTCAGCGGCCTTAAGCAAGTGAATCAGAGCCCATGCCGAACCCCGTGCTTCGTAGTAAACATTGTCGAGTTGATGCCAGGGCGTTTTCACCACTACTTCCCCGGAATCTGTTGTGTTCGACGCTTGACTTTCGCTCAGACGCGGAGGGAGATCGGTGTTGAGGCGACGCTGGCCCACACTGGCGCTCAGCCGCTGCGAGAGACTGCCCAGCCGGGTTTCAACGGTACTGAGCCAGTAACGCAGATTATCGGCACGCGTATAGAATTCAGCACGGTTATCGTTCAGGCCCGTCAACCGATCAAGGTAGCGGCGGGTATATTCGATACCTTCTCGATACTGCCCCTCGGTGGCGGGCATGATCCAGCTGTCGGTGTTGAAATTGAAGCGCGATTCGGCCAACGCCAGATCCTGATCTTCACGGGACTGAGACTGAGAGCGACTGAATGCCTCGCGCATGGCTTTACTGGCATCCCGCACCTGAATCACTACGCCATATTCCCAGCTGGGCATGTTATCCAGCCACAGCCCTGGTGGGGTGATATCATTGGTCAGGTAACCGCCGGGTTTTTCCAGCAACGTCTGAGCGACGCCGATTAATGCCGACGTCATCACCGCCCCACGCTCGCGCTCACCCCCGCGGTCTTCCACCTGGCGAGTCACGAACTCCTCTACAACAAAGCTATCCGGCGTCTGGCTCCAGTACACGCCCAGCAACGCCATCACCAACAGGTATACGGCGATAAGCGCAATACCACCGCGCAACCATAAGCTGGAGCGGGAAGCATCCTCCCGGGCGTCGGAGACGCCGTCGCGAAGCTTGCGCTGCCAGTGTAACCAAAACGCTTTGAACCTGGAGACGGGCATAATGCTATCCTTTGTTTTCCGATGCGCGAGTGTGCTCCAACTTTAGTAGACAGTTGTCTGGTGAGTCCAGCGCAAATTCAATCAAGTGACATCTGAGGAGCCCAACCATGAACCCCTCCCTCCCCACTGTTGGCGCATTGCTGACCTTGCTCTTGTTCTCCCTCTCCTTGCAGGCTGCGGAGCCCGATATTGATCTGGACCGGTATGAAAACGAGATCCTTCGCTACGAAGCCTGGGACAAAAAGCACGCCCCCGAAAAAGGACAAATCCTCTTTTACGGCAGCTCCAGCATCCGCCTATGGGACCTGAATAGCTTCTTTCCAAACGTGGACCGGTTGAACCGCGGGTTCGGAGGTTCCACGTTCCCCGAAGCGCTGCACTATTTCAACCGCATGGTCACCCCTTACGCGCCCCGACAGATTGTGCTGTATGAAGGCGATAACGATGTGGCGGCCGGTTTTTCCGCCGAGGCCATTGAGGCCAACTTCAAGGAATTTGCCGGCCTGGTTCAGCAGCGCTTCCCGGACACGGAAATCCTGTTTATCAGCATCAAGCCCAGTGGCAGCCGCGCCCACCTCTGGGCAAAAAGCCAGTCGGTAAACCAGGCCATCGCCGAATATTGCGACGACCATGAACAGCTGACCTATGTGGATCTTGCCTCTGTCCTGCTCGATGAGCGAGGCGAACCCCGCGAGGAACTGTTTATTGACGACCGTTTACACCTGAATGCCAAAGGGTATGAGTTATGGGCGCAAGCCCTTCGCCCCTATCTGGCCATTGAATAGCATCATCGATCCACTATAAGGGCGATAAAGCGTGGGATAACGCGTGGATGGTAAAGCAAGGTCAGTGGCGGTGGTGGTGCGAATGCCCGTCGTCGCCCTGACCCTTTTCATCCATGACACTCACCACCTCGGCCTCCACCGCCAGGGTTTCACCATCCGCGAAGCGCAACACCAGCGTTTCAGGGCGGCCTCGCTCGGGCCGTTCACTCAACCCAAATAGCATGATGTGATAACCCCCGGGCTCGAAACGCACCGTTGCCTCTGGCGGCAACGCAACGGATGACACTTCTCGCATCTGCATCATGCCACCTTCGTGGCGATGCTGGTGAAGCTCCACACGATCCGTCAGTCCACTTTCTACCGCCACCAACTCACGGGGTTTCCCGGAGGCATTGATAACGTCGAAGTAGGCAGTGGTTACGTTTTTACCGGGCAAGGGTTCACGCAATGTCGCATTGTCAACGCTCACCGGATGATCCTGAGCCAGCGCACTCACACTCAGTACACTCACGCCGAGCAAACCCAGGGCGCCCAGCATCGACGCTACGGTCAAATTCCTGATGCTAGCGCTCGACATAAAGACACCTCCGTTATTATTGTCGTAAACCGTGACGTCAGAGCGGTGGCTGCAGCTCCACCCTCGGCGGAGAGCCCAGCTGGATATCTCCCCTTAGCAGATGATTCGGCACCGCGTCCCGCATTTGCTGATAAATCCACCGGCCTTCGGCGTCGGTGCGGCTCACAATCAACACGAACTCACCCGAATCACGCACCTGTTTAGCCAACGCTTGCAGTTGCGCGACGATCAGGCCAGAGCGAGCGCCCAAGGCGCCAGGATCGAGACGAACTACCGATTCCGCTTCGATATCGATGTGCTGAAGATGCACCTGCTGGGAGTCGACCCTCTCGGCAAACTCAGCGACCAGAGGATTGCCCGGGTCCACCTCCTCGGCCAGCCCCAAATACCCTTCGGCCTGGGAGAACGCCCCTCGTGCCGCCGCCAGGCGGGCCAGTTCCAGATAGCGCAACGCGATCGCCTGCAACCCCGAAATGGCGCGACGGTTGTCTGGCTCATAGAGCAATACCGCGCGGTAGCGATCATGGGCGTTATCGCCCAATGGAGAAAGCAGGCGGTCAGCGGACAGTGCTCGATCAGCCTGATCCAGCCACTGCTGGATCGGTGGCTCTCGAGAGGGTGCGGGCGCAGGCGTGGGCGCAGGCGTGGGCGCAGGCGTGTTGGCCTGGGTTACAACCGGTCTCTCTTGCGGACCAGCACAAGCCATTAAAAACGCGGATAAAGCGAGCCCTGTACCAGCCGTGCGCAGGCCCGCTATGGCCGAACGCCAATAAAGAACGCGCTGAAAGAGTGTCCAAAGACGGCTCACAAACTTGGTCTCCGCTGTAACCAGTGGCGGCTTTTCGGATCGGAATTCGCTACACTACCCCCTGCGTACCTGTGCGGCAAGACCCTGGGCACGCGTATCCGTTTTGAGTACATCAACGGGGCTCTGGATTCGGCCGAACTCGAACTTATCCGGTAGAGTCAGGGTCCCACGACAGTGAACATCAGGGGATACCGAAGGTCATCATACCGCCCGGTGTCCCCTTCGTCACCCAAACTAAGGAGACGGCTCCCTCATGCCGGTTACCGATGCTCGCCCCGCCAGGGGGCTGATCGCGCTTCGTCGCCATTTGCTCGTGCTCTTTACCGTGCTTTTTACCGTACTTGGCGTGTGGAGCCAGTCAGCCCTGTCCCAGAATTTGCTCGGGGACCAACAGTCCAGCACCGGGGGCAGCAACCTGCTCGGCGGAAACAATGATTTCTTGCCGGTAACCGAAGCCTTCCAGCTCGAAACCCGTTTCTATGAAGGAGAACTGGTCCTGAACTGGGAGATCGCTCCAGAGTATTATCTCTATCAGGAGCGTTTCGGGTTTACAGCGCAGCCAGAGCCGTTCACCCTCACCCCCCGTTTTAGCGACAACACAACGGAAAAGTATGACGAGTACTTTGAGAAACACATGGCGGTGTATTACGGCAGCGCCACCCTTCGCCTGACGATTCCCGAAGACGCACCGCCCTTCGTTCTGGCGGTGCAATCGCAAGGTTGTGCGGATGCGGGCCTTTGCTACCCGCCACACACCGATTATTTGCAGATAAACCCTGCCGAGAGCCGCGTAACAATCACTGACGGTTTTCCGGCCGACGCCGCGCCCACCTCAAGCGGTGGCGCCAACAACGCTCCTTCGACCCCGTCCGCGTCACTTCCTTACATTTTACTGATCGCGCTCCTCGGCGGCATGATCCTGAACCTGATGCCCTGCGTGTTCCCGGTACTGTCCATTAAAGTCATGGGGCTGGCTCAGGCGCACGGCAAGCGCTTGCCGCTCCACGGCTGGGCCTACACCGCCGGGGTGATTCTGTGTTTTGCCCTCTTCGCCGGCATACTGTTGGCCGCCCGTCACGGCGGCGAGGCCATCGGCTGGGGTTTCCAACTGCAATCACCCGGGCTGATCGCCGCTCTGTTTTACCTCTTTTTTATTCTTGGGCTGAGCCTGTCCGGGTTGCTGGTGATGGGATCGCGCTGGATGGGCGTCGGTGAGCGTTTGACACACAGTGGCGGCCTGAGCGGCTCCTTCTTTACCGGCGTTTTAGCGGCAGTGGTAGCAAGCCCTTGCACCGCTCCCTTTATGGGTGCCGCCCTGGGGTACGCACTGACACAGCCGGCACTCACCAGCCTGAGCGTTTTTATCGCCCTGGGTTTTGGCATGGCACTGCCACTATTGGTGCTGTGCTACTTGCCCGCCTTGGTCCGCCACCTCCCCAGCCCCGGC
The DNA here is from genome assembly GCF_050113635.1 of Marinimicrobium sp. ARAG 43.8. NCBI lineage: Bacteria > Pseudomonadati > Pseudomonadota > Gammaproteobacteria > Cellvibrionales > Cellvibrionaceae > Marinimicrobium > Marinimicrobium sp. ARAG 43.8. The sequence goes on from NZ_JBNJLT010000001.1 coordinate 332,028, forward strand.
CCCTGGATGGAGAGCCTTCGGCAGTTTTTGGCATTTCCGCTGTACCTGACGGCGGTCTGGCTGCTGTGGGTACTCAGTCGTCAGGCGGGCGCCGACGCAGTGGCCGCCGTCGGAACCGGAGCGGTGGCCATAGCCTTCGCTGGCTGGCTGCTGACCCGCCAGCCCCGGCGTCCCACCACCCAGTGGCTGCGCGTTGCTCTGGTGGGTTTTGCCTGGGCGGCTGTCATTATTTTACCGTGGCGAGCGCTGCAGCCCGACGCGAACGAGGAGCGCTGGCAAGCGTACTCCGCCACCAAGCTCGCTGCCCTACGGGCAGAGGGAAAGCCGGTATTCATCAACCTGACAGCCGACTGGTGCCTGACCTGTCTGGCCAACGAACGCGTGACACTGGATACTCAGGAGGTGCAGGACGCGTTTGACCGCCACAACGTCGCAACCCTGAAAGGTGACTGGACGAATCGGGACGCCGCCGTCACTCAAGTCCTCAGCGACTACGGTCGGAGTGGTGTCCCTCTTTACCTTTGGTTCCCCGCCGACCACGAGGGGCCGGGGCACATATTGCCGCAAATTTTACGAAAAGGGGATTTACTGGAACGCTTGGCCGAAGGAGCCCGCCCCCAATAACGCCTTTTTCTATCAATTTTCGAGAAATTAGCAGCATTTTTTGGAATTTTCGAACATCATCGCCCATCTTGCCTGCAATACGCCGGGTTTGTCGCTCAAAATGACGACTCGGCCCGCGCAAATTTCATCTCAAATCGTATTACAAGCAAAATAAACAGCCGAACGTCTGCCATCTTGCAGCCATTTGGAGAGAATTTGGCAAAACCCCAATTAGGCCGTGGACACTGTGACAATTTTCCGGCAAACTCGCCTCCATAATGTGCCAACGGCGATATGGGATTGATCATGGCGACCATTCTGGTTTTACACGGCCCCAACCTGAATCTGCTCGGGCAGCGCGAGCCCGGCATTTACGGCGCCCAAACCCTTGAAACCATTAATCAGACCCTGACCGAACAATGCCATGCGGCGGGACACCACTGCCTCAGCCTGCAAAGCAACGCCGAATACGAACTGATCGACCGCATTCATGATGCCCGTCATGAGGGCGTGGACTTTATCCTGTTTAATCCCGCCGCGTTCACGCACACCAGTGTGGCGCTTCGGGACGCTCTGCTCGGCGTAGCCATTCCCTTTATCGAAGTGCACTTATCTAATGTGCATGCGCGGGAACCGTTTCGCCAGCACTCTTATTTTTCCGATATCGCCCGGGGTGTGGTCTGCGGACTCGGTGCCCAGGGATATGAGCTGGCAATGGCTGCGGCCATTCGCCAACTGGACACATCAACATCCTGAGCAGAGGCGCCATGACGCTATGGCACACTGCTGTCGTTAATTATTCATCCGTTGATTAAAGAGAGGACCCAATGGATATTCGCAAAATTAAAAAACTGATTGAGTTGTTGGAAGAGTCCGACATCGGCGAGCTGGAAATCAAAGAGGGCGAGGAATCCGTCCGTATCAGCCGCAATAATCCAAACGCGACCTATTACACGGCGGCGCCCGCCCCGGCCGCGCCAGCCGCTCCCGTTGCGCCGACCCCGGCAGCCCCGGCGGCCGATAACGGCAGCGAACCCGCACCCGCCGCCAACCATAACGGTCACGTCGTGAAATCGCCCATGGTAGGTACATTCTATCGTGCACCGAGCCCGGGCTCTCCTTCATTCGTGGAAGTGGGTCAGCACGTTAAAGTCGGCGATGTCATCTGCATCGTTGAAGCGATGAAAATGATGAACCAAATCGAAGCGGACAAAGCCGGCGTGGTGGAAGCCATTCTGGTGGAAGATGGCGAGCCGGTTGAGTTTGATCAGCCCCTGGTCACGATCGTCTAAATCCCGCGTCGAGGATATGGTTTATGTTTGACAAAATATTAATCGCCAACCGCGGTGAGATTGCCTTGCGCATTCTGCGCGCCTGCAAGGAAATGGGCATCAAAACCGTGGCGGTGCACTCCCAAGTGGATCGCGATCTGAAGCACGTCCGCCTGGCCGACGAATCCGTATGTATCGGGCCCAACCCGTCGCCGCAGAGCTACCTGAACATTCCGGCCATTATCAGCGCCATGGAAGTCACCGACTCCGTGGCGGTACACCCCGGCTACGGTTTCCTGGCGGAAAACGCCGATTTTGCCGAGCAGGTGCAAAAAAGCGGTTTCGTTTTTATCGGCCCGGATCCCGACACTATTCGCACCATGGGCGACAAAGTGGCCGCGATTGCCGCCATGAAAAAAGCCGGCGTCCCCACCGTGCCCGGCTCCAACGGCCCCTTGCCGAGCGATGATCGCGAGCGTTGCCAGCAGATTGGCCGCGACATCGGTTACCCTGTGATTATCAAAGCGGCCGCTGGCGGCGGTGGCCGCGGTATGCGTGTGGTGCACACCGAAGCGTCCCTGATGAACTCCATACACATCACCCAGAACGAGGCCAAATCCGCGTTCGGTGATGATACGGTGTACATGGAAAAATTCTTGCAGAATCCGCGCCACGTGGAAATTCAGGTACTCTCCGATGGCCAGGGCAACGCCATTCACCTGGGCGATCGCGATTGCTCCCTGCAACGCCGCCACCAGAAAGTCATCGAAGAAGCACCCGCGCCGGGCATCCCGGACGATGTTCGCCAGCAGACTGCTGAAGCCTGCGTGCAAGCCTGCATTAACATGAAATACAAAGGCGCCGGCACCTTCGAGTTCCTGTACGAAGACGGACGCTTCTTCTTTATCGAAATGAACACCCGTATTCAGGTAGAGCACCCGGTTTCCGAAATGGTCACCGGCATCGACATTATCAAGGAGCAAATTCGTGTCTGCTCCGGCGAAAAACTGTCGATCAAGCAAGAGGATGTGGTTATTCGCGGCCACGCCTTCGAGTGCCGGATCAACGCCGAGGACCCGAAAACCTTTATGCCCTGCCCGGGGCTGGTAAAAGGGTTCCATCCACCCGGTGGCTTTGGTGTTCGCGTGGACTCTCACTTATACAGTGGCTACACCGTGCCACCGAATTACGACTCGATGATCGCCAAAATTATTACGCACGGCGAAACCCGGGAGGAAGCGCTGAACCGGATGCGTCACGCTCTGGATGAAACCATCATCGAAGGCATTCGCACCAATATTTCGTTGCAACAGTGGCTGACACGGGACGATGAGTTCCGCAAAGGTGGCGTCAACATTCACTACCTGGAGAAGAAGCTGAATAGCTGACACTATGCCCTGGTTGCAACTGAAACTGACCACTGACCGGGACTGCGCCGAATCGCTCGAAGAACTGCTTCTGGCGAGCGGCGCCGCCTCGGTGACGCTGGAAGACAACGCTGACCAACCTATTCTTGAGCCGGCACTCGGGGAGACGCCGCTCTGGGATCAGGTCTGTCTGACCGGCCTGTACGATGCCGAAATTGACACCGCTACGGTGACCGGACGGATCACTAATGCCTGGGGCCGCGAACTCCCTCAATACCGCTGGGAACCGCTCGAGGACAAGGACTGGGAACGCGAATGGATGAGCCACTACCACGCCATTCGTTGCGGCGAACGGTTGTGGGTGTGTCCGAGCTGGCAGTCGCCGCCAGAGCCAGACAAGGTCAACCTAATGCTCGACCCGGGCCTGGCTTTCGGCACCGGCACCCACCCCACCACATTTCTGTGTCTGGAGTGGCTCGACGGACAGGACGTGACAGAACAGCAACTGGTGGACTATGGCTGTGGCTCCGGCATTCTGGGGGTAGCCGCGTTGCTGTTGGGGGCCAAACGTGTCATCGGTGTGGATATCGATCCGCAAGCCTTAACTGCCACCCGGGACAACGCAGGCCGTAACGCACTGGCCGAAGACGCCATGCCGGTCTATTTACCGGAGCGCTGCCCCAATGTACAGACTGACATCATGCTTGCTAATATTCTGGCTGGCCCGCTGGTTAAACTCGCTCCCAAGCTCCAACAAATGACCAAGACGGGCGGCCGTATTTGCCTGTCTGGCATTCTGTCCACTCAGGCCGAAGCCGTCATGGATGCCTACCGCCCCTGGTTTGATTTCGATCCGGTGGCCGAGCGTGACGAGTGGGTTCGGCTGACCGGCATAAAACGCCGCCATTGAACGTCCTCCGGGGGAGCACTGGCACACAACCATGGATCAACACCAACCGGGCCCGAATAACACCACCGCCGTCAAAATGGTCACCCGCTGTCCTCAGTGCGGCACCTCATTTCGCATTACAGCTGCGCAACTGCAATCGGCCCGCGGCGCCGTTCGGTGCGGTGCCTGCCTGTGTGTATTCAAGGCGCGGGAGCACCTGATCGGGAACGAGCCTACAACCCCGGCATCACCCTCGGAAACCAGCCAGAGTTCCCCGACCGAGTCTTCCCCCCAGCCGGAGGAAAACAGCCGCTTCCTGTTCGACCAGTCACAAATTGATGCTGAACTCGGGGATGACGATGACTTTCTGATCAGTGATGATATGGATCAGAAGGACGATCCGGAAGTCCGTGACCCCTACGGTGTGGGTGACTCACTGCACACTCACTCCACTCGGTCCCTGTTCGAGCGTGCGCCTCAGGAGGAGGAGGACTCTGGAGAAAAAGAGAACGCCGACGAATCCTGGGCTATGAGTTTGCTGGAGGAAGAGTCTGACGAAGCACCCGCCCCTCCAGAGAGTCAAGCCGCACCCCAAACGGAACCCCAAGTCGACAGCCCGGCACACGACCCCAGCCTGCCATTTCAATTGACCGATAGCGACAAAGGCAGCGACAACGAAAGCCAAGAAGAGACTGCCCTCCCCGAAGAAGAGGTCGACACACCGTTTCTCGCACACTTCGATCCCGGCCCCGTCGAAATGCAGGGCCATCGCAAGCCGAGACGCAAACGGCGCTGGTTGTGGCCTACCCTGGTAGTCCTTGCTTTATCGCTTACCGTCGTCCAGATGGCCTGGCTGCAGTTTGATCGATTGAGTCGGCAGGAACCCTACCGCTCGCTGTACGTTTCGGTCTGCTCCGTATTAGGCTGCACCGTGCCGGACCTGACCGATCCGTCGCGTATCCGCGCCTATAATCTGGTGGTCCGCGATCATCCAGAGCGCGTTGGTGCATTGATGGTGGATGCCATATTGCTCAATACCGCCCCATTCTCCCAACCCTTCCCGGACCTGGTGCTGGAATTCAGCGGGCTCGACGGCGAAATGCTCGCTGTGCGACAGTTCAAACCGTCTGAGTACCTCTCCGGAGAGCTGTCCGGGCGCCGCATCATGCCCGCCAACCAGCCAATCCACCTCACGCTGGAGCTGATCGATCCCGGTCCCGACGCCGTCAACTATCGCGCCTATATTCCTGGCGCCTGATTTACCCTCCCTGGGCCGACCGTTTCCGCACCTTAGTAAATTCGCTCAAAAAAACACCAGTTTTACGCGTTTGCTCGTTCCCAATTCGGCATCAAACGGGTATCATAGCCCCCCTTTTCTGAGGCGGTCGGTAAAGTGCTGAAACAGACAGGCAGCGCGTTTCCGGCACTTTTGGATCAGGGTAAAATCGCGTGTTTCAGGTAGGCCCCCACCGGATTGACAGCCAGGTGATCCTCGCTCCCATGGCGGGCGTGACAGACCGCCCTTTCAGGCAACTGTGTCGGCAGCTGGGAGCCGGGCTGGTAGTGTCCGAAATGGTAACTTCCGACGCCTCGCTCTGGAACAGCCGTAAAAGCCGCTTGCGCCTGGATCACACTGGTGAAGCCGAACCCATTTCGGTACAAATTGCAGGTGGCGATCCGGATATGATGGCGGACGCAGCCCGTCTGAACGCCGACAACGGCGCGCAGATTATTGATATCAACATGGGCTGTCCGGCCAAAAAAGTCTGTCGAAAGGCCGCCGGATCTGCGCTTTTGCGCGATGAACCACTGGTAGCGAGCATTCTCGAGGCCGTGGTCAAGGCAGTGGATCTGCCGGTAACGTTGAAGATTCGCACCGGCTGGGATCGCGATCATCGCAATGCGGTGCACATTGCCCGCATGGCCGAAGAGCTCGGCATCCAGGCGCTGGCCGTACACGGTCGCACTCGCGCCGACCGTTATAACGGCGACGCCGAATACGACACACTGGCCGATGTAGTAAGGGCTGTCAGTATCCCGGTATTCGCCAACGGCGACATCGACTCTCCGCGCAAAGCGCGTGAGGTTCTCGATAAAACCGGCGCTCAGGCTGTAATGATCGGTCGTGCGGCACAGGGACGCCCTTGGATTTTTCGGGAAATCGATCATTACTTGCGTTATGGCAAGCTATTTCTCGAACCGTCGTTGACTGAAATCGGCGACATTCTCAGCAGTCATTTGCGAGATCTTTACGGTTTTTACGGCACCGTTATGGGCCCTCGCATCGCACGCAAGCACCTGGGGTGGTACTTGCAGACGGTGCCTGACAGCGACGGGTTTCGCCAGGCCTTTAACCGTATGGACAACGCTCAAGAACAACTCGACAGCGTTCAGAAATACTTTGAACAGCTGATAGAAAGAGAGGACAAAGCGGCATGAACACAGCAGAAAACCTTTTGGCAGACGTTCCTATGGACAACCCCGGTCCCGCCACGACCACCACCATGCAAGGACAATCGCTTCGCGGTTGCGTGGAGCAGGCCATGGAAAACTACTTCCAAAATCTCGATGGCCAGCCTGTCAGCGATGTTTACAACATGGTCATGGCAGAAGTGGAAGCGCCCATGCTGGAAATCGTTCTGAAATATACTCGCCACAACCAGACTCGCGCCGCTCAGGTGTTGGGCCTGAACCGCGGCACGCTGCGCAAGAAGCTCAAGCAATACGACCTGCTCTGACACGCAGACACACAGGTTTTAAGGGGGGTGGGTACAACCACCCCCTTTGCATTTGTAACCACCTATTTTAAAACAGGCATTGGGGGATTTTCGCCAACCATGACCAGCGCTAACGAACTCGCACCCGTGAACCGGGCGCTCATCAGTGTTTCCGATAAAACCGGCATCGTGGAATTCGCCCAGGCCCTGCATGAGCGCGGCGTGGAAATCCTGTCCACTGGGGGTACTTTCCGGCTGTTAAAAGACAGTGGTATCCCCGCCGTGGAAGTCTCCGACTATACCGGCTTCCCGGAAATGATGGATGGGCGTGTCAAGACACTACACCCGAAAGTACACGGCGGCATTCTCGGACGGCGCGGCCAGGACGATACCGTAATGAAGGCGCATGACATCAGCGCTATCGATATGGTGGTGGTTAACCTCTACCCCTTTGAGCAAACCGTGGCCAACCCTGATTGCAGCCTGGAAGATGCGGTCGAGAATATTGATATCGGCGGGCCCACTATGGTGCGCGCTGCCGCCAAAAACCATGCCCACGTCAACATCGTTGTCAATGCCAGCGACTACTCTCGCCTTCTGGCCGAGCTTGATGCCAACGACGGAAAGACGACCTACGCCACCCGTTTCGATCTGGCCATCAAAGCCTACGAGCATACGGCCGCCTACGATGGCGCCATTGCCAATTACTTTGGTCGCCAGGTCGAGGGCGGAAGCGAGCACTTCCCGCGCACTTTCAACAGCCAGTTCCTGAAAACCCAGGAAATGCGCTACGGCGAAAACCCGCACCAGAAAGCCGCCTTTTACGTGGAAAAACATCCCGCAGAAGCCAGCATCGCCACCGCCAGGCAGCTTCAGGGTAAAGAGCTGTCCTACAACAATGTGGCGGATACGGATGCCGCACTGGAATGTGTGAAAAGCTTTGAGACACCCGCCTGCGTGATCGTCAAACACGCCAACCCCTGCGGCGTGGCCACAGCAGCGGACCTGAAGACCGCCTACGACCTGGCGTTTGCCACCGACCCGGAGTCGGCCTTCGGCGGCATTATTGCGTTTAACCGCGAACTGGACAGCAACACCGCCAAAGCTATTGTCGAGCGACAGTTCGTGGAGGTCATCATTGCTCCCAGCGTGTCGGACGACGCCGTTGCGGTGGTGAGCGCCAAGAAAAATGTTCGCCTGCTGGTCTGCGGCCAATGGGATAAGCAGCGCGTTGCTGGCCTGGACTATAAACGTGTCAATGGCGGCCTGCTGGTACAGGATCGCGACAACGGCATGGTCGCCGAAGTCGACCTGAAAGTCGTCACCAAACGCGCCCCCACCGAACAGGAAATTCGCGACTTGCTGTTCGCCTGGAAAGTGGCCAAGTTTGTTAAATCCAATGCCATTGTGTACGCGAAGAACAACCAGACCATTGGCGTCGGCGCCGGTCAGATGAGCCGCGTAAACTCCGCTCGCATTGCTGGAATAAAAGCTGAACATGCCGGCCTGGAGGTACAGGGGTCGGTAATGGCTTCCGATGCCTTTTTCCCGTTCCGCGATGGACTGGATAACGCCGGGGCTGCTGGCATCGCAGCGGTGATTCAGCCCGGCGGTTCCATGCGCGACGAAGAAGTGATTGCCGCCGCCGATGAGCATGGCATCGCCATGGTCTTCACCGGCATGCGACACTTCCGGCATTGACATAAACCCGGAGAGCGGATGCGGCCTGAGTCGGCATCCGCTCTTCTCTATCGATTCATAACCAAAAGGTCCAAACCATGAACCTACTGGTCATCGGTGGCGGTGGTCGAGAACACGCCCTCGCCTGGAAAGCCGCACAAAGCCTTGACGTGGAAACGGTGTTCGTGGCGCCCGGCAATGCCGGCACCGCACTGGAAAACAAATTGCAAAACGTCGCTATCGATGTTTTGGATTTTCCGGCACTGGCTGAGTTTGCGCAACATAATCACATCGGCCTGACCATCGTCGGCCCGGAAGCGCCACTCGTAGAAGGTGTGGTGGATTATTTTACGGAGCGACAATTACCCTGCTTCGGGCCCAGCAGAGGCGCAGCGCAGCTCGAAGGATCGAAAGCCTTCACCAAGGATTTTCTCGCCCGCCATAAGATACCAACCGCCGATTACCAGACCTTTACGGAGGTGGAGCCCGCACTGGCCTATCTTGCCGAGAAAGGCGCGCCGATTGTGGTCAAGGCTGACGGCCTGGCGGCGGGTAAAGGCGTCATCGTCGCCGAAACCCTGGAGCAGGCTCAGGAAGCCGTGCGCGATATGCTCTCTGGCAATGCGTTTGGCGATGCTGGCTGTCGTGTGGTGATCGAAGAATTTTTGACCGGTGAAGAAGCCAGCTTTATCGTCATGGTCGATGGCAAGCATATCGTACCCATGGCCACCAGCCAGGACCACAAGCGCATGGGCGATGGTGATACTGGCCCCAATACGGGCGGCATGGGCGCTTATTCCCCCGCGCCCGTGGTTACACCCGAAGTACACGAGCGTATCATGCAGCAGGTGATTGTCCCCACCGTGGAAGGTATGGCCGCTGAGGGCAATCCCTACACAGGCTTCCTCTACGCCGGACTGATGATCACACCAGACGGGCAACCCAAAGTTATTGAATACAACTGCCGCTTTGGTGACCCCGAAACCCAGCCGATCATGCTGCGCATGAAATCCGATATGACAGCACTGTGCCTGGCCGCGCTGGAAGGCAAGCTGGGTTCAATGACGACCGAGTGGGACGAACGCGCTGCGGTTGGCGTTGTACTCGCCGCTGGCGGCTATCCGGGAAGCTATCGCAAAGGCGACGCAATTTCAGGTCTGCCCACCGAAGAAACACCGGGAGAGCGTGTCTTCCATGCGGGCACTCAGGAAGTCGACGGCCAGGTCGTTACCAACGGTGGGCGGGTGCTGTGCGCTACGGCACTGGGCGATACCGTCAGTGAAGCGCAGCAACGCGCTTATGAACTGGTGGAAAAAATCCAGTGGGACGGCGTGTACTATCGCAACGATATTGCCTACCGAGCTATCGCCAGGGAACAACAAGACTAAGGCTTGCCGTGCTTCTCCATAAAAAAACCGGAGCCTGCAGGCTCCGGTTTTTTTTATGGGTCAGTCGCTATCGGCTCGGGGCAGCAAACGTATCACTCATCCCAGCCAAGTTCTGGCGCCGGATAGTACTCGATACCCATTGCATCAAAGTGTCCACGTAATTTTGACAGACGCTCCGTGAATGCGTCGTAGTCACGCCCGTCCTGGCGCGTCCAGGATATCTCGGCGGTCGCAGCCAGTCGTGGCCACAAACGATTGTCGGCCTTCGCTTCGCTATCCACCAGCTCGCTCCACATCGCCGCTTCCACACCCACCGATTGCGAGTAATCTTCCGGCACTAAACTGTACACCCGCTCCAGCGGAACCCCTTCGGCACGACACCAGGTATACACATCTGGCTGCCCGTCATAATTACCATGATCGATGTAGGCATAACTGCAGGGCGACAACACGCGATGAATGCCCTGCTCCAGCGCTGGCTCAATGTCATAGTCGTCATTCCAGAATTGCAACAGGGAATTGGAGCGAATATCCCCCGCCGAGGCCTCTTCCCACGCCAACAGTTTGCGATCCAGGCTTTCCACGATTTGATCCGTTCGGGTAATGAACTCCGGGAAAGCGTCAGCTTCCTCGTTCAACACCTCATCACCGCCAATATGAAGGTATTCGAAAGGGAAGACATCAGCGACTTCTCGCAGCACATCTTCGACAAAGCCGTAAACCAGATCCGGCTTTTCGCTGGCACAAAGCGCACTGAAACCTACACAGGTGCCTTCGTACAGCTCCAGGCGCGCCTCACCGGCCGCGTCTTCACAGTTATTCTGCACGGGGCTGGTCACCACATCATCACAGGCCAGCTCATTGTAGGACGCAATCGCCGCCTGAGTATGGCCGGGCAGGTCAATTTCAGGCACAACCTCCACTTGATGGCGCGCGGCAAACTCAACCAGCTCGCGCATCTGCTCCTGGGTGTAAAACCCTCCGTCGTTACCATCAATCGCGGAAGAACCCCCGACTTCCGTCAGCTTGGGCCAGCTTTTCACCTCAAACCGCCAACCCTGATCATCGCTCAGATGCAGGTGCAGGCGGTTGAGCTTAAACAGCGCCATGCGTTCGATGTGCGTTTTCAGGTACTCCAGTTCAAAAAAGTTACGGGCCACATCCACCATGCTGCCGCGCCATTCGTACTGAGGCTCATCCGCGATCATCATCCAGGGCAGCAGGTACGCCTTCTGTTCGGTGGCAGGCAGCAGTTGACGCAACGTTTGGACCGCATAGAACAATCCAGTGTCGGTCGGTGCGCGAACAATAATGTCATCCGTGATCATCATTTCGTAACCTTCATCACCTCGATCAACACGGCTGTCCAGAAGCAACTGAACGATCGTGTCTGCATCATCGCTGTGACGGATGTTCAGTCTTTCCAGCAAGGCTTTGATCGCCGCCGCACTGTCGGGAGCCCCGGAGTCCACCACGAGGTTGACCTCATTGCCGAACATCAACTGCTTGCCCATCATACGGATATCCTGGGGGGCGGGCACGATGTGCGGCATCAGCGTTTGTTCGGCCGCCTTGTCCGGCTCGGGAGCCGTTTCTGGAGCGGGCGTCGAGTTATCACCGCAGCCCCAAAGGGCCAGCGTTACTACCAAGAATGTGAAATGTCGGATCATTATTCTCGTACCTTTATCAATAAAGCCTTAAAAATATCCATTATCCCCGAAAAGCTCGCTGTACAGAGAGGTAGTGTGACGTAAATGCCACCCAAAGGCAACGTTGTCTTTGATCCAGTTTACTCATTATTCATCCAATAAGCGGAGACCTGCGGTGGTTCTCATCGCAACAGGTAAAAGCATCCGACCAGATACATCACCGCCATGCTGATGGAGATTGCTTTCAGCGGCGTCCAGCGAAACAGCCCTCTGAAAGGAGCAGTGAACGTGTCGTAGCCGCGAAACACCCAGATTTTCCGCCAATCATTGAAGCTGTTGAAAAAGCGCTGTTTCAGTTTCGGCAGGGGTACACCGCAAACGGCTTGCCAGCCTTTATAAATTCCGGAGACATCCGCACCGCGCATGGCACTTTGTAACCAGCGGGGCAACCAGCGGAAGCTGATGGACGACTGAAAATCAATAATGTGCGGCTTGCCGTCGGGGTCACGCAATACATTGCCCAAATTTCGTAAATCCAGATGCGCCACGCCGGTGCATCTGGATGATGGTTTTTTCCAGCTCACCAAAAAAGTCTTCCGACAGCACTTCGCCCCGGCTCTGCAACTCCCGCAGCGACAACCCCTCGACATAAGGGTAGGCCAGAGTGAAGTTTCCCAAACGGCAAAAATTGGACACGACACCGCTCACCCCTGTAAGCCGACGCAAAGCGGTGACTTCCCGGCGCACAAAAAACCGACCGAGCGTTTGGCGAATCAGCGGATGGCAGTGCGAGTAGTCCTTGATGACGCAATCCAACCCTTCCGCTCTATAACGGTAGACGTTGGCGTTGGCAAAGCGTCCTCGGTGCAGCAGTTCAAGATGGCCTTCACCATTAACGCCAGCAAAAAATCTCAGGCGTTCGATAATATCCCTGGACATATCCTTCACTTTCTCAGAGCGAGGCTGACGCATGATACCTCTCCTTAATTGACTGTGTAGGGCAGGCTCTATGGCGCCCCCCTCCAGTACGGTTACTTTAATCGGGCAATTACCCGGCTAAGCAGTATGGATAGCTGACGGGCTTCGGAGTCGGACAGGCCGGCCAGTGCCTGTTGGTAAAGCTGGTCGATGACCGGGGCAATCTCGGGCTGAATGGCCCGCCCTTTTCCAGTTAAGCAGACTCGTACGGAGCGAAGATCATTTTGGTGCGGCTTGCGCACCACAAGGCCCTTGGCCTCCATACGGTCAAGCAAGCGGGTCATGGCGCCACGGTCGTAACGCATTTGCTGGCACAGCTGAGCCGGGGTTTCAAACCCGCGAGTCAGGTTGGCGATCACGCCATACTGCGCCGCAGTCAAGCCCAACGGTTTAAGGCGCTCGTCGGCTCGCGCGCAAAGATAATCGCTGGCGGTCACCAACAACCATCCAATATCGGCCTTGGGGTTTAGCGTCTGTTCGCAGTGACAAGTATCGGTTAGCTGTCGGACCATGAAACCTCCATGAGAGTCAACTTACTGCCCAGGCAGCATTATTGTCAATTCAGTTTCACCTCCCTTTACAAAGTCTAACAATCAGGCACCCAAGGGCTTGACATTGCCGTGAACAGGCAGCAATCGGGCAGCCAGACCGCCCGATTGCTGCTGGGGTCTTCACATTACAAGAGCCTGTCGGCTCACTCAGTTACCGGCACCCGTCAACACGTCAATAAGGGCCGGTTCGATCTCATTGCCGCTGAAGCGATCAAACAAGGCAAAACCACCATTGCCCGCATAGCCATTATCCCAATAGACCGGCACCATCCCATGCGCCAATGCCGACTCGGTAATGTACTCGTTCCAGTAATTTCGATAGACGTCGTGGCCCGGGACGTTTTGGCGGGAAATAACACCGTATTCACCCAGAATCACGCCAATGCCCTGGTCTACGAAGTGTGTTTTCATACGCTGAAACTGAGTATCCACATAGGATTCGTTGGCCCAGGTTTCCGTCGCTCCAGGATCGGTGGCGATGGAGCCCCACTGAGTAATATTGCTGCTTTCGTTGAGAGTAAAGTTGTAGGGGTCGTAATAATGCACTTCCATCAATAACCGGTCAGTGACCGTATCCGCGGGGATATCGGCAAAGTTCACTGTATGATCAATATTGGTGTTGAAACCCTGCACCACCAGATAACGATCCGCATTGTTACCGCCGGTGGCGCGTACCGTATCGACAAAGGTCTGGTTAAAGCTGTTCTGCACGGTGTAATACTCCTCGGTGGGCGTACCGTAATCCCCCTCCACCATGACTTCATTGGTGCCAGCAAACAACAGGCGGTGATCATAAGACTCGAAATGCCCGGCAATTTGCTCCCACATAATGCTCAACCGATTGGTGACATATGCTTGGTCCGCAAAGGTCGGCTGCATCCAGCCACCATCCCAGTGAATATTCATAATCACATACATATCCGCATCCAGGGCGTAGTTAACAACGTCCTCGACCCGTTCCATCCAGCTTTGCTCAATCACAAAGTTCGCCGGGTCTGAGAACTTGCTCCAGGCCACGGGCACCCGGATGGTGTCGAAGCCGGCCGCTTTAACAGCATCAATTAACGCCTGATTAATCAATGGGTTACCCCAGGCGGTTTCCCCACCAATGGCATCCAGGGAATTTCCTACGTTCCAGCCCACCCCCATTTCTTCTGTGAGCTCAACCGCCGTCAGCCCTCCAGGCACAGAAGCACTGGAGCTGCTGCTGGAAACACTGGCGCTTGAGGAAACGGATGAAGAACTTGACGACGAACTGGAGGAGCTGACTGATGAGGAACTTGAGGCGCTGCCACAAACGCTCCCTGAAACTTCAGGGGTTTCTGTGGCGCCTTGATTCTCTATCTGAACCCCAAACGACACGGTATCCCCTGGATTAATCAAGCCATTCCAGCTCAGGTTACTGGCGGTGTATGGGTTGCTGCCGCTCAGCTGCGCTCCCCAGCTATTGGTGATGACACTGCTGTTATACTGCCAGTTTATATTCCACCCCTGAATGGTACTGGTCCCAGTATTAGAGATTTCGATGGCAGCAACAGCCCCTGCCCCCCAATCATTCTGGACCACATAACGACACTCCGCTGTTTGCGCAATCGCGTTGTGAGCGATCAGCCCCAACGATAATAAAGCGGCTCCACACAGTTTTTTCATTGTTGAAATACACATAAAACTCTCTCTCCTTTTACTGTTATGTTGGCCAAAGGCCACCAAAAAGTATATTCACCCTGTGAGCACAGACATGGATAAAACAAAAAGCGAACGAGAGCGAATTCACATTTTTGGTAAACAATCTCACATTTTTCAACAGAACCGGAATACGGGAGGAAACCTGCGCCTTTCGATGGATACAGGTTATGTTTAATAGGACAGGGTTTCTGTGAGCGAAGAGCAGGCAGACGTGTCAGGAGATTCTACTTTACAAGGCATCGCCCTCCGACGTTCTGGGGAGGGCGATGCCAGAGGTTTTAAGCGACGCGATCAGGGGCAGGCATTTTTTCTTATATAAAAATCACGCTTTCCACTTGATGTTACAACCCAGGCTCGGCTTTTGAACGTCAGTTGGAGGCGCTTCACCTCGGGACACTTGCTCGGCCGCTGCCAGCAGATCGGCCCCGGTGACGGGGATGTCGCTGCCTGGACGGCTGTCATCAAGTTGCCCGCGATAAACAAGTCGTTGATTGCGATCAAACAGGAAAAAATCAGGCGTACAGGCCGCATCAAACGATTTGGCCACGTTCTGAGACTCATCGTAGAGATAGGGAAAGGCCAGCCGATACTCTTTGGCAAACTCCGCCATTTTATCCGGCGCATCATCCGGGTAGGCCTGAACATCGTTAGAGCTGACCGCAACACAGCGAATACCCAGCGCATTGAGCCGGTCATTCAACGTTTCCAAAAAGGGGGCAATGTGCAGGACAAAGGGACAGTGATTGCAAATAAACATAATCAAGAGCCCTTTGTCGCCCATGCGCTGGCTCAGTTTCCAGCTTTCTCCAGCTGGGTCGGGAAGGCGTGCGTCGGGCAGTTCGGTTCCCAGGGGAAGCATATTGGATGGTGTACGGGCCATGAGAGGATCCTCCTGTATAGAGATTGGCGATTGGTGGTCCGCGCACAGGGAGGAGACGACCCTGTAGGCGCGCCCCTCACTTTTGCCGGGATAGAATGCTATGAATGGCGGAGTATCAGCGACGATTGTAAACCGCTGGCAGGTCACGATTGAAGAGTGTGAAATCATCGGCGTAAAACGCCCGGAAATCTTCCAATGTCCCGCGCTCACGATCCTTTGGTAATGTCGTGGGCACCCAGTAGTGCGGCTTGCCGCCATCCACACCCTCCGGTGCATTGCGCCACACCAGCAGGTACGCAATCCGGCGGGCCTCTTCATCAGATTTCAAGGCCTCAAGGAGCTTGCGATACCACTGGTTGTCGTATTGTCCGGCTTCAATCGCGGGGGCACGAATACCGATTTCAGCGATAGCTGCGATCTTGCCCCGGGCCTCAGCCATTCGCACCATCAAAGCCGCGTTTGCCTGCACAGTCTCAAACCATTCGGCGTTATCCGACACCGGCCCATAGGCGTCGAAGGCCAATACATCCACCCAATCGTCCCCGGGGTAACGCTCCAGGTACGCCGCCTCGGTCGCTGGGGAAAAAGCGTTTGGCGAGTAGGCGTACAGGAAATTGTGTACGCCGCGCTCATCGCGCAGATAATCGACCGTAAAGCGATACAGCGCTTGATACTGAGTCGGCGTGGACTGGTCCTCTCCCCACCAGAACCAGCTCCCAGTGTTTTCATGCAGGACACGGTAGATAACCGGAATGGGAGTGCCATCGTCCGCTTTGAGCGACAACGCCCAGTCAGCCAGCTCGTCGAGATAGCCTTTATAGACCTCATGAGCTTCGCCACCTGGCAACGCGGCTTCCACCGCCGGGGTGGTGTCCCAGGAGGTGCCCGCCGGGAATACACCCTTTTGGTCTTCGGTCAGCGGGTTATCCAAGTGAGTGCTCACGGTGATGATGCCGCCGCGCTGATACGCCTTGACGGCTTGCTTCGTCACATCGCCTTCAATTTTGGGGGAAACGATGGACAATGTATCCCAGCCATAGACGGCGGCAAAGTCACCCACCGAATTATAGGTATCCGATTGGGAGCCGTCGGTTGTATCGATGGTGAGGCCCTGTGTGGTCTCGTGCTGATGCCCGAATAGCACGCCCTGCCCCATTTGGTTCCGCAAAAACGCAAAGAGCGCGCGGGTTTCTGCGGTCGAATTTGCATCCACCGGTCGACTTGTGGAGTCAACCTCACTGTCAGGACCGAACGATTGTGAACAGGCGATTAAACCCAGGGTCATTAGCCCTGCCACCATCAAAACGGTTAGCCGGCGGCCGATAAGCGGTAATGTCATGAATACCTCTGCGATCTGTTATGGACTGAAATCGGTTTCGGCTCCGCTGCTGTGATTAAAGTGGCGTTTACCCAATTTATAATAGTGTGTCTTAACATCTGTAGCGACCACTCATTCCTTCGCGTTGTCGCCAGCCCGGAGCATGCCCAACGCGACCGCATCTGTAAAGCCAAAATTGGCCTTACCAGAATTATTTATGAATTCAATATGACTATAAGCTCAAAATTACTACACATTAATGAGAGTGATCACTAACATTATGTTATCCCCGCGCTATTCAGATGTTTATATTTGCGCTCCCAGAAGGTAAACTAATCACACCGCGAGATAAGCGGTACCGGAAACCCTTGGGCACCCGGACAAAAGGCGACGGGTCAGGCCATTTTGGCCTACTGGCACCGACGTATAACAATCAACCATGGCGGCATCAGGGCCAGTCCCCGACAGCTGCCTAAATGAGTAACACAACCGACATTGAGCTTGGGGCCTACTGGGCACCCGATGGTGGCTGTTGTGTGTTTAGAGGAATGGTGAGAATGACGTTAATCCACGACGATTTTCTGCTCGACACCGAGCAGGCCAAGGCGTTGTACCATAACTACGCCAAAGACATGCCGATCATTGACTACCACTGTCACCTGCCCCCCGATCAGATCGGCAACGACCAACAGTTCAAGAACCTCTCCGAAGTCTGGCTGGCGGGCGATCACTATAAGTGGCGAGCCATGCGCTCCAACGGCGTGAGTGAAAAGTATTGCACCGGCGACGCCAGCGACTGGGAAAAATTCCAGGCGTGGGCAGAAACCGTGCCTTACACGCTGCGTAATCCGCTGTATCACTGGACGCACCTGGAGCTGAAGAAGCCTTTCGGTATCACCGACACCCTGCTCAATGGTGACAACGCCAGAGCCGTATGGGAGCACTGCAACGAATTGCTGGCCACACCGGAGTTCAGTGCCAAGGGTCTGATCACTCAGGCCAACGTCAAGGTCATCTGCACCACCGACGACCCGACCCACGACTTGCGCCATCACAAGGCCATTGCGGCCGACACCAGCTTCAACACGAATGTTTTACCGACCTGGCGTCCAGATAAGGCGATGGCGGCCGAGGATACCCAGGCCTACAACACGTATCTGGATCGTTTGGGCGAAGTGGCCGATGTACAGATCAACACCTACGATGATTTGATGAGCGCACTGCAAAAGCGCCACGACTTCTTCCATGAGCAGGGCTGCCGTTTATCGGATCACGGGCTTGAAACGCTGCACGCCGAGGATTACACCGAAGCCGAAATCAAAGCTATATTCAGCAAAGTGCGTGGCGGCAATGACCTCGACGAAAACGAGCTTGAAAAATTCTACTCCGCGATGCTGGTAGAGTTCGCACGCCAGGATCATGAGAAGGGCTGGGTTCAGCAGTATCACATCGGAGCCATCCGCAACAACAACCCGCGCCTGTTCCGTTCCCTGGGCCCGGACACTGGCTTCGACTCCATTGGCGATCATAACTACGCCAAACCCCTGGCAACGTTTCTGGGACGCCTGGACAACGACGACCGGCTGGCCAAGACCATTCTGTATAACCTGAACCCACGCGACAATGAAATGATCGCTACCATGATCGGTAATTTCCAGGACGGCTCCACCGCCGGCAAGATGCAATTTGGCAGTGGCTGGTGGTTTCTCGATCAGCTCGATGGCATGAAACGCCAGATCGAAGCACTGAGCCAGCTCGGTTTACTCAGCCGCTTCGTGGGCATGTTGACCGATAGCCGCAGCTTCTTGAGCTATTCCCGTCACGAGTATTTCCGCCGCCTGCTATGCCGCACACTCGGCCAGGACATGGCCAGCGGTCTAGTCCCTGACGATACTGCCATGGTCGGCCGCATGATTCAGGACATCAGCTTCAATAACGCGCGGGATTACTTTCCATTCGACGTCCCTAAATGAAGTGCTTTCATAAAAGTACCTGGGCGATTACCCGCAGGTAACATTAACCCGCAAGTAACATTGTGCCACCATCGTTACGACGAAAAACCCGGTCCGCTCCAAGACCGGGTTTTTCATTTTCTTGACAGCCCGTCAATGCATGACGAAGCTATAGATAACCCTGCACCTGTCGAGGTATGCACACCCCGTGGCCAGCAACGACCTGCTATCGACCTTTTTGTTTTCCCTGTCGGTCACCACGCCGATCTTTTTCATGGTGGCACTGGGGGCGTTGGCGCGGCGAGTAGGGCTGATTGATGAGGGCTTCATTAACTCGGCTTCCCGCCTGGTATTCACCATCGGTTTACCGGTCTTATTGTTTGTCAGCAATGCCACCGCCGACTTTGGCAGCGCTACGGATGGCCGAATTTTAACGGCCGTTATTGTCGGAGCGATGATTATTTTTCTGCTGAGCCTGGCTACCGCCGACTGGTTTGTGCGTGACCGACGGGATCGTGGGGTGCTCACCCAAGCCTCTTTTCGTGGAAACCTGGTCATCATCGGTCTCGCCTA
Source organism: Marinimicrobium sp. ARAG 43.8 (assembly GCF_050113635.1). Classification (NCBI taxonomy): domain Bacteria; kingdom Pseudomonadati; phylum Pseudomonadota; class Gammaproteobacteria; order Cellvibrionales; family Cellvibrionaceae; genus Marinimicrobium; species Marinimicrobium sp. ARAG 43.8. The sequence goes on from NZ_JBNJLT010000001.1 coordinate 351,530, forward strand.
TTGCAGCAATGCTTATGGAGAGCATGGCGTTGCCATGGCCACCCTGCCACTGGCGGTCACGATTGTGCTGTATAACGTGCTTTCCGTGGTGGCATTAAGCCGGGATTTGGAGCACCAGCAAGGCATGCGCGATATCTTTGTGGGCATTGCACGCAACCCCTTGATTATTGGTATCGTCGCGGGCCTGGCTTACGGAGAGCTTGCGCCGCCACTGCCTTCTACGGTGCAGGACTCAGCGCACTATTTGGGCGACATGACGTTACCGCTGGCCCTGCTGTGTGTGGGGGGTTCATTGAGTATAAAAGCACTAGGGCAGGTGCGTGACGGAGCGCTGGCCGCCAGCGTATGGAAACTGCTCATTTCGCCGCTGGTGGCCGTTTCGCTGGCGTTAGCCTTGGGACTGCAAGGCGAAGCGGTTGCCGTGGTCTTTCTACTGGCCGCTTCGCCCACAGCCACCGCAAGCTTTGTCATGGTTCGCGCTATGGGCGGCAATGCCTCCTTGGCCGCCACCATGATTGTACAAACCACCTTGTTCGGGCTGGTGACTGTTACGCTGGGCCTATGGCTGGTCACCGCCTTTTTTGTCTGACGGACTAATCATCGCGATCTTTTTCATCCTGGATCTGCTCCTGGATTTCATCATAGCTTTCGTGGCGTACATCTTCGCCTTTGACAAGGTACACCACGTACTGAGCCAGATTGCGGGCATGATCACCAATACGCTCCAGCGCACGCAAACTCCACATGATATTCAGCGCCCGCGTGATGGAGCGCGGGTCTTCAATCATAAAGGTAATCATTTCACGCATCGCGGAATTGTATTCCATATCCACCGTGTTATCGGTTTGCACGACGCGCAACGCGAGGTCCAGATCAAGCCGCGCAAAGGCATCCAGCGCATCGCTCAGCATTTTTGATACGTGACCGCCAATGTGACGAACTTCCACATAACCCCGAGGCGCCCCCGATCCCGCACCACTCAGGGCCAATGCCTGACGGGCAATTTTACTGGCTTCATCTCCCACACGCTCCAGGTCCGTAATGGCCTTGGTCACAGCGATAACCAAACGCAGGTCACTGGCCGCCGGTTGTCGGCGCGCCAGGATGCGGATGCAGTCCTCGTCAATTTCCAGCTCCATGTCGTTCACGTCATCGTCGTCGCGAACGACACGTTCCGCCGTTTCCGGGTCTGCGTCGATCAGTGCTTGAATGGCATCGCTGACTTGTCGCTGAGCCAGTCCACCCATTTCAGAGAGCTTGGTTTTGATCTCATCCAGCTCCAGATTGTATTGCTGGGAAATATGATGCGTGTGCGACTTAATATCCATAACCATAATTATCCCCTCCGCTTAACCATAACGACCGGTAATGTAGTCTTCCGTCTGTTTATTGGACGGATTGGTGAATAACGAATCCGTATCGCCGAACTCTACCAGATTCCCCATATACATGAACGCCGTATAGTCGGATACTCGGGCGGCCTGCTGCATATTATGGGTCACGATTACAATGGTGTACTGGTCCTTGAGCTCGTAAATCAACTCCTCAATTTTCAACGTGGAAATTGGATCCAGCGCTGACGCCGGCTCATCTAGAAGAATGACTTCCGGCTCAATCGCAATGGCCCGCGCAATCACCAGCCGCTGTTGTTGACCGCCGGAAAGACCAAAAGCGTTGTCATGCAACCGGTCTTTAACCTCTTCCCACAACGCCGCACCACGCAGAGACTTCTCGACTACCTCATCGAGCACACGACGGGACTTTACGCCTTGTAAACGAAGGCCGTAAGCAACGTTTTCATAAATAGACTTGGGAAACGGATTCGGCTTCTGGAATACCATGCCAATTTGCCGACGCAGTTCAGCGACATCCACTTTTTTGTCGTAGATGTTATTCCCATCCATTAACAGCTCGCCTTCAATCCGGCAGTTATCCACCAGGTCGTTCATGCGGTTGAAACACCGCAACAGCGTGGACTTGCCACAACCGGAAGGCCCGATAAAAGCCGTTACCTTTTTTTCCGGAATTTGCAGGTTAATCCCTTTGAGCGCCTGGTCACCCCCGTAGTAAAGATTGAGGTTATTAATCTCAATCTTTATGGATTCTTGATGCTGCTCGGGGGTTGTGCCCTGTGTTCTGGGGCGCGGAGTCGGCACCAGCTTTTCCCCGGCCCGCTGAGCCTCAGGGGTTTCAGTGGTGATTTCTGCGGTGGACTCTGGTGTTTCAGTTTCTGTTTTAGCATCTTTTGACATGGTTTCATCCAATACGGTTTCATCCAACACAATTCACCTCCACGATCAGTCTGAGGCACTGCGATATTTTTCACGCAGCGTATTGCGAATTTTGATGGCGGAGAGGTTCAGCACGATGATCAACAACACCAATACCAAGGCCGTGGCGTAGACCAGGGGTCGCGCCGCCTCCACATTCGGGCTCTGAAAGCCGACATCGTAGATATGAAAGCCCAGGTGCATAATCTTTTGATCCAAATGCAAGTAGGGATAGTTTCCATCCACCGGCAGACTCGGTGCCAGTTTCACGACACCCACCAACATCAGCGGCGCGACTTCGCCCGCCGCCCGCGCAATGGCCAGGATAAGCCCAGTCATCATCCCCGGCGTTGCCAGCGGTACCACCACTTTCCATAACGTTTCCGATTTCGTTGCTCCCAACGCCAGGCTGCCCTGACGAATGGTACTCGGGATACGGGCCAGCCCTTCTTCTGTGGACACGATCACAACGGGCAGAGTCAGCAGAGCCAGGGTGAGCGACGCCCAAAACAGCCCCGGCGTCCCGAAAGTCGGGGCCGGCAACGACTCTGGAAAGAACAACTCATCAATGTTCCCGCCCAGGAAGTAAACAAAGAACCCGAGGCCGAACACACCGTACACAATCGAGGGGACACCGGCGAGGTTGTAGACGGAGATTCGGATCAGCCGCAACACAGTGCCCTGACGAGCATACTCACGCAGGTAGATCGCGGCCAGAACACCCAGTGGCGTCACCATGATAGACATGACGATCACCATCGTTACCGTGCCGAAAATCGCCGGGAAAATGCCCCCTTCGGTATTGGCCTCGCGGGGCTCATCCGTCATGAACTCCCAGAAGCGCTCAAAGTATTGCCCCACCTTTTCGAGGCGGCTCAAATGATTGGAGCGCGTCACCCGGACCATATTGTCCAGTGTAATCGTGCGCTCCTGTCCACGAACCGTCGTTACCACCAGACTATCACGGGCCACCTGTTGGTAAATCGCATCCCGTTCCGCCTTGATCTCTCTATACTCGGCATTGAGCGCTTCGCGCTGTTCAGCGATCTCTGCCAGCGCCTGAGATAACGCCTCACCACTGACAGCCTGCAATTCAAGCCGCCGCTCATCGAGACGCAAACGCTCCAGTTGGTGGTTGATGCGGCCGATTTCCACTTTCTCTTTGTGGCGAATCTGTTGGTGCAGATCCACGCTACGCTCAACCCTGCTCTCCAGTTCGCTCCAGAAATTTTCCTGATCCGGCGTGGCCACAACCGCGCCTTGCTCACGCAGCTCTACCGGGAAGCCGTAGAAGTTACCCCACTCTCGCCGCTCCACCACCACGGCATTTTCGGGATAGGTCCACTCTCCCATTCCAACGTCCAGATACCAGCTGAAATCGCTGCCCAGGTCGCGATTGCCCTGTTTGAACAAGTAGCGAGTCACGAGCTCGTCTTCTTCACCCACTTGGTAACCATTGGTACGAGCCACTTCGGCGGGGATGACCTCCCGGCGCACCGGTTCACCCAAGACGTCCAGGCGCTCACCATTGCGATCCACCACAGAAGTCTGCACCACATCAGCGGGCCAGAAATGTCCGAATCCGCGTACGGCGATCAGCCCCAGCAGGCCAACCACCATAATCATACACAGTGCAACGGCTCCACCATTCAGCCAGACCCAGGGAGCACCGCTTTTAAACCAGGTTTTCATCAATCAGGCTCCCAATACTTACAGATTGCTGTAACGTTTGCGTAAACGCTGACGAATCACTTCGGCCAGAGTATTGACCAGGAAGGTCAACGCCAATAACACGAGGGCCGCGAGGAACAGGACGCGGAAATGCGTGCTCCCAATGGCCGTTTCCGGCAATTCCACAGCGATGTTAGCGGACAGCGTGCGCATACCTTCGAAGATATTGAAGTTAATAACCGGACTGTTACCGGTAGCCATCAGTACAATCATCGTCTCGCCCACGGCGCGGCCAAAGCCCATCATCACCGCAGAGAAGATACCCGGGCTGGCGGTAGGCAGCACCACGCCTATCACTGTTTGCCAGCGTGTCGCACCGAGCGCCAATGATCCTTGGGTGAGGTGACGCGGTACGTTGAAAACGGCGTCCTCTGCGATTGAGAAGATCGTGGGAATGACGGCAAAGCCCATGGCCAAGCCCACAACCAGGGCATTACGCTGGTCGTACGTAATATCGTGATTCGTCAGCCACTGCCGCATACTGCCATCAAAGAACCAGACTTCCACATGCGGACTCATCGCGACACAAGCCCAGCCGGTCAACAGAATCGGCACAACCAGAATCGCCGCTTCCCAGCCCTCGGGGACATTGTTGCGCACTGGCGACGGTAAGCGGCTCCACAGAAAGCCCACCGCCAGCATCGAAAGCGGCAAAAACACCAGAATGCTGAATATCGCCGGCAAGTGGTTTTCCAGGAAGGGCGCCAGCCACAAACCGGCCAGAAAGCCCAGGATCACCGTCGGCAGCGCTTCCATGATCTCAATGGTAGGCTTGACCACGCCACGCAGCTTCGGCGTCATAAAATACGCGGTATAAATGGCTCCCATGACCCCGAGTGGAATCGCAAACATCATGGCAAAGAACGCGGCCTTCAGCGTCCCTACCGACAGCGGGACCAGACTCATCTTCGGTTCGGCGTCATCGGCACTTGAGGAGGCCTGCCAGACATACTCCGGCCCTTGTCGCCCCTCGTACCAGACTTTTTGCCACATGGAATGAAAGGAGATTTCCGGGTGCTGGTTCCATACCGATGCGATATTCAGACGCTGCCGGTTATCCAATGCCAATAAACGGCCATTGATGGGCGATAGCGCCAGTTCACTGATACCGGCCTCGGCCACCGGCTCAATCACGAGCGTCTGGGAGGAAGTTCCGTAAAACAGGCCAACGTTGCCGTTTTCATCCCCGGCCGCAAAACCTTTGCGAGTGTACTCTGGCGCGATATCCGTAATCGCCCCAGACATCGAGCCAAAATCACGCACGGCTTGCAAATGAAACTGATTGTGATCATCTCGCACGATGTACCACTGGCTGACGGACCCCTGGTCCGTGCCGACAATGACAGAGAGCGTGCCGACCAGGAACTCCAGAGCCGTCACTTGACCTCGCTCTGTGGGCCTGGTTTCCAGAAGGCGAGCGTCCTCTGGCCGCTCGACATGATAAAAATGCAGCTGCGCCCGATTATCCGCCACGACCAAAAAGCGCCCCGTGGCATCCACCAGCAGGTGCTCAACCTGAGCGCCATCGGGTAGCGCTGGCGCCGTGAAGCGCTGGGCATTCACGGAGCCGCCGTTCCCAAACAGCCCCTGATTCATTCGATAACGCCCCACCACAAGGATACCGTCGTCTGTGGCTCCCGCCAGAATAATGCCGGCATCGGTCTCTTGAATGGCCAGGTGCCGAATGGCACGTCCCTGCTCATCCAGAGTAAGGGTGCTCTCACCGAGAGGGTAATCCAGGCCAGGGGTCACCAGACGACGATCATTGGGATAACTGAGTGAATACTGCTCACGCACCACCGATACCGAGCCATCGGAAAAACCGTAAGCCACCAGTTGCTGATTGGGAACACTGGCTCCCAGGGCCGTGGCCTCGGCGCTGGCGGGCGAGGGGACGGTAATGGTGTCGATCGATAACCCGGAGTCAACATTGAAAAAATGCACCTGACCGGATTCACTGAACGACGCCCCCATTTCCTCGTATCGCTCCAACACCAGGTGACCCGCCGGATCAGCCGGGCTGGTGAGCATAAACGGGTAGTCGTTGGTATGCTCCACCGTGCTGCTACGCAGCAATGGCGCCACCTCGGAAAACAGGTAAATGAAGATCAGCGCGAGAGCCCCCACCACCATCATTCCGGCAGTGCCCACGCCATAGCGCGACAGGCCGTCTTTGAACTTGCGTATCTTCCGCAAGCGGGCGCGCTGCTCCGCGCCGGGCATTAAACTACCCCGGGGTATCGAGGTGGACTCTTGCTCTGACATAGTGCATCAATCCTGAGCCGGAAATTCTCGGTAAATACGCTTTTAAATGGCATCCAACAGACAGGGCGAGGATGCTAGCAGCGCCACATGACACTTTTGTGACAATCTTATGACAGGCAAACCATCCCCCGGCTCACCGTGAAAGCCGAAGGGGATGATAAGCAGACTTACAGGCCGAGCTCTTCCATGACTCGCTGCGATACAGACGCTGGCAGCGGGATATAACCATCACGCACCACCACTTCCTGACCCTGGCGTGAAATCACCATTTTCAAGAATTCCGCCTGCATCGGGTTCAGGTCACGGTTCGGATGCTTGTTAACGTATACGTAGAGGAAACGAGCCAATGGGTAAGAGCCATTAGAAGCGTTCTCGCCCGTCGGCTCAGCAAAAGGCTGGCCTTCCTCCCGCGCCAGCGGCACAGCACGCACGCTGGAGGTTTTATAGCCGATGCCGGAATAACCAATACCGTTACGAGACTCACTCACACCCTGTACTACCGAGGCCGAACCCGGCTGCTCATTGATGCTGGCCTTGTAATCACCGCCACAAAGCGCATTATCCTTGAAGTAACCATATGTGCCGGACACCGCATTGCGGCTGTACAACGCGATGTCGCGATTGGCCCAGTCACCGCTCAATCCCAGTTGACCCCAGCGGGTAATCTCTTCCGGAAAACCGCAGCGACGCGTTACGGAAAACATCGCGTCCACCTGTGGTAATGTCAGCCCTTCAATGGGGTTGTCCTTATTCACGTACACCGCCAGAAGATCCACCGCAACTGGCACAGCAGTGGGCTTATACCCGTGGGCTTGTTCGAAAGCACGAACCTCGGACGCTTTCATTTCGCGACTCATTGGCCCGAAATTAGCGGTTCCTTGAGTCAAGGCAGGTGGCGCCGTGGAAGAGCCAGCCCCTTGAATCTGAATGTTGACGTTCGGATAAAACTTGGCGAATTCCTCCGCCCAGAGCGTCATCAGGTTATTCAATGTATCTGAGCCGATACTGTTTACATTTCCGGATACACCGGAAACCGCTTCGTACTCTGGCAGTTCGGGGTCAACCTGGGCCTGGGCAGCGACGCATAGCATGGAACCCGCCAGCGCCAGTCCCTTAAACCATTGTTTGGCGTTCATCAGAGCTCTCCTAAAGGTTCAATAAAGCAGGATGTGCAACCAGCCATCCCCACCTGAAGCGCACTGTACTGCCAGTTTATGACAGTCCTGTGACAATGCTGCCATAAAACGGTAAAGTTTCTGTCACAAAAATGACAAAAGGCAGCCCGTGGGCTGCCTTTTGCGTAAGGTCGTAGCGGTCTGTATATCAGCTGGTATATACCGGTCCAATACCACTGCTCCAGACAATCACCGTGGTTACCATCACAACGACGGTCAATACCAGGCCCACCGTAATCACCGAACTGGCGTAGATGAACCCCCTTTCTTTCGGGATATTCATCAGGATAGGAATCCCCTCATAAATCAAATACACCGAGTAGCAGGCCGCCACAATATACACCGAGACCACCAGCCACATATGTGGGTATAGCAATACAAGCCCTGCCAGCATCATGGGAATCGCTGAATACACGGCCAGAGCTGTGCCCTCGTAGTGACGCCGACTGGCCTCATCCTGAACACCAAAACTGCGAGACATCCAGTTGATGTACTCTCCCAACACATACACAGCCACCAACTGGGCTACGTAGGCGGCTGCCGCCATCATCAGTGCGCTCTGAGCCGTCAGCTTAACGACACCGCCAGCACCAACGCTCCAGCCCACTTCGGTAACGCCGAAATAACCGGCAATACAAGGAATAAGCGCCAATAGGGGGACATGGCGCAGATAAACGCGAAGAAAAGTTTCATTATCGCTGCGGATGCGCTGCCATTCGCGATCCGGATTGGTGAAAATACCCAGTGTATGTTGCAACATAGCCATACTAGCGTACTCCTGCTACTGCTTGTTATTAGAGGGTACGTACAGTATCGGGGAGTTGAACCTGGCTCGCAAAGAAGCATTCGCAATAACCCAAAGCTGTTAATCAACTTGAGTTATAAAAAAACGTTACTTCACCACTTTCAGGTTAGGCCTTTTCGGTGCGTCTTTTTTTCCGGCGGTCTTATTACCGGAGGTGTCTGATTTAGGCGGCTCCGGATCCGGTTCTGGCTCAAACACCATACCCTGTCCGTTCTCACGGGCATAGATGCCCAGAACTGAGGCACAAGGGATGTGCAGATCCGTGGGAATACCCCCGAAACGGGCATTAAACTGGATATTATCCAACCCGATAAAGAGGTCTTTAACGGCCGTGGGGTTAATATTGAGCACAATTTGACCGTCTTTATTGACATGCTGCTGCGGCACCTCGACACCCGGCCCCCGTGCATCCACCAAAATATACGGGGTACAGCCGTTATCCACGATCCACTCATACAGCGCGCGAATCATATAGGGACGGCTTGACGTCATGGCCATACACGTAACTCCCAACGTTTAGGCAAAATCAGCCCGGCGCACATGCGGGCGCCACCGGGTACAAACAGTTCAGGGGGTATTCATATCGCGTTCAGCCTCAGTGAGGCTTCTGATAAACGCGTCCCGGGCAAACAGACGCTGACTATAAGCCAGTAAGGGCTGGGCCTGCTTCCCCTTGCCGAGGTCAATACCGAGCAGAGGTAGTCGCCACAGAAGCGGCGCCAGGCAACAGTCAACAATGGTAAATTCTTCGCTCATGAAAAAAGGCATTTCAGCGAAGATGGGAGCAATCGCCAGCAAACTCTCTCGCAACGCCTTACGCGCTTTAGCCACCGTCTCCTTGCTCTTGCTGGTCAGAATGGTATCCACCAAAGGCGCCCAATCACGCTCCAACCGATACATCCACAGCCGACTCTGGGCACGGGCGACCGGGTAGACCGGCAGCAGTGGCGGATGTGGAAAACGCTCATCCAGGTATTCCATGATCACCTTGGACTCATACAGCGCTAAATCCCGATCCACCAGCGTGGGCAGATTGTTATAGGGATTGAGGTCAGCCAGTTCCCCGGGCTTATCGTTGGGATCGACATCAATAATATCCGCCGACACCCCTTTTTCTGACAACACAAGCCTGACGCGATGACTGTAATGGTCAGCGCCATCGGAGAACAGCGTCATGGATGAGCGTTTGGTCACCACACCCATTGAAATTACCTCGGATTACCCAGTCGGAATACCGGAGCGCGGCAACGCTCCGGTGGTTCCGGTCAATGAATGCCTTTCCAATACTCACGATTGAGCAGGTAGACGAAAATAAACAGTACAGAGAGGAACAGCAGCACAAAAATACCAATGCGCTTGCGATCTTCAGCCGCGGGCTCTGCCACATACTCCAGGAAGTTCACCAGATCATAGATCGCTTCATCAAACTCTTCCGGACTCATGCTGCCCTCAAGCGCTCCCTCCACCAGAGAGCCACACTCTTCATCCACGACCGGATTCCCCGCACTATCGCGAATCACCTTGCCATGGGAGTCGCGAGCGGGGCCCGCAGAGCACTCGGGGAGACCTTGGAGGTCCAGCATAACATGGGGCATACCGACATTGTGGAACACCCGGTTATTGACACCCATCGGACGGCTTTCATCTTTGTAAAAGTTACGCAGGTAAGTATACAGCCACTCCGGGTTGCGCGAGCGGGCAACCAACGTCAGATCCGGCGGTTGCACACCAAACCACTGCTTGCCCTGCTCTGCCGATACCGATGATTCCATCAGTGCGCCGATCTCCTGGTCACCGAAAACCAACTGCTCTCTCGCGATGTCGTGAGGGATACCGAGGTCATCGGCCACACGCTCATACCGGGAAAACTTTGCGGAGTGGCACCCCATGCAGTAGTTGACAAAATACTTGGCCCCGCGCTGCAGGGATTCCTTGTTGGTCAAATCAGGCTCCATGGTGTCACAAGCCACGCTGCCACAACCGCCGCCAGTGGCGCCCACCGCTTTGATGGGCACGACCACCAGAATCGCAAACAACGCCAGTCCGCCCAATACCATCCGCAGTGGCAGGCCAGTCATTTGTACGCGCTCGGGCACGGGCTGCTCTTTGTCACGATCCGCCAGCCAGGGCAACGCGACGAACACGGCCGCCAGTACCAGGCCAAAACCGCGCAAGAAAAGCGGCACATCATTGTCCCCGGTAATACCGTTCAGTGCGAGCGCCAGGAACATCAAGGCAAACAGCCAGCACAGACCAAACGCAATGTATCGAGCGACCTGACTGCGCTGCTCTACCGGCCGATTACTGGTCCAGACCGGCATGGTAATAAAGTACGCGAAATAGAACACCGTGCCGATTTGAGACAGAACCGTGCGTCCGGTGGTGGGAGACTTCACACCCAGATAGCCCAGCACCACGAACATCGCAGCGAACACCATCAACATCACTCGGGAGATATTTCCCTTATAACGCATCGAGCGTGCATCTGAACGGTCCAGCCAGGGCAACACGAAAAGGATGGCAATGGCCGCCCCCATCGCCACGAGCCCCAGGAACTTGGCGCTGAGCGGGCCAATATCAAGCGTCACGGCCCGCAAGATGGCATAGAAGGGCGTGAAATACCAAACGGGGGCAATATGCTCCGGGGTCTTCAGGTTGTTCGCTTCCTCGAAGTTGGCGTACTCCAGGAAGAAGCCCCCCATTTCCGGCATGAAAAACAGCACAAAACAGAACACAAACAGGAAGACTGTGACACCCACCAAATCATGCACGGTGTAGTAGGGGTGGAAGGCCACACCATCGAGAGGCACACCGTTTTCGTCTTTGTTTTTCTTGATTTCCACACCGTCTGGGTTATTGGAACCCACTTCGTGCAACGCCAGGATGTGCAGCACTACCAGAGCCAGCAGCACAATGGGCAGAGCCACGACATGCAAGGCAAAAAAGCGATTAAGGGTAATGCCGGAAATCAGGTAGTCACCCCGGATCCATTGCACCAGGTCTTCACCGATAACGGGAATGGCCCCGAACAAGGAGACGATCACCTGGGCTCCCCAGTACGACATTTGGCCCCAGGGCAATACATAGCCCATAAAGGCTTCAGCCATCAGTACCAGGTAGATGGTCATACCGAAGATCCACACCAGCTCGCGTGGCGCGCGATAGGAGCCATACATCAAGCCACGGAACATATGGAGGTACACCACCACGAAGAAAGCGGAAGCGCCCGTGGAGTGCATGTAGCGCAGAATCCACCCATATTCCACATCGCGCATGATGTACTCAACCGACGCGAAAGCCCCTTCCGCCGTCGGCGTATAGTTCATGGTCAGCCAGATACCGGTCACCAGCTGATTGACCAGCACCAACAGGGAGAGAACCCCGAAAAAGTACCAAAAATTGAAATTCTTGGGCGCGTAATATTTGCCCATGTGGGTATCCCAGGCCCGCTGTACCGGGAGACGACGGTCGACCCACTGCCACAATCCAGTTAACCAGTTCATTATTATGCCTCCTGATCCTCGCCCACGATGAGCAGATTATCGCCTTCGTAGCGGTGCGGTGGGACTTCCAGGTTCAGCGGCGCAGGAACCCCTCGATAAACACGACCGGCCAGGTCGAATTTGGAGCCGTGACAAGGGCAAAAGAACCCGCCCTGCCAGTCATTGCCACCGAGTTCAGCGGCACCGACTTCCGGGCGGAACATTGGCGCGCACCCCAAGTGTGTGCACAAACCGAGCAGAACCAGGAACTCTTGACGAATAGAGCGGGTCTCATTCTGGGCGTAAGGAGGCTGCTGAGGCTCTTCCGAGTTTGGATCACGTAGCAAATCACGCTCGGCGACGACCTCAAGTCCTTCAAGCGCTTCGGAAGTGCGGCGGATAATATACACCGGCTTACCTCGCCACTCTACGGTGATCATTTGCCCGGGTTCCATTTTGCCGATATTGGCCCGAACCGGAGCGCCAGCGGCTTTCGCCTTGGCACTGGGATTCCAGGACCCCACAAAAGGCACGGCGGCACCCACAACGCCAACGGCGCCCACCACCGAGGTGGCAGCGGTCAGCACGCGGCGACGCGTTTTATTGACAACGTCATCGGTCATGACGATCTTCTCCCCTAATCAGCTTCCGACGGCCAGTAAATCGCTGAATTTCAACGGTTTAGAATAATATTCTCAAGACTTAAAAAGTGGCCAATATTAAAGAAATTACCCGCCGCTTACAAGAATAAGCGACGCTAAAGGCCTTTCATACGAGATTCCAGGCTCCATACGAAAAACGCCCAGACCGCCAAACGGTCTGGGCGTTTTTGCTCGGAGCTGCCGCGGCCACCCCAAAAGGCGGCCTTCTCTCCACGATTAACGTTTGGAGAATTGCGGACGCTTACGGGCTTTGCGCAGACCCACTTTCTTACGCTCGACGGCGCGAGAGTCGCGGGTAACGTAGCCTGCTTCGCGCAGAGAACCACGCAGGGCTTCGTCGTACTGCATCAGTGCCCGGGTCAAACCGTGGCGAATAGCGCCCGCCTGACCAAAGCTGCCACCGCCTTTTACGGTGACGTTCACGTCGAAGTTTTCGGTCATTTCCACCTTTTCAAGGGGCTGGCGCACGATCATACGCGCCACTTCACGGCCGAAATACTCGTCCAGAGGACGGTCATTGACCGTGATTTTGCCGCTACCCTGGGCGATAAACACCCGAGCGGTGGAGGTCTTGCGGCGACCGGTACCGTAGTATTGAGTGACTGCCATAATCAGCTTCCCGGTTAAATAGTCAGTTCTTGAGGTTGCTGCGCAGTGTGCGGATGCTCGTTGCCTGCGTAGACCTTGAGTTTCTTGAACATGGCGCGACCCAACGGACCGCGAGGCATCATACCCTTCACCGCGCGCTCGATGGTGCGCTCGGGGGCTTTGTCGATCAGCTTTTCGAAGCTGATGGACTTGATACCGCCAATAAAACCGGTGTGATGGTAGTACATCTTATCGCTGGCCTTCTTACCGGTCACGCGAACTTTCTCGGCGTTGATCACGACAATGTAGTCACCCGTGTCCACATGGGGCGTGTACTCGGGCTTGTGCTTGCCGCGCAGACGACGGGCAATTTCTGTGGCCATACGGCCCAGAGTCTTGCCTTCGGCGTCGACGACGAACCAGTCGCGTGAGACGGTTTCAGGTTTAGCACTGTAAGTCTTCATGTTATTTCCTGCCTCAGGAGGTGCTTCCCACAAAAGAGCGCGAATTCTATAGATGTCCCGACTAGTTTTCAAGGGTGTGCTGGTGAAATTTTCACCAATGTGAGAGCACGTCTCACAACCGGTGCGGTTGCGCCAGATACTCCCGACTCTGCATCTCCAGCAGTCGACTCACGGTGCGCTCGAACTCGAACGCCAGCCGCCCTTCCCCATAGAGTTCCACCAAGGGCCTGGCCGCAGACATGACCAGCTTGACTCTCCGGTCATAGAATTCGTCTACCAGACTGATAAACCGACGGGCCTGATCGTCATTAGTGCGCCCCAGGGCCGGCACATCGCTGATGACCACGGCGTGAAATTCCAAAGCCAGTTCAATATAGTCATTCTGGGAGCGAGGCCCGTCACAGAGCGCGGCAAAATCAAACCAGGCGACGTCGTCCGCCACGCGCCGAGCGGTAATGTTACGCCCTTCCACCTCCAGTCGCTGGTGTTCGCGCACCTCGCTGCCCGCCGGCACCAGACTGTCAAAACTGGCCCGCAAGCTGACTTCAGCCGCTTCACCCAGTGGTGAATAGTAAAGCTCGGCCTGCTCCAGCGCCCTCAGGCGATAATCCTGTGCGCTGTCCAGTTCAAGAACCCTTGTATGACGCTTGATCTCAGCAATCGCTGGCAGAAAACGTGCACGCTGCAAGCCATCTTTATAAAGGCTGTCCGGCGGTATATTCGAGGTGGCCACCAAAGTAACCCCGCGGCGAAACAACGCCTGCATCAGGGTGCCGAGGATCATGGCATCTGTAATATCCGAGACAAAAAACTCATCGAAACAGATAACGCGAGCCTCACCCGCAATGCGATCAGCCACCTGCTCCAGCGGATTTTTTTCCCCCGCCAGGGTTTTCAGTTCGGCATGGACCCGTCGCATAAACCGATGGAAATGCGCTCTCAGCTTATTGTCAAAAGGCAGGCTGTCATAGAAGTTGTCCATTAGGTAGGTTTTCCCACGGCCCACCCCGCCCCAGATATACAGCCCCGTCACCGGCGGTTGTGCCCGCCCTCGCAGACGACGCCACCACTGATGAAGCACCCCGGGGCTTTTTTCCGCCAGCAACGCTTCATACAAGGACTGGAGAGCATCGACTACAACGGCCTGTGCGGGGTCCCGGGTGAAATCGGGGCGCTGAAGATCATTTTCATAGCGGGCGCGAGGACCGAGCGCTTCCTTTAGCATCAGGACTGCTCCAATTGCCGCTGCACCAACTCGGTCACATCCAACTTCATCGACGTCAACTGTCCGTGGAAAAAGTGTCCGGCTTCAGGGTAATAAAGCAGTTCACAAGGGGATTGCAGATGGCCTCTCGTCCAGTTCACCACCCCTTCCGGCACCACGACATCATCCGCACCACCTTGTACCACGCCGACTGGGCATGGAAAACGACCATCGCGGTCATAGTCATAGCGCTCCACTGGCGGTGCCACCAAAAGCAGGTGTCTCGGTGGAACATCCAATGCGTACGCCGCTCGCGCCGCCACGGCGGAGCCAAAGGAGAAACCTGCGAGCAATCGCTGAAACCCCGGACGCTGCTCCAGCAGCCAATGGTGTACGGCCAGCAGGTCCTCCGTTTCGCCAATGCTTTTATCGTAGCTTCCTTCACTGCCGCCCACACCCCGAAAGTTGAAGCGGACCACATCGATACCCAAATCCCGGTACACCCTCGCCAGCGTCGTCACCACTTTATTCTTCATGGTACCGCCGTGCTGCGGATGGGGATGGCAAACAATGGCCGCCAGTTCCTGATGCGCCAGGGGCCCCGCTTCATCACCAGCACGCACGCTGGCTTCGAGTATGCCAGCGGGTCCATCAATGGTAATTGCCGTCTCTGTTTGAGAAAATACTGACACAAGCACCTCAGTGATCAGCCCCGTTCGTGTGCAACGCCTTGATTTGACAAGGGGCGAGAAGAGCAGCGGACGGGGCGTTGACAAAGAATATACAATGCAGCACGGCCAGAGCAGGTGATTTGCGCCCTTGCCGACCAAAAGGCCGTATAATAACGCGAGCAACCGCCAAATGGCAGGGTGGTCCAGTCGGCCGTTACCGCTTGATACCGCCATTACCGCTTCACACCGAGAGGAGAGTTTTGTGTTTTCATCCGGCACTCTGATTATTACCGCACTTATCTGTCTGTTGGGCGGTGGCGTCCTGGGCGCCGTTCTCTATCGGCTGACTGAGTCACGCTCCCAGAATAAAACGCTGGAGGAGCGCGTCCAGAAGGCGGAAAGTGAGCTGAAGCGTTACCAGCAGGATGTGGCTGAGCATTTCGCCAAGACGTCTGACTTGGTTAACAACTTGACGCAAAGTTACCGCGATGTGTATGAGCACCTGGCGAACAGCGCGCTAAAACTGACGACTCCGGCACTGAGCCGCCAGATTCTGGACTCGGCCAACACTCACCTGCTGGGGACGGAGAAAACCTATTTCGAAGATGCGCAAGTAGAGGCACCCAAAGACTGGGCGCCCAAAAACGGCACCACTGGTCAGCTAAGCGAAGAGTACGGACTGGACGACGAGCGAGATGATACGGCTCCGTACCATTACGGGGACCCGACCACGTATACCGATGATGAGCACCCGGAAGAGTTTACCCGTCGCCCATCCACCGACACCTCCAGCCGCGGCTGAGAGTGACCGCCCGGTGCCATGCCTGGCACCGGCGGCTGATCGAACGCGGAGTCACCGATGAGCACACGAAGCCTGCTACCGTCACTCGGCTGGCCTGTGGCCTCTGGGTTATTGATTGCCCTGATTGCCATACTGGCCTTCCCGTCGCTTCGCCCCGCACCATTAAGGCCCGGTAACGAGGGACCGACCGCCACGACACAGACTCAGGTGATTTCCTATGCCGACGCCGTAGACCGTGCGGCGCCCGCCGTCGTCAGCATCTACACTCGCAAGATTCAGGAACAACGCCCTCATCCCCTGGAGTCCCACCCCTTCCTACGGCGGTTTTTCCAGAACTCACCGAATCAGCAACAAGAGCGCACGGCGCTGGGGTCGGGCGTTATTGTGGACGAGAGGGGTTACCTGCTGACGAATGAGCATGTCATTAAAGACGCCGAAGAAATTGTCGTGCTTCTCTACGATGGCCGGGAAACCCGTGCTCGCTTAGTCGGCACCGACCCGGAAAGTGATCTGGCAGTTCTGAAGATTGAGCTCGACAACCTGAGTGTGATCAAAGTGCCCGAACCCACCCAGGCACGAATCGGCGATATCGTATTGGCTATTGGCAACCCTTTCGGCGTCGGGCAAACCGTTACGCAGGGCATTCTTAGCGCCACAGGGCGTTATAACCTGAACTTGAGTGAATACGAAAACTTCCTGCAGACTGACGCCGCCGTCAACATCGGTAATTCTGGCGGGGCGCTGGTAGACATTCATGGTCAGTTGCTGGGGATTAACACCGCCATTTATGGCGAGGGCAATACCAACGTGGGTATCAGTTTCGCGATCCCCGCCGACTCGGCCATGCGCACCTTGCGGCAAATCATTGATCACGGACGAGTAGTCCGTGGCTGGCTCGGCATCGAAGTTCGCCCCCTGAGTACCGACCAGGCCAGCGACATCGCCCTGAACTCCACCAGCGGCGTTCTGGTCATGGCCGTGGACCCGAGCAGCCCGGCTGAGCGTGCAGGTTTGCGACAGGGAGACATACTGACCCATATCGATGGCGAATCAGTAGGGAATGGGCGCCGCGGCATGAACCAAATTGCCGCCACCTCACCCGGCACTGCAGTGACCTTGAGCGTTCAGCGGCAAGGGGAGCGGTTAAATTTGGAAACGGTGATTGGGGAGCGAAACTCACCTTCTCGCCCGTGAACCACCAACATGAACAGTCCCAGCAATCAGGCCTGGACTGTTCAGGGTTCATTTCAGCGCTACGGCGGCTCAGTCGCGAATACGGTACTCCGCTGAACGGGCGTGTGCCTCCAGCGCTTCACCTCGAGCCAGGACCGACGCGGTGCGAGCCAGCTCAGAGGCTCCCTCTGAAGAGCAGTGAATGATGGAGCTGCGCTTTTGGAAATCGTAAACCCCCAGCGGCGAGGAAAATCGGGCCGTTCCAGAAGTGGGCAGCACGTGATTCGGTCCTGCGCAATAATCACCCAGTGCCTCCGGCGTGTAACGCCCCATAAATATTGCCCCGGCGTGCTCTACCTTCTCCAGCAGCAATTCAGGGTCAGCAACGGACAACTCGAGGTGCTCCGGCGCAATGCGGTTGCTGACGGCCAGCGCCTGATCCAGATTCTCAACGTGAATCAAGGCGCCTCGATTAGCCAGCGAGGTCCGGGCAATGGACTCTCTTTTCAAACTGGGCAGCAAACGCGCCATGGACGCTTCCACTTTATCCAGAAATGCCGCATCGGGGCTGACCAGAATGGCTTGAGCCTGCTCATCATGTTCGGCCTGGCTGAACAAATCCATGGCAATCCAGTCCGGCTCGGTCTGGCCGTCGCAAATCACCAGGATTTCCGAGGGGCCAGCGATCATGTCGATGTCCACCAGTCCGAACACCGCCCGTTTGGCGGTCGCCACAAAAATGTTGCCCGGCCCCACAATCTTATCGACCTTGGGCAGGGTTTGCGTACCATAGGCCAACGCCGCGACCGCCTGGGCCCCACCAATCGTCACGACTTTATCCACCCCGGCCACAGCGGCGGCCGCCAGCACCATCGCACTCAATTCACCATCGGGGGCGGGAACCACCATTACCAATTCGCGCACCCCCGCCACTTTTGCGGGGATGGCATTCATTAATACTGAGGAAGGGTAAGACGCCTTTCCTCCGGGCACATACAGACCGACGCGCGCCATGGCCGTCACTTTTTGCCCCAGGCGGTTGCCGTTCGCTTCGGTGTAATCCCAGGACGACTGCCGTTGATGTTCGTGGTACTCGCGTATCCGGCTTGCCGCCGTTTCCAGCGCGGTGCGCTGTGCGGCGGGTAAGCCTTCCAGAGCGTGTTGCAGCTCTGCGGGTGGCACCACAAAATCATTGAGGCTTGTGCCCTGACGTCGGTCAAAACGGTTGGTATAAGCCACCACCGCCGCATCACCCTCGGTTTTCACCTGATGAAGAATGTCATTCACCGTGGCCACCACATCAGCATCGGACACACTGTCCCACGCCAACAGCGCGTCAAGCCGCGCCTCGAAATCCTCGGCGCCGGCATCCAGGCGAGCTATCATCGGGGGTTTCTCTGACATAGCAATATACTCGATTGGGCAGGGTCCGAACGCTCCCGACGGCAATGTCGGGAGGCCCTTGAATCCCTCAGTTGAATCTCTCAATACCGGCAGGTGGTTACGACGCGTTACCCTTGGCGTCCACGGCCTGTTCAATCGCATCAATCACGGATTGAATCAGGACATGCTTCATTTTCATGGACGCCTTGTTCACAATCAGTCTCGAGCTGATATCGGCAATGTGCTCACGCGGCTCCAGTCCATTGGCACGCAGGGTGTTACCGGTATCGACAATATCAACAATTTCATCGGCCAAGTGCATGATCGGCGCCAGCTCCATCGCCCCGTACAGCTTGATAATGTCGGCTTGTTGACCGCGAGCGGCATAATATTGCTTGGCGATATTGACGTACTTGGTGGCCACCCGCAAGCGCCGCTGCCGGGGCTCAGCCCCTTTAATAGCCGCCGTCATCAAACGGCAACGGGCAATTCCCAGGTCCAGCGGTTCATACAGGCCATCCGCCCCGTTCTCCATCAGCGTGTCTTTGCCGGAAATTCCCATATCGGCCGCACCGAACTGCACATAGGTGGGTACATCAGCGCCGCGCAGCACCAACAGCCGTACGTGCTCACGGCTGGTCTCAAATACCAGCTTGCGACTTTTATCGATATCCTCAACGGGCTCGATACCGGCCTCTGCCAGCAGAGGCAGAGTTTCTTTCAAAATCCGGCCCTTCGTCAGGGCAATGGTCAATGTCTGGGTCATGGTCTCTTCTGACGGTTTGGCGCTCATCGCCCTCAATTCGGCACCCGGCGGATGTTGGCGCCCAGCATTTGCAGTTTCTCTTCAATACATTCGTAACCACGGTCAATGTGGTAAATACGGTCCACCAGCGTCGTTCCTTCCGCCACCAGGCCCGCTATTACAAGGCTGGCAGAGGCACGCAAGTCAGTAGCCATCACTGGCGCGCCTTTAAGCTGATCAACACCTTGAATCAGTGCCGTATTCCCTTCGAGCGTAATTCTGGCCCCCATTCGGTTCAACTCATGCACTTGAATAAGGCGGTTCTCGAAAATGGTTTCTGTCACAGAGCTGCTGCCTTCAGCCACAGCGTTCATGGCCGTAAACTGCGCCTGCATGTCCGTGGGAAACGCCGGATAAGGGGCCGTACGCAGACTCACACCCCGGGGGCGATTGCCCTTCATATCCAGCTCGATCCAGTCGTCCCCCATACTGAGGTTCGCGCCGGCTTCTTCGAGCTTGAGCAGCACCGCTTCGAGAATGTCCGCCCGGGTGTCCTTCAGGCGGACCCGGCCGCGGGTGGTGGCCGCAGCCACTAAATAGGTTCCTGTTTCAATGCGGTCAGGCATTACGCTGTAGGTACAGGGGTTGAGGCGATCCACACCCCGAACAGTCAACGTCGGCGAGCCTATTCCTTTAATATCGGCGCCCATGGCCACCAGGCACTGCGCGAGATCCACTACTTCCGGCTCACGGGCCGCATTCTCCAGCACCGTGGTGCCGTCGGCCAGAACCGCGGCCATTAACAGGTTCTCAGTACCGCCGACCGTCACGGTATCCATCAGAATGTGCGCCCCTTTCAGGCGACCATCGACCCGTGCGCGAATATAACCTTCGTCCACTTCAATCTCGGCGCCCATGGCCTCGAGGCCACGCAGATGAATGTCCACCGGTCGACTGCCAATGGCGCACCCGCCGGGAAAGGAGACGTTCGCTTCACCAAAGCGCGCCAACAACGGCCCAAGCACTAGAATGGAGGCCCGCATGGTTTTCACCAACTGATACGGTGCGGTGAAGTCATTGATACTGGTGGGATCCACCTCAACAGACATGCGCTCATCGATGGTAACGCCCACCCCCATACAGCGCAGCAGCGCCAGCATGGTGGTAATATCGTTCAGGTGCGGCATGTTGCACACATGCACCGGACCATCCGCGAGCAAGGTGGCCGCCAAAATCGGCAGCGCGGAGTTCTTCGAGCCGGAAATCCGAATCTCACCATTGAGCGGCGGGCCGCTCTGAATTTGCAATTTATCCATTAGAAAGCCAACTGTGTCAGCCGCTGCGCGTCAGCGGGAAATGGGGACAACGGGTCACGCCTGCTGTTGTTGCCACTCTTCCGGCGTAAGAGTCTTCATGTGCACCGCGTGGATGGTTCCTTGGGCGATGCTTTCCGAGAGCGCGGCGTAGACCATTTGTTGCTTTTTGACGGGGCTCATACCGACAAAAGCCGGGCTCACCACCAGCAAATTGATGTGACTCCCATCAATGCCCACTTGAACGTGGCTGTCGGGCACGTGAGCTTCCACCAACTGTTTAATTTGATCGGGTTGCATAATCCATCCGGTTAGAGTGAAAAATCAGGGGGAATCTTACCTGATTGCGTCGACCACCGCATCCCGCAACGGCTCCTCAAACAACAATGCCGCCACCTTGCGGCGACGGCATTGCCAACCTCACCAGGAGTGGGCTTTTACATTTCGTCGAGCCAGGTATCGATCACCTTGTCGATATTGCCGCCCTGGGTTTTCACCGCCTGACTGAACTGACTGCGGAACGAACGCCCAAGGTTAACGCCATCCAACACCAGATTGATCAATTTCCATTCTCCAGAGCGGTTTTTTGCCATGGTGTAGGACAACCGATATGTGGAGCCATCGTGTTTCACTTCCTGATGAACGCTGACGCGGCGCTCATCTTTCACGCCCTCACCCGGTGGCTGAATACGGATATCGCTATCGGCGTAGCTGGCGATGCCTTTCGCATAAGTCGTCACCAGTCCGCTTTTAAAGACCTCAGCAAAACGCTCCACTTGCTCTTCAGAAGCCTCGGAACGATGAGAACCCATCACGGCTTTCGCGATAAACGGGAAATCCACGACCGGTTCGAGCAATGCCTGGACCTCAGAGTAATACTCTTCGGTATTCAGATCACCGTTGTTGTACTGGCCCACCACATCAAACATCACGTCAGTGACTTTTTCAATCAGCTCATGAGGCGTTTCCTGCTTGGGGTCAACTGTTTCCGCCGCACGGACGCCAGAGGCCACCAGGGTTGCCAGAAGCAGCACGCCCGCCAGGCGCAATACCGCTTTGGTCGAATTCAACATTGCCATAAATAAGATTCCTTACAGAAATTTGCGTCCAAAGGACAGCTCACCCAACAGCCGAATGCGGATACCACTTCTCTCTCTCTATCCTACTATCCTATCTCTCTACCTCTCTAGATAGATATATAAGCTCAGTATGCTATGCCGCATCGCCCCAACCAGGTGGCAGCCGATAACACCTTATAATACCATTGCCTGCCTCATCGACCTACTGTACGACCGTAAAAGAGTGTTAGCGTTCCCCGCACCTATGGCACCATTCGTCAACCCAGGACCAAGCCCGTATAATGCAGGCTTTCACTCAGCCGGACCGCGTGGCCTCATGACCGACTTCGACTTCATTCAATCCGGGCAGCGTACTGTCGATATCGAACAACAAGCGGTATCCAGCCTGCGAGCCCGAATTGACCAGCGCTTTGAGCGCGCTTGCGAACTACTGTTACAGGTGCGCGGAAGGGTAATTGTCACCGGCATGGGCAAATCCGGCCATATTGGCAAGAAAATAGCAGCAACGCTCGCCAGCACCGGCACACCCGCCTTTTTTGTGCATCCCGGCGAAGCAAGCCATGGC
Organism: Marinimicrobium sp. ARAG 43.8; assembly: GCF_050113635.1. NCBI lineage: Bacteria > Pseudomonadati > Pseudomonadota > Gammaproteobacteria > Cellvibrionales > Cellvibrionaceae > Marinimicrobium > Marinimicrobium sp. ARAG 43.8. The sequence continues at coordinate 373,907 of NZ_JBNJLT010000001.1, forward strand.
GACCTCGGCATGATCACACGGGAAGATGCGGTTATCGCGATCTCCTACTCAGGCAATTCCGACGAAATCATTACCTTGCTGCCCCTGCTCAAACGTCTTGGTGTGCCGATTATCAGCATGACCGGCGCGCCCCACTCCGCGCTCGCCCAGGAGGCGGCGGTGGACCTGGATATTAGTGTGGCCACCGAGGCCTGCCCGCTCGCCCTGGCTCCCACGGCCAGCACCACCGCCACTCTCGTGGTTGGCGACGCACTGGCCATTGCCTTGCTGGAAGCCCGGGGGTTCACCGCCGAGGATTTCGCTTTTTCTCACCCCGGCGGGACTCTGGGCCGCAAGCTGTTGTTGCGCGTACAGGACATTATGCACCGCGGCGATGCGATTCCCCGCGTCACGCCCGGCACCAGTCTCTCCGACGCGTTGCTGGAAATGACCCGCAAAGGCTTCGGTATGACGACGGTAGTGAACGAGCAGGATCAACTGCAAGGCATTTATACCGACGGTGATCTGCGCCGCAGCATTGACCGGGGCTCCGAACTCACAGGGGCCATCATCGGGGATCTGATGAGCCCGCGCCCAAAAACCATCGATGCCCAAACCCTGGCGGCAGAAGCCCTCAAAATCATGGAAGACAACAAAATCACGGCACTGATCGTCAGTGACGAACAAAGCCGCCCCCTGGGAGTCGTACATATGCATGATATTCTGCGCGCCGGCATCTTTTAAGCATTCATCCGGCAGACCACCAATGACACCAAACCGACAACGGACAGCCCATGGCCCCCATGCTCAACACGCCTGATTCCACCTTTGCCGAACGTGCAAAGCGCCTGTCACTGTTATTGCTTGACGTAGACGGGGTAATGACCGATGGCCGTCTGTATTTCAGCGAAGACGGCCAGGAGAGCAAGGCTTTCAGCGTTCTGGATGGGCTGGGCATTAAATTACTGCAGCGCGCTGGAATACGTGTCGGGCTGATCAGTGGCCGCCAAACCAATCTGGTCGTGCGCCGCGCCCGCGCACTGGGGCTGGATCCCATCATCCAAGGGCGGGAGGACAAGTGGGAGGCGCTCTGCGAGTGGCAGTCAACGCCGGGCCAATCGTCCTCCGAACCCGCCATACCGCTGGACAATATCGGCTTTATGGGCGACGACTGGCCCGACCTGACCATTATGACCCGCGTCGGCCTGGCATTGACTCCGGCCAACGCCCACCCCGACGTCGCCTCACGCGCCCACTGGCAGAGCAAAAACCGAGGCGGTGAAGGTGCCGTACGCGAAGCCTGCGATGCTATTCTCAAGGCTCGCCACGAGTACGATCAGCTCCTCTCGGCTTACCTGGCACCGGATGCGGCCACCCGCCACCACGGGGAATCCTGATATGTGGAGTGACATGTGGAGAAAGCCCCGTACCTGGATCGGTTTATTTTTGCTAGTGGCACTGGCCGCGCTCTGGGACTACTCCCCCAAAGACCTGATGCGCGACCCGGCGCCAGAGGAAACACGTGCCCACTATCCACAGGCCTATATCATCCGCGCGAACACTCACCGTTACGATACCGAGGGCCAGCTGCATTACCATTTGCTCAGCGCCCGGGTGGACCATTTCCAACGAATCCCTGGCCAGGCCAGCCCCCAGGACTATTCGCTCTTTCTCACCCCCAGGCTGACGCTGCACGGGGAATCGCCTCAGCCATGGAACCTGAACGCCAACCTTGGACGCAGTGATGCCACAGGTGACAAAATTCGTCTAACGGGTGAAGTCCACCTCTGGCAGCAGGCGCAAGCGGGCACCACAGAGCTTAATACCCCTGAGTTACTGATTGAGCCAAACCGACAATACGCCGAAACCGACAAAACTGTTAATATGCGCTCCCCTCGAGGACGCCAGGAGGCGGTGGGCATGCAGGCCGACCTCGGCAACGACATTATTGAACTGCTATCGGAGGTGCGAGGCATCCATGAACCGCCCAACTCGAACTGATTCCCAGGCGTGGGCGAGACGAGCCTACGCAGCGTTATCCAACCTCAAACTTCTGCCACTGCTGTCAGTGACGGCCATATCACTGCTGGCGACACCGTTCGCTCAGGCATTGCCCGATGACCAGAACCAGCCCATTCACATCGAATCCAATCGCGCGCAGCGCGACGGGCAAAAGGGGTTAATGATCTATGAAGGCGACGTACGTCTACGCCAGGGCAGCCTGAAAATTCGCGCCGAGAAACTGACCGTACATACCGACACCACCAATCAGGTGCAGCGCGTGGTGGCCGAAGGCGGTCCCGCCTATTTCGAGCAACAACCTGAAGCGGGCGATGCCCCCATCGCGGCCGAAGCCAACACCATTGATTACCACGTCAGCGAGGAACAGCTCAAGCTGATCACCAATGCCTGGCTGGAACAGGGAACGGCGACCATGAGCGGCAATCGCATCGATTACAACATGGCCACCGAATTACTGAACGCCGAGGGAGACTCCGAGTCTGACCGCCCGCGCATCGAGATGGTGCTGCCTCCACAGAATCAATCATCGCCACAGGATTGAGCCATGCCCAGCCTGCACGCCCTGAACCTGGCCAAAAGCTACAAAACCCGCAAAGTCGTGCTCGACGTCTCCCTATCGGTCACTACTGGCCAAATCGTCGGCCTCCTGGGACCGAACGGCGCTGGCAAGACCACGTGTTTTTATATGATTGCCGGCCTGGTGGCGGCCAACCGTGGTCGCGTGTTAATCGATGAACGCGATATCACACACCTGCCGATCCATGGCCGGGCGCGGGCGGGTATTGGCTACTTACCTCAAGAGGCATCGGTATTTCGCAAGCTGACCGTCGCCGACAACATTATGGCCATTCTGGAAACCCGCCGGGAGCTCAATCGCAAGCAGCGGCTGTCCAAGCTCGAGTCCCTGCTGCAGGAGTTCCACATCACCCATATCAAGGACAGCCTGGGGATGTCCCTCTCCGGCGGGGAGCGCCGGAGGGTGGAAATTGCGCGCGCACTGGCCACGGAACCGCAATTTATCCTGCTGGATGAACCCTTTGCGGGCGTTGACCCGATTTCCGTGACCGATATCAAGCAGATTGTCCGGCACTTGAGAGATCGGGGTATCGGGGTTTTAATCACCGACCACAATGTTCGTGAAACCCTCGATATCTGCGAGAAAGCCTATATTGTCAGCGAAGGCCATATTATTTCCGAGGGCGACCCGCAGACCGTTCTGGCCAATGATAAAGTGCGGGAAGTGTACCTCGGGGAACACTTTACCCTGTGAGTTGACACCCATATTCACCGGCTTATGGCCATCCCAGCCGCTTGACAAAGCCGACTTTATGCGCCTCAGGCACAAAGATTGCTTAAAAACACCCTGAGGTTATTGCTTCGCGGCTTTGAGCTGACTAAACTCTGGAAAAACCTGACCATTTCGCGTCAACCGGGGTTTCAAGCAGCATACCCATGAAACAATCCTTACAGCTCAAACTCGGCCAACAACTGACCATGACGCCCCAGCTGCAACAGGCCATTCGCCTGCTGCAGCTGTCCACGCTGGATCTACAACAAGAGATCCAGGAGGCGCTCGACTCCAACCCCATGCTGGAAGTCGAGGAAAACCACGACGGAGGCCACGAGGACAGCGCCGAACAGAAGAGCAATGATGACCGCGAGTCGGACGCCCGCGCCGGGCGAGACGACGCCGATGGGACCGAACGCACTGTCAGCGCCACCGATGAGGGGAACGACAGTCCGCCAACGGATAGCGAATGGAGCGACGAAATACCCAACGATCTCCCAGTGGATACCAGCTGGGACGACGTTTACCAATCCGCCCCCACCAGCGCCAGCAACTACGAGGGCGACGACCACAGCGATTACGACAGCCGCCGCGGTACCACAGACTCGCTCTACGATCATTTGATGTGGCAGTTAAACCTGACCCCCATGTCGGACCGGGACCGGGTCATTGCCCTCACGCTCATTGATGCAGTGGAGCCAAGCGGCATGCTCTCCACCAGCCTCGACGAAATCTACGAAGGCCTGAAGGAAGACTGGGACGAGCTGGAGTTTGATGAGCTCGTTGCCGTGCAACACCGGTTGCAGCAATTTGACCCCTGTGGGGTCGCCAGCCAGAACCTGTCGGAATGCCTGCTGGTGCAATTGCAGCAATTTGACAAAAGCACACCGCACCTTGAAGCCGCCAAGACCATTGTCCGCCAATACCTCCCCCAGCTTGGCGGCCGCGATTATCGCCAGTTGATGCGGCGCACCCGACTGAAAGAGCATGAACTCCGCGATACCATTGCCTTGATTCAGAGCCTGAACCCTCGTCCGGGCGATCAAATTGCCAGCGGAGAGGTAGAGTACGTGGTGCCCGATGTCTTCGTGGAAAAGCGCGAAGGTCGTTGGATGGTAGAACTGAATCCGGATATCGCGCCGCGCCTGCGAATTAATACCGACTACGCCTCCATGGTCAAGCGCGCCGACTCCAGCACCGACAATACCTTTTTGAAAGACAACCTTCAGGAAGCCCGCTGGTTCCTGAAAAGCCTGCAAAGCCGCAATGAGACGCTCCTGAAAGTCGCCAGTTGCATTGTGGAAAAGCAGCGCGGCTTTCTGGAAAGCGGCGCCGAAGCCATGCGCCCTCTGGTACTGCATGACATCGCAGAACTGGTAGACATGCACGAGTCCACCATTTCCCGGGTGACCACCCAAAAGTACATGCACACGCCCCAGGGCATCTTCGAGTTAAAATATTTTTTCTCCAGTCACGTGAGCACCGAGTCCGGTGGCGAATGTTCCTCCACCGCCATACGGGCGATCATCAGGAAACTCGTCGCCTCGGAAGCCCCCCAGAAACCGTTGAGCGACAGTAAAATTACGGCGCTGCTGGCTGATCAGGGCATTAAAGTGGCCCGGCGCACCATTGCCAAATACCGTGAGTCACTTGGCATTCCGCCATCGAACGAGCGCAAATCACTGGGCCCAGCCTAAAGCCGGCAACAGCAGGGTGACGCCACAGGGCTCGCACTGCTATGCTTACAGCTGCGAAACAGCGGCCCATCGCCGAACTGCGCCGCCCTGGGTGGACAAGCTTGCTTGCCATTTGATCCAACACAACGAGAAGTGATTCAGCCATCGCTAGTTCTATGGATATCAAAACCATTCTCAGCCCATCCCGCACACTGTGCGGTATTGAGGGGGTCAGCAAAAAACGCGCCCTGGAAATCCTCGCCAACACGATTGCAGAGGATGTGCCCGCCATTGATGCCGACGATCTTTTCCGACGACTAGTGGCTCGCGAAAGACTTGGTTCCACCGGCATTGGCCACGGCATTGCCATCCCACACTGTCGGGTAAGCCACTGCGACCGAACCATCGGCGCGCTGATCACGCTCAAAGAACCCATTAACTTCGATGCCATTGATTCCGAGCCCGTGGACGTTCTATTCGCTATGCTCGTACCCGAAAACGCCCACGGGGAGCACCTGCAGACACTCGCGTCGCTGGCCAGCCTGCTGAACGAAGCGGATTTTCGGACCCGGCTGCGCGAAGCCGACGGCAACGAGGCTCTTTATCAAGCCGCCACCAACGAGGTGGCCGCCACCTGAGCCCCAACCGGTCCGGTGTTGGACACCGGCTTTCAGGAACGCCAGCGTTATGCAATTGATCATCGTCAGTGGCCTGTCCGGCTCCGGTAAAAGCACGGCTTTGCATGTGCTGGAGGACGTCGGCTACAACTGCATCGACAACCTGCCCGTCAGTCTGCTGCCGGCACTGGTCGCCCAGACTCAGGTACACAGAGAGTCCGACGATCAGAAGTTCGCCATTGGGATTGATGTCCGCAACGCCTGGCAGGATCTGAATATTTTCCCTGAGATGATCAATACCCTGAAAGAGGCACACATTCCCATTCACGTGCTCTTTCTGGATACGGGCGTGCCGGTGCTCATGCAGCGCTTTAGCGAAACCCGGCGTAAACACCCGCTGAGCAGCCGGGACACCAACCTGCACGAAGCCATCCGCGAGGAACAAAAGCTACTGGAGCCCATTCGGGACACGGCGGACCAAGTGCTGGACACCAGCCACCTCAACCTGCACGAACTCAGGGATCTGGTCAAAGACCGGGTCGTCGGTCGCCACGATGCTTCCATGGCCATTCAGTTCGAGTCCTTTGGCTTCAAGCATGGTGTGCCCGCCAACGCCGATCTGGTGTTCGACGCCCGCTGCCTGCCCAACCCGCACTGGAAGCCCAATCTCCGCCCGCAAACCGGGCAGGATGCCGACGTGGTTGCCTTTCTGGATGGCGAAGAGAAAGTGCAGGCGATGTATCACGATATTGAACAGTTTCTGACACGGTGGCTGCCCCATTACCACGCCAACAGCCGTAGCTACATCACCATTGCCGTTGGCTGTACCGGCGGCCAGCACCGCTCCGTCTATCTGGCGGAACGACTGCAGAAACACTTTACCCGGCTCTATGACAACGTCCTGGTCCGCCACCGGGAACTCAGCACAGCGGAATCTCATTGAGCCATGCCATCGACCGTCATCACATTGACCAATCAAAAAGGCCTGCATGCAAGGGCAGCGGCCAAGCTGGCCACCGCCGCCGGTCAATTTGAGAGCCACATCAAAGCACGGTGCCTGGGGTGTGGCCCATGGGTAGACGGTAAAAGCGTCATGTCCCTGATGTTACTGGCCGCCGCGTGTGGCACCGAACTGGAACTCGAAGCCGATGGGCACGATGCGGAAGCTGCCCTTGCCGCCATTTGCGCCCTGATTGAGGACCGCTTCGAGGAAGGCGAATAATAAAATCCAATAAACCACCACCGGATATCCGGGAGGCCCCCGTGACGCACCCTTTACTCTGTTTCCTGATCGCATTCACGCTACTACTATCCGCCTGTGGAGGTAGTGGCGGTGGTGGTGATCCTGTGGGACGCCTTGACCCCCCTCCGGCCACTGACGACTCCCTGCGACCGGCGAGGCCGGGGGCGCCCTACGCCGACGTGCTGGCCGGCTGCGCCAGGCCGTACGACCGCGAGGGCAACAACACCTTCAACGAATGCACCCTCGAACAACTCCCTCTGCTGGGGCAAAGTGGCGCCGCCCTCACCGTGAACGATGTTCTCGAGCGCACCTTAGTCAGCCACGACTGGATGGCCCTGCGCTTCGAGCAAACGCTTCGGCAGCTGCCGAACGATCTCCTGCAGCTGTTCGGTGGCGTCACGGCTGTCGTCATTGGCTCGGATATTCGCCCTTCCTACTACTGGCTGAGCACCGGCGCCATCTATCTCGATCCGGCCAGCCTCTGGCTGACCATTGAGGAGCGCAATACCATATCGCGCGAACCGGATTACCGCAGCGACTTTAACGCCGAACTCAGCTTCGACAGCCTTGCACGTTTCGTGCGCAACGGTAACTACGCCTGGAGCAATCCATCGCTCAGCGGCCCCGGCAGCGATCGTCCACTATCCTCCATTCTCGCCCCGATGGCTTCCCTGCTGTTCCACGAGCTGGCCCACGCCAATGATTACATTCCGCCATCGGCTCAAACAAACTTGAACCCCGACTGGCGCTTACCTGAAGCAGCCACACAACTCCAGGACGAGAATGTCTCCGCGCATCTGCACAGCACCTACCGGTTGAACTCCGAGCTTATGATGGACCTGGCTGAAGTCGCCTATCAGGGGCGCCCTGCCAGCGAGAGCGAAAAAGCATTAACGGCTCAAGAGGTCGGCCTGGAGTTCGCCTCCGATGCCGCCTCCGATGATTACGCCTACGTCACGTCGGCCAGCCGACAGTTATTTTTCGAAGATACCGCCATGATGTTCGAAGAAGTGATGATGCAATATCATTTCGGCATCACCCGGGAGGTGGCTTTTACCGACCGCCCCGAACAAGAATCGGTATACTGTGAAGATTACATCGTTCGATGGGGCGAGCGCGGTCGTGCCGGAAATCCGGCGGTCCGCCCTAGAGCAGCACTGGTCACCGCGCTCCTGCTCGACCGCACCAATATACAGCCCTACATCGACGCCTTGCCCCCCCTCACAGGCCATGGCTACGGGTATTCATTGGTGTGCCAGCTTGAACGCCAGTGCAACCGGGCGTCACGGGGAGCACGGCAGTCAATGGCAAACCCCGTTACCAGAGAACGACCGTCAGCGCCACTGGAACCAGCCCAACCAGGGGCTACTCCCTTAATTTTTTCAGAGACGACAGGCAGAAAGCCCGCTATGAATGCCAATGATGTGAATGACGGCGAGTTTGACGCCGAGCACGACTTCAAAAGTAAAACCCAGCGCAAAAAAGATATGCACGCGCTACAGACGTTGGGCCAGCAATTATCAGAACTGAATAATGATCAGTTGGCGCGAATGCCACTGGAGCCCAAGCTGCTGGAGGCATTACGAGAGTTACAGCGCCTGAAACACCGGGAAGCCAGGCGCCGGCAATTGCAGTTTATCGGTAAGCTGATGCGGAACGCGGATCATGAAGGCATTCAGGCCGTGATGGACCAGTTCAATCATCAGAGCCGGGCCAACGTGCAACTACACCATGAAGCCGAGCAATGGCGGGATCGACTGCTGGACGATCCATCAGCCGTGCAGGCATTCATCGACGCTTACCCCGTCACCGAAATTCAACAGCTTCGGCAGCTCGTTCGCCAGGCGCAAAAGGAAGCCTCGCAGAGCAAGCCGCCTACCGCGAGCCGCAAACTGTTTCGCCTGCTGCGTGACACGCTGGCCAACGATGCCTTTTCCCGCTGAGCGGGCTCAGGCTGTCGGCAACTCAAACTCCGCCCAATCGTGGAAGACACGCTGCACACCGAATTCACGCAACTGTGTGTCGCTAGCGTGCGGGCGGTAAGCCCATACGGTTGCCCCGGCTGAGGTGGCCGCCGTCAACCCCGGCACGCTGTCTTCAACCACCAGACAGCGGGTGATATCGACACCCAGGTACTCGGCAGCCTTTCGGTAAATCGCGGGATCTGGCTTAGCGACATCAAACTTCTGGCAGTCAATACGCCGGTCTTCCGGAAAGAAGCGATCCAGGCCCGCCACGCCCAGCTTGAGCGTGAGCTCAAACGTACGCGAGTTGGTCACCAACGCATAGGGAAGCGTCAAGTTGCTTAACACGCGCTCAATACCGGGCATGGTTTTAAGCTCCGTGCGCATAAGCTGCTCTGAGAACTGGCGGTTGTCGTCCATAAACTGTTGTAAGTCTGGAATCGGCTTGCCGAGGCGCTCCTCGATCATGCGCACGCAATCCGGCCAACTGTGACCGGTGAAGGTTTCCGCTACTTCTTGTTCGGAATCGTTCATACCCAGGCTTTGTATAGAGCGATGCAGGGCACGAGTGGCAAGAATTTCGGAGTCGACCAACACTCCATCACAGTCGAACAGTACGGCTTCAAACAAAATGGTTTCTCCAATTCTTTCAGAACAAAAGGTTTACCCGGCAACTACCAGCAGTACCGGGGCTTTGCGCCTAACCGGCAACTTACAGGCCCGCGGCTTTAACCCGTCGGCTACAGCCAGTCTTTGTGCTTAAAGTACAGATAGGGCGCAATGCCCGACATAACCATAATCACCAGTGCCCAGATATAGCCAAACTTCCAATTCAGCTCCGGCATAAGCTCGAAGTTCATGCCGTAAATACTGGCCACCACAGTCGGCGGCAAAAACACCACGGCGGCAATGGAAAAGGTTTTGATAATCTGGCTTTGCTCAATATTGATAAACCCCTGAGTGGAGTCCATGAGGAAGTTGATCTTGTCAAACAGGAACGCGGTGTGAGACATCAGCGTGTCGACATCTCGTTTGATTTCCCGAGCGGTTTCCTGCAATTCGAAGTGCTCGCGCAAATGACGCTGCAGAAAAGAAATAGACCGCTGGGTATCCATCAACGACAGCCGGATCTTACCGTTGCTGTCTTCGAGCTTGGCCAGCTTATCGATCGCATCCTCAAGCTCGGCATCATCATCCTCGAGGACCAGATGACTCACGTCTTCGAGCTTGCGGTGGATATCCTCCAGCACGTCGGCAAGGTTCTCCACTTTCTGCTCGAACATGGTGATCAGCAAGTCCTGGGGAGAGCTGGCCTGTACCTGCCCTCGACGAGCCCGCATACGCAGTAACCGGAAGTCTGCCAGATCGCCATCCCGCAGGGTGATTAAGCGTTTGTCCTGCAAAATGAACGCCACCGTCACTGTGCTGTGACGCCCATCCCCTGCTGGTGACAGGAACAGGGAGTGCACGTGCAACCCCGCGCCGTCCTGGAAATACCGGGCAGAAAACTCAATTTCTTCTACATCATCAGACTCGGGCAACTCCGCTCTGAGAAATGTATTGAGCAGTTCTCGCTCCTCTTCGGAGGGTTCATGGGCATCGATCCACACCGCACTATCGAGTGCCGCCTTGAGGTTGTTTTCATCCACGGGCTGGTCGCGCAAGGTAGCGCCCCGGATATTAAACATTCTCAGCATGAATCATTCTCCTTACAGTGGCCCAGCGGATGATGGCACAATAACACAGCCCATTTGACAGTGGCGTGTCGCTACTTTCTATGGCGTATCACTACTTCCTAAGCCTTTTCTTTTCAAACCATCTCTCTTTTCAAAGAGTATACAACAGACGCCCCGCGTCTGAATCTGCTAAGGTAGTACTTTGTCTTTTCACTACCGTTTACTTTCGCTTCCGGGAACAAACACGATCACCGCCATGAAAATTAATGAGGTTTCCGCCAACATTGACGATAAGCTGTTGCACCTTGAACAGCAACTGGCCAACCTTCGCGCCGCCCGTCAACGGGTGGAGCAGGACAGCGGCGCTGTGGCGGTCATTGACCGGGATATTCAGGTACTCACGGACGCCCGGGCCAAGCTGCAACGTTCCCGGGATTTGGTGTGGCAGGTGAACGACCTCAGCCAACAGACCCAACAACAGCAACGGCGCGACCGTTTTTACCAGAAGTTGGGCCTGGGGCTGATTGCCCTGAGCGGTGTGGCACTGCTGGGCATTTTGCTGATTTACCTGTTCTTGCTCTAGGCCGAGCGCAAGAAAACTTCTTATTCCTTAACCGCCGCACCTTCCAGCAACGGCTTGAGTTCACCGCTCTCATACATTTCCATAACAATATCGCAGCCGCCAACCAGTTCACCGTTAACCCACAGCTGCGGGAAGGTTGGCCAGTTGCCGTACAGCGGCAGGCCAGAGCGGATTTCAGGATTCGCCAGCACGTCTACGTAGGCAAATCGCTGGCCACAGGCCATGACCGCCTGGGAGGTGCGCTGTGAAAAGCCGCACTGCGGCGCATTGGGTGACCCTTTCATGAAAAGAATGACCGGGTTTTCCTCAATCTGCTGCTTAATGGTTGCCTGTACATCGTCCATAGGACTGACTGACCTCTGTTTAGATAAGAAGATAAAGAGCCTCACCCACCGGAAAAACCGAGTGGACAAGTCAAGTATTGGTATTTTAACGCAGGGGCTCGCCGGAAACCAGTCAGCGACCACTCGCCAGGTGCCGCTTGGTCGAACGCGTTGGTGCATGCGTCAGTGGGTCCTCGGGCCAGGGATGCTTTGGATAGCGACCGCGCATCTCTTTGCGCACCTCGGGATAGGCACCTCGCCAAAACGAGGCAAGATCTCCCGTCACCGCCAAAGGGCTGCCATTGGGTGAGAGCAGTTGTAAACGCACCGGAACCCGTCCGCCGGCCATCGCAAACTGCTCACACCCGAAAAACTCCTGCAGCTTGCCGCCAACACAGGGCCACCCCTCTTTCGGATACTCGACCGGAGCAGTTCGCCCACTCGGCAGCACTACATGCTCCGGCAATTGCGTGTCCAGAGAACGGACTCCCTCGAACCCCAGATAAAACCGCAGCCCCTCTTCCCAGGGCAGAGCATCCGCACGGGCTGAGTCATTGATAAACGGCGCCAACCACATCGACAATGATGCCTGTAGTGCGGCTTCGCTGACATCCGGCAAGGACACCAGCGATTCCTGCACGGCGAGCCTGGCCCGACGCCACAGCGTTATGGCACTTTCCGGCCAAGGGTAAGCAGCGACCAGCGGCCTCGCGCGTATATCATTCAATAAAGCGGTCACCAACCGCTCCCCCTGAATACGTTCACAGGTTTCGTCAGTAACCGAGCCCCCCATTCTCCATTGCGTGACTTTCTGCCAGCACCGCCCCTGCTTCCCGGTGTACTTCAGTGTTTCCTCCCGCTGGCTAAGGTCCCGCAGGTCGCTATCGGCGAGACTCAGCGCCCAGCCCAGACCACTGTGCCCTTTCCCGCGAGAAGCGATAACCGGGAAGACGGCCCACTCACTATGGAGAGTGTTATCGGGTTCAACGCTGATACCACTGTTAAGGCGATAACGACCAGACTCCTGGCGATGGCCAATTCGGTCCCGGAACGCCAGCTGCAACGCCTCGTCCGGAATCGCCGCGCCGTGTTTCTCTGTGCAACCCAGCACTTTGAGCCAGCGATCGGCCTGACGCTGCCAGAAAGGATTTCGCCGCCGTTCGGACTGCGCCAGAGCCAGCCAGTCCTCCGCCGAGTTGTCCAGTGCCTCGAAGTGCAATGCCAGAGCCAGCAGAAGCAGCGATTCCGGTAAACCATCGGCCTCGACCCCCGTTTGCAACAGTACGGCCAGACGCGGGTGAGTGCCAAAAGCGGCCACCTGTTGGCCGTTGGCGGTGATGCCCCCCTTATCATCCAGTAAATTCCAGGTTTGCAGCTGTGCGCGTGCGCCACTCAGCGCGAGCCTGTTAGGGGCCTCCAGCCATGGTAAATCCTCGACCGGCGAGCCCCAATGGGCGAGGCGCAGAGCCAAGGGCAACAGATCCGTTCCACGGATCTCCGGCAGATCCACGGCGGCCAGCGCCTCCTCCCGAGGCCAGAGCCGAATACATTCCCCGGCCGAAACCCGCCCTGCCCGACCGCGGCGCTGCTCGGCACTGGCCAGGCTGATACGCCGTGTCTGCAGGCGAGTCACACCGGTGCGCTGCTCGTAGACCGCCCGTCGAGCCAACCCCGAGTCAATCACCAGCGTCACATCGGCGATAGTCAATGAGGTTTCCGCAATGTTCGTGGCCAAAATCACTCTCGGGCCAGTGGCCGGGTCCAACGCTCGACGCTGATCACTCTCTGAGACCCGGCTGTGCAGACGAACCACCGCCGGGCCACCTGCAGACCGCAAACGTTCGATGTGCTGCGCACACTCCTCAATGGCTCGCCAGCCAGGCAGGAACACCAGAGTGGTACGACGCTCCCAGTCCGCAATCGAGGTGAGCGCAGACGCCACCTGTGCCTCCAACGGCTGCCGATGCCCGCGTGCGTCTCCCGGTGCTCGGTAGGATACCGCCACAGGAAAGCATCGACCCGGCGCGAACAACCGTTGCGGCACCTGCGCTTGCAACGCGGGGTCTGGCGTAGCCGACATCAATACCAACGACAGGTCTTCCCGCAGAAACGCGACCTCCTGCAGAAAGGCCCAGGCGACATCCTGATCCACAGCCCGTTCGTGCACTTCATCCAGCAGCACGGTTGTCACGCCTGCAAGTTCCGGATCGGCGAGCAGCCGTTGGAGCAAGATACCGGGAGTCATAACCAGTAGTCGCGTTTCCTGGGAGAGCTTGCGCTCGAAAGGCACCTGGTACCCGACCGTTTGGCCAAGCTCGTCGCCCACCAAATCTGCCAATCGGCGCGCCACGCCACGCACGGCGAGAATGCGGGGTTGTATAAGCCAGACCTGTCGGCCATTCGCCGCCGCGAACGCCCACAGGGGCGCCAGTGTCGACTTCCCAGCGCCGGGCTCGGCTTCCAGCAACAACGGCCCTTGACCGAGCGCCTCCAAAAACTCCCTGCGGTACCGGCTTAAGGGGAGTTCAGGAAGGTCCGACAACTCAGCAGGGCGTCGCATGGTCATATCACCACTGGTACTCAAGGCTGACGCTGGCGCTGACTTGCCGTCCCGGCGCTGGCTCAAAAGAACGACCATTATCCTGATTCACGATGACAGACCCCACATAGGCTTCATCCGCCACATTTTCCAGTTTCACCCAGCCAGCCAGGCGCCAGCTTCTCCAGGCGTGTTCAGAATCGACGCTCAAATCCCAGGTCGTGGCCGCAGGGGCAAAGACCGCATTGTCGTCGCCCGTGGCCACCTCGCTGCGATAGCGACCCACCAACGCCACGCCCAGGCTTTCATCCTGCCAGGGCTCCCAGCGGAGCTGTCCGTATAGCTGAGTATCGGCAATGCCCGGCAACTGATTGCCCGACCACGGCCCGCTAGCGTACGTCGCATCCAGATAGGTCGCACTGAACCGCGCCCACAACCCGGGCGCCAGTGCCTTGCGGCCGCTGGCCTCAATACCCCGACGCTCCGTACCGGCGGCATTGCGATAGGTCGTGCGCCCGCCCACCGAGCGGTCCACAACCAGTTCATCGTCACTGTCCACCTGAAACACACTCAGTTCCAACAGCGGCACCAACGAATCTCCCCAGCGCAGCCCCGTCTCCCACTGCCGGTTTTCAGCCGGCTCCAGGGCGGTGTTGAGGCCAGTGCCTTCATTGCGATAAGCCATTTCGGTCAAGGTAGGAGTTTCGTAGCCACGGCCAGCACTGGCGAACCATTGCCACTGATCGTTTATCCGATAGGAGGCCCCGAGCGCAGCCGATACGAAAGCGTCGTCCCGCCCGCCGCTGTCGTCCGGATTGGCGGGCTGATCCCCCTCGGCGGGCACGATAAATGCGTCATCTACGGAAAACGAGAGGTCACTGTAGCGCAGCCCCCCCGTGACTTCCCAGTCAGACGCCGGCTCCCAGATGCCAATGACGAAGACATCGCGGCTGTCCACCGTGCCCAGCTCGTCCCGGCGCCGCTCCCCCGCCACGCCAGAATCGTTCACATAGCCCAGTCGACGATCTTCCATACGCTCGACGCCGACCCCAAACGTCGTTTCCAGAGGACTGCCCAGCAACGACAGGTCGCGGGTATAACTGGCGCGCCCTCCCATAAAATCCCGGGTCAGATCAATCACCGCGCCGGAACTGGTAATGTCACTGCCCGGAAACGCCAGCCATTGATCCACTTCCCGCTGCCCCCGCCAAAACGCGGCCTGCCAGCGGTGTTCTCCCTGGGGCTGGCGCAAGGTCACCGACGCCTGGCGATGGCGAATGCGTTTGCGGGTATCGAACGTGTCGGCCCGATCATTACCCGCCTTTGGGTCTTCACGCCACTGCTCGGGCGACAGCCCCAGCGGGTCCTGTAGCAACGGATCGTGGCTCATATCCAGCCGCACCACCGTCTCCACGCCACCAGAGGACTGATGGTAAAGTCTGGCCCCTCCATTGCGGCGTTCGGCGCGGGAGTGAGGTCGCTCCCCATCCGTCTCAAAGTGCGACCCTTGAAGGCGAAGCCCCCAGGCGCCCTCCCGCCACTCCCCGGTGAGCGCCTGCCGCTGACGATCGCCTTCACCGGCCATTATTGAGGTCGTTACACGATTACGCTCCGGCGCCCGGGAGTTAAAACGGATAACCCCGCCCGCGCCATTACCGTAAAGCGCCGCCAGAGGCCCTTTTACGATCTGTATATTCGCTACCTCCTCCACTGGCAGGCTGGACAACTGCCCCTGGCCGTCCGGTGTACTCAGAGGAATGCCATCCAGTTGCAGGTCAATACCGCGAACGCCAAACGCCGAGCGGGCACCAAACCCGCGCAGCGTCACGCGAGTGTCCTGCGCGTAGTTGGAACGGCTGTCCGCCTGGACACCGGCAAGCCCCTGCAGCAGCTCACCGCTATCGATGCGCATGCCAACCTGTTGCGCCTCCATAGACAAGGTGCTCTCCCCCGGCAGGGGTGCTTCTACCCGCTCCTGATCACCTCGAACCACCAGCGTTTCCAGTCCTTGCGACTGCACTTCTGATGCAAGGCACACCGCCGATACCAGAGCGGTCGCCGAAAGGGTGGGCGTAGAGCGGGACGGCGTAGAACGGAGGGTTATCGTGCGTCGGGGATAAGCTTTGAACATCAACAATCGCCTTTGCTATTGAGTATGTGACTGCGGCGCTTCCGGCCCCACAACCTACCCTTCATGATACCCGCTTATCCCGGTACTCTACATCCCCGAAACAGCCCCGGAGAAACACCTTCAGAGACCAGGCTCACCCCCTTGAAACGCAGTCTGCACGCATTTGCCAACGCCCGGAAATGGCTATAGTATTGCTCTTTTGCTGTTTCTTGCCCGACCATTAAGCGGGCGAGCTATGGCCTTCCAGCTGTCTTGATTGATCCCCGTCCTCACGAGATCGATAAGCCTGTTTTCCAACGGGCTACGGCTGGTTTTTTGGATGGTTACATGAGAGAACGAAAAATGAGCACACTGATGAACACCTACGGCACACGCACCCTGACACTGGTTCGGGGTGAAGGCAGTCGTGTGTGGGATGATCAGGGCAAGGATTACATTGACGCCATCAGTGGTATTGCTGTCTGCGGGTTGGGACACTCCCACCCCGCCGTTACCCGTGCCCTGGCCGATCAGGCCGGAACCCTGCTGCATGTGTCCAACCTGTACAACATCCCCGCACAAAAACAGCTCGCCGATTTGCTGTGCCGGGAGTCCGGACTGGAGCGTGCCTTTTTTTCCAATTCCGGCGCTGAAGCCAATGAAGCCGCGATTAAGCTGGCTCGCAAATATGGTGCTGACAAAGGGATACAAAACCCGGCCATCATCGTGATGGAAAACAGTTTTCACGGCCGGACTCTCGCCACGCTGAGTGCCACCGGCAACAAAAAAGTTCAGGAAGGTTTTGCCCCGCTGGTCGAAGGCTTTATCCGCGTCCCTTACAACAACCCGGACGCCGTGCGCGAAGCCGCCAGTCAGCATTCAAATATTGTGGCCATTCTGGTTGAACCGGTACAAGGAGAAGGCGGGGTGCGCGTGCCCGCGCCCGATTACCTGAATCAATTGCGCGAGATTTGTGACCAGAATCAGTGGCTGTTGATGCTCGATGAGATCCAGACTGGTAACGGCCGCACCGGGCGCTTTTTTGCGTTCCAGCACAACGGTATTAAGCCCGATGTGGTAACCACGGCCAAAGGTCTCGGCAACGGAGTGCCCATCGGCGCCTGCCTGGCGCGCGGGCATGCGGCCGACATTTTCCAGCCCGGCAACCACGGCTCCACGTTCGGCGGCAACCCGCTGGCCTGCCGCGCGGGCATTGCCGTGGTGGAAACCTTGCTGGAAGAAGGACTGATCGAGCGCGCCGGACAACTCGGCGAATGGTTAATCAATGAGTTTCGCGAGCGCTTAAAAAACGACGAGAAAGTCGTAAACATTCGTGGCCAGGGTTTGATGATCGGCATAGAGCTTAATCGCCCCTGTGCGGATCTGGTGGCACTCGCACGCGAGCATTCGCTGCTGATCAATGTCACCGCCGGCAATACCATTCGCCTGCTGCCGCCCTTTGTTCTGACCGATGCCGAAGCCGAACAACTGGTGAGTGGCGTCGTGAAACTGATCAAGATGTTTTCCTGATTTCTAAAACCGAATTTCTGAAACCGAATTTCTAAAAGCAACGAGTTGCCCTATGGCCAAACCGAGACATTTTCTGACGCTGTTGGACCTCACACCTGAAGAGCTTAATGGCGTGTTGAAACGCGCCATCGAACTAAAAGCAATCCAGAACCGCGGCGAGTCCGAAGAGCTGTTCAAGAACAAAGTACTGGGGATGATTTTTGAAAAATCCTCCACGCGTACCCGTGTGTCTTTCGAGGCTGGCATGGCGCAAATGGGCGGCCACGCGCTGTTCCTTTCACCACGCGACACCCAGCTTGGCCGCGGCGAGCCCATTGAGGATTCCGCGCGGGTATTGTCCCGCATGGTCGACGCCGTCATGATCCGCACCTTTGAACACAGTAATGTCGAGCGCTTTGCCGAATACTCCAAAGTGCCGGTCATCAATGCCCTGACGGACGATTATCACCCCTGCCAATTGCTGGCCGATATGCAGACTTTTCTGGAGCACCGGGGCGCCATCCAGGGCAAGACGGTCGCCTGGGTCGGCGACGGTAACAATATGTGTCAGTCCTATATCAACGCCGCCCGGCAGTGGGACTTTGAACTGCGCATTGCCTGTCCAGAGGGGTTTGAGCCCCGTTCAGCGCTGCTTGAGGAAAACCGCGATCGCGTAACGCTGGTGCGCTCGCCGCGCGAAGCCGTGCAGGACTGCGACCTGGTGGTCACTGATACCTGGGCCTCCATGGGCCAGGAGGACGAAAAGAAAGCCCGCGAGCGCGCGTTCGATGGCTATCAGGTGAACGCCGAGCTCATGAGCAACGCCCATCAAGACGCTCTGGTTATGCACTGCTTGCCCGCCTACCGCGGCAAAGAGATCAGTGCGGAGCTGTTGGATGGGCCCGACTCCGTCATCTGGGAAGAGGCGGAAAACCGGCTGCACGCTCAAAAAGCCCTGGTCGAGTTTTTGTTTAACCACTCACGGTAATCCTTATGAGCGCGCTACTGGACGTCGATGGCATCGGTTGTGGCTACGACGGCGAGCGTGTCGTCGAGAACCTCTCATTCAGTTTGGAAGAGGGCGACCTTTGTTGCTTGCTGGGGCCGAGCGGCTGTGGCAAGACCACGGTGCTGAGAGCCATCGCCGGTTTTCTGCAACCCGACGCCGGCGCCATTCATCTGGATGGTCGGCTGCTTGCCTCGGCCAAGAGTAGCTTACCGCCTGAGCGTCGGCGCGTGGGCATGGTCTTTCAGGATTATGCGCTGTTCCCGCACTTGTCGGTGCGCGACAATTTGATTTTCGGACTCAAGGAGCGCTCAAGCCGCGAAAAAGAGCGTATCAGCAGCGAGCTTTTACAACTGGTCCAATTGCAAGCGCTTGGCCACCGCTTTCCGCACGAACTTTCGGGTGGCCAGCAACAGCGTATTGCGCTGGCCCGCGCCCTCGCTCCAGAGCCCCGCCTTTTGTTAATGGACGAGCCCTTCTCCAGCCTGGATGTGGAACTGCGACGAGCCCTGGCATTAGAAGTACGCGCCATTCTCAAAGAGCGCGGCATTACAGCCATCATGGTCACCCATGACCAGTCGGAAGCTTTCGCCATGGCGGATCGAATTGGTGTGCTAAACCGTGGCCAATTACAGCAGTGGGACACCCCCTTCAACCTGTACCACGAGCCAGCCACGCGGTTCGTGGCCAATTTCATTGGCCAGGGCGTATTTCTATCCGGCTCCCTCCACAATCGCTACACGGTACGCACGGAGCTGGGCGATATTGAAGGCAACCGCTGTTACGACTGGGTCGATAACACGCCGGTAGATATTCTGCTGCGGCCGGATGATGTAGTGCACGATCCCAAAAGTGATCGTAAAGCCGAAGTCGTCGCCAAGGTGTTTGCCGGAACGGCAACACTGTACACCCTGCAACTCCCGACCGGCAGCCGGATTCAGTCCGCGTTTTCCAGTCACCACGATTACGCGATCGGCGATGAGGTAGGAATCCGCATTGAAGCGGATCATTTGATTGTGTTTCGGCGGGAGGAACAAGCGGTGGGGACGCGCCAATACAGCCCGCACACCACCGCTCTTTCTTAAAAAATGCTAATGGCCTAAAAAATGTTAATGGCCTAAAGGGCGTTCATCGCTTAAACGACCTTTATGGCCTCTTCTTCAATTTTGGCGCGCCACACTTTGGGTCCCGTTTGATGCACGGATTCGCCAGTGCTGTCTACCGCGACAGTGACCGGCATATCTTTCACATCAAACTCATAAATGGCTTCCATCCCCAGCTCGGGAAAACCCAGAACCCGCGACGATTTAATGGCCTGGGACACCAAATAGGCAGCACCACCTACGGCCATGAGGTACACGGATTCATTGTCCCGTATGGCTTCGATGGCAACAGGGCCACGCTCTGCCTTACCAATCATCCCCAGCAATCCAGTCTCTTCCAGCATGGTGCGGGTAAATTTATCCATGCGCGTGGCTGTGGTGGGTCCAGCAGGGCCGACCACTTCATCGCGCACGGGGTCCACCGGGCCAACGTAGTAAATAAAGCGACCAGTCAAGTCCACCGGCAACTTCTCCCCCTTGGCGATCAGATCCACCATTTTTTTGTGGGCAGCATCCCGACCAGTCAACATCTTGCCAGACAGCAGCAGCGTATCGCCAGGCTGCCAGGATTTCACATCTTCTTTCGTTACGGTGTCGAGGTTAACGCGGCGAACGTTATCATCCACTTCCCAGGCAATGTCCGGCCAGTCATCCAGATTCGGCGGGGTTTGCAAGGCTGGGCCGTCGCCGGTCAGGGTAAAATGCGCGTGCCGGGTTGCCGCGCAGTTGGGAATAATGGCCACGGCCTTGTTCGCCGCATGCGTTGGATAGTCTTTCACTTTGACATCCAGCACCGTAGTGAGGCCACCCAGGCCCTGGGCTCCAATGCCCAGTTTATTCACCTTCTCATACAATTCGAGGCGCAGCTCCTCGCTGCGACTGGTTGCCCCTTGTGCTTGCAGTTCCTGAATGTCTACCGGGTCCAGCAGCGCTTCCTTGGCCAGCAGCATCGCTTTTTCCGCGGTGCCCCCAATACCAACCCCCAACATGCCCGGCGGACACCACCCGGCCCCCATTTTCGGCACCATGTCCAATACCCAGTCCACCACCGAGTCGGACGGGTTCAACATGGCAAATTTGGTTTTCGCCTCGCTCCCGCCCCCTTTGGCCGCGACATGCACCTCCACGGTACTTCCCGGAACGATGTTGTAGTGGATAATGGCCGGGGTGTTGTCTCCGGTATTTTTTCGAGCCCCGTCAGGATCGTCCAGAATCGACGCACGCAGCACATTATCCGGGTGGTTATAGGCGCGGCGTACCCCTTCATTGACCATGTCGGTCAAACTCATGTCAGCCTCCCACTGGACTTCCATGCCCACGGTCACAAATACAGTAACGATACCGGTATCCTGACAGATCGGGCGATGACCAGTGGCACACATCCGGGAGTTGATCAGAATTTGCGCCATGGCATCCTTGGCGGCCGGGTTGGCTTCGCGCTCATAGGCGCGGTGCACGGCTTGAATAAAATCCACGGGATGGTAGTAGGAAATGAATTGCAGCGCATCGGCGACGCTGTCGATCAGGTCGTTCTGGCGAATCACGGTGCTCATGGTTGTCTCTCTACAGCCTGCTATCAAGACCCCCATTTTACATGATTCACCCCCGCCTTGCCGGACGTCGGAATCCGGCCTTTTGACAGCAACCGGAAAGAAGACCCGGCCACGGGCGTGGCCGGGACACTGCTTATCAAGGAGCGGAAGACGACAGCTGTTCTTTGATGGAAAGCAAGTCTCTATTGATGCTGCGCCGATAATCATCAATGGCCTTGATGGCCTCTTCATTGCTGCCGACACGATTTGCCAAATTGCCGAGCCGCCCCACTTGGTCGTTCAGCTGATCCACCTCTTCTGCCAGGTTCTGCAGGCGGCGCGCCTGATCTTGCAGAGAGCCAGCGGCCTCTTCCAGCCCTTCCACCGTTTCACTGATGCCAGCGAGCTGGGATTGGGTTTCCTCGAACGTTGACCGCAAATTGCTCAACCCATCACTGGCTGAAGACGCGGTCTGCTTGACACTGGAGAGTTCGCCCCGCAAGGACTCAATGCCCTCCTGATTCGCCGCGATACGCTTGCGGTTAGTATCATGGGAGACGCCCCACAGCTTGCGAATTTCCGAATCCGCCCATTGAAGTTTTTCTTGAATCTCTTCTACGTACTCACTGGACTCATTGGAGGTGATATCAATACGCCGCTCAAGACTGGCCAGCCGCTCATCCGCTTGTGCCAGCGCCTGCTGCGACTGATACCATTGCCACCCCAGAAAACCGCTGGCGCCGACGGCGATCAAAGCCACCACTAAAGCGCCAATCGCTATCCCGCTACCACCACCGCTGCTAGCGGAGGCAGAAGCAGGCGGAAGACCGCCCGATCCAGAGCCACCGCCCGTTGGCCCTGCGTTGCGCGGCCCTTTCGGGGGGGGACTTTCCGAGGGGCGCTCCACCGAGGGCTTTTTGGGTTGTCGTGCCGCGACTTCGTCTTTATCGGGCTTGATGCTGCCGGAAATCGTGGGTTCTTTTCGGTCCATAGAGACACCTGAATTCAATGGATTTCGTGCCTGAGTTTATAGCAGGTCTGGCCCTGAAAAAGAAGGGAGCAGCTCCCGGCCCTGAGCGAAAACCGCCGCTCCACTGGATGAAAAAACCCCGCCGCGGCGTTCATCCGGACGGGGTTGTGGGCCGGGCAGCGGCCCAGTCTGGTGCAACGAAGACTTATTTGGCGAAGTTTTCGTTGACGAAATCCCAGTTAACCAGCTTCCAGAATGCGTCCAGGTACTTGGGACGAGCATTGCGGTAGTCGATATAGTAAGCGTGCTCCCACACGTCTACTGTCAGCAGTACGGTAACACTTTCGTCGGTCAGCGGTGTTTCCGCGTTGCTGGTGTTGACGATCGCGACGGAGCCGTCAGACTTTTTCACCAACCACGTCCAGCCAGAACCGAAGTTGTTGGCGGCGTTGTTGGAGAACTCTTCTTTGAATTTATCGAAAGAACCGAAGGCCGACTGAATCGCCTCGCCCACTGCACCCGTGGCTTCACCGCCACCGTTGGGGCTCAGGCAGTGCCAGTAGAAGGTATGGTTCCACACCTGGGCAGCATTGTTGAACAAAGGCCCTTTGGCGCTTTTGATAATCTCTTCCAGACTTTTGTTCGCTTCCGGCTTGCCTTCAATAGCAGCGTTTAATTTGTCCACGTAGGTCTGGTGATGCTTGCCGTAGTGGTACTCAAGGGTTTCCTGGGAGATATGGGGTTCCAGCGCGTCTTTTGCGTAAGGCAACTTGGGTAATTCAAAAGCCATAATCATTCTCCTGAACACGGTTGAAAGATGGGTGACGGCAGGCTAAACCCACTGTCAGGGTGCTTAATGCTAGCACAACCGGTGCAGCACTTCGGTGTGCAACGCCCGGCTTGAAATCGCCAGTTCCGGGATTTTCAGTTTCCCCCTGGCTGTTGGTATGAAGAAGCCTGATCTAAGAAACCCAATATAAACACTTGGGCTGAATAGCGAGAGCCAATGAGTATATCAGTCACTAGGATACACACAGAGCAGGCTACTTTCTTTTACATTTTGCTACTTTTTCTGAAGATACACAAAGCCGAAGGGCGAGCCCCTGGCTCGCCCTTCATACTGCGACTGGGCTTACATCATGCCGCCCATGCCACCCATTCCGCCCATACCACCCATGTCCGGGGCGGCAGGCGCTTTATCGTCTTCAGGCTCATCAGCCACCATGGCTTCGGTGGTGATCATCAAGCCAGCGACGGAACCGGCGGCCTGCAGAGCAGTACGAGTCACCTTGGCCGGGTCCAGAATACCCATGGCCAACATGTCACCAAACTCGCCAGTACCGGCGTTGTAACCAAAGGCGCCTTCACCTTTCTTGACCTGATCGATCACTACGGAGGCTTCTTCACCCGCGTTGCTCACGATTTGACGCAGTGGAGCTTCCATAGCGCGACGGGCGATAGCGATACCAGCGTTTTGGTCTTCGTTGTCACCTTTCAGGTCAGCAATGGCGGCAATGGCACGCACCAGCGCGGTACCACCACCAGGCACCACACCTTCTTCAACGGCGGCGCGAGTAGCGTGCAGGGCATCTTCCACGCGCGCTTTTTTCTCTTTCATTTCGATTTCAGTGGCAGCGCCTACCTTGATCACGGCAACACCACCGGCCAGCTTGGCTACACGTTCCTGCAGTTTTTCGCGATCATAGTCGGAAGAGGTATCTTCCATCTGAGTGCGAATCTGATTCACGCGCGCTTCGATGTCTGCATTGTTGCCAGCGCCGTCCACGATCACGGTGTTCTCTTTGGACATGGTGACGCGCTTGGCGCGGCCCAGGTGTTCCAGAGTCACATTTTCCAGATCAAGGCCCACTTCTTCGGAAATCACGGTGCCACCGGTCAGAATAGCAATGTCTTGCAACATGGCTTTGCGACGGTCACCGAAGCCCGGCGCTTTACACGCGGCTACTTTCACAATGCCGCGCATGTTGTTCACGACCAGCGTCGCCAGTGCTTCGCCTTCAACATCTTCACCGATAATCACCAACGGCTTGTTGGCCTTGGCAACGGCTTCCAGTGTCGGCAGCAGTTCGCGGATATTGGAGATTTTCTTGTCGACCAGCAGGATGTAGGGGTCGTCTTGTTCGACGCTCATGTTGTCCTGATTGGTGATGAAGTACGGAGACAGATAACCGCGGTCAAACTGCATACCTTCAACCACGTCCAGCTCGTTTTCCAGGCTGGAGCCTTCTTCCACGGTGATCACGCCTTCTTTGCCCACTTTCTCCATGGCCTTAGCAATCAGCTCGCCCACATCAGTGTCGGAGTTGGCGGAGATCGTGCCCACCTGAGAAATCGCCTTGCTGTCTTCACAGGGCTTGGCCAGCTTGCGGATTTCTTCCACGGCGGCGGTTACGGCTTTGTCGATACCACGCTTGAGATCCATGGGGTTCATGCCAGCGGCTACCGACTTCAAACCTTCGGTCACGATAGACTGGGCCAGAACCGTCGCGGTGGTAGTACCGTCACCCGCTTCGTCAGAAGCGCGAGAAGCCACTTCCTTGACCATCTGGGCACCCATGTTCTCGAATTTGTCTCTCAGGGTGATCTCTTTGGCGACAGATACACCGTCTTTGGTGACAGTCGGAGCACCGAAAGACTTCTCCAGTACCACGTTTCGACCTTTGGGACCCAAGGTCGCTTTCACAGCGTCGGCCAGAACATTGACGCCCTTGAGCATACGCTGACGGGCGCTATCGCCAAATTTCACTTCTTTAGCTGCCATAGTGCTTTCCTTCCAATAACTTGTTCAATTAACAGTCAGTCGAGAGATCGGAGCCGGGTTTACGCCAGCACCGCCTTGATGTCGCTTTCGCTCAGGATGACAAGCTCTTCGCCATCCACTTCGATGGTGTCGCTTCCGGCATACTTACCGAAGACCACGACATCACCCAGCTTCACGTCGACCGGGCGAACGTCACCATTGTCCAGTACGCGGCCATTGCCCACGGCAACCACCTCACCCTGATTGGGCTTTTCTTTGGCGGAGCCCGGCAGAACGATACCGCCCGCGGTCTTTTCCTCTTCCTCCTTGCGGCGCACCACAACGCGATCGTGTAAAGGACGAATTTTCATGGACTTTTATCTCCAACTAGCGTTAAACACTGAAAATGAGCCGGGTTGCCCCGGATTTGACGTCATTGATTGTGACCGAAGCCACATGCTCCGCCAACAATGCCGACGGAGCGAAACCGGATGTGACAGGGTAATTGGGGATGGGGCCGACGGATTTCAACGGCTTTGTGGGAATTTTTTGTGTTTTTTACGCTCGACCACTACCACTCATAGGTCAGCCCCACCACCAGACGCACATCTTCGCGCTCGGTGTCGGGCTGGGGATCATTATCGACCTGATAATCGAGCTTTACTTCAGAGTACAGGCGAGACGCGATCATCGTGTTGAAGCCTGTGGTCGTGGTGAGATACCAGTCGCGAGCCTCCTCGAAAGAGCGCACATACTCATTGCGGTGAAACAGCGAAACCCCCAGCGGCAGCTTATAGCGAAAATCCGTGCTCACCCGCCAGGAAACCCGCTCTTCCTGCCGCACAAAATCCGGCCCGGGAGAGGCTGGCACCTCGTAGGTGTCGGAAACCAGTACCAGGCCACTGGTCATCGCCAGCGCGGTCGTGGCGTTTTCCCAGAACTGGTAACCCGTACCGGTACCAATGTTGTAGTAACGATCTACGGAGCGGGTTTCGTCTCGCCCGAAGCGAGCATCGCTGTTAAGGAACCAGCGTTCGCGAAAGAACCAATCCAGCACATACCGCCCGCCCCAGCGTACATCGGGCTCATCCTGGCCACTGGAGTAACTGGCGTACTCGAAACTTCCGCTGTGCCGCCAGTCCACGCGACGGTATTCCACACTGGAGACCACTCGCCAATCGTCTTTCACTTCGTTACCCCGGGCGTAGGTGCCCGACATATTGACCCGCCCGGTCAGAGTCCGGCTTTCACCGGTGCGGAACTGCTGGTACGGAATAATCATGGCCAACGACACCAGCGGCACTCGACGGGGAATGACATCGTCCCCACAGGAATACACGAGGTGCTCCTGATCCATGCCATTCACCGTGCAGGGCTCACCCACCCCGTTGATTTTCAGTGGCTTGCTGGTCTGTAAGTCGTAAATTTTGGTTTTATCGATGGTCAATTGACCCAGGGATTCGGACTGCCAGATCACCGAGTTCTCATCCGCACGCACGAATTCGCCCGCGATCCGGTCACCGTTTTGCAATTCCAGCATTCCCGCAGAAGCTGGCAGAGCAACGAGTGACAGAACCGACAGCGCGAGGCGCCAATATGAAGCGTATTGGGAAAACGGCATGCAACATCGCGGTTTTTGCTGGAAGAGGCGCACTTTACCACACATGATGCTACCGACTATAGGGCACGGGCACGATTCTGGTGCATCAGCCACAGAATCAGCGCGATGGCTGGCACCCCCAGGGCACCGGAATACACAAAGAACCAAAAGAAGCCCACGTGTTCGGCTACTATGCCACTAAAGCCGCCAATCACTTTGCCCGGCAGGGTCATCAGAGAGCTGAACAGGGCATACTGGGTGGCAGTGTATTCGCTGCTGACGAGGCTCGACATCCAGGCAATCAGACCCGCCATGGCCAGCCCACCACAGAAGTTCTCGCCACTGATGGTAATCACCAGCATCCACAGCTGATTACCCACCAGAGCGGTGGTGGAGTACAATAAATTCGTGGCCGCCGCCAGAATAGCCCCGGCAAGCAGCACACGTAAGAGACCATATCGCGGCACCAGGACCCCGCCAGCCAGCCCGCCTACCACCGTCATGGCCGCACCGTACAAACCGCTGATACTGGCAATTTCCTCCCGGGTGAAGCCCGTCTCCAGATAAAAAGGCATCGCCATGGACGCCATGCTGATGTCGGTGATGCGATAAGCACCCACAATCAACAACAGCAGGGCCGATTGAGGGCCGTAGCGGCGAAAGAAATCCACCACCGGGCACACCACGGCCCCAATGAACCAGGCAACCGCGTGCCGCGCTGACGAGGGTACATGGGCGTTGCGTTTAAGGTAGTCCTGTGCGCGCTGCTCCAGTAACACAGTATCCGAGGAGCGGCTTACCTCCGGCTCGCGAGATAACAGCACCGTGACTATTCCCACCCCCATCAGCGCCGCCATCAGAATATAAACGCCGGGCCATGAGATCCAGGACACCATGTAGAGGGCGCCCGCGCTGGCCATCAACACCGCGAGCCGATAGCTAAACACGTACGTGGCCGACATGGCGGCCTGCCGCTCAACCGTGACCGCCTCAATGCGCCAGGCATCAATCGCCACGTCTTGTGTCGCGGAGCCGAAGGCCACCAGCAGCGCCATCAGAGCCAGCCACTCCAGATCCCGCACCGGGTCTGTAGCGGCCATCGCCAACAAACCACCCGCGATGGTCAGCTGCGCCAGCAGCATCCAGCTGCGCCGACGCCCGAGCAGTTTGCCCAGCACGGGGATAGACACCCGATCAACCACCGGGGCCCAGAAGATTTTGATGGAGTAGGTGATACCGATCCAGCTAAAGAAGCCAATGCTGGCTTTACTCACCCCCGCCTCGGTAAGCCAGGCGGTTAATGTGGAAAAAACCAGCATATAGGGCAGGCCGGCGGAGAAGCCCAGCATCGCCATCGCCGCCACACGAGGGTGAAGATAGATTGCCAGGGACTCTTTCCATGAGCGGGACGGGTTCCATGAGCGGGACGGGCTCTGGTTTGACTCAGGCATGAAACATCCGGGCTACCAGGGGAAACTCAGTCCCGAAAATTGGTGAACTGCAACGGCATATCGATGGATTGCGTCTCTCTCAGCAGAGTCATCACCTGCTGCAAGTCGTCCCGTTTTTTACCGGTGACCCGCAATTGATCGCCCTGGATCTGAGCCTGTACCTTGAGCTTGGAGTCCTTGATCAATTTGACCATTTTTTTGCACAGGTCCGTTTCCAGGCCAGTGCGCACCACGGCGTCCTGTCGTACCTGTTTGCCAGAGGCAACCGGCGCGCCGATATCAAGACAAGCGATATCGATATTGTTTTTAACGAGCGCACTTTGCAGGATATCCTGCATTTGACTCACCTGGAATTCGGCCTCGGCCGTCAACGTCACGGTGTAGTCGTTGCGCTCGAAGTGAGCATCCACACCCTTGAAATCATAGCGATTGCCGATCAGGCGGTTCGCCTGATCCACGGCATTAGTGAGTACATGCTTGTCCACTTCGGACACCACATCAAAAGACGGCATATCAAACCTCGTAGAACATCAATCTCAAGCCAATAATGTTATCAGCGCCAGAACGCTGACCCACAGCAGCAGCGAGCGAGAAAATAAGGGTTGACTGGCGCGGACAGCGTCCAGATCAACCTCGTTTTGGCTTACTGGGGGGCGCCCGAGGGCGCCCAGCAGCATGTCGTACAGCAGCGCCGCCGAGCTTTTGTTGCGGTTGGTCAGGTGATTTTGGCAGCGTGGGAAGCAGCTATCAAAATTCCCCGCCATTGCCCAGGTCAGGCCCAGCAAACGCACCACCGGCCACTCCAAAAGCCAGAGCCAGCGCGCGGCTGACCGGGTATCCAGGCGTTCACGATAAAGCACACTCAAGCGGTACATCAGGGCTCCCGCCGGGCCCAGAACCAAAAACCAGAAGATCACCGCGAACATCCGTTCGCAGCTTCGATAGGCAACCGCTCGCAACGCCTGTCGGTGCAACTCCCCCCAATCAGACGCCATTACAGAGGATTCACCTGCCCCTTGCAGGCGTTCCAGTTGATTGGCCGCACTCACCGAATCCCCCCGCTCGGAGGCCTCAATATAGGCACCGACTTGCGCGGAGAAGTCACCGCGCCCGAGACTGTATAGCAACACCGGGACGGAGATTATCAAAATCCAGACCGTAGACGACTCCCGCGCCAGCCACCAGCACAACAGCCACAGCAGCAGGGTTGGCGCCAAAACCGCCAGCAACAGATGGCATCGGCCTCGCGAGCGCCCCGGCCAGGCATCAAGGCGAGCGATATAGCGACTAAACCAGCCATCTTTTTGCAACGGGGCACCCGAGCCCCACCATTGGACCAGAGCGAGCACCAACAACACACTGAGGAAGGTCATAAGCGTTCCGCGAGCAAGGTTCGAAAATGTGTCCAGTCAAACGCCGGGCCCGGATCCGTTTTACGCCCTGGGGCGATATCGGAATGGCCCACGATTCGATCGAGTGTCAGTTCCGGGTAGCTGGATAATAACAGACCGGTGACCTCGGCTAAACGCTGGTATTGCTCGGGGGTGTAGGAGACGTCATCACACCCTTCCAGCTCAATGCCCAGGCTGAAGTCGTTGCACTCGGAGCGGCCCCGGAACTCGGACGCCCCGGCATGCCAGGCTCGCCCCTGCAGCGGCACAAACTGCATCAATTGGCCTTGTCGATCAATAAAGAGGTGGGAGGAGACCCGAAGCTCACGAATCTGTTCGAAATAGGGGTGGCGCTGCACGTCCAGGCGATTGCAGAAGAAGTCTTCCACGCAGCCTGTGCCGAACTCACCCGGGGGCAAGCTGATGTTGTGAATCACCAGCAGACTGACCGCCTCACCGGAGGGGCGATCGTTATAGTTGGGAGAAGGGCAGCGCCGGGCAGCGCTCAACCAGCCCTCGTGAATGAACTCGCTCACAGTTACTCCAGCAGTCACTGATGAGCGAATGATACAGGTGAAGGTCACATTTGTCCTCGCCGGACCACGGCAGCGTTACAAGCAGCGGGGTCGAGCGATTACTGGACGGGCGATTATGTGAGGATCACAGATTGCGTGCGCTGCGAAGATTACCGATAACCGCTTCCAGAGCCCGATCAAACAGCATACTGTCATCCAGCAGACGCATATCCCCGGCTTTGAGCGACTTGGCCAGACTCTCACGGGTTTCCTCGGCGACTTTCATTCCGGCGCGGTTCACAAAAATGTACTTTCCGGTCGGCTTGATAATGGCCGCCAACCGACAGCGAAACACTTGGTCTTCCGAGGTCTGTACTTCAAACCAGGTACCCTGCGACAGATTAGCCACCAGCGCCAGGTGCGGGTCGGAAGTCGGCACCTCAGGAGTTGACGCCGATACCGGTGTCTCTGCCGACGGCTGTTCGGACGGGGGGGCGGACTCGGCCTGGGTCTGGGCCGCTACCGGCTCGGACGCCAACTTCGATGGCGATTGGCTTCTGGGTGGCGAGACTTCTTGAACGCCTTCTGCCATCACTTCTTCAGGCTCTGCCTCTTGTAGCACGGTGCTCTCACCAACCTCTCTCAAGCGAGAGAGGTGCAGTTGCTCAAGCTGCTTGAACAGCTGGTTCATTTCGAACGGGTTGTAGGCAATAGACTCCAATCCACTGCGCAGCCGGGGCAGCAGCATTGGTACGAGCTTAAGCAGCGTGCGCCGGTTTTCTTTGTTCATGCTCGCGGTCACACTCCAGATAAGCTGTTCCGCGGTCTCCAGTGTCTCGTCCCAATCCTTACTGCTGGTGCCTTGTTTCAAGGCCACGATAAAAAGCACCTTGGCCCAGGCTTCCTCCAGCAGGCGCTGAGCCGCAGGCGCCAACACCAGCCCTTGTGTGCGGGCCGCCAGGGCAGCGTCCACCTGAGCACGAGCGCGCTCTGCCCGGGCCTTGCCATCCTCGGCGTCCAGCGTGCGCTGTTCAAGAATGCGTGCCCGGCGCCGCTCTTTTTCCAGGTAGGCGCGGAAGTCGAGCAGCATGCGCTCAAAAATGCCGACGTCACTCTCGAACTCGGACAACAGTTGTTGCACCACTTCTTCAACCTTGCGATACAGCGGGTCCCGGCTGCGCCGCTCCTCGCCCGGATCCTGCCATCCAAGCGCTGCCATCGCCAACTCATTGAGCAGTCGACGCGCCGGGTGGCCGCCGCGACTGAAGAAGCTCTTGTCCACGATGGCGACTTTGATCAACGGGATTTGCAAACGCCCAAGCAGCGCTTTCATGGGCGCTGCCAGGTTGCGATCATCCAGAATGAACTCAAACATCATGCTGACGAGATTAATGACATCTTCGTCCACACGATTAAGGGAGCGGGCCGCTTCGCCCTGCTTCATGTGCCGCAACAGCTGAGACACATCCACTGGCGCCATATCGCCGGTCGGTGCGGACTGCTGGACGCGGGAAAGCAGTCCCATTAACTCGTGGCTGTCGAGCGCCTGGCCGCTGTCCTCCCGGCTGCCCCGCTCACTCCGCTCGTCGGACAGCAAGCTACGCAGTGTGTGCAACACCTGATCGGTTTCATCGTTACGCAGATTGCGTTCAGCACGGGCGGATGGCTTCGGGCGGGACGCCCTTGACGTCGCGGGCGCGCCGACTTTAAGAGAAGGCAGAATATTGGCGTCGATCAGCTGCTGGTTCAATGACTGGTACAGTTCCCCCAGGCGCCCCACCAGCACTTTGTCAAACAGCTTGAACAGCACCAGCTTTGCTTTCACATCAATTTTCAGGCCGCGGCTCGCTTCGGAGAATCCGTTACAAATGGCGTCCGCGCCGAGGGGATTGTTCTGCTGGTACACTTTGACAGGCACCAGCTGATCCATTCGCAGGGTCAAGTGTTGCAAGCTCTCGGCGAACTGGCTGTTGGCTTTGTTGACCATGGTCTCCGTGGCCACAAGCTGTTCCAGCTCATCGTTCTGCACCAGCGCCAACTCATCGGGGGAGACGCGATCCTCTCCCTGGTCCTCTGTCTGGCCCAGCCGCTCCGCTTGTAGGTTCAGCAGCGCCGCAAAATGGCTGTCGAGGCACTGAAAAAAAGCCTGCTCGATGGATCGCCTCTGGAGGCGGACCTCCCGCATGGAATCAAAGTAAAGGTTTTGCTCCTGATTATTATTGGCCTGATCCGCCAGTTCAAACAGTGCATCGTCCGCTTCGTCGAACAGCACCCCCAGACGCCCCTGCAACGCTTGCCTTGCCCGATCACGAACACCATGCATCGCCGCCGGCAGGCGTGCCAGCGAGGGGGCGGTCACTTGGCGTCGCTCCGTGAGCCTCACTACGTTCTCGCGATTGGGAGGAACGGTATCGTTCATGTTGGTTTACCTGGAGAGTGGTCACTGTCGAAACTATTTACAGTCACTTCAAGTAGTATAACGGGCCTGGGGACACCGCCTACCCACAAATGATAAGATCGAGAAACCTATCACAATTTCTGCTAAACACGGCTTTTTCTTAGATCCATTTGTGCACAAAGGTCGCCAGGCCCGCACAACCGGCTATAAAACGGAGTGCCTTGTATGACACAGGATCCCCTACCGGGCCAGCAAGCTGGGCGAGGCATGCTGATTGCCGCCTGGGTAGTCGGGTTGGCATTGCTCACCTGGGTATTCGGCCTGTGGGAGGAGCGCAAGCATAATCCCAACCGCTCCCCGGAAAGCCGGTACTTTAACGGCACCCAGGAAGTGGTTCTGCAGCGCAACACATCGGGTCATTATGTCGCTTCAGGCTCGATCAACGGTTACGATGCTGTGTTTCTGCTCGACACCGGCGCAACGGATGTGGTGGTCAGCCAGGACCTCGCCGAGCGGGCGGGCCTGAGCGCCGGTATCCGAAAGATTGCACAAACCGCCAACGGCCGCATTGAAGTCCGGGCCACGCGCTTGGATCGTCTGCAATTGGGGGGTATCGAACTTCGAGACGTCAGCGCAAGTATCAATCCCGCCATGGGCGGACAACAGGTATTGCTGGGCATGAGTGCATTGGGGCAGGTAGAATTCAGCCAGCAGGACGACCGCCTGACGCTGCGTTACCGAGGTAATTGATTCAATGGTCCAACACTCTTCTTCCACCGTCCCGACGGCGCTTTCCGACGCACTGCTGGCCGCTGTCGATGACAACGTGCGCGCGGCACTGCGCGAAGATGTGGGCGACGGCGATATCACCGCTCGCCTGATTCCCGAACACCGAAACGCGCACGCACGCGTCATTACCCGAGAGCCGGGCATTTTTTGTGGACGGCCCTGGGTAGAAGCCGTTTTCCGCGAACTGGACCCCCACACCCGTCTCCTTTGGCACGTGCAGGACGGAAGTGCACTTGAAGAAAACCAGACGCTGTTCGAACTAACGGGCAATGCCCGGGTGTTGCTGACCGGGGAGCGCACGGCGCTGAATTTTGTACAAACGCTTTCTGGTGTTGCCACCCTCAGCGCTCACTACGCCGCACAAGTGGCAGAGACTCCCGTCACACTGCTCGATACCCGCAAAACGCTGCCCGGCCTTCGTCTTGCCCAAAAGTACGCCGTGCGTTGCGGAGGATGTGCCAACCACCGAGTCGGTTTATACGACGCGTTTCTGATCAAGGAGAATCACATTGCCGCCTGCGGTGGTATTGAAGCAGCGGTCTCCCAGGCGCGTCGTATTGCACCCGACAAGCCCGTGGAAGTGGAAGTGGAAACACTGGCGCAACTGGAGGAGGCCCTGAACGCCAACGCCGATATTGTCATGCTGGATAACTTCGATGAGCAGGCGTTACGTACCGCCGTGGAACGCAACCAGGGCCGAGCCAAACTGGAAGCCTCCGGGAATATCACCGATGCCAATCTCACCACTCTGGCGGCCACTGGCGTGGATTATATTTCCATTGGGGCTCTCACAAAACATTGCCGCGCCCTTGATCTCTCAATGCGGCTTTCCATCGAGGGGTTATAAATCGGAAAGGCTATAGATCGGAAGGGTGGTAAGTTGCTATTGCGGGGCGTTCAGACGCTCGGGCAATTTACGCAGGGCATAGACATCAAAGCGACTGCTCTTGCCCTCCACGCGATGGCTGGGCGCCTGGCCATTGAGGTCCGGCGCCCGCTTCGGACGCTTGACCACCACTCGAAATCGGGCGGCCGCTAACGCGGGAGCCAACAATGCATCGGCATCAACATCCTGCCCGACCACGGCATGGAAAGCCTTCATCTCCTTCTTCACATCAGCGGACTTGGTGCGCTCCGGAAACATGGGGTCAAGATAAATGACATCCGGTGCCTGGTCCGGTGCGGCCGCAAACTGTTCGAGCGCCAGCAACGCATCGCCCTGCTCCAGTACCATGCGTTGCAATATGGCTTGCAGTGCCGAGTCTTCAGAATGAAACGCTTCCTCCAGGCCACGCGCCAACCCATCCGCCAACAGTTGATGCACGGCGGGAGAGCGTTCGTACATCCTGACATGGCAGCCGAGGGTCGCCAACACAAACGCATCTCGCCCGAGGCCAGCGGTGGCATCCATAATGGCCGGGTATACATGCGCCTTGACCCCAACCGCCTTCGCAATCAACTGCCCTTTACCCCCCCCGTGGAACCGCCTGTGGGCCACCGCTCCGGTGAGAAAGTCCACTGATACGGGTCCCGGAGCCCGGTGACCTGTCTGCTGCAAGGACCACCCACTTTTCTCTGCCACCATGGCGAATACCGGCTCCGAAAAAGCGCCGGATGGCCTGTCGTACAGTAGCGGAACGTCGAGCGTGGCGGCCAGGGCCGAGGCATCGGCCTGGCGTTCGCTACAAAGGCACACCACCACCAGCGGTGCGCGATCATCCGAGCTCATTCAATCAACTCATGTCTAAAAAGGGAGGGCGGGAAAAGCGGGCATTCTGGACGCGTCCCTGCGTCCGGGGAAATCAACAGCCGTTATTGCAGGGGCAACAGCTCCAGCTCAACCCGGCGATTGGCCTGACGACCTTCAGCGGTGCTGTTGCTGGCCACGGGATAACGCGGGCCGTAACCGTACGCCTGAATTCGACCGGCCGCGACGTTGCGACGGATCAGGTAATCCCGCACGCTGGCGGCTCGCTGCTCACTCAGGGTTTGGTTCAATTGATCACCACCCGTGGAATCCGTATGGCCACTGACTTTAATCGCGGTTTGGTCAAACTCGGCCAGTACCTTGGACACAGAATCCAACACACTGTAGAAATCAGAACGAATTTCATAACGGCCAGTGGCAAAGGTGATATTGCCCGGCATGATCAGATAAAGCCGGTCACCTTCACGCCGTACCTGAACGCCAGAGCCTTGCAGCTCTTCGCGCAGTTTTGCTTCCTGACGGTCCATGTAGTTGCCGATACCACCTCCGATCGCGCCACCGGCCAGAGCCCCGGTCAGAGCGCCTTTGCCCCGATCACTCTTACTGGCAGACGCCGCACCAATAACCGCACCGGCAACGGCACCAATGCCCGCCCCTTTGGCGGTATTACTGGCTTTGCGTTCCCCGGTGTATGGGTCCGTTGTCGAGCAGGCGGCGAGCGTCAAAATTGCACACAGTGCCAATAAACGTTTCATCATCAGTCCTCTAGTGAAAAACCAGTCTATTGAAAAAAATCCTGTCAAACCTCCGAATTAACCGAACGTCCGACAAATTAACACCTTTTGATATGAGCGGCTGGCTTGAACGGTGACTTTCGGGAAATGGCTTATACGTCTGGCAATTTCCCAACTCAACTGCCATTATTAACGAACGACAGAGCGGTAACGATCACTTTTTTCAATCATCGATTCCGAGCAATGCCCTCATCCAGACACCCTCACTCCGACACTATAGGCACAGACATGGTTCACAGCAACAGCCTGGCTCACACTTTCATTATCGGCTTGCTGCTGGCGGCGCTCTCTGGCTGCGAGGGATATGCCGTCAGTGTCAACGACAATCCGGTTTACAACCCACCTGCCCTTTTTACCGAGTTCCGGTTGGTGGATTCAGCGCTACAGGAGTGCGTTCAGCAAACCATCGAAGATCGTGGTGTGACGGATGCCAACCAGTTGACCCAGCTTAACTGCAGCAGTGCCGGCATCGAAAGTCTCGAAGGCATTTCCACCTTCAGTGCTCTGCGAGCGATCAGCCTGAACAGCAATGCACTGACCGATATCGAACCGCTGAAAACGCTATCACGCCTGGAAATTTTGATGCTGAAAGACAACGATGTGCGCTCCGCCGAACCGCTACTGTCGCTGCTGCGCCTGAAAGAACTGGATTTGCGGGGCAATGCACAATTAGCTTGTGGCGACGCACGACAACTGGCCGACCATTCCGAGGGCGATATTCGTCTACCCGCTCACTGTGAGTAGCAGCCAGCGGCGAGAACACGCTCGCCCGGTGCCCGCAATATGGCCACGGTCCGACTCATCGCTCAAACATCAGGCCGACCGTATTTCGTAACTGGTGCATTACCCGCATCGGCACCGGCTCATCGTTAATCGGCCCGACTATTTTGCGGAACCGCACCATCACATGCGTGCCTACAGGCGGCTTGGGCTGATTTTCGATCAGCACCCGAGCGCCACCATCGGAAATATCCTGGGTGAACCCCACAATCGTGCCAAAGCTTGGGTGCGTGATTTCCACACGAATGGTGGCCGAGGCCCGCTCGTACTGACGACGATCAATCACAGTGAGCTCCTTATCGTTGGCCAAAAGACACGAAGGAAGGATTTCCAGCGCATCCACCTTATTTCGTTTTTTTCGTTTTTATCGCCTTTCGGCGTACTTAGAGCATAAGCAAGGACAAACAAAAACGCCAGCGAAATCCTTCTCGCTGGCGTCACGGGCGGGATGACAGGTCATCCCGTTGGTTTAGATCAGGTTGGTACGCAGGACGGTCAGCATCTCCCGGGTCTTGCGCGCCGACATTCGCTCACCGTATGCGCCTCGCAATCTCACCAGATAGCGACCCTCGTCTTCCGTGACAATCAGCAGGTGCCCCGGCGCTTTGGGAAGCGCTTTACGGGCCTCTTCTGCCTGCTCAGGTGAACTCAGCAGGCCCTCGGGCAGCGCCTCGCGCAGATCCGACAGGGTATAGCGGGTTTCCGGTGGCTTGGGATCCTTCTCCGCCCCGAACAGGCGCGCAAACCAGCCCGGCTCTTTCTCGGGCGGCTCCCGGTAGCCCAGATAATACTCGCCACGGGCGACGTCACTGTCGTAAATAACGAACCCCTGCTGCTGAGCGGCATGGGTCAAGGTGGCCAGGGCGCGAGCGCGACTGAGTTCGAGCACCATGACCGGTTCGGTCTCAATGCTGGTAACACGCGCTTTGACATTACCCCCGATATTCTGGGCGATCAGGGAGGTGCCCCCGGCGGCCCCCATATCTTCGGCGGCCAGGGAAGCCGCCAGCTCATCCACCATCCAGCTCTCGCGCTCCTGATCGGACGATTGATCCGGCCAGTCACTCAACTGCGCCTGAGTGGCCGATTCGCGATCCAGGCTCATATGCAGCACATGGATCTCGCTGGTATCGGGCTGCACGCCCCGGTCAATGCGAATACGGTAGCGATCAATACGGTCGGGATCGTCTTTAAAAGACAACCAGGCGGTTTCCATCAGCCCCAAATCAGTGTCTGTCGAGGCCACTTGGAGACTGTTGTCTGAAAGAAACTCACGAATGCGCGGCCACAGTTCGGCGGGATCGACGTTGACCAGAATCCAGCGCTGGTCGTCCAGCCGCTGGATTTTCACCTGCTCTACCAATGCGGATGAGGACAGCGGTTCTGGCCGTGGGGTTTCAAACTCCACCGTATCGGTCGCGTAGACCACATCCTCTTCGGTCAGCTCCGGAATCGGATAGAGCTGGCCAACGGCTTCCTGATTCAGCGTTTCCGGCACCTTGAGCGAAGGCAAACTGTCGGCCTTCAGATAATCATCTTCCCGGTTGCGGAAGTAACCCTCATCGCCAAACAAGGCGCTACAGCCGGACAGCGTTACGCTGAACCCGACCAACAACCAATACACAATGCGCATAAAATTACAGACTCTCCAGTGAGTGTTGCGTCTCTGTTATGTACTTGCCACCACCTCATCGCCCCGCGAGGAGAGGTCTACACCAAATCTGCGCCCTGCAGGGCGTCGCGCACCCTGTCGTGAAAACGCTCATCAAGCGGCGTCATTGGCAACCGGATACCGGATTGAATACGCCCCATTTCCATCAGCGACCATTTCACCGGGATAGGGTTGGCCTCTACGAACATGGCCTGATGCAGAGGCATCAAGCGCTCATTCAGCGCCCGGGCTTCCTCGGCCCGACCCGCGATGGCCAGAGAGCAGAGTTCGGCGATAGCCTTGGGTACGACATTGGCTGTCACAGAAATATCCCCTTTGCCCCCCAAAAGCATCAATTCCACGGCGGTCGCGTCATCACCGGAAATAATGATAAAGCCGTCGGGCGCCTGCTCGATCAATGTTCGGGCCCGGACCATGTCGCCCGTGGCTTCCTTGATACCCTGGATATTGGGCACTTCCGCCAGGCGCAACACGGTTTCGGGCAGCATGTCGACACCCGTACGGCCTGGTACGTTATAAAGGTACTGGGGAATATCGACCTGCTCGGCAATCGTTTTGTGGAAGCGATACAAGCCTTCCTGAGAAGGCTTGTTATAGTAAGGAGTGACTAACAGGCAGGCATCCGCACCGGCATCACGCGCCCCTCGGGTCAATTGCAGGGCTTCGGTCAGCGAGTTGGCACCGGTGCCGGCAATCACCGGAATGCGCCCTCCCACCTGGTCGACCACGGCCTTGATCACCGCCAGGTGCTCTTCCATATCCAGGGTGGCGGATTCACCGGTGGTGCCCACCGCTACAATCGCATCGGTGCCCTGTTCCAGATGCCAATCCACCAGCTTCTCCAGGGCGGACCAATCCAGAGTATTGTCGGGGGTCATGGGCGTAACCAGGGCGACCATGCTGCCTTGTATCATGAACGGGGACTCCAGTTGACGGTCTTTCGTGAGCGTGTGACTTCAGTGCCCGCCGGAGGTTCGCTCGGCGGACCGACAAGCGGGACCGGGCGCTTTACGGGCCGGGGCGGGACGTTCAAAGGCGCAATGGTACTGAGCGGCGCGGCAGTAGACAAGTTTACTGTGCCACAATCAGACCCGCTATTTTCGAAAATCGAGCATTCGCTGCAGGGGAATCATGGCTTTGCGGGCTAACTCCGCATCGACCAGGATCTCATTGTCATCGCGGCTAAACACCTCGGCCATGTTGTCCAGCACATTCATGGCCATCCAGGGGCAGTTGGCACAGCTGCGGCAGGTCGCCCCGCTGCCAGCGGTCGGCGCCACATGAAACGTCTTATCCGGACACAGTTGCTGCATTTTGTAGAAAATGCCCTGATCGGTGGCCACGATGAACTCACGGTTGGGGAGTTCCTGGGCCGCTTTGATCAGCTGCGAGGTGGAGCCCACCACATCGGCCATGGCCACCACGGGTTCCGGGGACTCCGGGTGCACCAGTACGGCAGCTTCCGGGTACAGCGCTTTGAGATCTTCCAGCCCTTTGGCTTTGAACTCTTCATGAACAATGCATGCCCCATCCCACAACAGCACATCGGCGCCGGTTTCGCGGCGCACGTAATCCCCGAGGTGCTTATCGGGCGCCCAGAGGATTTTCTCGCCGCGCTGGTCCAGATAATCCACGACATCCTTTGCAATACTCGACGTTACCACCCAGTCGGCACGGGCTTTCACGGCGGCCGAGGTATTGGCGTACACGACAACGGTGCGATCCGGGTGCTGATCGCAGAATTCGGCGAACTGATCCGCTGGGCAACCCAGGTCCAGCGAGCAAGTGGCCTCCAGGGTCGGCATCAGGACACGTTTTTCAGGGGTAAGGATTTTGGCCGTTTCCCCCATGAATTTAACGCCTGCCACCACCAGCGTGTCGGCGGGGTGCTCTTTGCCAAACCGGGCCATCTCCAGGGAGTCGGCCACGCAACCACCGGTTTCTTCGGCGAGGGCCTGAATCATGGGGTCGGTGTAGTAATGGGCCACGAGCACAGCGTTGTGCTTCTGTAACAACCCTTTAATACGCTCGCGGTATTCTGCTTCCTGTTCGGGAGTATAACGGGGCGCCGTCCAGGCGCGATCCAGGTGTTCGCGAACCAGCGCTTCCGGAGATTTCCGGGCCGTCTCGGCAACAATGGTATTTTCCACAGTCATAGGATCACCTCACAATACCCCAGTGCCCACGCTTCGGGCTGGCGCGCAATAATATCACAGCGCCTGGAAAGGCCCCAAAGCGGCCAACGCTCAGTTGATGAGATCGCAGGGAAATGGTGGGTCGTGCTGGATTCGAACCAGCGACCAATTGGTTAAAAGCCAACTGCTCTACCAACTGAGCTAACGACCC
>NZ_JBNJLT010000001.1:414351-482022 GCF_050113635.1 Marinimicrobium sp. ARAG 43.8
GTGGGTCGTGCTGGATTCGAACCAGCGACCAATTGGTTAAAAGCCAACTGCTCTACCAACTGAGCTAACGACCCAAAGAGGCGCGTATGATAAAGATTCAGCTGAAAAAAACAAGCCGTTTTTGACAGAAAACCGCAAAAAACGCCCCACAACCAAGCGGTTACCCGGCTTGATAGCGGGTCGGATCAGGAAGACCGGCCTCCTCGAAGCCAGCCCGACGTAAACGGCAACTGTCGCACCGCCCACAGGCTTCGCCCGCCTCATTGGCCTGATAGCAGGACACGGTGAGCCCATAGTCAACGCCCAGGGCAGTTCCCCGGCGAATAATCTCCCCCTTTGACCAGCGCATCAACGGCGCCCGGATGCTCAGCTTTTGCCCCTCCACGCCCGAGCGAGTTGCCAGATTGGCCATCGTCTCGTAGGCCGCCACATACTCCGGGCGGCAATCGGGATAGCCAGAATAGTCCACGGCGTTCACACCGATAAAAATGTCATTCGCTCCGAGTACTTCCGCCCAGCCCAGCGCAATAGAAAGAAAGATGGTATTGCGCGCGGGCACATAGGTCACCGGAATGCCCTCGGTGTGCGACTCCGGCACATCAATGCTCTGGTCTGTCAACGCCGAGCCCCCGATGGTGTTCAGATCCAAAGTGACCACTTTGTGCTCGACACTGCCCAGGGATCGCGCGGTGTGCTCGGCCGCTTTCAGCTCCGCTCGATGCCGCTGGCCGTAATCAAAGCTGATGGTGTGACACACAAACCCTTCATCCCGCGCAATGGCAAGCGCGGTCGTGGAATCCAGGCCACCGGAGACCATGACGACAGCATTTGGTTGGGGCATGACGATATCCTGCTTACTATCAATAGCTATCAATAGCCGGGGGCGTCGCCCCACAGCAATTTATGAATCTGTATCTGGAAACGCACGGGCAGATTATCGGCCACAATCCAGTCAGCCAATTCTCGGGCCTCCAGTTGACCAAAGCTGGGCGAGAACAACACATCCTCCACCCGCTCAGCCAGCCGGTACTCGTCCAGTTTGAACCGGGCCCAGTCATAATCGGCCCGACTGCATAATACGAACTTCACCTGATCGTGCGGTTGCAGTAACGGCACGTTTTCCCAGCGATTGCGCTCCATTTCGCCGGAATCCGGTGTCTTTAAGTCCATCACCCGGCTAACGCGCTGATCCACCTTGTCCAGCGGCATGGCCCCACTGGTCTCCAGAGAAACCTCATAACCGAGATCACACAACCGCGTCAGTAAAACCAGGGAGTTCGGCTGGGCCAGCGGCTCTCCGCCGGTGACGCACACATACGTCGGCTGGAAACCAGCCACTTGCTCCACGATGGCGTCCAGCGTCATGCGCTCGCCACCATAAAAGGCATACTCCGAATCGCAGTACTGGCAGCGCAAAGGACAGCCCGTCAGGCGAACGAACACGGTGGGGCGACCCAGCGTTCGCGCTTCGCCCTGGAGCGAATAAAATATCTCGGTAATACGAAGACTGTCGTCGGTCATGTCTGTCGGAACGTCGGTCAGGCGCGTCGGGGCGACGACGTGCGGCTTAGGAAATGAGACGGCAGTTTACCCAAAGCCCACCACAGATGCGAGTCCATGCTGTTTGCCGCCTTTTGGCGAGACTGGTATTCTTACTGATTCGCCCGCTAATCCCCGGCACAAGCATTATGAAACCCGTCAAGACCAAACGCGAGATGCGTGCCGAGCTGGATCGGCAGATGGAAGAGTATCTGGACTCCGGCGGTGAGGTGCATCAGGTACCCCGTGGGCTGAGCGGACGCATCGACCCGAAAGGACCGTTGACGCCCCTATTCACCCCCCGTAACAGCGAAAACCCGTTGGCTGGCCGAACCCCGATGACCGAGGTCGTCGCGGCGGTGGAATCTCGCAAACACCCGGTGCCAGAACCCAAGAAACCTCGCCAAAAACGCCCAAAGAAAAAAATGATTCTGGATGATTTCGGGCAACCCGTGCGCTGGGAGTGGGTCGAAGAGTGACCCGACAAACTGGCACGGCGTCTTGTCACGCTGAACACCCGTGCTGATTTTACGCGTTTCATGTCCCACTTTTGTCTTAACGCTTCCCACTTCCCTCCCGTCTATTGCCCCTCTGAGCATTTACCGCAACAATCGCTAACGGCAATGCCCAATAACTCTTCCAATTCGTCACCCATATAAAACAAGAGACTCTGGATAATGAACAAAAAAGCGCTACTCCTGAGCGGAATTCTCGCGCTGGCGGCCTGCAACGCCAATGACGCTGAGACGACCTCTTCCGAAGCAGCCGCCTCCGAGGCGGTTCCTGTCCAACTGAAACAGGACGAAGCGGGCCACTACTCGATTTACCGTGAAGGACGGCCCTATTTCATTCGGGGGGCAGGCGGCACCAGTCGGCTGGAGCAACTGGCTGCCGCGGGGGCCAATTCGGTAAGAACCTGGGGTACCGACAACGCACAGAAAATTCTCGACGACGCCGAGTCTCACGGCCTCACTGTCATGCTCGGGCTGCGCATGGGAAAGGAACGGCACGGTTTTGACTACAGCGACAAAGCCGCCGTGAAGGCACAAAAAGCGGCCATCCGTGAGAAAGTATTGCAGTTCAAGGATCACCCGGCCTTGCTCACCTGGGGCATTGGCAACGAGCTGGATCTTTACTACACCAACGCCGATGTGTGGTATGCCGTCGAAGACATCGCTCAAATGATCCGCTCACTGGATCCCCACCACCTGATTACGACCGTTACCGCCGGGATTGATCAAGAAAAAGCCGACCTGATCCGGGAAAGAGTGCCCAGCATTGATTACCTCAGCGTCAATATGTACGGCGACCTGTCCTCGCTGCCGCAAAAAATGCGAGACATCGGTTGGCCTGGCGCTTACGCCATTACCGAATGGGGCCCCACCGGCCATTGGGAAATTACCCGCACCGATTGGGATGTTCCCATCGAACAAACCAGCACCGAAAAGGCGCAGTCCTACCGGGAGCGTTACGAAGCCGCTATCGCGGGCGACCCCGAGAAAGGGCTCGGTTCCTACGCGTTCCTGTGGGGCCAAAAACAGGAAACCACGCCGACCTGGTACGGCATGTTTCTGGAGTCGGGCGAGGCCACCGAAGTGGTCGATACCATGCAGTGGCTCTGGAGCGGCCAATGGCCTGAGCATCGCGCCCCCCACATCGAGTCGTTCAAGATTGATGACAAAGTCGCCGCCGACAGCATTTATCTAAAAGCGGGAGAAGCGTACCGGGTCGAGCTCGATGCTCGCCACCCGACGGACGAGCCACTGGAGATTCGCTGGGAAATCTTGCCGGAAAGCACCGATATTAAATCCGGCGGTGACCGGGAAGATCGACCGACTGAAGTCACAGGACTGATCGTGCAGGACGAGGGCGACGGGGCCATGCAGTTTACCGCACCGGCGACGCCGGGCCCCTACCGTCTCTTTACCTACGTGACCACCCAATACGACCGGGCAGCGACGGCCAATGTGCCCTTCTTCGTGGAAACGTCCACCGAAGGGGATAGCGACCAATAACGTTGGTGCGCCAGTACGCGGGAATTTCAGTGTAATTCCCGCGTACTGGCAGGCGAGTGTTCAGCGGCGGTCGAACGGCCATTGCAGAATGGTTTTCTCTCTCGGCCAGCGCACTTTTTTGGCAGAAGCATACCGATCAGACTTGGCATCACGGTAACCGAGTGCCAATAACACCACGCTGCGCAATGCCCGAGCGCGCAAACCGAGGCACTCATCCAGCGCCTCCGGGCTGAACCCTTCCATCGGGGAGGCGTCCACTTCCATCGTCGCCGCAGCCGCCACCGCCATTCCCAGGCCAATATAGGCCTGTCTGACTGCCCACTGAAACCGCTCTTCACGCGAGCGCGGTCCAACCGAACCAGCAATCGTTGCCTGTAAACCTGAGAGACTTTCTACAGGCAGGTCACGCACCTCAGCCACGCGCCCCACCCAATCGGTAACGCTTTGATCCTCAACCGGATCCCAGGCCGCAAACACCAACAGATGCGAGCATTCCTCCACCTGCGGCTGATTCGCTGCCTGCTCACGAATCCGACTCCGCTGCTCAGGATCCTTAACCACAATCACCGAATAAGGCTGGAGACCAAAACAGGAGGGAGCTAATTGAATCGCCTCCAGAATCCGGTCCACTTTTTCAGACGGCACTTCGGCCCCGGTCATACGTTTAGTGGCGTAGCGCCACTGTAATGCATTCAACAACTCCACAACCAAACCCTCACATTCAGTCAACATACATTAATACAGGGGCTTCCAATTCGCCTTATGTTAAAAAAACCCGACTACAAAGAGCCGGGTTTTTTTCGCCCTACCGATGATGAAAATAATCACACTAATTCGTAACAATCCATAATATCCCGGACCAGACCGCTGCGCACAATATC
The DNA here is from genome assembly GCF_050113635.1 of Marinimicrobium sp. ARAG 43.8. Lineage (NCBI taxonomy): Bacteria > Pseudomonadati > Pseudomonadota > Gammaproteobacteria > Cellvibrionales > Cellvibrionaceae > Marinimicrobium > Marinimicrobium sp. ARAG 43.8. Next base: position 418,787 of record NZ_JBNJLT010000001.1, read on the forward strand.
CTCCCGCTCGAACTTATGGATATACACGTTCGGCAAATCCCCCAGTCGCTGGACCGCATCGGCCAGTCCATTGGGGCCGCGAATATCGCTCTGCTCGATGTCGCCATTGATCACGACACGGCAGCCTTCGCCAATGCGGGTCAGGAACATTTTCATCTGGGCGGGCGAGGTGTTCTGCGCTTCATCCAGAATCACAAAGGTTCGCTGATTAAAGGTTTTCCCGCGCATAAAAGCCAGCGGCGCTGCCACGATGCGGCCATGTCGAAGACAGTAGTCCACCGTGCCCGCTCCGAGCCTTTCCGCAAGAATTTCCCGGAAGGCGTCGATGTACACAGAGAACTTTTCATCCAGAGCGCCGGGCAAGAACCCGAGCTGCTCACCCGCTTCCACAGCCGGTCTCGTTAATATGATGCGCTCAATTCTGCCGGACTCCAGCGCTTCGGCAGCCAGTGCGCCAGCACAATAGCTCTTGCCCGTACCGGCAGGGCCGATGCCGAAGGTCAAGTGGTAGCGTTGGATGGCGTCAATGTAGCGTTGTTGGGCTTGGGTGAAGGCGGTGAGAGGTTTGTTGGCGCGGGGGGGAGCGTAAGCCGTTTGCAGTTGTCGGGAAGCGTTGATTTCCACTATGTTCCCGTCGGGCGGTGCACGGTGTCGACCGTGTTCTTCCTGGAGGACGCGGTCCCGTTCCTCAATGTAACTCCGTTGATGCCGCTTGCGCTTCGCGTGAGATCGTTTCGCCATGGATAAATCCCCATCAGGTTCCAGGTGAACAGAGACAACTCAGGCGCGGTGTCGTCCAACCATGGGACGTCTGGTGCATGACGCACGTTCAGTGCCACGGTGTGCAACCGACCTAAGGCCCTGTATGACTCAAATGGTAACGCGATTGTCAGAGGGTGAGAGAGACACCCCGAACTGACGATTGCTGGGTTCTCCTCTACTGAGCGGTGGGTGGTAAGCGCACCTTATAACACAGTGCACTGTCTTGATATTAGGCGCTTTTCCGGGATGGGTCAATGGCGAACGTGTGACAGTGAAGCGGGAGAGTTCACGGCAGGAGAGCTCGGGGAGAGCTGGCGCCAGGCTCTCCTGGCGCCAAGGGCTATTACATCGCTGATACCATGGAGATCATGATCCCTGCTGCGACGGCAGAGCCGATCACACCCGCCACATTGGGACCCATGGCATGCATGAGCAGATAGTTTTGCGGATTCGCTTCCAGCCCCACTTTATTGGAAACGCGGGCCGCCATGGGTACGGCAGACACGCCAGCGGAACCAATCAGTGGGTTGACTTTGTGGCGCACAAACAGGTTCATGAATTTCGCGACCAGAACCCCCATCGCGGTGCCAATGGCGAACGCGACGATACCCAGCCCCAAGATGCCGAGCGTTTTGGTGTCCAGGAAGGAAGACGCGGCCAGTTTGGAGCCAACCGCCAGGCCGAGGAAAATCGTGGTGGTATTGATCAGTGCATTTTGCGCGGTATCGCTCAAGCGCTCTACCACACCACACTCGCGCATGATGTTACCGAAGCAGAACATGCCCAGCAGAGGTGCCGCCGAAGGCAAGAACAGCGCGACCAGAATTAACAGCACCAATGGGAAGACGATTTTTTCCCGACGGGAAACCGGCCGCAACTGCTCCATGCGGATTTGACGCTCAGCATCCGTAGTGAGCGCACGCATGATCGGGGGCTGGATCAGGGGCACCAATGCCATGTAGGAGTAGGCCGCCACCGCAATGGCGCCCAGCAGATCGGGTGCCAGAATACTAGAGACATAAATGGCCGTCGGCCCATCGGCGCCACCAATGATACCGATCGCCGCTGCATCGGCGATGGAGAAATCCATCAGGCCAGAGGCCGACAAACCAACTGCCCCCATGACCGTGGCAAATATACCAAACTGCGCCGCCGCCCCGAGAAACAGGGTTTTGGGGTTGGCTAACAAGGGCCCGAAATCCGTCATAGCTCCGACGCCCATGAAGATAATCAGTGGCGCCACACCGGACCCAATCGCCACCTGGTAAAAGGTATAGATCATGCCATTGCTGTAACCATACTCCACAGCGACCCGATGAGCGGCCGCCAGCTCAGAGGCGGATGCGCTTTTGTACAAGGTCAGCAATTCATCGGCCGATGTGGTCGCGGCGACACCAAAGACCTCGGCCAGATCCGCCAATACTTTGGCTCCGCCTACATCAATGGCCTGATGGGCGGCGGACATGGCCAGCCCCGCGCCGGGAATGTTGGCCAATATGCAACCGAAACCGATGGGTACCAGCAGCAATGGCTCAAAGCCTTTGCGAATGGCCAGGAACAGCAGCAGCAACCCGACCACTATCATGGTCAATGTGCCCCACTCCATCTGGTAGATACCGGATTCCTGCCACAAACGAATAAAATTCTGCATAGATTGCTCTCAACCTTTCTCAACCGAGCTGCAGGTCACCCGGCATCACGCCAGATCCAACAGTGCATCGCCAGCCGTGACCGCATCGCCAGGCTGAACATGAATCGCCGTTACGGTACCGGCACGTGGTGCGCTCACCTCGGATTCCATTTTCATGGCTTCGAGAAGCAACAGCGTATCCCCTTCTTCCACGGTGTCGCCGGGCTTGACCAGCAGCTTGACGATATTACCGCCGAGAGGGGCAGGAACAGGCTCGCCATCGACCGCTGACGCTGACGCGCCACTGGCAGGCGAGCTCTGACCGCCGACCGGCGCCAAACCGGTGACGTCACCCCCATCGTTAACGGTGACCGTATATTTCTGCCCTTCAACCTCAACGGTATAAACTTCTTCACCACCTTCGGTCGTCACAGCCCCACTTTCCTTGCCGGTAGGCACCGGTTCGAACGCGTCAGGGTTGTGACGGTTTTGCAGAAACTTCAGTCCCACCTGGGGAAACAGAGCGTAGGTCAACACATCGTCAACACGGCGCTCGCCGTCTTCGAGGGTGATGCCTTTATCGTTCGCAAGCTCGGCCAGCTCTTTGTCCAGTTTATCCAGTTCGGGCTCAATCCGGTCGGCCGGTCGACAGGTGATAGGTTGTGCACCATCGAGCACTCGCGCCTGAAGCTCCGCATTCACTTCGGCTGGCGTTGCCCCATATTCACCTTTGAGGACCCCTTCGGTTTCGCGCGTGATGGTTTTGTAGCGCTCCCCGGTCAGGACATTCATGACCGCCTGGGTGCCCACAATTTGCGAGGTAGGTGTCACCAGAGGAATAAAACCGAGGTCTTCCCGAACGCGGGGAATTTCTTCCAGCACTTCATCGAAACGATCTTCCGCATTTTGTTCGCGCAGCTGATTTTCCATATTGGTGAGCATGCCGCCCGGCACCTGGGCAATCAGGATGCGCGAATCCACGCCCTTCAAGGACCCTTCGAATTTCGCATACTTGCGGCGCACTTCGCGGAAATAGGAAGCGATTTCTTCGAGCAGCTCCAGGTCCAACCCGGTATCCCGATCCATTCCCTCCAGCGTCGCCACCAGAGTTTCGGTCGGGCTGTGGCCATAGGTCATGGACATGGACGAAATGGCTGTGTCGACGTTATCGATACCGGCTTCCACACACTTGAGATTCGTCGCATGCGCCAGGCCGGTGGTTGCATGGCTTTGCATGTGGATGGGCACGCTGCAGCTTTCTTTGAGGCGCGTTACCAGCTCATACCCCACGTAGGGCTTGAGCAGCCCGGCCATATCCTTGATCGCAATCGAGTCCGCACCCATGTCCTCGATGCGTTTCGCCAGATCCACCCACAGATCAATATCGTGCACCGGGCTCAGCGTGTAAGAAATGGTGCCTTGCGCATGTTTACCCTGCTTCTTGACCGCTTTCATCGCGGTTTCGATATTGCGCATATCGTTCATGGCATCGAACACGCGAAATACATCCACGCCATTGGTGGCGGCGCGCTCGACGAATTTATCCACGACGTCGTCGGCGTAGTGGCGATAGCCCAGGATATTCTGCCCGCGCAACAACATTTGCATCGGGGTTTTAGGCATGGCTTTTTTCAGCTCCCGGATGCGTTCCCAGGGGTCTTCCCCCAGATAGCGAATGCAGGCATCAAAGGTAGCTCCTCCCCAGGTTTCCAGGGACCAGAACCCCACACGGTCCAGCTTTTCTGCTATAGGCAGCATATCGTCCAGCCGCATCCGGGTGGCGAACAGCGACTGGTGTGCGTCGCGCAGAACCAGTTCCGTGATGCCCAACGGCTTTTTCGCATCGCTCATGGTGCTATACCTTACCTTTGTCAGTTGGCGGTCACCGCCGCTGCGCCCTTAACGGCGCGCGCGGTGTTGCTCAATGGCGGCCCGAATAATGGCCAGGGTTTTTCCATCCACATCTGAGGAAGACCGGCGGGCCTTCGGGCGGCGTTCACTATCCGCCGGGGCTTCACGCTCGGGGAACCAGCGACTCAAGCCACCGCTCATCAGCGTGGTCGCGATCACCAGAAGTGTCAAAAAGACCACCACCGAGCCCATGCCGTATAACAGCAGGTCCAGTCCCTGCTGCAGCAATGTCTCATTCATCCCAAGGTCCTCTTAATATTGACAGATCATAATATTGACAGATCATGTCTAGTATTGGCAGATCATGGCCGATATCGGTCTGCGCCCATGGCGCCCTTTGAATGTTATCTCTGCGAACACTCGCCGCTTCTTTATGTTTGTAGAAAACGCGCTGATTCGACCCCTGCATGAACCGCCTTGCATGGACTGAAACGGTGCGCAAAAAGGCCGGGTATTTTCTCTTATCTCTCAGAAACTTACAACTTAGGCAGAAACTTACAACTTAGGCGCGGCTATCAAAGCCGGACGCCGGTCGATCAACGCCCGCCCGGCGACAGAAAAGTCAGCGGCTCGAGGGATATCCCGGTAAAATGATGGCTTTTTCTACTGGCTGGAGCCCATCGCGCATGCAACTGTTTCTCGCCCCGATGGAAGGGGTGGTCGACCATCAGGTTCGGGACATCCTCAGTGCGCTGGGCGGTCTGGACGGCTGCGTGACCGAATTCATCCGGGTTACCCAAAACACGCTACCGCGCCGGGTCTTTCGGCGCTATGCGCCCGAGCTGGACCACCAGTGCCTCACGCCGTCGGGCACACCCGTCAAGGTACAGCTGCTGGGAGGGCAACCCGAGCCTCTCGCATTGAACGCGCAGAGGGCCGTGCGGGCGGGGGCCACGGCCATTGATCTGAACTTCGGGTGCCCCGCCAAAACCGTCAATAACAGTGATGGCGGTGCCTGCCTGCTGCGCACGCCGGAACGGGTATACGGGATTGTGGCCGCCGTGCGCGCTGCACTGCCCGCTTCCATTCCCGTCAGCGCCAAGATCCGCCTGGGCTTCGACGATACCAGCCGCTATCTTGAGAATGCCCTGGCGGTCGCTGACGCCGGTGCCAGCGAGCTGACCGTACACGCGCGCACCAAGCGCGATGGTTATCGCCCACCCGCCTATTGGGAATACATTGCGCGTATTCGAGAAGCCCTGTCGATCCCGGTCATCGCCAATGGTGAAATATGGTCGCCGGAGGATTGGGAGCGCTGTCGCTCAGTGACGGGTTGTGACCGTTTTATGCTGGGCCGGGGGTTGCTCGCTCGCCCCGATCTGGCAAGAGCGATCAAGGCACGGTTCACTGGAGAGGCGTACACGCCGATGCCCTGGGCAGAAGTGTGTCAGCTGCTGCACGCTTACTACCGGTTGAGCCAACCCCACTACCCCACCAAACACAGCGGCAACCGAATCAAGCAGTGGCTGATGTATTTGCAGCGGGAGTACCCTCAAGCGGCCACCTTTTTCGAGAACATCAAACGCGAGCGCGAGCCCGCCAGGCTGGAAGCGGCTTTCCGGGCGGCGGCCTGACGCTCAGTCGAGCGGTGTCTACTCCAGCCGATTGCGCTCGCGCAGGCGTGGCTCGGCCACACTGATAAACTCGCCTTTTTCATCGAGCCCAATCGCCTGGGTAGAGCCGTAATCACCCAGTGTTCGCAAGTGATGGCCCTTGGCCTTCAGCCCGTCACGAACCGGCGCCGCCATCGTTTTCTCGACAAACAGGTGGTCAGGTCGCCACTGGTGATGCACTCGCGTCATCCCCACCGCATCGCCAAGGCTCATGTCGAGATCAATCGAGTTCACCATGGTCTGGAGCACCTGAGTAATGATGGTGGGCCCGCCAGCTGCCCCCAGAGTGAGCACAGGCTTACCCTTCCGGGTTAACAAAGTGGGGCTCATACTGGACAGTGGCCGCTTGCCCGGTGCGATGCTATTGGCTTCGGCACCCACCAGTCCGTAAGCGTTCGGCTCGCCGGGCTGAGCGGAAAAGTCATCCATCTGGTTGTTCAGGATAACGCCGGTGCCCGGCACCACGACTTTGGAGCCGAAGTTGGTGTTCACCGTTGTCGTAATGGCTACCCAGTTGCCGTCTTTATCGGCCGTGGCAATGTGGGTCGTATGCTTGCCAAACAGCTCTTCACGCGATTGCGGCGGTGTGCTGTGCCCACTGACGTCAGCGGAGTTTTGCAGGGAGATTCGTTCACGCAGCGTCCGGGCGTAGGCCTCGCTTATCAAGCCTTTCGGCACATCCGCAAACGCGGGATCGCCCAACCAATGGGCGCGATCCGCAAAGGCGAGTTTCATCACCTCGGCCAGCAAATGATAGCGGTCCACCTCGGATAATTCGTCCAGCTCGAACCCTTCCAGCATATTCAGCATTTGGGCAATATGCACCCCGCCGGAACTCGGGGGAGGGAAGCCATAGACGGTATACCCGCGGTATTCACTAACCACCGGATCACGGATCAGCAGTTCGTAGCCGGAAAAATCCTCCCGCGTAATCAGGCCACCATGTTGCATCATCCAGTCGCCCACGGCTTTGGCGAATCCGCCCCCGTAAAAATATTCTGTCCCTTGTTCCGCAATCGCTCGATAGGTCGTCGCCAAATCTTTTTGCTGCAATGAGTGGCCCGCCGGCCAGGGTTGCCCCTGCGCATCCAGAAAAATGGCCGCCGTGCCGGGGAATTCAGCCAAGTCCTCGGCGTGTCGCTGCAGCCTCCGGGCAAAAATACCATCAATAGGAAAACCGTTTTCCGCCAGATCAGCCGCGCGATTCAAGTGACGGGCGAACGACTGCTGCCCCCCTTTTTTCAACAGATAGTCAAACGCGGCAATCGAGCCGGGAATGCCCACCGCCAAGGGGCCGCGTTTGCTTAACGCCGGGCGGTACTCGCCCTCTTTCACATACATATCCCGATGCGCTTTTCCCGGTGCCATCTCCCTGCCATCAACCGCTTCCACCGTGCCGTCGGCCCAATGGATCAGCGCAAACAGCCCGCCGCCAATGCCCGAGTTGTGGCCATCTACCACCCCCAGCGTCAACGCCGCCGCTACCGCCGCATCCACCGCGTTACCGCCCTGCGCGTACGCTTCCATCGCCGCGGCGGTGGCCAGTGGCTGTACTGTCGCCACCGCTCCCTTGCCATCGTCTGTGACTTCGGCGTAATCCGCCGCCAGCAGTGGACCGGCCAGCGCCATCAGCACCAGCGCAACCAAACGGGGAAACCAACTGAGCATATCGAAGCGCTCCAATAAGCGGAAAAGAACCTGGCACAGAAAGGAACCTGGCAACCGAATGAGTGTGAACTGGCCGTAGACTACCACAAGGCGGGGTTTGTCGAATGAAAACGCGGGCGGGCAGGAACCGATTTTAGAACCAATAACCGTCGCAGCGACGACCTTCAATATTCATGTTGCCGGTCAATCTGCCACGGGTAACCACCCGGTGTTGAAGCCAAAAGAATTGCAACAAGCGACGCATACTGCTTACCTCCTGCGACGATGAATCAGGGCTTTCACCCGCCAAACAACCATAAAAAAACCCGCTCAAGTCAGCCCCCACAAGGGGAGCCGACTTTGCAGCGGGTTTTTATTGGAATCCTTGCCAGATATTGTACACAAAATCGCCTTCCGGCGCTATTAAGCCTCAGTGATCTTGCTGGTAGATCACCTCAAGAGCGCCGGTCACATACACCAGGGGCGCATTCCAGTTGATGGTAATTTCATTGGTGGAGTAGCTGCACCAATGGTCCAGATAGGAGCGGGCGGGCTGATCAGAGGGATAAGCCACCGGGCAATCATCCAAATCCTGTTGGCCACTGTGAGGGCCGCCAGCCAGGAACCCCGGCACAGGTTCGTCAATACCGTCAGCTGCGGAGGGGCGGTGATGGATGTGCATGGGGGTTTTCACGCCCTCCCCGGTGACGTAGGAGAAGCCGGTGGGATTGCGCCCCAGCACGTAGTCCAGAAGCGACTGGGCGGCGGCCAATTGACGGTCATCGCCCGTCAATTGATAGCCAGACAACAGCATCATCGCACTGTTCATCGCCACGCCATTGCTGCCCCATACGAAATCCTGGGGCCGCATGGGCACACCGGAGGCCGACTGCTGCCACTCCTGAGTCAATGCGTTTGCCAATTCCGTTACCTTGCCCTCGGCCAGTGCTTTCAATTCTGCGGGCAGTTCGTCACTGAAATGCAGCAGCGACAGCCAGGGCTGGCCCACCGCACTTCCCCAACTGGGTACTTCGACCTCAGCCGCCGCCAAATCAACTGACTCCAGATACACCTGATCACCGCTGGTGAGGTACAGCTCAACGGCCGCCCAGACAAACTCATCCGTCAGCGTCTGATCGCCATATTCGCCCGTCGCCACATCGCTTGGGTTCCGGTAGGTCACGTCCGGATGCGCCTGCGCCCAGGCCCAGGCGAGCTCCGCCGCCGCCATGGCGCGCTCAGAAAAGCCGGGGAAAGCATCGCTATAGTCGCCATACACGCGGCTGGCGGTGGCCATCACAGCCGCAAAATTCAAGGCGGCTGATGTCCCCTTCTGCACCACATACCGTTGGGCGGTGGCGTCCTCCGGCATGACCTTGCCAGCGAAACGCAAGGTGGTCAGTTTGTGGTACACACCGCCGTCGTTCGGATCCTGCATGGTCAACATCCAGTCCAGGTTCCACATGGCTTCATCCAGCAGATCCGGCACGCTATCGCCACTCTCGGGAATGTTGAGATCACGATCGCGGTAATACTGGGGGAAATGTTCATACGCAGCCAGCAGGGTATAGGTGCTGATGCCCGAATTAACAATGTACTTATTGTAATCGCCCGCATCGTACCAACCTTTGGGACTGGAAATCACGGTGCCTTCCGGGCGCTCCTCGGAAGCAGCGGACTGATGGACCATCACCTGGTCGTCGGGATGGCCTGCGGGACGGGCGTACACACCCGCATGGGATTGTTCCAGCGCCGTGCTGGCGCGATTGAAGTAATAGGCTTTGACCGCGGCGTCATTCAGACCGGCGTACACGCCTTCCTCAATGGGAAACACGATAGACTCCAGCTCGCCAGCCACCCGAAGCCGGTAACGGCCTGGCCGCTGATACTCTGAAAAATCCGCGCGCCGGACGGTCTGGCCGGACACTGGCCACCGCTCGGCTTTGCTCAGGGTGCCGCTGAAAACGACTCGCTGGGTATCGACGTCTACCAGCTCAAACCGGTCCCCAACCCCCGCCGGCACCAACGCCTCTTTGTGCGCCGTGGGGGCGAAACCCAATTGGTTAATCTCAATGGCGGACTCCAGGGCGGCACTTTGATCTGCCCGGTTCGCCGGATCGGACTGGCACGCGATCAGCAGGCTGGCGAGCAGGGAGAGAGAGACTACACCGATGCCAATTCGTCGATGAAACATAACACACACCTCTTATTGCTTATGATTTCGGTATTGACCGTCAAACAGTCAAGGTTACCTTATCGAGGTGCGCTCCGTCAGGTCAGATCAGAGGTTTAACACTTTTTTAACAAACGGGATGGTCAACTTTCGCTGCTCGGCCAATGAGGCATGGTCCAGGCGCTGGAGACAGCAGAACAATTCGTTGGTATCGCGCGGAATACGCTGGAGAATATAGTGAGCCACCTCTTCCCCCAGTTCCATACCGCGACGGTGAGCCCTGAGGCGAAGCGCCCTTTCTTTTTCATGGTCACTCAGCGCCTGCACCTGGCAGGTTATCCCCCAATGCAGGCGAGAACGCAAATCCGGCAGCGCCACCGGCAATTCCTGCGGTCCCTGCACCGCCGCCACCAGTAAGCGCTTTTGGGCGTCCCTGATGCGGTTGAAAAGGTGAAACAAGGCTTCTTCCCAGGCGGGGTGTCCGGCCACGGCATCCAGGCCGTCGAGACAAACGAGATCCAGGTGCTCCAGCCCCTCGAGCAAGGCATCGGGGGCAAAACCGGCCACATCGTAAAGAGGCAGGTACTGGATCGACTGCCCCAGATCTTGCGCCTCGTGCCCAGCTGCCTGCAACAAATGCGTCAACCCGACTCCCGGCGCCCCCCACACGTACAGAAAGGACTCTCCCTCACCGGCTGCCTGAGCGCGCAGCAAAGACAGCGTCCGGGCATTGGCCGACGCCTCTGTCACATAGAAGTTGGCGAACGTCGCCTCGTCATTCAGGCTGATCCCCAGGGACAGTTGTTGTGGTGTGGGCATAACCCTTATCAACTCTATTTTGCAGCGCCGACGTTATCGCCAAGTGTATACCAGCGGGTTGGTTTGGGTGCCTTCCGGCTGGAACCGATTACCGGTAAGACTGATTCGGCTACTGTCAATAGACGGCACCAACCGCCGGTCGCGCTCCAACATGCCGTACAGGCGGGAGGGTTCCCCTTCCGTCATGAGACGGAATGTCATGGCCCCGGGTCGAACCGCGATGACTTCGGCGCGGCGCACGACCGCCAACGCCTCCAGGTAATGCTCGGCGGCTTTGTAATCCCCAAAATTATCGACGCCGTTCACCTGCATAATCGTCACGTTCGGCCCCTCCTCCCGTGGAACAATGGCGTACAGTCCCGCGAAGTGGTTTGCTGTTTCATTGATCGCCTGGGACATCACGGTTTCCAGCGAAGCCTCTCTCACATAAAAGGTCGGATCACCCAGATCATGATACAACTGCCAATCTGAACGCCACTGACCACCGGACGTCTCACTGTAGCGCCCCACCAGTATCGCTTCGGCTTCATATCGACGCGAGGCATTACGAATGGCCTCTTCGTCCTGTTCCCAGAGCTGCCGGGCCGATATCGCCAGACGGTCTTCAAGGTCATCCAGCGGCATGGCTAACGGCACGCCACGCTCCCGGGCGCTTTTGCGCAACCAGTCCCTCTCCTCGCCCTCACTCACGCGAGTCAGCCCCTCGTCATTCCGGGTCACCAGCCAAACCACCACACCGGGCCTGTTGGCGGGCCAGAACGACAATTGGGCCGAACGCAACAGCCGCTCCACCTCCACGGGGGAAAATTTCATGACCAGCCGACTTGCCGGGCGCGCCTCCTCGCCGACCTCAATCGTCTCGCTTGTGGAAACATAGTTGAATTCGTAAATAAAGTCTTCGGCCTGGGACAAAGCCGTTTGCACTTCAGCGCCCTCAGCCGCCTCCGGGTTACCGGAGACGCGGACCATGACTTTGCGCAACCCTTCTTCCGCCGCGCGGCGCCGCTCTTTCGCTGACTGAGAGGTGACCAGCACTTCTGCCGAATACAGGTCCACCACTTGCTCGGCACGGGCGGTCGTCGCGAGGAGCCAGCTGGCCATCAGGAGCACCAACAGCCCCAGCCGCCTGTTACACATCGTAGTTAGTTGCTTCAAGGTCACGCCTCTGTCTCAGTCAATGCCGGTTGCGCCCGCGCCGCTCCGAAGGGAGCAAAAGCACGCATTGTAGCAGGCTGTCAAAATGGCGAAAGGTTCCTGTTTCACGGAAAAAGGGGCTCTATGCTTCCAGACGCGGCCTCTCGCTCGCATTTCGATCACAAACTGATAGAATACGCGGCCATTACGTTCCCCGATTCCTGTTCAGGGCGGAAGTTTTGCCGCCAATCCGGGACCATCGCCAGTCGAGAGCCAATCCGTTCATGACCGAAGAACACAAAGCACCGTCACTCAGTTATAAAGATGCCGGCGTCGATATCGACGCTGGGGAAGCCCTGGTCGAGCGCATCAAAGGCGTCGCCAAGCGCACTCACCGCCCCGAGGTCATGGGAGGACTTGGCGGTTTCGGGGCTCTGTGCGAGCTTCCGAAAGGCTATAAGGAACCCGTACTGGTTTCCGGCACTGACGGCGTGGGCACCAAGCTTCGCCTGGCCATGAACCTGGCGAAGCATGACACCATCGGCATTGATCTGGTGGCCATGTGCGTGAATGACCTGGTGGTCGCGGGTGCGGAGCCACTGTTTTTCCTGGATTATTACGCCACCGGCAAGCTCAATGTTGACGTGGCCGCCGACGTGGTCACCGGCATTGGCATGGGCTGCGAGCAGGCAGGCTGTGCGCTGGTGGGTGGCGAAACCGCCGAAATGCCCGGGATGTACGAGGGCGAGGACTATGACCTGGCCGGCTTTTGCGTCGGCGTCGTGGAAAAATCCGGCATTATCGACGGCCGCAACGTCAGCGCCGGGGACTGCCTCATCGGCCTGGCTTCGAGCGGCCCCCACTCGAACGGGTATTCGCTGATCCGTAAAATCATTGAGGTCAGTGGGGCCGACTTACAACAGGATTGTGACGGTCAGACGCTCGCCAGTGCGCTGATGGCGCCGACCCGCATTTATGTCAAACCCCTACTCAAATTAATTGCCGAAACTGACGTGCATGCCTTGTCGCACATTACCGGCGGGGGGCTGCTGGAAAACATTCCCCGCGTGTTACCCAGGCACTGCAAGGCGGTTATCGATACACAAAGCTGGCCTCTGCCAGCTGTCTTCCAGTGGCTCCAGCAAGCCGGCGGCGTAGCACCTCGGGAAATGTACCGCACCTTTAACTGCGGGGTCGGAATGATCGTAGCGGTTCCCGCCGACAGCGCCGAATCCGCTGTGGCACTGCTGAAAAGTGCCGGAGAGGAAGCCTTCGTCGTCGGGCACATTGCCGAGGCGACCGACGGGGAAGAACAAGTGGAGCTCCTGGGGGTAAAGGCTTGAGCAAGCCAATGCGCGTTGTCGTGCTAATCAGCGGCAGCGGCTCCAACCTCCAGGCACTGATCGACGGACAGCGCCATGGAACGCTGCCTATTGAGATTGTCGGTGTGATCAGCAACAAAACCGCGGTTCGAGGGTTGCTCAGAGCCGAGCAGGCGGGCATCCCCGCGATCGCGCTGGAGCATACGGCGTACGACTCGCGGGAAGCATTCGATACCGCGCTACGCGAACGGATCGATGCGCTGACGCCGGATCTGGTGGTGCTGGCGGGTTTCATGCGCATTCTCACGCCCGGCTTCACGCGCCACTACGAGGGGCGCATGTTTAACATTCACCCCTCTCTGCTGCCTAAATATCAGGGGCTCCACACACATCGGCGAGTGCTGGAGTCCGGCGACACCGAACACGGTGTCACGGTTCATTTCGTCACCGACGAACTCGATGGTGGCCCGCCGATCCTCCAGGCCAAAATTTCCGTTCACCCTGACGATGATGAAAAAACGCTGGCCGCCCGGGTTCTGGAGCAGGAACACCGCATTTACCCCCAAGCGGTCGAGTGGTTTGGGCGAGGCCGCCTGCGCCTGCATCAAGGAACGGTTTTTCTGGATAACGAACCTTTAGGGCCAAGTGGGTATCTAATAGACGTCACCCACTCCTGAACTGAACGTCCTGAACTGAACGCCAAGGAGCCTTATATGCCCCTGAAGCAATCGCTGATCCGCTGCCTCGCCACCACACTACTGTCGGGTGCTCTTGTCAGTGCCGCTCATGCGCAAATGCCACAAACTTTTAAAAATATTTACTCAACCCGCGTGTTCGGCATCAAGGTCACCGTCACGCACGAGCTGTCACAGCTGGATAACGGTGAACAACAGCTGCTGTTTGACGCCGATTCCTGGGTGGGCAACATCACCGAAACATCGCGTTTTCAATGGGACGGCGACACCGTACAGCCCCAAAAGTATTTCTACAAACGCACCGGCCTCGGAAAGAATCGCGAGGCCGAGCTGACCTTTGACTGGGATAGCAAGAAAGTCATTAACGACGTACAAAACCAAAGCTGGCGAATGGATATCAACCAAAACGTCCAGGACAAGCTCAGCTATCAGGTGCAATTGCAGAAGGACTTGATCGCAGGCCGGGAAAACCTAGTCTATTCCATCGCCGATGGCGGGGAGTTAAAGGAGTACCGATTCGAGATTGTCGCCCGCGAGCGGTTAAAAACACCCATAGGCGCGGTCGATACCGTGAAAGTGATGCGCAGCCGTGACGACGATGACCGGGTGACTTACGCCTGGCTGGCGCCAAAGTGGAACTACTTGCTGATTCAGCTCGAGCAGATCGAAGATGGTGATTCACACTCCATCACGATCAATGAAGCTCGCATTAACGGCCAGAACATCGAGGCCCTCTAACGCTCCCTCTCACCGCCGGGGCGGTTGTAATCCATAGCAATCGCCCCCACCAATCATTCATCACCTTACATTCACCTCAACCTATAGGTTTATTTATGAGCATCTCTAACAACAGCGTCGTCAGCTTTCACTACACACTGACAGACAGCGATGGCAAGCAGCTGGATCAATCGAGCGAAGAGCGTGGTCCTCTGACTTACCTGCACGGCGCTGGAAATATCATCCCCGGCCTGGAGAAGCAGCTGGAAGGCAAAGCCGTGGGTGATAAGCTGACCGCCAAAGTGCCAGCCGCCGAGGCGTACGGCGAGCGTGATGATAACCTGCTGCAGGAATTGCCGGCCAACATGTTCACCGGCGTGGAAAAAGTGGAAGAAGGCATGGAGTTTCAGGCTCAGACCCAACAAGGCACCCAAGTGGTACGTGTCGCCAAAGTTGAGGGCGATACCGTGACCATCGATGCCAACCACCCGTTAGCGGGCGTGGACCTGAACTTTGACGTGGAAGTTACTGAAGTGCGTGACGCCACCGAAGAAGAGATTTCCCACGGCCATGTACACGGCCCGGAAGGTCACGATCACTAAGTGATTGGTCGGCAGGACTACGGCGCTCTGCTCTCTCGCGGGGCGCCAAAGTCTGTTAAGCGGGTCGCCCTTAACCAGCGAGGCCCTAGACCCTAGACCACCTTGATATGCCAGGGCTCGAACCGAACCCCGTAGTGGTTGTCCTTGGTATACCGGATCTGCACGTAGCCAAGATCCTGCATACGTTTGAATTCATCCGTTTCAGCAAATTTATCGGTGAAGTTCGAATAGCCCCACCCTACGCGACCCACATCGAAGTCACCAACCCCGTGGTAGCTGTGACCGGGCGGTGCCAGTGAACGCGATGCCTTGGACAGGTTGTAGTTCGACTCAAGGCACTTGGCAATGAACAGGTGCATCTGCTTCACGTTGCCACGCACCCCGGACGTCAAAATCACGCTCTCCCCGATATCCCGGCGCAACTTGTCATAATATGACTCGGAATCACCCCGAAAGAGAAAATGTCCAGAGTATGGGACTTTAACGGTTTCCTTGTGAGAGATTTTGGCCGTCAGGTCTTTCGTCACCTTTTCTCCGTAAAAACCGTATTTCTCTGCTTCGGTGAAAAACAGCTTCTCAATCAGCTGCAGCTCCGGCGGTGAAAACTGACCAATCTCCGAGTATCGATTGCCGAACTTGAACAGCTCGTCAAAACTCAACAGGTTGTAATTGCCGTGGCCGACCAATCGCTCGGCACGCTTAAAGCGCAAGAACAGGGAATGGATAACGGGTTGCTCAGCGTCACTTAGAAAAATGTCATCGACAAAGTCGCCGTCGAAGTTGCGTACTTTCTCCAAGACCAGTTGCTGGTTGGGTAGCTCGATGGCAGGAGCCGCATGGTCGTGATCGCAACACCGATGCTGATCGGCTTCAGCCAGGTTCGCACTGGCCTGCTGAGTGAGCACCTGCTCGCTGGACACCGCCCCACTGGCCACATCCTCAACCGTGGGCAATTCCAAAGCATCAGCCACAGTCGCTCGTAACTGCACAGGAGGTTTGTTCGGCGGCGTGGGCGGGACTGTCTTGGCCGGGGCGCCGATCCCCTCTTCTCCCAACGAGAACGGATCCACCTCCAGAGCGTAACCCGACTCACTCAGAAGGTCTTCAGGTACATTCGCTCGCCGACTGCTGTTTTCCGCCAGGTGCCAAAGGTAGCCGTTGCCGGCCGTAAACCCTACCCCGGAGACAAAACCAACCAGTAGATCTCTGCGTTTCACCGTTCCTCTCTCAATTTTTCAAGCTCTCTTAACTTTTCAAGCTCTACGTGCGCTTCTCGACCTGGCGTGTGAACACGCCACATTGATCGATCCCAACGGATTTTATACTCAATAGAACCCGAAGTGGGCGGGATCATGATGGCAACCTCAGCCAACGCCGCCAAACAGGCGGGCTTCGACTACCTGCAAGGGCTAACCTAATATAGCCTATCGCGGCGCAATTTTCAGCGCCACCTTATATCAATTATTGTGGTTATTGCCACTATCTATTAAAAACAGTACCACTTCACATTACGCGAAACGGTACCATTTCACACTATTAGCGTCGAGAGTCGGCTTAACTTTAGGAAGATTAACGTTAAAAGCGCCCTGATAAAGACCTGTATCAGGTCTTCGGAAGCGTTACGCCGCGCTGCCCCTGATACTTTCCACCGCGATCTTTGTAAGAGGTCTCACAGACTTCATCAGACTCAAAGAACAGCATTTGGGCCACGCCTTCATTGGCGTAGATTTTTGCGGGCAAGGGTGTGGTGTTGGAGAACTCGAGAGTCACATGCCCCTCCCATTCCGGCTCCAGGGGCGTGACATTGACGATGATGCCACAGCGCGCGTAAGTCGATTTGCCGAGACACACCGTAAGCACTTTGCGGGGGATGCGAAAGTATTCCACCGTGCGAGCCAGCGCAAACGAGTTCGGGGGAATAATACATACATCACTTTTCACGTCGACGAAACTGTTTTGATCAAAGTTCTTGGGGTCGACCACTGACGAATAGACATTGGTGAAGATTTTGAACTCATCCGCGCAGCGCACATCGTAGCCGTAACTCGATGTACCGTAGGAAATCAGCCGTTCGCCCGCCGCATCATAGCGCACCTGACCAGGCTCGAACGGCTCGATCATGCCTTCTTGCTCGACCATGCGGCGCATCCATTTGTCAGATTTGATACTCATCGGCGATCCTGTTGCGGAATTGGGTTTCTGCGAAGAAAAAGGGGCCGCATCATAGCGTTTTTTGCCGGTGCTGCCCAGTGGGTTGGTCGGGAGGCCGCTACCAGACCGCACCACTCCGACAGACGGAGGCGCTCAGGCATCTACTAATCGTCTTCAATACCAATCGTCGGACCACGGCTCGCGGTTGACTGCCGCCACAAAGTGGCACCCAATTGACGGGCGATGGCGCGGTAGCGATCACTTACGTCGGAATGCGGCTCCGCGACGACCGAGGGTCGACCACTGTCCGTTGTCTCCCGGATGGACAGGTCGAGCGGAAGGGAACCCAGCAACTCGGTCTCATAGTCACGGGCAATTCGCTCCCCACCGCCAGCGCCAAAAATATGTGCCTCGTGGCCGCAGTTAGAGCAAATATGCA
Source organism: Marinimicrobium sp. ARAG 43.8 (assembly GCF_050113635.1). Lineage (NCBI taxonomy): Bacteria > Pseudomonadati > Pseudomonadota > Gammaproteobacteria > Cellvibrionales > Cellvibrionaceae > Marinimicrobium > Marinimicrobium sp. ARAG 43.8. The sequence continues at coordinate 436,402 of NZ_JBNJLT010000001.1, forward strand.
CCGCCATATTTTCCACCACCCCCAGCACCGGCACCTTCACCTTACGAAACATCTCAATGCCTTTCTGGGCATCCAGCAGCGCAATATCCTGCGGGGTCGTGACGATTACCGCCCCGGTCACCGGCACTTTTTGCGACAGCGTCAGTTGGATGTCGCCCGTGCCCGGCGGCATATCCACAATCAGATAATCCACATCCTCCCAATGCGTCTGGGTCAGCAACTGCTGCAAGGCGCCGCTGACCATCGGGCCACGCCACACCATAGGAGTCTGCTCAGTGACCAGATACCCCATCGACATCGACTGAATACCGTGCGCCTCAATGGGCCGCATCATCTGCTTGCCATCCACCTCGATGACCTCTGGGCGACGCTCTCCAATCCCCAGCATTTTGGGCTGGCTGGGGCCGTATATATCGGCATCGAGAATGCCCACCCTGGCCCCCTCGGCGGCCAGGGCCAAGGCCAGGTTAACAGCCGTTGTAGACTTGCCGACCCCCCCTTTACCGGAGGCAACCGCAATGATGTTCTTCACGCCGGGAATATCACCGCTGGTATTGGCACCGCCACGTGCGGGGATATCCCAGTCAATATTGACGACTACGGAGCCAACCCCCTCAACCGCGGAAGCCGCCTCATTCACAGCGCCCGCCAGCGTTTCAGCAACCCCCTCCGCCGGGTACCCCAGAGTCAGAGAAACATCAACGTCCTCCCCATCCACCCGAATAACGGGCTCCACCGCCAACTCCCCCAGAGAGAGACCAGTGGTCGGCTCAATAACGACTTTAAGCGCACCCTTAAGGGACTTCTCAATACTTCCAAACATAAGACGGATACTTTGCATCAGGTTTAACGAAAGTTACTGCATTACTGTATACAGATCAGCGACACCCCAGAGCAAGACTGGCACCGAGGCGCCATCGAGGGGGTATCGATGGGAGACTCTCTGCGGCAAGGATGCCGCAGCGAAGCCTCCAGGGATGGATTCACGGCGGGTCTCCCATCGATACCCCCTCGACGGCGCCGGACTCTTTTACTCAACAAACGTCAAAAAGGAGAGCATCCCCCTCTTTATTGCGCCAACAACTCAAAAACCAAGTGCCACAGTCAACTTTAATCGCTAACTCCCTGAAGAAAGGGGCAAAATTTGCTATAGTGCGGCTCCTTTTCGACACTCAGCCAGACATTTGCCGACACCATGAGCCAAGCCGCCCGCAAAATCCTCGTTACCAGTGCCCTGCCCTACGCCAACGGCGACCTTCACCTGGGACACTTGATGGAACAAATCCAGACCGACATCTGGGTTCGCTTTCAGAAACTGCGCGGTCACGATTGCCTCTACGTCTGTGCTGACGACGCCCACGGCACCGCCATAACCCTCAAAGCCGAAGAGCTGGGTCTTACGCCCGAGCAGCACATCGAGAAGATGCACGCCGCACATAAAACGGTTTCCGAAGGCTTTCTCGTTCAACACGACAATTACTACAGCACCCACTCCCCCGAAAACCGGGAACTGTCGGAACTGATTTACCAGCGCCTGGACACCAACGGCCATATCGCCCGGCGGGAGATCACTCAAGCCTTCGACCCCGAGAAACAACTGTTCCTGGCCGACCGCTACATCAAGGGCACCTGCCCCAAGTGCAAGACCCCCGATCAGTACGGGGACAACTGCGAGGCCTGTGGCGCCACCTATTCGCCCATGGACCTGATTGCCCCGGTATCCGCTCTTTCCGGAGCTACTCCGGTGCCCAAACAGTCCGAGCACTTCTTTTTCACCCTGCCCGCCTTCGCCGACTTTCTGAAGCAGTGGACGCGCGCCGGCCACTTGCAGGACGAAGTGGCCAACAAGGTCGCCGAGTGGCTGGACGCCGATTTACAGGAGTGGGATATCTCCCGGGACGCTCCCTATTTCGGCTTCGAGATTCCCGGCCAGCCTGGCAAATACTTCTATGTATGGCTGGATGCCCCCATCGGCTATATCGCCAGTCTGAAGAACCTGCTGGACCAACGCGGAGAGGACTGGCTCGACTATTGGAGCGCCGACTCCAGCGCCGAGGTTTACCACTTTATCGGCAAGGACATTGTGAATTTTCACGCGTTGTTCTGGCCCGCCATGCTGCACTCGGCCGGTTTCCGTACACCCACTCGTATTTGTGTGCACGGATTCGTGACCGTCAACGGCAAGAAAATGTCCAAGTCCCGCGGCACGTTCATTAACGGGAAAACCTACCTCGCTCACCTGAGCCCCGAGTACCTGCGGTATTACTTTGCGGCCAAGCTCACCAGCGCCGTGGACGACCTGGACCTGAACCTGGATGACTTCATCCAGCGCGTCAATAGCGACCTGGTCGGCAAGGTGGTGAACATCGCCAGCCGCACGGCCAAATTCGTCCAGAAAAGTGGCGGCACCCTCGCCACCGACGTGGCCGATGAAGCTCTGTGGCAGCGCTTCCAGGACGCCGACGCCGTCATAGCCCAGCATTACGAGAGCCGGGAGTTCAGCAAAGCCATGCGCGAGATCATGGCCCTGGCCGATGCCGCCAACGAATACCTGGCCGCCAAAGCCCCCTGGAAGCTGGCCAAGGAAGAGGGTACCGACGCCGAAGTGCTGGCCATTTGCACCCAGGGCCTGAACTGCTTCCGCGCCCTGGTCATGTGGCTCAAGCCGGTACTGCCTCAACTGGCCGAAAAGGCTGAAGCGTTTCTCGGAGAAACCCTGAACTGGCACTCCGCTATTACCTTCCGGGGCGGGCAAAACATCAACGCCTTTAAACCGCTAATGACCCGGGTGGAAAAAGAGCAGGTGGATGCCATGATCGACGCCAGCAAGGAAACCGCCCCGGCGCCCAAACCCTCAGGACCCGTGGCAGATGAACCACTCGCGGACGAGATCGAGTTTGGTGATTTTGCCAAAGTGGACTTGCGTGTGGTGCGTATCGCCAAAGCGGAACACGTCGAGGGGGCAGACAAGCTGCTGCGTTTAACGCTGGACCTCGGCGGTGAAACCCGGAATGTCTTCGCGGGGATCAAAAGTGCTTATGCGCCAGAGGACCTCGAGGGAAAGCTCACCATTATGGTGGCCAACCTAAAACCGCGTAAAATGAAGTTCGGGATTAGCGAGGGCATGGTGCTGGCGGCGGGGCCAGGCGGTAAGGATATCCACATTCTTGAACCTCACAGTGGTGCCAAACCGGGCCAGCGGGTGATGTAACCGCCCCGTCGCACCGCGCTCCGGCATAAGCATATGCTCAATCAGCCTAACCAGCGCCGGTTTTTGGATTGAAGCGCCGAAGCCGGTTAACGATAATGTGCGCCTCCCCCCTTTGAGGGCACCGATACGAGTATCAGGTATTTTCAGGCATGACCGACTTCGCCATTATTTTGTTGAGCGCCATTCTGGTGAACAACTTCGTGTTGGTCCAGTTTCTGGGGCTGTGCCCGTTCATGGGGGTTTCCAACAAACTGGAAACCGCTATTGGTATGGCTGGGGCCACCACCTTTGTATTGACACTCGCGTCGGTGTGCAGCTACCTGATCAATACCTGGGTTTTAGAGCCGTTGAACATCGGCTTTATGCGCACCATTTCGTTTATTCTGGTCATCGCGGTGGTGGTGCAATTCTCGAAAATGTTCATCGAGAAAACCAGCCCGTTGCTGTACCGGGTATTGGGGATTTTTCTGCCGCTGATCACCACGAACTGCGCCGTGCTGGGCGTGGCGTTACAAAACACCACCAAGAACCACGGCTTCTTCGAATCCACCGTGTTCGGGTTTGGGGCAGCACTCGGTTTCTCGCTCGTGCTGATTTTGTTCTCCGCCATGCGGGAACGGCTCGCCGTGGCAGATGTGCCCACGCCGTTTCGGGGCGCCGCCATCGGCATGATTACCGCCGGTCTGATGTCGTTAGCCTTTATGGGCTTTGGCGGCCTGGTCTAGGCCGGTTAACACCACAACCTGATTCAATCGCCTTATGTTGGAATTGATTGCACAAAATCCGATAGCCTCCGCGCTGATCGCCCTGGGGGGGCTCTCCACCCTGTTCGGCGGCATTTTGGGCTATGCGGCCGTGCGTTTTCGCCTGGAAGAAGACCCCGTTGTGCAGCAAATCGACGACCTTCTGCCCCAAACCCAGTGCGGCCAATGCGGCTACCCAGGGTGCCGCCCCTACGCGCAGGCCATTGCCAACGGCGACGCCATCAACAAATGCCCTCCGGGCGGCCAGACCACGATCAATGCCCTGGCGGATCTTTTGGATGTGGAAGCCCCGACGCTGGACGCCGAGCACGGTGAAGAGTCCGACGTGAAAAAAGTGGCTTACATTCGCGAGGACGAATGCATTGGCTGCACCAAGTGCATCCAGGCCTGTCCCGTGGATGCCATCATCGGCGCCGCCAAGCAAATGCACACCGTGGTGGTCGATGAATGCACCGGGTGCGATCTGTGTGTAGAGCCCTGCCCCGTCGATTGCATTGACATGGTGCCTGTAGAAACCGGTTTGAACGAGTGGAAGTGGGATAAACCCGCCTCCAGTGAACAGCAGGCGGTCAACCTGATCGCCACCGATCGCAGTACAGGTGAAGCAGCCTAATGGGTAGTTTGATCAAGGTATGGGATATACCCGGCGGCGTACACCCGCCGGAAAACAAGGCGCAGTCGTTGCAGCTGCCACTTGGTCGTGCACCGCTGCCACCGACTCTGGTACTGCCCCTGAACCAGCATATTGGCAAACGGGCGAAACCGGTCGTTGAGCCGGGCGAACGCGTGCTGGGCGGCCAATTACTCGCTGACGCCGACGGTATTTTCAGTGCTCGCGTCCATGCACCGACTTCTGGAGTGGTTCGTGCTATTGAAGAGCGCCTTATTCCCCATCCTTCAGGCTACAGCGCCCTGTCTGTTGTGATTGACGTGGATGGCAAGGATGAATGGGTGCCGTTGGAGCGCTGTGAGGATATCGAGGCGCTGGACAAAACCGCGATTCTGGACAAAATTCGCAGCGCTGGCGTGGCCGGTTTGGGCGGTGCCGGATTCCCGACCTCGGTAAAACTGAATCCGCGTGCGGATCACAACATTCATACGCTGATTATCAACGGCACTGAGTGCGAGCCTTACATCACCGCCGACGATATCCTGATGCAAACTCGGGCGGATGAAGTGATCGCCGGCACCCGTCTGCTGGCCCGGCTGCTCAACCAGCCGGAGCGCGTACTGATCGGAATTGAAGACAACAAACCCAAAGCCATCGCCGCGCTGCAATCCGCGGCTGAAGGTCAAGGCATCGACGTGGTGGTGTTTCCCACCAAATACCCTTCCGGGGGCGAAAAACAACTGATCCAGATTCTCACAGGTCAGGAAGTGCCCAGCGGCCAGATTCCCGCCAGCATCGGGGTGGTGTGCCAGAACGTCGGCACCACGGTGGCGGCCTGGCGGGCCGTTCGCTATGGCGAACCACTGGTGTCCCGAATCACCACCCTGGTTGGCGAAGCACTGGATACCCAACGCAACGTAGAGGTATTGCTCGGCACGCCCATCAGCTTTTTGCTGGAGGAGCACGGCTTCGATGCCGCCAAGGCGTCTCGCTTGGTGATGGGGGGACCCATGATGGGTTTCGCCCTGCCCGATCCAACGGTGCCTGTGATCAAAACGACGAATTGCATTCTGGCACCCACCAAAAAAGAGCTGCCGCCGCCACTGCCGGCGCAAGCCTGTATCCGTTGCGGACTTTGCGCAGAAGCCTGCCCGGCCAGCCTGTTGCCCCAACAGCTGCTCTGGTACGCCCAGTCGGAAGACTACGAAAAACTCGAAGCACACAACTTGTTCGACTGCATTGAGTGCGGTGCCTGCTCTTACGTGTGCCCCAGCCATATCCCGCTGGTGCAATATTACCGGGCGGCGAAAGGGGGCATTCGCCAGCAACGACAGGAAAAAGAGAAGTCTGACCGTGCGCGTCGTCGCTTCGAATTCCGCCAGGAGCGAATCGCCAAAGAGGAGGCCGACAAGGCCGCCAAACGGGAAGCGCGTAAAAAAGCGGCTGAAGAAGCGAAACGCAAACTGGACCAACAGGCCCCGGCCGGAGATCAGCCCAGGCCCGACCCGGTGGCATCAGCCAAAGCCAAGGCCGCTGCCCGGCAGCCTACTCCAGAAGCGCAACGTGCCAAGCTGGAACGAAACCTGGAGGCAGCCCGAAGCAGTCTGGAACGCGCACGACAGCCTCTTGAACCCAACGAGCCCGGTGGCGAGGTGAGTGCCGAGCAGCTGGAGAAGCAAAAGGCACGCATCAAGCAGGCAGAGCTGAAGCTTCAGGAGGCGGAAAAGAAACGGCAGCAGCTGGAACAGGATGCCACCGCCGCGGAATCCCAGCCCTCCGCGGCCACCGAACCCAAGGCCGACGATCCCGTATCGGCGGCGATCGCCCGCGCTCAGGCAAAAATGCAGATGAGCCCGGAAAACAAACTGCGCTCCACGCTGGAGTCGCTGTACAAGCGCCTGGAAAAAGCGGAGGAAAAAGCCGCAGCGGCTCGGGAGGCCGGCGATGATAAGGCCGACGCACTGCAGCAAGGCGCGGACAAGCTGAAGCAAAAAATCGCCGATGCCCAAAAAGAGCTGAGTGAACTGACCCCCAGCACCGTGGCCGAGCCCAGCTCCGCTTCACGCCACACGGGCGACGCGGCCGGTAATGCCATCGAAAAAGCCAAAGCCAGGGCGACGGCCATGGCCACCATGAGCGCTGAGGATAAGCTTCGGGCTCAGATCGACTCCGTCACGGCACGCCTCGACAAAGCGCGCGAACGACTGGCCCGGGCGGAAACGGAAAACGACGAAAACGTGGAAGCCTTCCGCAGCGGTGTCAGCAAGCTGGAAGAGAAATTGAAACAGTTGAGCGAGGACCGGTAACCCATGTTGAGGGTCACGTCTCCACACACACACAACCGCCGCAGCACCGGCCAGCTTATGCGCCTGGTGGTCTTCGCCACCCTGCCCGGCCTGTTGGCGCTGACGCTGGCGTTCGGCTGGGGCACTCTGTTTAATGTCGCGCTGGCCAGCCTCTCGGCCATGCTCTTCGAGGCTCTGGTGATCAAGCTGCGTCAGCGGCCCGTGCTGTTTTACCTGAGTGATTGCAGCGCTTTGGTGACCGGTGTACTGCTGGGGCTGGCGCTGCCGGCTTACTGCCCCTGGTGGCTGGTCGTTACCGGCAGTGCGATCGCCATCATCCTGGCCAAGCAACTGTATGGCGGCATGGGCTACAACCCGTTCAACCCGGCCATGGTCGCCTATGTGGTGCTGCTGATCTCCTTTCCGGTGGCCATGACGCAGTGGCCAGCCCCCGCCGAGACCCTTGGCAATGGTCAAAGCCTGATGGGGCTCGGTGAAGGACTGCAACAAATTTTTGCCGGCGCCACGGTGGACGGTTACACCGCCGCCACGCCACTGGATGTCATGAAACAAAACAGCGGCCTGACGATGAACGACCTGTACGCCAGCGACCCGACGCTGAGCCACGGCGTTTTGGCGGGTGCCGGCTGGGAGTGGGTAAACCTGGGCTTTCTGCTCGGTGGCGCCTTCCTGCTGTACAAGCGTGTGTTCACCTGGCATGCGCCGGTGGCCATGCTCGGTACGCTCGTGGTCGTATCGGCTCTCTTTTACGACAGCAGCTCCGAAGGCAGCGGTTCACCGCTTTTTCACCTGTTCTCCGGGGCGACCATGCTCGGGGCATTCTTTATTGTGACCGATCCGGTCAGCTCCGCCGTCAGTACAAGGGGCCGTTTGATTTATGGGGCTCTGGTGGGACTGCTGCTCTACGTAATGCGCACCTGGAGTAATTATCCGGACGGCGTGGCTTTTGCTGTATTACTGGGCAACTTTGCCGCACCGTTTATCGATTACTACACTCTGCCCCGCACGTATGGCCATAGCAAATCGCGACGCGCCACCGAGAAGGAGGAGCACTGATGTTCGGCTGGTCTATCGGTAAAAACAGTCTGCTGCTGGGTGCCTTCGCTCTCATTACAGCCGCTGTACTGGCGGGCACCTATCAAATGACCCGCGGCAAAATCGCTGACGCGGAGCGGGCCGCAGCAGCGGCCGCCCTGCTGGAAATCGTACCTGACGAGCAGCATGACAACGATATGCTCTCGGACACTGTGGCAGTACCAACAAACGCCCTGGGGCAGCTCGGTCTGCGTCACTCAGAGTCCATCCACCTCGCCCGCCGCGACGGACAGGTGACGGCGGCTATCATCCCGACCATCGCCCCCGATGGCTACAGTGGTGATATTCGCATGATTGTGGGCGTCAACCGGGACGGCTCCATTGCCGGCGTCCGCGTTCTCACGCACAACGAAACGCCGGGACTGGGCGACAAAGTTGACTTGAAGAAAAGTGATTGGATACGGACCTTTTCCGGTCGCTCCCTGGAAAATCCGGCGAGCGACAACTGGAAAGTGCGCAAAGATGGCGGCGTATTTGATCAATTTACGGGGGCGACCATCACCCCGAGAGCCGTCGTGCATCAGGTTCGAAGAGCGCTGGAATTTGCCAGTACGCACCACGAATTGCTGTTCACGAGCGAAAACCGTAGTACAGGCGACAGCGGCAACCCCCCCTTACCAACCGCAGGCCCTTCTCCATGAGTGACGCAACCGCCAATTACCAGGCCATCGGTAAAAACGGCCTTTGGACCAACAACCCCGCCCTGGTGCAACTCCTCGGGTTGTGCCCGCTGCTGGCCGTTACCGGTTCTGTCGTCAATGCGCTGGGGCTCGGGCTGGCCACATTGATGGTGCTCACCAGCTCAAACATCGTGGTTTCTCTGATTCGCAAGGGGGTCAGCGACGCCGTGCGTCTACCGGCATTTGTCATGATCATCGCGACACTGACCACCTGTATTGAGTTGATCATGCGGGCGTTCACCTACGAGCTGTACACTATCCTCGGCATTTTTATTCCGTTGATCGTGACCAACTGCGCCATTCTCGGTCGGGCCGATGCGTTCGCCAGCAAGAACTCGGTACTTCCCTCGGCGGTCGATGGTTTTATGATGGGCACCGGTTTCGCCCTGGTTCTACTCAGCGTAGGCGCCATTCGTGAGTTGCTCGGCAGCGGTACCCTGTTCGCCGATATGCACTTGCTGTTTGGAGAGGGCGCGCGCAACTGGGTATGGCAACCGTTTTCCAGTTATCCCGGCTTCCTTGTGGCAGTTTTGCCTCCTGGCGCATTTATTGTCACTGGCTTTTTAATCGCGCTGAAGAACACGCTCGATGCGAAAGCGGCCAAGCGCCGTAAAGCTCTCGAAACCAAGCCAACCAAGCGTAGTAAAAGGGTTCGCACCACCGGCCAAATTGGATAGGTATTCACACGCGGTCGGCAAAGACGGGGGATTTCCGTTAGACTGGTAGCTATCACCTTTTTTACCACCACCTCAGTGAGGGACCTAACTATGTTTGAAACTGAGCAAATCAATCAGTTCATCGATCTTTACGTTGTACCCTGGTGTATCAACATAATTACCGCGCTGCTGATTTTCATTGTCGGCCGGATAGTGATCGGCATTCTGGTAGGCGTACTGGGAAGGGTACTGAAACGAACGCATCTGGACAGCATTCTGGTGGAATTTGTGCAGATGATAGCCAAAGTCGTGCTACTGATTTTCGTCATCGTGGCGGCTCTGGACAAGCTCGGCGTTAACACCGCCTCCATGATCGCTGTTCTCGGTGCGGCCGGTCTGGCGATTGGTCTGGCCCTACAAGGCTCCCTTCAGAACTTTGCGGCCGGATTTCTGCTATTGGTTTTGCGTCCCTTCAAGGCCGGTGACTACGTAGAAGCGGCCAACACGGCAGGCATGGTGGAAAAGATCAGCATTTTCTCCACCACCCTCCGGACTCCCGACAATAAAGAAGTCACCGTGCCGAACGGGTCTATTTACAGCAACAATATCATCAATTATTCAGCCCGTGATACGCGCCGCGTGGATATGGTGTTTGGCATTAGCTACGATGACGACATCAAACAGGCAAAAGACGTCATCAACGCTGTGCTGGCAGCGGATGAGCGCGTGCTGAAAGATCCCGCCCCCACAGTCGCTGTCAGCGCCCTGGCGGACAGCAGCGTCAACCTGATTGTACGCCCCTGGGCCAATACCGGGGATTACTGGCCGCTGTTCTGGGATATGACGGAAAGAATCAAGCTGGAATTGGAAGCCAATGGCATGACCATTCCATTCCCTCAGCGCGATGTTCATATTTATCAGGAAAACACTCAGCAGGAAAGTTGATCAGCCTGCCGCCGGGCTCTCTGGAGCCCGGCCTCCTACCTATTTCCTCTGCTCCTCTACCCCTCTACTCAACACCCAACATTCCACTTTGTAAAATTTGATAACGTGATGTTTGCCCAGCGGAAGCTTTCAGTTTTAGAAAGCGCTGGAGGCCTTAATAAGAATTTGAGCACTATCCAGACCGCCTCGCTCTGCCAACGGCGTAGCTAAATCAACATGCAAGACATTGCCCACTTTCGTTTTACTGGAACTGAACCGCAACCCGATGCCCACATTGGAAAGATGGCCGTTCTCTTCGCCGTCAATCTGACCACCCCACACTCGGCCTGCATCAAAAAACGCCACCGCGCCCATTCGCACGACGTTGAAAATATGCCAATCAGAAAAGTAACGGCGCTCCAGATTAAACACGTAACGACGCTCACCACGCTGGTAATCGACGGGGTAGCCTCGCAAACCGTTGTCGCCACCGAGCGTTATCTGCTCGAACTGCTCCAGGTTTGCGCCATGATCATACCGTACTCTAAAAAACCAGCGGTTTTTATCATCCCGAAACCAGTTGTAAGTGACTTCAATGCCGGCGACACCACTATCGATGGAACTGGGAGCACTATAGTGTCGTCCATCAAGATCGCCGTGCAGTTGCAAAATATGGTGTTTCCCCACCCCAATCACATTGCTGTAGGAAGCCTGATACCGATACAGCTCCCGATCATTATCCAGCCCGGTGCCACCGTACCCGACACGCATTTGGTAGTTCACTCCCAGCGCGACGTCTTCCGTGCGCTGAATCTGGTTAAGATTGCGGTAGGTGGCAAACTGGTTTTCAATTACCTCTAAGCCTACCCAGGCATAATTGCCTTTGCGCTCTTCGGGATACCCCAGTACGGTTTCTTCAGTGGCACTGAATACGTCTTCTTCCCGAGTCAGCCCTACGCGCCATCGTCGGGTGAATCGCTCATCCGCACGCGCAGCCAGCCCGAAATACACCTCATTATCCCGAGTCCGGTGACGAAACTCGTTAATGATATCCCCACCCTCTCTTATCACACGAATTTCAGACACGTCCTCAATAAAACCACCCGCCGCCCAGGGCGTTTCCAGTGAAAAGAAAGGACGTTCCAGACTGAACGCCTTGTCCTGCCCATCACTCTTCTCCGCATAATAGAGACGGGTGGCAAGACGGGTTTTCATAAAATGGTCGGTTTTATACTCGTATCCAAGACTGTTGCGCTCCACATCCTGATCGTAGCGCAAGGAGATCGCGTCCCCTGTACCGAGGAAGTTGCCATCTTTAATACCGAAACCGGTTTCCGTTTCGCCGCCCTCATGCTTGAACGTAATCTCCGGCTCCGTCACCCAGGAATCACGCGTCACTACCAACAGGTCGATGGTGTCGCCACACACGGCTTCGGGAAGGATAAATGCACTGGTCAAATAGTTTCGGCTGCGCAAAATGCGTTCTGATTCTTCCACCAGGCGCTGCCGCATGACATCCCCTGGCTCGAGCAGCAATTGCCCGGCGATAACCGCCTCATGGGTATTGATATGGAATCGGTTGAAGCCACGATACAGCCAGTTATTCTCTGCGGGATCGGACTCATCGAAAATTGAGCGACTGACGAAACGAATTTCACGAATGGTTTTCCCGCGGCTCTCCAATAACGCTTGGCGGACCTCAGGACTACGGCGCTGCTCCGCCACATCTCGAAAGGAGTATTGATAACGCTCGCAGCTCTCGCCATCTTCATCCGTGAGTGTCTCGATTTCCACCGAGCGCGCTTCCACACTTGCGAGCACCGTACAGAGTAACGCACTACCCACCCACAACGACTTCACTGTCATGAGGACGCTCGAAATCTTTTAATTGACCGACCGGTTATTATCACTGTAGCGAAATCATCATTGACACTCACCTACACTCCCATTCAGCGCTATCATGGCTGATCACTATCATAAACCTTAATTATCCATTCCGTCACCGGAGAACGGCGTTAATTCTTACCTGCTGGGACCACGTTTCAGTGGTGGTGTTGCATGGGTGCCATCTCACCGTCCTCCGACGGCTCATGATGGTGCCCACTCACAACAACCGGCCAAAGCGTCCAGGCACCGAACACCATGATTAACACCGCCAGCACAGTCCGCAGAGCCCGTTGCTGTAATAGTTGTGTCAATTTCCCGGCCATCAGGCCCGCCGCCAGCAGCGAGGGGAGAGTGCCCAGTCCAAAAGCGAGCATAACACCGCCGCTAACGAGCGCATCGCCTTGCATCAGAGCATAAGCCAGCGCCGTGTACACCAAGCCGCATGGCAACCAGCCCCACAAGGCGCCCAGCAATACGGCTTGCGGTAACCGTGCCACAGGCATCAAGCGACGCCCCAGGGGTTGAATATGCCGCCAAAGACGCCCTCCTGCTCGTTCAAGCAATAACAAGCCCCGCCACCAGCCAGCCAGATAAAGGCCCATCGCTACTAACAGCAGCCCGGCCAGTACTCTCAGCACGGGTGTCAAAGGCGCCACGCCTCCCGCCACCAGGCCGGCGAGTACGCCCATCACACTGTAGCTGGTGATCCGGCCAACATTGTACCCAAGGTGCAGCCCCCACCGGCGAGCCCCGCGCTGGTCTGCGGGTATCGCCACCGAGAGCGCACCTACGATGCCGCCACACATGCCGATACAGTGAGCGCCACTGAACAATCCCAGCGTAAACGCTGCCAGCCAGGCCCCCGGCAATCCGGGCAATACCTCAGTCACTGGATTTATCCGAGTTGCGCGACGCACACTCCGAATCAGGCGCATCGTCGTCGAAAAGGATACGATGGGCTTCGGTATCGAGATTATCGTATTGGCCACTTTTAATCGCCCAAAAGAAAATTTTCAGGGCAATGGCCACAAAGATAAGCGCTATAGGCACCAGAAGAAACAGGCTTTCCATAAAAACCTCCCGCGTTCAGCGGTAAATGGCGTGGTGAATGCCGCCGCGGATGTCACGCTCGCCACTTGCTACATAGAGCGTGTTGCCGACACCCGGTGCAGTCTTAAGGCATTGAAAACCACAAATAACGAGCTGGTCGTCATACCTATCGCGGCTAACCAGGGCGGAATCAAACCGCTGGCCGCCAGCGGCAGCGCCAGTAGATTGTACCCGAGGGAAAGCCCCAGGTTTTGACGAATAATGGAGCGTGTCCGTCGACCCAGGTTTAATGCTTGAGCCAGGGCGTTCAGGTTAGCATTGAGCAAGACGGCATCTGCCCTGGTCTGCGCCAGATCCGACGCCGTCGCCATGGCCACCGAGATATTGGCCGCCGAGAGCACTGGCACATCATTAATACCATCACCGACCATCATGACCCGATCTCCTTTGACCTGGGCCTCCTGCAACCGCCGCAACTTGTCTTCCGGCCGGGCACCGGCGCTGAAATCGGTAATTCCCAACCTCCGGGCCAGCACCGCTACGGCCCCGGAGTGATCACCACTGAGCATTTCGACACCGATGCCTTTTCGTTGCAAGTCGCTCACCAGTTCAACAGCCCCCGGTCGCACCTCATCTTCCAGCGCGAACCACCCCAGAGGCCGCTCTTGATCGGCAAGCAACAGCCACAACTGCTCCCCATCGGGCAGGGGTGGGATCTTCTGGGAGAGCCCCTCTACGGCAAAATCCGGGTGCCCCAGGCGGTAGCGTACCCCGTCAATCACACCCTCGACCCCCGCGCTGGTGTACTGTTGGGTATCCGTGGCCTTAAATCGATTCGCCCAGGGTCGAAAGGCCGCAGCTAACGGATGCCGGGCCGGCGCCTCCAGAGCCCCCGCCACGCTCAATAACCATTCGTCATCCCGACAAGTGACCAAGGGAGTGGTAGCGGTCACTGAGAACTGACCGAGCGTTAAGGTCCCGGTTTTGTCCAAAAAGACACGATCAACACTCGACAGCGCCTCCAGCACATGGCCCCGGGCCACAAGAAATCCCTGTCGTCTCAGATTAGCCGTCGCGGCAGTCAGTGCGGTCGGCATGGCGAGTGCCAGGGCACAGGGGCAGGTTACCACCAGGACAGACAGGGCCACCCAAAAAGCCCGCTCCGGGTCAATCCACTGCCAACCGCCCCACACCCCCATAAAAATAATCAGCACCGCACCGACGAAATAGCGCGCTACTTTATCCGCCAACGCCACCTGGTGAGGCTTTTCCGTTTCCGCCTGAGCCACCAGCCGCTCAATCGCGGACAACTGAGTTTGCGCTCCCGTAGCGGTTACAGATACCTCGAGATCGCTCTCTCCGTTAAGGGTTCCACCGACCACCGGATCGCCAGGGCCACGGGGCACCGGACGGGATTCGCCGGTCAATAATGCTTCAACCACCTCGCTGCGACCGGAAACAATGGTGCCGTCACAAGGGAAGGTTTCGCCGCTTCGCACCCGTACCCGGTCCCCTTCCTTCAGCGTTTTGACAGGTACTCGTTCTGCCCCTTCGTCACTCAATCGTGTGGCACTCAGTGGCATTAATTGCGCGAGATTACCGTAGGCCAGCCGGTTGCGGTGCCGGGTCCGCATTTCCAGATAACGACCGACCAACAGGAAAAAGGTGAACATGGCGATGGACTCAAAGTAAACATCGCCCCGGCCCGTTACGGTCGCCCACGCACTGGCCAGATAAGCCAGTCCGATCGCCAAAGCGACGGGCACGTCCATAATCAGCTGGCGCGCCTTGAGGCTCCGCCAGGCGCCCTGGAAAAACGGAAATGCACTGAACAGCACGACGGGCGTCGCCACTAAAAAACTCAGCCAGCGGAGGAACAGCTTCCACTCGTCCACGGCGCCGGAGTACATACCTACCGCCACCATACTGGCCTGCATCATACCGAAACCCGCTACCCCCAAACGCAGCAACGCGCTGCGATTTTCTTGCTGGGCAAACGCACGACGCTCCTCATCGGTAGCGGGACGAGGGCGATACCCCACTCGAGCCAGACCCGCCAGCAATTCACTCAACGGTTGTGCTTCTTCGTCCCAGGTGAGGGTGCAACGGTGTGTGGTGACGTCCACCGACAACCCTTGCACGGCGGGGTAACGCTTCATGTGTTCTTCAATTAACCAGCTACAGGCGGCACAGGTGATTCCTTCTAGCAAAAGATGAGCGCGTCGTACATTGCCCTCGCCTTGAGAAACAAAGTCCGCCTGAATATCCGGAAGGTCATACATCTGCCACTCGGCGCCCGCCATTTCGGCTTCATCCGGGCGCTCGCTGGCTTCGGTGCGATAGCGGTAGAAACGCTCGAGTCCGCCATCGACAATGGCCACGGCCACCGCCTGGCAACCTGGGCAGCACATCTCGCGTTCGGCACCATCGATGTTCACTGTAAAGTATGTACCCGAAGGCACTGGCAGACCGCAGTGATAACAGGCGTTCTCAGTCATGTCGATCACCTGAAACCGCGTCAGTCGCCCCGGTTCGTGGGCACGAGTGTGATTTGATTATTATGATCGAGCTGAATTTCACCCCTCAGCAGCCACTCTGCCGAGCGCAGTTGCTCCACATCATGTTCAGGCAGCAGCGTTAAGTACCGCCGGTGGGTTAACGGCATTTCAAGATCGCCCCGGTACTCTCCTTCACTCACTCGTTGCAAAATCAAGTGCTGATCCTGCTCGGCGCTTACCGGATGGTCGATATTCAGGTAGAGCCGCGTTGGCAAAGTGCCCTCTCCGCTGAGAGACAACAGTACTTCACCCGATACTTGATCAAACCGTAAATCGGCGCTCAGGCCAAGAGCCCGGGCGCGGGCTTCCTGCTCAAAGCTTTGATTGATGGTGCGCCCCTGCTTGTAGTAATTATCCACCACGCGATCATCGGCGAGGAATATGGACACCGTCACAAAGCTGAGCGAAACGATGACGACCACAATCAGGGGAGACATCACAAACCAGAACCAGGGTTGACGGTACCAGGGCGCAATGTCGTGGGATGAATCAGTCATGGGCAGCCTCGCTGTAGAGTCGGCGCTGTATTACTGGCCACGCAGGGTCGGGCCGATGAAAGTGGTGCTGTGTTCAGTGAATATTTCGGGCTTTTCACGAGCCTGAACCCGCAGGGTAATCGCCGCTTTGACCGTGTCCAGATCGCTCCGGGGAACCGCAACGCGTACGGGGATTGTCAAAATTTCCCCTTCTTCTACCGGCAGCGGTCGATACCCCTCAAGCTCGAAGGGATAGTCGCCGCTGACCGTCACATCGTATATGTGCGTTTCGCGATCCTTGTTGTTGATTTTCAGTGTGTACACATTTTCCACTTCCGGCCCGCTGATGCGGTACATCCTCGTACCTCGGTCGCGCAATACATCCAGCCCGACGGGCTGGCGAGTGGTTAACGCATAGGCAAAGACGCCAATCATCACTAACAGCACCGCGCCGTAAGCCAGCAGACGTGGGCGAAACACCTGTGTTTTACCCTTCTCGATCGCATCTTCCGTCGTAAAGCTGATCAGCCCCCGCGGATAGTTCATGCGATCCATCACTGTATTGCACGCATCCACACACAAACCACAATCGATACAATCGGGTTGCAGGCCATCGCGGATATCGATATCGACCGGACACACCTGCACACACCAGGAACAATCGATACAGTCTCCCAGCCCCTTTTCCTGAACGTCTTCGTTGGGTTTACGAGGGCCGCGCGGCTCCCCGCGACGATAATTGTAAAAGACGGTGAGCGTATCCTTGTCATACATCACTGACTGGAAACGCGCATAGGGACACATGTATTTACACACCTGCTCCCGCATAAACCCCGCATTCATGTAAGTGGCTGCGGTGAAAAAGAAGACCCAGAAGGCTGCGGCCGGATGAATATCCAGCGTGACGAGCGCGACAATGAGCTCCCGGACCGGATAAAAATAGCCGACAAACGTGATCGCCGTCAGCGCTGCTATCAACAACCAGAGAAAGTGCTTGGTTCCCTTGCGAACGATTTTCTCCGGTCCCCAGGGCTGAGCATCGAGCTTGATACGTTTATTCCGATCACCCTCGCATTGAAACTCCGCCCAGACGAACATCTGAGTCCATACCGTTTGCGGGCAGGTGAAGCCACACCACACCCGGCCCACCAGAACGGTTACGGTAAACAATAAAAAGGCGGCGATGATCAAAAGCCAGGCGAGAAACATGCCATCCTGAGGCCCAAAGCTGAGCCACAGGATGTGAAAGCGCCTCTCGGAGAGGTCGAACAGCATGGCGGGGCGGCCATCAATAACCAGCCAGGGCATCAAGGCAAATGCCGCCAGCAGCGGGATACCCGTGTAGCGGCGCAGCCTCTGATAGAAGCCTTTAACGCGCCGCATATACACTTTGTTATCCGCTTCGTAGAGATTTACATAGCGTATCCCTGTATCGCGTTCCTCGTCCGGCTGATTACTCTTCGTCATAGTTCATAGAGAGACTGTAAACATAAGCGGCCAGGATATGAATCCGGTCGGCCTTCAACAACTCTTCCTGCGCGGGCATTTCCCCGTTGCGGCCCACGCGGAGCGTTTGACGGATTTCGGCGGGTTCGCCACCATACAACCATACGCCATCGGTCAGGTCAGGAGCGCCCAGCATCGGGTTACCCGTTGCATCCGCCCCATGACAAGCCACACAGTTACGCTGGAAGTGCTGCTGTCCGGCCGATGCCATTTCCTGATCGTGCTCACGATCGTTTAAACCCAGCACATACTCCGTGACTTCCGCAATGCCCTGCTCTCCCAGGCTGGCGCTCCAGGCGGGCATGGCGGCCTTGCGGCCATTGGTAATGGTTTCCTTAATCTGTTCCGGCGCCCCACCCCAATGCCAGGAATCGTCGGTCAAGTTCGGGAAGCCCCAGTTACCGCCACCATCAGAGCCATGGCAAACAGCACAGTTATTGGCAAACAAACGCAACCCCATTTTCATCGCATCGGGGTCGCGGGCCAGTTCTTCAATCGGTGTGTCGGCGTAACGGCCAAACTGATCAGAAAACCGTGCCTGAGCCTGTTGCTGATGACCTCGCAATTCGCCCTCTTGGGTCCAGCCGAGCAGCCCCGGATAACTTCCGAGCCCCGGATACAGCAACAAGTACACACCGGCAAAAATAAAAGTTGCGATAAACAACTTGAACCACCAGCGCGGCAGTGGGTTGTCATACTCTTCGATACCGTCGTACACATGGCCCGTGGTCCGGTTTTCCGGGTCCTCATCATCACGTGCCGCGACTTTACGGTTTGCCAACAGCACCCACAACACCAGAGCGAGGTTGGTGAGGGTCAGGACAATAATCCAAAGACTCCAAAAAGTACTCATAATCAATTCCGCCTGTCAGTCTCATCACCGGCGTGATGATCCGCCTGGTTGTTCTGTTCCCCGGAGTTGGGCGACTCCTCTTTCAGGTCACTGTCATCGTCATCCGCAAAGGGCAGGTTGGCCGCTTCATCAAAACGCTTTTTGCGTCGTGGAGAAAACGCCCACCAGCAAACCCCAGCAAACGCGACCGCGACCAGCACGGTTGCTATTGCACCCAAAGTACCCTGATCCATTCGCGTCACCGTTTCTCGGTCAGCAGTGTTCCCAGCTGTTGGAGGTAGGCCACCAGGGCATCCATTTCAGTGGTACCTCGCACCTCCTCGCCAGCCCCTTCAATATCTTCATCGGTGTAGGGCACACCGACGCGCCGAAGGCCACGCATTTTGGATTCGGTGTGTTTACCGTCCAACACATTGTCGTACAGCCACGGGAAAGCCGGCATGTTGGACTCTGGCACTACGGTGCGCGGATTGTAGAGGTGAGCTTTGTGCCAATCGTCCGAATAACGACCACCCACCCGTGCCAGATCCGGCCCGGTTCGTTTTGAGCCCCACAGGAAGGGGTGCTCGTACACGCTTTCTCCGGCCACAGAATAATGTCCATAGCGTTCCACCTCGGCGCGCAACGGTCTCACCATTTGCGTGTGGCAAACGTGGCAACCTTCACGAATATAGATGTCGCGCCCTTCCAGCTGCACCGGACTCAGCGGCTTCAAGCCCGCTACCGGCTCCGTGGTTTCCTTCAGGAAAAACTGCGGCACGATCTGCACCAGGCCACCAAAGCTGATAGCGATCACAATCAGGACGGTCATTAAACCCAGGTTTTTCTCGACGATATCGTGGTATTTCATGGCGTCGTCCTCTCTATACCGCTTGAGCCTGAGTGTCGGAGTCGGCGCTTTGCTCCGGCGCCGGCGTACTGGCGGTGCGCCAGGTATTAAAGGCCATCAAAATCATGCCGGACAGGAACACCGCCCCACCCAGGAAGCGCACGAAGTAGCCCGGATAACTGGCGACCACGCTTTCCACAAAACTGTAGGTCAATGTGCCATCGGCATTGAATGCGCGCCACATCAACCCTTGCATGATGCCGTTGACCCACATGGAAGCGATATAAAGCACCGTGCCGATGGTGGCCAGCCAGAAATGAATATTGATCCACTTCACACTGTACATTTCCTTTTTGCCGAACAGGATCGGCAGCAGGTGATAGGTGGCTCCGATGGTGATCATGGCCACCCAGCCCAGCGCGCCGGAGTGCACATGGCCAATGGTCCAGTCGGTGTTGTGCGACAGGGCATTCACCGTTTTGATGGACATCATCGGCCCCTCAAACGTAGACATGCCATAGAAGGACAGCGATACCACCAGGAAGCGCAACGTCGGGTCAGTGCGCAATTTATGCCAGGCACCAGAGAGTGTCATGATACCGTTAATCATCCCGCCCCAGCTCGGTGCCAGCAGAATAAGCGACATTACCATGCCGAGACTTTGAGCCCAGTCCGGCAGCGCCGAATAGTGCAGGTGGTGCGCACCGGCCCAGATGTACACGGAAATCAGTGCCCAGAAATGCACGATGGACAGCTGGTAAGAATAGACCGGACGGTTGGCCTGTTTGGGGACGAAGTAGTACATCATCCCAAGGAAGCCTGCGGTCAGCAGGAAGCCCACCGCGTTGTGGCCATACCACCATTGAACCATGGCATCAGCCGCACCCGCGTACGCGGAATAGGATTTGAACCACGCTACGGGCACTGCGGCACTGTTTACTACGTGCAGTACGGCAATGGTCAGGATAAACCCGCCGTAGAACCAGTTGGCCACGTAAATGTGGGAGGTCTTGCGTTTAGCCACCGTGCCAAAAAACACGATGGCGTAGCTGATCCACACCACGGCAATCAGGATGTCGATGGGCCACTCGAGTTCAGCGTACTCCTTGGTGGAGGTGAGCCCCATCGGCAGGGTGATAATGGCAAGGACGATGACAGCCTGCCACCCCCAGAATGTAAACGGCACCAGCTTG
Organism: Marinimicrobium sp. ARAG 43.8; assembly: GCF_050113635.1. Classification (NCBI taxonomy): domain Bacteria; kingdom Pseudomonadati; phylum Pseudomonadota; class Gammaproteobacteria; order Cellvibrionales; family Cellvibrionaceae; genus Marinimicrobium; species Marinimicrobium sp. ARAG 43.8. Next base: position 457,000 of record NZ_JBNJLT010000001.1, read on the forward strand.
CCGCCGAACAATGTTGTCTGGCAGGTTCGCTGAACCACATAATAGGAAGTACCGATCAGGGCACTGCCACCAAAGGCGAAAATCACCAAGTTGGTATGCAGTGGCCGCAGTCGGCCGAAATGGGTGTAGGGCTGAAAAATATCATTCAACGCCGGCCACACCAGTTGGGCAGCGATCAGCACGCCAACAGCCATCCCGGCGATCCCCCATACGATCGTCATGATGGCGAGCTGACGCACGACCTTGTAGTCGTATACCGGATGATCTCCGGCCGCAGTCAGATTACTACTCATAGGTCTTTCCCGTTTTTGCAGGTCAAATCATTATCCGCCCAATGGTCTGGGTGCCCAGGACCCCATACAAGTTCCAGGCACAGCCAAACCCGCAGCAAACCACGCGCGGGCATTGTCGCCCAAAGTGCACCATGGCTTTTTGACTTTTGTCAAAAGGCTTCAATTATTGGCGCATTACTGGAGTTGTTATTAGAATCGGTGGGTAACCCCGGCGAGCGGGGCTTTCCTGAACCTTGCTTCCGACCCCAAGGGGATTCCATCCCCTCCAGAAGCATAGCCCACGGCCCCCAAGGAGGCCTTCGTATCAGCGAAGTTGACGCCCTTTATTGGCCGCGATCCTCATACGCAAGGCGTTGAGCTTGATAAAGCCTTCGGCATCTTTTTGATCGTAAGCACCGGCATCGTCCTCGAACGTGGCCACTTTTTCATCGAACAGGCTTTCGTTCGAGCGGCGCCCAACCACGTGTACTCCGCCTTTGTACAATTTCAGCCGTACATCGCCGTTGACGTGTTCCTGGGATTGGTCGATGGCCGTCTGCAGCATTTTGCGCTCCGGGCTCCACCAGTAACCGTTGTAAATCAACTCGGCGTATTTCGGCATCAGTTCGTCTTTCAGGTGAGCCACTTCACGATCCAGCGTGATGGACTCTATGGCCCGGTGCGCCTTAATCATGACGGTGCCGCCAGGCGTTTCATAGCAACCGCGGGATTTCATGCCAACATAGCGGTTTTCCACGATATCCAGCCGGCCAATGCCGTTGGCACCGGCCACCTTGTTCAGGTGTTCCAGAACCGTGGCGGGAGACATGGCTTCCCCGTCGATGGCGACGATATCGCCTTTCTCGTAAGTCAGGGTGATGTAGGTGGGCTCATCCGGTGCGGCCTCGGGAGAAACACTCCAGCGCCACATGTCCTCTTCGGCTTCGGCCCAGGGATCTTCGAGAATACCGCCTTCATAAGAGATGTGAAGCAGGTTGGCATCCATGGAGTACGGAGACTTTTTCTTGCCTTTGGAGAAGTCGACCGGAATGCTGTGCTCTTCACAGTAAGCCATCAACTTATCACGCGAGGTCAGGTCCCACTCACGCCAGGGCGCAATCACCTTTACGCCCGGTTTCAGCGCGTAGGCGCCCAACTCAAAACGCACCTGATCGTTACCTTTACCGGTGGCACCATGGGCGATGGCGTCGGCGCCGGTTTCGTTGGCAATCTCGATCAGGCGCTTGGAAATCAGCGGACGGGCAATGGATGTGCCCAGCAAATATTCGCCTTCATAGATGGCGTTGGCGCGGAACATAGGGAATACAAAGTCGCGCACGTATTCTTCGCGCAGGTCGTCGATGTAAATTTCCTGTACACCCAGAGCCTGCGCCTTGGTACGCGCAGGCTCCACCTCTTCACCCTGGCCGATATCGGCGGTGAACGTCACCACTTCGCACTGATAGGTTTCCTGCAACCACTTCACAATAACCGACGTATCCAGACCGCCGGAATAAGCCAGTACGACCTTCTTGATGGATGACATAGAGTGCTCCCGCTGAAAATACTGTACCTCCCGGAGGGACGCCGGCGCGGCGCCACCCCAAAGCGGCACATATTGTACCCGCGATTGACGGGAAATCCCATAGTTTCCGTACGGATTCATTCGGGCCGGTTTGTGTTGCTCACCGGAGCCGGGTAAGCTGCCCTTGAGGCGTATTTTCGGCGCTCTCCGCGGACAACAGTTCTTCAGGGCGAGGTCATTCACGCGGCCCACATCGTCCGCCGGGGAATACTAATCACCGGGAGGTTTCTGATGACACCTGTACGTTTGCTTTGCTGGCTCGCCCTAACCCCACTACTCTTCCTCGCAGGCTGCACCAACGAAGAGGAGGCTCCCAAAACCCCTGGGCTGTATGCGTTTGTAGGGGTCAACGTCATTCCCATGGATGAAAACCGGGTGCTGGAGCACCAAACCGTACTGGTGCGTGAGGGGCGTATCGTCTCGATTGACCCTGCCAGTGTGGTCCCGCCGGGCGGCGCGACAGTTATCGATGGCAAAGGTCGCTACCTGATGCCAGGGCTGGCGGAGATGCATGGCCACGTTCCGGGTGGGGATCATCCACAATACGCCCAGGACGTACTGTTCTTATATATTTCCAATGGAGTAACGCTGGTGCGTGGCATGGCGGGGGATGAATACCACCTGACCTTGCGGGACAAAATCGCCAGCGGTGAGATAGACGGTCCCACCCTGTTTGCCGCCAGCCCCTGGCTGGGCCAGAACAACGCTGGCTCGGAAGCACAAACTCGAGACGTCGTGCGCCAATACGCTGAGCTGGGCTTCGATCTACTCAAAGTTGGCAGCCTCTCGCCCATTAATTACGGCTATATGGTGGATGAAGCGAATCGGCAGGACATTCCGTTCGCAGGCCATATTCCTGTGGGTGTGACGCTGGAACGGGCGCTGGAAGCCGGCCAGGCCTCCATTGATCATTTTGACCGCTATACAGAGTTCCTGGTGGACGAAGAGGCCGATCTCGCGGGTCGAAGCGGCGGCTTTTTTGGCAGCGGGGTTGTTGATCTGGTGGACCTGGACCGCATGGACGAAGCGGTGCAACGCACCGTCGAAGCAGGCACCTGGAACGTTCCGACCCTCAGTCTGGTGGAGCACCTGGCGTCCGAGGAGGCCCCGGAAGCCATGATCCAGTGGCCCGAGATGCGCTACATGCCGCAGGAAGTACTCGACGGCTGGGTGCAGGCCAAACACGACTTCCAGGCCAGAGAGGATTTCCAGCCCGAAGCGGCACGAGCCCTGGTAGATCTGCGCCACCTGCTGCTGCGTGAACTGCATGACGGCGGTGCTCCGATCGCACTTGGCTCGGACGCCCCGCAATTTTTCAACGTCCCCGGTTTCTCCATTCATCGAGAAATGGCCATGATGGTCAACGCGGGACTGACGCCCTACGAGGTGTTGGCCACCGGCACCCGAAAGCCCGCCGAATACTTCGGGACCCCCGATACCTTCGGGCAGGTCGCGCCAGGCCATCGCGCCGATCTGATCCTGCTCAAGGAGAACCCGCTTGAGGATATTTCGGCGGTTCAGGAGCGCGTCGGGGTGATGGTGCGCGGCGAGTGGTTTCCGGAAAGTTCGATCCAAAAACGCCTTCAGGCTATCGCCGACCGGCGGTGATTGTCCCTGACGGCCCTGCGCAGCCGACACGCTCATGCCCGGCCAGCAAAGGCCGGGCACCCGCTAAGAGCGTGTAGCCCGGCTATTGATAACGCTCGAGCAGATCAAGGGCGTACTGTTCCAGGTCGCCGAGGCACGCCTGTTTGTCTTCGGATAATGTCACCTCTTCACGCAACTGCACCAGCCGGGCTTGCAACGCCGGCCAGGTAATCCCCGCACCAGCGGTCGGCTCCGTCAGGCGCGCACGACAAAACGCCCGCCATCGCTGCTGTTGCGCCGAGTCCAGTGCTTCGGGCCAGTGACGCCCCAAATAGCGAAACAGTAATTCAGGCAGACGGGCATCGTGAAAATCAAAGGTTTCCCGCGCCAGAGACTCGGGTGGCATCTGGCGGATGCTGGCCATCAATCGACGATCGTGGTCATCGAAAAAGCCATCATAAAGCTGCTGATCCGGGTCCTCGCTGGGCTCAAAGCCCGGCTGCTCATACAACGCATTCAGCTTTTGCCGCAGTTGCTGCTGCTCACTGAGTGTCAGGTCCGCCAGTTGTCGCCAGTGCCGTTCAGCACGGCTTTTATCAATGCCCAGACGCTTGGCCGTGCGCTCGTCCAGGGTATTGGCGGGCGCAATCATCGGCGTTTTGTTCAAATGAAGCTCTTTCAGCGCCGGCCGTTGCGCACCCTCGGGCAACGCCTCAGACCGGGTAAACAGCCGCTCACGCAAGGATTCCGCCGAAGAGACCAGCAGGTCCTCGGGCGACTCGGACAAATCGAATACCAAGACGCTGTTTTTGTTGCTGGGGTGCAGGCCAACGGGTAGCACCAGAGCGGCATTGCCCCGCTCACCTGGATACATCCCGGAAATGTGCAGCAACGGCTTGTGGCTGTCGATATCGATAAGCTGCCCCACAAACCGCTTGTCGCGCAACCGGAAGGCATAATCGTATAACCGGGGCTGATGCTGGCGAATCAGCCGTGCCAGCGCAATCGTCGCCTCCACATCAGACAGCGCATCATGCGCCGCTGTGTGCGCCAGCCCGTTCGCCTCCGTCAGCTTCTCCAACCTAAAGCAGGGGCGACCGTCTTCATAGTCCGGCCACTCGATCCCCTCCGGGCGCAACGCTCGGGTCATGCGTGCCACATCGATCAAGTCCCAACGGGAGTTGCCATTGCGCCACTCTCGTTCATAGGGATCATAGAAGTTGCGGTACAACGTGTAACGGGTAACTTCGTCATCAAAGCGCAGTGAATTATAGCCCACGCCACAAGTGCCAGGACGCCCCAGCTCTGCCACCACCGCCGCAATAAACTCGGGCTCCGGGACGCCCTCCTCCAGCGCCTTCTGGGGGGAAATGCCGGTCACCAGGCAAGCATCCGGCTTAGGTAGACAGTCGACCACCGGCTTGCAGTAAAGCATGAGGGGATCGCCGATGATGTTCAGGTCCTGGTCCGTGCGAACACCCGCGAACTGGCTCGGTCGATCCCGGGCGGGGACTTCCCCCCAGGTTTCGTAATCGTGCCAGTACAGAGTCACACCACGTTGGTCGGTCATGGCCGGCTTCCCGTTTTACCGTTAGAGCGAGCACTGTATCACCCGCCTTCCGCCGCTGACCACTCCGAAGCCTTCTGCTTACGTTTCGGCGCTGCGCCATTTCCTGACTGCCCTGATATAATCACCGTCGATTAGCTAACAGGAGGCTTCATGACCGATCTTACCCAACTGTTTGAAAATAACCGCCAATGGGCCGAGCAAATCAAAGCCGAAGACCCGGAGTTTTTCGCCAAGCTGTCCAAGCAGCAAAGTCCGGAATACCTTTGGATCGGCTGCGCCGATAGCCGCGTTCCGGCCAACCAGATTGTCGGACTGATGCCGGGCGAACTGTTTGTACATCGCAACGTCGCCAACCTGGTAATTCAGACCGACCTGAACTGCATGTCCGTTATGCAGTTCGCCGTTGAGTATCTGAAGGTCAAACATATTATGGTGACCGGACACTACGGCTGCGGTGGTATTGCCGCCGCTTTGGCCAATCAGCAATTTGGCTTGCTGGATTACTGGGTGCGCAATGTCCGTGAGGTCTACCTCAAGCACAAAGAGGAAATGGATGCGATCACGGATAAAAAGGAGCATTTGAATCGAATGTGTGAGCTGAACGTCATAGAGCAGGTGGGCAATGTTACTCACACCAACATCGTTCAAAATGCCTGGAAACGCGGCCAGGAGCTCACCGTCCACGGCTGGGTTTACAGTATTGAAGACGGTATTATCCGCAACATGATGCCGCCGGTGACCGGCATCGACCAGGTCGACAAACGCTACCACATTATTTAAGTTACCCCTCTTCCTGCAGGCCGACCCCGGGCATCGTTCCCGGGGCCGGTTTGTCCACCCCCTCCCCCCCGACGCTCACCACTTCTTTTTTACGCTCCGGCAGTTGACGGCGCGGGCAGCGCCCCTTATGTTCCCCCAGACCAACACAACAATAGTGATAACATTATCAGGAGAAACAACCATGCAACGGCATACGTTATTCGGTCTTGCCTTGTCGCTAAGCGGGCTATTGGTCGGCTGCGAAACCCCAGCCACCTCCGACGCGCCGGAGCCAGACGGTTTTACACTCAACGAACGCGGCTACTTCCAGAATCAGGGCGTTGGCCTCATGGCGTTTCAGGAGCACCACCCTGAGAGCCACCAAAGCGGGTTGATTCTGGTCAGTCATGACAACCGCCTGGTCACCAATGGCGATGTGCGCCTGGAGTTGACACCGGGGCAATGGTCCCCCATGTCTCGCCTGCTTGAGCGGGAGGTCGATACGGCTCAGGGACGAATTACCACCCACCTCCGTTACCCCGATGAGCGCCAGCACCACACGGGTTTCAACCCGCTTCACTATCCGGACTTGCAACTGGAATATGACGTCAGCGTTGAAGCTGACGGTCATGACTTACTGGTTACCGTCAATCTTGACCAACCCCTGCCTGCCGAGTGGGCCGGCGCCGTGGGCTTTCAAATCGAGCTGTACCCTACCGATCTGTTTGGCAAAACCTGGATGATGGACAATGCCACCGGCCTGTTCCCCCGCCAGCCCTATGGCGTGGAAATGCCCAGCGGCAAAGCCGCCACCCCCAAGCGGGTGTCGGATGGCCCCCTCAACGGGCTGCTGCCGCTGGCGCAGCATAAGGCACAGCCTGTCCCTATGGCCGCCGGGCGACAATTCACCATGGCACCGGAATCTGACACCATGCGCCTTCAGGTGGAAAGCCTGAACGGCGAGCTGCAGTTACTGGACGGCCGTGCCCAACACCAAAATGGCTGGTTCGTACTGCGCAGCCCGATCGCCGCTGGCGCCACAGAGAACGCCGTGGTCTGGCGCCTAAGCCCGAACGTGGTGAAAGGGTGGACCCGGGAGCCGGTCATCCAGCATTCCATGGTGGGCTACCATCCGGCGCAAAAAAAGGTCGCCGTTATCGAAACCGACCCCAACGCGCCTTTGAATGAGCCCGTTCGCTTGCTTCGCCTGAACGCCTCGGGCCAGCCGGAGAAGGTGTTAAGCCAGAAGGCGCAGTCGTGGGGCGATTTCCTGCGCTACCGCTACTATCAGTTTGACTTCTCCGGTGTCCGTGCGGAGGGCATGTACCAGTTGGCTATGGGAGACACGTTAAGTCACCCCTTTCCCATCGCTGCCGACGTTTACAACCGCAACGTGTGGCAACCCACGCTGGAATACTTCCTGCCCATTCAAATGGGACACATGCGGGTAAAAGAGAAATACAAACTCTGGCACGACGACAGCCATCGGGACGATGCCCGCATGGCGCCGACGGATATCAACCATTTCGACGGCTATGTACAAGGCAGCAGTACACTCACCGATTTCGATTCCGGCGAGCATGTTCCAGGGCTGGCCCAGGGCGGCTGGTACGACGCGGGTGATGCCGATTTCCGCATTGAGTCCCAGTCCGGCGAGGTGTTTATTCTCAGTGCCGCCTATGATGAATTTGGTGTGGACCTCGACAGCACACTCATTGATCAGGAACTGCGTTTGACCGAACTGCGCGAGCCCGATGGAAAACCCGATATGCTTCAACAAATTGAACACGGTCTGTTGACCGTGGTCGGCGGCTACGAAAGCCTGGGCCGACTGTACCGAGGTATTATCGTTCCTACCCTGACCCAATACGTGATGGGCGGGGACTTTTCCGGGCAGACCGACAACCTCATCTATGATCCCGCACTGGCGGCGGACGAACGCACCGCAACCCACTCCGGAGTACCGGATGACCGGTGGGTCTTCACTGAAGAGCACCCGGCGCGCGAGTTTGACGCTATCGCCAATATTGCCGCCAGCGTCGGTCCCATGCGCGGCTACAATGACGATCTAGCCAACCGCACACTGGCGGCGGCCGAGGCACTGTGGAACGTCGAACGGGCTGTCAACAGTGACGGCGAGCGCAATGAGCAAATTCGCGCCGCGGTGGAGCTGTTCCGCTCCACAAGTCGCGACACTTACCGGGACTTCCTGATCGGCCAGCAAGATCACATTATCCGGCACTTCCGGCAAGTGGGCTGGGCGGTCGCCCGGGTGATTCACGATCTTGACGCTCCCGAGCTAACCAGCGCCCTCCGAGAGGCCGCGGCTGACTATGATCGGGCGCTCAAGGAAAAAATGGCGTCCACGCCTTATGGACTGGATTTTGAAATGCAGCTATGGGGACGAGGCTGGAGCTTGCAGCAGGAGGGCGTGTCCCAATACTTCTTGCACAAAGCCTTTCCAGACACCTTCGGCAAAGAGTATCTTCTCAACATTCTGAATTATGTTTTGGGTACGAACCCCGGTGCCAACGCTCAATCCTACGCGACTGGCGTGGGCGCAAAATCCAAGCGGGCAGCCTATGGCCAGAATCGCATGGACTACAGCTACATCCCGGGTGGCGTAATTGTCGGCACGGCTCTGGTGCAACCGGATTTTCCCGAACTGAAGGAATTTCCCTACCTGTGGCAGCAGTCCGAATATGTGCTGGGTGGTGGAGCGAGTAACTTTATGTTTCTTGCCCTGGCCGCCAACGATCTGCTTAACGAATAAACGGTTACCGGCAAGGACTGCTGTCGGGCAGGGACGCCCGACGAACGTCTGGAGCACAAAGCTGTTCCAGTGTCAGCCACAACCGGCTGTCATCCACAGGCGTCTCCGGAGACAGGTCTCGATTGTCCAGGTAGAACACCCGTCGCTCGGCGATATTGGCGCGTTGGATGACACGCTGAATCATGGCGCTACGGTAAAACAACTCATCAAAACTACCATCCTCCACCGCCACCATCAGTCCCTTCTGCAACGCTTCAGCCAATTCAGGCTTCTTGGGCGACACAAACAGATAGAAGGGCATGCGATATACCAACAGGATGTGCGGCTCAACCGTCAACTCCAGTTCCGGCCAGCTTTCCAGCTCAGTCCAGGGCTCGTGCACGCCGCGAGGAAAAACCTGGAAGCGCTTACCCTGCACCATCATTCTCAGGCGATCAAAACTCTCCTCGCGGACCTTGAACCCGTTATTACCGAGAATTTGAGCATCGGGCCAACCCACGCCTTGCCCATAGGTGAATTGCTTCAAGTCATTGAGGCTGACCACACCGGAGAATAAGTCGCGGTTGTCATTGTGCACGACGAAGAGGCGGTGGCCGACCAGCCCTTTGAATAAGGGCACGCGAACGGGTATTAACTGTTGCTCGATTTCCCGCGACGTGGCCGACCACATAATGTCAATGCGGCCCTCCTGAGTATCGCGCACCTGACGAGCCCAGCTGAGACCTCCCGAGTCGATATCCAGCCGATAATCAAATCCCGCTTTGTCAAGTGCCAGACGAATCATGCTTTCGGTGTAAATCGCGTTGTGATCTCCGCGAGACACCATATGCAACGTCGTTTGACCGCTGACCCAGGGAGCCACTAGGCAGAGTAAACCGGCGACTAACGAACGCCACATACTGGCTGCCCCACGCGATGCACTTTCCCGCCTCTACTTTCACCACCCATATTCTCACCGCCCACGCTCTATCTTGGCCTATGTTGGCCTAAGCCCCCTCGCTGTTGATTTACCACCACAGGGGGATCAACACGGAGCATCCCACTTTGGCGCATTTTTAATCATTGAGCAAGGGCGAGCATCGCTTTCATGGGTCACGCCTGAACGGGTCACTCCTGATAAGTGCCGTAAACACCATCGGTTTTAGCGGCCATAATAAAGTCATTGCGATGCAGGCCACCAATCTTGTGGGTCCACCAGTCGACGGTAACTTTGCCCCACTCGGTCAGCAGTGCCGGGTGGTGGTTGGCATCTTCAGCGAGGTCGCCCACGCTTTGGGTAAAGGCCAGCGCCTCGGCAAAGTCTTTGAATTTGAACACCCGGGAGAGGCGCTTTTCGCCATCGAATTGCCGCACCTCCCACTCGGGTACGTCGGGCTGAAGCTCACGAATGTCGTTGTCCGACAGTTTCGGGGCGTCGGCACGACAGGCTTCACAGTGTTGTTGGGCTAATTGACTCATCACTAAACCTCCTTCTTGGATTGACGTCACATCATATCGACAATGATTTCGGCTGGGATATCCTGATCACGTTCACTTCGACCTCCCTTCCAGGACTCTACTTGACCCAGAAGTTCTCGCAGAAAAATCACATGCTTTTGGACGGTAAGCTCCCAAGCCTCTGGTGGTGTATGCCCTTTGGGGGCTCTTGGAGGCATGGATGCCGACATGAAGCCTACAGGGAGGTATTTACGGCGGGTCCCCAAAGGGTATACACCACCAGAGGCTCCTCCGAACGTCACCGATGCAGACGCCCCATCAACACCTCGGCCAGCGAATCCCCCACGCGCGATGCCCCGGACAGCGACCAGCCGCCATCCACCGGCAAGACGGCCCCCGTCACAAAGGCCGCGTCGGGCGAGGCCAGGAAACGGCACACTCGAAAAATATCCTGCGGTTGGCCCAGCCGCTGCAATGGCACCGACCGCCGTACCGCTTCTCGCTGAGAATCCTCCGGAGCCAGCCGGGCCATGCCTTCCGTGTTTTCCACCGGACCAGGGATCACCGAGTTCACCCGAATTCCCTCCGGCCCCCACTCCTGGGCCAATGTACGGGTCAGCATATCCACCCCGGCCTTTGCGGCACAAACGTGGGACTGCCCTACCATTGGCAGTACCGCCTGTGGTGCCGATATGTGAATTACGCACCCCGGTCGCCGCAAGTGAGGGTACACGGCATGCAGCACATGAAAACTGCCCAGCAGGTCGATTTCCACCACTGATCGGAACGCATTGGCAGACATGGCCGCCCCCAGAGCCGGAAAGTTGCCTGCCGCGCCGGAGACAACAACATCCAGCGGACCCCATTTTTCGCACAGCGTTCGCACGCCTTCACTCACTGCTTCCGATTCGCGCACGTCGGCTACGAAACCGGTCGCTTCCGCTCCCAGCGCACGAAGCGCCGCTATGGCGTCATCCACCTTCTCACGGGAGCGGCTGAAGACAGCGACTCGATCTCCATCCCGGGCAAAGCCCTCCGCGATACCCCGGTTAATACCACTGGTGCCGCCGGCCACCAACACGGTTCTGGAACTCTTGTCTGGCGTATCGGTCATCTAATGCTTCCTGTTTAAAGTATTCCTGAAATACTAGCAGCAATAGATGACACGCGCCGAGCCGGGCGGTTACAATCCCGCGTTCGCCCAAACCACACACAGTGATTATGACTATTCGCGATTTACTGAACCATAAGGTCCAGCAGGCCATGCTGTCTGCCCACATCCCCTTCCAGCATCCTCCTCTGGTGGCCCCGAGCAAGAAATCAGGCTTTGGGGATTATCAGGCCAACGGTGCCATGGGGGCGGCCAAAGCCATGAAGGCTAACCCGAGAGAGTTGGCGGGCGAGATTGTCCGCCACCTGGAACTGGACGGTATCGCCGAACGGGTGGAAATCGCAGGTCCCGGGTTCATTAATATTCACCTATCGCCTGAATGGCTGGGCGAGCGCTTGACGCAAGCCGCCGACGATAACCGTCTGGCTCTGGGACGAGCCGCCCAGCCGCAAACGGTCGTCGTGGATTATTCTTCGCCCAATCTCGCGAAAGAAATGCATGTAGGCCATCTGCGTTCCACGATTATCGGTGACGCACTCGCTCGTCTTTTAAACTTTCAGGGACACACAGTCGTCCGTCAAAACCATGTGGGTGACTGGGGCACTCAGTTCGGTATGTTGATCGCCGAACTGGAGGAGCAGCTGGCGGAAAATCGCGAAGCGGAAATGGCGTTGAGCGACCTTGAGGTCTTTTATCAACAGGCAAAACGGCACTTCGATGAAGACCCGTCCTTTGCCGACAAAGCCCGCGACTATGTTGTGAAACTGCAATCCGGCGACGCAAACGTGCTTAAGCTCTGGAGAGAGTTCAGGGCGGTTTCGTTGGAGCACAGCCAGGAAATCTACGACAAGTTGAATGTGACGCTCACCCCGGACGATGTGCGTGGAGAAAGCTTTTACAACGACGATTTGGCAACGCTGGTCACAGAGCTGGAAACTCAGGCGCTGGCCGTCGAAGATCAGGGCGCAAAGGTCGTTTTTTTGCAGGAGATGGCCGATAAAGACGGCAATCCCTCACCAGTGCTGATCCAGAAAAAAGGCGGCGGCTACCTTTACGCGACCACCGACTTGGCCGCGTTGCGCTTTCGCGCTAATACCCTGGGTGCGCACCGCATCATGTACTTTATTGACGCCCGTCAGTCTCTGCATATGCAGCAAGTATTTACGGTGGCGCGAAAAGCGGGCTTTGTAACAGACAACATTACCCTGGAGCACCTCGCGTTCGGCACCATGATGGGCGCCGATGGCAAACCGTTCAAAACCCGCACCGGTGGCACCGTCAAGTTGGCGCAGCTGCTTGATGAGGCCGTCGAACGGGCCGGTTCACTGGTTAGAGAGAAAAATCCCGACCTGGGGGAAGAGGCGATTTCGGACATTGCTCGCAAGGTGGGTATCGGCTCCATCAAGTATGCAGACCTCAGTAAAACACGTACCAACGATTATGTGTTCAACTGGGATGCCATGCTCAGCTTCGACGGCAACACAGCACCCTACCTCCAATACGCTTATACGCGGGTGCGCAGTATCTTCCGCAAGGCCGGGCAAGACCCTGCCTTATTGAGTGCCCCGATTCTGCCGGAGGCAGCGGAAGAGCGAACCCTCGCTATCAAGCTGCTGCAATTTGGTGAGGTTTTGGAGCAAGTGGCAAAAGAGGCCATGCCTCACTTGCTGTGCACCTACCTATACGAACTGGCCAGCCTGTATATGCGCTTCTACGAAGCCTGCCCTGTGCTCAAAGGCGGTGTGCCGGACGCGCAGAAAGCCAGTCGCCTGCGTCTGTGCGATCTTGTCTCGCGCACATTGGCTCATGGCCTGGAGTTGTTGGGCATTGAGGTTATGGAGCGGATGTAATCAGCTCATCAATCGTTTCAAGCAGCGCTACCACGGCCTCGCCGCTCTGCGGGCGGGGCCGAAAATATTCTTCTGCCATGGGCGCCACCACGCAGCTTTCTGGCAACCGGGCCCGATATTCCACCCGTTCAAACAGCCGGGGAATAAAAACAAACTGTAGCCACTGGTAAAACTCCAGGGTGTCGACCGCGAAAGGCTGGGTGCTCTGCAAAGCCCCGGCCGGCGGCGGGCTGTCATCCCAAAGCTCCATGGCGCGCAGCTCGCGTTCCAAATCAAACAGTGTTTCGGCCAGGCTCTTGTGAACATCGGTCATGAGGCAATCACCTGTCTAAAAGGAGGCAGTGAATTGAGGATGGCCTTACCATATCGCTTGGTCACAATACGCCGGTCCAACAGGGTAATCCTGCCGCGATCAGACTCGCTGCGCAACAGGCGACCACAGGCCTGTATCAACTTCAACGACGCATCGGGCACCGTTATTTCCATAAACGCATTGCCACCACGCGCCTCTACCCATTCCGCCAACGCCGCTTCAATGGGATCATCCGGAACGGCAAACGGCAGCTTGGCAATCACGACACGGCGGCAATAGTCACCAGGCAGATCAACGCCTTCAGCGAAGCTTGCCAGACCGAACAAGACACTGCCCTGCCCATCATCCACCCGAGCCCGGTGCGCGTCCAGCATGGCTTGTTTTGACAGCTCACCCTGTATCAGGATGCGCTCGCGCCAGCTCTCTGGCAAACGTTCGTGGACATCCAGCATCTGCCGCCGGGATGAAAACAGGACCAGGCTGGCTTCCGACGGGTCCAGCAACTCAGGCAAGTTATTGACCAAAGCGTCCGTATGGCGCAGAGCATCGCCCGCTTCCACGGCGGAAGCCGGCACTTCCAGCGTCGCCTGACTAAAATCGAACGGACTGGGCATTTGGGCGTACTGGCTGTCTTTTGGAGTGCCAGCGCGCATTCGGAAGCGGTCGAACCGCCCCAGTGCCGCCAGGGTCGCCGAGGTCACTACCGCTCCGCAACACCGGTACCATAGGCTCTTTGCAAGTGTGTCCGCTGCCAGGATCGGGCTGGAGCAAACCTCAATATCCACGCCCATACCCGCCTCCACGGGTGTAAGCCAACGAGCTTTGGGTACCTCTCCCTCAATGTCCGCCACGGCGTAGCTGTGCCAAAGCTCTCGGTTGGCTTCGGCTCTGGCTTGCCACGTCCCCAATACGGGATAATGGCGCTCAAGATCCACTTTGGGCACGGGAGAATGAGCATCTTCCATTGCCTGGTTCACTTCCTCGACCATTTTATCCAGCAATGCACTCAATCGATCAAAACAGCGGTACAACTCCTCCGCCGTCTGCCGCAGTGCTTCTGGCAGCATCCCGCCCGGAAAACGGTAATGGCTCTGGCGCTCATCATGAGAAATCGCCTGAGCCAATTCATTCAGCAACGGATGTACTTCTTCCAGTCTCTGTCGGCAGTCGAGCAGCGCGGCAGGTACCTGCTCTGCGAATCTGGCCACATCGCCTGCTTCGCCAATTTCACCGAGTACTGCACCTAACCCTTTATTGCACTGATCCAACCAGCGCACCGTCGCCAGTAGACGACTGTGGTGGGCAAAGTGGTTCAGTGCTTTGGCGGGCAGTTGGTGGCCCTCATCGAAGACATAGATGCTGTCCGCTGGCCCCGGTAAAATCGCGCCGCCACCCAACGCCAGATCGGCGAGCACCAGGTCGTGATTGGTGACGATGCAATCAGCGGTGTGAAGGGCTTCGCGCGCCCGAAAGAAGTGGCAGGACGAGACATTGGAACAACGCCGTCCCGTACATTGCCGGTGATCCGTCGTCACCCTCTGCCAATCCTCTTGTGCCAATCCTTCCGGCCAACTGTCCCGCTCACCGTCCCAGCGATTAGCGGCGAGCGCTTCCATCATTGAGCCATACAGCTTGACCGCTTGCTCATCCACACTCGGAAGCTCATCCTCATACAGAGGCCGGGTGGGATCCAAGTCACCGACGCCTTCCAACAGGTTATCGAGCTTACTCAAGCAGACATAACGGCCACGCCCCTTGGCCAGCGTAAAACTGAAGGAAAGACCGCTATGGTGTTTGAGGTCGGGCAAATCTTTGTTCACCACCTGCTCCTGAAGAGCAATCGTGGCGGTCGAGATCACCAGTTTTTTGCCGAGCGCTTTCGCGATAATCAAGGCGGGCAGGAGGTAGCCAACGGTTTTTCCCGTGCCGGTCCCCGCCTCCACCACACAAACATGACCTCGGCTGGTGCGCTCTCCGTCGTCGTCCAGCTCAATGCCTCCCAGCGTGCGGGCGATTTCGGCAATCATCAACTTTTGGCCATAGCGAGCCTTCAAGCCCCGGCTGTCCAAAAAACGACTGTAGGCCTGCTGGATGTCGCTTTTAACGGCATCAGACAACATAATCTAGAGTTTGGCGGCCACAGGGTTGGCATACATATCGAGAACCAGTGCCCGATGATCTGCAGGAATATTCGCCAGACGCAACTCGAACTGCTGGCGCAGCTCTCCGAGCCCATCCGGGTTATAAGGAATCGCCGGATAGCTGTACTCCAGCTCGGGGAGATCACCGTTCAGGCGCTCCCAGGCCAGGCAATTGGTGGCGTGTAACACGTAATTCTGCGCAATTTGGCGATCAATTTCCGCGACCACCTGGTCAGTATCGTCGTACTCACCCTTTAACACGTCACCAAAGGCAACGTGCACATGGCCCTTCTGCCCAGCAATACCGCGCGCGATGCTTTTCACATCTTCGTGCTCAGACTTTTGATAACTGCCGCTGGAGCGCTGCTGGAATAATTCCCGGGCTTTTGCCACATCGCACGGGTCCCACTCGTAGGAAATAGACACCGGCACGATTTTTAGTTCGCGGATATAGTCAGAAAACGGTTGGGTTTTGGCACGGCTAAGACTGAACATGCCGACAACGGCAGAGTTGGTGAGATCCCGGCCGTCTTTGGCCCGCCCTTCCCGTTGCGCAATCCAGACATTGGCGTGATCGTCGGCAATTGAGTGATGAATGTACGCTGAAAGATGCTTGGCGGCCTTGAGTTTCTCACGAGGCGCCTTAGCCGAGCGGTTCACGATAAAGCTCTTGTTCAGACGCATCAGATCCGATACGTAAGGCTTGGTGAGCAAGTTATCACCAATGGCGATACGTAATGTGTTGAAGCCGGCATGGTAGAGCGTCCAGTTAACGAATGCCGGGTCCATGGCAATATCCCTGTGATTACTCACGAAGAGGTAGGCTCCCTCAGGGTCCAGGTGCTCAAGTCCTGAGGCTGTCAAGGCGGTGGTGGTGGTGTCAATCATCCGCTGCATATAGCTTTTCACCACTTCCTGAAACCCCAGCACGGTCTCCACGCCACTCATCTGTCGGCGCATCGCGAACTGTACCAGTGGACGCAGAAGCCAGCCCATCGGGCCCGCTGCTCGCGGAAATTTCAGGCGGGCCACGGCGTCGGCCAGTTCCTGATCGGTCAGTAGGCGATCAAGTATCGGGCGTACTTCACTGTCGTGGTAAGGACGAATATCATCAAAGTTGGTCATGACGGACAATTTATTGAAGTCGGGCAAAGGGCCGGGGCAGCTTTGGGGAAAATGGTGGCACAACATACCGAAAAGCCACTGAAAAAGCCAGTTTTGAGGGCGGCCATTGGTCTATTTTCGCGACCAGCGTTGTCGACCTGATCCAACGAAACACTTACACTCAGGCCTGAGGCCATCAAAAGCGGTAGTCGGCACCATCTACCGCATTGGAAATAACGCAGCATGGGCTGCTCGGCGCGGAACACGGGGCGGCTCTGGAGCCAATCACCACTGGATCAAATAACGGCCATGAAAATTCTGCTGGTTGAGGATAGCGCCACTCTGCGCCACGCTATGGCTCAATATGTCCGTGAGGCGGGTCACAGCCCGCTGCTGGCACGCAGCGGTGAAGAGGCATTGCAGCTGCTTGAAAGCACCCCTGTCGAACTGATTATCATGGACGTTGAGATGCCTGGCCTGAACGGCTTTGAAACCACACGCCTGATTCGGGAGTGGCTGGGAGACCACTGGATTCCCATCATCTTCGTGACCGGTAAGAGCGAAGACGAAAGCTATCGTGAAGGCATTGAGGCGGGCGGAGACGACTACTTAATCAAACCCGTCAGCTCGGTGATCATTAAAGCCAAAATCCGGGCCATGGCCCGGATTGCCGAAATGCGCGACCAGTTGAACCAGCTCAATGCCGAGCTGGAGGCGTTAAGCCAGGTCGACAGCTTGACCCAGGCTCTCAACCGGCGCACCTTTAACGATCAGGCTCAACAGCACTGGCGCCTGGCAAAACGTCGTCAAACGCCTACCAGTGTCTTGATGATTGACGTTGATCATTTCAAGCCTTACAACGACCACTACGGTCACCCTGCGGGAGACCGCTGCCTTAAAGCCATCACCGACACTCTGCAAAACTGCTTGCACCGTCCGGCTGACTTGCTGGGTCGCTACGGCGGCGAGGAGTTTGTGGTTTTACTGCCGGAAACTGACCGTAACGGAACCCGGAGCGTCGCCAGCAAGGCGCTGGAAGCCGTGCGCCAGCTGGCCTTGGAACACAAATATTCCAGTGCCGGGCCTCGAGTTACGGTCAGTATTGGCGGGGCCACTTGCAATCACCCCTTCGGGCACGATCTCGAAGAGCTCATCAAGTGCGCTGACCGGGCACTCTATAAAGCCAAGCACGCTGGGAGAGACCGTGCACTTGTGGAGGAGCTTGCCGCTCATAGGACGGTACTGATTGGAGCGAGCTGCAGCGACATGATGCAAGAAATCAGCGCCACACTGCGCGATCACTGCAACCTCCTCACCGCCGACAAAGAAGATGAGTGTCTCGACATCGCCCGGGAGGTCTTACCCGATCTCATCATCCTCGACAACGATATGGTTAACCGCGAGAGGGGGGCCCTGAGCGACTCATTAACCCAGCACCCCCTGACCTGTGCCATTCCGGTTCTGGTGTTAATGACCGAGGGAAGGGAGAGTGGAACCCCGTTTCTCCCGCAAAGCAGTCACGCGAGAAATTGGGTAAGTGAGCGCTTTCACCCAGAGGAACTTTGTGCGCAAGTACAGCGGTTACTGGACTGAACTCTCAAGCCCATATCCCGGTGCTCTGTTAAGGGCGCCTAAGCGAGTTGAACCAGTTAACATCCCGGGCCTGTTTATCGACCTGGTCAACTACATCCAATACCAAGGCAAACAACGCCATACGCACCACCACACCGTTGTCTGCCTGGCGGAAAATCGCCAGGTTCGGGTTCTGGTTGAGGTCATTATCCAACTCGTTGGCCTCCTGGCGAGAGTCCCTTGGCAGCGGATGCATAATCACCGTGTTCGGTTCGCAGTATTGCGTATAAATCGACTGATTCAACCTGAAGCGACCACGGTACCGGTCCGCCTCCTCTTTACTATCGAACCGTTCCTCCTGGATGCGTGTAGAATAGGCAATATCCACCCGAGATATACTTGACGGCAAATCTTCGGTAACAGTGACCGAGTGCCCTGCACGGCGCATCTGTTCCACAATGCTCTCCGGCATGGCCAGTTCATTGGGCGATACCAATACCACCTGTATATTGCGAAACAAGCACAATAACTTACATAAAGAGTGTACCGTTCGGCCATACTTGAGGTCACCAATCATCGCAATCCGCAGTCCATCAATTTCACGCCCACGGGACGCCATTTCCTTGCGAATCGTGTAAAGATCCAGCAGAGCCTGGCTTGGGTGCTCGTTAGCCCCATCACCGCCATTCAGCACCGGCACTCGGCTGGCTTCAGCGAACTCGGCCACCGAACCTGACTGTGGATGGCGCATACAAATAACATCACTAAAACCGGACAACACCCGGGCCGTATCGTATAGCGACTCCCCCTTGGCCAAGGCAGAACTCTCTATTCCCGTGGTCTCTCGAACCTCCCCTCCCAGCAGATTAAATGCGCTGCCGAAGCTAATTCTCGTGCGCGTGCTAGGCTCAAAAAACATATTGCCGAGGATGGCACCTTCCAATACCCGGGTCACTCGCTGCCTGAGCGCGTAAGGTGCCATGGCGTCCGCGACATCAAAAATTCGCTCAATATCGGGACGCTCAAACTGCTGAATAGAAAGAATGTGGGAGCCAGTAAAATTCACAGGAGGGGTCCTTACAAGCAATAGGTTGCACAACGGCCTACAGTATAGCGCTTCAAGACCACTTCAAAAACGGGATAATCCGCCGATAACGCCATAAACAAAGAAAGGATTTTGGGTATACTTCACGAAAACCCGCACCGCCGTCAAATAGGAACCATTGTGCCCGATTACCCAGATACATTGGCGAAGTTTTGCTCCACATACACCGCCGAGCAAATACTCAGCTCCCAGCGCCTGCGTTGGAGTGCGCCAAACCTGCTCTCCGACCCCTTTGAGCCCACCCACCTGACCAGCCTCAGCTTCGACCCCAAGGGGCTGCTTGAGGGGGTCATCCGCAGTGCTACGAGCATGATTTTCTCTCGTGAAGCCCCGCGTAGCGACGCCCCCCTGGCTGTTGTGGTCAGACGCTGGCGCGATGAGGAACGGTTTGCCTCACCAGAGGAAGCGGAGGAGGTCCTGGAAGAGCTTCTATCACGGATGGTTGACCAACGCCTTGAGGCCATCGAGGAAATAATGTCGGATTGGCGTAAATTCACCCGGGAATTGCGGATATGCAGCTTTAGCGCACGGCCCAACAATCTGTCTTGTTGGCAACATTTTGCCGACCAGCACAGAGGGGTCGCACTGCGATTTCGCTGCGGCGAGTATACTTCACTACCGGAACCCAGCGCGGTTCAATACAGCCCGAACCGCCCAGACATCACGACTTTTAAAGAGCAAATAAACGCCATCCTCTACCAGGAAAAAGTGGATGCCCAGTCTCAATTTCTCAGTAAATTTCTGGTCAAGCCCTCCACGAACATCGATGAGCAAGAGTGGCGATGCTTCTTTAGGGCAACGGATCAGGCCAGCTCACGCGAGGCAGAGGATGCGCTCTGGTACGATGACCGCCCCTTCGAAAAGAGTGATTTAAGCAGTGCTTACTTTGGCGCGTTTATCCCTGCGGCCGAGAAGCTACGGCTGGTGAACCTCTTTACCGAAAACTACCCAGACGCCAAACTGTTTCAGGCAGCGCCTATCCCTGGAAAGTACGAAATTGAATTCACTCGACTAAAGTCTCAATAAATCTATGCCGGAGTTAGCGGCAGCTTGGCAGTATTGGCCACTGGCCGTCGGGAAGGTAAGCTGGGTCTCAGCTTATCGACCACTTGCTCAGCGGTCGCTCGATAGGTAGTCAACTTCCCGCCCATCACTGAAAGCAAGCGCAACTGGTCGGCATTATCCGCCTGCAGTACAACTTCCCTGGAGCGGCCAAAGGCCGAACCTTCCGTTTTTGGCAGCACTCTCAGCCCGGCGAAATCCGTGATGCTGCTATCTTCAATCACGAGTTCCGGAAAATAGTGTTGCAACGTCGCCAATAAATATTCACGCTCCTCAGGCAAACAACGAGGCATTCCCGGGTCCCCGTGATGAGGGGTTTCAGTGGTACCTAGAAGCAGCTGATTCTTCCACGGCAGCGCAAAAATAGCACGCTGATCGCTCGGAGATTCCAGGTAGAAGTGGTGATGGATTTGTTGCGGAAGCAGCAGGTGGGCCCCCTGAACAAGCTCCACCTTTGGCATTGGGCTCTGGGGACTTACACGCTCTATAATCGAGTTACCCCAGGGGCCTGCGCAGTTTACGAGCACACTGGCCTCCACAGTTCGCTCTTCGCCATTCTGGAGATACCGGATATCGCAGCCTGAGGGAAAGCATTCAGCTCCCACAAACTCCGCTGGCATCAGCAACTCTGCGCCAAGCGATTCAGCGGATGCCCAAACGGCTTGAGTCAACGCCTGATCATCCGTCTGCGCTTCTCTGTAGCGATACACCGACACGAGGTCTTCTGTTCGCAATCCATCCAAGTCAGCCCAGCTACTGCGATGAAGGCGGGTAAATTCTGAGTCATCATCAAAACCGGCTAAAAGCCTGTAAAGCCACAAACCCAAGCCGATTTTAGGGGATGAGCGTACAGATGTGCGGTATACCGGGATATGCATATCGACACGATGTACAAGATCCGGGGCCAACTCCAGGAGCAGAGCCCGCTCCTTCAGGCTTTCTCTAACCAGAGAAAACTGCATGGATTCCAGATAACGTAACCCTCCATGAATCAACTTGGAGGACTGTTGCGAGGTTGCTGCGGCAAGCGATTGTTTTTCCAGTAATAACACCGAATAACCAGCAGCAGCAGCCGCCTGCGCAACACCTACTCCCTGAATACCGCCTCCCACAACCACCACATCGAAATTCATATCGGCTCCCGCGTCATTTCAATTGGTTATCACGGAGAGTATAGGTATAGAGAACGGAGTGTCACAACAAAAAAATACCCCGAGGCATGACTGACTCGGGGTATCGGTGTTAGAAGCTTGACGATGACCTACTCTCACATGGGGAGACCCCACACTACCATCGGCGCTAAGTCGTTTCACTTCTGAGTTCGGAATGGGATCAGGTGGTTCCAACTCGCTATGATCGTCAAGCAAAGCGGTATGCGCTCCAGCCGGTGGCTGGCGGATTTCACCGGAGCGTCTGGCTCAAGTGACAATCGGAAGCGTGTGTTCAGCTTCAGTGCAAATAAGGGGGTGATAATCAGTAAGTGGTACACTGCGTTTAATCGTGTCTTTTGTGTATCTTTACGAGTCCGGCTGTGCAGTCGTCTCTGTTATATGGTCAAGCCTCACGGGCAATTAGTACTGGTTAGCTCAACGCCTCACAGCGCTTCCACACCCAGCCTATCAACCTGGTAGTCTTCCAGGGCCCTTTAGGGGATTCAAGATCCCAGGGAGAACTCATCTTGAAGGAGGCTTCCCGCTTAGATGCTTTCAGCGGTTATCCCGTCCGAACGTAGCTACCGGGCAATGCGATTGGCATCACAACCCGAACACCAGAGGTTCGTTCATTCCGGTCCTCTCGTACTAGGAACAACTCTTCTCAATTCTCCAACGCCCACGGCAGATAGGGACCGAACTGTCTCACGACGTTCTAAACCCAGCTCGCGTACCACTTTAAATGGCGAACAGCCATACCCTTGGGACCGGCTTCAGCCCCAGGATGTGATGAGCCGACATCGAGGTGCCAAACACCGCCGTCGATGTGAACTCTTGGGCGGTATCAGCCTGTTATCCCCGGAGTACCTTTTATCCGTTGAGCGATGGCCCTTCCATACAGAACCACCGGATCACTATGACCTACTTTCGTACCTGCTCGACGTGTCTGTCTCGCAGTTAAGCTGGCTTGTGCCATTACACTAACCTCCTGATTTCCGACCAGGATTAGCCAACCTTCGTGCTCCTCCGTTACGCTTTGGGAGGAGACCGCCCCAGTCAAACTACCCACCATACACTGTCCGCGATCCCGATAAGGGACCGGCGTTAGAACCCCAAACATACCAGGGTGGTATTTCAAGGTTGGCTCCACGCTAACTGGCGTTAGCGCTTCAAAGCCTCCCACCTATCCTACACAAATAGGCTCAGAGTTCAG
The DNA here is from genome assembly GCF_050113635.1 of Marinimicrobium sp. ARAG 43.8. NCBI lineage: Bacteria > Pseudomonadati > Pseudomonadota > Gammaproteobacteria > Cellvibrionales > Cellvibrionaceae > Marinimicrobium > Marinimicrobium sp. ARAG 43.8. Next base: position 479,605 of record NZ_JBNJLT010000001.1, read on the forward strand.
TGTAAAGCTATAGTAAAGGTTCACGGGGTCTTTCCGTCTAGCCGCGGGTACACTGCATCTTAACAGCGATTTCAATTTCACTGAGTCTCGGGTGGAGACAGCGTGGCCATCGTTACGCCATTCGTGCAGGTCGGAACTTACCCGACAAGGAATTTCGCTACCTTAGGACCGTTATAGTTACGGCCGCCGTTTACCGGGGCTTCAATCAAGAGCTTCGCGTGAGCTAACCCCATCATTTAACCTTCCGGCACCGGGCAGGCGTCACACCCTATACGTCCACTTACGTGTTTGCAGAGTGCTATGTTTTTAATAAACAGTCGCAGCCACCTGGTCACTTCGGCTGCCAACAGCTTAGGGAGCAAGTCCCATCACCGTCAGCAGCGTACCTTCTCCCGAAGTTACGGTACCATTTTGCCTAGTTCCTTCACCCGAGTTCTCTCAAGCGCCTTGGTATTCTCTACCTGACCACCTGTGTCGGTTTCGAGTACGGTTCCTCTTTACCTGAAGCTTAGAAGCTTTTCTTGGAAGCTGGGCATCAACCACTTCGCGCTCTAAAAAGAGTGCTCGTCATCAGTTCTCGGCCTTAAGACCCCGGATTTACCTAAGATCTCAGCCTACTACCTTAAACGCGGACAACCAACGCCGCGCTGGCCTAGCCTTCTCCGTCCCTCCATCGCAGTAAAGAGAAGTACAGGAATGTTAACCTGTTTCCCATCGACTACGCCTTTCGGCCTCGCCTTAGGGGCCGACTAACCCTGTCCCGATTAGCGTTGGACAGGAACCCTTGGTCTTCCGGCGTGGGAGTTTTTCACTCCCATTATCGTTACTCATGTCAGCATTCGCACTTCTGATACCTCCAGCAGACCTCTCGATCCACCTTCGCAGGCTTACAGAACGCTCCCTTACCATGCAACAAGTTGCATCCGCAGCTTCGGTTATCAGTTTGAGCCCCGTTACATCTTCCGCGCAGGCCGACTCGACTAGTGAGCTATTACGCTTTCTTTAAAGGATGGCTGCTTCTAAGCCAACCTCCTAGCTGTCTGTGCCTTCCCACATCGTTTCCCACTTAACTGATATTGGGGACCTTAGCTGGCGGTCTGGGTTGTTGCCCTCTTGACGACGGACGTTAGCACCCGCCGTCTGTCTGCCATGATTGCACTCCTCGGTATTCGGAGTTTGCATGGGGTTGGTAAGTCGGGATGACCCCCTAGCCCAAACAGTGCTCTACCCCCGAGGGTGAGACATGACGCGCTACCTAAATAGCTTTCAGGGAGAACCAGCTATCTCCCGGCTTGATTAGCCTTTCACTCCGATCCACAGGTCATCCGAATCTTTTTCAACAGATCCCGGTTCGGTCCTCCAGTGCCTGTTACGGCACCTTCAACCTGCCCATGGATAGATCGCCGGGTTTCGGGTCTATTGCCTGCGACTAGACGCCCTATTAAGACTCGATTTCTCTACGGCTCCCCTAAACGGTTAACCTTGCCACAGACAATAAGTCGCTGACCCATTATACAAAAGGTACGCCGTCACGGAACAAGTCCGCTCCGACTGCTTGTACGCACACGGTTTCAGGATCTATTTCACTCCCCTCACAGGGGTTCTTTTCGCCTTTCCCTCACGGTACTGGTTCACTATCGGTCAGTTGGGAGTATTTAGCCTTGGAGGATGGTCCCCCCATATTCAGTCAAGATAACACGTGTCCCGACCTACTCGATTTCACAACAAGTGCCTTTTCGTGTACGGGGCTATCACCCTGTATCGCGGAACTTTCCAGAACCTTCCACTAAAACACAAGTTGCTTAAGGGCTAATCCCCGTTCGCTCGCCGCTACTGGGGGAATCTCGGTTGATTTCTTTTCCTCCGGGTACTTAGATGTTTCAGTTCCCCGGGTTCGCCTCCCACACCTATGGATTCAGTGTGGGATACCCGACTTACGACGGGTGGGTTTCCCCATTCGGAAATCTTCGGATCAAAGCGTGTTTGCCAGCTCCCCGAAGCTTATCGCAGGCTCCTACGTCCTTCATCGCCTCCAACTGCCTAGGCATCCACCGTGTGCGCTTAGTCGCTTGACCATATAACACAAACGACTACACAACGATTTGTCACAACGCTTTCATCGACACCTCACAGAACACTGCGAGCCTCAATGCCAGTCGTCGCAACCGCCGGACTCTTGTGTAGAGATACACAATCGTCACAATTAATATGCAATGTACAACTTACTGTTATCACCTTGTTAAAGAGCATCTGGCGCAAAAACCAGTCAGTTAACTTCTTCAACCGATATCTCGGTCAAAAAGCCAAGTGACTGACTTCCACAATTAGCAGTAATGGAAAGTGGTGGAGCTAAGCGGGATCGAACCGCTGACCTCCTGCGTGCAAGGCAGGCGCTCTCCCAGCTGAGCTATAGCCCCA
>NZ_JBNJLT010000001.1:484622-1205655 GCF_050113635.1 Marinimicrobium sp. ARAG 43.8
CTGAACAGTGCTTCAGTAATACGCTCCGCCGCCTTAAGCCCGTCTGAGCCGTGAATCAGGCCAGTCATCTCCCGAGCCAGAACGGCCTGAGCTTCGGGCCGTCCCTCCCGCTCACGATCCTCACGCTCGATTTGCTCAATGTCCCCAAGAGACAGAAAGGTGAAGTAACGCAAAAACTTATAAACATCAGCATCGGCCGCCCCCAGCCAGAACTGATAAAACGCGTACGGAGACGTCTTGGCCGGGTCCAGCCAGATGGTACCGCTTTCGGTTTTGCCAAACTTCGTACCGTCCGCCTTGGTAACCAGAGGCAGCGTCAACCCGTAAACCTGACCACCATGCAAACGCCGGGTCAAATCAATCCCGCCGGTGATATTGCCCCACTGATCACTCCCACCAATCTGCAGCGTGCAGTTATAACGGTTATACAGTTCCGCGAAATCCAGGGATTGCAGCAGCATATAGGTAAATTCGGTGAAGGAGATGCCCTCCCCCTCACGCTCGATACGCTGACGCACCGATTCCTTTGCGATCATATTGTTAACGGCAAAGTGCTTGCCGACATCGCGCAGAAAATCCAGCACAGACATCTGGCCCACCCAGTCCAGATTATTCACCACCTCCGCCGAAGTCTCTCCCTCGCCAAAGTCAATGAACCGGCTGACCTGACCTTTCAGCTTATCCGTCCAGTTCGCGACTATGTCCGGCGTGTTGAGCTTGCGCTCCTGGGCTTTAAAGCTGGGATCTCCCACCAGGCCAGTCGCGCCACCCACCAGCGCAATCGGCTTGTGCCCGGCCTGCTGAAAGCGCTTGAGCGCCAGCAATGGCACTAGATGACCAATATGAAGACTGTCTGCTGTAGGATCAAAGCCGCTATACAACACTCGGCTGCCACCGGCCAAATACTCTTTCAGGGCATCCCCTCCGGATGTCTGTGAAACTAAACCACGACTTTGGAGGTCTTGAAGCAAACCGGGGTCCACAGCTGACATTTTTACCTTCTCTAAGTATACAGATGAACGGTAGGCCGATATGGCCGCGAAAAAGGGCAGTCAAGATACCGAATCCGTCATTAAAAACAAGAGCGGCGGTTATTTTGGCGCCAAAACAAGCCATTCAGGCGACTTACGGGGTGCCACAGCCTGGGTTTTCTGTTATAACACGCGATAACGACCACATTTTGCATACGGGTTTAAGTTTTCCATGGAACCCTCTGAAAACACGTACAAAAAATCGATCCTGGCCTTGCTCCGCCAATACCCTCGCGGTCACGTCGTCGCAGCGGGTGCGTTGATTGTCGGACTGGGGATGGCTCTGGCGCTCTCTTCCCCTAAGGGCGTCAAAGAGAACCCTAAGATCCACGAGAGCTCTCAGCGAGGCTCCGATGAGAGCGTTCGGACAACACACCCTGTGAGTTTACCTCTACCGGGTACAAATGAGCTGCTGTCCTTATCTCAAGGTCATGATAACGCGAAGCCCGCGCCATTCGACGCCACCACAACGCCAATCGGTACGCAAAGCACGCCAATCGCGGCACCCGCCCCGCAAGCTGAGCCAGAATTACAACTTCGCACATTCACCGTCAAATCGGGTGACAGTCTCTCCCTGCTTTTCAAACGCGCCGGGTTGACGGACCGGGATCTCTACCAATTAATTGACCAGGCCCCTGAGGCCCGCGCCCTGCGTCGCATCATGCCCGGCCACGAAATCACTTTTGCGCTCGATGAGCAGGGGCAACTTCAGGAGCTGCTTTACCAGCGGGACAGGCTGCGCAGCCTGCGCTTCTCCCTTAGTGACGACAAGACCTTTCAGGCTGAAGAGCTTGAGCGCACACCGGACATTCAGATGGCGTACCGTCGGGCGACCATTAACAGCTCTTTGTTTATGGCAGGCCAGCAGGCCGGAATGACCGATAACCTTACCATGGAGCTGGCCGGTATTTTTGGCTGGGATATCGACTTTATCCTAGACATTCGCCGTGGCGACACTTTTAGCGTGCTTTTCGAAGAACAATTTCTGGACGGAGAAAAAATTGGGAATGGCGCCATTCTGGCCGCCGAATTTACCAACCGGGGAAAAACATTCCGAGCAGTGCGCTACACGAATGCCGAGGGCGAAGCCAACTATTTCACCCCCGAAGGTCGCAGCGTGCGCCGTGCGTTCCTGCGCACCCCCGTGGAGTTCACACGCATCAGTTCGCCTTTCAACCCCAATCGCCGCCACCCTGTGCTGAACACCATTCGGGCGCATAAAGGCACGGATTATGCCGCTCCAACAGGAACACCGGTGAAAGCGTCCGGCGATGGGCGGATAAAATTTGCTGGACGCAAAGGCGGCTATGGCAACACCGTCATTATTCAGCACGGCCAAACATACGAAACCTTGTACGCCCACTTGAACGCTTTCCATCGCAATATACGCTCTGGTACCCGCGTCAAGCAGGGTCAGATTATCGCGTATGTTGGCTCGACCGGCTTGGCCACGGGCCCGCACCTTCATTACGAATTTTACGTCAATGGCTCGGTGCGCAACCCGGTGACCGTAGAGCTCCCTCAGGCTGAATCTGTACCCAACTCGGAAATGGCGCGCTTTAAATCACAGGTGCAACCCATCATGGCTGAGCTGGAGCAATATCACCAGGAGACTCAACTGGCCAGCCTGGGCAGCGACTTGACCGTCAATTAATGACTGCGATGCCTGTGCCAGAACGGTTTATTGGCCTAATTTCCGGCACCAGCGCCGACGCTATTGATGCGGTGCTGGTGGATTTCAACGAAGACCAGCCCCGCGTACTAGCTACTCACAGCCATCCTCTAAGCCCCGCGGTTCGCGCCACCATTCACAGTCTGGCCCAGCCCGGTTCGAACGAAATTGACCGAATGGGGGAACTGGACCAATTGCTAGGGGAAGCATTCGCTGCCGCCGCCCTTGAAGTGATCAGCAACAGCGGCTTAAGCCCCGCCGATATCACAGCAATAGGCAGCCACGGACAAACATTGAGGCATCGCCCCCCTGGAGATCCTGCTTCGGAGCGTGCCTTTTCCCTGCAGGTAGCCGACCCAAATCAGATTGTCTACCGAACCGGCATTACGACGATTGCTGACTTCCGTCGAAGGGATATGGCCGCCGGTGGCGAAGGCGCACCTCTGGTGCCCGCGCTGCATCAGGCACTGTTTCATCACCCTGATCAAGACCGTGCCATCGTTAATGTCGGGGGAATTGCCAATATTACCTGGCTGCCAGCTCATGGCGATGTCATCGGCTTCGATACCGGCCCTGGGAACAATCTTCAGGACGCCTGGATTCATCGCGTACAGGGCAAAACATTCGATAATCAAGGGCTTTGGGGTGCCAGCGGACAAGTTCAGGAAGCACTGCTGGCCTCCCTGCTGGCACACCCCTACTTCGCCCAGCCGTTCCCAAAAAGCACTGGACCAGAAGCGTTCCACATTGGTTGGCTGGATGCCATTCTCAGCGCCGGAAGTCGCCTTTATAAACCTGAGGATGTCCAGGCCACGTTACGGATGTTAACGGCACATACATTAAGCGATTGCCTGCAGAAGCTGCCAAGAACGAAACAGACTCTGCAAGTCTACTTATGTGGTGGAGGGGCTCACAATAACGCCTTGCGCACCACTCTCTCCGGACTGTTACCGCACGCCACCGTATTGGATACCGGGGCTTTGGGATTAGATCCAGACTGGGTAGAAGCCGTGGCGTTTGCCTGGCTTGCACGACAAACGCTAAAGGGGCTGCCCGGCAACCTGCCCGCCGTTACCGGCGCCCGGGCAGCGCAAGTGCTGGGCGCCATCTACCCCGCCTGAGAGGCAGGATGTTCAGATTAACAACAAGCGCTGGATTAGATGGAAAATGAGGAGCCGCAACCGCATGTACTGGCGGCGTTGGGGTTCTCAACCACAAATTTAGAACCCTGCAAATCTTCGCGATAATCGACTTTGGCGCCCATCAGGTAGGGGTAACTCATGGCATCTACCAGAATGCTGACACCTTCTTGCTCAACTACCGCATCATCGTCAGTGGCCACCTCGTCAAAGGCAAAGCCGTACTGAAAGCCCGAACAGCCGCCACCGGTAATATACACTCGTAACTTCAGGTCCGGATTGCCCTCTTCCTCAACCAGGCTACGCACCTTGGCCACTGCGCTGGGGGTCACTTCCAGCATTGCACCGGGAACAAAGACTTCAGGGGCTGACATCGCAAACTCCAATCATGGCTGAGCTGCGCATTATACGCCTTACCCGAGGAAAACAGTCAAGTATTCGCCACCGCCGCAATGCCCTTGTCGGCGACCGCAGGCGCCTCTTCACGCGAGGGCTTGCGTCCCTTCTCCGCACCGCTGAACACCAGGCTGCCGTTGACTTGAGAGCCTTTTACCATCTCGATCAACTGATAGTGAACATTACCTTCCACTACGGCTTTGGCCGCGAGCTCAACATGTTTGCCTGAGAAGACGTTGCCGTTTACATTACCATTGATAATAACAACCGGAACGCGAATTTCGCCCTCGACTGAACCTCGTTCAGCCACCACCAGCTTAGCGTCGTTACCATTATCCGCAATAATATTACCCACCACGGTGCCTTCTATTTGCAAGTCACCGGTAAAGTGCAGGTCGCCCACCACTTTAGTACCGCGGGAAATCAGGGTGTGATTGTTTGAAAATGCCATAACCTTGCCCATTTACTCTACTTAGCCAGCCTAATTTACAGTTCCTGCACCAACCAGCCGAACTTCTTTTCGACCGTCTCCGCATTGCGGCCGGAGGAGGCCGCCACCAATTCGATACGTTCGGGCTCGAACCCTTCGGGTAACGTCAGGCGACCTTCAATATTCTGAAAGTAGCGAAACCGCAGACGAATATCCTCTCCCTCTACCTGCTCGGAGAGCTGGTAGAGGGAGAGCGTTTCCAGGGCCCCTTCCTGGCGCCCTACAATATTGAAATTCAGTTGCCCAGACAAAACCTGATGGTCTGTCGCCAATTGCTGAATCACCAGCTTGTATTCGAATTGTCTGGGGTTATCGGTTGCCAGCACATTTAATGAGCCTATCGTCAAACCGGAGTTATTCTCACCCGGCGACATCAGGCCGCGATAGAAGGTTATATCCTCCTCGAGCGCAGCCACCTCTTCCTTTAAGGCAATGACCTGATTACGCATCTCCTCGCTGGCCTGCTGGTCCACCTGCGTGCCAAGACGAAGATTGGCCACCTGCTGGCGCAACTGTTCCGTTTCACGCGACAGGTCTGCCACTTCAATACGCAAACGATCCCGCTCCGCGACGGCATCCGCCTGCTCGATCACGCCTTTGTAGTGCCCCCAGTAAAAACTCGCGGCCACCCCTGCGGCCATCACCACCAGCACAAACAGTGTCCAGAACACAGGTCGCCAGGGGCGATAACGTACGACCACCATGCGGCACTGCTTGCTGCCTTTTACTGCCGTCATAGGCTCCAGTCCTCTTTACTCACAATCCAGCGCCGCTTCGTCAGGGGAGCAGTGCCACGACATCCAGCCCGGCAGTCTCCTCGAAGCCGAACATAATATTCATATTCTGGACGGCCTGTCCGGAGGCGCCCTTGGTCAGATTATCGATGACGGACAGCACCACGAGCGTATCACGGTCCTGGGGGCGAAAAACGGAAATACGGCAAACATTGGAGCCTTTCACCGATCGGGTTTGAGGGTGCTGTCCCGCAGGCAACACATCCACAAACGGCTCATGCGCATAACGTTGCTCAAACAGCGCCTGCAGATCTGGAAGCTCTTCCGGCACCCGGGCCTGGCTGTACAGCGTTGCATGAATGCCGCGGATCATTGGCAATAAATGCGGAACAAACGTCACCCGAGCTGGCACACTGCCGTCAGCCTGCACGTCATTCAACCCTTGTTCGATCTCCGGTAGATGGCGGTGACCAGCGGCAGCATAGGCTTTAAAGCTGTCACTGACTTCGGTGAGCAGCGTATCCACTTTGGCTTGACGACCCGCGCCGGTAGCACCGCTGGCCGCACTGACTATCAAGCTCTCAGGCACCACGAGTCCCTGCTCCAGCAGCGGCAAGAACCCCAGTTGAGCGGCCGTGGGATAACAGCCGGGGCAGGCCACCAGCCGTGCGCCCCGAATCGCCTCTCGGTTCACCTCGGGCAGCCCGTAAACGGCTTCCCTCACCAACTCCGGGCAACCGTGAGACTGGCCATACCATTGCCCCCACAGCGCTGTGTCACGCAAGCGAAAATCAGCGGAAAGGTCAATCACCCGGGTGCCCGTTGCCAATAAGGCGGGCATCAGGTTTTGGGCCACACCATGAGGCGTGGCAAAGAAAACCACATCACACTGCCCCAGCTGCTTCACATCGGGCTCAGTAAACGCCAAGTCGGTATGGCCACGCAGGTTGGGATAAAGATCAGCAATGGGTGTTCCAGCTTCCGCACGCGATGTAATCACTGCCACCTGAACTTCAGGATGCTTCACCAGCAAACGCAACAGTTCGACGCCGGTATAGCCAGTACCGCCGACAATCCCCACATTAATCACAATAAACCTCTGCTCCCGTTGGCCCGACCCTTTGCCGGAACACGTTAGTCTTGACGCCCGCTTGCGGGTCGCTCCCGGAAACAGCCTATAATACGGGCCTTATGATGAAATCGAAAGTCTAACGCTCGAAAGGATTTACATGCCACAGGCTCCTGATCCGCTGAAGCGCTTTCGCAATCGCCAGCAATCTCTGGCTGAGCAATGGCGAAACCGCCTCGCCCAAGTGGACGCCTTACCTCAGTTAACCCTTCTCGGTGTTCTGTGCGGGCTTTTTGCCAGCGGTGTCATCGTCAGTTTCCGGCTGCTGGTGGAAGGCTCACTGAGCTGGGCTCTGCCAGGCGGTGCGGAAAATTTTGAAGCCCTGCCACCCTGGCTCAGGTTCGCTTTGCCTGTGGCGGGCGGACTGGTGCTTACAGGCTTGATTTACGCCTTTTCAGCACGCCACCGGCCTACTGGCGTCAGCCATGTGCTGGACCGTCTTCACAATCACCAGGGTTATCTGCCGCTGCGCAATGCGGTCGTTCAGTTTGTTGGCGGTGCCATTGCACTGATCTCGGGACACTCCGCCGGGCGAGAGGGGCCCGCCGTCCACCTCGGGGCGGCCAGCGCCAGCAAGCTCGGCCAGTGGTTGCGCCTGCCCAATAACAGCCTGCGTCCGTTGATCGCCTGTGGCGTGGCCGCAGCGATTGCGGCCTCATTCAATACGCCCATGGCGGGCGTTATCTTTGCGATGGAAGTGGTGTTGATGGAGTACACCATAGCGGGCTTTATTCCCGTCATTCTCGCCGCTGTGGTGGGCACAACCTTTACCCAGCTCGTGTTCGGCCCGGATTTCGCCTTTGTCGATGGCCAACAGCTCACTGGCCACCTCGGCGAATTTCCGGCTATGGCGGGCATGGGGCTTTTAATTGCCGTGGCCGCCGCCGTCTACATCTGGATGCACAGCCGTTGCGTGCAGCACACGCAATCCTGGCCACTATGGTTGAAGCTTCCCCTTGCGGGACTGATCGCTGGGGCGGGCGGCTGGCTGATCCCTCCCGTCATGGGCATGGGGTATGACACCATCAATCAAGCAATGACGGGCGAACTGGCAGCCCCTGTGCTGGTGGTGATTCTCATTGGAAAACTGTTGTTCACCGCGCTGGTGCTCGGCCTTGGGGTCCCCGGCGGCGTCATTGGCCCAACTCTGGTCATGGGAGCCTGCCTCGGCGGCGCCGCCGGTTACATCGCACAATGGCTGCCGCTGGAGGTCAGTGAACCCGGCGTGTACGCCATTGTTGGCATGAGCGCCATGATGGCGGCGGTCCTCAACGCTCCGCTGGCCGCCATTATCGCCATCCTCGAATTAACCTACAATCCGGGCATTTTGTTCCCGGGCATGCTCGTGGTGGTCATCGCCTGTCTGAGCACCCGGTGGTTGTTTCGCTGCGATGGCCTTTTTGCCACGCTGCTGTCGCTGGAAGGCAAAAGTAACCAGCCACAAATGATGCAGCAGTTGCTGAGCCGAACAGGGGTTCGCAGTTTAATGCACCGGCGCTTTTGCATTACTCAACGCCTGCTAAGCCCTACCCAGGCACGCGCCCTGCTGAAGTTGCAGCCGGAATGGCTGGTACTGCAAGAAAAACAGCTCCTCATCGAGCCCGCCGCGCTTGCCAGGCATCTGGAATCTCTCGAGGAAGCCGCCGCCCCAAAAGCCACCGAACAGGCGAACGAATTGGATTTGCTCGACATGCCGGCGCGGCGACTGGAAATGGTGGAAATCTCACCCAACGCCAACCTCTACGAGGCGCTGCAAACCTTGAACAAAGCCCAGGTGGATGCGCTCTTTGTACGCGCCCCCGGAGGCGGCATCGCGGGTCTGGTCGCCCGCGATCAGATAGAGTCTTACTACCGGCTATAACCAAACCATCATTGGAGTTTTTATGCTCTGGGTCAAAGCTTTCCACATCATCGCCATTATCTGTTGGTTCGCCGCACTGTTCTACTTACCCAGACTGTTCGTCTACCACGCCATGAGCGACGACCGCCCCAGTCGCGAGCGCTTCAAAATCATGGAGCGCAAGCTCTATAGAGGTATTGGCACACCGAGCCTGGTCGCGACCGTACTGCTGGGCCTGTGGCTCAGTCATGGGCAATGGGATTATTACGCCAGCAGCCTGTGGTACTGGCTGAAAATGACACTCGTGGCCGTTTTAGTGGTCTATCATTTCATCTGCGGTCATTTCATTCGCCAGTTCCGTGATGACCGTTGCCAGCACGGGCATGTGTTTTTCCGGTGGTTCAATGAATTTCCGGTGTTTTTGCTGGTGGGAATTGTAATTCTTGTGGTGGTAAAACCCCTCCACTGACAGCCAATGGCAATTATCGCCCAGGAGGCTCGCATGACGTCCAATTCGGAACAGGTCCCGGTGGTTCTGGCTCTCGCCAGTCACGACCCCTCCGGGTGCACCGGTATCCAGGCCGACATCGAGACTTGCGCCAGCCTCGGCTGTCATTGCACGCCGGTGATCACCTCTCTGTGCGCGCGTGATACGTGCGACATCAAGGATCTTCGATCTGTACCCACCAGTTTTCTGATCGAACAGGTGCGTGCCATTTTGGAGGACCTGCCGGTCAAAGCAGTGAAGCTGGGCTTTCTGGCCCAAACCAGTCATATTGAAGCCATTCATACCATACTCCGCGACTACCCCGACCTTCCGGTGGTCGTCGAGCCGGTCACCCAACTCGCCAACGGCTCAGCGGCCGGCGCCGAGGCGCTGCGCGAAGCGATAAAGAACCTTCTTCTTCCACTGAGCACACTGGCGACTCCTGATCTGGTAGAAGCTTACGAACTGGCACAACAGGCCGATACGCTGGATGCCTGCGCCCAGGAAATTCTCGAATGCGGCGGAGGCTACACGCTGATTACTGGCACCCGCCGCACTCAACAGCATTACGAAAACCGCCTATACAACCCGCAAGGCATGATCCGCGCCTATCGCTGGCAACGGCTCAGTGTGTTCAGCCACGGAGGCGGTGCCACATTGTCCGCCAGTATCAGCGCCTATCTGGCTCACGGGCTACGATTAATGGACGCCATTGAGCAAGGGCAAAACTTCACATGGCATACCCTGTCCGCGAGCCGCAGGCTCGGCATGGGACACAGCATACCGCACCGTTTGTTCTGGGCGGACCGCAATCTGGGTCATAAACGCGGACCCGGTGGCGGCTGCTGATCCAACACATAGCAAACGTTCTTCACAGTTGGGTCCATTCCATTTTACCGGTACACTGCCCGCTTGAATCTTGATGACTGATCATCCCGGTTTCGCCTGTCCAACAAGCGGATAACGACAGGGTGTTGATTTACCTTTGGACCTCAACATGCCCCCTCACCCCCTCTACGCCATCGCCGATTCCAAATCCCTGGGCGAGTCACTGCTTACGGCCTCCGAAGCGGCGCTGCGAGGTGGAGTGCCGTGGCTGCAATACCGGGATAAAAGTAACAATTCAATACGCCGAAAAGCTGAGGCCCAGGCATTAGCCGGACTGTGTCAGCGCTACGGTGCGCAATTGATTATCAACGATGATGTCACGTTGGCCGGTGAGATAGGTGCCGGTGTACACCTGGGACAAACCGATGGCGACCCGGCAGACGCCCGTCGACAACTGGGGCCAACATCTCTTATTGGCGTTACCTGCCACGATTCTCTGGATCTGGCGCGCCAGGCCCAGCGGGCCGGAGCCGACTACGTGGCGTTCGGACGCTTCTTCGCGTCCAGGACAAAACCTGAAGCACCGCCGGCCCCCATTTCATTGCTACAGCGAGCACGGCGCGCTATGCCGACCCTGTCCATCGTGGCAATTGGCGGCATTACGCTTGAGCGGGGGCAACAGCTGCTCGATGCCGGCGCCTGTCGACTGGCTGTCAGTCACGACTTATTTCAAACGGGCGACACCGAGCACCGCGCCCGAGCATTTGGCGCGCTGACCCCGAGTCGTGAGAAAATGCGCTGATTCACACTGATCGGACATCCAACGGTGTCTCCACTACTCACAGAGGTTGCAATACATGAGTCGATCCGAAACCTTGTTCCGCCAGGCCCAACAACACATACCCGGCGGGGTCAATTCACCCGTGCGTGCCTTCAAGGCCGTGGGAGGCACACCCCGCTTTATCGAACGCGCCCAGGGCGCTTACGTGTGGGACGCGGACGGCCAGCGGTACATCGACTATGTGCAATCCTGGGGACCGATGATTCTCGGCCACGGCTACGAACCCGTCACCGAGGCGGTCATCGCCGCGGCACGCAATGGTCTCAGCTTCGGCGCCCCCACCGAGCGGGAAACCGAGCTGGCAGACCTTCTGTGCGAGCGCGTGCCCAATATGGACCTGGTTCGGCTGGTCAACTCCGGCACCGAAGCCACCATGAGCGCCATCCGGCTGGCTCGTGCACACACCGGGCGCGACAAAATCATTAAATTTGAAGGCTGTTACCACGGCCACTCCGACTCATTACTGATCAAAGCCGGATCGGGCGCCCTCACCTTCGGTGTCCCCAGTTCCCCCGGCGTTCCCAAAGCGCTGGCCGAACATACCATTACGTTGACCTATAACGATGCCGACCAGGTTCGCGAGGTCTTCCAAAGCCTTGGCAATGAGATCGCCTGCATCATTGTGGAGCCGGTCGCAGGCAATATGAACTGCATCCCACCATCGCCAGGTTTTCTGGAAACGCTTCGCAGTGTCTGCGACGCATCCGGCGCGGTGCTTATCTTCGACGAAGTCATGACCGGTTTCCGGGTAGGCCCCAAAGGCGCACAAGGCCATTTCAACGTGGACGCTGACCTGATAACGCTGGGTAAAGTGATCGGCGGCGGCATGCCCGTCGGTGCCTTTGGCGGTAAGCGCGACATTATGGAAAAAATCGCACCCACCGGGCCGGTTTATCAGGCGGGCACTTTATCCGGCAACCCCCTGGCCACCGCAGCCGGGGTAGCTACATTGCAAGCATTAACCCGGGAGGGCCTGTACGAGTCAGTAAGCACCCACACTCAGCACTTGATGGACGGACTGCAATCCATTGCGAATGAGGCGAATATTCCTCTAACCACCAACCGTTGCGGCAGCATGTTCGGTATTTTCTTCACCGACGCACGGCAAGTGAGCCGTTACGAGCAAGTCATGGCCTGCAACACCGAACGCTTCAATCGATTTTTCCACGGTATGCTCGAACAAGGCGTTTACCTTGCCCCGGCCTCTTACGAAGCGGGCTTTATGTCGGCCGCCCATACCGAGGAGGATATTGAACAAACGCTCAATGCGGCTCGCAACGTTTTCAAAACATTGTAAAACAACCGGTGGGAGGCTTGATGCGACACGACTGAAAGTTAACCACCCCACAATTTTTCATTGAGGGGCTTGCCTAGGCGCCAAGTAGCGCTTAATCTTGGGGCAGGTTCCTCAATTCTTGGGGCGCTGGGTTCACTTGGCCGGACGAAAATCCGACCCGACCCGTCGACCCTCGGGAATCGCTGTTGGGAACGAAGAGGTTTTTACAGATTGTATTCGTCTCACAGAACTTTAGTTTTACGGAATGTACCACTGTCCACCAAATCGGGAGATAACGATGAACCAACTTTTGAAGAGCTTTCTGATTCTGATTGCTGTAACCGGCCTGCTCGTGGGCTGTAGCTCCACATCCACCCAGGAAGAAGCACCGGAGCCCACTGTGACCGAGCCGGCACCGGAGCCCGAGCCCCAACCGGAACCGGAACCCGAGCTGGACACCGTTTTCTACTTCGACTTTGACAAATCCACCCTCAAGCCCGCTGCCCGTTCCACTTTGGTAGCTCACGCTGAGCGCCTGAAAGACAGCGGTGATCGTGTGCGCGTGGAAGGTCACGCCGATGAACGCGGTTCTCGTGAGTACAACATGGGTCTGGGCGAGCGTCGTGCAAAAGCCGTGCGCGACTTCCTGGTACTGCAAGGCGTGCCTGCCAGCCGCATCGAAACCGTCAGTTACGGTGAAGAGCGCCCGGCTGTGCAAGGCAGCAACGAGCGTTCCTGGTCCAAAAACCGTCGCGTGGAGCTGAACTAAGCTCTCACACTGGTCTTGAAACCAAAAAAACGGCGCTCCCACCAGAGCGCCGTTTTTTTATGCCGTATTCATAAAGACAACCTAGGATGAGCCGCGAATCACCAGCTCCGTTTTCAACACTTCCGAAGTCACTGCCTGCCCCTTCACCAGCGCCAGTACTTTCTCCACCAACAGCTTTCCACCGCGATGCACGTCCTGGCGAACCGTGGTTAACGGCGGATTAAAATAACCGGCCACTGGGATATCATCAAATCCCACCACCGACACATCACCCGGCACCTCAAAGCCCTTTTCCTGTAAGGCCTTAATGGCCCCCATGGCAATGTTATCGCTGGCCGCAAAGATGCCATCAAAGTCCAAGCCCTCAGCCAGCAGCTCCACCACATGCCGATAGCCCGATTCAATGGAGAATGCCGCTTGCACATGGTGTTCGTGGGAGGAAAGGCCCACTTCTGTCAATGCATCGTAATACCCGCGAAACCGCCCTTCGATTTCCGGGTGGCCGATATCCCCTAGAAATAACATGCGGGAGCGCCCCCGCTGGATCAGGTGCCGAGTGGCCAGCTGCCCTCCCATATAGTTATCACTGCCGACAATGCAGTAATTAGCCCGGGGCTCACGAGCACCCCACACCACCATTGGGTCAGCGGATTTCTGCAGAAAGCGCAGTGGAGCATCGTTCCTTCCCTGCCCGATGACAATCACACCATCGGCGCGGCGCGACCCCAGCAAATGTGCGTGCCACTCCTCGGGACGCACCGCACTGCTGGAAAACAACAGGCTGTACTGATGCTCATTGAGTTCATCGGCAATCGCACCAATCATGTCCATCATAAACGGGTCGGAAAAGGTTTGACCGTCGATGCTTTCTGCGTTGATGACCAGAGCAATCGTGTGGCTGCGCTGCAATCGCAGATTGCGAGCGCCGGTATTCACTTTGTAGTTCATCTCCCGAGCCAACGTCTGAATTTTTTCCCGGGTTTTAATATTCACAGCCGGGTTATTATTCAGTGCACGGGAAACCGTGGACTCCGACACCCCCGCGCGGCGGGCGATATCAGCAATGGAGACAGGTTCTTTCGGTAAAGGGGCCATTGGCGTTGTCCGCTGCGGCGGTGATGCAAACACACCGAGCTCAATTAATGGATCTTAGAAAGCCATCTTAAGCACCGCACTCACATTTGTATACCCGCGCTCAGGAAATCATTCTGCGACACTGACCCGATCACTTTCACGCTTGAGCATCCACAACAGCCCCAAAATCACAGCCATAGGCACCAGTGCCATATAGAACGCCACCTGCCCACTGAACTGCCCGAATACCAGCCCCGTCAGCATGGAGCCGGTAGTCCCCCCCAGCGCCGAAAAAATAATGATCAGCCCCGCCATGGAGGACTGCTGGTAAAGCGGCAACGCACTGAGCACCACCGAGTTAATCGCCGGATAGATCGGAGCCATGAAGAGCCCAATCAGCGGAAATATGTAGGCGGCCAATGGCATATTAAACCAGTGCACATCCTCCGGGACGAGCACATCATGAGAGAGCGGCAATGTCAGAACCACCAACAACCCCATGGCCAGAACACACACACTGAGCAGCACATACCAGTGCACTCGCTGCAGCACGAGGCCTGCCCCCAGGCGGCCGACGGCCAGACATAAAGCGAAAATACTCGTTACTTGCACACTGATGGCACTGGGCAAATTGAGCACCTGATTATTGAACGTGGGCAACCAGGTTCCGATGCCCTGCTCAATCAGGACATACAGGAACACCGAGGCCACAAAAATATACACCAGAGGGCGGGTCGACAGCCGCAGCATGGCGACAAAGTCCTGCACAACGCCTTTTGCAGAGGACGCCAGAGGCGCCTCTTCAAATCGTATAAACACCATTACCAGAAAATTGAACAGGCAAACCCCTGCCAACAACCAATACGTATTGAGCCACTCCATACTTTCCGGCTGGTCGGAATCCATAAACAGGCTGAAGACCCAATACCCCGACAATACCCCCAACATGAACACCCCTTCAATGGCATTCATCAAGCTGGCATGCTTCTGTTTTCCCGGTGCCAGTAGGCCAATGGAGGCGTAGACCGACACTTTAATCAACGCAAAAGAGGCGCCGATAGAAAGAAACAGTAACTTGGTCGCCCAGAAGCTGCTCAGCAAAGGCATGGAAACGCACGCCAGCCCGACCACCGCTACCCCGAGCATCATGGCTCGCCGATAACCCAACCTGGGCAGAAACGATGCCACCAGAAAAGAAACGACAGCAATGGGGATGTCTTTGAACCCCTCCAGCACGGCAGCCCCTTCCTTCGAAACCCCGAAGCTATTGATGGATTGAAGAATCACCACTCCTACACTGTTGAGCAGCAAACCAAACAGAAAGTAGTTGAGCATCAACACCAGAATGATCAGGCGCTTATTCATTGTTATTGACCTTATCGTGGGCCTATCGAGGGCGCCCCCATCACTCACAACCGCCGTAAGCGCCGCCTGCTTTTTTCATACTAGCAGGAAACCTTTCAATTGCAATCGATTGCAGCACTGCTAGACTGAAAGAAAATCGGGGCAATTCCCCGGATAACATCCGGCACCAACCTTGAGAGCTTATTCGTCATGCAACACACGCTTTATCCCCCAAGCCGCCTGGGAGACCACCCCTGGCGTATCGTGGAAACCGGCTTCAATGCGGTCGACTACAGCCTTAACGCCACACTGTTCGCCCTGGGAAACGGGTACATCGGCTTGCGCGGCACTTTTGATGAGGGGCTTCTGGGGGCGGAAAGCGACGCGGGCTGCTACCTCAACGGCGTTTACTACGCCGAACCCATACGCTACGGCGAAAAAGCGTACGGCTACGCCCGCCACAATCAACGCATCGCGGCCGCGGCCCTGCCTCATGAGTTAACGCTCGCACTGGATGGCCAGAGGGTAGACCTGCGCTGTGGCGAGATCTTGGAGCACCGTCGTGAATTGCGTATGGATGAAGGGCTTCTGTACCGCCGACTGCGATGGCGTGCGCCCAACGGGCCAGTATTGGTACTTGAGAGCCGACGCCTGGTGTCGCTCACAGAGCGTCATCTGATCGCCACCGAATACCACTTCTCCCTGGAGTCCGGCATCGCCGACATAGAGCTCGCCTCCTCACTGAACGCCGTGCCGGGCGTGATGACCGACAGTGATGATCCGCGTGTCGGTGCCGGCATTCACAAAGAGGATCTCGTCTCGCGCTACAGCCACGCCAGCGAGGAAACGCTCGCCTTGAGCCACCACCTGCTTAGCAGCGGCTTTACCCTGAGCAGTGCCGCCGCACACCACTTTGACGGGGCACCGGTTCAATTCATTCGCCACGCCAGTGAACCATTTCGCGCCACCAGTCACTACCGTTTTGCGCTGACAGACCAGACGTCTGTTACTCTGACAAAATACGCGTTATTTGATCACAGCCGTGGCGAACCCGTTGCGCTGGACAATCGCTTAAAAGAATGCCGCCGCCATCGTTTCGCAGACTACGCAAGAGCGCAAACCCGGCAAATGCAACAGTTTTGGCAAACCGCCGACATTGAAATTGACGGCGCGCCCAGACTTCAGCAGGGGCTGCGTTTCAATCTGTTCCATTTGTTTCAATCTCTGGGCCGGACCCCGGATACCAACATCGCCGCCAAGGGGCTGACAGGGCATGGGTATGATGGCCATTACTTTTGGGACAGTGAAATTTACATCCTGCCCTTCTTCCTCTACACCCAACCGCAGCTGGCGCGTAACCTGTTGCTGTACCGCCACCGCATTCTCGACTCAGCCCGCGCCCGCGCCCGAGAGCTGGCCATACCTAAAGGGGCACTTTACCCCTGGCGCACAATAGGCGGAGAAGAGTGTTCCGCCTATTACCCGGCAGGCACCGCGCAGTTTCATATTAATGCCGATATTGCCTACGCCGTCCGCCAGTACCACGAAGCCACCGGGGACGATGAATTCCTGCGCGATATCGGCGCGGAAATCGTATTTGAAACCGCCCGGTTGTGGCCCGCCATCGGCCATTTCAACCCGCACCGCGACGGGCAGTTCTGTATCAACGAAGTCACCGGCCCGGATGAATATACCGCTCTGGTCAACAATAATTTCTTTACCAATGCGATGGCACAACGCCATTTGCACTACGCCGCTACGGTATTCGACTGGCTACAAAACCATTTCCCGGAACAGGCTCGCACCCTGTACCGGAAACTGTCTTTGAAGCCCGCCGAAGTCGCCCAATGGCAACACGCCGCTGACGCCATGTTTTTGCCCTTTGACGCTACTCAGGGCATCCATCTTCAGGACGACAGCTTTCTGGACAAGCCCCGTTGGGATTTTGAGCATACACCCGCCGAGCATTACCCCTTATTGCTGCACTATCATCCGTTAACGATCTATCGGCATCAGGTATGCAAACAGGCCGACACTGTGCTCGCCCTGTTTTTATTGGGCGAGCAGTTCTCCACGGAGCAAAAACGCCGCGATTTCGATTTTTATGAACCGCTGACCACTCACGACTCAACGCTGTCCGCTTGCGCCCATAGCATTATCGCCAACGAGATCGGCTACACGGATAAAGCAAGCGCCTATTTTGAGCAGGTAGCCCGAATGGATCTGGACAATCACCACCGCAACACCCAGCACGGTATACACACCGCCTGTATGGGCGGCACATGGTTGTGCATGGTTCAGGGGTTTGCCGGCATGCGGCAACGCCACCCCCAGGGCCTGAGCTTCCGGCCCCGTCTGCCATCTGGCCTGAGTGGTTACCGTTTTCAAATTCAGGTGCGCGGGCAACAACTTTCCGTTCGCGTGGATGAACGACAGGTTCAATACCGCCTGGTATCAGGCGACAATCTTCGATTGCGCCACGAAGGAGACAGTGTCTCACTGACCCGTGATCAACCTGAAGCCTCTTTTCCGTTGGCAACGACAGCCACCCCTTCGCCACACGGAGCCGCACGATGACTCTGGCCAGAGCTGCTATATTTGATTTGGATGGTGTACTCGCGGACACCGCACGGTTGCATCTGGCCGCCTGGCAACGCTTGGCCCGGGAGGAGGGCTTCGAACTGCCCCCGGACACCCACGAGCGCCTTAAAGGTGTTGACCGAATGGCGTCTTTGACCATCGCTCTGGAAGGGACAACCCACGTGTATTCAGAGGCGGAGCGCACGGCGCTGGCGGACCGGAAAAACCGCTATTACCGAGAGCAACTGGGTACGATCACCCCGCGAGACCTGTTGCCGGGCGCCGATGCCCTTCTCAAGCGCCTCACCAGCTGGCAGGTTCCTGTCGCGCTGGCCTCGGCCAGCCGCAATGCGAGAGAGGTTATCGAGGGGCTGGACATTGCGGAGTGCTTTGATTTTATTGCCGATGCCGCCGCCGTGAGCCAGCCGAAACCGGCACCCGATATCTTCCTGCTGGCCGCCGAAGGCCTGGGAGTGCCACCAGAGGTCTGTGTGGGCATTGAAGACGCCGCCGCAGGCATCACCGCCATTCACCGTGCGGGCATGTACGCCATCGGCGTGGGAGACGCTCAGATACTTTGCGAGGCCGATTACGTGGTGAGCGATTTAACACATTTCGACCCAGAACCTTACTTCAGGGCACGCCGTTAACTCAAGCAAACACGCCAAACTCTTAGCGTTCTTAAAAACAACGAGACTTTCATAACAACACAGCCATAGCAAAACAGCCATAGCAAGACCGCATAAAGAATTTTGGTTTTATTATGAAATCGTTTGTAAAAATAATTTGCAATCGATTGCAAATCGAATTTAGCTCATCTAAGCTTAAAATTAAGAGCATGACTTCCAGGCCTGACATCCCCGCTTTTCGGTGCAAGCCTGCCGCTGTGACCGCTCACAACACCGACAATAACGACCCGCCAAAGCGGGAAGGAGAATAACGATGATGACCCTCAAACCCCTGGCGCAAGCCATTCGCACCCGTGGTGTTCGCCGTGGGCTCTGGCTCACCGGTTCGCTGGCGGCCGTTGCGCTGCAGGCGCCCGCGCTGGCGCAGAACGCCGCTCCCCAGAGAGCCATCGAAGAGGTGGTAGTCACCGGTACCCCCGGCGGTGCTGCCATGCGTAAACTGGATGCCAGCTTTGCCATCTCCACCGTCAGCGCCGAAGATATCAAACGCAAAGCTCCCTCCAGCACGGCCGACCTGCTCAAGACCGTGCCTGGCGTTTGGGTGGAAAGTTCCGGCGGCGTCTCCGGTGCCAATATTTTTGTGCGCGGCTTCCCCAGCGGTGGCGACGCTGACTTTGTGACCGTCGCGCTGAACGGTCTGGCCGTATATCCCCCACCTACCTTGTCCTTTCTCGAAAACTCCACCCTGTTCCGAGTGGACGAGACTATCGAGCGCATGGAAGGTCTACGCGGCGGCCCAAACCCTGTTTACTCAAACGGGCAAGTGGGGCTGACCACCAACTTCATTCTGAAAGAGGGCGGCCCCGAGACCGAGGGTGTCATCAAGTACTCCACCTCTGACTTTGGCCTACAACGCATCGATGGTATGGTCAGCGGCGAGCTGGCCGACGACTTTTACTACATGATCGGCGGGTACATCAGCAGCTCGGAAGGTGTAAGACAGGCCGGGTTTGATGCCGAAGAAGGCAATCAATTCACCATCAACCTAACCAAAATTCTGGACAACGGCAAAATCAACCTCTTTCACCGGGCGACCGACGACCACGGCACCTGGTATTTGCCCGTGGCGTTACAGGATACCGGGGGCAATCCAACGGGCATTGATGCCGAATACACCCAGGTCGGCGCCGCCAACCGCAACGTACTGGTTCCGATCACCGGCCCCGATGGCATGGGCGGCTCCCAAACCACGTTTGAGTCCTATGACATGGGCAAAGGCCGTGGCTGGGATGGCAGCATTACCGGCGGTTCGGTCGAGCTTGACCTGAACCACGGCTGGACCCTGACCGACCGTTTCAGCCTCACCAGCGGTGCTGCCAATACCTACGGTTTTGTACCTGACGGTCCGGCTCAAACCATGGGCAGTCTGAACGGCGGTAGCGCAGGCACCAATATCAGCGGTGACGCGGTCGCTGCCAACGCTCTCGTTCAGCGCATCGGCCCCTGGGTCGTGGAAAAAGATGTGGAAGCGTTCAGCAACGATTTGAGCCTGGCCAAGCAGTGGGACAGCTATAAGCTCACCCTCGGCTACTACGCCTCCTCCTGGGAAGTGGATGAGATGTGGTCCATTGGCAACGCCAAATACTACGAGCTTCGCCACAACGGACAAATGATCAGCCCCGATAGCGTCGCCGACGCCTGCCAGGACTTTGATCAGGCGACCTGTGGTTTCAAATACGACGTGGACGCCGTAGGCGACGCCCGGGAAAACGCCTTTTACATGGCCGCCGAAACTTACCTCGGTCCGGTCACTCTGGACGCCGGGGTCCGCGCGGTTACTCGCGAAACCCATTACTCGGTGGACGATGGCGAGCGCGACGGTATTGCCGACCTGGTGCTCGACACCAAAGAGGACAAAGTCACCTACACGGCCGCTGCCAACTTGTCCCTGACCGAGGATTCCGGCGTATTCGTGCGCATTAACGACGGCGTAAAATTCCCGGACTTCGATGCATACCGGGACTTCCGAGGCGACTTCCTAGCGGGGTCGGACCTGATCATTGACGTTACTCAATATGAGCTGGGCTACAAACTGTCAAAAGCGAATTACTCGCTGTACGCCACCGGTTTCTACAATGAAACCAAAGGCCAGCCATTTGGCAACGTCGCGCTCAACGATTTCGCACGACTGGAAACCGAAGCCATGGGGGTAGAGCTTGACGGCAGCCTCTTCTGGGGCAATTTTGAACTATCCCTGAACGGCACTTTCCAGAACACGGAAATTAAAAGCGGTGATGACAGCGGCAATAAAGTGCAGCGCCAGCCCGACTCACAAGTGCGCCTTTCCCCCAGCTACAATCTACAGTTTGCCAACGGGGTGGACGCCATTATCTATGGCACCGCCAGCTTGATCGGCGATCGCTACGGTGACAACGCCAACATCAATAAACTGGACAGTTATGAGAAACTTGACCTTGGCGTGATCGTCAATATCGACAACCTGGAGCTGCAACTGGTCGCCGATAACCTGACCGATGAAATGGCCTTGACGGAGAGCGACCCACGCTCCGCCGGGGTGTCCGCCAACGGGCGATACATCCTGCCACGCAACGTGAAGTTCTCCATTGCCTACCATTTTTAAGGGCTGAGACGGAGCCGCTCGGCGCGCTCCGGCTCATCGCGCCGCTCCGCAAGCTCTGCCTGTAATTGATAAAACCTCGGCTCCCGGGATTCCCGCCGCAGCGCTTCTTTCAGATAGTGCTGCGCCAGTGCCAGGTCATTCTGCTCCAGATGTTGCTTCGCCAGGGCATACAAATAGTACGGGTTGTTATTGCGGTGAGTCTGCGACGCTGACTAAAGTACGCGGCCTTTTCCCTGTCTCCGCGCTGCCGGTAAAGGCTGTCGAGATTACTCATCAGCGTGAGGTCGGTCAGATCCAGCGACAACCCCTGAAGATACGCCAGCTCCGCCAACCTTCCCTCTTCCAGACGGTTATATAAAGTGCCGAGATTATTCCAAATATAACTTTGTTGATCATCTAACGCCAAGGCCTGGCGAAGATGTAAAAAACCGTCCGCCAGCTCACCCTCTGCTACGAGCTCCATACCGCGATTATTATAGAACTGTGCCGCCACCAACCGATCACCGATCAGCTCCTGCGAATACGCAGGGCTGTAGCGCTGCATCTCCAGATCCACGACCAGTTGCTCGCCCCCGCGCAACATCACTTTTGCATTAACGTGACGAAACAACACAAACGGCTCTCCCTCACGCCACTCCCAGGTCGGGGGGACACGCACATCATTCACCCGAACATCCAGCCCCATTTCACGAGCCATGGCGACGTAAATCAAGGTAAAACTGAGACAATTTACCGAACGGGTGCGGAAAGCGTCTTGAGCGGTGGAAGTATTCAGTGCGGTGTAGCGCATGCCTTGGCCGCCATAGAGCGGCGCAGCCAACAGCGCCCGATGCAGCGCCTCCGCCCGTTCATCAGGGCGGCGATGCTGTCGCATTAATTCTTGCGCCAGCGTGCGCATGGGGGGAGACAACGCCATCAAATCATACCGCGCTGGGCGATCATTTTCCCCAACACCGGGCACCTGCTCGCCGGAGAGTAACGCTTCGCGGTCCTGATCGGAGGGTGGAGTGATCCACTTCGGCAGCGGCTCAACGGATGCACAGCCGCACAAGAATAAAACGGCAAGGCAGGCCCCCAGACGCATGGACTCATCTCCCACCAAGGACCACGACACCAAAATAGCGCGGTCCGGCAAAGTGTGCCCCAAATTATAGCAAATGGGTCATGCCAGCTGGCGGGCTTCTACTTGGGCGGGGAAGCGCTCACCTTGCACAGGGAAACGCTCAGACATCCGGAAGCTCATGGGATAACCGTACTGCGGATGATAATAGACATTCACCCCCAACTTGGCATGACAAAGCTCCTGATCAATGCGCTGGAAATAATCGTCGATCGTCCCCACTTCAGGTCCCGATACCGGGATCGGCTCTGCCTCCAGGCCACGCTCATCCAGACGCAAGGCGGAGGCCAGCACACCATCCTTTACTCGCACACGAATGTCTCCGCCCCTGGGACCACTTCCCCGGCGGATCAGCGTAAACTGGTACGTGCCAAACCCACTCAAGCGCCATAGCTGGCGATGATAAGCCAACTCCGCCCGAGAGCCATCAAGGTTCATCGCGCTAATATCCTGGCGCAGCTCCCGCAACGCTTCCGGGGCCGCAGAGCACCCGTTCGACACGATGTTCATTGACACCATAAAAGTTTGCATTGCCGCAACTCCTTGACTCATAAACTGAACGATTCTGCGAGCTCGCCCTCTTTTGCGTATGGAGTGAAGATTCAATTGCCCCCTTCAGAGCAAATCCAAAGCAAATAGCAGGCCGTTCTCAACTTGGCGCCACACCACGAACGTCAGCTTGCCGTCCTTGCGAGAATTGTTATCCTTAGACCACTTATCCGGTGCGGGTTCCCGCCGTCAGAGCGAGCAATTGTGTGATTGGAGAACTCCATCACACTCTCTGCCAGCCAGGAGCAACCGCTCAAACCTGCCACTCCACTGTAGCGATCCGCCCGCCCGGTTTCTGTTGCACAACTGCGAAAGAGTGTAATTTTGTGTAACCTACGCTGATAACCGGTCAGGCAATCTGGCGAGACAGCCCAAAGCTCCCGGCGGGCTTACAGCTTTTTACAGACTCTCACAAAGCGTTGACGGCTTTTCGGTTGGCGAAACGTCACAATAAAAGCACTGGGTTGTCGGCAAGGTGTAATTCGCCCACAGCCCCGCCCTTACTGCAACACCTTTAACAGAGCACCACCACTATGACGTGCGCCCAAAGCCCATTGAGCCGCTACCGCGAAACCCTGCGCAAGGTGGCGCTTTGCCTGCCCTTTATCATCGCCGCGCCCTGGGCCCCCACATCCGCCGCCTGCGATCCGACGCTCAAAGACTGTGTCGCGCCAGGCACCTGGGAGTTCAAATTAGCGCTGGGTGCGGGGCTTCGGACCAATCCGGTCATCGGGGCGGACAACATCCCGCTGATTCTGCTGCCCCAGATTTCCTACTACGGCAAGCGTTTCTTCTGGGACAACTTCGACCTCGGCTACACGCTGGTTGATCGCCCCAACTGGATGCTGAACCTCTTGGCCACCGCAGATACCGACGGGCTCTACTTTTTCCAGGATGACTGGGGCCGCTTCTTCGTTGACGGCGGACTGACAGCCACCACGAACCAGGCATTCTCCCCCGACCTGGTGGCCACTCCGGAGCACGCCGAAAGAGAGGGCGATCAGGGTCCGCAAACCGACAAGAATCCGCTCAGCCCATCCCGCCTGCCGCCCGCCCGCCTGGAGGCGCCCGCGCTCAGTGACCGCCACGTGGCCGCGCTGGGCGGACTGGAAACGTCTGGCGATATCGGCCCCCTGCAATGGCAGCTGCAATTGCTGTCTGACATCAGCGGCGTCCACGACGGCCAAACCGCCCGTTTCGCGGTAAGTTCCTCCACCTCGGCGCTCAACGGAAAACTCGGCCTTTCAACCGGTTTCAACTGGAAAAGCGCCGAGATAATGGAATACTATTACGGCGTTACAGAGGGGGAAGCTACGACCGGCCGCCCCACCTATCGCCCAAGCAGCGGTACGTCACCGTTCCTGCGCCTGAGCTGGAGTCGACCGGTCAATGAGCGATGGCACTGGCTTGGCAGCGTACAATACGAATACCTCAGCGAAGCCATGCGCCACAGCCCCCTCATCGACCGGGACGAGATCCTGCAAATTTTTGTCGGGGGCGTTTACCATTTCTAGACTCGGGCAACTGAGGTATCACCACCCACATAGTTTTCTGGCAGCCCGGGCAATCATTTTCCTGGGCTGCTGGCTATTGGCCTCCGGTATCCGCGCGGAGACTGCATTGACGCTGACCCCCACTGTGTGCGCGCTCTCTGAAGACCAGTCGCACTGTGAGGAGCAAATTGACATCAACTGGCGCGCTGACACCAGCCGGGCCCTGTGCCTGTTTGTGGAGGCCGAGACACGGCCGCTGGCATGCTGGCAAAATGCCGACAGCGGCCACTACCGGTACCGCGCCGTTACCGCCGACAGCCTGATTTTTCAACTGCGCGGCGAACACTCCGACGAGCTACTGGCCAGCGAATTTTTCAAGGTGATCCGCGAATACACCGACTTTCGGTCGAGACGACGGAAACCCTGGAATTTCTTTTGATCCATCGACCCACGACCAGCACCGGACCGATCATGCAACACATTCTGCTCGCTGAAGATGACCACCGACTCGCCTCTCTGGTACGGGACTATCTCTCCGATAACGGCTTTCGCGTTACCCTGGAAGGCCGTGGAGACCGCGTTCCCGAACAGGTGCGGCAGCTTCGTCCCGACCTGCTGATCCTCGACATCATGCTCCCCGGCAAGGACGGGCTGACGTTGTGCCGCGAATTGCGGCAAGGCTTTCACGGCCCCATTATGATGCTGACCGCCCGCAACGAGGATGCCGACCAAATCCTGGGGCTGGAATTCGGCGCTGACGACTACGTCATCAAACCCGCCGAACCCCGCATCCTGCTCGCACGTATTCGAGCCTTGTTGCGTCGCGTGGAGTCCGGCGGGGCCAGCGCCTCCCAGACACTCTCCTTCGGAGGCCTTGATATCCACGGTGGCTCGCGCAGCGTCCAGTTCAACGGCCAGCCCGTGAAACTCTCCAGCCACGAATTCGATTTGCTGTGGCTGCTGGCGCAGCGTGCCGGAGAGGTCATTGGCCGAGACTTCCTGTTTCGAGAGCTGTATGGCCGCCCCTATGATGGCATGGACCGGACGATTGACGTTCGCGTGTCGCAGTTGCGCAAAAAGCTGGGCGACAACCCGGACAACCCCGAGCGTATTAAAACCATCTGGGGCCGAGGGTACCTGTTTATTGCCGAAGCCTGGGGCGACGCTTGAAACGCGCCTTTCTCTCGCTTTATCTGCTGCTGGTTCTGGCCATACTCGGACTGGGGTGGACGTTGGATCAACTGTGGAGTGCCTACCAGTCGGAGCACCCCAGCACGCCGCCAGGGGCCGTCCTGTCGGAAACCCTGCAACTGGCCGCTACGAATCGTCCCCTGGAGCAAACCCGTGAGTTAATCCACCAGCTTGCCAGCCAGGGCCTGGCCGACGTGCGTCTGGTGCCACTGGAAACCATTTCCGGCGATCCCATCAAAGAGCGCTTGCAGGCCGGCGAATACCTCTCCTTCGAAGACGATGACGGCAACCTTTACCACTACCGCAAGCTGCTCAATGCGCCTCAAGTCATTGTGATCAGCGAGGTGACAACGGAAAGTTCACGGCGCTTGGAAGCCTTGCTCGGCCTGCTGTTTTACGGCGCACTGGCCGCCGTGATTTTCTTCTGGCTCTGGCCACTGAGCCGCGATCTGGACGTGCTGGCCAACCACGCCGAAGAACTGGGACGCAACCCGGAAGCCCCCCTGGTGAGCCTGAGCGGTTACTCTGCGGCCCGCCGACTGGGCCAGACATTCAACCGCATGGCCGAGCGCGTCCGTGGCCTGCTGCGCTCCCAGCGCGAGATGACCCATGCGGTGTCCCATGAGCTGCGCACGCCGCTGGCCCGCATGAAATTCGCTTTGGAGATGGCCGAAGCCAGCCGCGACCCGGACAACCTGCACGGTAAGCTGCAAAGCCTGAAAGCCGACGTGACGGAAATGGACCAACTGGTCACCCAACTACTGAACTACGCCCGCTACGATCAGGAGCCCACCCTGTATTTCACCTCCGGCGATATGCCGGGGCTGGTGAAAGACCTGTGGGAGCGCTTGACGGATCACCAGCCTCACCCACCGGCCCTTCATCTTCATATGGGCGCCATTGGAGAACCCGTGGTGTGTGACTGGCCGCTGTTGGAGCGGGTACTGCACAACCTACTGCAAAATGCCCTGCGCTACACCAGAACACGCATTGACGTTACCCTGCACGCTGCCAATGGCGAGTTCGTCCTCAGCGTGGAGGATGACGGGCCCGGTATTCCCCCCGAAGACCGACATCGTGTATTCGAGTCATTTGTGAGGCTTCGGGAAGATCCCGAACATCAGACCGCGGGATTCGGGCTGGGGCTGGCAATTGTCCAGCGCGTCATGCAGTGGCACCGAGGAAGGGTGGAAGTGGGCTCCTCCCCGCAGGGCGGTGCCCGGTTCACTCTTCGCTGGGCTGCCAAGTCAGGCTAGCACCGTTGGTCGGACGTGATTGTGCTATAGTACACGCGCTCAAAGTCCAAACCGCCCATCATAAAATCAGACACTCAATAACGAGTCCAGCACGCGATGAAGCCCACCATCAAAGACGTTGCCAAGCACGCCGGCGTTTCCTTCAAAACAGTGTCCCGGGTCATCAACCGGGAAAGTACCGTTGGCCAGGAACTGCAGGACAAGGTCTGGAAGTCCATCAAGGCCCTGAATTACCAGCCTAACCTTTCCGCGCGGGTATTGCGGGGCGCGGCCTCTTCCATCGGTTACATTTATGACAACCCGAACAGCAACTACGTGATCGAGATGCAACGCGGGATTCTCGAAGAGTGCCGCCGCCAGGACTATGAATTAGTGATTCACCCCTGCGATGCCAAATCGCCCACCCTGCTCGATGAGATTTTCGGCATGGTGGATCGCAGCCGGGTGGGCGGACTGGTACTGACACCGCCCATGTCGGAAATGCCCGAGGTACTCTCCGCCCTGAGTGAGCGCAACGTTCGGTTTGTGCGCATTCTGTCGGGATCCGAGCCACCCGACGATCATTCTCCCTGCGTGTTCATCGACGACCGCACGGCGGCCTACAAAATCACTCAATACCTGATTGATCTCGGACATACCGAAATCGCCTTTCTCGGAGGCGAGGAAGAACACAAATCCAGCAGCGAACGGCTGGCCGGTTATCAGCAAGCGTTACAGGAAAATCACCTCAAGGTGAAAAAGAAGCTGATTATTGAAGGCGAGTACGCGTTCGAGTCCGGCGTCAAACGCACACGCCAGTTACTGTCCCTCTCGCCCACACCCACGGCGGTGTTCGCCTGTAATGACGAAATTGCGGCCGGCACCCTGTTTGCCGCCCGCCTCAGCGGCGTGGATGTCCCGCGGGATCTCTCCATCGTGGGCTTCGAGGACAGCCCGTTTTCCCGGCAGTCCTGGCCCAACCTGACCACCGCCCAGCAGCCCAATGCCGAGATTGCCCGCACCGCCACTCGCCTCCTGATCTCCCAGATTCGACATCGCAAAGGCGATAAACCGGCGGAAAGTGAAGGGTTCTACCCCCAGTTAATCGTGCGCGACTCCTCCTGCCCCCCTGCGGGGCGCCGCTCCGACGCCTGACGCTTTACTTTGGTGCGCAGAAAGCGCACAATATCAAACAGACAACGTTGTCTTATCGGCAACAACAAGCTTTACTTCAAGGCCCGCATGCCACAGGAGAATCCATGACTACCCAGCGCCCCCAAACGGCCCCGAAACCCGAAGACACCCGCATGTTCAAGGAGGCCGCGGAAGCCGCCAGCGTAGTACGCCGGCAATTTGCCGCCAATGCCGAACGGGTTCGGGAAGCCGCCGGGAAGATCCGCGAATACAAACCCCGCGCCGTGGTCACCTGCGCCCGCGGCAGCTCCGATCATGCCTGCACCTACGCCAAATACCTGATCGAGACGCAAATTGGCTTGATCACGGCTTCTGCCGCACCGTCAGTGGGCTCCGTCTACCAGCGCCCACAACAACTGGACGGTGTTTTGTACATTGCAATTTCCCAGTCCGGGAAAAGCCCGGACCTGCTCGCCAACGTCGAGCGCGCCAAAGCCGCCGGTGCCCTGACGCTGGCGCTGGTCAATGTGGAAGACTCCCCCCTCGCCGAACTCGCCGACCTGGTGTTGCCCTTGCACGCGGGTCCAGAACTGAGCGTGGCAGCCACTAAATCCTACATCGCCAGCCTGGCCGCACTGTTGCAACTGGTCACCGAGTGGAGTGACAGCGAGCGGCTCAAAGCTGTCGTCGGCACCCTGCCGGACGCGTTGGCCCAGGCATGGGAGCTGGACTGGTCCACCGCTGTGGAAACGCTCACGCCGGTGCGCAACCTGTTCGTGATTGGCCGTGGTATCGGGTTTGGCATCGCCCAGGAAGCAGCGCTGAAACTCAAGGAAACCTGCGGGCTGCATGCCGAGGCGTTCAGCTCCGCCGAAGTCAAACACGGCCCCATGGCCATCGTCGATCGCGACTTTCCGGTACTGGTCATCAGTCAGCCCGATGAAACCCTGCAGGGCATGGAGAGCCTGGCCGAGGAATTTCGCCAGCGCGGCGCCCGGGTCATGATGGCCAGCGAAGCCTCCTCCAGCGACCAGTTGCCCGTCGTGCCAAGCAGCCATCCTCTCGTCGCACCCATTCTGGCGATCCAGAGTTTCTACCGCATGGCCAATGCATTGTCCATCGCTCGCGGGTATCATCCGGATGAGCCCCCTCACCTGAACAAAGTCACCGAAACGGTGTAGCCGGAGAACTCGCGAATGAAACAGGCTTTGCTGAACGCCACCCTTTTTACCGGCGAAGAATGGCTGAATGATCAGGCTCTGCTGCTGGATGGAGAGCGTATAACAGCTATCGTGCCCAACCGTGATGTGCCTACGGAATATACCCCTCGCGACCTCGCCGGCTTAAAACTGGTCCCTGGGCTGATCGACACTCAGGTGAATGGTGGTGGCGGTGTACTGTTCAATGATGCCCCCACCGTCGAAGCCTTAAGAACCATCGGCGAGGCACACCGGGCCTACGGCACCACGGGCCTGCTGCCCACGCTGATCAGTGATGATCTGAGCGTGGTGGAAAAAGCCGTGGCCGCCGTGCGCCAGGCTATCGAAGAGCAAGTCCCGGGTATTCTCGGTATTCACCTGGAAGGCCCGTTTCTCAACCCGGCCCGCAAAGGGGTTCACGACGAAACCAAATTCCAGCGACTGACACCGGACACGGTCAAGCTGATGAGCAGCCTGGACAACGGTTTTACGCTGGTAACCCTGGCACCGGAGCGCACTACGCCCGAATTGATCCGCGAACTGGTCAGCCGTGGTGCCATGGTGGCCGCTGGCCATACCGCCGCCGACTATGAGCAAACCCGTACCGCACTGAACGCCGGCGTGCGCAGCTTCACCCACTTGTTCAACGCCATGACGCCGATGAGCAGTCGCGAGCCCGGCGTCGTGGGCGCCGCACTGGAAGACCCAGAAAGCTGGTGCGGACTCATCGTAGACGGCTACCACGTACACGCCACCACGCTGAAAGTCGCCGTCGCCGCCAAAGCGCCCGGCAAGATGATTCTGGTGACCGATGCCATGCCAACCGTCGGCGCCGAAGACAAACGGTTTGTACTCAAGGGCGAAGAAATTCGCGCCGAAAACGGTCGCTGCGCCTCTGCTGATGGCACCCTGGCAGGCTCGGATTTGGACATGCTCAGCGCCGTTCGCAATACGGTGGAGAGTGTCGGACTGCCGCTGGCGGAAGCTCTGCGCATGGCCAGCTTGTACCCGGCGCAAATGATCGGCCGGGGCAATGAATTGGGTCGACTCGCTTCCGGCTATAGGGCAAACCTGCTGGCCGTGGACGAACAATTGCACCTTCACCATAGCTGGATCGATGGCCAACTGTTAAGCGCTTGATACGTTTATCGGTTTTTAGCCATAAAAAAACCCGGGTGTTCCCACCCGGGTTCCTGACCCTAGTTAAAACCGTGACTAAATAGAAATCACAATGCGCTTCCGCGCCAGCCACCAGGCAACCAGCCACATTACTGCCACGCTCAACAACGCAAACAATAAAGACGCATTTTTAGGGCTGAGCAACTCACTGAACTGCAGGTAGATCCACTGGTAGGCCGACACATCTCCCACAGGGATCATGTACAAAACTTTGGCCCACAGAATTGACAACACATAAATAAACAGCGGGTTCTGCCCGAGCATCGCAAACGCACGATACACCGGTTGAATCCCCCGCCAGGGTTCCAGCAGCACCAGCCCCACCAGCACTAGTGTTGCCGCGCCACCGGTCAGTAACACAAAAGAACTGGTCCAGAGGTATTTATTGATCGGGAAGAAGGGGTGCCAGATCAGGCTCAACACCACCAGCACCGCCCCGAGAATCCCCAGTTGCATCAGACCTTTGCGACGCGACTCCGCCGTCACCAGCAGGCGGGTCGCCTCAAAGCCCAACAGCGCGGTCACCACCGCCGGCAGCGTGGATAGCAGCCCTTCCGGATCAAACGCGACCCCTTTGCCCTGCCAGACATGATCAGCACCAAACACCCAAAGGTCGACCTGCCGAACGACCGAGCCAGTCACGCTGTAGGGATCTTGCCCCAATTGCAGCAGCGCCCAATAGCCCAACAGCAACCCGGCCATAACGACCAGGCGAATCGTCCCGGGCACAAACAGCGCGATGGGCGCCGCCAGCAGGTAAGCCAGAGCAATCCGCTGGAGAACACCGGGAATTCTCAACTCGGCCAGGCTGCTGGTGAACGGAAACCAGTTCAGCAAAACACCAATCAGAAAAATGATCGCACTGCGCCAAACAATTT
Organism: Marinimicrobium sp. ARAG 43.8; assembly: GCF_050113635.1. Lineage (NCBI taxonomy): Bacteria > Pseudomonadati > Pseudomonadota > Gammaproteobacteria > Cellvibrionales > Cellvibrionaceae > Marinimicrobium > Marinimicrobium sp. ARAG 43.8. Next base: position 515,501 of record NZ_JBNJLT010000001.1, read on the forward strand.
TCATCAAACGGGCAGACGTGCTCATGGTGGTGCGTGACCGACTGGAAAAAAACAGGGCCGATCCGACGATAAACAGAAAGAACGGAAAAACGAAATCCGTCGGCGTGGCACCGTGCCAGTCGGCATGCAACAGCGGCGCATACACGGCGCTCCACGAGCCCGGTGTATTCACTAAAATCATCAACGCGAGCGTCAGCCCGCGCATCACATCCAGCGACAGAAAGCGTTGTTTGGAAGACATGATCCCGATACCTCAAGAAATACAAAAAAGGCCGGGTGGCGCGCACACCGGCCAAGCAGAGGAAAGCAGTGGTTAAGCGTCAGGGCTTTTTCCAGTGCCGCATCTTGTGCCCTTTGAGGGCGTAGAACAGTATGTAGGCGTAGCAAGGCAACATGACCCAGTAAGCCGATTGATGGCTTGTGGTTTCGGCAAAGTGTCCGTAAGCCAGCGGAATCACCGCACCACCGGCAATCCCCATGATCAGCAGCGCTGCGCCGACACTGGTGTATTTGCCAAGATCAGCCAGCGCAAGCGGCCAGATCGCCGGCCAGCACAACGCGTTAGCCAAGCCCAGCAGAGCAACAAACATCACGGTATTCGGCACTGTGGGGAACAGGCCGGTCCAGCCGTACACCATTTCTGAAATCCACTCACTCTCGGCCGAGCCGAACAACACGCCCACCGAGAACAGGATACCGAACACGGCTGAGCCAAGCAGCGCTTTGGGTTGGCTGAGGTAACGGGGGATACAGGCCACACCGATCAGGTAACCAATCACCATGAAGGTCATGGTGTACGAGGTGAGAGACCCAAAGTGTTCAACATCCATTCGACGGCCATACAAACCGATCGTATCACCAGCAATCACTTCCACACCCACGTAGGTAAACAACGCCAGCGCACCGAGCACCGCCTGCGGATACTGCAGAATGCCAAAACGATCAGTCGCGGCGTCTTCGCTCGGTTCGTCCTCTGTGGTTTTCAATTCAGGCAACGCCGAGAAATGCACAAACAACATCAGCACCACCAGCGCACCGGCCATATACAGGTAGGGCACCACCAGCCGGTTGGACAGCTCCGCCAGCCGGGCGGCGCGCTCATCGGCGGTCAAGGTCGCCAGGACGTCTTCATGAAACTGGTCCATACCGGTCAGCACCCAAACGGTGAACACCACGGGCGCTACCACACCTGCTCCCTTGTTCAGCAGGCCCATAATGCTCATGCGCATCGCCGCGCTTTCGTGCGGGCCAATGTGAACAATGTACGGGTTGGATGCGGTTTGCAGCAGCGTCAGGCCGGTGCCCAACACGAACAGTGCTACCAGGAAAATCGCGTAGTTACTGGCCTGTGCGGCGGGAATGAAAATCAGGGAGCCCACCGCCATCACCGCCAGCCCAAGCACCATCCCGGTTTTATAGCCAGTGCGCCGCAGCACCAGAGCCGCTGGTAGCGCCATCACGGTGTAGGCAATATAAAACGCAAAAGTGACGAACAGGGCCTGAAAACCATTCAGCTCACAAACGATCTCCAGAAACGGAATCAGCGCCCCGTTTAACCAGGTGACAAACCCGAACACAAAAAACAACACACCGATGATAATCATCGGCACCAGTGCGCTGCTCTGGCTGCTGGGGGCGGTGGTTTCTTGACTCATAAAAGCCTCTCGAATCGACAGTTAAGTTATTATCAATGTCTTGTGTCCGCTTAAGCGGTTTTGGCCAGCGCGTGCTGCTGCCGGGCGAACAGGACGGCGCCGTCCTCGGGTGGGCCCAACGGCTCGGCCAGGCGCTCTGCCACCTGGGGCGAAAGCCAGGGCGTAATTCGCTCCGCCACGCCACCAATCAGCGACAGGCGTGCCGGCTGAAACGACAAAAGTTTGTCCGCCATCGCGCTCACATAGTCGGCCCCCTCGGTCACAATCCGGAAAGCCACCGGGTCATCCGCCTCGGCGGCGGTAAATACCAGAGGCGCCAGCTTGGCATACTCGCTGGATGGTCGGCCGGACATGCGCTCCACAATGGCCAGGCCACGCGCCTGCAACAGGTCCGCCACACTATCGGTCAACGCGGTTTGCGGCCCCAGGCCGTCGGACGCCAGCAGCACCGCTTTAATCGCTTCCATACCCATCCAGGCACCACTGCCCTGGTCTCCGTAGGGAAAGCCATGGCCGCCGATCAAGCGGTCTTTGCCATCCACCCGCACATAGCCACAGGAACCAGTACCGGTAACAATCACCGCGCCATCGTCACGCTGATGGGCGCCCAGGCAGGCAATGCGCAAGTCGGTCGTCAAATGCAATTCGGAAAAGGGATGCGGCCAGTCGCTGACCACTTTATAGAGGCTCGGCAGGTTAACACCAGCCAAACCGGCACCGACCACCAGGCGCCCGAGCGACTCCTCGCCCAGCCCGACCTCCTTCAAAGCGCGCCGAGCGGCGCTCTCAATCGACTGCAGGGTACGCTCCACGCCGTGCAGGGGGTTGGCCGGCCCCGCCAACGCGGTACTCAGCACTTGCCCCTGCTCATCCACAAGACTGGCCTGACACTTACTGCCACCGCCATCAATTCCCAGGTAGAGTTGGCTACCGGTTGGGATATTGACCATAGAAAACCTCATTATTGTCTGTCAGTGGGCAACCACCCATCTGGCCCACCAAAAACAGCGCGATGTCTCCACCTGCCGACACGCTGCTTTCCGTTTATCCAGGCTCTCAAAAAAGGCGGGGCGGTGAAACACCGGCCCCGAAAGATGAGAGAGTTCCAGCGAAACTTGCACTGGTCATTTAACTCTACCACATGAGACAACGTTGTCAAACAAATTTCCGTTCCTTTCCGCAAGAATCGTCCGTCACCGCCTCAAATCCCGGCCCGCCGCGCGTCATGCCGGCCTTGCGGGCCTCGTCAGACATAAAAAAACCGGGCGAAAATCCCTCGCCCGGTTTCTCATCGCCTGCCCGGTGCTCACTCGTCAGCCGGCAACGCATCCAACTCATCGCGCAACTCGCGCAGGTACGCTTTGACTTTACGGTGATGCTCGGGCCCGATACGAATCATCAGCTTTTGAAGGTCCGAGAGGTTCTCCAGGCGATCATCGCGATATTCGTAGAACACCTTGGGCCGCTGGAGACGGATCTCCTCTGGCGGCTCCGGTGCACTCAGCAGTTCATCAATCGTGTTCATCACCAACTGATGGAAGTCCTCATCGCTAACGCCGTGTTCGTCAAACGCCTCTTCCAGCAGAGGGCGATGGCGCTCATACCAGCTCGCCAGACGCTCAGGGTTCGTATTCGTCAACAAATTCACATACACATCGTAGCGGTCGAAGTTTTCCTCAAGCAGGCGGTACTCCTGCTCAACCTCGGTCCGGGCATCGCCCACTTTAGCCACCGCCAGCGGCGGGGGTGGAGAGACCAGCGGCCGGTATTCATGCACCACCTTCCCCTCTTGGGCGGCGGCCACGGCGCGAACCACCTTGCGAATCAACTCGTCGTTGACCAGCACCCGCTCCACCTGATCACTACCGGTGGTTTCCTCCAGAGATTCGATCACCGGCTCATCACTCTGATCCAGCGAAGGCAGTGGTTCGGGCTCGGGCTCCGGTTCCGGCTGGGGGGCCGGCTCAGGCTCCGGTGCCGGCTCGGGTTCAGGCTCCGGCTCAGGGGTCGGTTGCGGCGGTTGCGTCGGCGCTGGCAAAGGCTCCGGTTCGGGCTCTTCGCCCCCGCGCCCGAAGAAATACAGGCTCAAGGCCACAATCACAACCACTACAATGGCCACCAGGGCAATTGTGATGGTCGGCCGCCGGCGTTCCGGCTGGGTTTCGGGAGTATTCTGCTCGTCGTTCGCCATCTTCCAACCCTTCTTCGTTAACATACAGGGCAACTCAACTGTACCGATTTGGACCGGTAGAGACCGCCGCCAGTTCAGTGTGCTTTGTTATTTGTAGCATAGTATACGCCTCCCCTCTACTCACAGTTGCTTAAACCTGAGGATGGGCTGGTCACAACCGGGGCATATCTTTATAATGCGGCCTCCCTCGTCGGGCCTATAGCTCAGCTGGTTAGAGCAGTCGACTCATAATCGATTGGTCGCAGGTTCAAGTCCTGCTGGGCCCACCATCTTATTTTTCCGGCTTACCTCTTGTTCTTGACACTATAGTTTGGCGTCTCCATTCTTCCTACCTTCCGTCCTTTTCCCCCTCTTTTTCCAGTTCCATGCGCACAAACTCCCTGAAGGCGCGCACGCGCGCGGGTGCTCCGCGCCCCCCGAGGCTGATCGCATAGAGAGTGCCTTTGGAGACGTTCCACTCAGGGAGTACCGGTAACAACGCGCCCGACGCAACGGAGGCCTTTGCGACCTGAGGCCTAGCAGTGTGACGTCGGTCATACTTTGGGCCGCCAGTAAATGGCCCATAACGAGAATGCTTGAGGAAAATAGAGCTTCCTGGTTTTGGAAGCTGTTGCCGGGTACCGGCGGTCGCGACTCGGGGGGCGCACCCGAGCCGACCGGGGCAGTCGTCGTCGAGAGGGTGAGGGACTATACAACGCCCCCTCGCCAGTGGGCTTCCGGGAGGCTGCCCACGCCCATCAGCCGGGCAATGTCACCGAACAGGTCGTGAGTGCCAAACCGGCGATAGCCGTTGTTGATGCCGTCCCCGCAGTTGATGATGCGGCCGGTGGAAAGCGCACCACCGGCGCCGCCCGCGAGCGTTACCGCACCGGCGGCGCCGCCGTGTTTGGAGCCGTCGCCCACCTCGGAAAACATTACCACCAAGGTATCGCTCAGCAAGCCAGCCGTATCCAGTTGTTCCAGGGTGTAAGCCAGCAGGGAGTGGTACCAGCGCACCTGGGCGGTGTGGGGCACATCGCCGGGGCGGTGGGAGGCGCTGTGGCTGGAGAACTCGTTGTACCAGCGGGTAATGGGGGTGACCTCACCGCCGTCCTCGGTGGCCTTGATGCCCTGGTCCATGGCCTGCTGGGCCATCTGCCAGCACTCGTCGAAGGAGTAGTTGACCAGGTTGCCGTTTTCATCGCCCTTGGACAGTTGCAGGGTGGCGATTCGGTGCAGGCCACAGGAGAAAGCACCCACCACATTGTCGATCTGTGCCCGGCACAGGGTTGGAAACTGTTGCCACTCGTCCGCCGACAATTGCTGTTCCGCCATGGCGTAGGGGTCAGCGGGTTTGTCGGTGCTGAGGGCGCAGTCCCCCAGTTGCGTGGCCGAGAGGTTTTTCAGGCGCACCAGCGCTTCCCGGTGGCGAGCAAGTTTATCCTGTCGTGCTTGCGATAGGGTGGCGTCTTCCAACTGGTCAAAGTCCGACAGCAGGGTGTCGTACATGGCCTGCAGTTGCGGGTCCGGTTCACTGCCACCGCCGTCCCCCACCCGCAGTGCCAGTTTGTCGGCGACGTCTTTCGGGTCGTTGTTGGGAATGGGCCTTTCGGTGGTGCTGTAGCCCCGGGGTTTGGAGATCATGATGTCGGATTTGGGCCCGGTACGCACGCCCAGGCTCAGGACGCCTTCATCGCCGAGCTGTTCGGCAATCAGGTGGTCGATGCTGGCGCTGTCGGTGCCGATCTGGTTGTTGCCGGTGAGGATGCCGCGCATGTCATTGTAGTGGGCCCCGGCGCCCTGACCGATGTCCAGGGTCAGATTCTGCAGCACGGTCAGGTTCTGGTGCCAGGGTGAGAGTGGCCCCAACCCGAAGCTCAGTTCCTGGGAGCCGGCGATACTGCCCTCGCCCTGGGTCGGGCGCCAGTTATAGGGCACCACGCCGTTGGGGTAGTAGAGAAACAGTACCCGCTGCGCCAGGCCCTCGGCGGCGAGGACTTTCTGTCCGAACAGTTGGCTGGCAAAGGGTAACAACAGGCCGCCTTTGGCCAGGGACATCAGAAACCGGCGACGCGATCGATTGGTCAGTGTGTTCATGGTGGTCACTCCCTCTTATCGACGCTGAATGAAACTGTCGGACAGCACCAGGTCGCGCAGCATGTCGCGCATGCCACCACCGTTGCGCAGGTCCTGACTGAAAGTCTGGATATTGAGCTCGTCGCTATCGCCGGATTCTTCCCGGCCCACCACGTAGCGGTAGAACTGCCGGGCAAAACAGGCCTCGCCCTGGCCGCTTTCGGCAATCAGTTGTGCCAGCTCGGGGATCGAGTGGTAGGTCACCGCTTCGCTGTCCGGGTCAAGGGTCGTCTCTGGCGAGTAGAGGCTTTTGATGGCACCGGAGGCGTCGATCTCTTCGGTCTCACCGTTGCCCAGGGTCTCCATGGCCCGGTACAGGCCCTGGCTGTCGAAGCGCTCAAAGCCAAAACCCACGCCGTCGATAAACTGGTGACAGGCGGCGCAGGCCGGATCATTGGTGTGCCGCTCGGTGGCGTCCCGGTTGCTGTCGGAGTCTTCAAATTCGACGTTGAAGTCCGCCGCGGCCGGTGGCGGAAACTCCTGACACATCAGGCTTTCCCGCACATAGACGCCGCGCTTGATAGGCGAGGGGTTGACGGTGTTGGTGCGCGAGGCCAGGAAGCTCGCGTGGCCGAGCAGGCCGGCACCCAGGCGGGGGTCCTCACCGTCGTAGGCGCGCTCGGACCAGCCGCCGCTGGTGGTGTCGGGCAGGCCGTAGTGCTCGGCCACCAGATCATTGGCCTGGGTGTAGGGGGCGAGCAGCAGTTCGGCGTAGGGCGCGTTGGACTCGATATTGGCGAGCACAAAGCGCACGGTTTCCTCTTTGAGCGCCTCAACCAGGTCCGGGTTGTGGATGCCGGGAAAACCGTACTGATTGTTGATCAGCCAGCCGCTGACAAAGCGCCGCAATCCGCGCTCGGTTCTGGGGTCGGCGAGCACGTAATCCAGCGCCTGACTCAGGTTGAACGTATCCGCGTCGGCCATCCCCATCAAGGTATCGTCCGGACTGGTTACCCAGAAAATGTACGCCAGCGACGTGACGATTTCGTAGGGGTCTAGCGTGTAGAAACCGCTTTCCTCGTCCGGCGTGCCCAGCTCTGAGCGGTACATGAAGTGCGGTGACATCAACAGCGCCTGCAGGGCCCGACGACCGCCGTCGTCGTTGTCGTACAGGGCGGCGTAGTTGTCCACTTCGGTCTGGGTCAGCGGACGACGGAACAGTCGCTTGCCGAACGCCTCGACGGCACAGGCCGCATCGTCGCAGGACTCGGCCAGTCCCACAAAGGTGTAGCGGGTGATCGCCTGCTCGGCGATCTCGCTGGCCACCAACTGGTAGCCCAGGGTGCGGTCGTAGCCCGCGGAGAGATAGGAGGCGGTGGTGAAGTTGCGGTAGCGACCATCGGCGGGGACGGTATCCATCAGCGCCGCCGAGAAGTTGATATTGAACAGATCGCGCACGCTGTTGAGGTATTCCGCTTTGGTGAGCAGGCGCAGGTTTCGGCTGTCCAGCGTGCCCTCGCCGCAGTTGCCGTCGGTGCACAGAGACGGCTGCCAGGCGTCGGCAAGTACCAGCCGGGCGATTTCGAAGGCGCAGTCACCGCTCTGTTCGCCGTCGCAGGCGCCGGGATTGTCCAGGGGCATGAAGTCGGCGATGTAGCTGGCCAGAAGATCCTGATTCCAGGTGTCGTCCAGAGCGTTGATGGCACCGGCCACGCCGCCTTCGCCGTTGTCACCATGACAGCTCTGGCAGTGCTGGCCATAGAAATCCCGGCCAGCCTGGTAGTCATCTTCCTGACCGGCAAACAGTGCCTGGATCGAGACGTTGTGAGCGGGCATCACCAGCTCGATGTCGGCGGCGGCCGGGTTGCCGACCACATAGGCGCGGCCTTCGCCCTGCCATCCGGAAAACTCGGTGCCGAGCGGAGGCTCGTGGGCGGCGATGGTCACTACCGTGCCGGGGGTGAAGTCGCGCTCGGCGTTCTCGGTGCTGCCGCCGATTACCGACAGCCGATAGGTTTCGCCGCCGGTGTCACCCTGGGTGTTCCAGGGTTCCCACTGTCCGTCGCTGTAGCTGGCGGATTCCTGGATGTCGTTGAGGTCACCGCTCTGGGCGCCGGCGCCGTTGTTGAAAATCACGTTCAACTGGCCCTCTGGCAGGGCGTCCGGGTCTTGATGGTAGACCCACCAGCCGCCGTCATCCGGCCCGTTCATTGGCTCGCCCGGCCAGTCGTGCAGCGGTTGGTCCTCTCCCGCACCGCTGGTCCAGAGGTAAATATTGACGGTCTCCCAGTCGTTGGGGTTGTCGTAGCGCAGGGACAGAGCGGCGTTCGCTTCGGTGAGGGTGGTTTGCGCACTGAACTCGTCCAGAGTGGCGCGCACGGTGGCCTCACCCGGAGCCAGGCGTTGCACCAGGCCGGTGTCCGACACCGACACGGCGTCGCCGCCACTGACTACCTGCCATTGAACCTCGGAATGAACATGAATTTTGGTGTTGTTGGGCCCCAGTCCGTAGGCCACCAGTTGTTGCTGATCGGTGAGTGCGGTGGTCTCCGGGGAGATGGCCAATCCGGTCAGGGAGGTGTCGGTGGACACCACCTCGATCTCCAGGCTGGTCGATTGCCCGTCGCTGCTCAGGGTGACGTTGGCGGCGCCGGCTCGGAGGGCGCTGAGGGTGATCTGATTGCCTTCGATGGTCTCTACCGAAAGTACCGATTCGTCACTGCTGCTGACGCTGTCGATGCTCGACACCGGTGCGGTGAAGCCATTGTCGTAGCGTGCCTCGACGCTGAGTGTCAGGGTGTCGTCCGGATTGACCCGAGTGTCGCCGAGCAGGCGCAAAGCGGTCTGTTGAGCGTCAACGGCATCGATCCATTCGGCAAACAGGGCGTCCGCCTCCGGGTTGGTGTAACGGGTGCCTTTGGGCATGCGGTTGCCGTCGGTGACCTGATACAGATGAATCAGGCTTTCGCGGTGATCGAAGGGTTTGATTCGGTATTTGCCGCCGGTGGTCTGGACGTTGAGCAGGCGCATGTCGTCCAGCGACTGGTCGTAGCGCAGGTCCATAAAGTCGCTGTTGTGGCAGTGTGCACAGTTGGTATCCAGATAGGCTCTGGCACGCGCCTCAAGCGATGTGTTCTCGTCTTCCAGAGACGCAAAGGCGGTGTACTGCTCGGCGGCACCAATGTTGGTATCGAACAGCCCGATCCGGTTGAAAATATCCAACTGGTTCTCACCTTGCTCACTGAACGAACGGTTTAACTGACGGGAGTGCAACGCCAGGGGTTCGCGACTGCCATTGCCCACATGACAGGAGCCGCAGTCGGCCGAGGCGCGCACGGTGCGAGTGCGTCCCTCGGCATCGGTGTTGTCGAGGGTCTGTGTTTCGGTCACGCGTGTGGCCTCAGTGCCCTCGGGGTTCCAGTGATAATTCACCGCCTGCCAGGTGCCGTTCGCCTGACGAAACAGAATTGCCGTGGTAAAGGGGCGTTCTTCGCCATCAGCGTCGGTGATGCATTTATGTTTGATCAGCACCGAACCGGTGGGCAGTTCCCACTGTTCGGTGTCGGCGAAGGCGATGGTTTCGTCGTTAGGGATGTGTAAGAAGTGTTGTACCGTCGCGCCGTCGAACCAGCCGTCGGTGTTGACCTTATAGGGGATGACGCCACTTTCCGGTACCAGGGGCGAAAGACTCTGAAACAATCCGGTGGCCGATAGCGTGTCGGGCAAGGCGACGCTGTCGGCGTCGTCGTCCACTAACCGATAAATGGTGGAGTTTCCTCCGAACTCGACACCGTAGGTGGATACCAACAATTCGTCGCCGGACAGGTCGGTGCCAAAGGAGGCGATGTTTTCCGGGAAGGCATCGCTGACCAGGGTTTTGGCTTCACCGTCGGCCATGGCCCAGATTTTTTTGGTGACGTAGTCACCGAACACAAAGCGTCCGTTCAGGCCCGGCAACTGATTGCCCCGATAGACCAGACCGCCAATGATGGAGTAACCGGTTGGGTGTTCGTACCCTTCGATGGGCGGTTCAAAATCCGTGGCGCACTCCTTGAGTGGATCGCCTCCGAGTTCGCCCCGGTTGTTCAACCCTTCGCACACCGGCCAGCCGTAATTCTTTCCGGGCTCCACACGGTTCACTTCCTCGTAACCGGATTGCCCGACTTCGGTTTCCCACAAGGTGTAGGGTGCTTCGGTGTCAAAGGCCCAGCGCCAGGGATTGCGGTGCCCGTAAGACCAGATTTCCGGGCGGTAACCGGACTGATTCACAAACGGATTGTCATCGGGCACGCGATAGTATTTTCCGTTTTCAGGCTCGGTCAGTGGCTCGATCCGAATGAAGCTGCCGAGCAGATTACTGGTGACCTGAGCGTTGTTGTTGGTACGCGGATCTTCGGCGAACGAGGTGGTGGCGCTGTGACCGTAAGCGCCGTCACCGATGCCCAGATACAGATAACCTTCCTCGGGATGAAATTGCATCATGCCACCCTTGTGATCCGGGCCGGGTTGTTCAATGCGCAGCAGTTCCCGGGCGGAGTCTTCCAGCACGGCAGAGGGATTGGCCGGATCATCGATGGTCCGTCGTTCAAGAATGGCATCGCCGTATTGGCCGTCAGGGGTCCGTTCATTGTCGTCGGTCCCGTAAATGTAATAAATATACACAAAGCCGTTATCCGCGTACTCCGGATCGAACGCCATGCTTAACAAACCCTGCTCGTGATAATTTTTGACCCGACCTTGAATGTCCAGCAGTGTGCGCACCTGGTTTGGGGTGACGGTTGGGTCATCGGGGAACGCAAAAATCTGTCCGGCTTTGTCGACCACCATCATCAAACCGCTGACTGGATCAGGCTGGATCATCACAGGCGAGGCAAACTGATCGATGAGGTTGGGGTAGGCGATTTCAAAGCGGTAGTTTCCCTCGGAGACATTGCCCTCCACCGGAAAGCCGTGGGGTTGTTCCAGTTGCGGGCGCTGTTCGGGGTCGTCTGGAGTTTGACCGACCGGGTCAGGGACGCTGTCGTCGTCGGCCAAGCCACAGGCCGCGAGACTCTGCCATTGGTTATTGGCGTAGCATGGGTCTGCATCAAACAGAAGATCGGCGGTTTGAGGTGCGCCGTTATCGTTGAAAATAACATTGAGCGTATCTGGCAGAGTGCTTCCGGTTAACCATTGGCTGAAGTCCAGGCAGTAGAAGCCGTTATGTTCGGTCATGGCTTCTCCGGGCCACTCTGGACTGCTGCTGAGCGCATCGCCGGGCGAAGGGTTCCAGAAATACAGGTGAGGATTGGCATAGCCAGTGGCGTTATCAAAACACACCCGGGTGTTCTGCTTCGGTGTGTTGTCGGGGGCGTCATCTGCAGCGCTTACGGTAATGGACTGGTCGGTGTCATTGAACGCAATTCGATAGGTGCCCGCGCCATCGGCAATCGGGTAGTCCGCAGCGGGATAAGCTTGATCCCAATTTTGATAACGACTGATTTTGAACCGAGGGTTATCGCCGCCAAAGGTCTGGGTGGTTTGCCATTGACTGCTTTGCACGTCGTAGGTCATGGGGGTGAGCCCCCAGTCATTGGGCGTGCCGCGAAAATAGGCCTCCGGCCATTGCTGGGAGAGGGCGGGGGCATTCAGGCAAAATAGCAGGGCGCCGATACAGAACGCCATCGCCTTGTCAAACACAAGTCTCTGGGTGCTGAACATAATAAATGGTCCGTTTGTCGCGTAAAAATATTATCGTTAGGGCTTTTTTCTTACGTGTTTGAACTGCGTTCACGCCGTTGCCGGTCGTGACGGATACTTGTGTTGGTTCGCAAAGGTGTATGTTGTAACAGCTGTTTTATTGTTAGGTTGTGGGCATTGGCCCCGAGCCGATACTACGTGTGGGAAGAACTGCACTCGCGTTTGATCTGAGTGCGGTTGTCAGGAGCTGCACATTCGGCGATCTGGAGGAAAGTCTACGGAGGGGGCTGTGGCCCTGGCAAGATGAATACGTATGCAGGGCCATAAAACTGTCATAAATATGCGGCGGTTTACACCGCTGATGGGGTCGCGGAGGAGCCGGTGTTTTTCACCCGCGTTTTTGGTGTTGCTCCAGTTCTGTTAACTGCTGCTCCAGTTTTTCCAGTCGCTCACGGGTGCGTTGCAACACGGCCGCTTGGCCATCGAACTCCTCGCGGGTGACCACGTCCATTTTCCCCAGAGCGGATTGCACCGCCGCTTGTAGTTCTTTTTTGGGGAACATTTCCTTCAGGTCCGGCATTTTCCGGTCAGACGTAACCCCAAGCATCAAAGACGAACAAGATACTATTGCCAAACACGACCAAACCTTCCTCCTCGGTAGTGTTCTCTCATCCGATGAAATCGATAAGTTCACGCATTAAAGTAATATTCATTTTCACCAGTGAAATGATTACGAAGTAGTTGTTTAATCCCTCCAAAAACCTTACCCGCCAAACTTTACAAACTTTTACCGCGTGCCATTTTTTGACAATTATGCGGCGAAAAACTAAAAAAATTCCTTTAAAATCAAATAGTTATAAGAATGGACAAACTATGGTGTCAACGGGCGGCCAACTTATGGTGTCAATAACACCTCCCTTAACCTTTATTGACGATACAATCCTTGCTCCGGTGGGCTGAACTCTCTTACCATAACGGACTGACTGGTCCGTCCTGTGGAGTTCGCCCTAACACATGTCCCATCCCGAACCGCCAAAATCCAAACGGGTCCACAAGCCCGCCGAGCAGCGTCGCAGCGAAATCCTGCGCGAAGCTACCCGTATTTTCGCCGAGCGCGGTTACCAGGTCGCCGATATGCAGGCGGTAGCCGATGCGGCCGGCGTCGGCAAAGGCACGGTGTATCGCTACTTTCCCACGAAGGAAGAGCTGTTCACTCAGGCGTTGACCTACAATCTGGAGCGTCTGAAAGAGGCCGTTGAGGATGCGCGGCAGCGGCCGGAAGACCCGTTGGAGCAACTCAAAGAGGCCTTTCGGGCCTATCTGGTTTTTTTTGAGGAAAACCCCGATCTCATCGAGCTGTTCGTCCAGGAGCGGGCGGAGTTTCGCGCCAGCTTCCAGTCCTCCCTCTACTTCTCCTACATGATGAGCGGCCACGAGGAATGGGAAGCGATGTTTCAACGCATTCAGGAGCGATATCCGTTTCGCACCATCGACATCGAGGAATTGATGAATGTCTGTGGGGATTTGATGCACGGGGCGGTAGTGCTCAGTCACACCCCACTGGAACGAAAGCCGCTCAGCCAGCGTTTTGACGCGGTCTTCGATATTTATTTGCACGGCATTATGGCGTCCTGAACGAACGGACGACGCCCTTTTTTCTTTTTATCTTGCTGAAACCTGGAGTCTTTCACCATGAAATACGCACTTTCCCAACACGCCTTTCGCGCCAGCGCGCGGGGGCTGGGTCTGGCTGTCGCTACCCTGATGCTCGCCGCTTGCGGTCAGGAGGGCGGCAACCAGTCTCCCCCGCCCTCCCCGGTGACCACCGCCACCGTGGAAACCGAACGCGCCGCGCACCGGGTGGAGTATCCGGGCCGCTTACACGGCGCGACGGAAGTGGCCGTGCGAGCGCGAGTGTCCGGCATTCTGGAGTCTCGGGAGTACGAAGAGGGCACCGCGGTAGAAGCCGGGCAGACGCTGTTCCAGATCGAGCCCGGCCCCTACGAGGATCAGGTCAAGTCCGCCGAAGCGGAGCTGGCCAGTGCGCAGGCGCAAACGCTGCGCACCGAGCGTGAATGGGAGCGCGTCTCAGGCCTGTTTGAGCGCGACGCCGTCAGCGAACGCGAGCGGGATCAAGCCCGGGCGGACCACCGAGCGGCTGTAGCCCGGCTTGAGGCGGCCGAATCCGCGCTCAGCAATGCTCGCCGGGAGTTGCGCTACACCCGTGTAGAAGCACCGGTATCCGGCATTACCAGCATGGAAGCCATCACCGAAGGCAACCTTGTCGATATGGGCACCGTGCTGACACATGTGGTGCAACACGATCCCGTGCAGGTGTACTTTTCACTGCCGGAGGAAGATGCCACTGCTCAGCGTCTGGCACGGAAAGCCCAGAAAGATGACGACGCCGATAGCGAGCGGGAAGCCACCCTCATCCGCCGCGATGGCAGCGAGTACGAACAGGGCGGCGTCGTGGATTTTGCCGACCGCCGCATTGATCCGATGACCGGCAGCGTACAGATGCGTGCGACCTTCCCCAACCCCGATGGCGAATTGATTCCCGGGCAGTTCGTGCGTGTCCGGCTCACGCTGAAAACCTATGAAAACGCCATTCTGGTACAACCGACCGCCGTGGGTGAAGGCGCCGAAGGGCCGCAAGTGTTCACTGTCAGCAGCGACAACACCGCGCAAGCCAGAAAGGTCACCCTCGGCCCAATGATCGGCGATCAGCAACTGATCCTCGACGGACTGAATGAAGGCGACCAACTGGTCATCAACGGCCAAGTCGCTCTCCGCGATGAAGCGCCCGTTCAAGTCACCAACGGTGAAAACCAGGGAGGCTGAGGATGTTCCGATTTTTTATTGACCGCCCTATTTTTGCGTCGGTCATTTCCGTCATCATTATGCTGGCAGGCATTGTCTCGCTGCGCGTTTTGCCGGTTGAGCAGTACCCGAACGTGGTGCCGCCGCAAGTGGTGGTGAGCGCGACTTACCCCGGCGCCAGCGCGGAAGTGCTGGCCGAGTCGGTGGCCGCGCCACTGGAGCAGGAAATTAACGGCGTGGACGACATGATTTACATGGAGTCCACCAGCACCGATGCCGGTACCCTGCAAATTTCCATTTCATTTGCGATGGGCACCAACCCCGACCAGGCGGCCATTAACGTCAACAACCGGGTGCAAGCCGCTACTCCGCGCCTGCCGCAAGTGGTGCGCGATCTGGGTTTGCGGGTGGAATCCCGCTCGACCAATATTTTGATGGTGCCAGTGCTGTACTCACCTGGCGGCAGCCAAAGTACGCTGGACATCAGTAACTATGCCCTGCTGAACGTTCTGGATGAACTCGTTCGCCTGGAAGGCGTCGGGGATGCGTCGTTGTTTGGTGCGCAAGATTATTCCATGCGAATTTGGCTGGACCCGGCGAAGCTCGCCCAGTATGACCTGACACCCAACGATGTCGCGACCGCCGTGCAAGAGCAAAATGCCCAGTACGCCGCTGGTCGCATTGGCGCCGAACCCGCCCCCAAAGATCAGGCCTTTACCTTCAGCGTGACCACGCGCGGCCAATTGGCGGAACCCGAAGCGTTCGAACAAATCATTATCCGGACCGATAATCAGGGCAGCAGTCTGCGCTTGAAAGACGTGGCCCGGGTGGAATTGGGTTCCGAACGTTACGATTTCTCGGCGACCTATAACGGCGAATCTGCCGTACCGATGGGCGTGTATCTACAACCCGGCGCCAATGCCTTGAGCACCGCCGAGCTGGTCCACCAAACGCTGGAGGATATGGCCGAGCGTTTCCCGCCCGGCATGGATTACAAAGTGCCCTACGACACCACGGAGTTTGTGGAAGTCTCGATCAACGAGGTCGTTATCACCTTGCTGGTCGCCGTGGTACTGGTCGTACTGGTGACCTTCCTGTTCCTACAGCACATCCGCGCCACGTTAATCCCGGTGGCCGCTATTCCCGTGTCACTGATCGGCACCTTTGCCGGAATGCAGGCACTGGGTTTCTCGGTCAACATGCTCACCCTGTTCGGCCTGGTGCTGGCCATCGGTATCGTGGTGGACAACGCGATCATCGTGATGGAAAACGTCGAGCGCCTGATCACCGAGCAGAACATGAAGGCTCGGGATGCGTCAGTGGAAACCATGAAGCAGGTCTCCGGCGCGGTGGTCTCCTCCACTCTGGTACTGGTGGCAGTGTTTGCGCCGGTGGCCTTCCTCGGTGGGTTGAGCGGTGAGCTTTACCGACAGTTCGCTGTCACCATTGCCGTGTCGGTCGTAGTGTCCGGTGTCGTGGCCCTGACGCTGACACCGGCCATGTGTGCCCTGTTGCTGGATAAAGCCCCGCACGATGTCAGCAAACCCTTCCGGATTTTCAACAACGCGTTCGAATCGCTCACCAGCGGCTTTGTTAATGTCGTGGACAAACTGGTTCGGCACTGGATCATCGGGCTGGCGCTGCTGGCATTGTTTTGTATTGGCACGGTGCTGGCCATCAGCCGTCTCCCCTCGGGGCTGGTGCCGCAGGAAGACCAGGGCGTCGCGTTGGCCATTGCCCATTTGCCGCCCACCTCGGCGCTGGGCCGAACCGAAACCGTGCGTGATGATCTGGCGAAACGCCTGCTGGAACTGGAAGAAGTGCAGCAGTTCACCTCGTTCGCCGGTTTCGATATGGTAGCCAGCTCCTTGCGCAGTAACGCGATGGCCGGTTTTATCAACCTCGCCGACTGGGATGAGCGCGGTGGCGAGGGCCAAAGTGCCGCCGCCATCGCTCAGCGTGTGATGGGCATGGGGATGGGCATTCAGGAAGCCAACGTCATGGCGTTTACACCGCCGCCTATTCAAGGGCTGTCACTCACTGGCGGTGTTGAAGGGTACTTGCAGGTACGCGATAGCTCGGACCCTCAACACGTTAGTGAGATGGCCCAGCGGGTCGTAGGGGCCGCCAGTGAGCGGCCGGAGCTGACCAATGTCCGCACCACGCTGGACACCGGCATCCCCAGGTTTCACGCCGAAGTGGACCGGGAAAAAGCCAAGGCCATGGACGTGCCCATCAATCAGGTGTTCAGTACGCTGCAAGCCACGTTTGGCTCGCAATACCTGAATGACTTTTCCTATCAGGGCCGCCTCTGGCGCGTCAATATGCAGGCCGATGGCGAGTACCGGGATCACCCCGATGATCTTCGCCAGGTGTTCGTGCGTTCCAACAACGGTGAACTCATTCCTCTCAGTTCGCTGATCACACTGGAGCGCACAGCCGGCGCCGACATTATCAACCGCTTCAACATTTACCCCGCCGCCAAACTGATGGCCGACCCCGCACCGGGTTACACCACCGGGCAGGCCAAAGCCGCGCTGGAGGCCGTCGTCGCCGAGCAAAGCGACAACGGCAACATTCAAATGGGCTGGACCGGTGAGGCGTATCAATTGGACGCCGCCGCTGGCGCGGGCACCGCCGCGTTCGGCATGGGTCTGCTGATGGTGTTTCTGATTCTGGCCGCGCAATACGAGCGCCTGACGCTGCCCATCGCGGTCGCCACTGCCATTCCGTTCGGTGTGCTGGGCGCCGCGCTGTCATCGTTGCTGCGCGGTTACCCCAATGATATTTACTTCCAGGTGGGGCTGCTCGTGCTAATTGGACTGGCGGCGAAGAACGCCATTCTGATCGTGGAGTTTGCCGCGCAAAACCGGCGCGAGGGCATGAGCTCCACCGAAGCCGCTCTCACGGCGGCACGGCAGCGCTTCCGCGCCATCATTATGACGGCAGCAACTTTTATCATTGGTTCATTGCCACTGGTCTTCGCCACGGGTGCCGGCGCCGCCAGCCGGCAGGAAATCGGCACCGTGGTGGTCGGTGGCATGGTACTGGCCAGTTCGTTGGCCCTGCTGTTCGTGCCCTTGACCTATAAGGTGATGGAGGATTTTGTGACCTGGAACCGCCAACGCAAGGGAGGAGATCAGCATGCGTAAATTGACTCTATGGGCCGCCAGCCTGACGCTGCTGAGCGGCTGCGTCATGGGGCCGGATTACACCCCGCAAACCGCCGATCTGCCGGAGCAGTGGCCCGACCAAGAGCGGCTTACCCAGGAAGCCGATACGGAAGACTGGGCGCAGTGGTGGACACGATTCAATGACCCCACGCTCAACCAATTGGTGGAGCGGGCTCTGGACGACAGTCTGGAACTGCGTGTGCAACTCCAGCGCATTGAGCAGGCGCGCGCCGAACTTGGGCTGATTAACGCGGACCGCTGGCCGACCCTCAGCGCCCAGGCCGACGCCTCCCGTGAGCAGGGCTCCGCCGCGACCATGCCCCCGGAACTGGGCGGCGGTCAGATTCGCAATCAATTCTCAGTGTCCGGTGTACTCAGCTATGAGCTGGACTTGTGGGGTTCGTTGCGCCGACAGCGGGAAGCCGCCGTGGCCCTGCTCGCCCAGACCCAATACGGCACCGAAGCCGTGCGGTTGAACCTGGTTGCCGATGTGGTGACCACGTACTTCAACCTGCGAGCAGCGGAGCAACAATTGGCCATCACTCGCGAAACCGTGGAGTCCCGTGAGCAAACGCTGGCACTGGAGGAGATCCGTGCCGAGGGAGGCGCCAGCTCTCCGCTTCAGGTGCGACAGGCCCGCGCGGAACTTGAGGGCACTCGTGCCCGCCTGCCGCAACAGGAGCAACAGGTAAACGAGCTGCGCAGTGCACTCGCGATGCTGGTGGGGTACAGCCCACGGGAGCTGCTGAGCGAATGGGATTTTGGGGACGGCAAATTAACCGATATTCGCTTACCCGATCAGATTCCAACCGTGCTGCCGTCCGAGCTGCTGCAACGCCGTCCGGACATTCGCGCCTCTGAATCCGCACTGATCGCGGCCACCGCTCAAATTGGTGTAGCGGAAGCCTCCCGCTTTCCCAGCTTCAACCTGACGGCCATGGGGGGCAGCGCTGCCCTGGAAGCAGACGATCTGTTCACCGCCGCCGCCGAAACCTGGAGCGTCGGTGCCAGCCTGGCCGCTCCGCTTCTGGATTTTGGTCGGACCCGGGCCGCCGTGCTGAGCGCCGAAGCGGCGGTCGGCCAGGCAGAGGCGGAATATCAGTTGGCGGTGGCCAGTGCGTTTCGGGACGCCCGCGATGCCCTGGCGTTATACCGCACCTCGGATCGTCGCGTGGAAGCCATTCGACGCCAGGTCGACGCCATTGAAGAAACCGTGGAGCTGGCGCAGCTACAGTACGATGCCGGTCGCATCGGTTTTTATGAGCTGCTCGACGCCCGGCGCGGCCTGCTGGAGGCGGAACTGTCTCTCAGCCAGGCGGTGAGTGACCGGCTTTCAGCCACGGCCACGCTGTTCAAAGCCATGGGCGGTGGCTGGAATGGGCAGGAGGAAAGCGAACGAGAAAGCGAGAGCGAATAGCAAGACATAACAATCGCCAGTCTACAAAACCGCTATACAAAATTTTACGTTCGGCATTTGACGATTTTGTTACATTTGCGCGCGCCTGAGGTCTACGCTTAATACCGTCGGCAAGGGCGCGCCTCCGGCCCTTGCCGGTTAATCGATCTCAATGATGACACCGACCACTCCGCCACGAGAAAGGTCGGCCAGATCCGTCGTTGTGTTCGCAAGGAGTCTTCAAGTGCCTCAAGTCCTGACTGCCCGCCAGCGGCTCCGCTGGATGGGCTGGTTTATCACCGTAAACAGTTTCATCGCGCTGCTGATCGGCATTCGTTATCTGCATTGGATCGATGTTCCGGACATCAGTACAGGCGTTTACGTCGCCACCGCCTACGTGGCGCAGTTCTCCTTGCTCGCCTGGCTGTTAGGAGTCCCTCTGCTATTGCTGGCGCTGATTCTGCCACGTCGGGTACTCTTACCCATTGCCGTACTCGGCGCCACTCTGGCCATCTCGCTGCTGCTGTTGGATACCGTGGTATATCACCAGTATCGATTCCATTTATCCGGCTTTGTGCTGGAGCTGCTGCTCGGCGCCGGCTCGGAAATATTCTCCTTTTCCTGGTTAACCTGGACGGTGGGCCTGTTGGCGATTCTGGCCATCGTCCTCCTACAGCGCGACCTGGCCCGGCGGCTGCGTCGTCACCTGCCGCAGCGCGGGCTCTGGGTTCCGCTGACGGTGCTGTTCGCCAGCCAACTCATCGCTCACGGCTGGAACGCCTGGGCCGATGCGAATTACGATACCCGCATTACCAGTGTTGCCCGTCACCTGCCGCTGTACCACGCCGCCACGGCCAAGCGCTTTATGGCAGAGCACGGCCTGGTGGACCCGCAGAAAGTGCGCGATAACCAACTGGCACAGAAGCTGGGCAATATCTCCGGCAATGGTGCGCTGAACTATCCGCAGGCACCGCTGCAATGCCACACGCCGGAGCATCCCTACAATTTACTGGTGATCGCCGTGGATGCGCTGCGCGCCGATATGCTCGATCCTCGCTGGATGCCCAATACCTATACGTTCGCCCAACAGCAGGCGCTGGTGTTCAACCAGCATTACAGCAACGGCAACGCCACCAAGCCGGGTATTTTCACGCTGTTCTACGGGCTACCCGCCAGCTATTGGGACGCGTTCAGCGCCCACCGGCAACCGCCGGTACTGATCGAGCGCCTGCAAGCGCTCGGCTACGACACGGGCGTGTTCAGCTCGGCCACGCTGGTCAGCCCGGCCTTTGACCGCAACGTATTTTCCTCGATTCCTGACCTGCGCCTGAAAACGCCAGGGGAACACTCCTGGCAACGGGATCAGAACATCACGGCGGAGTGGCTCCGATTTCTCGACCAACATCAGGCCCAAACCGGGAACGGTGATAAGCCTTTCTTCGGCTTTCTGTTTTACGACGCACCCCACTCCTACGATGTACCTCCGGACTATCCGCGCATTGAGCCCTTCTGGGAGACCGTTAACCAACTGGCGCTGGATGAGGATTTCGATCCGGAGCCTTACTTCAATGTGTACAAAACCACGGTGCGATTTACCGACGAGCAAGTCCAGCAAGTGCTCGCCGATCTGGAGCAGCGCCAGCTACTGGACAGCACCGTCGTGGTGATCACCTCGGATCACGGGCAGGAGTTCAATGACAACGGGCAGAATTACTGGGGGCATGGCAGCAACTTCTCCAAGTACCAGTTGCAGGTACCGATGGTAGTTCACTGGCCCGGCAAGGCACCAGCCCACATCGATACGCCCACAGAGCACTTTGATGTCGCGCCGACTCTGATGGCAGGCCTGTTGGGTTGCGAGGGAACCACGCCCTCCACTTACGCCACCGGAGAGGGTTTGCTGGCCAAGCCGCAGCGCACCTGGAGTATTGCCCACAGCTATATGAACTCGGCGCTGCTAACCGATCACTTGCAAATGGTGACGTATCCTGGCGGCGGTGTGGATGTCCTGACGCCTGAGCTGCAACCGGCGAAAGGACAATCGTTACCGGTTGATGTAATTTCACAAGCGCTTAAAGAGCAGTCCCGTTTTTATCCCTAAGAGACGACGCCATAAGCGCCGACGATAACGATCAACATCATTACGTGCGCTTATTGAGCGCGCTGGCCACCGCGCCACATCCGGAAAATCGTGCTGGAATTGACGGAGATTAAGGTCAGTTCCAGCAGCGTTCCACCGATGGAGCCCACCACAATATTGTTCGCCAGCCAAAAACAGGCGCCCACCAAAAAGGCCAGCCTCATGCGGATACCGGTCAGACAGAACAGTGCATAGGTGCCGATGCAAGAGCCGACTATTGGCAACAGATCCAGCCATCGCTCCGCCAGCCAAAGGCCCAACGCCGCGCTGAGGGCGATGAACAGCCAGGCCACAATCTTCGAGCTGGTTTTCAAAGAAAGTCCTGTACGCACGACGGACAACAGCGAACTCAACACCGCCGTCGGCGCATTTAATAACGCAAAGTGCAGGCAGTTATTGAACTGCAGGACAAACATGAAAATTTTCAGTTGGCGATCGTCTTTCTGGAAAAAACAGTAGACTCCAATTGCATAACTGACCAGCCCGAGGAACTGGCCTGTTAAATACAGCATATCGGCCAAAACCCGCTCAGGCCTCGTTCAGATGTTGAGCATGAAAGCGAAGGTGCTCTTCAATGAACGATGCGATGAAGTAATAGCTGTGATCGTAGCCGGGCTGGCGGCGCAGAGTGATATCCCGCCCGGCTGCCTGAGCGGCCGCTTCCAGCGTTTCGGGCTTTAATTGTTCCTCTAGGAAACCGTCCTCTTCGCCCTGGTCCACCAGAATGGGCGGTGCCGAACGACTGGCCCGCAACAGCTCGCTGGCGTCATATTCGCGCCAGAGCCCCGGGTCATCATCGCCGAGATAATGGCTGAACGCCTTTTGCCCCCAAGGACAATCGATAGGGTGGCAAATCGGGCTGAACGCGGACACCGAGGTGTACAGGTCTTCATTGCGTAAACCAATCACCAGCGCGCCGTGCCCGCCCATGGAGTGACCGGCAATGGCCCGCTGCCGGTTCACGGGAAACTCCCGCTCAATCAGCTGCGGTAACTCACGCACCACATAATCGTACATGTGGTAGTGCGTGTCCCAGGGGCTCTGGGTGGCGTTCACATAAAAACCGGCACCCAGACCAAAGTCATAGGCTCCGCCCGGGTCATCCGGCACACCCTCTCCGCGCGGGCTGGTATCGGGGGCGACCAGCGCCACCCCCAGTTCCGCCGCCACGCGCTGCGCCCCGGCTTTCTGCATAAAGTTCTCATCCGTGCAGGTCAGCCCCGAGAGCCAGTACACCACGGGCACCGACCGTGTTTCCGCCTGCGGCGGCAAGTAAACCGCAAACCGCATGGTGCAATTAAGCACCTCGGAAAAATGCGTGTACTGACGATGCCAACCGCCAAAACACCGATTGCTGTTTTGAATTTCCAGCGACATTACACGCCTCCTTAAAAATGCACGACACTGCGAATACTTTCACCCTTGTGCATCAAATCAAAGGCTTCGTTAATGTTCTCCAACGGCATGGTGTGGGTAATAAAATCATCCAGCTTGAAGTCTCCCCGCAGATATTGATCAACAATACCCGGCAGTTCACTGCGCCCTTTCACACCACCGAAGGCCGTGCCACGCCACACACGACCCGTCACCAGCTGGAACGGGCGCGTACTGATTTCCTGCCCGGCACCCGCCACACCAATGATCACGGATTCTCCCCAGCCTTTATGGCAGCACTCCAGTGCTGAGCGCATGACGTTGACATTGCCGATGCACTCGAACGAGTAGTCAACGCCACCGTCGGTCAGATCGACAATCACTTCCTGAATCGGTTTGTCGTAATGTTTGGGGTTGATGCAATCGGTAGCGCCGAGCTTTTTCGCCAGGTCGAACTTGCGTTCGTTAATATCGATCACCAGAATGCGTCCCGCTTTGGCCATGGTGGCCCCGATAATGGCCGACAGTCCAATGCCGCCCAGCCCAAAAATCGCCACCGTCGCGCCCGGCTCCACGTTGGCCGTGTTCAGCACGGCGCCCATGCCGGTGGTCACCCCGCAGCCAAGCAGGCACACTTCTTCCAACGGAGCCTCTTTATTGACCTTGGCCAAGGAAATTTCGGGCAGCACCGTGTACTCCGAGAAGGTGGAACACCCCATGTAGTGATGAATCGGCTGGCCGTCTTTATAGAAGCGGGAGGTGCCGTCGGGCATCACCCCTTTACCCTGGGTTGCACGGATTTTTCCACACAGGTTGGTTTTGCCGGAGCGACAGAATTTGCACTCGCCGCACTCGGGCGTGTACAGCGGAATCACGTGATCCCCCACGGCCAGGCCCGTTACGCCTTCGCCGACCTGCTCCACGATGCCACCCCCTTCGTGCCCGAGAATGGCGGGCCAGTTACCCTCGGGATCATCCCCGGAGAGCGTGAACGCATCGGTGTGGCAAACACCAGTGGCGACAATCCGAACCAGCACTTCGCCCGCCTTGGGTGGCATAACATCCACTTCTTCGATACTAAGCGGCTTGCCCGGCCCCCAGGCCACAGCTGCGCGGGATTTGATCATGTTTACCTCCAATAACTTACATAACCTACATAACTTACATAACTTACATAACTCACAAGGGGATGGCCACACGGACCCCTTGGATAATTCCAGGAGCGGTTGATATTCACCGCAAACGTACCTATAACCTTACCAGAGTTTACGAAATTCGACCGGAAAAAGGCGCCTATGATTTTACTGCCCAACCAAAGCATCCACCTGTGGCTAATTGACTATCGAACCGTTGATCTGGACGATCAGCGCGACAACTTCGAGCAGTGGTTGAGCGACGACGAGCGGGAAAAATTAGCACGTTATTCCCGCCCGGCTCTGCGCGACCAGCAGCTGATTACGCGAGCCGGTGTGCGCGCGGCCCTGTCCGAATACTCCGACAGTGTGCAGCCCGTGCACTGGGCGTTCGAGATCAGTGAGCGGGGCAAGCCCGCCGTCGCGGGTGATGGTCCGATTCCCGAACTGAGCTTTAATCTCAGCCACAGCGGAGACTGGCTTGCGCTCGGAGTTAGCGTGGACCTGCCGATTGGCGTCGACCTCCAGCGACGCGATCACAACAAGCCTGTGACAGAACTCGCCGAGCGCTTTTTCAGCCCGGAAGAAGCCCAAACCTTGCTCGACTTGCCCGCAGAGCGACAGGAGGCTTACTTTTTCCAACTCTGGACCCTGAAAGAGGCCTACCTGAAAGCCCGGGGCCTGGGCATTGCCGAGGGGCTGGACAAAGCGTGTTTTGACATCGACAACAACGGGCTGATCACCGCCTCCTTTGACCCGGTTCTCAACGAGGCCCCGGATGAATGGCAGTTCCACTACTTTGAACTGGACGACGATTACTGTCTGTCGGTGGCTCTCAAGCAGCCCGCCGCGCAGGATGCTTCACCGCTGATCTACAAGCTGGTGCCCGGCGGCCCGGTGTCGGCTCTAGAGCGGGTCGGTCATCAAATCCAGGTTCGCTAGCCCCTAACAGCGGCCCCTAACAGTAGCCCCTAACATCCGAAACGACACATTCAGCAACCACCCCTCAGCAACCACAAATCAATACACAGGTGCCTAGCAAAAGCCGGGCCGCCTTCCGTCCAGCGAGCAGGGTAAAAGAGCGTAAATACTCGCCAACCTCATTTGTAGTATGATATTTTATTCCTCCAAAAAATGAGCACCCTCCAATAATAGACGTTAAAGGACCCCTGCTATGAGATTGCTGAGTTCCCTTCTGTTATCCGCGGCAATAGCGGCACCGACAGCGCTGGCAGCCCCCACCCACAAAATGACCATCGAAGGCGATGAGAGCAACGGCACCATCAGCCGTCACATCTATGGGCATTTCGCCGAGCACCTCGGGCGTGGCATCTACGACGGCCTGTGGAAAAAAGACAGCAATGGCGATTACATTATCCGCGACGATGTGATCGACGCACTCAATGAGCTGGGCGTGCCGAACCTGCGCTGGCCCGGTGGCTGTTTCGCCGATTACTACTTCTGGGAACACGGCATCGGTCCCAAAGAGGATCGCCCCACCGTGGTCAACAACCTGTGGGGCGGTGTGACCGAAGACAACTCGGTCGGCACTCACGAATTCATGGATCTGGTGGACGAGCTGAACACCGAACCGGTCGTGGTCGGCAATGTCGGCAGTGGCACCGTGGAGCAAATGGCCAACTGGTGGCAGTACATCAACCACCCCGGCGAAAGCCCCATGTCCAAATTGCGTGCCGAAAATGGTCGGGAAGAACCCTGGAACGTCAAATACTGGGGCGTGGGCAATGAAAGCTGGGGCTGCGGCGGCAACATGCGCCCGGAATACTACGCCGACCTGTACCGCCAGTACGCCACCTTCCTGCACGGTTACGAAAACGTGAAGCCTTTCCGAATTGCCGCAGGTGCGGCGGCGGCCGACTATCATTGGACAGAAGTAATGATGGAGCGTGCCGGCGATCAACTGGACGCACTGGACCTCCACCATTACACCATCCAAGGCTCCTGGGAGACGCACAAAGGCCAGGCGGTCGACTTTGATGAAAGCGACTGGTACGAGCTGATGGACCGCGCCATGGAAATGGACGAACTGCTTACCCGCCACATCAAGATTATGGATAAGTACGACCCGGAGCAGCGGGTATGGCTGATCGTGGGTGAGTGGGGCACCTGGCACGAACAGGAAGAAGGCTCCATTCCCGGCTTCCTGTACCAGCAGAATACGCTGCGTGACGCGTTGACCGCCTCCGTGACGCTGGATATTTTCCACCAGCATCTGGACCGCGTAAAAATGGCCAACATCGCACAAACCGTCAACGTGTTGCAGGCGATGATTCTGACCGATGGCGAGCGCATGCTGCTGACCCCGACCTATCACGTGTTTGATATGTACAAGGTGCACCGCGATGCCACCGCGCTCAAGTTCAAACTAAACCGCGGCAAATACCGCTATGACGGCGGCACCTTGCCTGCGATCAGCGCCACGGCCTCTGTCGACAACAACCAGCGCGTGCACATCAGCCTGACCAACATTGATCCCAACCAGGCGCGCACCGTGGAAATTTCGCTGAAAGACTTGAATGTGGAAGGCGTGCGCTCAGGCCGTATCCTGACCGCGAACGAGATGAACGCCCGCAACACCTTTGATGCGCCAAACCAGCTGCACCCCACCGAGTTCAACGGGGCGCGGGTAGACAATGGCAAGTTGATCGTGGAGATGCCGGCCAAGTCTCTGGTGACCCTGGAACTGTAACTCCCACCGTCATGATCGTCCTGGCGGGCTTTGCGTTGCCCCTAACGCAAAGCCCGCTTTTTTATCCCCGCCTCTTGCCCCGGTTCATCGGGCGCTATTTATCCGGCGATAGACGCGAGCCGCGTTGTGATCGACAATACCCCCTGTCGTTCCACCCGATCACGTCAGTCATCACTATGAAAAAGTTTCTCGGTGTTTTTGCGTTATCCAGCGGTTTTCTGGCCTTGTTGCTCATTATTGCAAGTGGCCCCGGCTACCGCCTTGGCTGGCTCGATTGGCCCGCCGCTCTCCTGCTGTTGAAAACGGGCGCCACCCTCGGGTTGCTGAGCGTTCCGCTGATTATCGGCTATGCGCTCTGGAGCAAGCCCGAAGGTCGGCGTGTCTCGGTGCTGGCCACTTCCGCTGTAGTCGGCCTGTTCAGTTTCTATGTGCCGTTCAGTCAATGGCAAAACCAGCGCACCGCCTACCCGGCCCCGGAACCTGTGGTGTTTGAACAAACCGCCAGAGAAGTGTTCGAAGCGGTTCAGGCGGTGGTGGATGAGCAGGCGTGGGCGGTGCGCGAGGCGCAGCCTCCGGAGAACGGCTCCGCTCGGGTCGAAGCGACCGCCACAACATTCTGGTTCGGTTTCCAGGAAGGTATGACTGTTCTTATCCAGGCCACCCCTGAGGGTGGCAGCCGGGTGGAAACCACCGACAGCACCCATTCACAGCGAGCCCAGTTACTCATGACACGACTTCAGGACCATTTAAGTACCCGTCCGCCTGGCAGCACCGCGTCCGCCGCCGTGCCCGACGGGTTCAAGACCCCCAACGAGCAGCTGATCACTGGAGGGCAGCCCTCTCGCGAACAGTTGCAGCAAATGAAAGCCGCTGGCGTCACCACGGTCATTAACCTGCGTGGCCCCGGCGAGTCCGCCGGTTTTGACGAACAGGCTGAAGCGGAAGCGCTCGGCCTGCGCTATATCGCCCTGCCTATTAACGGCGCGGACGACATTACCCCCGACAATGCCCGCAAACTGGATGAACTTCTGAACGGTACCGAACGCGTCCTGTTGCATTGCGCGTCGGGCAACCGTGCGGGCGCATTGCTGGCCCTTCGGGCCTACCGGTTGCAAGACCTCTCGGAGGAGGAGGCTCTGCAACTGGGCCAGGAAGCCGGGCTGACCTCTCTGGAGGAGCGCGTGAAAGCTGTGATGGCTGCCCCCCGTTAACCGACCCTCGACCTCGGACGTTTTATGCTGGCCACGATCATTTCACACCCGAGCTGCCACGAACATCGCATGCCCGAGGGGCATCCCGAGTGCCCGGAGCGGCTGGACGCGATCAACAACCGCCTGCTGGCCAGTGGCCTGGACGGGCTGGTCATGCACCGGACCACGCCCGAGGTCACCCACGAGCAGTTGCGCCGCGTCCATGAGGCAGACTACCTCAAGTCGCTGGCCCTGAGCGCACCGCCGCCCGGCAGTGACCGCATCATCCCGTTCGACAATGATGTGTACCTGTCCGCCGGTACGCTGAAAGCTGCCCGGCACGCAGCGGGCGCGGCGGTACACGGCGTGGATTTGATCATGGCCGGCGATACCGATGCGGTGTTCTGCAATGTACGCCCGCCCGGCCATCACGCTGAACCGGACCGGGCGATGGGCTTTTGCCTGTACAACAATGTGGCCGTGGCCGCCGCGCACGCCCTGGCGCATCACGGCCTGGAGCGCATCGCCATTGCGGACTTCGATGTACACCACGGCAACGGCACCCAGACGATGTTCTATAACGAGCCACGAGTGCTGTTTTGCTCCAGCTTTCAACACCCTTTTTATCCGAACACGCCCACCGACGTGCCGCGCGACCATATTGTGAATGTGCCGTTGCCCGCGACCTGTCGCAGCGATGACTTCCGCGCCGCCATTCGCGAGCACTGGCTACCGGCCCTGACGCGTTTCCGGCCACAACTGTTGCTGATTTCAGCCGGATTCGACGCGCATGAGGAAGACGATATGTCGTCCATCAGCCTGACAGACCGTGACTATGACTGGGTGAGCCGGGAGCTAAGGGCACTGGTGGATCGCAGCCGGGAGAGCGACAACCCGGCGTACCATTGCCGGGGCATTGTGTCCACGCTGGAGGGAGGCTATGCCCTATCGGCCCTGGGTCGCAGTGCAGTGCTGCATATCAAGGCGCTGGCGAAGCTGTAGAATCACCTAGAGCGTCAGGCGCATTTCGATCACATCCTCATCGGCATCGAACCGGACCTTGAACCCAAGCCCTCGCGCCAGGTTCGCCATGCCGCTGTTCTGCCTCATCGTCTGACCGAATAATTCACGGGTGCCTGACGCCTGGCAATACGCGATCATTTTGCTGAGCAACAATCGGCCCAACCCCTGCCCTTTCATATCGCTGCGAATGGCAATACCAAACTCGGCCTGCTGATTGTCCGGGTCCATTTGCGCCTGCACCACCCCGAGCGTCACCTCCTCGCCCCGGGCATCCCGCTCCGTGGCAATAAAGGCCATCTCCCGGTCGTAATCAATCTGGGTTACCCGTGCCATCTGCTCATGAGAAAACTCCGAGACTTCCCCAAAGTAGCGGTTATAGCGATCCTCACGGTTCAGGGAACGATCAAACGCTTGCTGACGCGCCTCGTCTTCGGGCCGGATGGGACGCAACATCACCGAACGCCCGTCCTTGAGGGTCACCCGTTGCTCCAGCTCCTTCGGGTAGGGCCGGATGGCCAGCGGCTTCGCCTGATCCGCTGGAGCCAGCACGGCGGAGACATCCAACGCCGTATAAACACCGCGACGCATCACCACCGGCTGAAGGTCCAGCGATACCAGCTCGGGGTTATCCACCACCAGCTGGCTGACCTGGCTCAGCAGCAGGCACAGCGAGTGACGCTCCAGCGGTTGCCGACGCTCACGCAGCTTGCCTTCGGCCAGCGCCTGAATCACCAAGTAGCGCGCCAGCGCCATATTCAGCGGCGGCAACGCCACCACTGCATTGTGCTGCCAGTCCGTAGACACCCCCGCCTCACCCAAAGCAATAATCGGCCCGAAGACCGGGTCCACCCGCACCTGAATGCGCAGCGCAACATCCTCATGGTAAGCCTCCGGCGCCGCTTCGCCGCTATCGGATGACAGCGTCTGAATGCCGTAGGCACTCACCAGAGCGGATGCCTCTTCGGGCGAAAGCGACAGCCGGTTTTCTTTCAAAGCCTCGGCAATGCCAGTGCGCACCGCGTCCGGGTGGTGAGGGATCAATTCGCTGACCGAGTCAGGCGTTTCCGACAGCAGCTTCTGGTTACGCCGATACTGCACCCGATACATAAACGCCGCCACGGCGCCTTCCGGTGTGCGGAACGAGGCAATACCGGCCTTGGCAAAACGCTCCCGGGCAAGATAAGCGGCCTCCTCCCCCATCCAGTTCACCAGCAGGTTCGGCTTTCGCCCCCGATGGGCCTGATAGGCCTCAATCACCGCCTCCGCGTACACGTCCGAGGCGTGCAGTGCCGACGGGGCGTGCATCACCAATATGTTGTCCGCTTCGCCGCTGGCGAGAATGACATCCAGCGCGCGCCGATACAATTCCGGCGATGCGTCACCCAACAAGTTGACCGGATTGCCCGCTCGTCCACCGCGCGGAACCAGGCGCCGCAGCTCGGCTTCGGTCTCGTCACTCAGGGTCGCCAGATGGCCGCCCCGCTCGATCATGGCATCCGCCGCCATCGCTTCCGGCCCATTGCCATTGCCCAGAATCACCAGTTTCTCACTGCGCAGTTCCCGCCCATAGGCAAGTGTTTCCACGGCGGCGAACAGGTCCCGCAAATCCTGCACACGCAGCATACCGGCACGTCGAAAAGCGGCATCGTAAACCCGGTCAGCGCCGCGTTGCTGGCTGGGCAACCGGCTGATGGCCGCGCCGACTTCGGCGGAATTGCCGGCCTTGATCAGTAGAATCGGTTTGTTTGACGCGGCGGCCCGTGCCGCCGACATGAACGCCCGGCCGTCGCGAATCGAATCAATGTAGAGCAAAATCGCACGGGTGTTGGGATCTCGACCGAGGTAGTCGATCAGTTCATCGAAATCGATGTCCGCACCGTCGCCCAGTGAAATAAAATGGGAGAACCCTATGCTGCGCCGCCGGGCCCAATCCAGAATCGTAACGCACACGGCGGATGATTGAGAGACAAAGGCGATTTTGCCTGACAGGGCATGCGTGTGCGCGTAGCTGGCGTTCAGACCGATGCCCGGCACAAACAAACCGAGACAGTTCGGCCCGAGTACGCGCACCCCCCAGTGCCGTGCGATGGCCAGCATCTGCTCCTGCAAGGTTGTGCCCTGGGCGGTGTGGACTTCATCCAGACCGGCGGCAATCACAATGACACTGCGCGTGCCTTTCTTGCCCAACTGCTGAATCAGCGCCGGCACTCGCGCCGCCCGCGTGCAGATGATGGCCAGGTCCGGCACTTCCGGCAATGCATCAATCGAGCGATAAGCCAACACACCGTTCACCGCCTGGTACTTTGGCGTCACCGGCATGATGGGTCCGGCAAAGTTGCCCTGCAACAGATTGCGCATCACCGCGTTACCGGGTCGGTTCGGCAGATTGGATGCGCCGATCACCGCCACCGAACGCGGCTTCAATAACTGATCGATCTGCTTCAGGCTCATGATGACTCCATCACCGGGGAAAACCCGATGATAGCAAGTCCCGCCCCTGCCCGGTAAGCGGGAACGGTCGACCGCAGCCGTCACTTGCAACGGCAAAGCGCCCGATGTGATACTGAACCCTGTTTGTTATCACTGGGCGACCCCATGTCCGAATCCACATCAACCACTGATCCAGATCAGGCGCTGGCGGCTCTGATCACCCGCTGCGAGCCGAGCGTTTTGATGGCTTTCGGCGAGCGCGCCCAAGCGCTGGCGCAACAGTGGCAACAGGTGCATGAAGAGTGTGCGTTGACGTTGATGGACGCCGCCGACACCCGCCAGGGGTTGACGCTGGAGCGCGTGCAAGATCTTGCGCTGATCAGTAACACACTGGAGCACTTGTCACGTGCAGACGGTCAAGCACTGCTGGGGCAGCTGCGTAACTATGGCACGCATCAAATCGCCGTACTCGATAGCGAACGCAGTGAATGGACGCTGAGCGATTTTATTGCGCTGGGCTTTCGCCGCCAGGCACGACTGGACGATAACGGCGAGGCGTTAAGCCTGTACACCTACAACATCGACAACTACAACCACAAGCGCGACTGGAACAACCCACGCTTTTGGGCTAACCCGGAGATGTGGGGCAAAGCCAGGTGGTAAACTGCGCGCCCGCTTGACGAGGCCGTCGCACACCCCGAAACAGTGGGCACTGCCCATCAGGCCGAACACCAGTGCCGTCACCATCCATTCCATAACCACCTCGCTATCACCTGCCACATTCAAAAGGCGCCATTTTAAGAAATCCCCACCCTTCGGTCTGCGTGACAAATCGTCGCACGACCCTTCTGCGACAATTTGTCGCATTCTGGAAGCGAGGCGGCTGTAGTAGGCTTTCTACCGCCTGCAAATCCTGTTAAGAAGAATCCGTAGAAAAAGGACACACCCATGTGCACAGTGACGCCCCGCTCGCGCCGAACACGGCTCGCCCTTTGTTTAAGCTTGACGTCGGGCCTGGGCCTGCCTGTCGCCGCCATTGCCGATCACGGTGATGGCCGGGTGGAAACCGTGCTGGTCGAAGGTAAACACAGCCAGCTGGCACTGGAGCACGAACAGGCATTGACCCCCGGTGGGGTGACGTTGGTCGACAGCACCGAGATGTACGAGCGCAGTGTATCCAATCTCTCCGAGATGCTGCGTTTTGTCCCCGGCATCTGGGCACAAAGCTCCTCTGGCGGTGACGCTATGTTTTTCTCCAGCCGGGGCTCCAACCTCGATGCCACCAATTATGATATGAACGGCATCAAGCTAATGCAAGACGGCCTGCCGGTCACCACCGCCGACGGCAACAACCATAACCGGATGATTGACCCTTTGAGCGCCAGCAACGCGGTGATCGCCCGTGGTGCCAACGCACTGACGTACGGTGCCAGCACCTTAGGCGGCGCCATTGACTTTATCAGCCCGACCGCACACAACACCGAATCCCAGCTGTTTCTAAACGGTGGCAGCGACGGTCACATACAGGGCCGCCTGACCGCTACCACCGTGTCCGGCGACTTCGACGGTCTCATCACTGTGGATGGCAAACAGCGTGATGGTTTTCGTGAGCACAGTGAACAGGAGCGCAGCGGCGTCTACGCCAACGCCGGCTGGAAAATCAACGACGCGCTTCACACCCGCCTCTACCTGACGTATATCGATAACGACGAAGAGTTGCCCGGCCCTCTGACCGCCGAGCAATTTGCCGACGATCCGTATCAGGCAGAGTCGGCGGCGATCACGGGTCACTACCAGGTCAATGTCGAAAGCTGGCGAATCGCCAACAAAACCGGTTGGGACATCAACAGCAACAGCAGTCTGTCGTTTGGCCTCTCCTATGAGGAACAAACGCTGTATCACCCTATTGTCGATAAAGTAATGGTGGACTTCGACGGCGATGGCCCCATGCCGCCCGTAGAGGTATTCAGCCTGTTGATCAACACCGATCAAGATACCTTCGGCAGCTCTTTACGTTACAACCTGAACGCCGGTGACCACGACATACTCGCTGGCATCAATTACGGTCGAAGCACAGTCACCGGTGGCCAGTATCGCAATGACAACGGCCAGCGTAACGGGCTGACCACCATTACAGACAATATCGCAGAAAGTGTAGAGGCGTTCTTAATGGACCGCTGGCAATTCGCCGACCAGTGGAAGCTGGTCTATGGCCTTCAGGCGGTGACCACCAGCCGTGATGTTCGCAATACCGATGTGGAAAGCAACACCGTGCGCAACCCTAAGGCCGACTATGACAGCATTAACCCCCGAGTCGGTGTTATCTATCAAGCCAGCCCGGACAGCGAATGGTTTGCCAACATCAGCCGGTTGTATGAAGCACCCACAAATTACGAACTGGAAGATGACATCCGCGGCAATAACGAAACCCTCGATGCCATGAAAGGCACCGTGTTCGAAGTCGGCAGCCGTGGCAGCAAAACCTGGGCAGACCGTCATCAATGGTACTGGGAAGTCTCACTGTATTACGGCCAGCTGAAGGACGAGATCCTGTCTATCGACGATCCCGACGAACCGGGAACCAGCCTTTCCAGCAACGTGGATAATACCATTCACGCGGGCATCGAAGCGCTTTTCGGCGCAAGCCTTGCGCTCGACAGCGCTGGAGAGCACCGAATCGAACCGCGTCTGAACCTGACCATCAATGAGTTCTCGTTCGATGACGACCCGATCTACGGCAACAACCAGCTTCCCGCCGCGCCGGGCTATGCTATTAAAGGCGAAGTCATGTATCGCCATAACAGCGGGTTCTTTGGCGGACCGACGTTTGATCTGGTCGACGAACGCTACTCGGATTTCAGCAACACCTACACCGTCGACTCCTACGCACTGCTCGGTTTGCGAACCGGCTTCAGCAGCGACCGCTGGGAAGTCTACGGTGAATTGCGTAACCTGACCGATAAGGATTACGTCTCCGTACACACCGTGCGCGATATCGCCCCGGTCGATGACGCTCTGCTGTATGCCGGTGAGCCTCGCTCGTTTTTCGTTGGCGTAAAATGGCAATTCTAACTAACCCTAACGTGTGAGAGCCTCAATGACTGCCAGCCGCACAGCATCGACCCAACGGAGCAATCAAATGTACCGGGCGCTGTGGCGCTGGCACTTTTACGTCGGCCTGCTGGTGATACCGTTTTTGTTGATGCTTTGCGTCACCGGGTTATTGATGCTGGGCAGTAAACCTGTCGGCGCCTGGCTGGACCGGGAACTGACGACAGTGGTTCCCGAGGGCGACGCCCTGCCCGCCTCCGCACTCATGGCCACTGTGCGCGCTCAACACCCGCACGCCAACGTGACGCTTTACATTCCGGCTGGCGACGCGACCGAGTCCGCCCGCTTCTCGCTCACGCAGGGCGCGCACGCGGGCCATGCCGGGCACGGTGCGCCCTCCACCACGGTGTATGTCAATCCGTACAATGGCGACATTCTTGGCAGCCGCGATCCCACCGATACGTTTTACGAGCAGGTGAAAAACGTTCACGGCACCTTGTTGATCGGTAAGACGGGCGACCTGCTCATAGAAGGAGCTGCCGGGCTTGCCATTCTCATGGTACTCAGTGGCTTGTACCTCTCCTGGTCACGCCAGAGCCGGGACCGAAACAGCAACGGTGTCAGCGGAAAACGCAAGCGTTGGCGGCGCTGGCACAAACTCAGTGGCTGGATTGTCGCAATACCATTGCTGTTCTTTTTGTTCTCCGGGCTCGCGTGGACCAGCATCTGGGGTGGGAAGCTGGTGCAGCCCTGGGGCTCTTTACCCGGGACACAATTCGACGCTCCTCAGGCGGACACCTCGCACGAGATTATGAATCAGCACGGCGCTCATCAAGTGCCCTGGGCACTGGAACAAACCCCCATGCCCCGCGCCGACTCTGCGTCTCAAGAGCTGGGAATTGATTACGTCACCCGCATCGCCGAACAACAGGAATTCAAACGCTACCGTGTGCATCTGCCGCAAGGTCAGGGGGACGTCTGGACCCTCTCCGCAACCACCATGGCAGGCGATGTACAAAACCCGCTCGCCGAACGCGTTCTGCATCTTGATCCCGCCGACGGTATGCCGCTGGCTGACATCCGGTACAGTGACTACCCGGCCATGGGTATGGCGATGGCCGCATCCATTCCTCTGCATCAAGGCGACCTCGGGCTGTGGAATTTGTTGCTGAACATGGCCATCATCGCTCTGATTCTGTTTTTGATGACCAGCGCTGTCATTCTCTGGTGGAAACGTCGTGCACCACAGAAACAGCGGTTGCAGCCACCACCGGCCGATCCCGTCGCCAGCAAGATCGTGATGGGGCTGATGCTGGTAATTGCACTGTGCTTTCCGGTCTCGGCGGCGGTGCTTGCTTTGGTGGTTGTGATTGATGGATTGCTGGCTTTGTGCAAACGCGCCAGGCAGAAGACCGCCAGTGGAACCTGAACCGTTGTTACTTTACAGACACGGCCTGGACATGTTCACCGATGTCCAGGTCGTGCAGTTCCAATCTTTTTCCATTGACCACCACATTGTCCAGTTCCACGCCATTGACATAGCTGTCTGCGGAGTAGCCCTCTATCACAGGCGGGTTGAACATCGTGCCGTCGTAGTGAATGTCTTTTAAGACTATATTCTCCACTCCTCCCCCCGGAGCGTGGCTGTACTTTTCGTTGAATACACTTCGAAAATTGAAGAGCATTCCCTCCTCCATACGGCTGATGCGAATATTTTCGAATCTCACATCTTTAACAAGATTGGCATCCCCCGCCGATATCGCCATCACGCCCTGATAATTTCGGTCATCCTCATCGTGCTCCAGCACATCAATGTTTTTGAAGAGCAGATTTTCTATCACCTCTGGAGCCTGAGCGTTACCATGTATCCCTATATGAATAGGATGCGCGATATCGGCCCATAACGTTGAATTCACTACTCGAATATTCTCTACGTTTCCGTAGTAATCCCAACGGTGCGCATAAACCGCGATTGAGTCATCCGATGTTCTCAGGAAAACATCGTCCACCAGCACGTCCGAGCAGCTCATAAGGTCAATACCGTCTGTCCAGGAACCTGCACTGAACGTTTTCAGGTTGCTGATACTCACGTTTCGGGACTGCCCACCGTACACCGTGTAATGCTCTGGATTGATAACAATAGGGCCATCGATCGTGACATTATTGGAATGCGTGATTTCAAACCCCCTATGGGGCTTATCAATCACGCCATGCCCCCTCACGGTCACATTCTCGACGCCTTTAATATGAAAACCGCCTTTCAATAGCGCACCGCCAGCAATATAAACCGTCGTATTTGAGGGAACGACAAAAGCGTCACCTTCCGGTGGCGTATGAACTCCTGGTCCAAACCACATCACATCCTCGTCCTGAGGACTGGGCCGATTTTCTTCTATGGCGTTCGCGAACAGGTGAAGATTATGCAATCGATCCCCATCAAATTCGACCGAGACTTTGGTCGGCTTACTTATTGTAAAGTAAGCCGCATTCCCGTCTAATCGCGGCGAAATGCCGGCGCTCGCTGGCCTCACTTGAACATCTGAAACCGTTCCATTGTTTTTCTGAACAGAAACTTCAACAGTGCCTTGCATATCAAAATAGACCATAGAGGCATTCTGCGGATTATCCAAATCAACTATGACATTGTATTCATAAAGATCTTCCCATTGGCCGCCAGGAGTGCGAACACGAACGGTATAGTCATCGTTATGGTGGGTATACAGCGCCTCTTTCGGTATGTCATAGGTAAGCAAGCGACTTTCGAGATCTCCTTCGGTTTGACTTAAGGGAGCACAGGAAACCACAAAAACCATAGACGCTATTAAAACCAGCTTCATACTCATCTCATCATTGCTCATTAATTAGAATGAAACCTTAACTCGGCGATATTGCCAAACCAGGTCGCCGAATTGTAAATTCTAATAAAGCGATACGCTGTTTGATCGCTAATAGTTAGTGTCTGCCAGTCACGTGTCGCACTGGCCTCATCCGACACCGTTACCCAGTTCGTATTATCCTGCGAGCCTTGAACCACAGCGCCTTCGATCCGGGTGAAATAGTTGTCCTGACGGGCCAGAATGTTGACTTCCGTAAGGGACACTTCTTCACCCATTCCAAAATCAAAGGCAATATAAGCACCACTTCCACTAGACCCAAGGCGAAAGTCGGACGCCGTACCCGGCAATCCGTCGAACATATAATCGACTTGCTGTGCGGTCAGCGACTCGTCGGGCCTACCGCCTATGGTGGAGGGGTCGATCAACTCAGCGTTCAGGATGACGTCGCGCATCACGCTGTCGCCATTAATCAGAAACAGCGACGTGTCATCGGTTGTTGACTCCACTGTCAGACCTGCCGCTCCTTCAGCGTCATAATAGTTCACTGCAAATTTGACATCGCCAACGTCTACACCGCTGTGAAGATCGACCTGGGCGGTCCAAACCAGGTTATCGCTGGACGCCACCGACGCCAATACGCCCTGTACTTTCACCTGCATGCCATAGACCGGTTCAGCCGTCTGGATATCGAGCGTCACCGTATCTCCGTACTCAATCAGTCCGGCAGCGCCTGATGAGGGCGAACTCATTGAAATCGCGCTGACCAGATCCTGAGGCTGTGTCAACTCGCCATGAAAACGGACCTCCGCCACATTACCGAACCAGGCATTCGCGTTATAAAGCCGAATATACCGGAACTCTTCAGTTGTATGAACTGGAAGACTCTGCCACTTATCGGTTACTTCAGCCGCGTCAGAGATCGTGGTCCACGCTTCATTGTCCTGAGAGGCTTGAACAACCGTTCCATTGATACGACTGTAATATTGATCCTGGCGCGCGAGAATATCCACGCTGGTCAATGATATTGTGCCACCATAACCCAGATCAAAGGTGACGTATCCCCCCTGCCCATCACCACCATCGCGGAAATCAGAGTGGGTATTGGGGTTTCCATCAAACAAGTAGGATGCTTGTTCATGCGTAATTGATTCATCCGGTCGCCCATAAGACGTTGATGGATCAATTATATGAGCAGCCTCCAGCAGGTTGTCGATAACGTCTGACTCATCCACCAGATAGAGATCGGTGACGTAACTCGATTCGGTGCTATCGCCCTCCTGCGTTTGGTATTCGACAGACACTGTGACAAAACCAGTACGTACACCGCTGCCCAGTGTCGCTTCCGCAAACCAATGCACACCATCGTCACTGGTGAGCGTTGCATTGATCCCTTGAATAGTGACACTGACGTCGCTAATGGATTCTATGGCAGTGATCGAAAACCGTAGCGTCGACCCACTAAATACGAGCCCCGACGAGTCTGCGGCTCCCTCGTCGAGGGTGACAGTTTCTATTTTGTTATTCGTTTCAAAGCGGTCACCCATTATTCTCAATTCACCAATTTCATAGATGTTTAAAATCTGACCACGAAGCGCATCGGGCTGCGGGCTGACCATTTCGAACTTCAGGTACCTGAACTTATCGTCTTTAAATTCAGTATCGACGTCAATAAACCCCATGTCGTTACTGTACGGGGTCTCTGCCGAGGTTATTCTTGTCCAGTCAATACCGTTGTTCGACGCAAACGCTGCGATACCCGCCCCTCTATCCAGAAAATTCATGCGACTTTGCACGCCGATGGCGTCTACCGATACTTTGAAGTTCTCTGTAAAATCAAGAATATGGTACAAGTTCGGATAAGGCGCGAGCGTGTAGACCGGAAAGGTATCATTGTTTTCGTCAACCAGAAGAGAAACAGACTCCCCGAAAGTCGAATCCACGATTTCAGAAAAATCCATACTGCCGTCATCGAGTCTTGGGGTTAGTTTCTGAAGGGACTGTACGGCTTCTCCAAGTGACGCCAAGTGCTGACTGAAAGCCTCATCGCTCGCCTGGCCTACGGCATCGATTGCAGCTTGATGCTCCGACAGGTAGGTATCCAGAGAGGGAGTCGTATACTCAACGGTTTCATCGTAAGAACTCGCGGCCTTATCGATGGCCCCTTGTCTGTCAGCAGCGACGGATAGAATGACTCGTTTGGTGTCTAAACTGACACCGTCTGATGCCGACACGATAAATGACCACACTCCTTCAGATTGGGGCGTCCAACTGAAAGCACCGGTCGCCGAAGAGAGTGACGATCCGCTCGGACGGTTGATTCCGTAGTATTGAACAACATCGGTGTTATCTGAATCCGTCGCTGTGAAGTCCAGCGCTACCTGACCACCTACATAGGCATAGATTGTTTCATCACTCGCAACACCCGTTATCTCGGGCGATGTGAGGTCATCAGCGGCATCAACGTTCAGGTTATCCAAATCAACCGTTGTGCCATTACCTTTAACCGTGAAAAACCCCAAGCTATAAGTGTTACCCAACTGACCATAGCTCACATGATCAATACCCATATCGTAGACAATATACTTCCAGTCTCCCATGGTATTCGGCAGCGCAATAACATGGTAAGGCGTCTTGTTCTTTCCTGCACTGATTAGAAGCTCCGCCTCACCATCGGTTCGCACACGAATACCGATGGGAAGTGACTCAGATCGGTCTGAGTAGGAGAGGTTGAGTACAGCCACGGTACTACCTGCCGGTGTAGCCTGGAACCGTATGAACGAGGTCTCACCTTCACTCAACGTTTGAGTCTGGTTGTCAAAAGGCGTGTACCGCTCCTCCAGCTCGACAATGGACTCATCGCTCTGAACCGGAGGCA
Organism: Marinimicrobium sp. ARAG 43.8; assembly: GCF_050113635.1. Taxonomy (NCBI): domain Bacteria; kingdom Pseudomonadati; phylum Pseudomonadota; class Gammaproteobacteria; order Cellvibrionales; family Cellvibrionaceae; genus Marinimicrobium; species Marinimicrobium sp. ARAG 43.8. The sequence goes on from NZ_JBNJLT010000001.1 coordinate 555,236, forward strand.
GATAAGTGTCACCCTCGTTCGCTGCCTCCGCTGGCATGAAGAGCCAGAAGTCTCCGCCGCCGTCTACGTTATCCCAGGTATTCTGGAAATCTCCCTGATAATAATGGTTGGTCGGAATTCGTTTTGTAAACGCCTCGTAGAAGTACGGAGCCTTCACCGAAAGATCAACATTCCTCGAATAAGTATAGTAGTAGTAAAGATCCCAAAAATTGGTGGTCAGCATACGACCTCGGTAGGCTTGGGATATATTGTGATAGATACCCTTGACCGTCCCATCGTTAAATATAGAGAACGGGGTTGGCACCCATTCGGTATCGTAGCCCAGCATGTACTGCCAGAAGTAGTCCGCCGCGGCCAGGATACGATCATCCAGAAACTCATAAATATCAACAGCGTTTGCGCTTTCGGATACGGTCCCTTGCGTTGGGTCAACCCGAGTCCCCTGGGCGAGAAACAGACGCGCGATAATCGCCGCGTTGGTCAGATCACCTCCGCCATGCGCCTGATCACGCCCCATCTCAACATGCTGTACTACGGGTTCGGCCAGCACCTCGCCCGTCTCGGCATTTTTTTCTACCAGCCTGAAAAGCCGTTTAATGGAACCATTGAACCCCTGATTTTCGGCGGTGGCATTCACCGTCATCCATTCTACCGCCTCATCGAATCTGGGCCGGTTTCCCGTAAAAATGTAAGACGCCATCGCACCCAGCAAAGGATAGGAATGCTGGTTCATAAACTCGTCATTGGTGTATTGGAACGTTTCCACTACCGGCTGGATAAGGTTGGTGGTCAAGTACAGCGTATCTTCGGCTGTCCATTCCCACTCGGAAGAGGGACTACCGGTATAGCGCAATATTTCCGCGCCCGACAGCATCCGATTCAAAGGAATGCCAGTGTGAATGTGCGCGTCAGGAAAATACGCGTATTGTGACGGGTCCATCTGCTGCCAGATCCGAAGAATCTTCATGGCATTAGCGCGGTACACGACGTCCCCGGTTATGTAGTAGAGAAGTGCCTGGGTGTAGACTTTAAGCCCATCCGCTATAAATCGGGAGTTTTGCCCACGACTGTCAAACGCCACGCTGTCTGCCGCTGTGGGGTCTGAACCGCTGGCGTTACTGGACACGACATTTCGCCCCGCCGCCGATGATGTCACCATATCTTTATAGTACGAGAACCAGGGCTCTTGCTCCGCCAGCACTTGCAGTCTGACGTTTTCCAAGTGCGCTTTCGTCAACCCTATTCCTGGGTGGATAAAGCCGCTGGCATCAACCGTTTCGTTAATCACAGGCTGATAGCTGGTTATCGGAGGCAGGGTTTGAGAGAACGCGCTCACTGGCCAGACGAACGTAATACCAAAAATGAGTGCAACCATGGCGGCCTTGTTCACCAGCGCCAGTTTTTTTAACGCTGCTGCCATCGGCGTGTATAGTTTCATCGTTTAGTCTCCGTTTATATTTATCGTCGAAGTATGATTACAACTAACGTGCTGATCTTAGAATTACCGCTTTAATGGCCAACGGCTAAAATCCGATTTTCCTAATTTTAAGAATGCCAAAAAAACAAGTGGTAACGATACCATATTGATATGTAAAGGCTCTCTTGGAATTGTGTTGTCAAATAGGTTCAGCATTCTCCGAAAGGGTACGCTCTGCCCTTTTCAGGCAGAGCGCAAGCACCTGCGCAACACGTTATTGTTTTTGCAGATGTATTGCCACACCACCAGACGCTTTCAATGCAAAACTTTTAACGCTATCGCTTGTGGCTTCGAATGTTCGTATACCCACATGGGTTCTGGTGTCGACTGATTCGTCATCAAAGTAAACCGTCGCAAGGTAGGTTTCGTTGCGGTCAAGAAAATCAAAATTAACGGTTACTTCTCGTGCGTCATTGTTGGTAATTGCACCTACAAACCAATCTTCATCAGACCGTCGAGCGGTGACAATGTGTTGACCGATGTCGCCAGACAGCACTTGGGTGTCATCCCATATAGTGGGCACGGCCTCAAAGAAAGCGATCTCTGGTTCGCCCTGGTAATCATCCGCACTGTCGTACCAGAAAAGCGTTTGAAGGGGGCTGTACATCACCACGGATAGGGCGAGCTGGTGAGCGTGCGTCGTTTTGATACGGTCATCGTAGTAACAGATGGTGTAGTCGCCCATTCCCGCAATACCCCGAGTGAAAGGGATAGTTGTATTGTTCGTTGCGTCGGGCATTTCCTCGTTACCCCGAATACCTTCCACCGTCATGATATTAGGCCATGTTCTCTGTTCACCCGTCGGACGAAACTCATCGTGAATGTTAACCATCAGTTCATTTTCGGCCGCTCGTTCAATGGAGTCATGAAGCCATGCCGTCCAACGGTGAGACCCGACCTGAACAAATCCGTATTTAACGCCGACCAGGCCCCATTCCTTATAAAGTGGAAAGATTTCCTCGTCCTGTTCAAGCAGCGCATGCTGGTTAACGTAGACCCAGATCCCAACGCCTTTTTCCTTCCCATATTCGATAATTTCTTTGAGGTCGAGATCGATATCGACAGTGCTCGCGTCGGAGTCGAAGGTAAACGCCCAGCCGTACCATAGCCAATCAAACAGCAGGTATTGGATATTGTGTTTGGCCGCAAAATCTATCCACTCTTTTGCACCCTTTTCAGTAAGCGACATGTCCCGAACGATTTTTCCGGGCTTGATCCAATCTGTTGAGCTCAACGTTGAGGGGTCATTGAGATTTAACAAAATGTCGTTGTTCTCGATAAGATCACCGGGTTTCTCCGCCACCATGACAACACGCCAAGGGGTACCTGTACCGGGAATAATGTCAATCGGAGTGTGCATTTCCGTCGTTATCGTGTTTTTCCTTTCCTCAGCAAGTGCAAACTTGGTGCGCACATAATCTACCACTTTTGCCTCAGCGAGACTGGCATAAAGTCCATTGTCCAACTTCAATGTCAGCGGTCGCTCACTGGTCGTGGGCCAGTCCTTCAAATCCAGTATGGATACCGGGCCTTGAGCCCAGGGACTGAACCAGGCCTTGGCGCCTTTATCAAAGGCAAACTCTGTGCCTTCCGACATCACACGATAGAAAATACCAAGGCGGTTATCCGGGAAAAAGTACCGAAAGGCAATGCCTTCATTAAAGGCACGAACCTCAATATTCATTGTATAGTTATCATTGGCAGACTGAACGAACGACAAAGTCATCGAGTTATAGTGATTATCAATTTCAGACCGCTCACCATAAACCGGCTCCCAGGTGGAGCGGTGCTCTTCTCGTTCAACGCCCGTCAACTGCAAACCGTTAATCCATTGCCCTTTCGGCGTATTCTCAATCGCCAGGGCCCACTCGGAAAGGTGGTTATCCAAGCGTATATCCAGTCTGGATCGCTTGATCACCGTCTTGTCACCGTAATTCACGTCATACCAGAGCGCCAAACCTTCTCTTTCGGAGAGATTCGAATGAACGGTAATGGATACTTGTCCATTGGGAGACGTTAGCGTTTCGGCAGTGTCTTCCGCTAAGGCAACGTTTCCTATTGGAATCAACGAAACGAGCGTTATCAATAATACCCAAACATGTTTTTTTAGCATAAGTATTCTCCGGACGAACGAGCCAGAAGTTAGTATTCGAAACTTTGCCTTTTCAGACTAAAAAAAGGGTGCCCGAAGGCACCCAAGAAAGAGTGCTGCAGGAGAGCGCACGCCATTAACTACCGAATGTCGCTCTGAAGCTGAGCGAGAAATTTCGACCATTCGCATAGTACTGATTCAGTGACCCCGTTGTAACGGACCCAGGCTCACCGATGTAACGAGACGGTGCTTTGTCAGTCAGGTTTGACGCGTTAAAGCTGATACTGTAGCGGTCGCTCAGGCTATAGTTAATTGAGGCATCCACAATACCATACCCTTTAACATAGCGCCCATTGACCGGAGTATCGGCCACACCGAACAGAATGAAATCCGAACGGTAGGTGTACACTAGCCGGGCAGACAGTTTGTCATCTTCATAAACGCCCGAAATGCTGTAGCTATCATCAGACTGGAACGCTTGCGGTGTATCAACGATCTCCCCATTACGTTCGATCGGGTTTTCGGTTTCCACATGGGTGTAAGAACCCGAAACACCGAAATTGCTCCAGATGCCAGGCAGCCCATCAAAAAAGGTTTGGCCAGCCAGTTCGATGCCCTGGACATTGCCTTTCTCGGCGTTAACCTCACGCGTGATCAGATATTGTCCGCCAGAGCATGAGTTGTCGACGCCGCCAGAGTACGCTGGCGCGGTTGGAACGCTTTCACAGGATGCAATGCCGTTGATAAAGCCGTCAATGTCTTTATAGAAGACGGCTGCAGAGACATACGATGAGGGGCCAAAGTATTTCTCCAGAGACAAGTCGAAACTGTCCGCTTTAAGGGGCTCCAGGTTAGGATTCCCGCCTGTGCCATTGCCGCTAAGTGGGTCAACCGTCACTGTGGGCGCCAAGGAGCTAAGGCTCGGGCGCGTCATGCCTTTGTGATAACCGAACCGTAGCAAGAGGTCTTCACGCAGCTCACCGGTCAGGTTGAGAGAGGGAAGCACATCGGTGTATGAATTGGACCCGTTAACTGGGACCAGCTGTGAATCTGAGCCAGTGGTGTCTATTACCTGCGCCGCTGTCTCCACATCGGTATTAATCACTCGCACACCGACGTTACCGCGGATACGCTCGCTGCTGGTGGCGAATTCGCCCACAACATAGGCCGCCGCCGTTTCCTCTTCAGCATAACGCTGGTTGGCGAGAATCTCAGGGAGGCTCCCAGAAGGAATACCCGCTTGCGGGAACAGGTTTGACAGGGAACCGCTGTGCAGCAGATCCGTGTTAAATACAATATAACCACCAGGATAACTGGTGTCGTTTCTGACCCAATCCGTGGGGGACATTTCCACCAAATCACTGGTTACGGGTACATCACTGGCGGTCAAGTCCGCAGAGTTGGCGTAGTCATGCGCTTCAGACTCTTGAGTCGACAGACGTGCGCCAAATTTTACCGCATTGAAGAAACCATCCATTGCATAATCAAAGTCAACCTGAAGAGCGGTCCCTTCATCAATCAATTCACGATTGGTACCATTGGAATAATTGTTAAACACGAAATTATTCGGGTCTGAAAGGTCCGGCCCATCAATCTCAATGTCATGTGGAACGGATGTCAGGCGGCGAGTGACATCCCAACTGAGGCCAGCCGCTGGGGTCATTTGAATGCTGCGGTTATCCTGAGTTTGTTCCGACGAGGTGTATGACAAATCGAGCGTCATATTCAGGTTGTCAGTGATACGCCAATCGAACCCGGACGCAATCTGCCAGGTTTCGTAAGGGCGATACTCTTCACCACCCAACGCCGCCAGACTTGAGTTCAGGAAGGTACCACTTCGAATACCTTGCTCAACCACGGACTCATTGGGGCCTCCGTTTGCATTACGGTCAACCAGTTCCTCAGTCATTACAAATGGCTGTGTTTCCAGATCCCGGACTGTGCGGCTGTCACTGAGGGTCAGAAAACGGTATTCCTGATTGTATTCGTAGTAGTTGTAGTTACCTTCGGTGAAGAATTCAAAGTCGTCGTTTGGCGCCCATTGAAAAGCTGCATTGACACCACGGCGCTCACGACGGATATCTTCTTGAAAGACATGAGCATTCTGGGAAATTGCAGTGACAAGTTCCGATTTCGGATCGGAAGTTGAGCCGTCAGCGAGATACCAGACATCAGACTGGCCCGCATAAGCCTGGTCAGCACCGTCGAGCGTAAGATATTCGGGATCGTCCGCACGTACTGGACGGCGTAATGATGCACCTCGGTTGCCCGGCGATGAGTCTGAGCGGTTATGGCTCTCCTGCATGTTACCTGCCAACAAGAAGCCGATTTCACCACCACTGTCCAGCTGCCAGGTGTTGGAGTACAAGCCGAATAGCTCCGGCTTAACAGAGCCTGCAAAATCGTTGTAGCGCGCCGTGGCCGCTGCACTGATTACCTCGCCATCCATATCAAAAGGGCGACGGGTGCGAATATCGATGAGGCCACCGATGCCGCCTTCGATCTGGCTGGCGTTCGGTGTTTTGTAGACGTCAATGCCAGCAATCATTCCCGGAATCGCACTTTCGATATTAAACTCGCGACTGCCAGCCGTGTAGTAAGCGCGACCGTTCAGCCGGGAAGCTGTTTGTCCTGACAAACCTCGAATGGTAAGACCACTGCCTTCCCCTACCGGGGAAGCACCTTCACCACCATAGCGATAACCCTGCACACCGGGGATTCTCGTCAGAGTTTCGGCCACATTCGGATCAGGCAATTTACCGACATCTTCAGCGGTAACAGATTCAACGATCTCGGCTGATTCACGTTTGATGGCGGTAGAGGTTTCCAGGCTACTGCGGATGCCGGTAACGACGACCTCCTCCAAAGGCTGCGCTTGCGCCTGGACAGAGAAGGCCAGTGAGGTCATTGCGGTTGCCGCTGCCACGGCGGCGGCCAAGCTGTTCACTCTCATAGTCATGTTGCTACCTATAGTTATCTGATTTATTCAGGTTGTATCCGCCCCCAACGGGACTTCAAGCTGATGGTAGGATCAGCTGATGATCAAATGGTATCGATACCAGACCAATACCACAACCTTTTTTTAACCACGATAGTGCTGACCTCGACCCCGGCCTAGAAGATAGAGACCGATCATGTAAATTGCAGATTAAACCGAAAATAACGAAACTTTAAGTAAAACCAATAAGTTAACATTAAGTTTCGCTATTAATCTGCGCCTCCTAACCCTATTAAAAGTGATTAAAATTTAATTTTTTATGAAAAAAAATTATTTTCAGTGCCGGATAGTTATTCTGCAGGCTTAGCACAAAAATAATGCCCAGCGTCATCACTACCGCCTAGAGTCCTTTAGGCGTGGCGTCCTTTAATAAGGGTACCGATAACAACATCTGCTACCATACGAGTTCAAAGTTCAGGCAGGACTCGGAGCACCTGCTGATCGGGCAACCCGAAGAAGAACCACCAACTAAAACACCCAGGAATTCATTAGGGAACCAGGCCATGCCTCGAAAGAAGTCAGGCGACACCGTGCCCAGCACCAAGAAGCCTAAGTCGCAGAAACCTGCTCGCAAACAAGCCGTCACGATTCATGATGTCGCTTCGAAAGCCGGTGTGGGGTCCATGACGGTCTCCCGGGTTGTAAACGGTTCCGCCTCCGTGAGTCCGGAGATGCGCGAACGCGTCGAAAAAGTTATTCGGGAGCTGAACTACGTACCCAATCTGGCGGCGAGAGCGGCTCGCAGTGGTCAACAACGGATCGGCATTATCTTCAGCAACCCCAAGTCATCGAATCTGGGCGAGTTTCTGATGGGCGCCTTTGCGGCCAGCCGCAAGAAAGGCTGCCAGCTACTGATTGAGCCACTTTTGGCTCACCCACAGCCCATCGATGCTTTGAAAAAACTGATTGACCTGGGGGCCGAAGGCGTCATTTTACCCCCGCCTATTTGTGATTCGCTGGACGCTCAACAATTAGCCGCCCAAAAAGATGTGTTACCGCTGAGTTTTGCCTCGGGAAGCCCCAGACTGCACTCTCCAGCTGTGTTGATTGACGACTTCTCCGGCGCACGAGCCATGACGCACCACTTGATTAGTCTGGGGCATACAAAAATTGCTTTCGTCAAAGGCGACCCGACTCACTCTCCCGCCGAAAACCGTGTTCAGGGCTTTCTCGCCGCTATGGCAGAGGGCGGACTCGATGTGCCTAAACGCTGGATGCCGAAAGGGGATTTCAGCTATCGTTGCGGTCTAGAGGTGGGCAAAAAGCTTTTGGACGTCCCCACTTCAAAACGGCCGACCGCAATATTCGCCTGCAATGACGAAATGGCGACGGGTCTTATCGCCGTGGCCCACGGCCTGGGACTAAAGGTGCCAGAGGACATTAGTATCGCCGGCTTCGATGACACCGCACTCGCTTCAGCGGTTTGGCCACAGCTGACCACCATTCACCAGCCCCTTGCGGAGATGGCGGAAACGGCCGTTATCATGCTGGCCGACATACTGGCATCCGGACCCAACGCCTCCAAGCACGATGGTGTCGTTCGTCATTACGTTGCGCCTTACAAGCTGATAAAAAGGGGCTCAACAGGGCCTGCCAGTCAATAACTCCGTCCAGAATTTCCCCACCTGAGGAGCCATTAGCGAAACCTGAACAGTCATTAGCGAAAAGGCTTGCACGCTTTTGTTGGTATCGATACCATAAATAATTATTTCCCCGGGCCCGAGGCCCATAGCTATTACGCAATGGAGTAGAAGAGTGATTCGTATAGGGGTAGATTTTGGCGGCACAAAGATAGAAGTGGCCGCCGTCGACGGATCCGGGGAATTTCGCTCGCGCCTTAGAGCCGATACACCAGATACCTACAACGAGGCCATCAGTACCATTACTCGCCTGGTGGCGGAAACCGAACAGGCCCTGCAATTGCGCCAGCGTGCCAGTGTCGGCCTCGGTACACCGGGGTCTATCTGCAAAGCAACCGGTAAACTGCGCAACTCCAACCGCCAATACCTCAACGGGAGCGCTCTCACGCGAGACCTGGAAGCCGCCCTTCAACGCCCCATACGCATCGCCAATGACGCCAATTGCTTTGCGCTGTCTGAATCCTACGACGGAGCGGGTGAAGGAAAGAAAATCGTATGTGGATTAATCCTGGGCACAGGCTGTGGCGGTGGCCTGGTGATTGATGGGCAACTCGTGGAAGGCGCCAACAGCATCGCCGCTGAATGGGGCCACAATCCGCTGCCGTGGCAGGATCTCACCGAAGCGAACGGGCCCGGATGCTACTGCGGAAGAAAAGGGTGTCTTGAGCAATGGATTTCCGGCACGGCTCTGAGTCGCTGCTTTATCGCCCGTACCGGAAAGTCTGCAACGGCAAAAGCCATTGCCAAATTCGCACAAGACGGTGACACCGCAGCCATTTATGAAATTTCCGCGCTCATTAATCGCGTCGGACGCGCAATCGCTTCCATCTGTAATGTGGTCGACCCCGATGTTATCGTTATTGGTGGAGGGCTATCCAACATCCCTATGTTGTACAAAGAACTGCCGCCCGTCATTGAAAAGTACGTATTCAGTGACACCTGGCGGGGTAGCGTACTCCCACCTCGGTGGGGCGACTCTTCCGGAGTGAGAGGAGCCGCCAGACTGTGGGCGACTCGTTAACGAGCCAACCACCCTCCATCAACCGCAACCGTATAGCCATTGACATAATCAGCGGCATCGGAGGCGAGAAACACCACAGGGCCTTTCAGATCTTCGGGCAACCCCCAGCGGCCGGAGGGGATCCGACCCAGTATTTCTGCGCTACGCTGCGTATCTTCGCGTAACGCCTGGGTATTGGAGGTTTCCATATAGCCCGGCGCAATGGCGTTTACGTTAACGCCCAATGTTGCCCACTCATTGGCAAGAGCTTTTGTGAGCCCCATCACCGCACTTTTTGATGCCGTATAGGCTGGAACGCGAACACCGCCTTGAAATGACAACATGGAGGCGATGTTGATAATTTTACCGCCACTGTTCTGACGCTGAAACTGCCGAGCGGCTGCCTGACATAAGAAGAAGACGGTTCTCAAGTTCACATTGATAACGTCATCCCAGTCCTGCTCATTGAAGTCAATCGCATCAGAACGTCGAATAGTACCGGCGTTATTCACCAAAATGTCGAGTTTTCCGAAGCGCTTAACCGCGGCCTCAATAACAGTGGGGATAACGTCCGTCTTTCTCAGATCGGCATGAACGTTTTCAAACCCTCGCCCGAGGGCCTCAACATACTGTTTGGTTTCAGTGGGTTCACTGAAGTTCAGGCCCACAATGTCGCAGCCAGCCTCCGCGAGCGCCACGGCCATGGCCTGGCCCAGTCCGGTGTTGCATCCCGTCACGATTGCGACCCGCCCCTCCAGTTTGAATTTATCCAGTACCACGTAAACCTCCAGTTTTCCTGGACGAGACCCACCGCGGCCAATCTACTGACGCGGCCTCGTCGTGAGTTTAATGACTTTATTTTTCATGGCCCGGGAGCGGGCCAGTACTGCGCCGAGCCAGCAATTCCACACCTATCGATACACGTTGAACCGGTCGATCCGGAAATGCCACTCGATCCTGCATTTGTCGAATGGCGGCCCGTCCGATTTCCCACCGATTAATTTGCATGGAGGTTAATGCTGGCGACGCATGGGCTCCCACCGACAAACCGTCGAAGCCCATGACGGATACATCGTCGGGTACAACCAGCCCCCTCGCCTGCAAGGCCTGCATGGTGCCCAAAGCAACAATGTCGTTAACGCAAAAAAAAGCGGTGGGGCAATCGTCGACGCTACTCAAATATTCCGTCACAACATCACGGGCGCTTATGCTGATGGCCGCTGGAGATCCCAAATCAAGAAGATGTTGTTTAGGGTCGAATGCCAATCCCGCTTCCTCAATCGCATTGCGAAAGCCATCGACCCGCCGTCGAAACGATTCGCGATAAGGATGTGTCACGTGAACAATTCGACGGTGCCCCAATTCCAGAAGGTGGCGTGTGGCGCGCCAACCTCCCAAATGATAATCGGGCGAAACACTGGGCAATCGCATATGGCGATCCATGCCATTCACAATGACGGTGGGTCGGCCAAGCGAGTAAACGGCCTCGAGTACTGAGGGTTCGTCAATACCCACCAGGAAAACGGCTTGTGGCGGGCCAGATGGAAACAGCGCCTCGGGGTAGGCCGCGCCCTCGGGCTTACCAGTGACCGAGACACTGATGTCAATACCCACAGCGGCGCCTTCCTGAACGATACTTTGTATAATGTCGCCGTAAAAACTGTCGTTGGTGACAAAACGATCCAACGTCACAATGGCGGCGGACGTCAGCTTTTCTTCGGCCAGGCGCCCGCCTCGCCCACGATATCCCAACTCCTGCGCGACGCGCATTACGCGATCTCTTGTCTCGGCGCTGACCCCCTTGCGGTTATTCAGTACTTTCGAGACGGCCGCCACAGAAACCCCCGCCACTTCGGCCAGGTCTCTTAGCGTTGGTTCGGCGTTTAATTCGGATGCCACCTGTTTTTCTCCTCGATTACAGCGAACGTATCACTATGCATCGTCCATGCACGGGAAACAACTCGCGCTTTTCGGGCCTATCACCAGAAAAATTGCCGGTGTCCCAACGAGCGCATCAATGCTTCCATGAAGTAATAGTCGCCGTATGGAAGCATGGCATCACTGCGGCCCGCTGGCACGAATGCCGCGCCATGAGCCAGTAAGCCCTCCGCACCGGGCGTACCGGTAAGATCGCACTGCTCCAGTAACCCATCCAGAAGACGTCGGGCATGCGTGCGCCATTTCTCGGACTCCTCACCGTCGGTCAGATCCGCGAGCAAATACATACCGGCGGACATAACCGCGCCTGCCGAGCTGTCAATCGGGTGAGAGCCGTCCGCTGGCAGAGAAAAGTCCCACACCGGCACAGAGGTTTCTCCCATCAGACTCATTGCCTTATCGGCGACCGCCCGGGCGCTGTCGAGCGACCGGGAATCTCCGGTGGCGGCGTAGCCGTTGGCAAACCCGTGAATCAGCCAGGACTGCCCACGAGCCCAACAAGAATCATCCGAGTACCCTTGATGAGTTTCTCCACGTAATGGTTCCCCTGAGGCGGGATCAAACAGGAAGGTGTGGAAGCTGGTAGCGTCTTTGCGCACAAGGTGCCGTCGAGTGGTATCGGCATGAATCGTCGCAACGTCGTAGAAATCCCGAACCCCGGTCTCACGATGAGCCCAGTGCAATAACGCCAGATTTTGCATGGTATCGGCAATCATTCGGCCATTGGCGAAGCGAGCCTGCTCCCGATCATGCGGCCCTCTTGGTGTCCACGCTTGAATATAGCCACCTTCTTCACGAAATCTCCCCAGCAGCGACCTGGCCGCCTCCAGGCCCATGTCGCGCGCCTCTTTGTCGCCCGTCAGCTGCCAGTCAGCCACTGAGTGCAGCGAAAAAAGAAATCCTATGTCATGGTCTCGCGCCTTGCGATCTTCCAGAACCGCTCGAAACTGGGAGCGTCGAGACTGAGCCGCCTCTCGTAAAGCCGGGTCTCCCGTCAGCTGATAGGCCAACCAGAGCTGCCCCGAATAAAACCCCATCACCCAGTCGTAACCCTTGCAGTAGGACCACCGGTTCCCTTCCTTGCCAACCTTTGGGTTACGCACCCCGGCAATAATCCGGGATTCGTGCAGCCTCTTTACACATCGCATTAATGCCTCACGGTGTGCACTGATGGGAGCGGGATCATCCTTTTGCGCAAAGTAAGAGGCCTGTTCGGCTTGCATGTCACATCACCTTAGTAAAATTCAACGAAACAATTCTGCTTTAACGAAATAGTTTCGTCAATAGCTATTTTTTCGTTGATTTTTCTATTCACTTTTGCCACCATCAACGTCGGCGAGGAAAACCATTGATGGGCAATAACCACCCTCGGGGAGATCGAATTACATGCACTTTCGCTCCACCGCCTTACTATTGCTGGCTCTTATCAGCCTGGGCGATTCGATATGTGCCTGGGCTGGCACCTACCGCATTGCGACCAGCGTCCAGAAGGACGGAACCGCCGGGCGGTTGATTGAAGAGGCCGTCCAACATATTGAGCAGCGCACTCAGGGGCGAGTACGCTTTAAAGTTTTTCACAACGGACTGCTCGGGGATCAGCTGCAATACCTTCAGCAGGTACAGCGCGGTGTTATTGATGCAGGGCTGGTCAATAGCGCGGCCCTGGAGAGCGTCATTCCGGAGTTTGGTGTCATCAATATGCCCTACCTCTTTCGCTCGGCGGACGAATACCGTGCCGTCATGAGTGATCCCAAGGTGCATCAAGCCCTCTTTGCCTCCGCCGCACGCCACCATTTTGCACCGCTGGCCTTCCTTAGTAGCGACTTTCGCAGTATCTACACCACCGTACCGGTCAATAGCATCGACGACCTCAAGGGATTGAAGCTGCGAAGCATCCCCAGCAAAACCTATATCGAAATGCTACAACGCTTTGGTGCCACTCCCGTGCTGTTACCTTTTGGGGAACTCTACTCCGGTCTCCAACAGGGCGTAGTCGACGGCGCAGAAGGTGGACTGGCTGGAATTTATCAGGCCAAGTTCGGTGAAGTCGCCAAGTATGCCCTGGTCACCGAGCAAACCCGTTTAACAGACTTTGTCGTCACCAGTTTGCAGTTCCCAGAGAAACTACAACCCGAAGACTGGGCTATCGTTCAGGAGGAGTTTCGCAAAGTCAGCCTGAAGTCTGTGGCGTTTGCCGAAGCCAACGAAACCAATGCCGTGGCACTCGCCAAGGAGTCGATGGGCGTGCGTTTCGTCCCTGTGGACAAGACGCCCTTTATTAACGCCGTAGAACCGATGTACCGCGAGGCACTCCAGGACCCCATCCAAAGAGCCACCCTGAAAGCCATTTTCCGGGCTGCGGGTCGCGAACTGCCTTGATTCTGTGTAATCATTCCTAGAGAGTCATTCATGACAACATCCCGCTCCATTGACGTAGGCCGAACGCTGACCTCCCTGACCAGTAAAGGTCTCGGTTACAGTCTCGCCGCGTTGGTGGCGGCCATGTCTCTCGCCATTTTCTATCAGGTTCTTTCCCGCTATTTATTCAACGCTCCGAGCATGCTAACGCAAGAATTTTTGCGGTACGCACTCATATGGCTGGGCCTTCTTGGCGGCGGCTACTGCTTTCTTCTGGACCGCCACCTGAACCTTCCGCTTCTCGTCGACGCGCTATCTGGAAAGAGCGAGCAATTCGTTCGGGCCCTTAATCACTACCTGACGTTGGGTTTTGGGGTAATTTTAATATGGGGTGGCTATGACTCATTCTTTTTCAACGCGTTAATGCGTACCCCCATGCTTCAAATTTCCATCGGAACACTACAAGTGGTGCTTGTTCTGGCCGGTATAACCACCGTATTCTCACAGCTCCGATGCTTGCTCATTTTGTGGAAAAGCGGCAACGCCTCGGCAGCACCACTCATTCTGCCTCTACCGCTGCTCGCGGCACTGATTGGCATCGTTTGGGCGATGGCACAGAGCGCAATTTTCCAAAGCTGGGTTTCACACTATCCCTCACTAAGCTCTCTGCTCGTCATGTTTGGCACTTTTTTTACCTTCCTGATTATTGGCAGCCCCATTGCCGTAGGCCTGGCTTTCTCTGGAATTTTAACGCTGTTCCTTCACATAAACCCCGCTACGGTGATGCCAACCATCGGTGAGACGATTTTCAGTGGACTGGACAGCTTCGGGTTTCTCGCGCTTCCCTTTTTCATTCTCGCGGGCCACCTCATGAATGAAACCGGGCTGGCACGACGCCTTATTGACTTGGCCATGATGTTGGGGCAACGGATTCCCGGCAGCCTATGGCAAGCGAACATTCTGTCCAATATGCTGTTTGGGACCTTATCAGGCTCAGGGATAGCCGCTGCATCCGCCATCGGCGGAATTACCACTCCGGTCGCGCGGGAGAAGGGGTACGACATGCCCATGACCACAGCGATCAATGCCGCCTCCGCGCCAGCAGGCATGCTGATTCCACCTTCGGGGGCACTGATTGTCTATTCCATTATTACCGGTGGTAGCGCGTCAATTATTGCGCTGTTCGTCGCCGGTTATCTGCCCGGCCTCATCATGAGCGGGTGCGTTATGCTGGTTGCGTTTCTATACGCCAAGCGCAAAGGCTACACCGCTGAAAACCATCATTACAGTCGCCGTGAAGCCGGACGAATTATCCTGAGAGCTCTACCCAGTTTATTAATGGTGGTTCTAGTCATAGGTGGCATTCTGGGTGGAGCCTTCACTGCGATTGAAGGCTCCGGGGTGGCCGTTCTTTACAGCTTAATTCTTGCGCTAATGTACCGCACACTCAGCCTGGCCTCCCTGCTAAAAGTGCTGATCGAAACGGCGGTGGTGTCGGGAGTCATCCTTTTTCTGATTGCCTGCTCCGGATTAATGAGCTGGACAATGACATTTACTTCTATTCCAGACACCATTGGTCATTTGCTCACGCTTCTGAGTGACAATAAATACGTTATTCTTTTATTGATTAATGCCATTCTCTTACTCGTTGGCGTGTTTATGGATATGTCGCCAGCAATGCTGATCTTTACCCCGATATTCTTTCCTGTAGTGACAGAACTAGGGGTCGACCCTATTCACTTTGGGATCATCATCGTCTACAACTTGGCACTCGGCGTAGTGACCCCTCCCGTTGGCACCGTGCTGTTTGTCTCTTGCAGCATTACAGGCGAAAAAATGACTCGCATTATTTCGCCTCTACTGCCTATTTTTGCCATGCAGGTAGCCGGTCTTTTACTGGTTACTTTCATCCCCGCCATAAGCCTGGCACTGCCAAAGCTTCTTGGCTTGTAGTAGCCCCCCTGGGGAAACAGAGCGCCCCCGTACCGGTGCTTAACATATAGGAGATAGATTATGAAAATCGCTTTGATGAATGAGTTCAGTCAAGCTGAAAAAAATCCCGTCGTTCTGGCCGAGCTTCAGCATGTTGCAAACAACGGCGGGCATACCGTTTTCAATGTCGGTATGAACGGGCCTGAGGATCACAGACTGACTTACATTCACTTGGGAATCATGGCCAGTCTGTTATTGAATGCCAGGGCCGTTGATTTCGTCGTCAGTGGTTGTGGGACCGGCCAGGGATCGCTTATGTCGCTGAACGCATACCCGGGGGTTACGTGCGGGTACTGTATCGATCCCTCAGATGCCTACTTGTTTGCGCAGATCAACAACGGTAACGCCCTTGCCCTTCCTTTCGCCAAAGGCTTTGGCTGGGGAGCGGAACTCAATATGCGTTACATTTTTGAAAAAGCGTTTGGCTCTGATCGCGGCCAGGGCTATCCTCCCGAACGGAAAGCCTCTCAAGTGGAAAACGCCGGGATTCTGAATGATATAAAACGCTGGGTCGCCAAAGACTACCTCGAAGCGCTCAAGAGCATCGATTCCGCCCTGGTGAAAACCGCGGTATCCGGGGAGCGTTTTCAGGAATGCTTTTTTGCTTACTGTCAGGACGAGGCTATCGAGCGCTTTGTAAGAGAAGTCATTGCGAATAATTAACGAGGCGCCGCAGAGATCACTCTGCGGTAACGCTGCTCAAAGCGTGTAATCAGCGACGCTCTAATACCGTCAAATCACTTGAATGCCAACGGCCTGAAAAGATACAAAAAAGCCCCGCATGGCGGGGCTTTTAGGACGATACCGGACGGCATCGGATGTCGAAATGGTGCCCAAGGCCGGACACTTAACCCACTGATATTAAAGGGCTACGCCCAATAAAACGTAAAACTTACGTAAAACTCACCCACCGAAGCAATACTCAGCCTACCGCCGCGAACCGGAATTGAACCCGCACACTCCTTTAAGCAGCCTGGTGCCCACCGACCACTGACACATTCTCGCAGAGGAAAGAGCCAAGGCGACCTATCCACCCGCCATGATATTCTCAGAGCGGGAGTACGCTCCCAAACCCGTGGATGCGTGGGCATTAGTTGTAACTATATGTTTTTATTGATTTTTCTGTTTTTCCCGCTCCACAATCCGCCCCTGTTTTTCCACATTTTTTACTTTCCAACCGTGGATGCTTTTTTAACCAATGTTCGCTCCTATCTCTCTATCTCTTTGAATTTAAAAGAAAAAGAAACCTAGAAAGGAATAATAGAGGTAGCCTTCACATCCACGGCTTTTTTGACTGGTTAAAAAATGATCCACGGATTTCAACCATCATCCACGCTTTTCTGTGGGCCTTCCCGTGGACAGTAGTTTGTTAAAAATCAAAGGGTTATAGTTATTTTTGGCTTTATCCACGGATCCACGCTTTGTTTTCCCCCTACCTCCGAACACTTCGACCAAAACCTTCTCGGTACATGAGCTATTGGAGCACTCCAAGGAGCCGTTGAAGACGCGCATAAGTGAATGATTTTGAATAAATTTTTTGACTATTGATTTCCTTCCGGACTCCAGAAGCGAAGCGCCTCCAGCACTATTTTCAGTTGGCTAAAAACCCACACGTTTAGCGCGCAGGCGGGGCGGGGAGTCGACAGCGCGCGAGCGCGGCTGAGAGCTTTAGTAGGGGCCGGAGAGAGCTGGGGTGAGGTAAGCCGCCGAATGGCGGCTCAAAGGCGCAGGAGAGGCGTTAACGGTTGGTTATGATCAGTTCGCGGGCTTTGCGGGCACGGCTGCCCTCCCCGCCTACGGTGTAGCGGATATCGACGGGAGAGAGCTTTAAGCGACTGAAGGCGGATCTCATTTCGGGAATGTCATTCACGCTGATAATGACCTGTCCTTTAGCCGCCAATGCCAGATCCGCCATGGCGTCATACTGGGAAAGCCCGAAGTCGGTCCCATAGCCAGCGGTGCCCCAATATGGTGGGTCCAAATAAAACAAGGTGTCGGGCCTATCGTAGCGCCGAAAGCACTCCTGCCAGTCCAGGCTTTCAATCGTGGTGCGAGAGAGACGAAGGTGCGCCGCGCTAAGTTCTTCTTCAAGCCGCAACAGGTTTAGTCCTGCAGGGCTGCGCACTGAAACGCCAAAACTCTGCCCCACCACTTTCGCACCAAAGGCCAGCTTCTGGAGGTAAAAAAATCGGGCAGCACGCTGGATATCAGTCAAGGTTCTAGGCTCGGCGGCTTGGTTCCACAAGTACTCCTGACGGCTGACCAGTGACCATTTGAAGTGCCGTGTGAATTCTTCCAGGTGGTGTTTAATGACTCGGTACAGGTTCACCAACTCGCCGTTTAGATCATTGATAATTTCATGTCTACTGGGGTCTTTCATAAAGAATAGTGCCGCACCACCACAAAAGGGTTCAACGTAAGTGGCGTGTGATTGAAACCGGGGCAGTATATGTTTTGCGAGGCGGCGTTTACCGCCCATCCAAGGAAGAACTGGCTTTGTCATGGGTACCTGCTTTCATTGCATTGGAATGGTAAAATAGTTTTAGCAATGAGCAGGCTTTAAAAAGCAGTAGTCGCACATTGTTGCGTCTTGGCAGGCGGCCACCTGCCAAGGCGTCACCTTTAATGGTTATCGGATTCAACACCCAATGAATAGGGTCGCCATTTGATAACTTCCTCTCCTACCAGGTCATTCAGCTCAAGCAGACGTTCCTGTAAAGGCTCCAGCTCATTCGCCACAAAAACCTTTGCCGCTTTCTCCACATCTCCAAAGCCACCCGTGTTCGCGGGGATGATGCCCATCAACTGAGGTGGCACTCTGTGCCCGGCCAATTGATCATCACGGCTGACGTTTTTAATGTTCCAGAAGTCATCCTTGGCGGCCACCTCACTGACCGGCAAAATTTGAATGCCGTCCTTCTTCCCATTTGGTGCATACATAAACAGGTTTCGAAAATTCCCGGGGCCTTTTGCATCCCGCAAGGCTTGACGCAAGTTATCAACATCTTCTTGCTTGTGTGCCGCGTCAGTCATATACAGGATAAAACCGGCATGGCTGCCATTCTCATAGTATTTCCGGCGAAACAACGTGGCTCCTTCATTCAGCATCACGCTTTGTAACGCACCGAGGTAATCTGGCACCCCGTAGACTTCCTGGTTTAAATCAGGCTCTTTCAAATGAGCAATGGATCCAAGGTCAAACTCCGTCTCATCCGACCAGTGGTGTACCCACCAAAAAGTACCTGGTTGCACCCCAACTCTCACGTAGCGAGCAAGTGCCGGACGAACCTCCAACAAACTCCCGAGCCGAGAGTGCACTTGCTGTGTATAGCAATTCCCCAGCACTAAGTAATCCAGCGCCAGTGTTGTAAAGCTACTTCGACGCAACCATTTGGTGGGCTGAAAGGTTCTGAGCAGAATGTTGCGCTTCACTTGTAAGGCCGATCCGTGGTGAGCCGTTGCCCGATACATTTTAGCCAAGGCCGCCAAGTCAACCGGTGGCTCGTAGTATCGAGCGTTGACTTGCCAGCAGCCGTTGTATAGAAAGTCATAACGGTTAAGAACCGGCTCTGGCGCACCGAAGGTAAACGCCTCCGGCTCCGCGTTCGATACAGCAGTCTGACGTTTCTGAGGTTTCCTGCGGCGTTTACTCATGAATAAATCTCAATAGTGGATTGACTGGTGCCCTCGCTGGGGCCGTCCAACGGTTCGTTCGCCAAGGCATGCATCGTGGCCCACGCCAATTCGGCATGCCCAGTGTCTTTACGGCGCCCTGCGGTATAGGTAATCTTTCGCCCGCTATCTGTCATAGTGCGGCGTATAGCCATGAATGACTGGGCAATATCTGTCCGCCCGGCGTCGAACTCTAAGCGGTTTCGGTCAATGACGTGCTGGGTCTTCAACACTAATCGGCTTTTGACTTCCGGCGAGTATTGAAAGCGATACACATTGTGAAATTCTTTTTCTACCAACTGAGCTACCGCATCCCCCAAGCCGGTGATATCGATGCCTATATAGCTCACGTTATAACGTCGGCACCACGCAAGAATTTCGTTTGCCTGTGCCTCATAATCCATGCCCCGCAGCTTTACTGCTTCGATGATCCTGTGCTTTTTCAGGATACTTTTGGCAGGAGCCACCGCGACCAGACCAGCGCCATCCCCGCTCTCTGAGTCACCGGAAGGGTCGTATCCCAACCAGACCTCAGTGTCGCCCAGAGGTCTGGGTGCAAACGGCTTTAAATCTCTCCATACCAGCCAGCTATCCACCATGCACGGCTGCAATTTACCCAGTGGGAATACCGACAGAGTGTCATCCATAAACTCACACATCAGTAGATTCATAAACTCGTCATGACTGTACTCAAGCCGTAACTGTTCCAAGTCAAACAGGTCGCAGCCACCCCGTATGGCATCCTCAACGGTGACGATCTGTCGCCATTGTCCATCTGGGCATAGCGCACCACGGGCCAAGGCTTCGTGACTGATATCAAATTTGCAGCGTTGATCTTTGGGGCGGCGTTTGTTGAACAGGTCGCCATTCCAGAAGGGGTATGCCTCGTGCGTAATGCTTGATGGTGTGGAGATATAGGTTTGATGCCATTTTTTATGCATCGCCATCCCACTGGCGACTTTACGAAACTCCTGGAATTTCTGGATCCAGAAGTATTCATCCATGTAAATATCCCCGTGGTAGCTTTGCGCTGTTCGGGCATTTGTTCCTAGGAAGTGGAGGTGCGCCCCGTTGGGAAGAACGATAGGATCGCCCTTGAGCTCTACGCCCGTCTTCTCACGCACAAACTGAATGATGTACTGGCGAAAAACATGCGCTTGCGCCTTGGAAGCACTCAGGAAAATTTTGTTTTTCCCGGTTTCCAAAGCGTTGCAAATGGCCTCACGGGCAAAATACCATGTAGCACCAATCTGCCGGGATTTCAGCAGGTTACGAATCCGGTTTTCAACACTGGCCCGATACCATCCACGTTGGTACTCAAACAATCCGTCGTGAAATGCATCCAGAATCGCTAGAACACCTTCTTCACCAACGTCATTCCGTTGTGGCTTTCTCTTGGGGCCTGCGTTTCGGTTATTGATGGTTGGATTGAGATCACTCTCTTTCCCCGTCTCGTTATACTTACCTACTCTGGCCATGCGCTCCATCTGCCGCCCCAGGAGATCAATCTCCTTGAAATCCTTGCCCTCTTTCGGTTCCTTGTTGATCAACTGGACCATGCGGGCTTCCAGCGCACATTCCACGCGATCAAGCGGCATGGCCTCATCCCATTGGTCCCGGCGCTTCCAGTTATGCACCGTTGCGGGGTTCTCGCCAAGTTGTTCTGCGATTCGCGCGATTCTCCACCCTTGCCAATACAACATTCGAGCTTGCTGGCGGGGGGCTAAATCAGGGAGGATAGTTTGAGTGCTGGTTTCCATGGCGCCAGTTTGATAGTGATACGGTGCTTGAGCATTGCCGGTATGCTGTAAATCCCCCTCTTACTTCACGGACGGCTTGGCTCGCGTGAACGGTTTGTTGATTCTGTGCACAAACCCATACGACCCGAGAGGCACTACCGTGAAAAAATTCCGTATCGCGCGCGAAGGCGCCACCACGGACGGCCGCAACATCAGCCGTGCGTGGATTGAGCAGATGGCCAAGAACTACAACCCCAAAGAATACGGCGCGCGTATCAATCTTGAGCATTTCAAAGGTGTTCTACCTGACGGCCCCTTCCGAGCGTACGGCGACGTGGTTGCACTCAGCACTGAAGAGCATAACGGCAAGCTTTGCCTGATAGGGGAGCTGGACCCAACTGACGATCTGGTAGAGCTTTCCAAGAAACGTCAGAAGGTGTATTGCAGCATTGAAGTCGATCCGGACTTTGCAGATACCGGAGAGGCGTACTTGGTAGGACTTGCGGTTACCGATACACCCGCTACGTTGGGGGCGGAAATGCTGAAGTTCTCAGCTTCTGCCTCAGCCAATCCTTTGGCCGCCCGCAAACAATCGCCCCGAAACCTATTCAGCGCCGCAGAGTTTGAGTTGGATTTCTCAGGCCATGAGCCATCCGAGCCAGAAACCAGCCTGGTCGACACCGTTAAACAACTGTTCTCTAAGCACCGAAAGGCATCAACCACGCAGTTCGCTGATTTCAAGCGTGACCTGGAAGAGGCTATGGGTTGCCTGGTAGAGAAAGTTAGCGAATTGGATGAACAGGTTCGCGCTGTAACGGCTGCTGACAATGACCAAAAGTTCGCCCAGCTTAAAGCCGACTTTGATCAGCTAAAGTCCGCACTGGACTCGACACCGGGGAACCACTACCAACGGACCACGGCCACCGGTGGAGACAACACTATCCAGACGGACTGCTAGATCGTCACACACCAATGCGGGCAACTCCCCCAACAACTGACAATGAAAGGCAACCACTATGCGCAATGAAACCCGGAAAGTGTTTGAGCAATACGCCCACCGTATCGCTCAACTCAATGGCGTCAGCGACGCTACCAAAACCTTTAGTGTTGAACCCAGCGTACAGCAAACACTGGAAAGCAAAATTCAGGAATCTAGCGACTTCTTACGCCAGATCAATGTTATTGGTGTGAAAGAGCTAAAAGGTGAAAAAGTGGGTGTTGGCGTTTCCGGCCCTGTCGCATCACGCACCAACACCACAGACAGCCCCCGGAAACCTCGCGACGTTTCCGCCTTGGACAAAAACGGTTACGAATGCCAGTTCACCGAGTTTGACACGTTTATCCGCTACGCCTCTCTGGATGCCTGGGCCAAGTTTCCTGACTTCCAATCCCGGCTGCGGGACGCCATCATTCATCGCCAGGCACTGGACCGCATCATGGTCGGTTTTAACGGCACCAGCGTAGCGACCCAAACGAACCGAACAACAAACCCGCTCCTCCAAGACGTGAACAAGGGATGGCTGCAGAAGTACCGCGAGAACGCATCACAACGGGTTTTGCAGGAGGGCTCTGAAGGCGGAGTCATTCGCGTGGGTAAAGGTGGTGATTACGCGAACCTTGATGCCGTGGTTTACGATGCCGTCAATGAACTGATTGATCCGTGGCACCGTGAAAGCACCGAACTGGTCGCGATCTGTGGTCGAAAGCTGTTGAGTGACAAGTACTTCCCTCTGATCAACACCGACAACGCCCCCACTGAAAAACTGGCACTGGATATGGTGGTGAGCCAGAAACGCTTGGGTGGACAACAGGCCGTGCGCGCCCCTTATGTGCCGGACGGAGCCATTCTCATTACCGCTCTTTCCAACCTGAGCCTGTACTGGCAAGAAGGTGCTCGCCGCCGCCATATCAAAGAAGCCCCCGAGTACAACCGCGTGGAGAACTACGAGTCATCCAACGATGATTACGTGGTGGAAGACTATGGTTTCGGCTGTTTGATTGAAAACATTGAGCTGGGCGACTTCACAGAAGCCCAACAAGGGTAAGGAGCCGCTATGACCAGCCCCGCTCGAAAACATTTCCTGAAAGCCTCTGCCGCCGCTCAAGCGGCGCAGAGCCAACAGGACGCGCCTCAAACCGGAGACGCTTACCAGTTGATGAAAGTCGCTTTGCTTGAAGATCGTCGTCGACTGCACGATGTGCAAAGTATTGAACGGAAGATCGAACTCAAACGCGAGTTGCTGCCGCAGTACCAGGAATACATTGACGGCGTACTCGACGCTGGCAAAGGCGCCCAGGACGATGTGCTTACCACCCTCATGGTATGGCACCTTGATGTGGGCCAACTGAATATCGCCGTCGCCATTGGCGAGTATGTACTTGAGCACGACCTGAACACACCGGAAGAGTACCAGCGTAAACCCGCCGCCGTTCTGTTGGAGGACGCCGCAGAAGCGATTTTGCGCAAAGATATTAAACCGGTATGGAAACAGGGCAGCATCGAAAACCGGATTATTCCAGACGGCGACCAAGGCATTGATGCTGTGGAGGACCTAAAGCTACTGGCTCGCATTGCCGCCCTTACCGAGAAGCATGATATGCACGACCAAGTGCGCGCCAAACTTTTCAAGGCCAGCGGCTACCTGCAAGCCTTGCTGGGGGATTACCGGCTGGCACTCGACAATTTAGAGCGAGCCAAATCACTGAACGAACACGCAGGCGTCAAGAAAGACATTGAAAACCTGCAGCGTCTGGTTAACGAATAACCGGACAGTACCGAGTCGACCTCGACGCCAGGCGGCGCGGAAGGCTGGCGCAGTTTACTGCAAAAGCCGACCGCCCACCGCCTTCTAAGGGAAACACCATGAATCTGATCGCTCCGAACACACCCGCCGTCAACGAAGAGGCCGACAAGACCTTAGCCAACCACAGCTTCTTCCCGGAGATCAGCGTGTTGGCATTTCGACGCGCCATGCGCGTAGATACAGTGACCACATCCGAACGAGCCGAACACGCCCTGGAAGCCGCCATGCTCGAAGCAAACAATCGCCTATGGAACTGGGTCATGGCTTGCAAAGCAAACGGCGTGGATTCATTGAAAGACGTACCTTCACAGCGCGGTCAACCCGAAGGCGCAGCAGAACGGCTTTATCAGCGCGCGGTTTACTGTCTGGCAAAAGCCAATGTCGTCGAACGCTACCGCGACTACGACACCACCCGAGAAGGGCATGGTAAGGCTACGGAATTGGAACCCGTGGCCGACGATTACCGGCGGGATGCAGCCTGGGCCATCAATGACCTAATGGGTGAATCCAGAACCACGGTGGAACTGATATGAGTGACACCTCCGACAGCGTTACCGCTCGACATGGCGATACCGTGGACGCCATGTGCCACCGCCACTACGGACGCACGGCAAAGGTCACCGAAGCGGTACTGGAAGCCAACCCCGGACTGGCCGAGCTAGGCCCACTGCTGCCGTCAGGCACCCCAGTCAATATGCCCATCGTTAACAACGAGCCCACAAGCACCACCGTGAAATTGTGGGACTGATTACAACAGGAGCCATCATGGCCGAGCCGAGTACCACTGCTGTTGCGGCAACCACCACAGCCGGAATCACACTAACGGCGCTACTGACCGGACTGGATGCCAACACGCTCATTGGCGCCACCGCAGGCGCAAGCCTGTTCGTTATGAGCAGCAAAGATTTAAAACTGGTTCATCGGTTTGTTTACCTGATCATCAGCCTTTTTATGGGCTATGTAGGCGGCCCAGCGGTGCTCGGTCATATTTTTGGTGAACCCGCCGTCAGCAGCTTCGTATTTTCCGCCTGCGTGATTGGCTTGGGCTTGAAGCTCATCAACAGTGTGGACCAGATAGATATCAATCAATGGCTTCGCCCGAAATAGGAGGGGTTATGGAGTTGGCAACGTCTATCGCAAACTGGGTCGCCGCTCTGGCCAATATTTACATGGCCCTGCGGCTTCTAACCTTCCGCCGAGGAAAGCGCCGCTACCGTCGAGGCGTTGCCTTTCTGGCGTGGTTGTTGATCAACCTGACCTTGTGCATGGCGGCATGGCTGATCCTTGCCGGATTTACTCACAGTGTTATTGCACACTTGTACGCGGGGCTTTGCGTCGGCATGGCCTGGCTGTTTTTGCGGCACAAGGGAAACCTTGGCGCTTTCTTTTAGGAGAAAACCATGCCCGATATCGATTGGTCCCAATACCCGGACTTCACCCCGGATGAATTTCGCTGTAAGGAAACCGGAGAACTTAACGTAGACGACGACTTTTTAATTCGGC
Organism: Marinimicrobium sp. ARAG 43.8; assembly: GCF_050113635.1. Classification (NCBI taxonomy): domain Bacteria; kingdom Pseudomonadati; phylum Pseudomonadota; class Gammaproteobacteria; order Cellvibrionales; family Cellvibrionaceae; genus Marinimicrobium; species Marinimicrobium sp. ARAG 43.8. The sequence continues at coordinate 580,449 of NZ_JBNJLT010000001.1, forward strand.
TTCAGGCACTGCGCACCGAGTACGGACAGCCAATGATCATCACCAGCGGCTACCGCTCCCCACAGCACAGTATTGAAGCGGAAAAATCCACACCCGGCCAACACGCCAACGGCATAGCCGTCGATGTTCGCACTCAAGGCAACAACGCCTGGGACTTAGTCGCACTGGCCGTACAACACGGTTTCTACGGCATTGGCGTTTCCCAGAAAAACGGGAAGCCTCGATTTATTCACCTGGACACCCGCCCTCACGCTCAACGTGCGATCTGGAGCTACTAAATCATGGCCTCTAAGATAAAGCTCATCGGCAGTGCTGCCATCATCGCCTTGCTGTTGCTCCTGGGCATTGCCTGGCAAACCATCGCGCTGCATAAGACCCAAACACAGCTGGCCGAACAGCGTGGCAAAACCGAGCGCATAAAAACGCAGCACCAAAGCCTGAGTGCTAACTACGCTCAGGCTCAATCAACGATTGACACCCTGCGCAACCTAAGCCGGAATAGAGCCCGAGAGCACAACCACCTGCAACAACAACTGGCCTCAATGACTCAGGCCGCCGATGACCGTGTGCAAACACTCAGGAGACTGCAACGTGAAAATGCCACCCTACGTGACTGGGCTAACCAGCCTCTGCCTGACCTTATTCGTCGGGTGCACAACCACCCCACCTTCACCTCCGCCGCCGATTATCGAGCTTACCTGCAACACACCAACGCCCTGCCAGCTAAGAGCGAGCGCGCCCCAAGTAAACGGTGATATGAACCTCGCACTTGAGCAGGTGCGAGCAGACTGGGCGCTATGCGCCGAACAAGTGGATGCGATCATTCGTTGCCACCAGAAGGCTCTGGATACACCATGAAAAAGCTCAATGACTTACGCGACTATTTGATGCAACGCGTTCCGTCCCTCAAGCGTGACCCGGACCGCCTGTTAACCTTCGTGGAAGACGGACGGATTATTTTCCACCCCGGTAACAACTACTCGCACCAATACCGCCTGCCCGCCCGCATTATCGTCACGGACTGGGCCGGTAATGTGGACGACATTGTGCTACCGCTACTGGAGTGGATCAGTGTGCGGGAGCCAGGCTTTAACCCGGAAGAGATACTGAGATTTGAAAGCGAAATTCTGGACAAGGAGAAGGTAGACCTGGCCTTTACCGTTCAACTCACAGAACGGGTGGTGGTAACCTTCCAGGAGGGACAACGCACCATCACTCATATACTGCCCGAACCAGCCATGCAAATGAATGCCGATGCCTCATGGGAGCTGACAACGAGCGGCCCGGATGGGACACGCACCGTTCCTGACGACGGAGCCTAGCAGTGAACGATCTGGAGCAGCTTGGTGAGTGGTTAACCCCACACTTAAATAAGCTGGGCAATGCCGCCCGCCGCCGATTAACGGCGGCCATTGCGCGCGACTTACGACGCAGCAATCAGCAGCGCATCAAACAACAAGTCGAGCCGGACGGCACACCCTTCGCGCCACGCGCACCGCTTCGCAGCCAACGCGGCCGCCTGCGGCGCAAAGGCATGTTTACCAAGTTACGGCAAACCAAACACCTGCGTATTTCCAGTTCACCCAATGCCGCATCGGTCCAGCTGCTGTCCCGAGCGGGCCGTATTGCTGCAGTGCACCACTACGGCCTTAGAGACAAGGTCACACCCGATGGCCCCGAGCACCACTACCCCTCACGCGAGCTGCTGGGCTTTTCCAGAGTTGATCAGGAACGCATTCTGGACCAGGTGTATCAGTTGATTGGCAGTGGAAAGTAGACCGCCCCCGCTTTTGAGCACGGGCGCCGAAGATAAAAAAACCGCCCGTAGGCGGCTTTGTATAAGGCCAGATGGATCAAGCCCGGATTTTTTTCGGATCATGCGTTTTCAGCCAGTCTTTCAGCGCCGCATCCATTCGAGATTGCCAGCCAGCGCCGGTAGCTTTGAAACTCGCGACGACTTCGGGGCTGTAGCGCACAGACAGTAACTGCTTGGTAGGCGCTTTTTGCGGGCCACGAGTACGGCTGGACAGCGTCTTTTTCAACGAGGCAGGCAGCTTGTCGAAGGTCACCGCCTTCGCAAAATCGGCTTCAGTCCACTCCGGGTTGTCCTGGTCTGTCATTTCAGGGTTGGGTCGCTTGCTCATAACGCTTTACCTCCCGTCTATTGGCTTTGCGAAAGCTGATCACACGAATACCACCCCTTATTTCCACAAACAGCAACACATGCAGGCGCTCGCCGAGAAACCCAATCGCATGCACCCGCGTCTCACCATAGTCTTTGCGTTCGTCCAGGCTAAAGAGAGCCGTTTCAAAGTCGAAATCCCGCGCCCGATCAAAGGGCAGTGCCCTTTCCTGGATATTGCGGTTATTTTTCTGAGGGTCGTAGTCAATCAGCATACCCTAATTGTAACTACAATAAAGAGGGTCATACAAGCACTTTCAACCGACGAGCAGTTTAGAATCGCACTACTATTGTAAACACCCGCCACTTGTCCTAAACTTATTCTACCGCTGGCAAATCCAGCGGTCAGGATTAGCCTCCTGGAAATATGAAAGCGGGCACACCGCTGAACAGCGGTTTTTTTGTGCCCGAAAAACGGCAAGCCTTGTTATGGGCGGGCTGTGTGGGGCACCTTCGGGTGCGCCGGTTTGCTTTCGTTCCGGTAAGGCTAACCCGCACAGTTCCGTCCACCCGATTAGCCTCGGCGTGGACGGATTTTAAACCCTAATACGAAAGGTAAATGCCATGACCAACCCCACCCGTAAACCCAAGTCCACCCACACCACCTCACCCGCCGACCAACTGGCCGCCCTGCGCCAACGCATCGCCGAGCACGAACAACGCCAACTCGCCGACTACAAAGCCCTGCTGGCCGAAGAGGAAGCGCTGAAAGCCGCTCTGAGCGCCGAAGACTCACCAGTGGCCACGTCAGCACCTGCCCCAGACGATATGGTTTTTATGGACGTTCGCCTCAGCGAAGATAGCTTTTACCGGGCACAAACCGCCCGCGATAGCCTTCGCTTGTTCCGGGACATTACCGGGGTGATCACCCAAGACAACCTCACTCTTTCCCCCAATGACTTATGCAGCTTTCTCCACCTGGTGGAAGAGCCCCTGAGCGATAGCCTGGACAGCGGCGAGTGGCACACTGTTCGCGTCCCCCGCCCCGGTGCGTAACTTAACGCTGTAACCGCCCCCGATACACCCGCGCGCGGCTGAGCGTTACGCGCGCGGGTGTCATCATCCGGTGCATGACAAACATCACCGAAGTTATGCGCCTGCTGCACAACCTGATCCGCACCGGCATTGTGGCCGAGGTGGACCACGAGGCCGAGCGCGCCCGGATCCAAACCGGCGAGAACCTGACCGGCTGGGTGCGCTGGACCACCTCTCGTGCCGCCGACACCCACGAGTGGAACCCTCCCGTCATTGGAGAGCAGGTACTGCTGTTGTGCCCCAGTGGTGATCTTGATCAAGGCATCATCCTGGCCAGCCTGACCAGCCGAACCCAGCCACCGCCCTCACGTAGCCCGGATGTACACCGACACCAATACCCCGATGGCAGTTTTGCTGAGTACAACCACCAAACGCACCAGCTCAGCCTGACCATAAAGGGCAGCGTTCAGCTCACAGTAGAAGGTAATTGTTCGGCCACAGTTGGCGGTAACCTGCAAGCCAACGTGACGGGCACCACTACACTGACCGGCAAAAAAGACATCAACGTCAGTGGCCCGAACATCAAGCTCAACGATGGCAAAGGCGTCGTTACCGGGGCACACATCTGCGCTTATACCGGCGCGCCTCACTCCGACTGTTCCAGCTCTGTATTTGCGGGGAAATAAACATGCCGATGAGTGCCAGTGCCCTGGCGGGTGAAATGGTCACCAAACTCGCTGACGCGGGTTTTGTTACCAATAACGAACACGCCAAAACCGAAGCCATGTGCAGCGCTCTGGCACAAGCCGTTGTGGAACACCTGCAGGCGAACGCGCAAGTCACCATCGACAATGGCAGCAGCGCCGGACAGTACAACATTGGGTAATCTATGCGCGGCATGAACGCAAAAACCGGGAAAGCGTTACAGGGCATTGACCATATCCGCCAAAGCCTGACCGACATTCTGGCCACCCCGGTGGGCAGCCGCACTATGCGGCGTGACTACGGATCCTTGCTACCGGACTTAATCGACCAGCCACTGAATGCCACCACCTTGTTGCAAAGCTACGCCGCTGCCGCCATCAGCATTGCCCAGTTTGAACCCCGCGTGCAGGTGGAGAAAATCAGCCGTGCGGTAAATGCCGAACGCCCTGGCACCGCCCAGTTAACGGTTGAACTGGTTCGGCTGGATACCGGCACCACCGAGCGCGCCCAACTGGCACTCACCTTACCCAACGGACAATCCGCATGAGTAGCAAAGGCCCCATTGATCTATCCCGTATTCCCGCACCCGATGTGGTGGAAGAGCTGGACTTTGAAACCCTCTTTAACGATACCTGCGATGATCTCATTGCTCGCGATCCACAGTTGGCGGACGTGCTGGCATTAGAGTCCGAACCGCTCACCAAACTGGTACAAGTATGCGCTTACCGGGAAATGCTCGTTCGCCAACGTGTGAATGAAGCGGCCCGTGCCGTCATGCTGGCCTATGCTCTGAACGGCGACCTGGACAACCTCGGTGTGCTACTGGGTGTGGAGCGCTTGGTCACGGCTCCCGGCGACAACACCGCCACGCCGCCCGTGCCACCAACGTATGAAACCGACGAAGACTTCCGTTTACGCATTCAATTAGCGCTGGATGGACTCAGCACCGCTGGCCCCGAGCGCGCCTACGTTTACCATGCGCTGTCCGTTGATGGCCGCATACTGGACGCCACAGCCGATGCACCCACATTCAGCCAGGCAGAGGTAGAGCCAGCGCTGCTGGCTCAACTACCGCCCAATAGCATTGTGCTGCAAGTGGATTACGATGCGGGGCTGGAGCAGCCTATGCCTGGCGATGTTGTTATCAACATATTGTCGCGCGACGGCGACGGCCACCCCGATTCAGAATTGGTGAATGCCGTTGGCCTTGCTCTCAGCGCGGAAGACCTTCGCCCAATGACCGATAGAGTCAACGCGCGCGGCGCTGACATTCTTCCGTACCAGGTCAACGCTCAGCTTTACACCTATCCCGGGCCGGACACCGACGTCGTACTTTCTACCGCTCAACAGAACATAACCACTTACGTCACCGAGAATAAACGGCTGGGGCGAGCGATCACCCGCTCAGGCATTTACGCCGCATTACACGTCGCTGGTGTTCAGCGAGTGGAAATACAAACGCCCAGCGCCGATATTAATTGCACGGGCTCGCAAGCCGCCCACTGCACCGACATTGACATTGAACACGGCGGAGTGGCCACGTGAGCCTGTTACCACCCGCCACCACGTCATTGGAGCGCGCCGTCGCGGAAACCACCGCGCGACTCTCCCGTGTGGAAACGCCACTGCGTAACCTGTGGAACCCAGACACTTGCCCCGAGGCCCTTCTGCCCTGGTTAGCCTGGTCATTGGGTGTGGATACCTGGAAAAGCTATTGGCCCGCCAGCGTCAAGCGCTCGCTGCTACGCAATGCGGTGAATATTAAACGCCGCAAAGGGACGGCGCTGAGCGTTCGAGAAACGGTTGAAGCCTTCGGCGCGTCCGTCGCGTTACGGGAAGGCTGGGAAAGCAATCCACCCGGACCGCCGCACAGCTTCCGTGTCACCATCAATGCCAATTCAATGGGCGATCAGCCCGTCACCGCCGAGTTCCAGCAAGACATTATTGATGAGGTACAGAGGAACAAACCCGTTCGCTCCTACTTCACTGTTACTGCCGGTGTCAGCGCGCGGTTGAACATCGGTATTGCCGCCGTGGCCCGCGCCGCCACCTATCATCGCCTGGAGTTAAACGAACATGAGTAACGCCTTAACACTTCGCGTCACCAACGCAGGTCGGCAAGCCCTGATCAATGCGGAGAACAGCGGCACCTTGCCACTGACCATCACCAAGATCGCCATCGGTGCCGCGCGCTATGAACCCACCGACGAACAAACCGAATTGGTTGATGAAATAGCGCAACTGGACACCTTTGGCGGTTCTGCCGTGGCCGATGATTTAATCCATATTACCGTTAGGGACGAAAGCACCGCCGTGTACTCACTGGGTGAGTTCGGTCTGGTTACCAATACCGGTGTACTGTTCGCCGTTTACTCCCAGACTGACGCACCCATTCTGGAGAAAAACGCACGAAGCATGATGCTGCTCAGCGTCGATGCAGCGTTCACCACCGTGAATGTCGAAAGCCTGAGTTTCGGCGGCACCGGCTTTTTGTTGCCTCCAGGCACCGAAATCGTGCCGGGCGTTTTGCAATTGGCCGATACCCCAGAGGCGATTGCAGGGGAGAACGACCGCAAGGCCATGACCGCTCGCAAAACCCGCCAGGCCATTAACCGCCACCGTGAAGAAGAAAACGCACACGACTGGAATACTATTGGCAATAAACCCGATCATGCGACACGCTGGCCCAAATGGGCTGAAGTATCTGGAAAGCCGGTGACGTTTACACCTTCCGCGCACAACCACTCATGGAACGAAATAACCGGAAAACCACAGCAAGCAACCCGCTGGCCTGAATGGAATGAAGTCGGCGATAAGCCCACCAGCTTTCCGCCCGAGTCGCACTCCCACGGGTGGGATCAAGTAACCGGCAAGCCCGTTCAAGCGACACGGTGGCCATCATGGGAAGAAGTGTCTGGCAAACCGGCGACTTTTCCACCCAGCTCGCACAACCACCCCTGGTCAGAGGTTACCAGCAAACCGGCCACCGCCACTCGTTGGCCAAGCTGGGCTGAAGTGTCAGGAAAACCCACTTCGTTCCCTGCGTCTTCTCACACGCATGCATGGAATGAGATCAGCGGCAAGCCGACTACTTTTTCACCCAGTACTCACAGCCATGGTGTGGCCACCACTTCCGCAAACGGGTTTATGAGCAATAGCGACAAATCAAAATTAAACGGAATTCAAAGCGGCGCCCAGCAAAACCCTTCAACCACGTCTAGCCGGACCAGTGCCAGCACATCTATTGTGTTGCAGGCTAAAGCGATGAATGATCATCGAGGTAGCGGTGATCACGACAGCCGCTATGTGCGCTTCACTGGTGCAACCGGAGATTCCGAAAGAAGTTTTCCTGTCGGACATACCGTATTGGCCGCGCGAGATTCTGAAACACTGCTGCCCCCGCGTAATGGAGCACGGGGCGTTTACATCTCTTCAAATTTCACTCGGTGCTACACCATTGATATCAGCGCGGCTACATCAAGCAGTCATATCCTTTTAGGAACTTGGCGCTGCCGAGGAGCAAGCGGATCAGGCACGGCCAGCGAAGCCTTTTTAATGCAACGAATAGGATAACGTCATGACAGCGATAGGCCAGATTATAAACCCCAAAAAGATCACCAGCAGCATTGTTCAGTGTCAAGTTCAAATTAAGATGGGAGACGGTATTGGATCCGACTGGGAATGGGTCGAGTACATTGCTGGCCAAGGGGATACGGCATCCACAGGCAATCAAATATGGGCTCGCTTGTGTTCGGGTGATTTCGGGATTGACGAAGGTTTTATTTTGAACTTTTCCCCATCCGACCTCACGCCAGACAGCAATCAGCCTTCAGAATACTGAAGTGTTGTAAACCCCGCAGACACACCCGCGCGCACTTTCCCCCGCGCGCGTAGTGCATGACCATGGCTCTGACATCGCCTTTTTGGCACTCATTACTCAGGAGCCCACCATGCCCGACTCTTATCACCACGGTGTGCGTGTTATCGAAATCAACGAAGGCACGCGCACCATTCGCACACCCTCCACGGCTGTTATTGGTTTGGTGGCCACCGCTGCCGACGCGAACGAGCAGAAGTTCCCACTCAATACGCCGGTACTGGTCACCGATCCACTGTCTGCATCCGGTGAAGCTGGCACACAAGGCACTCTCGCCCGCACACTCAGTGCTATAGCATCACAAACCAGCCCAATGACAGTCGTAGTCCGGGTGGCCGAGGGAGAAGACAGCGCCGAAACAGAAGCCAATGTTATCGGCGATGTAGTTGACGGCAAGAAAACCGGGCTGAAAGCGTTATTGGCAGCCGAGCAACGTTTTGGTATTAAGCCCCGCATTCTGGGCGCGCCCGGCCTGGATACCGAGAACGTAACACCTGAGCTGGTCAGCATCGCACAAAAGTTACGCGGTTTCGCCTATGCAAGCTGCCATAACTGCGACTCCATGGAAGAAGCTGCCATGTATCGCGAAGGTTTTGCAGCACGTGAATTAATGTTGCTCTGGCCAAACTTTGAAGCGTTCAACACCACCAGTCAAAGCACTGTAGAAGCCGATGCAACAGCTTACGCACTGGGATTGCGCGCCAAGATTGATCAAACCGTTGGCTGGCACAAAACCCTATCCAACGTGGCGGTAAACGGTGTGACCGGCATTAGTAAAGATGTGTTCTTTGATCTGCAAGACCCCAGCACCGATGCCGGATACCTGAACGAAGCCGACATCACCACGCTGATTAACCGTGAAGGCTTTCGCTTTTGGGGAAGCCGCACCTGTTCAGACGACCCGCTGTTCGCCTTTGAAAACTACGCCCGTACCGCCCAGGTACTAGCCGACACCATGGCCGAAGCACACTTCTGGGCCGTCGACAAACCCATGCACCCCTCCTTGGCCAAAGACATTCTCGAAGGTATCAACGCCAAGATGCGCAGCCTGAAAACGCTCGGTCTGATCATTGACGGCGGTGCCTGGTTCGATGATGAAGTGAACACCTCGGACACCCTCAAGGCGGGAAAGCTCTACATTGACTACGACTACACACCCGTGCCACCGCTAGAAAATCTTCAACTACGGCAGCGTATTACTGACCGCTACCTGGTCGATTTTGCAGCCAGCGTTCGCGCCTAACCAGCCGCTTACGGCGCTGTTCGCGGCGCCCTTTTTACTGACAATACCAAGGTAACCCATCATGGCACTTCCCAAAAAACTCCGCGACTTTAACTTGTTCGGCGACGGCGAAGCCTGGCAGAGCCAAATTGCTGAACTCGCCCTGCCCAAGCTCACCCGAAAAATGGAGGAGTATCGGGGCAGTGGTATGGACGGCACGCTGGAAATTGATATGGGGCAGGAAAAAATCGAGTTCGAGTGGACCGCTGCGGGGCTGATCGAAAGCATTTTCGACGGTTATGGTGCGACGGCACCGGACCACAGCCTGCTCCGTTTTTCCGGTGCTTACGTGCGTGACGATACCGGAGAAACCACCTCTGCGGACGTTATCGTTCGAGGCCGCCACCGCGAGATTGACATGGGCACGGCCAAAGCCGGCGAGAACAATGAAATCAAAGTCGTCACCACATGCAGCTACTACAAGCTGGTGATCGATGGCCAAACCTTTTTGGAAATTGATGTGCCAGGCAACGTGTTTATCGGACCGGATGGCGTTGATCGGATGGCTGAACGCCGCCGCGCTACCGGCTTGTAATTCACTGGCCGGGTTCTGCCCGGCTGACTTTCTCCACCCCAGTAAGAGACAACACCATGAGCACCAAAACCAAAACCGATGCTTCCAACACCATCACACTGGATCAGCCCATTCCCCGGGGCGGCAATGACATTACCACCCTCACTCTGCGCAAGCCCGCCAGCGGCGAGCTGCGTGGGCTAAACCTGTACGACCTTATGCAGATGGACGTGACGGCGCTGTGCAAGCTGGTACCACGCATTGCCACGCCCAGCATTGCCGAAGCCGATGTGCGCCAAATGGCGCCGAGTGACTTGACTCAAATTGGTATGGAGGTGAATGGTTTTTTGCTGCCGAAATCGGCGAGAGCGGACGCATTCCTCGCCGAGTAGACGACGCCATGGCGGACATTGCCGCCATCTTTCACTGGGGGCCACAGCAGATGCACACCATGCCCCTGCACGAGCTAATGGACTGGAGAGAGCAGGCCCGCCTGCGTAGTGGAGCAGACGATTCATGAATGCTATAGTGGTCAAACATTGGTTGTTATGGACGTTACACCATGGGCACTTTCATCGCCTGGTCATTACTGGGCCTGTTTATCGCCGTACTGATCGGCAGCGCGTTGGGCGCTGGCAGCCTTTTGGCCGCTGGCGCACGCGCTTTGCTCAAGCGCGGCGAACCCTCCCCCTCAACATCTCTGAACACACTGCACCAGGCCCAGGCCGAACAGGCCGCCTTCGAGCAGGAGCAAGCCAGACTGGCTCTCGAACATCAGCGCGAGCTGGCCGCCATTCGTCGGAGCGAACCACCCCGGTAACACCCTATCGGCGGGTCCAGTAAATGGACCGCCGCCTACAGCTACAGCTGGTCCTGAGTGCCGTCGATAAAGTCACCGGCCCGCTGAAACGTGCCTCCCAAAGCAGTAGCCGGGCCGCTGAGGCCTTGCGAAGCACTCGCCAACAACTTCGACAGGTGGATAACGCCGCGCGAGACCTGCGTAGCCTACGGGAGGTCAACGCTCACCTTAGAGCCAACCGCTCCCGGTTGGAACAAAGCCGAGCCAGCCAAGCCGCACACACCGAAGCCCTGAAGAAACAGCAGGTGGCACATCAGGGTATTCAAAGCGCTTTGCAAAACGCCAGGCGTCACCATAACCGGCTGGCTAAAGCCTTGGTCTCCGGTAAAGGCGAAAGCGAAGAGTTCAGGCGTGAGTACGAAAAAGCCACCATCAGCCTACGCAACCAGGAGCAAGCGCACTCCAAGTCATCTCAAACACTTAAACGGTATCGGGACCGTACCAAGAACACCCGTACCCAGGTTGAACAACTCACTCGCCGCCAACAGCAACTGACTGCCCGGCTGGATCCTCTGCGCCAACGTCTGCAAGCCGCTGGCGTCAACACTGATCAAATGGGCCAGAGCGCCCGGCGGTTGCGAGCCGACAGTGACGCGCTTAAAACCTCACTCACCCAGCAAAAAAACCGGCTTGATCAGCTCACTGCCAGCCAGGAGCGTTATCAAAACCGTGTGGCAAAAATGCGTGGCCTCCACCGTGCTGGCATGAGCGTGGCCGCCCATGGTGCCGGGGCGATGATGATGGGCCGCGCCGCTGGGCAGCGTATGGTGGACCTGATTGCACCCGGTATTAGCTACGGCCAACAAATGAGCGAATTGCAGGCCGTTGCACGACTGAACCGCGACGACCCTCGCTTTACCATGCTTCGCGATCAGGCCAGAGAGCTGGGCGGATCCACGGCATTCAGCGCCACCGAAGTCGGCGCCGGACAAACGTTTCTCGCCCGAGCCGGGTTTACACCGGAGGCCATACGCGCCTCCATGCGCGACATGCTCGACTTGGCCCTGGCTAACGGCACCGACCTGGCTCGCACCGCAGACATCGCCTCCAACATCAGCAGCGCGTTCAAAATCGACCCGGAAACCGAAGGCAACATGCAGCGTGTAGCCGATGTGCTCTCCGGTACCGCCAGCCGCGCCAATGTTGATCTGGAAATGCTTGGTGAAACCATGAAGTACCTCGGCCAGGCTGAAGGGCTGGACGTGTCGCTGGAACAAGCGGCCACCTTTGCCGGGCTATTGGGTAATATCGGCATTCAAGGGAGCCAGGCAGGCACCACACTTCGCGCCATGCTCAGCCGTCTTTCTGCACCGCGCGGCGAAGCGCGTAAAGCCATGGATGCACTCGGCCTCCGGGTAGACGATGAAAGCGGCAACATGCGAGACATCATGGCAATTCTGGATGATGTGTCATGGGCCACAGAGAAGATGGGCAACGTAGAGCGCTCCAGCTACCTCAAACGAATTTTTGGGGATGAGGCCGGTTCCGGCATGGCGGAGCTGATCCGTCAGCAAGGTTCGGGCGGCGTATCGGAGCTACTTAAACAGCTGCAAAATGTTCAGGGCGAGAATAGCGCTATGGCGGCTGTACGCGCTGACAACCTCGGTGGAGATCTCAAAAGCCTACGCAGTGCCTGGGAAGAAGTTGGCATCACTGTGAGCGATGTGAACAACGGCCCTTTGCGTGACTTCATTCAGTCACTTACCGAAACAGTAAGAGGTATCTCTGCGTGGGTAAAAGAGAACCCAGAACTGGCCGCCCGGCTGGCCAAAATTGCCGCAGGTGTCACGCTGGTACTACTCGTGCTCGGCCCTCTGGCCATTGTATTGGGCACCTCCATGATGGCGCTCTCCGGCTTTGGGCGAGTGCTGCTGGCTATTCCTGCAACTCTGCGCTTACTCAGCAAAGCATTGATCATCACCGGCAAGGCCTTGCTGTGGATCGGGCGCATACTGCTAATGAACCCCATTGGCTTATTGGTTACCGCCATTGCCGGTGGCGCTTACCTGATTTGGCGCGACTGGGAACCGCTCAGTGAATGGTTCTCTGGGCTTTGGACCACCATCAGTATCGGCATCCAATCATTCTGGGCGGGTTTAAAGCAAGCGTGGCAAGGTGGCTGGTCGGGCATGACAGAGTGGACGCTGGACGGCCTGGCCGCCATCGGCAAAGTCATTCTGGACTGGAGCCCAATCGGCTTATTCTACAAGGCGTTTGCCGGTGTGCTCCGTTACTTTGAATTTGACCTTCCCGCCAGCTTTACAGAGTTTGGAGCAGAACTCATTAACGGTTTGGTCTCCGGCATCGTCAGTAAATTCGGCGATGTGAAAAAGGCAGTGTCCGACATCGCCGACAGCACCATTGGCTGGTTCAAAGAAAAGCTGGGCATCAACTCCCCAAGCCGAGTCTTCGCCAGCTTCGGCCACGACACCTTGGCGGGCTACCAACAAGGGCTGGACAGAAACACCCGGCAAACACTGAACCAGGTGGACACCCTCACCAAACGCATTACTGCAGCCGGGGCAGGTGTAGCCCTTACCGGTGCGCTGGCCATGCCGGTGGCCGCCGATATGCAGTGGGACACTCGCCCTCCTATCAGCCGAACCCAACCAGCACCGACAGCCACCGGTGAGCGTATTGAAATTCACATTCACGCCGCTCCCGGCATGAGTGAAATGGCCATTGCCCAACAAGTTGAACGCCTGCTGGATGAACGCGAACGACAACGCGCCGCCCGTTCCCGCTCCGCACTTTACGACCGGTAAACAGCCATGATGATGACACTGGGTTTTTTCGTCTTTGAGATCCACACCGCGCCTTACCAACAGCTACAGCGGCAAACAGAGTGGCGCCACAACAGCCAAAACCGCGTTGGTCAACGCCCTGCCTACCAATACCTGGGGCCGGGTGAAGACACTATTACCCTAAGCGGTACGCTCTATCCGGAACTCACCGGTGGCCGCCTCAGTTTGGATCTCATTCGTACCATGGGTGACCAGGGTAAAGCCTGGCCTCTCATTGAGGGCAGCGGACGGCTGTATGGATTCTGGGCCGTTACATCCGTCAGTGAAACCAGCAGCGAATTTTTCCGCGACGGAGTCCCTAAGAAAATCGAATTTTCCATAGCGTTAACCCGCGTGGATGAAAAACGTCTGGACTTACTCGGCACGGCCACCAACGCCGGTTTACTGGCCGCCAGCGGATTACTGGCCGCCCCGCTGAATCGTGCGCGAGATACGTTGAGCGGGGCGTTAGAGCAGGTTACCCGGCTATGAACCCATACCCACACGCCGCTCCGCGCTATCGTCTGGTCGTCAATGGCGAAGACATTACGCCCACCGTCAATGGACGGCTAATCAGCTTGGCAATTACCGAGAACAGTGGCGACGAAGCCGATACCATGAACCTGATACTCAGCGACCACGATAACCAGCTGGGTATCCCACCGCATGGCGCCGAGATTCAAGTGGCCATCGGTTGGGAAGGCGAGCCCTTAATAGATAAAGGGCTGTTTACCGTGGATGAAACCGAGCACAGCGGCCCGCCCGACCAACTGACCATACGCGCCCGCAGTGCCAACCTGCGCGACGATCTACCCGGCAAAAAATCCCGTAGTTGGTACCGGGTAACCATCGGTGAGCTGGTGCAGGAAATCGCGGCAGAACATGGCCTGAAAGCGGTCGTCTCACCTCGCCTGTCCGGGGTTAGGCTACCGTCCCCGCAGCAAACGGCAGAGAGCGACCTGAACTTCCTGACACGCATCGGCAAACCTTATGACGCTCTCGTATCGGTCAAAGAAAACCGACTGTTATTCATCCCCAAAGCTCAAGCCACCACCCTGTCTGGGGCCGACCTCCCCCCGGTAACGATTCAGCGGCGCGACACCGACCAGCACCGCTACTCCCACATAGAACGTGACGCCTACACCGGAGTGCGTGCCAAGTGGAACGATATAGATGGTGGGCGTTACGAATGGGTGGTCGCGGGCAGCCCCGAGAAGGCCACCGAGCTACCGGAAACCTTTGCGACCGAGCACGACGCCATGACCGCCGCCACGGCAGAGTGGGCACGACTGGAACGAGGGAAAGCGACGCTCAACTTGACGCTGGCGCGAGGGGAGGCGGCGCTACAGGTGGAAACGCCGCTTCGGCTACAGGGTTGGAAGGACGATATTGATGCAAAATGGTGGATAGTATTGCGCGTGGATCATCGATTAATGGAGAGTGGGTTTAATAGTTCAGTTGAGTCCGAGACAAAGTAATGTTGTAGCGTATTTCCACCTTGGCAGCAATACGTTGCCCAAAGCAACAAATCGGCACGATTATTGCTTAAAATCACATATGTGTGCCACACCACAGAAAATAGAAAAAAATCAGTTATACTTGAAGTATATCCCCATTGTATATACATTAAGCATCCGGGCAGGGGCTTCGGGCGTATATACATGGACTTCACGGGGCTTAACTTATGGCCAATGGCATCAAAATTGACCCATCAATTCAAAGTAAGCTTAAGGTCAAACACAACGTTAAGTGTTCTGAAGTATTGGAATGCTTCGCCAATGTGTCGAAGGGTTTTTTAACCGATAACAGAGAAACCCACAAAACAAACCCTCCCACCCAGTGGTTTGTTGAGCAAACAGATAATGGAAGATGGCTTTTTATAGCCTTTATGTATATTGATGAAACGGTTGTTATCAAAACAGCCTATGATGCTGACGAAACAAAAAAGCGTTTATACAGCAAATTAGTCAGCAATTAATGTAAGAAACGAGGTGAACTTACCATGTCCAAGACAAAAGAGTTCGAAGGAACACCGGAAAACTGGGAGCAAGGCGTACTCGGCTCTGAGGAAAAACATGCTTCTTTGTCTGAACTTAGCGTAGAAGCGGTGAGCGCGGCTGTAGGCCTTAAAACTATTTCTATTAGAATGCAGCCAGCCTTGCTGGAAGAGCTAAAAATGATAGCCGACTTCCACAGCATAGGATATCAGCCTCTAATGAAGCAGATCTTACGTCGTTTTGTAGATGCCGAGCTTAAGCGAATTGTAAGGGAACTCCATTCAGAGATATCTGACCCTAAAAATTCAGATGATAAGACGCCATCTCCAGATGACTTATCCGACTGCGCCTAAAACAATTACCACAGATAAAAATGGGGCGAGAAAACGCCCCATTTTTATTTTAACAGTTAACGAGGAGAGAGCAGGTTTCATATTGCAGTAAAGCCCGAGCCAAAATACTTATACTAGTCGTGAGCTTACCTCACGGCTCATATCATGCAACTTTTTTTACATCCAACGAATTAGGAATTTTCACCCATTTACCCGCTACTAGAATTTCAGAGCCTACCCTTTTTTTTGCAGCCACATAATTAATGTCAAAAGTGTATATTCTTCGCCCACGATAAAGCCTCCTTATTTCTGGGACATTATCATAAGTTAGAATCCAAGATCTTTCGAGACCCTTTATCTCGTTCGACAAGTCCTTGTGATCGTCATGTTCATAAAAGTTGGTGTAAAGGGTTGACCCTTTATCATAGTAGGGTGGGTCTATACAGTAGAAACTATTTTCCGGCAAATATTTATCAGACTCTCTTATAAATTCTACTGCATCCAAATTGGACAAGTGTATACGGTGCCGGTACTTATTAATTCGCTCAATTTTTGAAATTAACGTCTCTTTATTAAAACGACAATCAATTTTATAAGGTCCATCTTGAGCCACCCCCCCAATAACTCCTGCTTTACAGATAATCCCTGACCTATTCGTCCTATTCAAATAAAAAGCTGAAAATCCTAAATCAAAATCTGAGCACTCTTTTTCCTCCCATATCTCACGCTGCTTTCGCCATTCGTCTAATGTAACTGGCGTATTTTTTATTTTTTCAATAAATTCTTTGTGATTATTTAGCACAGCATCCCAAAAAGCCCAAATAGATCTGTCGATATCATTGACATGTATCTCATGCACATAACCTTTAAACATTAAATTAAGAGCCAGCCCACACCCACCTGCATAGGGCTCTACATAGGAACCTCGTTCCAACTTATTGGCTTTAATAATTGTTGAAACCATCTCGATTATAGATGACTTCCCACCAGGATAACGAAGTGGAGAGGATGTGGTTGACATAGATGAATCCTTTTCCAAGCTGGGAAATAACGGAATTCTAACAAAACCCATCAATTACGGCCACACCTTGTCAACCATAAATTCAACAATTGCCGATACGTTGTCCCACTCTCTTTTTAGCTGTCTGGAATCCGGCGTATGAGAAGCATGGGCAAATGCTCCTAGGGTTTTTGGGGAAAAGACATGATTCTCATTTGAGTTCACACGCCTTAGCGCGCCCAAAGCCTTGTGCTGCTCATGAGTAAGGGATTCCTTTATACTTTCAATCTGTTTTATATTTGCCGCCAGAACTTCATTCATTTTTCCTGAATGCCTTTTCCCTATGACCTTTTCATGATAATACCTGTACACATCCTCCAAGAAGGACCGACACACTCCCGACGCAGCAAAGGGAAACTCATCGCAATCCAACCTTTTCAGCTCAATACATACGCGACTGAGAATTTTGTTATTAATTTTAACGGAAAAATCAGAGCTTACAATGGTTTTTCTCGAGTCTGGATTAGGAGAATTTCGCTTTCTTTTTTTTGTTTTTAATTTAGAACCGGCAGCATCACTTAATGAATACTCTTCGGTATGATCATCAACTTTAGGAGCAATACCTTGCTTTTTCAGCTTTCTAGCGTATTCAACCCAATCTTTACTTTTTGACCGCGAGCTTACACCTCCGCCCGCCGTAACTAAATCTTTACAAAACCTCCCAAGAACCTTATTAAAAGCTTCTTTCTTTACAGATATTTTTACTTCTGGATCAGACCTTCCTGAAGACACACCAATCGTGTCTCTAAAGACAGGGTTGCCGAGATACCTAGTAGCAGTGGTCAATATCCTTCCTTGACGATCTTCATCAGTTATAAGTCCCTCCTTTACTGCGTAATCCAGCAATTTAACTGCCAATGCGTTATTGTTTGATCCACCAAAGAAGCGGGCTTTCTGATCAGATTTCCAAGGGACCAACCCTGCACCATCCTGCTCCCCATTATGCCGCCTCTCAAGCCAAATTCTTGCCTCATCTTTACTAGAAAACTCCACCACATTAACCTTATCGGGAATGGCCTCGCTACCTTGAGCTAGTTTAGCGAAGTATTTCCGCTCTCCTGCTGGCGCAAGGGCCGGGTCGTTCAGAGCTAATAACGCACAGGTTCTTCGATTGCCTTCAATAACAAATTTATTGCCAGATTTATCTTTTACAACAGCAAAAAGCTCCAACGGATTAATACCCTCTTCCGCGATACTCCTAGCTAATCTTTTAACCTTCTCTTTTGCTATTAGCTCCTCCATTATTTTCGGCTGATCCTTAATAGGCTCATGTCTGGGATTATCAGGATCAAGATATAGGTCTAACACCGGAAGACTATTAAATTCCATATTAAGCTCCTTAATTTTTAAGTTTCCTAGAAGGATAAGATTAACTGAAACAGTCCAGCAAACATTTACAATTATCCGGTCTTCACGCCTGCCGTCGGTTTCTGAATCGCACTAGCTAAACGTTCCAACGCTCGCTGATCGTCATCGCAAAGCTGTTGGTAATTATCAAGAAGGGCGGAGGCCCGAGGGGATAGGGAAGGCGCAGAAACTCGATTCCCTGTCATGATGTACTGTATATCGGCCCCTGCCGCTGCAAAAGCGAACAATACTTCTCCTCCGGGGGTGGCCTGCCCCCTCTCATATTTGCCCCACATCTCACGGGAAACACCCGTCTCATGGGCGATTTCAGCTTGGTTAAGACCCAGCCGTAACCTCTCTTCCTTAATTCTAGGGGCCATAAGAGAACTCTGATTCACAAAATCTCCTTGCAAAAGAGAACTTTTGTTCCCATAATTGCCTTATCTTCAACCTTTGAAGGAACTTTAAGACATGAGCACCAAAAACACCAGCAATCGGGCGCCAAAAACGCACGTCATGGTCACCCTCCCTCCTGAGTCTCGATCAGCGGTAGAAACACTCGCCGAACGGGAAGACCGCAGCATGTCCTCAATCTGCCGGCGCTTCATTGAGCAAGGGCTCGCCACCACCAAAACCACACATTACCCGGAGCAATAGGGAGATAGCCGCTATGCCGACGCCCCTTCAAGCCCCCGAAAAATCCCGACTGCGCTGCCCTTTCTGCGGGGAGGCCGCTCGCATTCGCACCAGTCGACCCATCACGCCGCTGTATCGCGATGGCATCGTTGAGTGCCAGAACATTGAGCACTGCGGCTGGCGAGGCCGTTATTCGGTGGAGTTGCTGGCCACGCTCACGCCTTCGGCCAAAAGCGATAGCACGACTCCGGCACCACTGCCCGAAACACCTTACCTGCTGCCCGACGCCGCTGTGGCACTACCGGTACGAGCCAGGCCAAAGACTAAAAACCCCAACGACCCCGACCGGGACCAGTTGGACATTTTCAAACGATAGGAGCCCACCATGAGCGCCAACACTCAACACCCCAACCCTGAACTGCTGGCCGCCACGTTGCTCGCCGGTGAGATGCGCCGCCATAGCAACCGACGCCAGGTGGTCGCTCGCTGCCGCGACGGCTTAATACAAATGGCAGGAATCCCGAGAGAACGGGCCGAGCTGCTGGCTTGGAGAGCCTTGGCCGACTGGGAAAGCCAACAGGTGCCCGCGGGGCACTTTATCGATACGGCGGCCACCACCGATAACTTGCTGGTGATTCGCACCCCGGCACAAAGCGTGGTGCTCACCTTGCGGGACTTGTTGGATGGGCTACAACAGAGCCAACCCTCAACGCCAGGCCGCACCGACGGCAAGCCCACGCTGCATTGAGGCCAATACCATGAAAGCCACCGCCCGCACTCACGCTCATTGCGCCCCTAACGGGGCGATTCACTTTGGCACTTACACGCCCGGACAGCACATTCCGTTGGCCGTAGGGGAAGATGCGCTGGTCCGTCGTCGAATCACGGCCACCGCGCGACGTAGCCCTCAAGGTCAGTTGTTTGTACCTGGTGTGGCCGAAGCCTTCGCCAACGGGCACACCCGTGAACGCTACTCCGCCATCGCCCGCTACATTGTCGAGCTGGACCAGTTCAGCGGCCCCGGTTTTATGGCGGTAGGCGCATGACGCCCAACCGCGAAAAGGCACCACGCGAGTGGGCGCAGGAAGTCGCCGCGCTGCCCTCTCTGCCCGAACGGCGCGCACGGCTTAACGAAGTGCCTGTTCACCTGGCTCCCCTTGTAAAAACGCATTTGAAGACTATCTGGGATCGGAAAAACAACCATGCAGCTCAATGAAGTCAAAAGCCGGGTGGATCTGCACGACCTGGCCGAAAAGCTGGGCCTTGAACGACCAGACCCGTCTGGCAATTACCGCAGCCCCCACCATGCGGATAGCTCTCCGTCCCTCTCCATTTACAACGGGCGCGATGGGGTTCAACGTTGGAAAGACTTTAGCGGCGACGAAGGCGGTGACTGCTTTGACCTGGTTGCGTTTGTGGATCAATGCGATGAATTCACAGCCATTAAACGGGTTCGAGAGTGGTACAACTTGCCCAGCGAGCCCGCAGCCAATTCCGGGAGCAACACCAAGCTCAGCACCATTGAATATATCGCCCAGCAGTGTCTGAAAGATACCGCCCGGGCCATAAAGTATCTGGTTGAAGAGCGCGGCTTAGAGTCCACCGTGGTAAACACCGCCATCGCTCGCCGTGCTGTCGGGTTCAGTACTTACACCAGTGCACAAAAGGAGCCCGGGCAACTGGGTTACGGTGGACCAGCGGTAGCGTTCATCTGCCGCGATCCATTGAACGGTGTGGTGCGTGGTGTGGATTATCGGTATCTGGACCCATCGCTCAATGGTGACCTGAAAACCAAGAGCCAGGGTGATAAATCTGGTGTCCTTTGGACCAGTTGCTGGACTCGATTAAAGAAGGCTCACACGGTGCTGGTTGTGGAGAGCGCAATTAACGCCTTAAGTGCGGAGTCTTCCTGGGGCGGTAAAAAGGGTTTTGCTGCACTGGCCGTGCGCGGTACAGCGAACACCGATGTTGACTGGAGTTTTCTCAAGGGCAAGCGCGTTATTCTGTGCTTTGATAATGATGCCCCGATTGAAAGTGGCCCCAAGAAAGGCCAACGGCCCGGCCCGGAAGCGGCATGGAAAATTCACGAGGCTCTGACCAGTATAAATATTCCCGCCATGATGGTGGATTACTGCACCACCGAGTGGGAAAACATCAATGACCTGAACGACTACTTAAAAGCGCATGGCGCCTTCTCCACCCGGATCGCCATTGAGCGCGTAGAGCCATGGCTCATTCCCGGCTTACCCGGCACCGATGATAAAGACCAGTATGTATCCAATGGTCGCCCCCGTATTTACTTACCTCCGCATGACTTTTCCGTGTACTGGAAGTATCGAACCAAGCCGGACTTCACGAGCTTGGTGAAGATCACCCAGGACAACGAAGGCAACCAAAACAAAGCCTTTGAGGACGTATGCGGTTTTCGCATTGCGGCGCTCTCCCGTATCACCATTGCCAGTGCAAATGCCACCATGGCCGGAGGCGAAGATGCGCAGCCTACCACCGTTTTTGCCGCTGCCGTGCAAATCCCACGACACGGTAACACCTTACTGCGCCGAGTAATGAGTGACGATGGCCTGCACAACATCACCAACTGGAACAAGTTCGGCCCGATCTTTCGGCCGCAGCCGTTCTCACGTCTGCTCACTTTGTGGGAGCGCGCCACGGACATAGGGGCACGGAAGGCGGCCAACTTCGTCGGTCTGTGCTATCGCGATGGAAAACCCACAGTGAACGAAGGCACCGACTGCTATTTCTCCGAGCCAGAGAAGCAGTGCCCTTATCACAACCTGACCTTCCCGGCAGGCCCAGTGAGCGACGCTGCCCGCGTGATTCACGCCTACCAGCACACCATGGGCAACAACGCCGCTGCTCAACTTCTCACATGGTCTTTGGGATGCCACCTGAAAGCTTACTTGGGGTTTTGGCCACACATGGTGTTGCAGGCGGACAAAGGCGCGGGGAAAACCACGCTGACAAAAGCCATGGAGGGCACTGTGGCATTCACGATGTTCAGTGGCCAAAGCCTGGCTACGGAGTTCCGCCTGGTCACGAGCGTTTCCCACACCAGCCACCCCGTAGGGTGGGAAGAGTTGTCCGCTCGCCGACAGGACGTTATCGACAAAGCCGTTGCACTACTGCAGGAAACCTACCAGTACTCTGTCACCCGTCGCGGCGGAGATATGACGGAATTCTTGCTCAGCGCGCCCGTGCTGTTAGGCGGCGAAGATGTGCCGGTGGATAGCCTGCAGGGGAAAATTGTTCGCACCCAGTTAACGGGCCGAAAAGGCGAAATGCTACCCGCTGACCTGCCGCGCTTCCCCGTGCGCCAATGGCTTCAATTTCTCGCCGGTCTGGACCCCTTGCGCATACGTGAGCTGCACCACACCGCGCGAACAAAATTGATGACCCGCTCCGCAGCCAGCGCACAGGATGACGGTGCCAAGCGCATGGTGGAGAACTACGCCGCACTGGCGACCGCCTGGCGCTTGCTGTGCGAGTTCGCCGGTATTGCCATCGAGCAAGAGCGCTTCCCCGATGACTTGGTGCATGAAATGAACAGCCACGTCATTGAGTCACGCGCGACACGCGAGCCATGGGTTTGGATTATGGAAATCGTTCTGGGAGAGATCGACCGGGGCGAGTTCAGCTACCCCTTCAAGTTCGAGATCCAGCAAGACGGCGACACCTGGTTAATGCTTCGACCCACGCACTGCATGTCCCACATTTCGCAAACCGGCGCTCTGCGCGCCAAGTTTGATGCACTGCCCGTAAAAACCGCCAAGGTGTTCGCCCGACAGTTAGAGCGCGCTGGCGTCATTGTTCAAAGCGGGTTGGAGCGCAGCATCAACCGCACCCGAGTGGCACACCTCTACGCCATTAGCCTGACACAGCTGGCTGATTACGGCCTCAGTGTATCGGTACCAGATGAATCACCTGTGTACACCTAAGGGAGACACCACCATGCCCTACACATTGGACCAAACGGCAAAGTTGCTCCACGTTGGTCGCAACAGTATGACGCGAACATTACGCCAGCGCGGCGTGTTCGATGCCACGAACAAGCCCCAAGGCCGCTACAGCGGCGCAGGCTATTTCGTGGTGTGCCACAAAAGCTATCGACACCCGATAAAGGGTGATCAGGTTTATCACCGCACACTGGTTACCAGCTCCGGTCTGTTGATGATTGGACGCATGCTGGGTACCAGCCAACCCACCAAAGACAAACCCACTTTGCATTAGGAGAACGTATGCAACCCACTCATCATCCACTCGACCGCCCTCCTGTCTTCACGGGAATTGATCCAGATCCGCATCAGGACAGCATGACCATACACCTGGGAGAAAGTCTGACCAGCAACGTATTAAAGCAATGCACTCAAGCCGTGCGTGAACTGGTAGCGCTTGCCTTAAAGGATTGTGGCGGCAGCCAAGCAGCCGCTGAAGTCCTTCTCGGAACGTATAACGGGCGAAGCTATCCGATGAACCTCACCGAGCTTTGCCGACTGGATGACCGCTACTACAAAGCGGCCGTTACGGTTATTCATTTGCGCTGCCGCCTGAACACCGAGCCGCACCAGTTGCTCGCCAACGGGGATTCAATTTTTCAGAAACTCGCGCAAGAGTGGGAACACCTGCGTGTTCAGCATTAAAGAGGACTTACCATGAGCGATGCCGTTGATATTGCAACTGAAACCGCCGAAGTAAACTTGGCGATCATTCTACGCAATCGCCCACGTCTTTCGAGCCGCCCTTCCGCTACTGAGTGTGAGGACTGTGATTCCCCCATTCCTACTGCTCGGCAGGAGGCAGTACCTGGGGTACAGAAATGCGTCCAGTGCCAACAGCTGGCAGATCAACACCAAGGGTTTAACACTGGCCGATATCACTAACGGCCAGACACTTTCATGACTATTAACCACGGCGTTAAGCAGTAAAGAAACGCCATACACCGGAGCATGCACCCATGACCACATCAGAAACTCTTGTCACCATAAGACAAAGCTTGCCGCCAGAGCAGTTTGCCGGATTTCTTAGAGGGAGCGCCATAAACGCGCTGCTCAACTCCCCCCAGCCTGACTTGGAAGTATTGAAGAGTGGGCGAAGTTACTTGAACCGGCTGATTACTCACATTGAGGAAGACATTGGGACATATGCCTATTGCTGGGCTAACGGCATTATTGAGTTCGGGAAAGCCACTCCATCCGGTGCGATTCCGATAGCGCATGGTCCCGATCAAATCATCCGCGATAAAGTCACCCAGATTGCCGAATCCCGACCAGAGGATGGGCTGGACGGCCCCCTTATTCGAGTTCCCGGAACCAGTGAAAATGACTATGAAGAAAATGCCGTGGCCGTAACAACCTTTCGAGAGCAACTTAAAAAGATGGCCATGAATGAGAAGGACACCAAGCAACAATGACTACCAAGACAACAAACCGTCAGCTAAGCCAAAGCGAACTGAACCAGATCGCGTCAATCATCGGACAGCAAGTGATTATAGAGGTACGCCGGGAGACTCCATCACCGCCACTAGCATCTGGCACGCCTTTGCGAAAAATCCTTTGGGACTCCAAAGACTGCGCCAGATACTTGCGAGTCAGCACCAGGCATTTTGCCGAAAAGCTGAGCTATCACCACGAATTCCCAAAGCCCGTAAAACTACCCAGTGAAACTGGCAAGCGTGGCCACCGGCGGTGGTATGCGAAGGAAGTCATTCAATGGTTGGAGCGGAGAGGTTAATCCAATTGTAATGCCAGCTCTTCCGCCTGCTTGTTGTAGTAGGTCATCAGTTGCTTTATGTCACGGTGACCTACCATTCTGGCCAGGTCCATAACATCAAGTTTTTGCGCCAGCCGGGTAATCGCTTCGTGCCGCGTATCATGGAAAGTCAGGTCCTCGATGCCGGCACGAGTTACTGCCTTCTTGAAAACTGTGCTCAGATTACCAGACCTTACCCGGAACAATTGCTCTCCGTTGTCCCAAGGCCTCAACCGTTCCAGCAACCTCAACGCCTCCTTCGATAAGGGCACCTTTCGTGGAAATCCATTCTTGGTGTCCACCAGCAACGCGACTCGCTTCTCAATATCGATATGCTCTGGACAGAGTGCGCATATCTCCCCTGCCCTCATGGCCGTCTCCAGGGCAAACAGAAACGCCACAGCCACACGCTGTTGCTGCTGTTCCACCGGCCACTCTTCGGAATACCGCAAGCACAGCAGAATGGCTTCTTGCTCTTTTGGCCAAATGCGCCGATCCCGGTGGGGGGGATTCTTCGGCCGCTGCAAGTCCTCCATGGGATTTGACTCATTAATCGCCAACGCCTGGCTTGGGTAAAACAGTGACTCAGCAGGTTCAGCTCCCGGTTTACCGAAGAAGCCTTCACCGACTTTAACCGCTCATCCATCCATTCTTCGATATCCTCTCGGCGAATGTCCGACAGCTTCACCTTGGCCATAGGGTATTGAAGGAAGCCCCGAAGCCGGATGATCTCCCAGTGGGCTCCTTTCTTCTGCTCGGAGACTTCCTCGGCATACCGCTGGAACACGTCCTGCAACCGCATCGTTGGACTATAGTTGCCTCCTTTCGACAGCTCGTACTCTGTCTCTGCTGCCCAGGACTTCGCCGCTTGCTTAGTTGGCAGCACCTTCGATCGACGTATGCCATTCACACAAACCGCCGCCTGCACCCCTCGGCCAGATTTTCTAAATGTCGCCACCTCTCCACCCCGCCAGACTCATGAGACATGCGTAAACCATACGCAAATTATGCGTAACGCTCGTAAATAATATACGTATTTTTGCGGCTTCTTGCGAGTTTCGGGCGGCAATAAAAAACCCGCTACGCCTCATTATACGGGGCTTAGCGGGTTTTTTGTGGTTTCTATGAAACCTGTGAATGGTGCCCAAGGCCGGACTTGAACCGGCACGGCTTGCGCCACTACCCCCTCAAGATAGCGTGTCTACCAATTCCACCACTTGGGCATTAAACGGGGTCATTTAACGGTACTTTTTACTCAGCCGGAACTTCCGGTACTTCATCCGCAGGGGCGGCTTCGCCGTCTACTTGCGGTACGTCGGACTCTTCAGCCGGCGCTTGTTGTTCCATGACGCTCGGGATGTCGGCGTTAATGCCTACACCGGATTTGTTCTTGGCGATAATGGCCAGACCAAAACTGGTGGCAAAAAATACCACCGCGCAAATGGCGGTCATGCGGCTGAAAAAGTTGCCGCTGCCCTGACTCCCGAACACGGTCTGCGAGGCGCCTGCCCCGAAGGACGCTCCGGCTACGGCACCTTTACCCTGCTGAAGCAGGATCAGGGCGATAATGGCCAGGGCTGTCAGTACGTGCACGATGAGAACGATAGTTTCCATGGTGTTCGTCTCTTCTAACGTAAACGGTAGCGCCGGGGCCTGGTGGCCTCCGGCGCTGTTTCAAAGCCGCTACTCAATGGCAGCTTTGCAAATAGCGACGAAGTCGTCTGCGCTCAGTGATGCTCCGCCGAGCAGGGCACCGTCAATATCGGGCAACGCAAAAAGCTGTTTGGCGTTGCCTGGCTTGACGCTACCACCGTACAAAATCTGCACGTCCCCGCCCACGGTCCCGAGCTCTGCCCTCAGGAAGCGATGCACTTCCTCGGCCTGCTCCGGTGTGGCGGTTTTGCCGGTGCCTACAGCCCAGACGGGCTCGTATGCCACGACGGCTTTATCAAAAGCCTGCAATCCGACCCGGTTCACCACGGTACTCAACTGACGACCGATGGTTTCCAGAGCGTGTCCGGATTCCCGTTCCTGTTCGGATTCCCCGACACAGAGAATGGGCGTTAATCCTGCTTGCTGGGCGGCGTGAAACTTATCGGCCACCTGGGCGTCGGTTTCACTCTGCATCCGGCGCCGTTCGTTGTGACCGACGATCACGTAACGACACCCCAGATCCTTTAGCATACTCCCGGCGATTTCCCCGGTGTAGGCGCCGGCATCGTGCTCGTTGACCGTTTGCGCACCCAGTGCAACCGGGCTTTGCGCCAGCGCCTCAGAAGCCTGCTCCAGATACACAAACGGAGGGCAAATGGCCGCGTCAACATTTGCATGGCCGGACCACAGGTCCGTGATGCCTTTCAGCAACCCGGCATTCGCTGCCCGGGAGCCGTTCATTTTCCAGTTACCGACGACCAATCGTCGGCGACGTTGTCTTTCGTTCAAGGGGTCCCCCTTAAAGCGGGCGCCAATCTTAGCGAAGTTGGGGGTAACATACAATCCCAAATCGCCCCCCGGCCCCGCTTTTCTCTCAAGTTGGTTGATGGGTCTCTCGTTCTCGTATTCATTCGCAGTATAGCCCTTCTAGTTGAGGGCTTTTTCCACGACGGCGGCCAGTTCCTGGCACAGTTCCTTGACCTTGGCTTTGTCCTCCCCTTCTACCATTACCCGCACAACGGGCTCGGTACCGGACGGGCGCAACAGCACCCGGCCCGATCCGGCCAGTTTGTTCTCGACCGCCTTAATGGCGTCCTGAATGGTGGCATCCTGATCAAGGTCCAGCGTGCGCGACCGGCTCACGTTGATCATGGTTTGCGGCATTTTATGCATGCCTTTTTTAATCTTGTGCAGCGACTCGCCCATGGTAGTGAGCGCCAACAATACCTGCAGCGCGGAGATGATGCCGTCTCCGGTGGTGGTGACGTTACTGCAGACAATGTGCCCGGAGGACTCCCCCCCCAGCCCCCAGCCTTGTTGACGCATCATCTCAATGACGTAGCGGTCACCGACTTTGGCTCGTCCGAACGGGACGCCGAGATTCTTCAAGGCCAGCTCCAGCCCGAAATTACTCATCAACGTACCGGCCACCCCCTCACAGCCGCCGCTGTAACGGTGCTGATACTCGGCAATGATGTAGAGCAGCTCGTCGCCATCGACAATCTCGCCACGATGATCCACGAAGATGACCCGGTCACCATCGCCATCGAAGGCAATGCCCAGGTCCGCGCCCAGCTCCATGACTTTCTCTTTGAGCAGGTCGGTTTTGGTGGAGCCGCAGCCGCGGTTAATGTTCGTGCCATTGGGGTCGGTGGCCACCGGGATGACTTTGGCCCCAAGCTCGCTGAACACGCTCGGCGCAATGTGGTACGTCGCGCCGTTGGCGCAATCGACCACGATTTGCAGCCCCTGTAAGCTGAAACCCCAGGGCATAGTGCCTTTGCAAAACTCAATGTAGCGACCCGAGGCGTCTTCGATGCGGCGTGCCTTGCCGAGCCGTTCGGCGGTCACCATGGGTTCGTTCAGTTGTTCTTCAATGGCCTGCTCCACCTCATCCGGCAGTTTGGTGCCGTTGCCACTAAAAAACTTGATGCCGTTGTCGGCGTAGGGATTGTGAGAGGCGCTGATGACGATGCCCGCCTGGGCCTGAAAGGTTCTCGTCAGGTAGGCGATACCGGGGGTGGGCATAGGGCCGAGCAGGCCGACATCGACACCGGCATTGATGAGCCCTGCCTGAAGCGCGGACTCAAACATATAGCCGGAGATGCGGGTATCCTTGCCGATCAGAATCATGTTGGGTCCGGCGTAGCGGTCCACCAGCACACGGCCTGCCGCCCAACCCAGCTTGAGCATGAAATCCGGTGTAATGGGCGCTTCGCCCACCTGCCCACGGATACCATCAGTGCCGAAATATTGTCGTGCCATAGCGTCCTGGCGCCTCTCTCATCATTAATGGGTAGGGTTTAAACCGGTCGGCGTTTCATCCAGTGCCGACCAGACCTTCAAAACATCACGGGTGGCCGCCACATCGTGCACACGGATGATGTGTGCGCCTCGCTCTGCGGCGGCCAGCGCCAGCGCCAGGCTGCCGGGCAGGCGTTCGCTGACGTCGCGGCCCAGCAGTTTGTCCATCATCGATTTACGTGACAGTCCCACCAGAACGGGGAAACCCAGCGCGACCAGATCATTTAATTGTCTCAGCAATGCCAGATTGTGCGCCAGCGTTTTACCAAAACCAAAGCCTGGATCGAGAATCAGGCGTTCGCGATCAATGCCTGCTCGCTCACACTCGGCCGCTCTGGCTTTGAGGAAGTCGATCACTTCGACAACCGGATCGCTGTAGGTCGGTTGAGCCTGCATGGTCTCTGGCTGGCCTTGCATGTGCATCAGGCATACCGGCAAACCGCTCTCGGCCACCGCTTCCAGGGCACCCTCGCGTTGCAACGCACGCACATCGTTAATCAGCCCGGCCCCAGCACGCACGCTGGCCCGCATGACAGCGGGAGAACTGGTATCCACCGACACCAGCGCCCCCAGTTCCTTCACTAATGACTCCACGACGGGTATGACCCGGTCCAGCTCTTCCTGTTCACTCGGAGGACGGGCACCCGGACGGGTGGACTCCCCGCCGACATCAATAATATCGGCCCCTTCTTCGAGCATTTTCCGGGCACGTTGCAGGGTAAGATCCAGAGACAGCTGACCGTTTTGGTAGTAACTTCCACCATCTGAAAAAGAATCTGGGGTCGTATTCAGAATCCCCATAAGGCGGGGGCGCGATAGGTCCAGGTTGTGGCTGCCAAAGCGCATGGGCGAGGGTTCCGGGCGTCGTGTTTGGGTGAGGAAAAAAATCCCCGACTCAAAGGCCGGGGATTATAGCAGAAATGGCCGGCGAACCCGGCATTTGCGATGCGGCGTCAGTGCTCTTCCGCAGGCCCACCAATGGGACCTGACTGTTTGCCATCCTTGCCCTCATTCGAGCTTCCCTCACTGCCTTTGCCACCCAAATGACTGTTGAAGTCGTCATCGTGCCAGTCGCGCGGCGGACGCACTTTGCGGCGGGCCATCAAATCGTCCACTTGCTCGGAGTCGATGGTTTCGTACTCCATCAGCGCGTCTTTCATGGCTTCGAGAATATCCCGGTTGTCCTTCAGGATTTGCTCAGCGCGCTTGTAACAGGTGTCGATGATCTGGCGCACCTCTTCGTCGATCAACTTGGAGGTTTCACCGGAATAGTTGGGCACACCCGAACCAGGCATCACACCTTCATCTTCTCCGTAGTGCAACGGGCCGAGTTTTTCGGACAAGCCCCATTTGGTGACCATATTTCGGGCCAATTCAGTCGCCCGCTCAATATCGTTGGAGGCACCAGTGGTAATCCCGTCCGCACCCAGGGTCATGTCTTCAGCGATCCGGCCACCGAACAGCGTACAGATGCTGGACTCAATGGAGCGACGGCTCATGCTGTATTTGTCCCCTTCGGGCAGGAACTGGGTAACCCCCAGTGCGCGACCGCGAGGAATGATGGTGACCTTGTGAATCGGGTCGTGCTCGGGCACGATTTTACCCACGATGGCATGGCCAGCTTCGTGGTAGGCGGTATTTTCCTTTTCCTTCTCGCTCATCACCATGGAGCGGCGTTCAGAGCCCATCATGATTTTGTCGCGCGCCTTTTCGAACTCTTCCATGGTCACCAGACGCTTGTTGCCTCGGGCGGCGAACAGGGCCGCTTCGTTCACCAGGTTGGACAGATCCGCACCGGAAAAGCCGGGGGTGCCGCGGGCAATCACGGAAGCCTCCACGCGCTCATCAATAGGCACTTTGCGCATGTGCACCTTGAGAATCTGCTCGCGACCGCGCACATCCGGCAAGCCCACCACGACCTGGCGGTCAAAGCGTCCGGGGCGCAGCAAGGCCTTGTCGAGTACGTCGGGGCGGTTAGTCGCGGCGATCACAATCACGCCCTCATTACCTTCGAAACCGTCCATTTCCACGAGCAGCTGGTTCAGGGTTTGTTCGCGCTCATCGTGACCGCCCCCGTGACCACCACCGCGATGGCGACCTACGGCGTCGATTTCGTCGATAAAGATGATACAGGGCGCCTGCTTCTTGGCCTGATCGAACATATCCCGCACGCGCGAGGCGCCCACGCCAACGAACATTTCCACAAAGTCCGAGCCGGAAATCGAAAAGAACGGTACCTTGGCTTCGCCGGCAATGGCCTTGGCCAACAGGGTTTTACCGGTACCCGGAGGGCCAGCCATCAACACGCCGCGCGGAATCTGGCCGCCGAGACGCTGAAATTTGGACGGATCTTTCAGATACTCCACCAGTTCCTGCACCTCTTCCTTGGCTTCATCCACGCCCGCCACATCGGCAAAGGTGGTTTTGACCTGATCCTCGCCGAGCAGCTTGGCCTTGCTCTTGCCAAAGCTCATGGGGCCGCCCTTGCCGCCCACACCGCCTTGCATCTGGCGCATGAAGAATAGAAATACCGCGATAATGATCAGAATCGGGAAGCTGGCCACCAGCAATTGCTGCCACAGGCTGGGCCGATCGGGCTCCTGGTTGCGAACGGTGACATTGGCATTGAGCAGATCATCCATCAGGCGCGGATCACCGATTTGCGGCAATACGGTCTGGAAGCTGCTGCCGTCACTGTAGGTGCCCTTCACGTTCAGCCCCTGGATGGTGACATCGCGCACCCGCTCATTCTGCACGGAGCGCACAAAATCCGAGTAGCTGACGCTCTCGTTGGTGGCGGGCTGATTAAAGCCCTGAAACACCGTGAAGAGCACCGCGGCGATGATCAGCCACAAAATCAGGTTTTTGGTCATATCGTTCAAGGAAATATCCCCGTTTCTCTTTGACTTCGGGTTGACTTCGGGCCTCTCGTGACCCAATAACTGACAGTATAATGTCGCGTAGCGGCTCTATACCAATCTTCCTGACACTCGCCGACTCACTCATACAAAACTTTACGCAAATCGCGCCCTGACAACCGCCGTTCGTCTCAGCCGCGAAAGCCGCGCGCCACCCAGAACACTTCCCTGGAGCGTGCCCTGGACGAGTCAGGCTTGCGCACGGCCACCTTGGTAAAGGTGTCGCGGGTGTCTTTCAACAGGCTGTCAAAACCCTCGCCGTGAAACACTTTGGCCACAAAATCGCCGCCGGGTTTCAGCACCTGGCGGGCCATATCCAGCGCCAACTCCACCAGATACATGGCTTTGGGCTGGTCAACGGCATTCATACCGCTCATGTTGGGGGCCATATCCGAGATTACAAGGTCCGCCCGGTGCTCTCCGAGCGCGTCCAGCAAGGCATTCAGCACAGTCTCCTCGGTAAAGTCGCCCTGAATAAAGTCGACCCCCGCCAGGCTGTCCATTGGCAGGATATCCGAGGCGAGCACTCGCCCTTTCTCCCCGACCCGCTCGGCGGCCACCTGGGACCAGCCACCAGGGGCCGCCCCCAGGTCCACCACGGTCATGCCGGGCCGAAATAATCGATCCTTACCGTCCAGCTCCAGCAATTTGTAGCTGGCCCGGGAACGGTAGCCGTCCTGTTGGGACTGTTTGACGTAGCGGTCGCTGAAGTGTTCGTCCAGCCAGCGATTACTGCTTTTTGATCTAGCCATGATGGTAAGGGGAGATTCGGTTACAATGCCGGTCTTTTCGAGCCGACCCAAATGAAGGTATTGTCATGCCACTGAGCGCCGATCGCAAGAAACAGTTCCGAGCCCTGGGACACAACCTCAAACCCATTGTCACTTTAGGCGACAACGGCTTGAGTGACGGTGTGCGCGCCGAACTCAACCGGGCGCTGGATGACCACGAGCTGATCAAGGTAAAAATCGCCGTGGCCGAGAGGGAGGACCGCAAGATTCTGCTTGAAGAGCTCGCGGCACTGCCTGGAGTGGAGCTGGTTCAACAGGTGGGCAAAATTGCCTTGCTGTACCGGGCGAACCCGAAACCCAACCCGAAGTTGTCGAATTTGCTGCGTTAAGGACGTGGGCCGGTTTGAGTAACGGCGGATGACTGCGTCCGCCGTTAAGGCCCGGGCCCACCAGCCTCACTAGATGTGCTCTACCTTGTCGATTTCATAGTCCACCTCGCCGCCCGGCGTCTTGATGGTGACCACATCGCCCTCTTCCTTGCCAATCAAACCGCGGGCAATGGGTGAGTTGACGGAAATCTTGTTCGCTTTCACGTCAGCTTCGTCATCCCCCACAATGCGGTAGGTCACTGCCTGCTCGGTATCGCAGTTAATGATGGTGACCGTGGTGCCGAAAATAACCTTGCCACTTGGATCAATCGCCTTGACATCAATCACCTGGGCATTGGCCAGCTTGCCTTCGATTTCCTGAATTCGCCCTTCGCAGAAACTCTGTTGTTCACGCGCAGCGTGATACTCGGCGTTTTCCTTCAAATCACCGTGCTCACGGGCCTCGGCAATCGCCTGGCTGATGCGCGGGCGCTGCACTTTTTTCAAATCGTTCAACTCGACGCGCAGAGCTTCCGCGCCTTCCACTGTCATAGGTACCTTGCTCATGCACCGATCCTCCCGTGCAGCTCCTGCAGGCGCCGCACTTCTGTAAATTGTCCAAAACGCAGTGCCATACACAATGCTTCGCCAGCGGCGAGGGTGGTCGTGTAGTACACCCGATGGTTTTCCGCGCTGCGGCGGATGGACGCCGAGTCACGAGTGGCCTGGCGGCCTTCGGTGGTATTGATGATCAAATTGATTTGATCGTTCTTGATCATGTCCACAATGTGCGGACGACCTTCCACCACCTTGTTCACGATATCCACATCAATGCCGGCTTCTTTCAGAACCGCCGCCGTTCCCCGCGTGGCCACCAGTTTGAAGCCGAGTTCAATCAGATCGCGAGCCACCGGTACAACACCTGGTTTATCCACATCACGCACACTGATAAAAGCGGTGCCTCCCGTCGGCAACTTACTGCCCGCTCCCAACTGGGATTTGGCGAAAGCTTCACCAAAGGTGTCACCCACGCCCATCACTTCACCGGTGGATTTCATTTCCGGACCGAGAATCGGGTCCACGGCCGGGAATTTATTGAAGGGGAACACCGCCTCTTTCACACTGTAGTAGTCCGGTACGATCTCCTGGGTAAAACCTTGATCTTTCAGACTCACACCGGCCTGGCAACGTGCAGCTACTTTGGCCAGGGACACGCCTACACACTTGGACACAAACGGTACGGTGCGGGAGGCACGCGGGTTTACTTCAATCACGTAAATCTCGCCGTCCTGATACGCCAGCTGAGTGTTCATCAAACCGACTACGCCCAGTTCCAGTGCCATGGCCTTGATCTGCTCGCGCATCAGGTTCTGGACATCTTTGGGCAGCGAGTAAGGCGGTAGGGAACACGCGGAATCCCCGGAGTGAACGCCACACTGTTCGATATGCTGCATGATGCCGCCAATCACGACCTGTTCGCCATCGGACACGGCGTCCACGTCGACTTCGATGGCCGAACTCAGGAAGTGGTCGAGCAGCACCGGGGCGTCCTCAGAGACTTCCACCGCTGTATTCATGTAGGTGCGCAGCTCATCTTCCTTATAGACGATTTCCATGGCGCGCCCACCCAGCACATAGGAGGGGCGAACCACCAGTGGGTAACCCACCTGCTCGGCCACCACCAGCGCTTCGTCCAGCGAACGGACAATCGCGTTGGGCGGCTGTTTGAGGCCCAGCTTGTTGATCATCTGCTGGAAGCGTTCGCGGTCTTCCGCGCGGTCAATCGCGTCCGGCGTGGTGCCGATAATCGGCACGCCCTCGGCTTCCAGGGCTCGGGCCAGTTTCAGCGGCGTCTGACCACCGAACTGTACAATCACGCCCTTGGGTTTTTCTTTGTGAACAACTTCCAGCACATCTTCCAGCGTTACCGGTTCGAAGAACAGGCGGTCGGAGGTGTCGTAGTCCGTGGACACGGTTTCCGGGTTACAGTTGACCATAATGGTTTCGTAACCGTCATCGCGCATTGCCAGCGCCGCGTGTACACAGCAGTAGTCAAACTCGATGCCCTGCCCGATGCGGTTCGGGCCACCGCCGATCACCAGAATCTTCTGCTTGTCGCTGGGGTTGGCTTCACACTCCTCCTCATACGTGGAGTACATATAGGCAGTGGAGGTCGCAAATTCTGCCGCACAGGTATCCACACGCTTGTAGACCGGACGGATGTTCAGCTCGTGCCGACGACGACGCACGGCCTGCTCGCCGGTGTGCAGCAACACCGCCAGACGTTTATCGGAAAAGCCTTTGCGCTTCAGGCGGAACAGGGTGTCGGCATCCATATCCTGGATGGTCTTGCCCTCAAGCGCCTGCTCACTGTCGATAATATCTTTCACCTGCACCAGGAACCAGGGATCGATCTTGGACAGTTCAAACGCTTCATCCACACTCATGCCTGTGCGGAAGGCGTCGCCCAGGTACCAGATGCGTTCGGCGCCTGGCGTGCTCAACTCACGGCGCAAACGCGCTGGCGTGTCGCTGTCCTGCAGATCCACACGGGACTCGAAACCCACTGAGCCCACTTCCAGCCCACGCAACGCTTTCTGCATGGACTCCTGGAACGTACGACCGATGGCCATGACTTCGCCCACGGATTTCATCTGGGTGGTCAGGCGGGCGTCGGCGTCACCGAATTTTTCAAAGGTGAAGCGCGGAATCTTCGTGACCACGTAGTCAATGGTGGGCTCGAAAGAGGCCGGCGTCGCGCCACCGGTAATGTCATTCTGCAATTCATCCAGCGTGTAGCCCACCGCCAGTTTCGCGGCCACTTTGGCGATGGGGAAACCGGTTGCCTTGGAGGCCAGGGCGGAGGAGCGGGACACCCGGGGATTCATTTCGATCACGACCATGCGACCATTTTCCGGATTCACCGCAAATTGCACGTTGGAACCGCCGGTTTCCACACCGATTTCACGCAGCACCGCCAGCGAGGCGTTACGCATGATTTGGTATTCCTTGTCGGTCAGCGTCTGGGCGGGCGCCACGGTGATCGAGTCACCGGTGTGCACGCCCATGGGGTCGAAGTTCTCGATCGAGCAGACGATGATGCAGTTGTCATTTCGGTCGCGCACCACCTCCATTTCATACTCTTTCCAGCCCAGCAGGGATTCGTCGATCAACAGTTCGTTGACCGGTGACAGATCCAGACCGCGCTCACAGATTTCCTCGAACTCTTCCCAGTTATAGGCAATACCACCACCAGAGCCACCCATGGTGAACGACGGGCGGATAATGCAGGGGAAACCGAACATTTTCGGCACTTCCAGCGCCTCTTCCATGGAGTGCACGATTTTGGCCTTGGCACACTCAAGACCAATGCGCTTCATGGCCTGGTCAAACAAATCGCGGTCTTCCGCCATATTGATGGCGTCTTCGTTGGCGCCGATCAGTTCCACGCCATACTTTTCCAGCACGCCGTGCTTGGCCAGATCCAGCGCGCAGTTCAGAGCCGTCTGCCCCCCCATGGTGGGCAGCACCACATCCGGCTTTTCTTTCTCGATGATCTTTTCCACCGTCCGCCACTCGATGGGCTCGATGTAGGTGGCGTCGGCCATGGCCGGGTCAGTCATGATGGTGGCCGGGTTGGAGTTCACCAGAATCACCCGGTAGCCCTCTTCGCGCAGCGCTTTACACGCCTGGGCGCCGGAGTAGTCAAACTCACAGGCCTGGCCAATGACAATGGGCCCTGCGCCCAGAATCAGAATGCTGTTAATGTCAGTACGTTTTGGCATAGTGGCTCCGTTTGGGGCTTTCAGAGAGGCCGCGTCTCTGAAAAACCGCGCGTAATTCTTTCTTTACCCCTTTCGGGCTTGAATCAATTCAATAAAATGATCGAACAGTCCGTCGGCATCGTGCGGCCCGGGGCTGGCTTCCGGGTGTCCTTGGAAGCTGAAGGCTGGCTTGTCCGTGCGATGGATGCCCTGAAGAGAACCATCGAACAAGGAGCGATGTGTCGCTTTCAGATTGGCGGGAAGCGTGTCCTCATCCGCCGCAAAACCGTGGTTCTGAGCGGTAATCATCACCCGGCCAGTTTCCAGATCCTGTACCGGATGGTTGCCACCGTGATGGCCGAATTTCATTTTCAGTGTTTTCGCACCAGAGGCCAGCGCGAGCAGCTGGTGCCCCAAGCAAATACCGAACACCGGCATACCGGTCTCAACGATTTCCTGGATGGCTTCGATGGCGTAGGTGCAGGGCTCTGGATCTCCCGGACCATTGGCCAGGAACACGCCGTCCGGGTTCATGGCCAGCACCTCTTTGGCGGGCGTTTGCGCCGGTACAACGGTGATATCACAGCCGCGATCTACCAACATCCGCAAGATGTTGCGCTTCACGCCATAATCATAGGCCACTACTTTGTAGGGTTGTTTCCCGCTCGGGGTGACGTGCCCCTCGCCCAACTGCCAGGTACCTTCCGTCCAGGTGTAAGGCTCCTTCACACTGACCTCTTTGGCCAGGTCCATGCCCTTCAAACCGGCAAAGGCCCTGGCTTCGGCCAGTGCTTTATCTTCGTCAATCTCCCCGGCCATGATGCAGCCGTTTTGCGCCCCTTTATCCCGCAGCAGGCGAGTCAGGCGACGCGTATCGATATCGGCAATCCCGATGATGTTCTGGCTCTTGAGGTATTCCGGCAGGGTCTGCTCCTGGCGGAAGTTGCTGGCCAGCAGCGGTAAATCCCGAATCACCAGGCCGGCGGCCCAGCTGCGGTCACACTCGGCATCCTCGGCGTTCGTGCCGGTGTTGCCAATGTGCGGATAGGTCAGGGTAACGATCTGACGGGCGTAGGAGGGGTCGGTCAGGATTTCCTGATAACCGGTCATGGAGGTATTGAACACCACCTCTCCCACCGACAGCCCCTCGGCACCAATAGCGATACCGCGAAAAATACTGCCGTCTTCAAGAACAAGTACAGCGGGTGTGGAAGTCCCGGTAGTCAAGTCAACCTCCTCAAACATGGTGACTGCGGCCATCCAGCCGAACTCTTCACTTCCGATCGCTCGCCCGAAAACCCGATGGGGCGTGCCTTTTCACAGGCTCAGCGAGACAGCCGCACGACCCGGAGGGTGCGAAATCAGCGATAAGCTATACGGACTGCGCGCAAGTGAAAGCCCGGCTGCGGGTGCAAAAAAGCGAGATGAAACCCCAGCCTCATCTCGCTTCGCTACAATCCTGCTGACCGGCGTTAGGTCAAGTGTAATTTCGACCGGCAATTTTACGCGAGGTGGCCGACGCTGTCCAATGGAAAAGCCACCTGAATCAATGCCGCTTGAATCTCAGCCGGAGCGGTCCCGCACCCACTTATCGCCTTCCTTGTGATATTCGTTTTTCACTGCGGCCCAGGCCACCCGGTGAGCGGTCTCCTCCCGGCTGGCATCGCCGCGGCGGTCTTCGCTGTCCTTGTATTCCTCCCAAGCGGCGTTAAAGGCTTTGCGGTAAATCTCCTGCCCGTGGGACGGTACGTTATCCCGCACCCCTTTGGGCAACTCTGAATTTCTCTGGTAAGGCATGCTCGTTTCTCCTTTCATCACATTGCTCTTTATAGGACTGGCCAACGGGTGCTCTGTTCCCGATGGCGCCGGGGTTTACGCCCGCCATTCCATGGGTAGCTTTTCCTGGAGGTACTCCCGCAACGCGGTCACCTTCGGTGTCAATTCCCGGCGGTGGCGTACACACAGGAAAAACTCCAGCGGATCAATCCGGGCACGAGCCTCTTCACTGCCGTCCGCAACGTCCTTCTCGGCGAACAGCTCCACCAGCTCTCCCCGCGCAATCATTGGCTCGGCGATAAAGGCACCCAGCCGTGTAATCCCGGCACCGGCCTGGGCCATTCTCGCCAGCACGTCGATATCGTCGCTGATCATTCGGGCCCGAACCGGGGCGTCGAAGTGCAGACCGTTGCGCACAAACCCCCAGCGCAGAAAACGTCCGTCCACCGGGAATCGGAAGACCAGGCAGTCGTGCTGACTCAGCTCCTCCGGTGTCGCAGGCCGACCCGCCCGGGCCAGATAGTCTGGCGAGGCGCAAAACAACGAGGGCACCCGGGCAATGCACTGCGCCACCAGGCCGGGTTCAAGGGCCGCGCCGATGCGAATGCTGGCGTCGAGAGATTCCCGTGCGTGATCCACATTGCGATCCGTAGCCAGCACCTCCACCGTCAGCTGCGGATAGCGTCGACTGAACTCGGGCAGTATGGGCGACAACACATGGCGCGCAAACGCGCCCGTCGCGGCCACCCGCAATCGCCCCGAGGGCTCTTTCTGGCGGGCCGCCACGGACTGGTTGGCCAGCTCCAGCTCCCGAACCAGGCCTTTTACGCGGTCGTAATAGTCGGCGCCGTCGTCAGTGAGCGCCAGGCTTCGGGTCGTACGCGTTAACAACCGCACCCCCAGCGCACTCTCCAGGCGCTGGACGTTCTGGCTGGCGGCAGCGGCGGAGATGCCCAGCAACCGCGCGCTCCCGGCAATACTGCCCGCCTCCACGGCTTTCACAAAGGTTTCAATTCCCCGCAATGCACTCATAAGCCAAACCTTTCAATAATTTCTATTCGTAAGTTTAGCTTATGCCAGACATCAGTGCCGCCGCTCTACCGGCCGTCGGCGCCACCCTCTACAGTGAGCCCATACGGTGATTACGCGCCTGCGTAGAGTGCAGCGTGTAGAACCGCACCAAACACGGTGTCGGCAAGAGGAGGTTTTTATGACATCACCCACATCCACCCCACTCACCGGGACTCGAAAGCTGCCCGTGCGTATGACGCCCTGGGTATTCTCGCTGTACATGGCCACAATCATGGCCTTCCTGATGACCTTGCTGATTACCGCGCTCAATAACGGTTTTTCCTCGGAGTACCCGGTTCAGGTCTGGCACGCTTACCGGGTGGCCATGCCCTGCGCGTTCGGCTGTATTCTGGTGGTGCGTCCGGTCGTGATGCGGCTGGTGAGCTGGACCGTTCACCCCCATTAATGACAAGCACCGAGCCAAGTGAGCCTTACCGCCCGCTTGGCCACCGGCCTTTTTTATCCAATCAATTCAGCGCATTCGGCGCAGCCATTGATACCCCACCCAGCCCGCTGCGCCAAAATACGGCAAGCCGCCCATGACCCACATCAGCAACCCCGCCAACTGCTGGTCTTCCAGCGTTTGCACCTGACTGTAAAACGGCTGTGTGGAAAAGGTGAGCAACGCCCCCAGAACCCCGGTGTGCACGAGCGTGAACAGCAGGGCCACCAGTGCCACAGGCGTTTCGCGGCGGCTGTTGTGCAGCAACGACCACCAGAACAACACCGCCGTTATCAGAAAGCAGGCGTGTTCCACCGCATGCCACCACGGGTCGAGCAGTGCCAGGTTGTATAGGACCGGGGTGTGCCACCCCCAGATGACCGCCGCGTGCAAATACGCCGACCACATCGGGCGCCGGGCAATGAATAGAAACGGCTGCCACACCGCCAATAGCGGTTTCCCCCCCACCGCCACCAACGCGGGCATCGGCTGACCCCATACCCAGAGGGGCGCGATGACCACCATAAACAGCATGTGCTGCACCATGTGCGCAGCAGCACTGTGCTCGGCCCAGTGGTCCAGCGGACCGAAGGCCGCTAGCGCACAGAGCAGGCACCCCAGGTGAAAACTCCAGGTGCGCCTCAACGGCAGGGCGCATGTTCGGGCGCCCACCAGAAACATAAACCAAAGCGCCAACAACACGATCACACCCGACCAGGTGGCCACCGTCGCCTGACCGTCCGCCGTGAAGGGTGAATGCGCGCTGGCGGGAACCGCGAGCGTCGTCGCCATCAAAGCCGGAATGAGCTGACGGTTCATACGCATGGCGGATAGATCAGAATAGGCGTCCCGATGGCCACCACCGCAAAGGCAGCGAGAAAATACAATGCCATGGCCACGGACACGGTGAACCGGCGATGCGCAGAGACGTTTTCCATACCACTGCTCTGCATCCGGCAATGCAGCCGCCGACAATGCCAGCCCGCCCACAGCAACGCCACCACGGTCACAATCGTGAGACCCAGCAGTGCCGCATTAATCCAGGTCAGCGGCCCGGCCTCCATCGGCGGTGGCCACTTCGCACAGCCGACAGAGAGCAGACTGTAAACCGCCGCAAACCACAGGGCCCACAGAGCCAACCCCGTCACCATCTGCACCGGATGGGTCCAAACACTCATCCTGATGTGCCCCACAATAACGGCAGCGCGATCAGCGCCACGGCACTGACCCAGAAAATCCCGGTGGTGTAACCCCACAGCGGCTGAAGCACCACGGGTTCATAGGGAAACCGCCCACTGACATAACCGAGGCGAACGCGCAGGGCTTGCAGCCCGGTCAGCACCACCACGCCCACGCTGTGAATCAGCAAGTAAATCAACGTAACCAGCATAACGGCATCGTGGGCCAGCTCCGTGGGCGATAGCGGCGCGCTAAGCAGGGCTCCAAGCAATAACGCCACATGCAGTGCACCCAGACCCGCCGCAACCCAGAGCGCCGCTCCTAAATGGCGATCCTCCCGGGCTTTGAGCCGCCGGACTGCACGCCGGTACACGGCCAGCGCCGCCACCAGAAAACCGCCACTAAAGCCCAGCCATTCCAGCGACAGGCGCGCCTGCTCCGGCACTTGCCACTGCGGCGCCACGGTGTGCAAGTAGAACCAGCCGAACAGCAACGACACATAAAAGGTGCCATTCAGCATCAACGCTACTCGCATGCCCCACAACCCGGGACCATCACAAGTACGCGAGTGCAGCGGTAAATGAATATCCTCCCGGTGGGTGGGCGGTGCTGCGCGCGGATGGGCACCGTTGTGCCAGCTCCAGCGCAATAAGAAGAACAACGCTCCCGCCAACGCGACCAGTGCCAGTGGATACACTTTCAACAACAAACTCACACACACGCCCGCCAACATGGCGGCACTCCACAGCGGGTGCCAGGAATTGGAGGGCAAGTGAGTGACCGCCCGCACTTTGCCCGTAACCGCATGGCAGTCATACGTTTCACGGCGCACATGATCGATTTCCTTCAACCCGTGCTCACCGGCGGCAATCGTGTCCGGCAAATCCGGCTTTTCCCACAGTGGGTGACGGGTGTGGATATCGGGAATGCTGAGAAAATTATAGGAACTGGCGGGCATGGAGGTCGCCCACTCCATAGTGTCTGCTCCCCAGGGGTTGTGCGAGGCTTTAGGTCCATAGCGGAAGTGAAACACCAGGTCGATCAACAGCAAACCGATACCCACGGCCATGATAAAACTGCCCACGGACGACACCAGATTCAGCCAGTCCCAGCCAAGCCCCGCTTCGTAGGTGTAAATGCGTCGCGGCATCCCCAGCAGGCCGGTCAGATGCATCAACAGGAAGGTGACATTAAAACCGATAAAAATCAGCCAGAACGCCCACCGCCCCATTCGCTCCGAGGGCATACGCCCGGAGAAGTGTGGCAACCAGTAATAAAAGCCGGCCAGCAGCGGGAACAGCATACCGCCGACCAACACATAGTGAAGGTGCGCCACCACGAAATGGCTGTCGTGTACCTGCCAGTTAAACGGCACCAGCGCCAGCATGACGCCGGTTAATCCGCCGCAGACAAAAATCACCAGGAATCCAAAAATCCACAACATCGGCAGGCTGTAGCGCGGCTTTCCCGCCAGCAGCGTGGCAATCCAGGAGAACAACTGTATGGCGGTGGGCACGGCCACCAACATACTCGCCACGGAAAAAAACGCCTGCGCCAAACGCGGGATGCCCACCGTGAACATATGATGCACCCAGAGCCCGAAGCTGATGAATCCCATCAGTAAAATGGACACCACCACCCACCGATAGCCCAGCAGCGGTCGGCCAGCGAACACCGGTATCAGGGTGGAGACAATGCCCGCAGCGGGTAAAAACAAAATGTAAACTTCGGGGTGACCGAACATCCAGAACAAATGCTGCCACAACAGCGGGTCGCCACCGCCCTCCACGGAGAAAAACACCCAGCCCGCTGCTCGCTCCAGCTCCAGCAAAATACTGCCCAACACCAGCGGCGGAAAACCAAACACGATCATCAGCGCCATGCCGAGAATATACCAAGCAAAAATCGGCATTTTGTTTAACGCCATGCCGTTGGCGCGAGCCCGCAAAATCGACACGACCAGTTCCACACCCGCCGACAGGGCCGAGATTTCGACAAAGGTAATACCGAGCAGCCAGAAATCCGCCCCCATGCCCGGCGAATAATCGCTGCCGCTCAGTGGCGTATACATAAACCAGCCGGCATCCGGCGCCCGGTCAAGAAACAGACTGGACAGCAGAATCAAACCGCCGAACAAATAGCAGTAATAACCGAGCGAACTGATGCGCGGGAAAACCAGATCCCGCGCACCGAGCATTTTCGGAATCAGGTACATCGCCAACCCTTCGAGCACGGGAATGGCAAACAAAAACATCATCACCGTGCCGTGCATGGTAAAAAGCTGGTTGTACAGTTCCGGCTCGATCAGCGTCTGCTCGGGCAGCGCCAGCTGCGTGCGCACCACCATGGCGAGTAAACCGCCAATGAGGAAAAACGCCATGCCCGTAAACATAAAACGCAGGCCGATAGAGGTATGGTTCACCGCCGCCAGCGTGCCCCAACCGGGCAAGTTACCCCACACCCGCTCGAAGTCGCGATGGCGCTGTTCAATCCAGGCACGTTGATCATTCATTCGTCAGCGCTCTCCTGTGCTTGCCGGGCCGAGTCATACCAGGCGGCATAATCGTCGGCGGCATGTACCGTCACGGTAAAGTGCATATGGGCGTGGCCGACACCACAGAACTCCGCACACTGTCCCCGATAAGTGCCCTCCTCATCCGCCTGCAAACGCAGCACGTTGGTTCGCCCCGGCAACAAATCCAGTTTCCCACCGAGGCGTGGCACCCAGAATGAGTGCACCACATCCGCACTGGTCAAGTGCACATCCACGGGCGTATCGACCGGAATATGAATTTCATCGCGTAACTCAATATTGCCCTCCGGGTAGCGTACCTCCCAATGCCACTGATGGCCGGTCACCTCAATGCGCAGCGCGAAGCCATCCTTCTCCGGAAGCGGCATCATGCGGTGCCCCACCGGAATGCCAAACGCCAATAACACAGCGATGGCGGCGACCGGCAAAACCAGCCCGCCACCGATCAACCAGCGCCGGTACTGACTTTCGGCCTGCGTCTCGCTGAGCGCCTTCGAGTGGCGGCTCATGGCATACCACCACACACCAATAAGCGCCAACAGCACCAGGGTGGCGAAACCAAACATTCCCCACCATAACCAGGCCACTTCCCGAGCTGACCGGCCAGCGGGGTCCAGCGCCGAGAACTCTCCACTGCATCCGGCCAGCGACACCACCACCGCGATTTTTCCCGAAAGCCCACCTACCAAAGCTGTTATCCTAGCGACGACCCGGTCGATCAATGGCTCGGCGCTCATTGCCCGGCGCGATGATCGGCTTCCCTCGTGATGATGTTGCACCGAAGGAAACGTATGGCACTGTCTCCCATTCACAGTCGCATGGCCATTGCCGGCCACCCACTGCACCCAGTGCTGATTCATTTCCCGGTGGCCGCGCTGATCGGCCTGGCCGGCACCGATATCGGTTACTTGTTGAGCGAGGACGACTTCTGGGCGCGAGCCGGACTCTGGCTCGCCGGGGTTGGTGCCGTGGGGGGCTGGTGCTCCGGCGCGGTGGGCCTTCTCGACCTGCTGCTGGTACCCCGCATTCGTCGACTGATCAGTGCCTGGTGCCACGCCGTATTTGCGGTCATGCTGCTGTCCCTGGCGACGCTGAACTGGCTGCTGCGCAGCGACGACCCCGCCAGTGCTATCTGGCCATGGGGGTTGTATCTGTCGCTGCTGACCACGGGGCTGGTTGCCGTGACCGGTTTCCTCGGCGGCAAGCTGGTGTACGAGTACGCCGTCGGCGTGGATGTGCCCAACCCTCCCTCGAATCATTAATTTCCCTCCAGCATGGGTTTCGACAGCACCAGCCAGAGCACGGCGCAAACAATGCCGACAATGGCGGCTAACAACCCATAGCCGCTGTAGCGCAACCGAGCGGGCAGCGGCTCACCCTGCGCCAACGGTCGCAACGCAGGCTCGGCGCGCAGGATCAGCAGCCCGACCAACGCATGACATATCACCAACCCCACGACGCCGGTCAGCTTTAGGATCAACCAGGGCGCGGTCGTGCCGTTCCAGAGAAAAACCAGAGTGCCCGCCACAATTGCCAGCAGCGCAAAGGGCGTGGCCACTCGGGTAAACACAAAGCGTTCAATGGAATAGAGGGCAGAAGGCTGGGGAAACGCCGCGCGGGTTTTG
This sequence comes from Marinimicrobium sp. ARAG 43.8, assembly GCF_050113635.1. Classification (NCBI taxonomy): domain Bacteria; kingdom Pseudomonadati; phylum Pseudomonadota; class Gammaproteobacteria; order Cellvibrionales; family Cellvibrionaceae; genus Marinimicrobium; species Marinimicrobium sp. ARAG 43.8. The sequence continues at coordinate 625,125 of NZ_JBNJLT010000001.1, forward strand.
GGCGCGGTCAGTACCAGCACTGGCAAGTACAATAGCGCCGCGCACCACATGAGCAACGCGGCAATATGAAGCAGCAGTAACCATAACATTCACTCACCCTCCTCTCCGTGCGGGGAACTCCAGCTCTCTAGGCGTAACACTTTCGGGCTTGGATGATGACACATTTGCTGATGATGACACACTCCGGTCATGATGAGTGTGGCGCGTCACACAGATCAACTCTTTCTGCACCGTGTCCTACTGTGCCTTGCTTGACACACCAGGACGGACACCGGATCATGCGGCGCTCCATTAACCGGTGAGGTATTCCCGATGCTGCTTGCCCTGGGCGCTGTTATTCTCGGCCTGATTATCTTGGTATGGAGCGCCGATCGCTTTGTGGATGGCGCGGTGTCTACCGCGAACCATTTGGGCATGCCATCGCTGCTGATTGGTATGGTTATCATCGGCTTCGGTACTTCAGCGCCGGAAATGGTGGTCTCTGCCCTCGCCGCCATTGATGGCAGTCCCGGTCTCGCACTGGGCAACGCCTACGGTTCCAACATCACCAACATTGCGCTGATTCTCGGCCTGACCGCACTGTTAAGCCCCATCGCGGTTCAGTCCCGAATACTCCGGCGGGAATTACCTATTCTTACCCTGGTGACCGCACTCTCGGCCTGGTTGCTGTGGGATCTGATGGTCAGTCGCCTGGATGCGATCATCCTGCTATTGGTGTTCGCTGCCATTATGGGGTGGAGCATCTTCAAAGGCATGCGAGACCATGCCGACCCACTGGTGGGCGATGCGGGGGCCGAAGTGCAAGCTCACAGCATGCCGCTGGGACGGTCCGTGGTCTGGTTGGTGATCGGTTTGCTTCTGCTGGTGGCCAGTTCTCGGCTTCTGGTCTGGGGCGCGGTTTACGTCGCGTCATCCCTGGGCGTCAGCGACGTTATCATCGGTCTGACCATTGTCGCTATCGGCACATCGTTACCGGAGCTGGCTTCTTCGCTCGCCGCAGTGCGCAAGAATGAGCACGAACTGGCCCTCGGCAACGTGATTGGTTCCAACCTGTTCAACACGTTGGCCGTGGTGGGCATCGCCGGGGCCATTCATCCGATGGGCGTCGGCCCCGACGTCATTTCGAGAGATATTCTGGTCATGAGCCTGCTGACCGTGTCGCTCTTCGTATTCGGCTACGGTTTCAAGGGCCGCCAGGGAAGAATCAACCGGTTTGAGGGCGGCGCACTGCTGGTGGCTTACGCGAGCTATACCGGCTATCTCGTGTATACCGTATTTGCCTGACGCTCACACAAAAGGCAGGGCGCCCAGCAATACCAGGTTGGCCACCAGCCCCAGCAGAAAAAAGTAACTGCGCGGGCTGGGGTTGCGCTCAGTAGCGATAGCGTAATACAACACCATGTGAGCGATACGGGCCAGAGCAAACACCCACACCGTCCCGGTGACCCAGCCGGGGCTGGTTCCCATAAACAACGCCAGGAACACCGTTCCGAAAAACAGCGGCGAATTCTCAAGCGAATTCATAAAGGTGCGATGGGCGCGAAATACAAAGGAATCATGGGACAGGTTCGGTGGCATTTTCCCGGGAATGGCGCCGGGCTGTCGGCCTTTTGCCATGGCCGCCACCAGCGCCTGAACCACGAATGTGACCAGCACCACCCAAACGCCCCACAGCGCCCACTGATATTCTGCCGTCATTACGCTATCCTCTGCTCTGTTGTGGCTGTTACGATCGTTACTTTAAATACAATCAACAAATACCATCAGCGAATACACCCCCAAAGGATAACAGACTATGTCCCTTCTGATTCTCGGCCTGGTGATCTTCCTCGGCACCCACTCGATCAACCTCGTTGCCCCCGACTGGCGCCAAGCCGCCATTGAACGGCTGGGCAAAAACACCTGGAAAATCGCCTTTTCCCTCCTTTCGCTGATCGGGCTGCTGTTAATCATTCACGGTTATGGTCAGGCCCGAACCGAGCCCCTCTGGCTGTGGCATTCCCCGGTATGGACGCGCCACCTGGCCGCCCTGCTGACATTGCCGGCCATGATTTTACTGGTCGCCACCTACGTGCCGGGCAACCGTATTCGGGCGAAACTTGGCCATCCCATGCTGTTGGGGGTAAAGCTCTGGGCCTTCGCTCACTTGATCGCTAACGGCAGCCTGGCCGATGTGCTCCTGTTCGGTGGATTTCTGCTCTGGTCCATCGCCGGCTTCGCAATTTTACGTCGCAGGGATCGTCTGGCCGGTGCGTCACGCGCCCCCGGCGCCACAGGCCGGGATATCATAACCGTGATCATCGGGCTTGTTCTCTGGGCGGCTATCGCGTTTTATTTACACCGCGCACTGATCGGTGTTGCGCCGCTGGGCTAGCCCTTACTGAAACCCGCCCTGCAAGTACCGGTAAAACGCCGGATTTACCCACACCGGCGTCACGCTGGCCTGCCAAGGCCGCTCCAGTGCATTGATATTGCGTTTCAGCGCCTCCGCCTTGTCAGTGAGCACCAGCACCATAGCCGTCTCATTGCCATCACTGACCTCTACCCGAGCGACTCGATGAAACGCCGGGTCACTGATCCGGCTGCAATAGAACGGCTGCCACCAGGCTTCAGCAATCAGTGGCGCCATGCGCCCCTCTTCCTTTTTGGCGTACTCGTTGATCACCGCCATAAAGCGGGCTTTGTCCTCCGGGGCGGCGAGCTCGAAGTGTAAATCGTATTCCATCGCTTCGTTCAAATAACGCTCATCCCCCAGCGCAATCGCCTGCGGCGACACCGGACCCCAGCCAGGACGATGCAAGAACGCCGACGTTTTCAAGGACAATCCCACCCGCGCCGACAAACCCTCACTGGCCAACAGCGCCATTAATTGGCGGGCATGCCGGGCGTTCGAATGGCCGTACACAATGTGCCGCTCCGGGTCGAAAGCCGGCCAGGGGGTGGTCACAATGTTGTAGCCATTGGCCACGCCCAGCCGTATCAAATCCCGCAGTGCGACAGAAAACTCCGAGCGGGGGAAGCGATCTTTCTGAGCCAGCACCGCTTCCAGCCGTGTGTACAGCGACGGCTCGCCCACATACCCCAGCAGAGCGGCATCCACCACCTGCTGCTCTGCAACATAACGCGCCAGGGACGCCTCGCTCTCCGGCGCGCCCAGAACTCGGAGCACAGCGAGCGCCCGCCGTTCACCCTCGGCCATGTCAGCGTTGTCACCCTCAAGCCAGTGCTCCACCTTTTCGGCGGAGAACGTGGTTTCCAGCTCCTGGAACCCCAGCGCCTCAACCGCCTCCTGATACAGACCCGCCAACGCGGTTTGAGCGGCACACCACAGCGCCAACACCATTCCTACACGTTTCATAAAAAATACCTCTTACAACGAACGTGCCGTTCCGCTTTGGGCCAATTCTTGATAATCACCGGCATGGGTACCTCCGATCCTATGTACTGTCGAAGCCTAGGCGCTGTCGAAAATAGTTGTTCAGCAACATTTGTGCCTTAACCCTCTTTTCTGACCCAAAAGACAATATTTCAAAAATCCTGACCACAGGGAGCCATTGCTCGCGTTGACTGTGCCCAAAAAGTGCTAGGCTTGCACCAAAGACAACCACTGATGAGACCGGAATAGCATGCTATACACCGCTCGGCACTCCCGACTTTTCAACCGCACCCACCGACTTTCCACGTTGCTGATCGTGCTCCTGATCAGTGCCTGCAGCACCATGACTCCGCCCTCCGATACCTCCAACCCCGGTGCGGACAAACCGGCGCGCTTGCACATTCTGCTCATCACCGGCGGCGGCTGGCACGACTATGACGCGCAGACCCCGCTACTGGTGGATGGACTCAACGCCCGGATTCCCGATATTGAATGGACCGTATGGCACCGGGGAGAAGGCCAACCGGACCACACTATTGATGAGCTGCGCGAGCCAGACTGGGCAGACGACTACGATCTGGTCATCCACAACACCGGCTTTGGACGAGTGGACGATTCCGAATACGTGTCAAAACTGGTGGCCGGGCAAGGGGGAACACCGGCGGTATTGTTGCACTCGTCCATACACAGTTACCGTTACGCCATGCCCGCCGCGCGCGAGTGGTTTGCTTTCACCGGCGCACAGTCCATGTGGCACGAGCACGAACGGGAGTTTGCCATTGATCTGGTCGCACCGGAACATAGCATCATGCAGGGTTTTCCCGCGCACTGGGCGCCACCGCTGACTGACGAGCTGTATGTGATCGAAGAGGTCTGGGGAGAAATCGTACCGCTGGCCGTGGCCCACGGTGTGGAAACGGGGATGGAACATCCTGTCGTGTGGACTCACGAACCCAACGGCACTCGCGTGTTCGCCACCACCCTTGGCCACAACGCTGCGATGTTCGAACAGGAGGTGTACCTGAATATGGTCGCCAATGGCGTGCGCTGGGCCGTCAACGACGACCGCACACAGTAACGCCTTTTCGTCAAATAGCGGTCAAGTCGGGGCCCCGGGCAGTTGCTCCACGGTAATGTCCATTCGAGTGGGAATCAACGCCGGTCCGAACTGGTTGAAAATGGCCACATCGGCGGCATCCCGTCCATAGGCCACGGTAACCCGGCCCCCGCGCGGCTCAGTCTGGGTGGGATCGAAGGTATACCAGCGCCCCCCGACATAAGCCTCGAACCAGGCGTGAAAATCCATGGGCTTGAGGTTGTGCAGGTAGCCCACTACCATGCGCGCCGGAATGCACAGTCCACGGCATAGCGCGATACCCATATGCGCGAAATCCCGGCAGACACCTTCACTTTGATGATTAAAATCTGCCGCTGACCATTGAAAGTGAGCGGCGTCCGGATTGTAGATAAAACGCTCCCGAATCCACGTCACAATACGCTCCACCTGAGCGTATCCCGGTGGTGCCTCTCCGACAATCTCTCGACCCATATCGATAAACTGATCCGACTCGCAGTATCGGCTGGGCAAAAGAAAGGTCAGCACGTCATCAGGCAGATCCTGCACGGGGACAAAGGGCGCCTCAGGCGTCACTTCCAGATTGTCCTCGGTCAACACATCGGCGGAAGTGCGAATCACGAAGCGGCCCGGCGGAGAAATGAGGCGCTGGCAGAGGTTGCCATAGGCATCCGTATACTCCACGACGGGAACACTGGGAACGAGCGTGTAGGATTCGCGGGCAATCCACTGCTGTCGACCACTGCGCGGGCGCAGCATCAGGATAAAGGGCGCGGGAGCGCCTTCGTCAAACTCGATTTCACAACCGATGCGCAGCCACATAACGTACCTCTTTCCTTAATCGTGGAATGATTGACGCAAGGTCGCCACGTCAAAGCCGAGTCTTATAATGGTCCTTCTGCCACTCCAGTTCAATCTCCGCCAATAACGGCTTGTGATCGGAGAGCCCCGACCAGGGTTTGCGCGGCAACACAATCGGCGCATGCCCCCGGGCCGAGCGCACATAAATGCGATCCAGCCGCAACATGGGCAAACCCGCTGGAAAGGAGCGGGCGGGCTGTCCATACTCCTGAGTAAACACTTCACGCAAGCCCGCCCGCTCTGCCAACACCTGCTGGGCTCGGCCCCGCCAGTCATTGAAGTCCCCCGCCACCACCACCGGCTCCCGCTCGGGAATACTGTTGACCAGTTCGCACAGATGCCGCAATTGTTTCTGCCGGTGGTGTTCCCGCAGGTTCAGGTGAACGCATATGGTATGCAGCGGCACCGGCTCCGTCACCAAGTCGAGCGTACAGTGCAACAAGCCGCGCTGCTCAAAACGGTTGAGCGAAATATCGTGGTTATCCCAACGGAGGATCGGGTATTTGCTCAGCAGCGCATTGCCATGATGACCGTGCGCATAAACCGAATTGCGACCGTAAGCGAAATCACTCCAGATGGTATCGGCCAGGAACTCGTACTGCGCCGCTTCCGGCCAGCGTGGCCCAAGACGGCGAGACCAGCCATCGTGGGCGCCCAGCACCTCCTGCAGAAAAACAATATCGGCGCCCACCGAACGAACAGCTTCCCGCAACTCCGGCAGGATGAAGCGCCGGTTGAACAGACTGAATCCCTTATGGGTATTCACCGTAAGAATACGCAGCGTACAGCTCATGGCGGGCTCGTTGTCGGTGTTAATGCAGATAGAGAGTTAATGCAGGTCGAGCACGTCTTGCATATCGAACAACCCGGATTGTCGTTCGGAGAGCCACAGCGCCGCACGAACGGCACCCCGCGCAAACGACTGGCGGCTCGACGCCTTGTGGGTAATCTCCACACGCTCGCCATCGGCCATAAACATCACCGTGTGGTCACCCACGACATCGCCACCACGTACCGTGGCAAACCCGATCGTGTCGCGATCCCGAGCGCCGGTCTGGCCTTCGCGACCATACACCGCCGTTTTACCCAGATCCCGACCGAGCGCCTGCGCCACTACTTCCCCCATGCGCAGCGCCGTACCGGACGGGGCATCCACCTTATGACGGTGATGAGCCTCGTAGATTTCCACATCCACATCATCGCCCAGCACACGAGCGGCCGTATCGAGCAACTTCAGGCAGAGGTTTACCCCAGTGCTATAGTTCGCCGCAATGCACAGCGCCGTATCGTTCGCCCGCTGTTCCAACGCCTTTTTCTGCTCATCGGTAAAACCGGTCGTGCCAATGACCAGCCCCTTACCGTGTTCGGCACAGAGCGCGGCGTTACTCAACGTCGCCGCCGGCGCGCTAAAATCAATCAGCACATCAAACTGATCAATAACCGACGCCAGATCACCGGACAACGCCACATTCAATTTACCGATACCCGCCAGTTCCCCAGCGTCCGCACCGATCAACGTGCTTTCCGGCCGGTCAACAGCCGCCGTCAGCTCCGCCTCTTCACTGGCGCTCACCGCTTCGATGAGGGCCTTCCCCATACGGCCAGAAGCGCCACAAACAGCAATCTTAATGGTCATAAAGCGTCCTTATTCAATCGCTTAAATTCAGTTGCCCCACCCCAGCGCCCGATTGGCACGGCACCGAGGCCGGGTTGGGGTCACCGTTTGAAGACTCTTGGAGGCATGGATGCCGACATGAAGCCTACAGGGACGTATTCACGGCGGGTCTTCAAACGGTGACCCCAACCCGGCCGGACCGAGCACAACGCGCTACGATGACTCATCCGTCGATGAAGGAGGCTCAATGGACGTCCAGCTATCGTCATCATCCTCAAACAAATGCCCCAGCTTGCCCTTCTTCGTCGACAAATACCGGGCATTGTGCGGGTTCCGACCCGTCTGGTGCGATATTCGCTCCGCCACCGTAATCCCCATATCCCGAAGCGCCTTGACCTTGCGTGGGTTATTCGTCATCAGCTTCAGTGCATGAATATGCAAATGCTCCAACATCGGCTTGAGAATACTGTAGTCGCGCATATCCGCCCCGAAGCCGAGCCGTTCATTAGCCTCCACCGTATCCGCCCCACAATCCTGCAAATGATAGGCACGAATTTTATTGAGCAGGCCAATGCCGCGACCTTCCTGACGGAGGTAAAAAATCACCCCTCGCCCCTCCAGCGCAATCTTATGCATGGCCGCCTGCAACTGCGGACCGCAATCGCAGCGCATGCTGAACAGCGCATCACCCGTCAGACACTCGGAGTGCACTCGCGCCAGCACCGGTTCATCACCGCTGATATCGCCCAGCGTCAGCGCCAGGTGCTCCTTGTCGGACTCATCGTCCGAAAAGCCGTGCATGGTGAACATGCCCCAGGGCGTTGGTAATTTGGAAGATTCCACAAAGCGTATGGTCACACACAGGCCTCACAAGCTGGCGGCACTGAAACCGCCCGTTAACTCTCATCCATCTTTACAGCAGGTAGGCGATACCTTGCAGCACCAGCCAGGCGTACACCGCCGCCAGTATGTCGTCCACCATAATACCCAGCCCGCCGTGTACCCGGCGATCCAGCCAGTTGATGGGCCAGGGCTTGAGAATGTCGAAAATGCGGAACAATACAAAACCCAATACCCACCAGAGCCACCCCACCGGAGCCAGGAACATGGTGAGCCAGTAGCCGACCATTTCATCCCAGACAATGCCGCCGTGGTCGTGCACCCCCAGCGCTTTGGAGCTGCGATCACACCAGTAGACACCGAGCACAAAGGTCACGGCTAACCACAACAGGTAAATGGGTGCGGATAAATCCTGAATCAACCAGTAGATCGGAATGGCGGCCAGAGTACCAAAGGTGCCCGAGCCCGGCCGCAGCAGGCCGCTGCCAAACCCAAAGGCGAACAGGTGGTCGGGATTGCGCATAAGAGCGGCGAAGGACGGGTATTCAGGCTTGGGCTTTCGCATCAGAAATGAGTATAACCGCTCTGTTGGGGGCTGTAGGGTTCGCCATGTAGGCGGCAGTGTACACCCTCGCCGGGGAACAGACGACCCACCACCGTTGCCTGAAGCGCGCCGCTTGCAATCAGTGCGCCTACCTCAGGCATGCGCACCTCGGGGACGGTAAAGCACAACTCATAGTCATCCCCTCCGCTCAAGGCCCAGTCCCGCGCCTGCGCTTCAGGAACCACCGCCTGCAGGGCCGGCGACAGCGGCAGTTCTTCTACAAACAGCTCAGCGGCCAAATCGCTGGCCTCAGCGATGTGCCCCAGATCCGCCAGCAGACCGTCGGAAATATCCAGGGCAGCGCTGGCGACACCCGCCAGACTGAGCCCTTCGTTCAGACGTGGGGTCGGTCGCCAGTAGCGTTCCAGCAGATAGGTGCGGTGCTCGTCAGAGAGCGCCGGGAGCCGATCCTGCAAGCAGGCCAGCCCGGCCGCCGAATCGCCCAGGTGCCCCGTCACCAGCACATAATCACCGGCGCTCGCACCGTCGCGCCGCAACGCCTGCCCCGGTATCACGCTGCCCATCACCTGCACGGTCACCGCCAGTGGCCCTTTGGTGGTATCTCCCCCCACCAAGGTGATGCCAAACGTCTCGGCGGCGGCAAACAGGCCGCGACTAAAATCGCTCAGCCACGGCTCGCTGGTTTCCGGCAGCGTCAGTGCCAGCGTCATCCACAGAGGGTGGGCGCCCATGGCAGCGAGGTCGCTCAAGTTGACGCGCAACGCTCTCTGGCCGATTTCTTCGGCCGGGGCATCGGCGGGGAAATGCACCCCGCTCACCAGTGTGTCCACGGACACGGCCAGGGATTCCCCGGTCGGGACGGACAACAGCGCCGCATCGTCACCCACGCCCAGCAGCACCGAGTCCGGCGTGGTCTCGGCGCTGTGTTGACGGAAGTAATGACGGATCAGTTCGAATTCACCCATGCTGTGCTGACTCAATGTCGGCGGCGGGCTATGCTCGCTTTTCGATGGCACGCACGTCGCTGGCGGCCCGGTCCAGCACACCGTTGATAAATTTGTGGCTTTCGGCAGCCCCGAATTTCTTGGCCAGAGACACCGACTCGTTGATGACGACCTTGTAGGGCACATCAATACGATACTTGAACTCGTAGCAGGCCATGCGCAGCAACGCCTGAGTGACCGGGTCCAGCTCGTCGGAGGAGCGCTCCTGCAGATGAGGAACGTAGACGGCTTCCACTTCGCTCAAATATTGGGGCACGCCGTGCAGTAACTCGTGAAAGTAATCGACATCCACATGGGTCATGTCGTTGTCGGTGCGAAACTCAGCTTCAATGGCACTGAGATTGGCACCGGCCATCTGCCATTGATACAACCCCTGCATGGCGTAGTGCCGCGCTTTGCGCCGCGCCGCCGGGGTCGGCGTGGTTTTAACGGAGTCCTGCATGATCAGATACGCCCCAGCAAAGAAACCATTTCCAGTGCGGTAGACGCCGCTTCGACACCTTTGTTGCCCGCCTTGGTGCCCGAGCGTTCGATCGCCTGCTCAATGGTATCCACGGTCAGTACCCCAAAGGTCACCGGGATATTAGCATTCAGCGACACCTGTGCCAGACCCTTGGTGCACTCGCCTGCCACATAGTCAAAATGGGGCGTGCCACCGCGAATCACCGCGCCGAGGGCGATGATCGCGTCGAATTCGCCCTTGGCGACAATGCGCTGGGCCGCAAGCGGAAACTCGAAAGCACCCGGCGCGTAGTAGATGGTCACCTGATCGTCTTTGATGCCGTGGCGACGCAGTGTGTCCAGCGCGCCGTCTTTCAGACTCTCCACCACAAAGCTGTTCCAGCGGCTGACCAGCAGCGCGTAGCGGCCTTTGCTTGCCGCGAAATCCCCTTCAATCACCTTGATCTGGCTCATATCACAATCTCGTTTAATGTCTGTTCATGCACAGCGACCATCATCGTCTATGACGCCGGTCACCCAATGATGTATCCGCCAGCGTCCTCAGCTTTCCGGCTCGAGGTGCTCCACAATCTCAAGGTCGAAGCCGGACAGCGCGGTAAAGCGCATCGGTGCCGACATCAGGCGCATTTTGCGCACCCCCAGGTCCCGCAGTATTTGCGAGCCGGTGCCCACTTGCTTGTACACTTGATCCGGGCTGCGCGTGCGCTGTTTGCCGGACAGCATCCAATCGATGCTTTCATCCAGGCCCGCCGTACTCTCGTCGTGGCAAATCAGTACCAGCACACCTTCACCCGCTTCGGCAATCGCACTGAGCGCTTCGCGGTAGCTCCACGAGCAGGCACCTCCGGGGCGCTTAAGGCCGATCAGATCGCGTGCCACGTCCATAACGTGCACCCGAACCAGTGTGGGTTTATCCGGGTCCACATGGCCTTTGAGCAGCACGAAATGCCGCTCTCCACGAGCCAAATCCCGATAGGTGCGCAATTCAAACGCGCCAAACTCGGTCTCCACCTGACGGGTGCTGATGCACTCAACCGTTTTTTCCTTGACGGAGCGGTAGTGAATCAAGTCCGCTATGGTACCGATTTTCAGGTTGTGTGTCCGTGCAAAGGTTTCGAGGTCCTTGCGTCGCGCCATGGAGCCATCGGGGTTCATGATTTCGACCAGCACGGAGGCCGGCTCAAACCCGGCCAGCCGGGCCAGATCGCAGCCCGCTTCGGTATGCCCGGCACGGCTCATCACGCCGCCCGGCTGGGCCATAATCGGGAAAATATGCCCCGGCTGCACCAAATCCCGGGGGCTGGCATTGCGCCCGGCCGCGACACGCACGGTGTGGGCGCGGTCCGCCGCCGAAATCCCGGTGGTCACACCCTCCGCCGCTTCGATGGAAACGGTGAAGTTTGTCGAATAGCGTGCCTGATTGTTGCTGACCATCAATGGCAGGCCCAGTTGCTCACACCGTTCCGGAGTGAGCGTCAGGCAAATCAGGCCCCGCGCGTGCGTGGACATAAAGTTGATATCCTCCGGGCGAACCTGCTCGGCGGCCATGATGAGATCACCTTCGTTCTCCCGGTCCTCGTCGTCCATCAGGATAATCATTTTGCCCTGACGGATGTCCTCGATCAGTTCTTCCGGCGTATTGAGTTCCATAAGTACCTTTACGTTAAGCATTCTTGCGCATCGTTAACCATTACTGCGCGATACCAATATCTGTGTCGCTCAGCGGTGCGTAAAGCCATGTTCGGCCAAAAAATCCAGCGTTACGCCCCCTGCACTCTCGGCGGCTTTGTCACCCAGCAACAATCGCTCCAGGTAGCGCGCCAGTACATCCACTTCCAGATTGACCCGGCTGCCCTCGCGATACCCCTCCATTACAGTGCATTTGAGGGTATGAGGGACAATATTCAACTCGAACTCGGCACCGTCCACTTTATTCACCGTCAGGCTGGTGCCGTCGACGGTGATCGATCCTTTATGGGCGATGTATTTGGCCAGCGCGGCGGGCGCCCGTATCCGGAAGCGCTCGGAACGGGCATCGCTGTAGCGCGAGACCACCTCTCCGACACCGTCCACGTGACCGCTGACAATATGCCCACCCAACCGGGTGTTGGGCGTCAGGGCTTTTTCCAGATTGACCGCCTGGCCCACGGCCCACTCAACGACGGTGGTGTGCGCCAGGGTTTCGCCGGACACATCCGCCCAGTAACCGTTCCCAGGCAATTCCACCACAGTCAGGCAAACCCCATTGGTGGCAATGGAATCTCCCAGTTGCACATCGGCCAGTGGCAAATCACCGGTTTCAATCAGCAGGCGCAGGTCGCCGCCTTTGGGTTCGAGGCGGGCAACGCGGCCTTTGGCTTCGATAATGCCTGTGAACATCGCGTGTTTCTCACTGGTGTTGCAAATAGTGGTATTGCAAATAATGGGTGCACGATGGCTGAGCCGCTGTGGAGCGCCTGCCGGTGGCTACCGCCATCAGCCTTCCGGATCGGGGCGAGCGGTAATGCGCCAGTCATGCCCCACCGCGCGGATATCCTCAATCTTTAACGGCAGCTGGGCCGCCATGCTGTCCAGAGGTAACTGGAACAGGGGCCGGGCGTTGCTGCCCAGTAGCTTGGGCGCCATATACACGATGATCTCATCGAGCAAGCCCTGCCCGAGAAACGCACCGGCCAGCGTAGCCCCGGACTCCAGCAGGACCTCGTTGCACTCCCGTCGGGCCAGCTCCGTCAACAGCGCCGTCAGATCAATTCGATTCCGGGGCCCCGGCAGTGCCAGGGTTTCTACCTGTGCGGGCCACGGTGCCTGCGACGCCATATTCCCTACCAGCAACACCGGCCCCGGTTGCTCCAGCAACGTGGCGCCGGGCGTCATGCGTCCCCTTGAATCCAGTACCACGCGCAGTGGCTGACGACGGGCAATGGCATCGGCGTTGTCCAGTCCAAGCTCCGTCGCGCGCACGGTCAGTGAGGCATGATCCATCAATACGGTATCGATGCCACTGATAATCGCGCAACTGCGGGCGCGCAGCCGCTGGACGTCTTCCCGCGCGCGCCGCGCGGTCACCCATTTACTTTCGCCACTGGCCATCGCGGTGCGTCCATCCAGGCTCATCGCCAGTTTGCAGCGTACCCAGGGGCGGCCACGCTCCATCCGCGAAATAAAGCCGGGATTCAACGCCCGGGCTTCATCTTCCATCAGCGGGCCTTCCACCACAACCCCGGCAGCGCGCAACCGCTGGATGCCCTCTCCCGCCACCTGCGGGTTGGGGTCTTCCATACCAAACACCACTCGCGCCACGCCTGCGTCAACCAACGCCTGGCTACAGGGTCCGGTACGGCCAGTGTGATTGCAGGGCTCCAGTGTCACATAGGCGGTGGCACCGCGTGCCTTTTCGCCCGCGTGGCGCAGGGCGTTGATTTCCGCGTGCGCCTCGCCCGCCCGCTCATGCCATCCGTCGGCCAACCACTGCTCGCCGTGCGCCATCACGCATCCCACCCGAGGGTTGGGCATGGTGGTGTAGATGCCCCGCTCCGCGAGACGGAGCGCACGGGCCATAAACCGGCTGTCGTTATCGGTCAACGGCATGGCTTAGATTTTGGCTCCGGGCTCGTGGCGCTCCAAACGGTCAATTTCTTCCCGGAACTCGTTCAGGTCTTTAAAGCGCCGGTAAACAGACGCAAAACGCACATAGGCCACTTCGTCCAGCTTGCGCAATTCTTCCATGACTTTTTCGCCCACCCGCAAAGACGGCACTTCCCGCTCGCCGGTGGCCTGGAGGAAATGCTTGATCTGGTTAAGGGCGGATTCGATGGATTCGATGCTAACCGGCCGTTTTTCCAGCGCGCGCAGCAGTCCCGCTCGCAGCTTGGCTTCATCAAAGGGTTCGCGCGTACCGTCTTGTTTGATGATGCGCGGCATCACCAACTCGGCCACTTCATAAGTGGTAAAACGCTCGCTGCAGGACAGGCATTGGCGACGACGACGAATCTGATCGCCTTCGGCCACCAGCCGGGAATCGACAACTTTGGTTTCTTCGGCGCCGCAGAAAGGACAGTGCATGGCACAGGGGCCTCGTGGCTAATAAAACTGCGCGCATCTTAGCACAGTTTGCCGCGAACGCCCCAGAATCGGTCACTCCAATCAGGCTTCGGGCACGGCCTGCCCGACCTTGGCCAACTCGTCTTCGATAAACGTCAGCGCCTCATCAATCAACACCAGCATCGCCGCTTTGGCCCGTCCGGCGTTGCGATTGCGGATGGCGTTGTACACTTTCGCGTGATCCTCAATCACGGCGGCGTGGTCGCCCTTGATCACGTTGGTGTGCCGAATACTGACATTAAGCGCTGTCTGGATGAAGTCGCGCAAACGGATATAGAAGCGGTTCCGGCTGGCGAACAGGACGCTGACATGGAAATCGATATCCGCCTGCAACGCCTCCTCCGGGCGACTGGCCAGGCGCATGCCTTCCAGCGCGTCCCCAATGCGCTCAATATCAGCATCATCGGCGAAGCGAGCGGCCAAAGAGGCGGCCTCGGGTTCAATAGCGATACGCATCTGCAAAAATTCACGCAGCACGTTCATGGAGGGATTGCCTTCAAGCGACCAGCGCAACAGGTCGGAGTCGAAAATATTCCACTCCTGTTCGGGCAGAATCCGGATTCCCTGGCGGGGACGGCTGGAAATCAGCCCTTTGGCCGAGAGCATTTTTACCGCTTCGCGCACGGCGGTGCGGCTGACACCGAACTGCTCGCACAATTCTGCCTCGGTGGGCAGGCTTTCGTCCTTGGGATAAACACCACAGACAATGGCTTTCCCCAGCTCCTGAGTCATGCGCTGGGACAGGTTAAAGTTGCGCTCGAATACGGCCATTTCGGGGTTCCATGTCGGGATTGGGCTTCAAGGCTGCAAAGGTAGCGTGTTCAATGCCAAAGTTCAATAAAGAGATTATCGGATAATAGGACTTAATAGCAGAAGGACTTTAAGGACTAAATCAACGCAGGCAGGCTCCCATCCCCCCGGAAACACTGCGCTTGAGAGAGAGAGGGAGGGAGAACCGCTGGCAACCGGTTCTCCCTCCTGCCTCAGTGGTACGTGATGACAAAACCGCCCGTTGGCTGCATCGTCACTTCAACGTGGTCGGACGCGGTCACATCGCGCCGAACAAACGAGCGGGGCTCCGGCCCATCGGTGATCACGGTGCCGTTGCGGTCATTAAGGAATGACAGGTCCAGCGTCAAGGTCTGCTCCGACGCGGTGCCGTTAATGCCAGCGATGTACCAGGCGCTGCCGGAACGGCGGGCAAATACCGCGTACTTACCCGGATAACCTTCCACAAGACGTGACTCATCCCACACCACCGGCACATTGCTCATAAAGTCCCTGACATACTCCGGGACTGTGTCCATGCCTTCGGGGGTTTCGACAATGTGTTCAATACCCGACAGGAAGACTACCGGCAGAGCCAGCTGCAAACCATTTCGCGTCTTGCGCTGCACACTGGGATTTCTCAATGTATCGAACACGGTCGGGGTGTAGTCCATCGGGTCAAACACGTTGCGGGCAAAGGGCAGCATGGCCACATGGCTGGCTTCCAAATCCGCCGAGCCCTGGCCAAAGGTCACCATTTCCATACCGTGAACGGACTCCATCGTCATCATGTGCGGATAGGTACGGTGAATGCCCCGAGGCAACGTGGAGCCGTGGTGGTTGACCATCAAATGAAAGTCAGCGGCATCCTCAAGAATATCGCGATAATACGCCATGGAGGATTGCCCATCGCCAGGGAAGAAATCAATCTTCACGCCGCGCACGCCCATTTCCTGCAAACGCGCAAATTCCTCGCGCCGGTCCTCACGGTTGACCAGCCGGCTTTTGGGCGAATAGGTGGTGGTATTCCAGTCGCCCGAGGAGTTGTACCAAAGGAATAATCCCACCTGTTTTTCCGCCGCATAGTCCACCAACTCCTGCATCCGCTCGTAGCCGATGGTACGGTCCCAGTTCACATCCACCAGCGAGTACTCCCAGCCCATATCGGCGGCGTAATCGATAAACTGCTTTTGGATGTCATAGGTAATTGAGTCATCTTTCAGCAGTCCCCAGCTCCAGCTCGCCATGCCCGGCTCAATGAACGATTGATCCATATCGATTGCCGGTTCAGCCAGGTCTGTTCCCATATGAGAGGCGGTGATTTTCGCCAGAGAACCCAGGGTGATCGTGCGCCAGGGCGAAGAGAAAGGACGCGTATCGTTGGCCATGAGACGCCCGCCCGTGAAGACTTCGCCTTTCATGGGGCCATCAATGACATACTCGCCGTTGGGCGACTCGGCTTTTAAGCGCGAGGCGTGGAAATTGCTTTGCATGCCCACCTCGCTCAGCAAGACCCAGGTCTCACCCGTCTGGAAAAGCGCCGGGAATACCCACCCAGCCTCTGAGGGCGACGGCGTACCCACGGGAATTTCCATCTCGTAATGCTCTTCATAAGCCGGGTTAGTGCCCTCGAAGCCGGTTTTCACCACCTGCATCGGCTGCAACCAGGCTTGCGCTGATTCGGCGAAACGGAACGATGTGGTTTCCCGAATAACTTCAGTGACTTGATCGGACTCTCCCGGGAAGTGGTAGCGAAAGGCGATGCCGTCATTAGTCGCGCGAAACACAACTTCCATCAAGTCGCCCTGCGGGTTGGCAAACCGAATGCGGCGCTCGTTCGCGGTGTAGTCCACACGCCGTTGTTTGCCGTGGCTCAGACGGTACTGTTCGTCGACGACGGTCGGTGCAAACACTTTTTCCAGAGTCAGCTGCCGGCTGAATTCGCCATCGGATAAGTTCATCCCCAGCGCCGAGGGCTCCATGATCGTCTGATCACGATAAAAAATGCGGTAGGAGGGCTCACCTTCCGCTCCCAAAGAAACGCTCACTCGCACATGACCATCCGGGCTGCTGAGCTCCAGCGGCTGTTGGGACGGTGACTGGCTTTGGCAGGCGCTCAGCAGCCAAATGGCAGACAGAATAAACAGAAAAGCCTTCATTACTATTATGCTCCTTTACTAAACGAAGTTGCGATGATGTGACAGGGCGGGGAGGCCGGGCTCAACGATAAAAATGGCCCGCCCATAAAGGGCGGGCAAAGCAAGCGCTCCAGACAAACCCAAACCTGATGTCGGGTCAAAATTGATTCGGCCTTAAAACTCGGCGCGAATCCCCACGGTGTAGCGGGGTCCTGTTTGCTCACGCAACAGAATGTGGTTGTCGTAACGGCCCACCTTCTGATACTTCTCGTCCGTGATATTTACACCTTCGACAAATACTGACAGTGTTTCACTCAATGCATAGCTCACGCGCGCATCCACTTGCTCGTAGTCTTCAACAAACGTCGGCTCGCCGCCAAAACCCACCGCTGTTTGCAGGAAGCGGTCACGCAGGTTCCAGGCCAGCCGGGCTTCAAAATTCCCCGCCTCGTAGAAGCCCACAACGTTGTAGGAGTTGCCAAGCCCTTCCAACGCAAAGGTCTGCGTCAGATCGCCGGTATCCAGTTCGGCATCACTGTCCACCAGCGTGGCATTCGCGGTGAAACCAAAGCCGCTCCAAAGCCCCGGCAAATAATCGAACGTGTGCTGGAAGCCAAGTTCCACACCATCCACCGTCGCTTTTTCCAGGTTGTCCTGCAAACTCACTTCAAAGATGGGGTTACCTTCGAACAGGTTATCCTGATCCTGAATTTCAAACGCCTGCTGCTGCACGGTGCTGACCAGGAAGTTGTCTACCTTTTTCTGGAAAAACCCCACCGTCAAATAGCCACTTTCCTGGTAATACCATTCCAGTGCCACATCGAGGTTGTCGGAACTGTAGGGCTCAAGATTGGGGTTGCCGCTGCTGGCCTGCAGGTTGCCGGGCCGGGCGGAACCGACGGTGGTGCGCGGCGACAATGCGCCGAAAGGCGGACGTGTCAACGTACGGGACGCCGCAAACCGCGCCACCAGGTCATCGGTAATATTCAAGCGGGCATCCAAAGTAGGCAGCCAATCCTCGTAGGTATTATTGGCGCTCACTACCTGCTCGTTACCATCAACCACATCATAGCCTGTCGGGTCACTGGGAATTTCCCGAAGATCCAATAATGGAGCCGATATACCGTATGGCGTGGTTTCAGTGTCCACATACCGCAACCCGGTGTTCACACTCCAGGGCATATCCGCCAGAACACCTGCGAAGTTCAGGTTAACGTAAAACGACAGGACTTCTTCATCAATTTCCGTCGAGGTGGACTGCTGGCGCAACGCATAGCCGCCCGCTTCATCCAGAGCCGCCTGGGTGGTGCCGGGCTCCAGCCCCGCAGCAGCGTCCATATCCGCCGCCGCTTCGGGGGTTTCGAGGTAGGAAATCAACCCGTCCAGATCGGCCGTTTGCCAGGTCAGCGGCACATCAATATCGCCGCCCATGTAGTTGCCGCCCTCTTCAGCCAGCCCTAAAAACTCGTTGGGTACATCGGCCAGATAACCGCAATAAATACAGGCATTGTCGGAAGTGCGGTTTGTGGTACTTTCGGACTCGTCGGAGTAATGCGCGCCGAACGTTACCGTTTTCAGAGCGCCCTTCTCGGCCTGCCACTCGAAGTCCACACGCTGTTCAAACAGGTCGTGCTCAATGTCAGCCGCGCCGCCCAGCGGGCCGCCACCAATCCCGCGCATGAAAAAGTGCGCGTTGGGCAAATCGAGGTTGTTAATCTGCTCGTCGGTAACGCCACTGTAGGAGGGAATGCCATTTTCATCGTAGCTCAGCGTAAAGCCGTTTTCGCGAAAGCCAAATACGCCCACGTTCGTACCGCCGGCACCGCCGGACTCCGCCTTGGAGTAGCTGGTGTCAAAGGCCACATTCCATCCGGGTGCAAAATCCCAGTCGGCATTGAAACCAAACGCCTGTGACTCCGACGGTCGGCTACGTTCGGCAACCGAAAAGTCAGTGGCGGCATTTTGGTTTTGGGTAAACTCGATCGCCGTGCGATTCTCATCGAAAGTGGCGTCTGTAATAATGGAGGGCGTCACGAAAAATGTCAGGGTGTTGGACTGGGTCTGCACATCAAAGTCGTTGTACATCGCGTCCAGAGTCAGCGTGAGATTGTCCGTGGCTTCAAACTGCAAGGTGCTGTTGACGTTGAAGCGTTCCCGCTGCTCGTTAATCGGGCTGATATTAAACACCTGGGGAATAAAGAACTGGTCATCCGCACTGTAGCCCTGCTGCGCCAAGTCGTCGGCGATCAGCGACATGTCATCACGGGGGGCCGTGAGTATGCCATCCGTCAGGAAGCGCTCTATGCGGTTTTCACGCTTGTCATAACCCACGGACAACAATGCCCCAACGCGGCCGTCAGCAAACGTGTTGCTGACCATACCAAACAATTGAGGCGTGGTTTCCCCCGACAGGTCTTCATGCAGCGCCTTCACAGAACCCACCGCCTGGAAACTGCCAATATCCAGAGGGCGGGGCGTGTGCATCACAATGGTAGAGCCGATCCCACCCGACTGAAGCCGGGCTTGAGAGCTTTTATACACATCCACGCGGGATACCAGCTCCGCAGGAAGATTGTCAAAGTTAAAAGAACGTGCGCCGGTATCCGACACCTGGCGACGACCATTGAGCAAAACGGTGTTGAACTGTGGGCCAAACCCGCGGACCGTGACGCTCTGCCCTTCCCCACCGCTGCGGTCAATGGAGACACCGGTGATGCGCTGAAGGGATTCGGCAATATTGGTATCGGGGAACTTGCCCAGGCTTTCGGAGGCGATGGAGTCAACCATAGCGTCGGAATTGCGCTTGATATCCATGGCTTGCTGAAGGCTGCTGCGAATCCCTGTGACGACGACTTCCTCCAGGGCCTGATTCGAAGCTTCTTGCGCCATAACCGCAGGACTTCCCACTACAACCGCGGATAGCGCGCTGGCTATTAAAGATCGTTTGAAAATCATTATCGTTTACCTCTTATCATTATTTCACTGTCGCCCTTGGGGGCTTGTGTCTTGGTAGCGGGCTTGAAACGTCACCCGTCTCCGCTATTTATAATATATTATTTCTATATCATCAATATGAAAAATGGAAAATAGTTTCTTTAGCAGCCAATAGTCGGCTGTTCCTCGAATTTGCGGGCATTTATAATGAAAAAGGCGCCAATCACCCTTGGTGATTGGCGCCTTTGGAAGGTCGCGAGCCGTTAGGTTAGAGGCTCACTGCAAAGGACAACGGCCCAGGGAACGACTTACTGAGCGGAGAAACGAAAGCTCATCCGGGAGTAGTAGCGCTCCCCAGGCTGTAAAATGGTGCTGGGAAAACGGCTTTGGTTGGGAGAGTCCGGGAAGTGCTGAGGTTCGATGCAGAAAGCGCCATGGCGAACCTGTCGCTGCTTTTTGCCCACTACTGTGCCATCCAGAAAGTTACTGGTGTAAAGCTGGAAGCACGGCTCTGTGGTCCAGACCTCTAAAACCCGTCCGGAGTGCGGTTCATGCGCGCGCGCCGCAAAGACTTCTTCCCCGGCATTAGGCTTGTCTCGATCAATCACGAAGTTGTGATCATAACCACCATTGACCCGTTGGAGCTGGGGGTGGGCTTCGCCGATGCCCGCGCCCAGACGCTGCGGTTTTGTGAAGTCAAACGGCGTACCCTGCACGTTGGTCAGGTCACCTTCCGGAATCAGACCTTCATTGACGGGAGTGAACTGAGAGGCATTTAATTCCAGAATGTGTTCCAGAACGTTCCCCTGTGCCGCCAAATTAAAATAGCTGTGCTGGGTCAGGTTGACGGGCGTGGCCCGGGTTGTGGTGGCCTGGTATTCTGTGACCAGCCGATTGTCCGGCGTCAGTCGATAATCCACCTGCACCCGCAACTCTCCGGGATAACCCTGATCTCCATCCGGGCTTATCAGCGTTAAACGAACCCCAGCGTCGTCTCCGTTGTCCAGGGCTTCCATCTCCCAAAGTTTTTTGTCGAAACCTTCCACCCCGCCATGAATGTGATTCTCGCCGTCGTTCTGATCCAGTTGGAAAGTTTCACCTCCCAGCGAAAAAGAACCCTTGGCAATCCGGTTACCAAAGCGTCCGATGATGGCACCAAAGTAAGGAGAGTCTGTGAAGTAGGGAGCCAGCTCATCAAACCCCAGAACCACATCCGCCAGTTCCCCATGTCGGTCAGGCGCAAAAAGATGCGTAATAATGCCACCGTAGTTCAGCAGCCGAACCTCCATACCCGCCGGGTTGGTGAGCACACATTGAGACACTGGCCGACCATCGGGCAAGGTTCCAAAAGGGGTAATAAGCACAGGCATAACACGATTCCTCTCGCGTGAAAAATGGCTAAATGGTATACCAGCCTATACGGCGTGGGCCAGCGGTAAACCGCAAATAAAAAAGGCCAACCTTAAAGGTTGGCCAAGCCGGTCTCAACAGATTACGCGCTACCCCTCCAGCCGATCAGAAGGAATAACGAGCCCCCAAGGCAAAGTTGCGACTATAAAGTGTGCTGACGTGCGAGTGCAGATAACTATTGCCATAGCGCTCCTGCATCATTTCTATTAATGGCGTCTTCGCGCCAGATATAGGACAAGCGGGCATCAAAGGTCGGGCGCTCGTAAGCCAATGTCACGCTGTATGAGGAATCGGATACCCCGAAAAATGGCTCCGTTCGCGTATCCACCTGATTCGCCTGCTCATCCGGCACAGGGATGTCCTGTTCCGAATCCAGGAAAGTCGCGCTGGCAACCATGCCCAACCCATCCAGAGCCGCCGGTAAATTCTCCGGGAAATACGTCAGGCCCAACTCTGCCCCCCTCAAAACGCCATTCGACGCATTTTCAGGACGATCCAGAATAAACGTATCGACATTCACACCTTCCACGTCCGCCTGAATGGAGCTTCGGAACGGAATGACCAACCCTTCCACCTTGCGCTCAAACAACGTGACATAGGTGTAACTCGCGTCGCCAAAATACCACTCCAGCGACAAGTCCAGATTTTCTGAGGTAGTGGGTTTCAGGTTTTCATTGCCACCACTGGCCGTGCCGTACCCAACATTACTCAGGTCACTGTTGTACGTAATGGTGGGGTTGAGATCGTTAAAGCCCGGCATACGAAGGGCTTCTGAGTAGGAAAAGCGCACCAGCCAATCATCAGTAAGATGATACCGAAGCTGGGCACTGGGAAGAAATTCAGACGTCGTCGTCTCGCCTTCGCTCGCCATTCCGGACTGCTGGTCGTAGAACACGGTTTCAGTTAACACATCCACATAACGCCCACCGACTTCACCGTCCAGCGTGCGGCCCATCAAGTCAGCTTCAAACCTTACTTTGGCATAAAGCGCGGCGTTCCGCTCATCCGCTTCGAATGTTTTACGGAATTGCGGGTTTAGCTCCATATTATAGAGTTCGCGGAACAGCTCACGATTGGCGGACACATAGCTGCTGTCCGCCGACATCCAGCCACGCGGCACGTTGGCATGCCCCTCCAGATATCCCTCGTTAATTTTTTGCAACCCATCGTAAGTCGAGAAGTCACACGCCGGCGTGTAACCTTCCGTTGGCTGACGGGCTTCACACCCCATCTCCTCCGAGTCCTGATCGCGTCGGGATATGCTTGCGTCCCGGTCATCCCAGCGAACGCCGAATTCGATCTTTGGAAACAGGTCGCTCTGGGTCCAGTATTCCGCATCGGCGGTAAACGTCACACCCGAGCCGGTTTCCTCATCGGCGTTGTCGTAGATCGCCCCCATGGTGTATAGCGAGGGGTCCGTCAGGTTGGATTCATCGACATCGGGTGTTTCGGGATTGTCCGCAAATGTTAAACCGGGCACGCCGTCAAAATTAGTGGTCGCCTGCCAATGTTGATCATTCGCCCGCATCCCGAAGAACTCACGCTCATAATCGCTCTCCTGGTAGACCAGCTCCGAGCGCACATCAAAATTCTCCGAAAGATTCCATTCGCCACCGAGCGCGTATACATAGCTGTTGCTTTTGGTTTCGGTGAAGTCGCCACTGGTAAACACATCCGTGTTACGCACCATTCTCTCACGAACCACGTTGGTCCCTGGGTACAGCTCATAGGTATCTTCCACATTCTCTGAAATGTCGCTCAGCGATTCCCAGCCATCTACAAACGCGAAGTACATTAAGTTGTGAAGCCGGTTATGAGAACCGTTATAGAGCGCTTCAAAGTAGTATTCAGAATCGTCGTTTGGAGAAAACTGCAGCGAGATATTGGCATTCGGCCGCTCACGCTCGCCGGTAAAATCCGGCAGAATCAATGCATCGCGTGCCATAACATACTCGGCCGAGCCATCGTTGATATCCAGCGTCGAACCGGCCTCGGTGGGGAGCCCGTTATCCAGCCCTGCCTGCCAGATAGGATTCTGGGAAACGCCCGGTCTTGTGGGGTAAATTCGCTGCATGGGCAAATAGCGCTGATCAACGACGTCACCCGTTTCGGGGTCGGTAACGGACGGATCATTCGGCAGGTCTCTTCCGTTCTTAATGTACGGCAGCTGGGCACCACTGGTGGCGGTTTGATCCCTGTAGCTCGTTTTAGAGTAGGAGAGGTTGATCAACGCCCCGAAATCCCCGGTATCGGTTTGCCAGCGGTTGCTCGCCAGCGCGCTGATAACCGGATCGGTTTCATCCACTTCTTCCTGATGAATCATGCGGCCGGCAACTGAAAAACGGGCTCCGTCAAAATCGAAGGGCGGAACGTTCTAACATCGATGGTGCCGGCAATCCCGTTTTCATACTGGTCCGCTGAACGGCTTTTACTAACGTCGATACGGGAAACCAGCGTGGATGGGATATCGGCCAGTTCAATCGCGCGGTCCACGGTGCCGTAGATGGTTCGGCCATTCACGGTAGTACTGACATCGGACAAACCACGAATCAACACCGTACTGGTTTCACCTTGACCGCGGTCAGTTACCTGAATACCTGAAACACGCTGGAGCGACTCAACAACATTATTATCCGGCAGCTTGCCAATGTCCTCGGCAACCACTGAGTCAACAATGCTGTACGACTCCCTTTTGATGTCCGCCGCCTGATTCAAGCTGGCACGAATACCGGTCACCACCACCTCTTCAAGCGTTGGCTGGCTTTGAGCTTGCACCCAGAGCGGCGCACTGGCGAGCATTACGGAGACTGAAACCCCGCAACTTAACAAAGAACGTTTAAAGATCATTATTCTCTCCTGTCGATTAGTCAGGCTTTTCAGGTCCGGTGAGCACTGGCTGCAAACACGTGCTCACCCAAGCAGGTTCGTGCTGAAAAGCTCATTATTTTTAACGTCGAGCCAAACCATAAAGTAATATAAAAATATAGTAAATAAAAAATGCGTGATTTTCGCCAAAAAAAGCGACAACTTCCGGAAAAATTTCGGATTAATACAATTTAGCGTCAAAAAAATACAATTTCCAAAATGGCACTCATGGCGAGAAACGACACAAAAATCACGATCGGCTACGACGATCGGCAGGCTTAGGGAGGCTAGAGGAAGAAAGCAGGAAGGAAAGAGAGACGAGGGACAGGCTACGGCATTATTTTGGACAAAAAAAAGCCGCTGTTAAACAGCGGCCTAAAAGTAGAGCAGAATCTGTTACCGTTAGAACTTATAACGAGCCCCCAGCGCAAACCGTGCATCCAGTTCCTGTGCGAACACCAACTGTCTTTCCGTTCTGGCGAACTGGCGATTATCCTCTTCGGTCAGGTTAATCCCCTCAAAGGTTATCTGCAGATTGTCGGTGACGTCATAGGCCACACTGAGGTCCAGCTGTGCGCGGTCTTCGGTATACGTCGGCGTGCCTCCAGAAATCGAGTTCAGGAACTGGTCGCGCCAGTTATAGGCGAGACGTGCCGACACCCCATGCTTCTCATACATAAGAATGGCGTTGGCGGTGTCACTCAACCCGACAAGAGCAAACTGATCGACCGTTTGATCGGCGGAGCGGTCAAAATTGACATCCGAATTCACGGTGGTGTAATTCAACTGAATACCAAACCCGCTGTCCCAGAAAAAGTGTTGAAAGGCCAACTCAATACCGTCAATGTTGGCTTTCCGCCGGTTGATCGGCTGGTCCACCTGGAAGGTATACAGCGGATCATCAGCGTTCGGAGCGACGTTATAGGCCGCCAGTGTGGCGTCCACAAACGCTTGATTGGCATTGCCGCTGCCGCTGGGATCAAAGTTGGCGTTGAACTGCTCCAGAGCGCTTTCCAGACCGAAGTTGTCGATCAACGCCGTCATGGTAAACAGGTTTACGTCACTGAGGTTGGCGCCATCAATATTTTGAATCGCCTCCAGCGCCATACCGGAGCGGGTGCCCGGCGCACCCGAGCTAACGTCTCTCAGGCCAAACAGGTTTTGCTCAACGGTTTCGTTACCGATAAAGTCGTCAATACGCTTCTCGTAGTAACCTGCTGAGAGCATGCTGTCGTCACCAAAATACCACTCGAAACTCACATCAAAATTATTGGATCGCAAGGGCGTCAAGTTTGGATTCTGGGCACTGCCACCGGGAAACTCATTATCTAACGCGGTAGGTCTTCCAGGATTTCCCGCGCTCTGGCGTGACGTCAAGTTGCTAAACTGCGGCCGGCCAATAGTTTGACTAAAGGACACACGCCCAACCAACTTGTCGGTAATGTCAATCGACAAGTCTGCATTGGGCAAGAGATTGTCATAGCGATTGGTGACGGTAAAGTTCTGGGTTCCACCCGCGCCCAACTCCTGCAGGAAGTCATTATCGGACGTCCAGATAATTCGCTGAGGTATACCGATATTCGACGTGGAGGTCAGGTCCGTCTCTTCATAGCGCGTGCCTAATGTCAATCGGGCGGGGCGGTTTGCCAGCTCACCTTCCAACTGAAACAGGAAGTACGCGGCGAATATGTCTTCCTCAATGAGGTCCGAGGTATTACTCGCTGGCTCCAGGTTGCCATACTGTGGACCGACCGCATCCAGCAGCGCTAACGCATTACCGATAAATGACACACGCGAACTGTCGGAGGCGCCCGATGGGAAGTCATCGAACTGACAGGTTAAACAGAACGTATCGACCAAGCCGGCGGGGATATCACCCGGATTGCTAACGCCAAAGCCACCCAGTGTGAGCGTGTCGTTGAAGTTGGTTTGTGTGGTTTCAGTTTCCAAATAGTTAATGCCAAACTGCACTCTGGAGTTATCCGAAAAGGTCCACTCACCATCAAAGGAGAACTGATCCAGCTCCTGCTTTTGACTGTTCGCAAAAGTGTTGGATACCTGAGAGCCCAGGTCGCCAACATCCATTCCCCCATTCGGGTTGGTTCCCTCGCGCACACTATCATCCACAATGATATTCTGGACTGGCACCCTACCCCTGTAGTCCGCCGATTGAGAGGTGACTACAGGCGCTGCAAAGGCGAAATCCACCGCTGTTCGGTTCCCAGGAAGTCCACCCAAGGCTTCAGATTTGCCGGTGTGGAAATCCAAACTCAACTCCAACTGATCGTTAACCTGCCAGGCCACATTCACGCCATAGTCTTCCAAACTGTCTTCTATGGCCATCAGTTGCTGTGCGAACTGCGCATCCTTGACGTTTCCAGTGCCGAGATTTTCTTCCACGAAGATCGCCGTCGGCATAATGTCGCTATCATCAAAAACAACTCGGCTAAAGGGCGTGTTAAACCAGTTATTTTGGTTAACTCGCTGCTCTGTTACGTCATTTTCTACATAAAGCGCACTGCCGGTCAGGGTCAGGTTATCAACCGGACGAAACTGCACCGTCGCGTGAGTATTGATACGTTCACGGGTGAACTCTGAAATCGAATAACCGCTATCTTGCGGGCGCGCGACCAACTGGCTGGAATCGGTCGGCAGGTTTTCGATGCGTGTATCAGCGGTGGTTAACGAACCGTTGGAGAATTCATCCGCCGACAGTATTTGCCAGCCATTGACGGTGGCGCTGCGGGCAGCTGAGTCTCGCTCTTCAAAGGAACCAAACAGCTGTACGCCAAAACGCTCCTCGGAATCGGTCCAACTGATAATGCCATTAATTTCTGGCTTAACCTCATCGCCGGACTCCACGCTGGTGTCCATCAGTGCCTGCGCACCCACGCTGACATTCAGCCCGGGATTGTCCAGAGGCTTGAGCGTACTGATATTAACGGTGCCGCCCAGACCTCCAGAGACCACGTTAGCCTTGCCCGTTTTGTACACTTCCAGGCCAGAGACACCTTCAGAGGAGAGATTCGAGAAATCAAAAGCGCGGCTGCCGCCGCCCGCCGACAGCGACTGACGTCCGCCACCGATATTACGGACCTGAGAGACCGGCATTTGGCGACCATTTAATGTCACCATGTTGTTGCCACTGCCGAAACCCCGGATGGTGACCTCAGAGCCTTCGCCGTTGACACGGTCAATAGAGACACCGGTGATCCGTTGGAGGGACTCGGCCAGGTTCGTATCGGGGAAGGCACCAATATCTTCGGCGGAAATCGCATCGACAACACCTGAAGAGTCGCGCTTAATATCCATGGCCCGCTGCAATGAGCTGCGAATGCCGGTGACCACAATCGATTCCAGGGAACCTGGATCGCTCGCTTCGGCCTGCTCCTGAGCCTGCACGGCACCGCCGTAGCCAACAGCCAGGATTGAGGATACGGCCGAAACGATGAACTTTTTGCGAAATCTGATCTTATTATTCAATTGCATAGGATGTCGTTCTCCTGCTTGAGACTGAGCGTGTTTATTGTGTAATTAGCAATACATACCTATCTAATAACATGATATGTATATATTAATGTAATATAATTATTAAAAGTAATATAGTCAATCACACTTTATGGGCTTAACTCCTCCCGTGCCATGGAGGCAAGAGAGAGAAGCGAGGCAGCAGCGTGAGAATACGTAAAGGGGAGCAGAGAACTCTCTGAGGGAAGACCAGAGAGCTACACGCTGAAACGGCTTATGCTCTGAATCAACGTGTGCCTTCCCGGTTTTTAAAGATCAATATTCGAGGGTTGGCGTCGCTATCCCCCCCATCGGTCGGCTCCGGATAAACCTCAGAATCGGGGTTCGCCCGTGCCATCACCATGTCCATGCGAAAAGCACCGGTGAGCACATCCAGACGGCCATTACCGGTGATATCCACCAACTCCAAAGGCACCAAGCCCCGAAAGTTGCCACTGATGGGCCGAGGCTGAAAACCCTGTCTGCCATCGTTTTCAAACCAAACCAGAGACTGCCTTCGGGGGTCGTCCCAGTAGTTGACCCAACTGCTGGCCACCAGATCCAAATCGCCGTCGCCGTCCAGATCCCCAACGGCTACATTCGCTGCGCCGTAGAGCCTGCCCACATCGTGGACGGCGAACTTCAGATCGCCCAGGTTCTCAACCCATTGCACGCCATGGTAGGGCTTGGGGTCAGACTGGGTGTCAAAGGCATCACCATTGGTAAACACCAGGTCAGGGTCTCCATCCTGATCCAGATCTGCCACCACCAGGCTGGTCGCCCCAAACAAGGGGTGACCGCCGCTGACAATCGTCATCGGCGCAAACTGGCCTTCGCCCTGGTTGATAAAGGCCATCAGGGTTTCATGTTCCTGGGAAATCAACGAAACCAGATCCATTCTGCCATCACCATTGAGATCTACCGGCGTCACATTTAAAGCACCGCTGAGATCACTTAAATCGTGCTTCCTGAACGTTTCGCCAGGGCGGCTTTCAACCCAGAATACCTCTCCCACATCACCGCCGCCAAATACAGAGACCGCGATATCCAGATGACCGTTTCCGTTCAAATCCGCTAATTGAACATCACTCACTCGCCCCAGATTGTGCATCAGGAGTTTTTTGGTAAAGCCGCCCTGCTCGTTTTGCGATAACAGAAAGATCTTGCCCGCAAGCTTCCCGACGGGCATAAATTCCCCCAAATCGGCTACCAGAATATCCTGACGCCCATTGTTGTTGACATCCGCCACGCTGGCTTTTATCGGAATATCAATCTGAGCCAGAGGCGTTTCTCTCCACACCGCCGCTTCGCCACCGTCCGTTTCAAGTAAACTCAATTGGCCGGCCTCGCCATCGCTGACCAAAAAGCTGTGACGCGCCTCGCGCCCCAAATCCACCTTCTGGATATTGAGAATCTGCGGGATTGGGGACGGCTCGCCAACAAGTGCTTCGGCAAAGCGCATTTTCGGATGGGATTGATCAATATAGGGCAGGCGCTCAAGTTCTTCTGGACTGTTGCCGTAATACAGCGCCTTGATGTGTTTCACCGCTGCCTCGGGAATATAGGGCTGCCCGGTGCGCTCCTCGGCGAGGTTCACCATGACATCGATCACCGCCGGCCAACTGCTTCTGGGTAATAAAGAGGGATGTGGTACGGCGTGACAACCGCCACAGTACTGTTTGACCAGGGGAACAATTTGCTCCACCGACAGTTGTTCCTCGCCATCTTGAGCAGGCTCTTGCGCCACTGCGGTGGAGACGTGTAAGAAGAACCAGGGAACAGTGAGCCCAAGAAGCACTCCTCTTAATACGGACTGCATGTCTTTCTCCGGTATTATCATTCGTCAGGATTACGAAGGCCGCCGAACCGACTACATTATCAGAAAATCGCGCATCCGGTTGAAACCTCGAGTTTGCAGCCCCACCTCTAATGCACTGGATCTTTGTAGAGGACAACTGTCATGAATCGGAATGTGGTAATTACTGGGGCCAACCGTGGTATCGGGCTCTCGTTCGTCAAACGATGCCTATCCCAGGGCGACACGGTCTACGCGATATGTCGACAGGCGTCTGACGCCCTGGCGGACAGCGGCGCTCATATTATTGATGGCGTGGATGTCACCACGACCACCGGCACCGAAAAACTCGCCAAAGCCTTGCAGGGAGTCTCCATCGACCTGCTTATCAATAACGCAGGCATCCTGCGTAATGAAACCCTCGGGAACATTGATGCCGATAGTATCCGATCCCAATTCGAGACCAATGCGCTAGCCCCGCTGATGATCACCGACGCGCTGCAACCACAACTGAACAAGGGCGGAAAAGTCGCGCTGATTACCAGCCGCATGGGTTCCATTGCGGATAATACCAGCGGCGGACGCTACGGCTATCGCATGTCCAAAGCCGCACTAAACGCCGCCGGCAAATCCCTCGCCGAAGACTTAAAGGGACTAGGTGTGGCTGTCGCCATTCTCCATCCTGGCCTGGTTGGCACAGAGATGATTGGAGGACATGGAGACATTACGCCCGATGAAGCCGCCCAGCGGTTACTTCAGCGTATTGATGAGTTGACTCTGGATAACACCGGCACCTTTTGGCACTCCAATGGCGAGGTCTTGCCCTGGTAAGCAACCCGCCACATCGGCGCTCGCTGTATCAGGTGGAGGAGCGCCATGGCCTCCTCCACCCTTTTCAACACGGATCAGCGGTTTACCACCGATCAAGGCGTCTCACGCAGCAGGTGCACACCGAAAATCCCCCCAGCCACGGAACCGTCTTTGGCCTCAAACCGCAAGGTGAGGACGCCATCGCGCGCCGCCTCGGAAACGCTTTCCGGAATCGGATAGTCAACCGAGTAGAAGTTGGCTTCGCGAGCCCCTTCGAGTTCTACATCCGCAATCACATGCCCATTGATACGAACGCTAAATTCGTTGCCCCGATCAGCACTGTAATACGTTACTCTGAGATACCGTGCCTCGCCTTCCGGGTCGTTTAGCTCGTAGCTGAACCAGCCGGTTGCCTGACGCCCGTGCCGCCCCAGGGTCACACCCGCCTCGGTACCCTCTCCCTTGAAAAAGTGATCGGACTCCGGCTGCTGCTCACCCGGCGCTACGCTGTCAATGGTCGCCGCCTCCAGCGCCAGGCGCTCGCGCTCTGCCTCGATTCGAGCCGCACTGCGCGTTTCCGCCTGTGGCCAATACACGGTGTAGCGACTGTCGTGCAGGCGGAAGAACGGGATCAGCTCCACTTGGCTCTGATTCGGAGCGGCCAGTCCTCCATCCGCTCTGAAGGTCAGGGGTTTTCCGTCCACAGGTTGCAGGTGTTGTAGGAATTCGTCAGGCTCAGAAACCATCACGGGCATGGCATCAGGAGGACAAAGCGCACCGTGGGCGACATGCCCCATGCGGCTGTCATCACTCAGGAAATTCAGACGCTCATTCTCAAACACCTCGGACCGGGACGCCAACACAATCGGTCCGTGAACAACGGCGTAGTACTCTGACCCGTCTGGCAGCTGCTCCAGTTTTGTCGTCATCGGCAGCGTCACCGTAACGGTATCACCCTGCCGCCAGTTTCGGTCAATAACCACGTACTCCCCGGGACCGGCCGCCACGTCCACCGCCGTTCCATTAACCGTCGCCCGCAGTGCGCCTTCAGGCACCCATGACGGGTAGCGTATATGCAACGCAAAATCGCCATTTCCCTGCTCCAACATAAAGCGCGTGGTTTCCGAGTCCGGAAAACCGGTTTCCTGAACCAGCGTCAGCCCCTGCTCCTGCCACGTTAAACGGGAAGGAATAAACAGATTAACAAACAGGTCATTACCTCGATGAGCGTATACCATTTCACCATACTTGAAATGGTTCTCAATGCCCGACCCCACACAACACCACATGGCTTGCTCGGGCTGCGAGTACATCCGGTAATGGGCCGGTCGCATGGACGTAAAATAAACCAGTCCGCCGTGATCAGGGTGCTGACTCGAAAGAATATGGTTATACAATGCTCGCTCGTAGTAATCTACGTATTCAAGTTCTGCCGCATCGGCATAAAGCATATGCGACAGCTTCAACATATTATAGGTGTTGCAGGTTTCCGGCCCTTCGCGATCACTGACCATATCGCTAAAATCATCGGAGGGATGGAAGTGCTCACGCACGCTATTGCCACCAATGGCTACGGTGCGTTCATTGACGACCGTGTGCCAGAAATAGTCAGCGGCTTCCGTCCAGTCCTGGTTGCCGGACAGCTCCGCCACACGTTTGTAGCCAATCACTTTGGGGATTTGCGTATTGGCGTGCAGCCCGTTCAAGCGATCCTGGTGCTGCAACAATGGGGAGAGTATTTGGCGATGAGAAAATTGCCGGGCGAGCACTAAATAACGATCATCACCGGTGATGGCCGCTACATCCGCAAACACTTCATTCATGCCACCATGCTCGGTACGCAGCATGGCCTGAATTTGCTCATCGGACAGATCGGACACCAACTCCACAGCCCAATCCGACAAGCTCACCAGCATTCGCAGGGCCTGCTCGCTGCCCGTAAGCACATAGGCATCGCGCAGCCCGGCAAATATTTTGTGAAGGTTATACCAGGGGACCCACCGGTCGTTTAGACCAAACAAGTCGGCATCAATGTCACCTCGTGCGATTTCCTGCCACATCTCCAGACTCTCGGGAACACCGCCCAGGTATCCATTGCCATTCGCCCTTTGCGCTTTTTCCAGCTCGTCCAGCATGTAATGCAAACGCTGCAGTGCCTCGCCGTCACCGGTCGAGGCATAGGCCAATGACAGAGACGTGAGGTAGTGGCCGCCAATATGCCCGTCCAGCCCCGAGTTCTCCCAGTTTCCGTAGCTGGGGGACTTCGGTTCCAGCCCCGCTTCACGGAGATAGGGTGCCAGCAAACGATCCGGGTTCATCGCGTAGATGTACTGCAGGTTCGTTTGTTCCGCACGCTTGAAAGGACTGCCGTCCAGGAGGCGCACATCATTGATCGGAAACGTTTCTACCGCAGCGGACACAGCCTCCGATTGTCGACTATCGGTCGCGCACCCGCTCATCAGGAGCAGGAGCAACGCAAAAGGTAGTGTTGTTTTCATGATCTCAATGCGCCTCAGACGCCCTGTTTCAAATGATAGTAAGCGGCATTCTGGCGAAGCTCATCTTTGAATTGGCGCACTTTGGTATCCTGATCAATCACGACCGCTTCAACACCGGCCATTTCTGCAAAGTCAATGATTTGCTCTGTGGTCACTCCCTGGCTGTACACACTGTGGTGTGCACCACCGGCGTGAATCCAGGCGGCACCGGCGACGCCCAGGTTCGGCCGCGGCTCCCACAGGGCAGAGGCTACCGGAAGCTTGGGCAGGTCCGCCGGGGGCGCAACGGTATCAAGCTCATTGATCACAATCCGAAATCGGGTGCCGAGATCCACGGTGGTGATGTTCATCGCCGGCCCAGGCTTGCCTGTAAATTTCAGCCGGGCAATATCCTTACGAATACCAATGGTGTGCAGCGCCACTTCCAGGCGTGGTTTTTCAGCCGCAATGGTCGGGCAGATCTCCAGCATATGTGCGCCCAACACTTGGTCACGAGCGCCAAAATTATAGGTGTAGTCTTCCATGAAAGAGGTTCCACCCTCTTTCCCCTGGCTGATCACTTTCACAATGCGGGTCATGGCCGCGGTTTTCCAGTCGCCTTCACCACCGTAACCATACCCTTTGGCCATCAGTCGCTGGGTCGCCATGCCCGGCAGGCCAGTCAGGCCGGTCAGGTTTTCAAAGTTGTTGGTGAAGGCTTTGAAGCCGCCCTTTTCGAGAAACCGTTCCATACCGATTTCCAGACGGGCCTCGTTTTTGATCATGCCCATCTGGTGTTCGTCTTTCAGAACATTGTCATCCACCTGATAGGTTTTCAGGTACTCGTCAACCAGCGCGTTGGCGTCCTCATCACTCACAGCGTTCACCACTTCAGCCAAATCGCCCAGGCCAAAAGCGTGCACTTCGTAACCGAAGTGAATCTGCGCGGACACCTTGTCACCTTCCGTCACCGCTACTTGCCGCATGTTGTCGCCAAAGCGGGCGACTTTCAGGCCCTGGGATTCATTCCAACCCATGGCCACGCGCAACCAGTCGTCGATTTCCTGCTGAACGCGCGCTTCTTTCCAGTGACCCACCACGACGCGACGGTCCTGCCGCAGGCGTGTGCCGATATAACCGAACTCGCGGTCACCGTGTGCGCTTTGATGCAGGTTCATGTAATCCATGTCGATATCGGCCCAGGGCAACGCTGCATTAAACTGGGTATGCAGGTGCATATATGGCTTGCTCAGCACTTTGAGGCCGGAGATCCACATTTTTGCGGGAGAGAATGTGTGCATCCACAACACTAGCCCTACACAGTTGGCATCATTGTTGGCCCGCAAACACACATCCAGAATCTCATCGGGCGTCTTGACCGTTGGCTGCGCCACAATATTTGCCGAGATGGCGTCGGACCCGGTCAGACCTTCCGCGATTTCATTGCTGTTCGCGGCCACTTGTTCGAGCACCTTGGGGCCATAAAGGTGTTGCGAGCCTGTTACAAACCAGATCTCTTTATCGCCGTAAATCTTCATAACTGTAATCCTGAATCAAAAGGTATTGCCGAAAGGTTATCTGTCAGTTCTGGCCGTAATAGGCATTTTTGCCGTGCTTGCGCTGATAGTGTTTATCAACGATGCCCTGCTTCAACGGCGGCGTCTGGGGTTGTAACGTTTTGGTGAGGTAGGCCATCTTCGCGATTTCTTCCAGAATCACAGCGTGATAGACCGACTGGGCGGCATCCTTTCCCCAGGTAAACGGAGCGTGCCCGGCAATAATCACCATGGGCGTTTCCACCGGGCTGCGTTCCCGAAAACAATCGGTAATCTGTACACCGGTTTCTTCTTCGTAGTCCCTCTGAATTTGTTCATCACTCATCACGGCGGTACAAGGAATGTCCCCATAGGCGTAATCCGCATGAGTGGTGCCATAACAGGGAATCGATTGTTGCGCCTGCGCCCAGGCCGTAGCGTACGTCGAATGCGTGTGAGTAACACCACCGATATTTTCAAAGTGGCGGTACAGGTGAGTGTGCGTTCGGGTGTCCGAGGAGGGGCGCAAGTTGCCCTCGACAACAGTGTTATCGAGATCCACGACGACGATATCGTCGACGGTCATGTTTTCGTAGGCTACACCGCTGGGCTTGATCGCCACCACGCCACGCTCACGATCCACCTGAGACACATTGCCCCAGGTGTAGACCACCAGGTTGCGATGGTGGAGCTGCATGTTCGCTTCATACACCTGTTCTTTCAGTTCGCGGTAACTCATGCGCGGCCTCCGGTTTCCACAAATGCACCCAGTGCCTGGTAGTCGCGGTACAGCGCGTCGTAGCACCGGGCGTGTTCCGGGTTGGGTTGGTAGGTTTTACAAACGGGTGACGCCATCACTTTTTGGGCGCTGGCGACATCCGGGTAGGCACCGCCAAGAGTGGCGGCGAAGATGGCCGCGCCGAGCGCACAGCTCTGCTCACTGTCCAGTACATCAATGGGACAATTCCAGACGTCGGCACACACCTGCATCACAAAGTCGGACTTTTTGGAAATACCGCCAATCACCACCACCGAGTCAACGGCGACGCCTTCGGATTTAAATCGTTCAATAATGGCGCGGGCACCAAATGCGGTGGCCTCCACCAGAGAACGAAAGATTTGCGGCGCCTGACTGCCCATCTTCAAACCGCTGATGGCCATGGTGAGCGACTGGTCGGCATCCGGTGTGCGTCGGCCGTTAACCCAATCCAACGCCGTGATGCCGGTTTCGCCCGGAGGAATCGCTTGCGCAGCGCGGCTCAGTTCGATCAACGTTCGCTGCTCAATGTTCTCAACCAGAGATTGGCGAGTGGCGTCATCCAACGACTCAGTCGCGGCCAGCAAATGCTTGACCGGCCAATTCAACAGGTCGCGAAACCAGGCGTACAAATCACCGAAGGCGGACTGCCCTGCCTCCAGCCCTACCATGCCGGGAATCACCGAGCCATCCACTTGGCCACAAATTCCGCGAATGCACTTGTCACCAATGGCGTCGTAACTCGAGACGGTGATATCGCAGGTAGAGGTACCCATCACTTTGGTCAGCACACCGGGTTTAACATTGGCCGCTACGGCGCCCATGTGGCAGTCAAACGCCCCGAAGCCCACTGGCACACCGGCTCTCAAGCCCAGTTTTTGTGCCCACTCGTCGGTGAGAGGACCCACGGTTTCGGCGGCCGTAAAGGTTTCGCTGGGCAGGCGATCGCGCAAACCATCCAGAACGGGATCGAGACCGGCAAAAAATTCATTGGGCGGGTAGCCATTCCAGCTTTTGTGCCACATGACTTTGTGACCGGCGGCACAGCGGCCCGCACGGAACTGATCCGGATGTGTCGTGCCGGTCAGCACCGCCGGCATCCAGTCGCAGTGCTCCACCCACATATGCGCCGCCTGTTGCACACTGGCGTCTTCGCGCATGACGTGCATCGCCTTGGCCCAGAACCATTCCGAGGAATAAATACCTCCCTCGTACTTCAGGTAATTGATGGGCGCCGCCTCAGCGGCTTCAGTAATTTCGCGGGCTTCGCGAATCGCCGTGTGGTCTTTCCAGAGCACGAACATGGCGTTCGGGTTGTCCGCAAATTCCGGTTTGAGCGCCAGAGCGGTGCCCTGCTCATCCACCGCCACGGGTGTGGAGCCAGTGGTATCAAAACTCACTCCGACGACCTGCCCCGCAGCACCTGCCGGAGCCTGTTCCCATAAGCCGGTGACGACCTGTTCAAGACTTTCCAGATAATCCAGTGGATGCTGGCGGAAGCGGTCTTTCGAAGGGTCGCAATACAATCCCTTTGACCAGCGCGGGTATTCCACCACGTTCGAGGCAATCTCACGGCCATCAGCGGTATCCACCAGTAAAGCACGAACAGAGTCAGAGCCGTAATCCAGGCCCAGGGCATAGGATGTCATACAAAAAACTCGCCTTTATTCGGTATAGTGTACAAATATCATGACACTTTATTATTGTATTATAATATTCGAGAGTCAGTTGTTGTCAATGTGTTTCTATCGGTTTAAACGTCAATCACTGCGCGGAAAAACACCAACATCGGGGAAGGATTGAGAACAGAGGGAGAAGGGCTCAAAAGGTATTAACAGTGACACAGGCGGCACCCCGCAGGGTGCCGATCATCAGCCCGCCGTCCGCTGGCGAACGGCTTCAAACAGACAGACACCCGTAGCCACCGAGACGTTCAGACTGCTGACGGTGCCAGCCATGGGAATGTTGACCAGAAAGTCACAGGTTTCGCGGGTCAGGCGACGCAAACCGTCCCCTTCGGCGCCCATGACCAGGGCCAGAGGCCCTTTCAGTTCGCTCTCAAACACGGTGGCTTCTGCTTCACCCGCCGCGCCCACCAGCCAGACGCCGTTGTCCTGCAATTTTTTCAAGGTACGAGCCAGGTTGGTTACGGTCACAAAGGGCAACACTTCGGCGGCCCCGCAAGCCACTTTCCGGGCCACGGGCGTCAACCCGGCCGATTTGTCTTTCGGTGCGATGACGGCATCCACACCCGCGGCTTCCGCTGTGCGCAGACAGGCGCCGAGGTTGTGTGGATCGGTCACACCGTCCAGCACCAATAGCAACGGCGGGTGCGACAGTTGCTCAAGGTGTTTGAGCAGGAAAGCTTCATCGTGAACCTGACCAGGGCGACAGACGGCAACGACCCCCTGATGATTCTCACCGTTGGCCAGCGCATCCAGTTTACCGCGCCCCATGGGTTGGACCGCCAGCCCCTGAGTCTGCGCCTGTGCGAGCACCTTTTGCAACCGCTGGTCCGCCCGGCCTTGCAAGGTGTACAACTCCAGCACCCGTTGCGGGCTGCTTTTCAATAACGCCTGCACCGAGTGCAGACCATAAACAATATCGTGCTTACTCACCCATTAATCCTGTCGTGGCGCCGTTTTTTCGTCATAGAACCCGTTTCGGCTCAATTCCTGGAAGCAGTGTCTATCTCTTCTTTTTAAACTTAGCCAGCGCTTTTTTGATACCAGCTGTCGCCGCCGCAAATAGAGACTGGCTCTCAGGCGCTGAAGTTTTTTGCGCCGATCGAACTGTTCCAGCTTGCGACGCACGCGCAGTTTTCTGACTTTGTGATTGACCATGGCGACCCTGTTTGGAGTGAGAGGGTTTCGTCGATGTCTTTTTGCGGGGCGCACCCGCTTTTTTTCCGGCAGCCGAGCGCTTTCCGGACCCGGCGCCTTTTGACGAGCCTGAACCTTTGGCCGATGTCGCGCCAGACGCCTTTTTATTGCCACGTCGGGCCGCCGTAACGGCTTCCAGTTCAAAGTCGATTTTTCGGCTGTCCAGATCCACCTGGACCACACGCACTTTAAGTTCATCACCCAGGCTGAATACCTTGCGGGTCCGATCGCCCACCAGGCGGTGCTGCGCAGGGTCAAAGCGGTAGTAATCATGAGGCAGAGCGGTAACGTGTACCAGCCCCTCCACGAACAGCTCTTTCAGTTCAACGAACAGGCCAAAACCGACCACCGAGGCGACCACGCCATCGAACACTTCTCCGACGTGATCCTGAAGGAACTCACACTTGAGCCAGCTGACCACATCCCGGGTGGCTTCATCCGCTCGGCGCTCGGTCATCGAGCAATGCTCGCCCAGCACTACCATATCCCCGGTATCGTAGGGGTAGATAGTTTTCAGCGACAGCGGGCTGGCACCGTCGACCCGCCGTACACGGCGCGATGCGCGGTCACTGCGAATGACGGACCGGATAGCGCGATGCACGATCAGGTCGGGGTAACGGCGGATGGGAGAGGTAAAGTGGGTATAGGCATCAAAACCCAGGCCAAAGTGCCCTTCGTTCTCCACCTGATACACCGCCTGACGCAGCGTGCGCAGCATGACCATCTGAATCAAGTGGCTGTCGGCACGGCTCTGCACTTGCGCCATCAGGGCCTGGAAATCCGCCGATGTGGGGTCATCCCCTCCGCCCAGGCTCAACCCAAGCTCGCCCAGGAATTCGCGCAGGTTGGCCAGCTTTTCCTGGGTAGGACCTTCATGGACCCGGTACAGGGCGGTAATGTGGTGCTCTTCCAGGAAACGCGCGGTGCACACGTTGGCGCACAGCATGCACTCTTCAATCAGTTTGTGAGCGTCGTTGCGCTGCACTGGCACGATGCGGTCAATCTTACGGTCCGCATTAAAGACAATCTGCGTTTCAATGGTTTCGAAGTCGATGGCTCCGCGCTCATCCCGGGCGCGACGCAGGACCTTGTACAATTGATAAAGGTTGCTCAGCTGCGGCAGTACTGAGACAAACTCCTTGCGCAAGGGATGACTGTCATCGCCGTCCGCCTGGAGAATATCCCACACTTGGTCATAGGTCAGACGGGCGTGGGAATGCATCACCCCTTCGTAGAAACGGAAATCATCGACGCCGCCGTTGGCGTCCAGATCCATTTCGCAGACCATGCAGAGCCGATCCACTTTCGGGTTCAGCGAGCACAGCCCGTTGGACAGCGCCTCGGGCAACATGGGGACGACGTGGTCCGGGAAGTACACTGAATTGCCCCGTTTGCGACCTTCTTTATCCAGGGAGCTGCC
Organism: Marinimicrobium sp. ARAG 43.8; assembly: GCF_050113635.1. Classification (NCBI taxonomy): domain Bacteria; kingdom Pseudomonadati; phylum Pseudomonadota; class Gammaproteobacteria; order Cellvibrionales; family Cellvibrionaceae; genus Marinimicrobium; species Marinimicrobium sp. ARAG 43.8. The sequence continues at coordinate 664,322 of NZ_JBNJLT010000001.1, forward strand.
CACACCAACATAATGAGAGACGTCGGCAATCGCCACATACAAGCGCCAGCCACCTTTTTCACGTGGCTCACACAACACGGCATCATCAAAATCCCGGGCGTCGGCGCCGTCGATCGTGACGAAGGGCAGCTTCCGCAGGTCTACACGGTGTTGCTTGTCGGTCTCACTCACCTGATCGGATAACGCTTCGGCTTCCTGGGTTACCTCGGCGGGCCACTCGTTGGGAATACCGTGGGACTCAATCGCCAGGTCAATTTCCATACCGGGCGCCATATGATCCCCCAGCACCTGCACGACCTTGCCGGTCGCGGGCTTTTTCTTACCGGGCTGCTGGGTAATGTGCACCACGACGATCTGCCCCGGCTGCGCGTCGGCCTCGGCGCCGGGGGGCACCAAAATATCCTGGGTGATACGCGCGTTTTCCGGCGCGACGAACTGCACTCCGTCTTCCCGGAAGAAACGCCCGGCCAGTTTTTCCGTGTTGCGGGCCAGTACCTCGACAATCGCGGCTTCGTCTTTCCCTCGGTAGGAACCAGTCACCTGCACCAGCACCTCATCGCCATCGAAGACGCGTTTCATCTGGCGGTTGTGCAGATAGAGGTCGTTGCCGCCCTTAGCGGGAATCACAAAGCCGTAGCCATCGCGATGGCCCTGGACCCGGCCACGAATCACGTCGATCTTGTCCGGATGGGCGAAGGCACCGCGCCGGTTGCTCACCAGTTGGCCATCTCGCGCCATAGCGATCAGGCGTCGGCGGATTGCCTCCACGCCTTCTTCATCCCGAATATCCAGCATCTCGCAGACTTCGGGGTGTGTCACAGGGCCAGAGGCCTCCTCCAGCTGCTGCAAAATATACTCCCGGCTGGGCACCGGGTTGTCGTACTTCTGGGCCTCTCGGTCAGCGTGAGGGTCCCGCGAATTGTGTGGTTCTTTACTCAAAACAAGTGTCCTTGTACCAAAAATGAATGGCCTGTCTGGGCCAGCAGGGCGCCCCAATGAAAACCTACGTCGGAGTATAGGGTGTGAAGGAAGCTCGGCGGGTATCAACGCCGGGCTTTGGCGCCGGAAAGAGCCTTTTTTAAGGCTGTTGATTGTCGGATTGCCGACATTATAGGCCAGTTGGGCTCATAAACCCATGCAGGAGTTCCCTGCGGCGCACTTTTTTTCAAAAAAGCGCCCTGCCAACCGTTGACAACCCCATAATCGAACATTAAAGTACGCGACCTCAGCCAACAAGGGCTGACCAATACCCCGCCCAGGTGGTGAAATTGGTAGACGATGTGCAGGATGCACAAGTGTCGCGTTAGGCAGGAAACCGGAAGCGACCACGCGGAGCGTGTCGGGAATTCGGCACAGTACGCGCTAAAAACTCAGCATTAAACAGCTGACCGCTATATGCCCAGGTGGTGAAATTGGTAGACACGCTAGCTTCAGGTGCTAGTGACCTTACGGTCGTGGAGGTTCAAGTCCTCTCCTGGGCACCATATCTAAAAAAGGCTGAACCATAAGGTTCGGCCTTTTTTATTGGCCGCACGATCCACGGACGGTTTTTTTTGCACCTGATTGATACGGATCAAAGCGATTTCCCGGCCCCGCGCTATTGTGGTGATATCCATATTCCATTGGGGAAATCACCATGTCGTTTAAGCCCATCGCCCGCATGGTCGTCCTGGCCGCCATCACCTCCATGCCTGCCGTGGCCAACAGCCTGCGCCCCGAGCCCGTTTCTCCCATTCAGCCAGCGGAGGTCACCGAGCCCGAAAAAGTAGAGCTGGGCAAGCAGTTGTTTTTCGATCCGCGACTGTCCATGTCCGGGGTTATCTCCTGCAACACCTGCCACAACCTGTCCCTAGGGGGCACCGACAACCTTAAGACTTCTGTAGGACACCGCTGGCGTCCGGGGCCGGTCAATTCTCCCACGGTGTTCAATTCGAGCCTGTTTATTGCGCAGTTCTGGGACGGACGCGCAGCGGACTTGCAGGAACAGGCGGCCGGCCCGATCCAGGCCGATGTTGAGATGGCCATGCCGCACACCCTCGCGGTCAGCGTTATTGAGTCCATCCCGGGCTATGTACAGCAGTTCAACGACATTTACGGGGATAGGACCATCAACCTGGAACGCATTACCGAAGCCATTGCCCGTTTCGAGGAAACCCTGGTAACGCCCAACTCTCGCTTCGACCTCTGGCTGCGAGGCGATGACGATGCCATCATCGCCCAGGAATTACAGGGCTATGAGTTGTTCAAGAACCATGGCTGCGTGGCCTGCCACCACGGCCCAGCGCTGGGCGGCACCTCGTTCCAGAAAATGGGAGTTCTTGAGCCCTATACCAGCACATCCCCTGCACAGGGCCGCGCCGCCGTTACCGGAAAAGACGCGGACCGGTTCAGTTTCAAGGTGCCCACCTTGCGCAATGTGGAATTGACCTACCCCTATTTTCACGATGGTGAAGCGGAAACCCTGCATGAGGCCGTGGACATCATGGGGCGTTTGCAGCTCGGCCGACAATACCAGCCAGAGGAACTGGATGCGATGGTCGCGTTCCTGAAAACGCTGACCGGAGAGCGGCCAGAGATCAGCCTGCCCCTTTTACCCGCCTCCAGCGACGAGACCCCCAGACCAGAACCTTTTCGTTAAGTGTGGCCGTGGCTCCGGCTTACTTCAGGGAGTTGCCGGAGTCGCCGCACAATACCGGGCAATAAACTCAGCGTGCGTCGGCATATACTCGACCGAGGCCTTGATCACCTGGCGAATGCTGTCCAGGCGCCGAACGATCTCCTCCCGCGGCATGGTATCGACCACCGGGTGATAGCCGCGCGCCTGCAACCCCTGCCCGTGCATCACTTCCAGCCAACTGGTTTCGTTAAACAGCTCTTCCTGCTCGCGAAAGATCCGACCATTTTTCTGATACAGCGACATTTTCCGCTGCAGTGACTCGGGAACCGACATGTATCGACACGCGTTCCAAAACGGAGCGTCATCCCGGCGCGTAATGTGATAGTGCGCGATCAGGAAATCCCGGATGCGTTCAAACTCGACATCCGCCTGGCGGTTGTATTCATCGATATCTTCCTGATCGAAGTGGCAATCGGGAAAGAGGCTCATCAGGCGGGCAATGCCCGACTGCACCAAATGTATACTGGTGGACTCCAACGGTTCCATAAAACCACTGGCCAGGCCGAGCGCCACACAGTTGCGGTTCCAGAAGCGCTTGCGCTTACCGGTGGTAAACCTGAGTAGCCGGGGCTCGGCCAGCGGTTCTCCGTCGAGGTGCCGCAACAATATATGAGCGGCTTCGTCATCGCTCATATACTGGCTGCAATAGACGTGGCCATTGCCCGTGCGATGCTGAAGTGGAATACGCCACTGCCACCCGGCCGTATGCGCGGTAGAGCGTGTGTAAGGTAAAGGGTCGGCCACTTTGGCGCAGGGCACGGCGACCGCCCGATCACAGGGCAGCCAGTGACTCCAGTCCTCGTAGCCGGTGTGGAGTGCCTGCTCAATCAGCAGGCCGCGAAAACCGGAACAATCAATAAACAGGTCGCCCTCAATTTCTTCGCCATCATCCATTTGCACAGAGCGAATAAATCCATTGTCGGGGCTCAGGTGAACCTGGGCCACTTTTCCTTCGCGGCGCGACACGCCCCGCGCAATGGAAAAATCCCGCAAATACATGGCATAAAGTGCCGCATCAAAGTGAAAGGCGTAGGCGATGTTCGACAGCGGTGAGTTGCCAGCATCCACCGAGCGCATAAAGCGGCCCTGTTCGGCCGCGATACAATTGAGGGTGTAGGCATCAATGTTTGGAACCGCCCCCTCCCGGAACAGCTTCAACCAATAGTGGTGGAATGGTATGCCCTGCATGTCCCGGCCCACGCCACCAAAAGCGTGCAGGTAGCGCTCGCCTTTCTGCCCCCAGTCAACAAACTGGATACCCAGCTTGAAGGTGGCCTGGGTACGCCGGACGAACTCATCTTCATCAAGTTCGAGCAGCTGGTTGAATAACTGGATCTGCGGAATGGTGGCTTCGCCGACACCGACAGTCCCTATGGCATCGGACTCGATCAGCCGAATGTCGGCGTATCGGTTTTTAAGTACCTTGGACAAGGCCGCTGCCGCCATCCAGCCGGCCGTGCCACCGCCCACAATGACGATGCGGCGAATCAGGTTATCAGTCATGTTTCAATCGCACTTTCCGAAAAACGGGTGAGAGATAACAAAAGAGGAGCAGAAGGAAGCTTCAAAACACTTCCCCTGCTCCCCTTCCAGGCCTTTACGTCTCTCAGGCAAGAACCGGTTTTTCAGCAAAAGCCGGTTTAAGCATAGCCTCTAAAAAGAGGCTTTGACAATCAATGCCAAACGACGGTCGTTTACAAACCAGGACCGCCCCGTTTCACGACCCTCGCCATCGAGCATCATCAGCGTCTTGGTCTGGGTGTTCGCCAAGTTGGTCGCCTGCAGACCGATGGTGATGGAGTCGTTCACGTTATAGAACACCGAGCCGTCAAGGAAACCGGCATCGTCGTTCCAGATCGGCTGGCCACTGATCACATCCCGCGTGGTCACCAGATACTTGGAACGCCAGTTATAGGCAAGACGTGCCGCCCAGTCGCCTTTTTCATACATGACAACGAAGTTGGCCGTGTGCTTGGACTGTCCGCGCAGTGGCAAACCTTCCAGCATACTCAAATCCACAGGCTCCAGACCGACCTGGGGCGTTTCCTGAGGGTCATCCCCTTCCGGATCAGTGACGGGATCGGTATTGCTGGAGAAATTCGGAATCCCTTCGGATTCGATGAACGTATAGTTGGCCTGAATACCGAAACCATTCCACGGCTCGGGCAGCATGTCGTAGAACTGCTGATAGGCCAGCTCGACCCCTTGCAACGACCCTTTTTCACCATTGCGTGTGGTGGTGAACTCCACGGACTGAGTCACCCCGGTATGTGGGTTGGTGAAGGTGCGGGGCAAGGCCCCTTCGATAAAGAAGTTTTTCAGATCTTTATAGAAGAGGCTGGCCGTTACTGAACCGACAGGCGCAAAATACCATTCCAGAGAGGCGTCCCACTGGATGGACTCCATCGGTTGCAGCCCGGGGTTGCCACCACTGCCAGTCCACACCACATCGCCAACGCTGATGATATTGATGGCATCATCCTCAGGCCCCGGCTCCACCGGGGCGTCGTCGCCAGCGGTTTGGCGGGTGACATTGATGGGACGAGTGCCAAGCACCGCCTGATTGCGCACTTCAGACATATCCGGCAATGCAATCGCTTTGGACACGGCGAAGCGGCTGATCAAGTCATCGGTCAGCTCCACCTTCAGGTTAAAGCTGGGCAGGAAGCCATCCCAGTCGGCCGAATTTTCCAGAGCCTCGAAGGTATCATTTCCGAAGTTCTTTTCCTCGTCGGTCAGCCAGTTGTTGGCGTCGCGGGAGTAAGCGGTCAACTGATTAACCTCGTCCAGCCAGGCCTGTTCGCTCTCGAACAAACCGGGATCGAACGGCCCCACTTGCTCCTCGGCCCACTTGCGAATCGCGCCGCTGTTGGACAGATCCGTCGGCGCGCCATCCGGATAGGTTCGCCCAATCAAGTCGGGAAATTGAACCGAACCAATGGCTTCACGTGTCAGCTCGACGTACCGTACACCGATATTACCGTTGAAACGAATCGCAGAGGCATCAGAACCAAAATCCAGCCGCACGTAAGCCGCCTTGTTGGTTTCCGTGGTGTCATAGACCTCATCGGGTGAGAAATAGGTGCCCGGGATCACATCTTCACGCGTGGCATAAGGCTCCCAAATGCCCTCATCGTCCGGGTTACTTTGTGGGAGCTGGCGATAGCCGTCGATCACATCCTTAACCAGCTGTTCGCTCGGGAAGATGAAGCCGTCACCAGGGATGTTAACCACATCACCTCGCTGGAAATCAGACCAGTCGACGTACTCGAAACCATCTATCAGGTCCGGGTTTTCTGACAACCATTGCGCACCGCCACCGCTGCCCCACTCAGCACCCAGAGTGCCCCAGTTATACGAGGTTGCGCGCACAATTTGCTGCCGCTCCGCGTAACGCACACCCGCCTTCACCGAGCGCAACAGCGGACTGTTATCAAAGAAGTGCGTCATATCAAAACGCGTGGCGCGCAGCTCGCCTTCGGAGCGCTCGTAGTGATCCATTGCGGACCGCAACCAATAGGAATCCAGATCCTGGAAATAATTGGCATCGCCGTCCGGGTCATTGGAAAAGCCGGGGAAATCCGAAGCGTACCACTCAGGGAACGAATCGCGGCGACCGTCCCAGGGCTCAATGATCGTCAGGCGCGGCGTGCTGCCGGACGCGTCGAAGTTTTGCAGAGCATAGAAACCACTGGCGATTTGCAAGTCATCGTCGTCGGTGGTGGCGTCCACAAATTGCAAGTCGCCTTCAAACTCCCAGGCATCACGGGGGGTCCACTTCACATTAAAACTCAGATCGTCCACGATGGTACGGGTGTCTTTGTAACGAGTATCGGCCTGGAACTTCTGCCCAAAGTAGTCGTTTTCACCCACATATTGGTCCGGGGCCGAGCCGTCGCCTCCCCAGCCGCGCGGCACACGCCCTTCGCCACCGCGCCAGCCACCGCCATCGGTAATGTAGCCGGACTGGAAGATGCCCATGTCATCAAAGACGAACTCGGTACCGGGGTACGGGCGCGCACGCCGGTTCTCGGTCACGGTGCCATCGTCCGCCTCGTCACCGTAACCGCCCTGATATTTGATGGCATTTTCTTTCCAGCTCAACCGCGCATCTGAGCGAATGAACTCCGCCGTTGCCTCCAGGGTCTCGTCGGGGCTGGCCCACTGAAACGCCGAAGCGAAACCTTTCCGTACCCGCTCATCCTGTTTAGTAAAGAAGTTGGAACCGTTGGTCATCCAGACCTGGTTATCAACCCCGCCATAACTGTGGGTAATATCCGATGGCGCGCCCAGAATATCGGCGTCGTACCGGACGTAGGCGTCACTTTGAATACCGTGGGATTCACCAATCAATTCGGAGTAGGAGCCACTGATCAAAAAGCCGAATTCTCCGAGGTTCTCCGTCAACCAACGGTTACTATAAAGGAGGGAGTATGTGGGAGAGGCTTCTTCGGCCATATCCCCGTAGGACACATCCGCATTAAACGCGATCATTTGCCCGTCCTGGTCGAACGGCTTGCGGGTGCGCAAACTGACCGTGCCCCCAATGCCGCCCTCGATCATATCGGCGGACTGGTTCTTGTACAGATCAACACCCGCCATCAATTCCGGAGGGACGTCCTGAAAGTTGAGGCCGCGCCCGGAGTTGGCGGTGAACGAGTCCCGACCATTGAACTCGCTGCGCGTAGCGCTCATACCGCGAATGACAGCACCACTGCCCTCCACACCAAAGTGATCCGGATCATCCGGTGCCTGAAAACGCTCAATGGAGACCCCGGGCATCCGCTGCATGGCTTCAAGGACGCTGCGGTCGGGCAGAGACCCGATATCTTCGGCGGAAATTGCATCCACGAAGGTGTCGGCGTTGCGTTTGATATCCTGCGCATTCTCCAGATTCTGGCGAACGCCGCTGACCACAATTTCTTCCAGAGCGGTAGCGTCTTCAGACTCGGATTGAGCCAATGACGGTGAACTGGCGGCCATGACACACATGGCAAGCATTGACTTGCGGAAGGTCATAGCTCTCTTGCTGTTTTCGCGATAAACCATAGCGCTTTACCCCATTGTTATTATTGACACAGTCTCGAGTGGCTGTCGTCGTCGCGAACGACGGCCCGCGAACTAACCTGAATTCGGTGATGACGTCGCTATCGAGTCACTCAAAAGCATCCAAACGCCATTACTGGTCATCTACCGTGCTGCGAGGACGCACTGTCGGGAGCTGTCCGTTTATTGTAATAGTCATTCAGACCACTATTGAGATAGTGCATGATGCGCCACTAATAGTCAAATAGTAAATTAGCAAAAATGTCGTCTGTGTTCACTCGCCTCTCAAAGGGCTCTTGGACGTTTATTTCATGAACTATGGCGAGCGATGCTCGTCATCTTATGAACCTCCTGAAAAGATTAATCATACAAATAAAGGTAAAGACTCGACCTTTAGGGCATGCCCCGATATAATCCCGCCTCCGCTGCCTTGTCCTTAATAGAGAGGATTAACGGACAGTTCAGCGCAGAACGCCTACTTTTTCATTGATAATCGGGATGGTGCCGTGGCCACAACCAACTCTTCCACACAGCGTCCACACAGCCGCGTTGAACCGCTGAATGAGCCGGATAACGTTCTTCCCGGCCTGTCGATTGATAACCTGGTCTTCGGCCTGGATCACGGTCAGCTCAAGATCATGCTGGTAAAGCACAACATTGGCCCCGGCAAGGGGAAATGGGCGTTGCCCGGTGGTTTTATCAAGCACGATGAAAACCTGCGCGACGCGGCTGCCCGACTGCTCAATGAACTGACCGGGGTACACGACTTGTACCTCGAGCAATTGAAAACCTTCGGGCGAGTGGATCGCTTCCCCAACGAGCGGGTGGTCACCATTGCTTACTATGCGCTGGTCAGCGCCGAAGACTACACGCTGGTGGCCGGTCGGAATACGTCCGATGCCACCTGGTTCGACGCCAATGACCTGCCCGATCTGATTTACGACCACTCGGAAATTGTGGAACACGGCCTGGGCTTCCTGCGCCACAAGGTCTGTCACGAGCCCATCGGTTTCAACCTGCTGCCGGAGAAGTTCACGCTCCTGCAGCTGCAGGAGTTGTACGAAGCCATTCTGGATGTGAAGCTGGACAAGCCCAACTTCCGCCGCAAGATGATGAAGATGAACCTGCTCGCGTCCTGCAACGAAAAACAAAAAGGCGTACCCCACCGCGCGGCCAACCTGTATCGGTTTGACTCAGCCGCCTATCAGCGCTTGACCGAAAAGGGCTTCTCGTTCGAATTCTGACCAGCACTGTCAGGCTTCAGCAAGAGACGACTTATTGCGTAAATAGCGACAAGTCAATGGCTTCGGCCATGGCACGATAACCCCTCTCGCTCAGATGCAAACCATCGCCGCTGTCGTAGTCGGGCTTCAGCTGATTGGGGTTCTCGGGGTCGCTGACCGCGGCGGCAAAATCAATCACCGCATCGAACTCGCCGCCGTGACGAATCCAGTGATTAATTGTATTGACCGCCTCAAGACTGCCGCGGCTCTCGTAGCCTGACCCTTTTATCGGCGTCAGGGTGGCCCCATAAACCTTGATGCCCGCCGCTTGTGCCCGGCGGATCATATCCTGGTACTCGGCAATAACCTCCTCTGCTTTTTCAGCGGTGCCCTGGCCACCAATATCATTGATGCCCTCGAGAATGATCAACCACTTCACGCCTTTCTGATTGAGCACATCACGCTCAAAACGGTCCTTACCTGCCGGCCCCAGGCAAGGCCGGGTAAGACAGTTCCCGCCAATGCCCTGATTGAGCACGCCAACGTTCTGCGTGGCCCGGTTTTGCTGTAAACGGTTCGCCAGTTCATCCGGCCAGCGATTTTGCTGATTGGTCCCCGAGCCGCGACCATCGGTAATGGAGTCGCCCATAATCGCCACCGCAGCGGTCTCTTTCGGCGCCTGAACCTCCAGACCCGAGATAATGTACCAGTGGTCCGTCGCTGCCGCTTGTTTCATGGACGGGACCTTAACATCCCCACCCGCAACAATATAAGACGTTGTTCTCGAACCAGGATGGCCGGTAATGCCCTCGGGCACCTGGCCAAAGGTGATGGTCACCGCCAATTCGGACAGCGCTTCAACCGAAAACACCACAGCATCACTGTAAACGGCGCTGCCCGGCGCTATGGTGACGGAGTCACTGCCGTCAAACGTCAGAGGCTGGCTCGAAGCGACATCTATTGCGTCAAGCCCGACCGATGCGGCAAGAGACACACGCTTTAGGGTAACCGGCGACTCGCTGAACTCATTGGAAAAGCGCATCCGCAGCTCGTTCCCACCGATGGACACCCGAAACACCTGACGCAGCGTATTGCCTTCCAGCCCGGGCGCGGGCGGATTGTTCCTGGGCTCTGTCAGTTGGGGCGCCGTTGACCAACTCCCCACCCAATGTGTTTGTGGGACGGCCGTATCCGTGGCGATAGTTTGTTCTGTGTGGCTGGCCAAGCAACCTGCGCCGAGCAGGGCAAGCGTTACAATGGCCAGGCACAGGCGGTACGATAAACGCATCACTGTCCTCCCGATGATTTGCGGAAACCCTTCGCTACGACCTCGTCTACCAAATCGCGATGTGTTGGGACGGCGCTCAGGGCGTTGCGGCTTTGCTGACGAATGCTTTCAAATTCCTCCTTTGCACCATCGTAAAAGCGCAAAGCCCCGGCACGGGCGGTGATGTCCGTTTTAAATCCCATGCCGTAAAGAATGTATTGCCAGCTGTTTTCATCAAAGATGTCATGACTGGCATCAATATCGAGAAACGACGGCGGCCGGTGCCGCCACTGCTCGAGCTTGCCCTTCAGGTAATCGGACGCTGAGGACGCTTCACGGTTGTCCCGCCAGAAGGCCGTATCCGTCCTTTGACTCAAATAGTAGTGAAGTTTGATAAAGTCAATGACATGCTCGAAGCGCTTTGTCATCGCCGTATTGAACTGCCTGGCCGAACGCTCGTAATCACCTGACCAGGGGAAAAGGTTACAGAGCATAAGCGCCGCCACTTCGGCAAAGCTGATGCCGGTCGCCTCCAATGGTTCGACAAACCCGACCGACAAGCCAATCCCGACACAGTTTTTGTGCCACTGGATTTTTCGGAACCCAGCCTCGAACGACAGTTGTCGATGTTTCAGGTCATTCGCCGCAGGCCCTATGTACCGCTTTAACGTTTCCAGCGCATCTTCATCACTGCAGTGGTTGGACGAATACACATAGCCGATACCGCGACGGGCATGTAATCCGATATCCCAAACCCAGCCGGCGCTTTGCGCAGTGGCATAAGTGCAGGAAGGAATCGGCGCACCCGGCCGCTCATAGGGCACCCGCATAGCCACGGCACGGTCACAAAAAAGCTGATCTTTGTACGAGGTAAACTCCGACCCCAGGGCCTCACCGATCAATCGCGCCCGGAATCCGCTGCAATCAATATACAGGTCGGCCTTGAGCTCGCCATGAGCACGCCCTTGAACGGAGGCGATAGCCCCGTTTTCATCAAGCGTCACATCATCGATTGTGTCGATCAGACGCTTTACGCCCATGTCCATTGCGCGGCGACGCACAACCTGGGCCAGCTTGCCTGAATCGAAGTGGTAGGCGTAGTTCAGTGGCGCACTGTAATTGGGGTGGGTAATCAGTTTCGGAGCCAGCTTCGCTTCCACGGCACGCTCTTGCACCGTACAGGCCTCCGCCCAGGGCACATCGCCGGCGACGCCCAGCAGCCAGTAAGGCAAAAGATCCATATCCGTGTGCTGAGAACTGACCTGGAAGGGATGGAAATAGGTGTCATCCGGCGTCTCCGCCGGATTTCGTTTCCAGTTATTGAACCGGATGCCCTGTTTGAAAGTGGCGTCCGCATCGCGGATTAATTCACTTTCATCCAACCCAATCCGACTCAGGGTTTTTCGAATAATGGGAAAGGTACCCTCGCCGACGCCGACGGTACCAATCTCATCGGATTCAACCAGCGTGATCGAAACCCCGCCCGGGGTATCCGCCGCCAGCATCCTCGCCATGTAAGCGGCGCTGATCCAGCCTGCGGTTCCACCCCCAACGATCAGGACGCTCTTGCTCATCTTGGCCCCTCTTAGTCATTCCTGATTAGTCAAGTCTGTTCAAGAGCGTCCCTTATGACCTCCTGTGAAGTCAATGGCCTCGTTAGAACTCAACTCCCAAATGTAAGCTGATGCGGCGGTCCGTCACAAAGACGGCGCGATCAACAAAGCGTCCCTCCAGGATTTCCATCTCGGTCCTCTGGTCCTCGTCAGTAATGTTTTGCACATTCAGCTTGATATTGACCGAGTCGGTCAACTGGTAAGCAATACTGCCGTCAAGCCGACCGGACGCCGCCGCATAGACCGGCAGCCCAAACTGAATATCCTGCCCGCCAAATGGATCGGCGTACACGTTGGTCGTGCCGGAATCGTTGGTGGTCGTCAGATAGCGGTCACGCCAGTTCCAGGACAAACGCGCACTGAATTTTTCCCAGTCGTAGAGCAGGGTCGTTGAGTAGGCCCACTCCGACAATCCAATGACTGGCACACTGAGTTCGTCTCCATTGATATCCAGGGCAAACGCATCGGGGGAGTCGTTATCGATGTAAGTGACGTTTGCATCGATACCGAACCCGCTCAGCCAGCCCGGAAGCGCATCAAAATACGTTCTCCCACCGAGTTCAAAACCTTGAATGATCGTCTCTTCCTCGGCATTGAAGTTGGTCCGGCTGGCGACCATTCCATCAAGAAAGGTGCTGCTGCCACCATTAATCGGCCTTGTTTGCGGGTAAGACCCTTCGGAGAAGAAGTCATTCGCAGGGGCCGAAAAATTATTGAACGTCACGTAATTGTCGATGGTCTTGTGGAACAACGACAAGTGCACCGACGAGCCTTGACGCGGATACCACTCGAACGAGAGGTCGTGATTCAACGAAATTTCCGGTTCCAGATACGGGTTGCCCGTCTCATTGTTATAGCCGGCGAAAATCTCGGGAATGGACACATCATCGTCCGGGTAAAGCGCTGCCAAGTCGTTGTTAAAGGGGTTTTCCGTGGTCTGGACACTCGCGGTGCCCTGAGCCCGGATGTCGGGGTAGCGCGGCGGCGTCAGCGTTCGGGTCAGGGCGTAACGCATAACCCAGTTCTCGGCCGGCTCGAACTTGATATTGAACGATGGCAGGAAGTAATCCTTGGAGAAACTGCCTTCACGTCCTGTTTCATAGCCAACACTTTCCTGGGTAAGCGGAGGCAGACCATCATTGTCTTCCTGCCAGGCCTGCACGTTCTCGATACCCCCCATGGCCTCAATTGACGCCTCGGCGTCCTCCAGGCTGGCATAGTAGTTCGCACCGCCGTTGTAGGTGAAGTTGCCCGCGCTTTCGATGTCGTAGTCAACCCAGCGTACACCGATATTACCGCTGAAGTTCAAGAACCAGGACTCGCTGTCGTTCGCAAAACCCAGCATGGCATGGGCCGAGCGCGTATTGTGTTTCGTCGTGTAGAAGGACGGCAACTGGTCGAAGTTGGGGTTCGGTGGATTGCCGTAAAGGTAAAGGCTCTCTTCCGGGTTGTTACACTGGTAGTAGAGGTCTGGAGCACAAGCAGCGTAGGTGTTCACAACACGCTCGAACTGATCGGCTGCATTCACCTGGTCAGTCCCGATCCAAACACTGCCAAGAGGCGGGACCTCGCCCTTGAAGAAATCCGAGAACTCTTCAAGGTAGAAGTCGCCTTCTGGAGCCGTGGATACGTAGGGCCGCGGCACAGGGGGTGTCCAGCCGCGCCCAGTGGCCGACCACCAGGTACCGACAAAACTATCGGTTTCTTCACGGTTCGCCGCGCGCGCGCCCACCGCGAGCTTTTTGAAGAAACCTTCACTGATATCGAAGTTCGCATCGACTTGAATCGCATGCGATTCGCCCTCATTCGACATATTCAGCCAGTTGATGCGGGACAACCCCGTCTGCGCCGGATCTTCCACAAGTGGGGTTGTGAAGCTGGCTCTCGGACGATCACCGGACATGTCCATGTTGGTCCGGGGGATTGCCGAAAGAACGGCGCTGCCAAGGCTGTACTTACCCGAACTCGACTCGGCCTTAACATACTGGTAGCTGGCGCTCAGGTCCCAGCCGTCGTCCTCGTATTTGAAGCCGGTACTGTGATCGGCCGTCCGGCCAAACCCGGGGGTGAAGCTGGAGTTTGACGTCACATTAAGACCGGCGAAATTATTATTGGAAATGCCACCCCTGATAAATACACCCCGATCATCGAATTCGGCACCGTCATAAGCAGCATAGGTCACTGCCACATCATCGGCCAATGCCAGGATCTGGCTGTCACGGTCGCTCTCCCGCTCCGAGATAAAGGTGGTGTGGAAGAACTCCAGCTTATCATCTGGCCGCCACTGGAGGGCACCGTAATACCCTTTCCGAACGCGCTCGAACTGATCCTGCGTATAACGCACACCGCCGGGCACATAGACCCGCTCACCATTGTAGTCGGACGCATAATAGGGAGGAACGATGATATTACTGTCGTGCGATGAGATCTTTGAATAAGCGACATCAAGCAGAACACCAACTTCGCCGATGCCCGTATCAAAGCGATTCGAGACCATGGCCGAACCCGCAGGCGTGAAATCTTCGGAGTAATCGCCATAACTCCCGGAAATCGCCGCATTGGCCTTGAAGCCATCGAAATCGAACGGCATGTGTGTCTCCAGGTTGACGGTACCGGAAACACCCCCCTCAATCAGATCGGCGCGGCTCGCCTTGTAGACCGTAACCGCCTTGAGCAGCTCAGGGCCGACATCCGCCCAGCTCAGGCCGGATCCGCCATTGGCCGAGAACACTTCCCGCCCATTGATCAATGTCTTGGTTTTGTTCAAGCCGCGCACCTGGATGCCCGAGCCTTCGAACGCAAAGCCATCCGGGGAGCCTTCGCTGCCAGCGCGAACCCGGTTCATGGTAACGCCCGGCGAGCGCTCCAGGATTTCCAACAGTGAAGTACTGGGCACTTTGCCAGCCTCGTCCAGGACGATGGAATCGGCAATCGTATCTGAAGCACGCTTGAGCTCAATGGCGCTCTCCAGCGATTGCCGCTGGCCAGTGACCGTAATTTCTTCAAGCCCCATGTTGCTGTTATTTTGTGACGGCTCTTCGCCAACGCTTTGCGCCCATGCCGGCGAAGCACAAGTCATTATGGCTGCAGCCAGCAGGGAGCGCCGGAAAGATGGCGTGGCGCGACCGGTGGTTACTGAGTTTCTACGGGAATACGACGGGATCTCTTTCATTATTTTTAGGGCCATCGTTACCGACGGCCTCTCCTCTTCGCTGTTTGCCACTCAAGCCTTTTCGGAACGTCCGGCAGGCAATCTGGTGACGTGATTATTCGTGACCTCCCGGGCATTTCCGGGGCTAAATACTGCGACCAATAAATAGTTGCATGGACTATTTGCTAATGTCAACATACTTGTATACATGTGCTCAATATTATTGTATTACCATAAACTAGGAAATTTTAATGTTTTTAGAGTCAGATAAAAGCAAGATGGCCGACAATCGGGACAGATCGCTAAAAATATGACTGAAAGAACTTTTCGTTCAAGATTTACAGTTTGCGAAATTCCGCCGATCATCCATTGGCCGACATTCACCGAAAGCTTCGAAACAAAATACCGACGCGGACGCAAATCACCATGGCTCGTTGATGCCTCTACCGTTTTCGACTTCACCCGTGACTCTATTTTCGCCCTTGTAATCCATCCCGGACTCATTTAATCTTATTGTTTTTTTGACTAGAAGAGATTCGGGCCCTCAAACCCTACGTTCAAGTGATGATGTCATTATGCTGACAACCCGTTTCCTGACCCGCACTTTATTGGGCGGCCTGCTCGCTTTCACCGTGACCGGAGCACTGGCTCTGGAAGGGCCCTCCTACGTCCGTCACACGACCACCGAGGGCTCGCTCAAGCTGGTGAGCACAGACCATCTGTCCAACCTTTACGTGGACCCGCAGGACGACCCGGGCGTGATCCGCGCGGTACGGGATCTGCGCGCCGATATCCAGCGCGTCGCCGGCCAACAGCCTCAGATAGTGCACACCGCGAGCGGCCTCGGCCAGCAGGGCGTGATTATCGGTGTACTGGGCCAGAGCACGCTGCTCGACCAACTGGTAGAGAGCGGCAAACTCGACCCGTCTGCCATTGGAGGCCAGTGGGACGCCTACCATATGGAAGTGGTGGAACAACCGCTCCCGGGGCTGGAGCGTGCACTGGTGATCGCCGGTGCGAACAAGCGCGGCGCCATTTATGGCGTATACGATGTGTCCGAACAGATTGGTGTGTCACCCTGGCACTGGTTCGCCGATGTGCCCGCTCAGCGGCACGACGCGCTCTTCATTGACGGCGACCTGATGATTCAGGATCAGCCCAAGGTCAAATACCGTGGCATCTTCATCAACGACGAGGCGCCCGCCCTCACCGGTTGGGTGCAAAAGCATTACGGCGACTACAACCACGAATTCTACGAACACGTCTTCGAATTAATTCTCCGCCTGAAAGGCAACTTTCTGTGGCCCGCCATGTGGAACAACGCCTTCGCCGACGACGACCCCCAGAACATGATTCTGGCGGACGAGTACGGCATTGTGATGAGCACCTCCCACCACGAGCCCATGATGCGGGCCGACAAAGAGTGGAATCGCTATGGCGAAGGCCCCTGGGAGTATTCCACCAACCCAGAAAACCTCTACAACTTTTGGGTGGACGGCGCCAGGCGGAACCAGCCCTACGAGAGCATCTACACCCTGGGCATGCGCGGCCAGGCCGACACGCCCATGAGCGAGGGACAGAACATCGGCCTGCTGGAGAAAATCGTGCACGATCAGCGCGAAATCCTGAGTAACGTGTTCGAAAAACCGCTGGAGGAAATCCCGCAAGTCTGGGCGCTTTACAAAGAAGTACAAGACTTCTATGAGAGCGGCATGCGCGTCCCCGACGATGTTACCCTGCTCTGGGCTGACGACAATTGGGGCAACATCCGCCGCCTGCCCACACCCGAGGAGCGCGACCGCTCGGGTGGTGCCGGGGTTTACTACCATTTCGACTACGTAGGCGGCCCACGCTCCTATCGCTGGATTAACGTCACGCCCATTGCCAAGGTGTGGGAGCAAATGAACCTGGCGTATCGCTACGAAGCCAACCGGATCTGGATCGTGAACGTGGGCGATATCAAGCCGATGGAATTCCCCACCGAATTTTTCCTGCGTATGGCCTGGGACCCCGAATATTGGAACCGCGAGCGTATCGAGGAATTTGGTGTGCGCTGGGCTGCCCGTGAATTCGGCAGCGAGCACGCTGAAGCCATTGCGCAGCTGGTCTCCGACTACAGCCGCCACAATGGTCGCCGTCGCCCCGAACAGCAAAGTGCGGACACCTATAGTGTGCTGCACTACCGCGAAGCTGAACGTATTGAGGCAGAGCTCTCCGACATGGTCGAGCGTGCCAATTCGATTTACACCCAACTGCCAGAAGAACGCCAGGATGCTTTTGACCAACTGGTCCGGCACCTGGTCCGTGCCAGTGCCAACCTCACTCGCCTGTATATTGACCAGGCGCGCAACCATCTCTACGCCACTCAGGGACGAAGCACGGCTAATGAGTACGGCGCCAGCGCCCGCGCACGCTTTGAGCACGATGCGGAACTGGAAGCGCACTATCATCAGGACATCAGCGACGGCAAGTGGGACCGTATGATGTCCCAGACCCGCATTGGCTACACCCACTGGAATAACCCACCGGCCAACACCGCGCCGTTGATTTACGATTATCAGCCTCATGATCAGCCGGATATGGGCGTTGCGGTGGAAGGAACCGCACGAGCCTGGCCGACACCGGGCACTTATGCGTTGCCCGCTTTCAGCCCCTACGGGCAGTCAGAACGTCGCATCACCGTTTACAATCGCGGTACCCAGCCTTTCGACTTTACCGCCACCCCCAGTCAGGACTGGATTCGGGTGAGCGAGACGTCCGGCGCCGTTAGCGAAAGCACTGACCTGCAAGTGAGCATCGACTGGGACAAAATACCCGCTGGCACCCATACCGGAGAGGTATTTGTGCAGGGCACAGGCTGGGGCGGCACACGCGTGCAAATCGAGGCCTTCCGGCCCACCCGCGAAGTAGCGGCTGAAATGAAGGGGTTCGTGGAAGCCGACGGATACATCAGCATCGAAGCCGCCCATTTTCAGCGCCAACAGGCACGCGATGGCATTGCGTGGGCGACGATCCCGCTGCACGGACGGACTCAATCATCCATCAGTACTTTCCCCGTTTCGGATAAAACGTTTGCAGAACCAGCCAAAGGGCCTTATGTTGAATATGACATTTACCTGTTTTCCGCCGGAGAGATTCAGGTGCACGGGCTGTTTGCCCCCAGCTTGAATATTGCACAGGGACGCGGGCTGCGTTACGCCATCGCCCTGGACGACCACCCACCGCAGGTGGTGGATATCCTGGAAGACAGCAGCCAGCAGGCCTGGGAAACCGCCGTCAGCGACGGGGTACGCCGCTCAGTCACCACGTTTAACGTGGCGCAGCCGGGGCCACATCGGCTGCGCATATACCGCGTGGACCCGGCGGTGACCTTGCAAAAGCTGATCATTGACACGGGCGGATTACAGCCGAGCTACCTCGGTCCCCCGGAATCCGAGACGTTATGATGCGAAGCGTTTATGAAGCAACGCCTTATGAAACAAGAAGCAGGAACACTATGAAAATTACCGACGCCAAGGTCATTCTGACTTGTCCGGGACGCAACTTCGTGACGGTGAAGCTCATCACGGAAGACGGCCTGTACGGTATTGGCGACGCCACGCTGAATGGCCGTGAAAAATCCGTCGTCTCCTACCTGGAAGACTATGTGCTGCCCTCACTGATTGGGCGGGATGCACAACGCATCGAAGACATCTGGCAGTTTATCTACCGTGGCCCTTACTGGCGCCGTGGCCCTGTAGGCATGACCGCGCTTGCCGGCATCGACGTTGCACTGTGGGACATTAAAGCCAAAGCGGCCAACATGCCTTTGTACCAGCTGCTGGGCGGGCGCAGCCGTGATCGCATCATGACCTACACCCACGCCAACGGTGAAGACCTCGATGCCACGCTGTCTGCGGTGGAACAAGCCCGCGCCCAGGGGTATCAAGCCATTCGTGTGCAGTGCGGTATTCCCGGCATCGACAAAGTGTACGGGGTCCCCAAAGGCGGCAAGGCCTATGAGCCGGCCGACACGGATTTGCCAGCCGAAGAGAGTTGGTCCACGCACAAATACCTCAATTTCGTTCCCCAGGTATTTGAGGCCGTACGTAAGGAATTCGGGCCAGACCTGCACTTACTGCACGATGTTCACCACCGGCTGACGCCCATCGAAGCCGCGAGGCTGGGGCAGGCGCTGGAACCCTACCATTTGTTCTGGATGGAGGACGCGGTGGCCGCGGAAAACCAGGATATGTTTCGCTTGATCCGCCAGCACACCACCACGCCGCTGGCGGTCGGCGAAGTGTTCAACAGCATTCACGATTGCCGCGAGTTGATTCAAAACCAGTTGATCGACTACATCCGCACCAGCGTGGTTCACGCCGGAGGGATTACCCATATGCGTCGCATCGCCGACTTTGCCAGCCTGTGGGGGGTGCGCACCGGCAGCCACGGAGCGACCGACTTGTCTCCAGTGTGCATGGGTGCCGCCCTGCACTTCGACTACTGGGTGCCCAACTTCGGCATCCAGGAGCATATGGCGCACAGCGACTTGATGGAGTCTGTGTTCACCCGCGCCTATACCTTTGAAGACGGATACTTCACGCCCGGAGAAATACCGGGGCACGGCGTGGATATCAATGAAGAAGAGGCGGAGAAGTACCCCTACAAGCGGGCCAGCCTCCCCGTAAACCGACTGGAAGACGGCACGTTGTGGCACTGGTAACACCAGCCACCCGACCTTCCCGATGTTAGACCTCAACAGAGAGATTTGATTGTGACCGACAGCACCTTGAAGTCAAAGACGACATTCGCTTCCGCCCCACTGGTGTCACATATGTACACCGCTGACCCTTCGGCCCATGTCTTTGAGGGAAAAATCTACATTTACCCTTCGCACGATATTGAGGGCGGTGTGCCTTTTAACGACGATGGGTCTCACTTCCAGATGCAGGACTACCATGTGTTCTCTATGGACGAGCCGTTTGGTGAGGTCACCGATCACGGCTTGGCCCTGTCAGTGGGTGATGTGCCTTGGGCCGAGCGACAAATGTGGGCTCCGGACTGCACCGAGAAAGACGGGAAATACTATTTTTATTTCCCAGCCAAAACCGCCTCAGGTGTGTTCAAATTGGGCGTAGCGATCGGTGATAAACCTTACGGCCCCTTCATCCCTCAGCCGGAACCCATCAAAGGCAGCTCCAGCATTGATCCTGCCGTTTATAAAGACGGCGATGACTACTATTTATACTGGGGGGGTATCTGGGGCGGTCAATTGCAACGCTGGACGACCGGTGAATACTCCGATCAAGACCAGTATCCGTCAGACGACGAACCAGCGTTGTGCGGAAAAATAGCCAAACTAAGAGACGACATGCTGGAGTTTTCCGAGGCACCTCGGGATGTTGTGATATTGGATGAAAATGGACAGCCATTAACAACCGGTGACAATGAACGCCGCTTCTTTGAAGCGCCGTGGGTACATAAGTACAACGGTACCTACTATTTTTCGTACAGTACGGGCGATACCCACAATATCTGCTACGCCACGGGTGATAATCCCTACGGCCCGTTCACGTATCGCGGCATTATGCTGGAGCCGGTACTGGGCTGGACCAATCACCATTCAGTGGTCGAGAAAGACGGGAAGTATTACCTCTTCTATCACGACTGTGAAATATCGGGTGGTGAAACGCACCTGCGCAATATCAAGATGGCCGAACTGATTCACAACGAAGACGGGTCTATTCAAACCGTAAACGCCTTCGCCGAATAATGCAGAAAGCGCAATGGAGGATACGTGCAAGCACGTACCCTCCATTTCGGCAAAAACCTATTTCTTTTTCGCCAATGGATTGGGAAGGTCGGTGATCGTTCCTGCCGCCAGCTCCCCGGCCAGACCGATGGTTTCGTGCAACGTCGGATGCGCGTGTACCGTCAGCGCCAGGTCTTCCGCCGAGGCGCCGAATTCCAGCGCCAGACTGAGTTCACCCAGCAACTCGCCCGCATTGAGCCCCACGATACCCGCCCCCAACAGCTGATCGTTCTCCTTGCGATAGATCAGCTTGGTTTTGCCCTCGCTGCGACCCGCGCCCAGCGCTCGTCCGCTGGCGGACCAGGGGAACACCGCCGTGCGGTACTCGACCTCATTTTCTTTGGCCTCTTTCTCCGTCATTCCCACCCAGGCCACTTCCGGATCTGTGTAGGCGATGGAGGGAATGCAGCGCGGCTCAACGTGTTTGTGGCCAGCGATAATTTCCGCTGCCGCGTGGCCTTCGTGACTGGCTTTGTGAGCCAGCATGGGTTGGCCAATAATATCGCCGATAGCGTAGATATGCGGCACACGGGTTTGCAGGTTGTGGTTGGTGCTGATGAAGCCGCGCTCGTCCACCTCGATGCCCGCCTTGTCGGCGCCGATTTTTTTACCATTGGGCGCACGCCCCACCGCCACCAGAATCGCATCGTAGTTTTCTGGTTTCTCCGGCGCATTCTTGCCTTCAAAAGTGACTTTCAAAGC
Organism: Marinimicrobium sp. ARAG 43.8; assembly: GCF_050113635.1. NCBI lineage: Bacteria > Pseudomonadati > Pseudomonadota > Gammaproteobacteria > Cellvibrionales > Cellvibrionaceae > Marinimicrobium > Marinimicrobium sp. ARAG 43.8. Next base: position 685,795 of record NZ_JBNJLT010000001.1, read on the forward strand.
GCTTTTGTTGGCTTTCACCTCCGTTACTTTGGTAGAGAGCATCACGTTGAAACGGTCTTTGTTGTATTTGCTGTAGACTTGCATCAAGTCCTTGTCGGCGGCGGGGATCAGCTGATCGGCAAATTCCACCACACTGACTTCACTGCCCAGGGCTTTGTACACCGTCGCCATTTCCAGGCCAATGATGCCACCGCCGATCACCAGCAGCTTTTTCGGAATCTCATACAGCTCCAATGCATCGGTGGAATCCCAGACCCGCGGATCGTCGTGAGGAATAAACGGCAGCTTCACCGCTTGTGAACCCGCGGCAATAATCGCTTGCTTGAATTCCACTTCCGTCGTTTTACCCTCGTGGGTCACCGCCAGTTTGTGGTCGTTTACAAATTCACCCACACCCTGCAACACCGTGACCTTACGCTGTTTGGCCATACCAGCCACACCTTGGGTCAGCTTGCCCACCACGCCTTCTTTGAACTGGCGAATGCCGTCGAGGTCAATCTTCGGCTTGCCAAAGCTCACGCCAATTTCTTCGCCGTGAGTGCCTTCATTGATTACCTGCGCAACATGCAGCAGCGCCTTGGAAGGAATACAACCCACGTTCAGACAGACGCCACCCAGCGAGGGGTAACGCTCCACGAGCGTCACCGCCATCCCCAGATCCGCTGCCCGAAACGCGGCTGAATATCCACCCACGCCACCACCCAGTACCAATACTTCGGTTTCCTGCACTTTGGTTTCCTGAACATCTGCCACGTACACTACCTCCTGATCGGCAGGCTCCCACTCTCTGGAGGGCGCCTGAAAGGAATTACCGGAAATGAATCCTCGATACTAATGACTCAGCCACCAAAAGCCAATAAACTGGCGCAAACCCGACGAGTAACCCCGTAAAATGGCAGCGATAAGGCCGTGAATGAGCGATAACCGCGGACAATTCTCCTCCAAAATCGGCTTCCTGATGGCCGCCACCGGCTCGGCGGTCGGTCTGGGCAACATCTGGGGCTTCCCGACCCAGGCGGCCAGCAATGGCGGTGGTGCCTTTCTGCTCGCCTACCTGGTGCTGGCCTTCCTGCTCGCGTATCCCGCACTCATGTCCGAACTGGTTATCGGACGCCACGCACGCGCCAACATCGTCACCGCTCTGGACGAGCTGGGGCAAACCCGTTCCACCAAACGCCTCGGTCGGGCGGTAGGCTACTACGGCGTTCTGGTAGCCGGACTGATTCTCAGCTTTTATGCCATTGTCGCCGGGTGGATGTTGTCCGAATTCGGCCAATCCGTTTCACAACTGATTGGCTGGCACACCGCCGAAACCTGGCTGAGCAGCGACTCCCTGCTGCGCCATTTGCTAATGTGCGCCCTCTTTATCGTACTGACCGTTGCCATTATTGCCCGTGGCGTCGAAGCCGGCATTGAAAGCTGGTCCACCCGCTTAATGCCGCTATTGATTGTTATCCTGGCGGGATTGATTGTGTACGTTCTCACCCAGCCCGGAGCCATCGAAGGCCTGAAGAACTATCTGATCCCTGATTTCACGCAGCTCACCCGGCCCAGCCTGTTATTGAGCGCCCTGGGGCAAGCGTTCTTTTCACTGTCTCTCGGCGTGGGCACCATGCTGATTTATGGCTCTTATTTGCGCAAAGACGACAGCCTGCCGCGTATGGGCGCGGGCGTCACCTTGCTCGACACCGGTATCGCCTTCACGGCAGGTCTGCTGATTTTGCCCGCCATGTACGTGGCCCAGGCCCAGGGTATTGCCATCTACGGCGACAACGGTGAACTGCTCGCCGGCCCTGGCTTGATCTTCCAGGTTCTGCCGAGCCTGTTCGCCACCATGGGAAACGTCGGCGTGTGGCTCAGTATCGCCTTTTTTGCGCTAATGAGCATCGCGGCGCTAACCTCATCGATCTCCATGCTCGAAGCCCCGGTTTCCGTGGTCACCGAACGGACCGCGCTCAAACGCGTCGGAGCAGCCTGGCTGATGGGGGGCATCATTTTCACCGTCAGCACAATCATTGTGCTCAATATGGAACGGCTGTTTGATCGGGTGGTCTCTCTGACCACCGAGTACAGCCAGCCGTTACTCGGCATTGCCCTGTGCCTTTTCGTCGGCTGGATTATGAAGCGCAACCAGTTGCTCAATGAACTCAGGGCGGGCCACCGCGATATCGAACACAGCCTGTTCTGGAAAATCTGGCCCTTCTATGTGCGCTTTATTTGCCCGGTGCTGATTCTTCTGGCCTTCACTCAGAGCCTGCGATGAATATCGATCTCGATCCCCAGGAACTCCTGGACACTATCAACCAAACCATGCCCTTCGGAAAATACCAGGGCCGCAAATTGCTGGAACTTCCGGAACCCTACCTGGTATGGTTCCACGGGCAGGGGTTTCCCAACAGCAAGCTGGGTCGGCAACTGGCTCTTATGTACGAAATCAAGGTGAACGGATTGGAAGAGATGTTACACACATTGCAAGGGGGGCGCGTATGAACGCGGCGAACCGCATTCCTCTGAAAACGCCGGAGGAACTCGCGCTGATGCGGGAATCCGGTCGCCTGCTGGCTTCCGTGTTCGCGTTTCTGGACGGCGAAATCCGGGCAGGCATGAGCACGATGGATATCAATACACTGGTGGAAGACTACATCGTCAACACCCTCCACGCCCGTCCCGCCAGCAAAGGACAGTACGATTACCCCTTTGTGCTCAACACCTCGCCCAACCAGGTCGTGTGCCACGGCATGCCTTCGGATACCCAGAAACTGGCGTCCGGGGACATTATCAACCTGGATATCACGCTGGAGAAAAACGGGTTCATCGCCGACTCCAGCAAGATGTACCTCATTGGCCAGGTCTCACCGCTGGCGCAGCGCTTGGTGAATAAAACCTACGAGGCCATGTGGCAGGGCATACGCCAGGTTCGCCCCGGCGCGACACTGGGTGATATCGGCCACGCCATTGAACAGTATGCCCGACAAAACGGTTACTCCGTGGTGCGTGAATACTGCGGCCACGGCATTGGCCGGGAGATGCACGAAAACCCACAGGTGCTGCATTTTGGGGTTCCCGGGAAAGGCGTCGTGCTGCAGGAAGGCATGACGTTTACCATTGAGCCGATGATCAATCAGGGCAAGGCCAAGACCAAAACCAAACGCGACGGCTGGACGGTGGTGACCGCCGACAAAAAGCTCTCGGCGCAATGGGAGCACACCATTGCAGTGACGGCCGATGGCTACGAGATACTCACGCTGCGCGAGGAAGAAAACGATAAGTTGACAGTGTAACCGCGAGCGTGGGATTGCACACGGTTACGCGGCAATCCGTTGGCGGCGCTGCCAGAAACCATGACGGGAAAAGCGGCTTGCCTGCCGATACAAACTGGCACGCAAGCCGATGCAGTGATTAAACTGTTCAAACACTCTCGCCTGATAATCCTCAAGGGCGCAAGCGTCCCCGTGGTTCCAGTCCATTAACGCCTCACCTGCCAGCCGACCTTGAATCAGCGATTTGGTAACCCCCGCCGACGTAATGGAGTCGTAGCTGCTCGCCGCATCGCCCACCGCCAGCCAACGCTCTCCCACACAGCCGCTGAGAATGGCGGAAGTGGCAAACGTCGTGCGAACCCCGCATTCTGGCCACTCGCATCCACCACAAAATCTGCCTCTGTGGCGACGTCGCCTTTGGCCGTATGAAAGGTCAGCTGGTAACCCTTTGCGTTAGCGTGCACCTGCCGTAGCGTGTGCTCGGGGCAGAGGCGAGCGCCTCGCTCTAAAACCAATTGACGCAAACCCGCCTCGAATTGCTCACGGTTCAGGTGATAACCCGTCCCGTGAGGGTCTAGGAGAAAATCATTGGCCACCACCTCTTCAGTGGACCACACCGACAAACTGCCCGCACACGGCAGATGCACATCCGGGCGTAGCACCGAGGCCGCGCCCAAACGATTCAGTTCGCCGTAAGCTACCGGTGGCAGTGTTTCACCGACCGTCCAACGTTGCCCCGGTCGCCGATAGTACAAAGTCACGACCACATCATTCGTCGCGCACTGCAATATCGACAACGCCGTGGCCACGCCTGCCGGTCCGGCGCCGATAATGGCCACATTGAGCATCAGGCAGGCCCGCAGTCCGTCGGCGCCTTGTACCCGGGCACCTCTGCCGTCGGCCAAGGCTCCACGGTTTGCCCCTCGGTGTCGAACAGGCTCGACACTTCCAGGAACTTGTCGCTGCCGTATGCCCGCCCTGTTCGGCGGGAATTTGCGTGCCCTGGATAATGAAGCCGACTTTTTGCCAGTTCTCCACGAAATCGAAGTAGCACTGGTAGCGGCCTTCCTGTTGCGGGTAACCACTTTCGGTCCCGTGGCCTTCATTACCACGGACGCTGAACACCTGCCCGCCCAAGCGCCACTGTTTCCCGTCAAACGTGCATTGGTTTGCCGGATACACCGTCACCGGCCGTTGTGCCGGCCAGGACCAGTACAGCGTGTTGTTGCCCGGCGGGTTAGGGTCCGGCGTGTGTGTGGCACAACTGTTGTAGTCGGTGTGCCAGGGCAACGACATGAATTTGCATAAATCCCCCGGCTCAACCGGACTGGACCTGAGTGGTACATAGCCTTCCTTCAGAAACGGTTGCCCAGACAGTTTTCCAGCGCCACCTGGTCCAGTTGCTCGCCCTCGCCCATCGCCGGCGCCTCGGTCACATATTTTCCGTCATACCACTGCATCAATAAAAAATATTGCGTCGGCGTCAGGCTCAGGAAACTGCGCATGGCATCGCCCAGAGCCAGGGGCATTTTTACGCCTTTTTTGTCCTCGCCCGGATTATTGGGATCTCGAATCAGACTGGTCAGATTGGGAATTTTCTCTTTGGGGTTATCGCCGGGTTTGATCGACGCCACAAAATTATGACCATTGACACCGCCGCTGGGCAGATTGGTATTCCAGCGCTGCAATAATGCACCGTGGAAAATGGGCATCACGTGCTCGTCGAACGACGCCTTGAACGAAGGGTCATACTGCTTGTTGTGGTAGAGCGCTGGTGCCAGTGCCAACTGCTCGACCCATGTTCCGTAGATATCATCCCAGCAGGAAACAATATTTCGGGTTTGCGGCGCGTAACCTGGATCTGTGCAGACCACCCAGCCGTGTACCGCCGGCACGACGGAACCGTCATCAAACACGATCGCCGCCGTCACCGGGCCATCGGAGGTATCATCGAACCAGCCGTTGTTATCAATGGCATCGCCCAGCGCCGGGGGTTTACCATTGCGAATAATGCCGCTGGCTTTTCCCGTAGCCTCCGATGATGAGTAAACGCCCGGTGCCTTTTTCAATGCGCATCTCCCCCAGTGAATCAATCGCGCCACGGGGGTTGTACATCGTGAAATGGTCGTCAGGAAAACTGAACGGATAATCGCTCACCGTTTCGATACGCCCACTGTCGGAGACGTAGCTGGCCGGCGTACTCGCGGTAAACTCAACAGGTCCGTACTGGCCCGCCGCTACCGACAGCGCACGCGGTCCTGCATCGATGATCAGCTCCCGCAGGCGATTCGTCGCATCGGCGCCACCGGGAATGTCCGGGTTGCGCAGCGGCGGTGTCTGATTGTTCTCGTAAGCGGCCACGCCCTCCTCTTCGCCATTGGCACTGGTAATGCGGTAGTTATTGGCTTTTTTATTCGCCAGGTGCACCTGCCAGATAATGTCCTTGATGACCTTTCCATCCAGGCGGTCACCCACATGGATTTCACGGCCACCATCACTGGCCGGATAGGTATTTGTGGTTGGGTATAGGCAAAAATCCGAAACCGTGCGGCTTGCCGAACGGGGTTCTGCCGCGTATCCCGCAAATCCTCCTCCTGAATCGGCGTGTCTTCCGTGCCCGCTTTGATGGGTAAGCCGCCAAACAGGCCAGAGCTTTTGTCCACCAGTTTTCCGGCGGCCGTTTCGGGGGCTAGGTAAAACTCGGGGCTGATCCCAACCCGAGCGATATTATCGTTGGTTTGTACCCCCGAACTCTGACTATTGGGATCGTTGCCAAACTCAAACTGCCGACACACCTGAGTGACGGGGCTTAGCGTTTGCCGCGCTTCGTTGAGCGTCAGTTTATTGGTATTGGCCATATTGACGTTACAGTTTCGATACCGGGTTCCGGCCCGGCAAAAAGGTCCAGTCCTGGTTGGAGACAACAGTATCCGGACCGGCATCAGCGGGCACATTCGGGGCGTTTTCTTTGTGTTCAAAGGTGGCCCATATCATTTCGGGATGTCCCTTCACCACACCGGCGATATGAAAGCCAACCAGCCCCAATTGCACGGTGTCGGTTTGCGTCGGGTCAATCACGATCTTTCCATCGCGGTTGACCAGGCGGTTCACTTCGCCATTCATCACAAACATATCGGAGCGATAATCGCCCGGCTGCATCACTTTCCAGGAGACTTTTAATTCAACAGCGCCGACAGGAAAAGGGGTATCAGGATCGAATTTTCGCACCACTGCGGGGTCAGTCAGATTCTCCTTCTTCATGAAGTTCGCAAACGTGGTGTCGATGTACTGGAAGTAGTAGACCGCCTTCCCGTTCTGATCCACCATGATGCCATCGGTGCCGACCTGCAAATATTCATCGAAAGACTCCGCCGCATCGCTCTTCTCCATCCTCGGCATTAACCCTCGGGAGGTCATGCCCAGCATTTCATAGGGCGACTGCAGGGTAAGGAAACGGGGCTTGCCATCAACATCCTGGGTCAACCACAGGAACATTTGCCAGGACCACTGATGGAAAACGCAGTTACTCGTGCTCTCAAACGCCGCGTGGTTCGGCTCAGGGGTTTGCGAGTGGGGAAACCAGCCGGGGTCGGCTTGGCAGTTGCCATCGGCAGCCCGAGAGGGAAGAACGGCCAGGGATAACGACAGGGACAATGCCAGGGCAATGGCGCTTATCGCTGCCCAAAGACCGCCTCTGGGGGCTCGCGTTCGACAGCGACGCGTTGAAAAGGTGGGAAAGTCACGGTGCCTGCTCCTTCATATAATGATGACCACTACACAGCCCATCCTTGGTGCCTGGCACCAGCATCCAGCCTGCTACTCCGACATCCAATCCGGCTGTCACTCAATCCCATTTCTGCGATTGAGGATGTCTGTGTCCGTTACAACCTTTTCAGCCTAGTCCAAATTTTGGGAAAAGCAATAAGCGATCAAAACAGGAGTGATCGCCACTCGCCGTTTTTTTCAACGGTGAATATTTTTTCAATCGGACAGCACCTGCCCCAGGGTTTTCAGGCCGCGCTCCACCCGTCCGTCCCACAACACCGCTCCATTAAGGCGCAGGCAGTTTTTAAACTTGCCGGATACCGAAAACAATTTACCCGGCGCAAAGTTAACCCCCGCTGCCAATGCGTTATCGAGCCTGTCGGCGGTGTCCACCGAAGAGGGCAATTCTACCCATAACACGAAGCCACCGGTCGGCCTGCTGACGCGCGTGCCCTCGGGAAACCATTGCTGGACGCGGTCACTGAGACGCGCCAGCAACTGCCGGTATTCCAACGCCGACGACTGCACCACGCGAGCGTATTGTTTGCTTTTCAACAGCTGCGCCAGCGCCAACTGCCCCGACGTGTTCACGCAGACCGTATTGATAAACTGCAAGTACTCCGCGCGGGCACGGTGTTTGCCCGGCACCAGCCATCCCACACGCAACCCGGCGGTCAGGGTTTTCGATGAGGACGAGCAGTAGTACACCAGACCCTCGGTGTCCCAGCTTTTGATTGGTCGAGGACGCACCCCGGAGAACGGCAAATCCCCGTAAATGTCATCTTCCACCAAAGGCACCCGATGTCTTGTCAGCAGTTTGAGCAGCGCTTGCTTGCACTCATCCGACAGGCACACCCCCAACGGATTGGAAAAGTTCGGCACCAGAACACAGGCGGCCACCGACCATCGTTCAAGCGCCAGCCCCAACGCTTCAAGCGAAATACCCTGCTCGGGGTCGCTGGGAATTTCCAGCGCCTTCAAACCCAGCGACTCCACCACCTGCAACACGCCGTAGTAAATCGGTGATTCAAGCAGCACCGTGTCGCCCGGCCGGGTGACCAGCTTGAGAGCGATCGCCACGGACTCCTGGCAACTGTTGGTCACCAACACCTGGTCCGGACCCACCTCACATTGCAGCGCTGCCAGATGCCGCGCAATTTGCGCGCGCAACTCCGGCGCCCCGGGGGGAAACTCATAACCGATACAGCGTCGGCGCTGCTCCCGCCACACCAATCGCACCGCCTTTTCCACCGCCGCAGCTGGCATAAAAGCGGGATCAGGAATTGCCGCACCCAGATTAACGATATCCCTATCATTGGCCGACTGCACCAACTGCAAGACCCGCTGCTGCCCGGTCACGGGCCGGGGTCGACGACTGGCATGACGCACTCGCGGTGTTTGACTCAAACAGGTCGGCGGTAACACAAAATAACCCGAGCGTGGACGCGCCTCGAGCACACCGTTCTGCTCCAGCTCCCGGCAGGCGCTCACGGCCGTTGACACACTGACCTCGTGTTGCTGGCTCAACCGGCGAACACCCGGCAACGCAGTACCCGGCGGATACACCTGTTCATCAATCAGCCGCTGCAAACGCGCGGCCAGTTCCCGGTAAAGCATCGGCGGCCCCCAATAGATGAACTACAAACTGTACTGGTCTATTACCAATTTTCTGAATCTGTACTGCTCGGTAGTGTGCGTCCACAATGGACGTTATTCAAGGAGCAATGCTATGTCTACCGAGCAGCTGTTATCTCTCGCCGGTTTTGTCGTCGTGATGGTGGGCACACCCGGTCCCAATAACCTGATGCTAATGGCCTCTGGAGTAAACTTCGGACTGCGCCGCTCCGTCCCTCATCTGGTGGGTATTGCGTTCGGGTGCCAGGCCCTGTTGCTCGCAGCCGCGTTTGGCTTGGGGCAGGTATTGGCGCTGTACCCCTCGGCAGTGATCATATTACGGGTGCTGAGCGCCGCCTTTCTCGGTTATATGGCCTGGCTGTTGCTGTCGACCCGCACAGCACCAGAGTCAGACACCAACGCTTCGCACCCCATGCGTTTCTGGCAGGCTACGCTGTTTCAATGGGTCAACCCCAAAGCCTGGCTGATCTGTCTCGCCCTGGTGGCAACCCACACGGACCCACACCACCTGGCGGTTACCACTGCCTGGGCGTCACTGGTATTCTTACTGATCGGCGTGCCCATCATGGTCGCGTGGACGGCGGGCGGCATGGTGATGAAAACCTGGCTGCAAACCGGCGAGCGGCTACTATGGTTCAACCGTCTTATGGCGCTATTATTGGTGGCATCGCTGTATCCAATCATCGCCTGACTCTGATAGAGGGGAAACACATGATGACTGTCGATTACGCACGCACCATGGCCGCTTATAACCGATGGATGAACGAGCGCCTCTACCAAACCTGCCTGACGCTGGGAGACGCCGAACGCAAGGCGGACCGGAAGGCTTTCTTCCACTCCGTACACGGCACCTTGAATCATATTTTGCTTGCCGACCGCATCTGGCTCGGGCGTTTTACTGGCGTGCCGTTCAAGGCCAAAGGACTGGATGATGAGCTATTCGGTGACTTCGCCGAACTATGGGACGCCCGGCGCGAAACCGATGCCGCTATTGACGACTGGGTGGCAGACCTGACCGATGAAACGCTGAACTCAACGCTGTCTTATACCAGCCTGGTCAATCCCGAGCCCAAGCAGTATCCGATGGCGCTGGTGGTCATGCATTTTTTCAATCACCAGACGCACCATCGCGGCCAGGTCACCACGTTGCTCAATCAGGCCGGGAAAGATATGGGGGTTACCGATCTGATGTGGTTACCTCACGCATTGACCGCTTCCATGAACGGGTAATCGATATAGCCCTCCGGGCCAGATGCGTAAAAGGTATCCGGTCGGGGCTCATTCAAAGGGACATTTTCGGCAAAACGACGGGGCAAATCCGGGTTGGCAATAAACAACCGCCCAAAGGCCACCGCATCGGCCTTGCCTTCGGCCAGCCACTCAGTGGCCAGGGTTTTATCGAACCCTTCATTAGCGATATAAACACCACCAAATTTCGCTTTGAGCGCAGGCCCCAGACTGTCTTCACCGGCGTGCTCACGCGTCGCGATAAAGGCGAGCTTGCGCTGACCAAGCTGCTCGGCTACATAGCCAAACGTGGCCACCGGATTCTCATCGCCCATATCGTGACCATCACCGCGGGGCGCGAGATGCATGCCTACCCGACCTGGCTCCCACACACTTAACACCGCGTCGGTCACCTCCAACATCAGGCGCGCGCGATTTTCAACAGAACCGCCATACCGGTCGGTACGCTGATTACTGCGGGTTTGCAGAAACTGATCGAGCAGGTAGCCGTTGGCGCCGTGAATTTCAACACCATCAAAACCGGCTTTGCGCGCATTCTCTGCGCCTTTACGGAACACTTCCACCACTGTCGCGATTTCTTCCAACTCCAGCGCTCTCGGTGTCACGTATTCTTTTTTGGGCCGCACCAGGCTGACGGTGCCCGCGGGTTTAATCGCACTGGGCGCGACCGGCAATGCGCCGTCAAGGTACATCGGATCGGAAATGCGGCCCACATGCCACAGCTGTAACAAAATCTTGCCACCTTTTTCATGAACGGTGCGAGTCACCTTTTTCCAACCTTCCACCTGTGCATCGGACCAAATGCCTGGCGTATCGGGATAACCCACCCCCATGGGCGTGACTGACGTCGCTTCGGTCAGAATCATGCCGGCCGTGGCTCGCTGGGCATAGTACTCGACCATCAGGTCATTGGGGACGCGCCCTTCGCTGGCACGGCAACGGGTTAAGGGCGCCATCACCATGCGGTTGGCAAGCTCAAGGTCGCCAATAGTGATCGGATCAAACAACGTGGGCATCTCCGCCTCCTCTAAACCACTTTACTGACAATCAGCGACGCATTGACGCCGCCAAAACCGAAGCCGTTGCACAATACATGGTGAAGAGTTTGCCGGCGTGAGCGCTGCGGCACAAGGTCCAGATCCGTCATCGTCTCATCCGGGGTATGCAGGTTCAGCGTGGGAGGCACACAGCCCTCACGCAGGGCCATGATGGAAAAAATGGATTCGATCCCGCCCGCAGCGCCCAGCAAATGACCGGTGGCCGACTTGGTCGCGGACACCGGGACCTGGGGCAGCCGCTCGCCGAACACGCGACGTAAAGACGCAATTTCGGCGCGATCCCCCACCGGGGTGGATGTGGCGTGGGCGTTAATATGATCGATGCTGTCTGCCTCCAGCGCCGCCATTCTGAGTGCTCGCGTGATGGCCGCCGCTGCACCAGAGCCGTCTTCCGGCCCCGCCGTCAGGTGATGAGCATCCGCGCTGGTGCCGTAGCCACTGATCACCGCCAGCGGCGTGGCGCCGCGAGCGCGGGCATGGTCCAGGGTTTCAATCACCAGCAGTCCAGCACCCTCGCCCATCACAAAACCGTCGCGGTCCTGGTCAAAGGGGCGTGAGGCCTCCATCGGCGCGTCATTGCGGGTGGAGAGCGCTTTCATAGCGTGAAAGCTGGCCAGTGACAACGGGTCCACACAGGCTTCCGCCCCGCCCACCAGCGCGACCTCAGCTTCGCCGCTGCGAATCAGGCGCATACCGTCGCCAATCGCCTGCAAACCGGCAGCGCACGCCGTCACCGGGCAGCCCAGAGGCCCTTTGAAACCGTGCCGAATGGAGACGTTCCCCGCCGCGAGGTTGGCGAGAAACGCTGGCACGGTAAAGGGTGACAGGCGTTTGTAGCCCCGCTCATTCAGGGTGTTCTGAGCCTGGGTAATGGTAGGAAACCCGCCGATACCACTGCCGATCAGCGTGGCGGTGGCGGCCTGATCCTCGTCAAACTCCGGCGCCCAGCCCGCCTGGGCCAGCGCTTCCTGTGCCGCCGCCAGGGCATAAACGGTGAAACGGTCCACTTTCTTGCGCTCTTTGGCGCTGATAACGGCCGTTTCGTCCAGGCCCGCTTCCGCGTCCCGTTCACGGTTTGGCACCATGCCGGCCACGCGCACCGGGAAATCCCCGGTCGCGAAATGTTCAATAGGCCGAATACCCGATCCGGACTCCACCAGACGCCGCCAGACGGCATCCACGCCACATCCCAGCGGACTGACTAATCCCATACCGGTAACCACAATCGGCGAATTCATGTGTTTCTCCACTGACTTCAGAGGTGCATTGACACAAACCACAGGCGATACCCCGCACAGAGCCGCCGGGCACGCAAGACACACTACGCCAAGTTAATATATGATCAAGATAATATGATGACCGCGGAGCGCTTCATGCCTTATTCCAAAGCCCACAAATCGCTCTCCAAGGACCGGATTCTGAAATCCGCGGGAGAGCTGTTCGCCCGCTATGGATTCGACAAAGTGTCGATTGGCCAGATCATGAAAGTCGCGCGCATGACGCACGGGGCGTTCTATGCGCATTTCGAGTCCAAACAGGCGCTGTTTAAAACCTACCTGAGCGACGCCCTGCAGCGCTCCCACCGTCCCCGGCTGGCGAAAGAACCCTTCTCGATCAAACACCTGACGGCGCTGGTGACTGATTACCTCAACCTCGGCGCCCTCAAAGACCGCACTGAGCCCGGCCCCGAATCCGTGCTGTTCAATGAAATCGGCAGCGATAAAGACGACATTCGCCAGCTGTACGAGCAATCCTACGAACGGATGAAAACCATGCTGGAACGACGCATCACCGCGCTGAGCCGCCTGAAAAAGCTGCCCTTCAAACCCGAACCGACTGTCGTGGCAGACAAATCCCGCTCCATCCTTGCCGCCATGGTCGGCGCCGTCGCTATCGCCAAAAGCATTTCACGGGAAGACGAACAGGAGCGTATCCTGGCGGCCGCTCAGGGGCAGATTCTGTCGATTCTGGAGCTGCCGCAGGCTCAGTTGGCTTAAGATGGTTCACGGGGAGCCCGTGGAGCACCCTCTCTCTAACTAACCTTGACCAGAACCACTTTGTGAACTATCTCTAAAATGATGCAGGCTTATTTATTTGGTTCCGTCTCTCCTGCATAAATACCTAGCACGCCATTTTTCATGGTTTTTTGAATAATTGCTAAATGGAGGAAGCATTATGTTTAAAACTTTTTAAAACCTTTTCCTGGGGTGTATTTTTCTAATTCCATATTACTCTCAGGTAGCCATGGGTGAAGAAATAGTTTCGATGGGTCATGCTGAAGATCCAGTATTGTTAAGCAGTGGAGCATGGGTGAATAGCAGAGTTGGGGATAATATTAATCAGCGTGGAGTGCTTTACAGCACTTCAATTCCAGTACTGGGTTCAGTTCCTGCCGGGTCAACCATAACGTCAGTTAATTATTCATGGAGTTTGTCTTATACCCCCTCGGGACTTTCCGTGTACCTCTGATATATTGATACTACAGCGTGTGTAGACGTATCCTCGCATTAATCAGGATCACTATCTAACTTCAATGGCTTAAACGCAAACAACAACTTCGTTTATGCTTTTTTAGTATCAGGAAGCGGTTCACTATTCCCCGTTGCTTACGGGCAATCTAACCAAGTTATTGTCAACTACCAATAAACCTTAATTAACAGGAGTGTCGCAAAAGTTATCGTTCGCGTCACTCCTGTCATATTTTTGTGTCAACCTTAACAATACCTGCTATTTGCTTATACTCAGCAGGCAATGAATTATTAAACTCCAGTAACGCTTTGAAAATCTCTGCATCATTAAAATTTTTCGCCCGCATTTCACTATATAGTTCTTCGCGCCGCATAGAAACCTTTCTAGCGTCTTCATTGAACTGAGCCGTCCTGTCTTGAATGAAACTCAATCCCTCGGGAGAAGATAACGCTTCCTCCAAATTAAACATGGCTCGGTCTGGAGTGTTCCGATATAACGTCACCATTTCCTTGGCAAAATTTTTATCTGACTCAACTTTTTCAAGAATAGACGCCATACCTTCAGCCTTCTCGGCCATCAGCTTTTTTGTCATAAATAGGGGGGCTCCGTCACCTCCGGAGGAACCGATTTCCGTCGAGTTTCGATAGGCAAAAGCAGCAGAGTTCTCATAATATCCGACACCAGAGGTAAACATGAAAAAACTCCTTATATTCCTATGACTTTTGATTAAGCTGTAACACAACCTATATACTTACAGTGACAACGGTGATTTGTAAGGCACGCCGCAATTAAACATAGGCAATTAACAGGCCAGAAATTCAAAAGCCATTAAAATATCCGAGCCAGACAAAAGCTGGCCCTTCCCTTCGGATGGACATCCACCAAAGTACGCTCTGAAATTGACGTATAAAGAAACATAAGAATGTTGGACCGGCAATAATTGACCTCATAGCGGAAATGACTTGCCTAACGATCACCAACAGACATGATCGCCTCAACACATGTCCTATGAGCCCGTTACGCGGTTTCCAGCCCCACATTCAATCGATCAATCGCGCGCTCGGCCAGCTGCAGCGCCTGAGCCAGTCGTTCATCCTGATATTCCTCATACCCCACGCGAATAAATTCCACGCTGTGCAGGCCAATAAAGCCCAACATCGTAAGCAGGTGCGGCTCCAGAAAGTTCAGTGACTCCAACGCCCCGCCCGGTAAAAGGCTGCCATCCCCCACCGACACCATCACGGTAACCGGCTTGTCGGCCAGCAGGGGCTGGTATGGCGTTTCGGCGCTGGCATCAAAGGCAAACGAACGGTTGACCCGAATAATTTGATCGAAGTATGCCTTGAGTTGCGCCGGCATGCCAAAGTTGTACATGGGTATACCGAACACAATGGCATCGGCGCTTTCGATTTCGTTCAGCAGGGTTTCGCTTTCGGCCAATGCCACTGGCATTAATAACAAGGAGCTGTTTCAAGGGTAAACCTCCGCAATTCAGTGCTGTGTGTTGCACTATTGTCAGCGAAGATCGAGGCGGGTATCCAGAACCAAAACTGTGAGTCACTCACAAGGTTGTGAGTGACTCAGAGGTGGGTTTTACGGTACTCCAAATAGCGTTGTCCCCAGGCTTCAAGACTGTCCATGACGTCCGACAAGGTGTGACCAAACGTCGACAACCGATACTCCACCCGCACGGGTGTTTCCGCAAAAACCTGACGTTCAATCAATCCATCGGCTTCCAGTTGCTTGAGCTGAAGTGTCAATGTCTGGGGAGAAATCCTGGACAATACCGCTTGCAGCTCGGAGTATCCGCTGGTGCTCCGCGAGTGGGTCGCGACCAGCGGATGAAGGGGAAGAGGACAGGGTTCTCAAGAGGCTTTCCTCAGCTTTCTCGGGTTTCTGCAGAATATGCGCTTGCGTATCATCATACCGCTGCATCACCGTTTACGATACCTGCTGCTGGCTTATCCTCGCCAGACAGTGAGCGAGTCAACTCTGCCAGCGCTCTTATGACACGCTTTTAGTGGCAATAAAGTGCTAAAATCAGTTTACTATCCGCACACCCTGACTTTCTCGTAAAGGGGAGGTACATGCGTTACCAACAGCTTGATGTGATACCTGCGGCCAGCTTTTCCTATATCGACGTCGCGTTGACCTCGCCGTTACCCCCCCTCTGTGAGTGGGTTCAGTGTTTATGGGCGACAAACCGCAGTAATCCTCATCTACTGGACCTTGAAGAAAAACTGTACCCCGATGCGGGCACCAGCCTCACATTTGAGATACACGACCACCACGTCAACGCTCGCTACTTCCACAATACTCAAGTTCTCACTCACCGCTGGGACCTGTCGAAGCGTTACATCGGCATCCGCTTCCGGCCCGGTGGCGCCACGGCATTGCTGGGTGACGCTGTCAACGAGGTGCAGAACGCCGACATCGACTTGCTGGACCTGGCTTTGCCCCAAAGGGACCACCTACAGCGTTTAATGGACCACCTGCCCAAGCTCACCAGCGTGCAACAAATCGGAGCGGTTGAGCATTGGCTCGCCGGGCTAATCCCGGAAGCGCATCAACCGGCTTACCCATTATCGGCGGTGCTAACCGAGTCATCAAAAACCCTGCTTCCACCGCAACAACTCGCCGACCGGATTGGATTGACCCGCCGCACACTGGAGCGACATTTCCGTCGACATCTGGGCTTTACGCCCAATCAGGTCCACAACTTTGCCCAAATAAAGCAAGCGCGGCGCCAGCTAATCACCAGCGCCGCCGGCCTCAGCGAGATCGCACTTGATTGTGGCTACTTTGACCAGGCTCATTTCACCAACGCCTTTCGGCAACACACCTTCGAAACCCCACGGCAGTATCGCCTGCGCAAACTGTCGCAAATCTCCAATGAATAAAAGAGGCCTGTGCCTATCATAAGCGCAGACACCCGTTATCAGGAGATCCCCATGCAACCCAGAATTTCACAACCGTCGCTCTACAAACAATGCCCCCGTTTGGTAAAACACTTGACCGCGTTAGGAGACGTTCCCGAGAACGCCGCATTACCCGCCGAGCTGGTACACTTGATCCGACTGCGTTGCTCACAACTCAACCAGTGTGGCTTTTGCCAGAAAATGCACGCCGATGAAGCCCGAGCCGACGGCGAGCGACAAGCCAGACTGGACGTACTGCCCGCCTGGAGAGAGCTGTCCTGTTTCACCGAGCAGGAACGCGCCGCATTGGCCTGGGCCGAAGCACTTACATTGATCAGCCAGAAAGAAATTGATGACGCAACCTTTCAGGCCGCCGTGGATGCGTTTGGCGAAAGCGGGCTGATCGAGCTCACTACCGTCATACTACAGATAAACAGCTGGAACCGGATTGCCGTCAGCTTCCATTTCCAGCCCGACATCTCATCGTGATTGGATGGTGAAAATGAAACTGGCGCAACGTTTTCGGAAAAACGGGCTGGGCCTGGTGTCCAGCCTCTCGTTCTTCTTCGGCAGCACACTGTTCCTGCCCACCTTTGCAAATTACGCCACGGTAGGTGTCTGGCTTTTTATGTTCGGATCCGCGCTTATGTTTGTCGATGTTATGCGGACAACGCCTTAGCCTTTCTAAACAGTAAAATCATTCCATCAATTCCTGCATAATCAGAAGTCGCGGAATGAAAAATCCATCCCTGGTTTATATTTGCATCGACGATTTTCTTAAATTGTTCAATTTTAGTCTCCTAACGTTCAATATTGGTAGATAACACGGAGAAACGGAAGCCCCTGCCCCCAAGGGAGCTAGAACTGCCGGGTTTTACAATATTGGCACCAGCTTTTTCCGCTTGTGCCATAACATCGTCCACTTCGAACTTGTGCATCACATTGTGACCTATGGAAAACTCCGTTGCCGATCTGGTCGAGGGGCATTAGCCCCTCGAATTCGCCTTCCACCTCACTCACAACCGTGTCCGCTCAACCGCCGCGTGCCACCCTTTCAACATTTTCTCCCGCTCTTCTTTCCCCAACGCCGGTTCGCAACGGCGGTCCAGGGTCCAGCGTTCGGCCAGCTCTTCCAGGCTATCGAAGAGCCCCAACTGTAGTGCCGCAAGGCGGGCGGCACCGAGGGCGGTGGTTTCGATGATGTCGGGGCGTTCGGCGGGTACGTCGACGATGTCAGCCAGTGCTTGCAGCAGCCAGTTATTGGCGACCATGCCGCCGTCGACGCGGAAGGTTTCCAGCCGTTCGCCCGCGTCGTCTTCCATGGCGCTGAGCAGGTCGAGGGTCTGGTAGCAGACGGCTTCGAGCGCGGCGCGGGCCAGTTCCGCGCGGCCGCTGTCGCGGGTGAGGCCGCAGATGAGGGCGCGCGCTTCGGGTTCCCAATGCGGCGCGCCAAGGCCGGTGAAAGCCGGCACCAGGTACACGCCGCGGTTGGAGGTGAGGCTGGCGGCCAGCTCCTCGGTTTCAGCCGCTTCCTGAATAATGCCGAGTTTGTCGCGCAGCCATTGGACGGCCGCCCCGGCGACGAAGATGGCACCCTCCAGGGCGTACACAGCTTTGCCACTGAGGCGGTACGCCACGGTGGTCAGGAGGCGATGTTGGGAAAGACGTGGAGTGTCGCCGATGTTCATCAAGGCAAAACAGCCGGTGCCGTAGGTGCTTTTGACCATGCCCGGTTCGAAGCAGGCTTGTCCGATCACGGCGGCCTGCTGGTCGCCCGCCACGCCGGCGATGGGCAGCTCTTCTCCGCCGAGGCCTTCGGTCGCGGTGCCGAAGTCCGCCGCGCAGTCTTTCACGTCCGGGAGCATGGCTTTGGGAATGTTGAAGCGTTCCAGTAGTACCGGGTCCCAGCACTGGTCGTTGATATTGAGCAGGAGGGTGCGCGAGGCGTTGGTGGCATCAGTGGCATGGACCCGGCCCTGGGTAAATTTCCAGATAAGCCAGGTATCCATGGTGCCGAACAGCAGTTGGCCCTGCTCGGCTTTGGCGCGCGCGCCTTCAACGTTATCCAGAATCCAGGCGATTTTGGTGGCGGAAAAGTAGGGATCGAGCAACAGCCCGGTGCGCGCCCGAATATCGTCTTCCACGCCTTCGTCGCGCCACTCGCGGCAGTGTTTGGCGGTGCGGCGGTCTTGCCAGACTATGGCCGGATAGGTGGGGATGCCGGTGTCCTTGTCCCACACGACAGTGGTTTCGCGCTGGTTGGTGATGCCGATGCCGTGAACTTTTTTCCCATCGGGTACGGCCGCCAGTGCTTTGCGACAGACTTCGGTAGTGACTTTCCAGATTTCTTCCGGGTTGTGCTCCACCCAGCCGTCGTCGGGGAAGTGCTGGGAAAACTCCTGCTGTGCCTTGGCCACTTCACGACCGTTGACGTCGAAGACGATGGCACGGCTGCTGGTGGTTCCCTGGTCGATGGCCAAAATCAGATCAGACATGAGTGCTCCTGTTATCGATTCGGGTTTGTTGAGCGGATGCGGTACGACGCAATGCTTTCCCCAACTGCGAAAAATAATCACCGAACGCGCGGTTGATACGTTCGCGCTGCTCGCCGTGCGGATACAACCCGAGCGTCGCTTCCTCGGACTCCTTTGTGCCGCTCACCAAAAAGCTGTTTTTAACCGGTGAGTCCTGCACAAAAGATTCAAACGCTCGGGCACACATTTCTTCCGGCAGGGCATAGTAAAGCGTGCCCAGTTCGCGGTCCCGTGCCGCCGAGCGTTCGAACAGAAGGCTCGGGCCCTTCCCGGACTCACTCACCAGTACGCTGCGGTAGCAGGCGCACAGCAAGTCATTCAACGGGTGCACCACGGGAGTGGCATCGGCCACCCAGGCTTTGGAACCAAATTGACCGGGCGCGTCGGAAAACGCGTGACCACCGATGTAATGATCGAACGCATGAAACCATTCGTGGGCAATGCTGCCTGGCCCGGCGTTTTTCGCCAGCGCAAAGGTGTGAGTGGCAGGTTCGTAATGGGCCGCCACACCCCGGCGTCCACCGGTGCCGTATTGCAGGGCCAGAGAGCCGCGCAGGGAGACCAGTGCTTCCGGTCCGCCCAGAATGGTCATCAGGTCACAGAGCGCATCGTAGAACAAACTGGCGGCGCGCGCTTTTTCCTCGTCGGTCACCCAGCGTCCGAGGGTAATGGCCCGGAAGTGGAAGCGCCGACGAATATCCAGAAAGGAGTGACCGCCCGCCCGGGAAGCGGGCGCGCTGCGGTGAAAGCGGCGGTTCAACAGTGAGGATCGGGAAGACATCAACTCTCCTGAACAGTTTTACAGAGGCCGCTCTTACAGAGGCCATACCCACAACAATACCGGGGTGCCCACCAGCACCACAATCACTTCCATCGGCAGGCCAAGGCGCCAGTAGTCACCAAACCGAAAACCGCCCGGACCGAGAATGAGCGTATTGTTCTGGTGGCCGATGGGCGTCAAAAAGGAGCAGGAGGCACCGATGGCAACAGCCATCAGTAATGTATCGGGGTTCACTGAGAGTACCG
The DNA here is from genome assembly GCF_050113635.1 of Marinimicrobium sp. ARAG 43.8. Classification (NCBI taxonomy): domain Bacteria; kingdom Pseudomonadati; phylum Pseudomonadota; class Gammaproteobacteria; order Cellvibrionales; family Cellvibrionaceae; genus Marinimicrobium; species Marinimicrobium sp. ARAG 43.8. The sequence continues at coordinate 705,708 of NZ_JBNJLT010000001.1, forward strand.
CCGCGCTGCTGAGTGCGATCTGGCACATGACCGCCGCCGTCGCTGCATTATTCATAAAGTCCGACAACGTCATGGTAATAACCATAACGATGACTACCGCGGCTACCGCATTCCCCTGCGCGATGTTTTCCAGCAGCCAGCGCGCCAGGTAATCCGCCGCGCCAGTCGTCGCCATCACGCCCGCCACAGGAATCATCGCTCCCAGCAACACAATAACCGGCCAATCAATGGATTGATAGATCGAACGCAGCGGAAGAATGCCGGTCACCATATAGGCGAGCATGCCCGCCGCAAACGACACCGCCGCTGGCACCAACCCAACAGCGGCGGCCAGAATCGCGGCGGCCATAATGCCCACCGCCAGCAGCGCCTTGCCTTTGTCGGGGACACCAATGGAACGTTCGGCCAGGGGAATGCAACCGAACGCCTTGCCGAACGCGCTGATGGCTTCACTGGTGCCCTGCAGCAATAATACATCTCCGGCGCGCACGCGAATCGAACGCAGCCGCTTGACCGAACGTTCTCCCTGCCGCGATACCGCCAGCACGCTGATGCCGAAGCGGCTGCGCAATCGCATGTCGCGGGCCGTGCGCCCCAACACATCGGAATCGGGCAGCGCCACCCATTCCTGAATGGCGACATCGCTGTCGTCCGGGCGGTGCTCTGATTCCTCCGTTTTGTCGGTATGGGAATCGACCGCGTGGCGAGTGTTGTGGGACTGGCTGGCTTCTTCCTCAGCTTCCTCTTTCGCTTCGACGCGCTCTTCCAGCGCCAGGCCAAGCCCGGAGAGTACGGATGAGAGAGCCTCGGGCTCCGCTTCCAGAATCAGGATATCCCCGGCGCGAAGCACCCGCCCCGGACTCGGCGCCTGAACACGAACCTGGTTCCGCACCAGGCCGACAATCTGTGCTTCGTCTTCGTTCAGCCGTTCTTCGAGCTCGCGCAGCGGTTTGCCCACCGCGTCGTTTTCCTCGGTCACGCGCACTTCGGTCAGGTAATGAGCGGTTTCAAAACTTTCGGCGCCCGCCGCTTCCCGGCGGGGTACCAACCGCCAACCGACCAGCGCAATAAATACCACCCCGACCAGCGCGACGACGACGCCCACCGGAGAATAATCGAACATGCGGAACGGGGTATCGGCCACGTCGGCGCGAAACCCGGCCACGATCAGGTTCGGCGGCGTACCGATCAGGGTGGTCATGCCGCCGAGAATGGTGCCAAACGCCAGGGGCATCAATATAACGCCCGGTGGTTTGCCTTGCTGGCGGGCCAGTTGCATCGCCAGTGGCATCAGCAGTGCCAGCGCCCCCACGTTGTTCATAAACGCCGAGAGCACAGCCCCCAACCCCGTCATCAACGCAATACCCAGCGGCAGCGCGACATTCCGGGGCAACAGTTTCTGCGCCACCACATCGATGGCACCTGTGGTTTGCAGGCCCCGGCTCAGCACCAGCACGCAGGCGACGGTAATGACCGCGCCGTGACCAAACCCTTCGAACGCCTCCGCACCCGGCAGCAGGCCGGTAAACACACAGGCCAGCAACGCCGCCATGGCCACCATATCGTGCCGCCATCGTCCCCAGACGAACAGTACGATACTGGCACCGAGAATCAGCAGTATGGTGACTTGTTCCACTGTCATAGTCGTGCGCTCATGAAGAAGGTTGGGCGGCCCGCATGGACGCTTCGAGCCGTACGTTATCCAGATAGAGTCGTTGCGACGCTTTTTGTTCTGTTGTAAAGAGTAGCAGACGCCGGATCTGGCCCATATTCATACGGCGGTTCTGCGGTGCGCGCTGCACATCGCGAAGGTTGACGCGAATCCGGTTCCACCCGTGTACCAGTTGCACACGTTCGTTGAAACGGTCATCGTACGCATGGTCGGTCCGATCATGTTCAATGTCATTAATACGCAGCGTTATCGCCAATGGCTCTGCCGGATTGAAGATGGAAAAACGCAGCGTGTCGTAACCGCGCCAGTCGCCCATCAAATAGGTCAGGTGGACACCACTGTATCGGCTCGCCTTGTCGCCGCCCACCGTCACAGCCAGACTGTAACGGCCTTCGTCCACAGGCGTTCGAATGCGCTCGACACGCCCGCGCCAGAACATCGCATCCGACGCCTGCTCAAAATTTCCGATCACGGGGAACTGCCGGTACTGCTGCCATTGCGCCAGCCCCGTGTGCCACACCGAGGCGGATTGCCACAGCATCAATGCCAGCGCCAATAGACGACCGACCCAAATGCACTGTGCGATTCTTCGATTCCGCACGCCGGGCGCACCGGCTCGCTGCCCCCAGAAAAGGCCCAGCCAGGTGCCGATCACATTATTGATCACATCGGCCCAGCCCGCCTGACGACCCACCACGGATTGAATACTTTCGATCACCGCACTCACCAGCAAGACAACCAGCGTGGCCAGCAACCATTGCCGGGGATGGGATAAAGGCCAACGCGCCTGCCACCAGAACAGAACACCGGCGAAAAATAACCAGTGCCCCTGATTCCACAATGCATTCACCAAAGGCGACGATAACCAGTCCGGTCCGCCGATAAAAAACAGCGGCGTGACCGGCAAATAAAGCAGCAATACCACATCGCGCTTATACCAGCGATTGAACCTGTGGCCGGGACGGCGCATTCAGTAACGCACCTCACCCATGCCATTGAACTGCTTGGCGAGGTTGGTCGCGTAGTTATCGGTCATGCCGCTGATGTAGTCGATCACTGCCATCAACGCCTGGTATTTATAGTGACCGGTCTTTTGAAAAACGGAGGGGTGAAAATTGTTCCTGCCGATGAGTGCCAGTACCCGATCATCTTTATAGGTGACCCGGCTCGGGTCGCTGAGCAGCGCATCCACCGCCCCGCACAAGGTACTGAGCAACGTGCCAATGGTGTTATAGGCCCCGATCTCCAGTTCCACCCGTTTGGCGTGGTTGAAAATCCGGTCCCGCGCGAGGTCTTTGGCGGCCTGCACCGCCGAGCGCACCGGGGCGTCGCACAGGGAAATCAAATCGCCGGTTACCCGTCCGGCCAGAAAGTCCTGGCGATGCCGCATAAAAGCCTCGGCGCCGGAATCAATTAAAGCGCCGATCACTTTGCCGCGCACTACCGCCGGCTTGCGGCCATCGTCTACGCGCTTCAGCGCGCGTTCGAGTTCCGCCACCTGCTCCGACGGAATGATGGGGCGCAGAATATCGTAAATTTCCGCCCACCCGAGGATGCCCATTTCCAGCCCGTCTTCCAGGTCGAGGATACCGTAGCAAAAGTCATCGGCGGCCTCCATCAAGTACACCAGAGGGTGACGGCAGTACCAGTCATCGCCCTGCGGCAACAGGCCGGTGCGCTCGGCAATCTCGTGAAAGTAATCCAACTCAGCTTGGAACACTCCGTACTTGGTGTTTTTCGGGCGCTGGTTGCGAACGCTGGGGGTGGCGGTCCAGGGGTATTTAATGGCGGCCGCGAGGGTCGCGTACGTCAGGCGCATGCCTTCTTCATACTGGTAGTATTCCAGCGTGGTCAACACACGCAGACTCTGGGCGTTGCCTTCAAACAGCCGGACATCATCGCGCTCGACCTCATCGAGCCCTTCCAGATACGCCGCGCCTTCTTTCTGGAACCAGTTGCGAATGGCGTCTTCACCGGTGTGACCGAACGGCGGGTTGCCAATGTCGTGAGCGAGACAACTGGACTGCACGATATCGCCGATATCGGTGGGCAATAACGGCTCGGGCAATTCACCGTGCTCCTGGAGCGCATTGCCCACGCGCATGCCCAGCGTGCGCCCGACACAGGCCACCTCCAGGCTGTGCGTCAGGCGGTTGTGTACATGGTCGTTGGAGGCCAGCGGATGCACCTGCGTTTTGCGTGCCAGCCGACGAAACGCGCCGGAGAACACGATCTTGTCGTGATCCGAATAGAACGGCGAACGCCCTTCCTCACTTTTGGCCGGGCGACGGCCCAGCCGGTCCGCGCACAGTAACTGTTCCCAGTTCATGGTCATAATCCCACCTTGATCATCGCCTCAACCGGCCAAATGTACCCCAGTTCTCCATCGCCGCACAAACACCGGCCCACACGCCTTGCGGGACTGTGGCGTTCAGGATAGCAGCGTCCAAGATAGTAGCGTCCAAAATAGTGGCGTCATCTTTGCTTAACGAACCCACCCTAGGATTTGAACCTTTAGCCGCACGACCGCAAGAGGATAGACCACCCATGAAGCACCTGTATCGCACCACCTGGCTGCTCAGCGGCGTTGGCATTGTCCTATGGCTGGCGGCTTGCCAGAGTCCGGAGCAGCGCGAGCCGCTGCACCTGACGCTGCTGCACATCAACGACCATCACTCGCACCTCGAAGGCGAGTCGTTGATCTACCCGCTGGACGCCCTGACCGACGCGCCCCTGCTGGCAGCCCGAACCGACGCCGGCGAGCCGCCCGCCGCCATTCAACTGCACGTGGGCGGCTTTGCACGGTTAGCGTCGCTGTTCCGTCAAGAAGCCCGGGCAGCCGGAGCGGTGCTTAAACTGCACGCCGGTGACGCCATTACCGGCACGCCTTATTTCAATGCGTTTCAGGGTGAAGCCGACGCGGCATTGATGAACGCCATCTGTTTTGATGCCTTTGTACCCGGTAACCACGAGTTCGACAAAGGCGATGCTGGCCTGGCGCGTTTTCTAAACGCGTTGCGCCGCGACGATTGTGCAACCCGCATTGTTTCCGCGAACCTGCGCCCTGGGCCGGCCTCGCCCCTGAACCATCCACCGATCCCACCCTACGCGCTGTTCGAGCGCAACGGCCATACCATTGCCGTGATCGGCCTCACCCTCGCCGGAAAAACCAAAGCGTCCTCCAGTCCGGACCCGGACACTCGCTTTCTCGACGAAACCACCACCGCGCAGGAAACGATTAATGCGCTGCAAGCTCGCGGCGTGCACCACATTGTGCTGCTGACACATTATCAGTACCGCAACGACCTGCGCCTGGCGCAACAATTAAGCGGTGTGGATATCATTGTCGGGGGCGATTCCCACACTCTGCTGGGCGACGCTGACGACTTCCCGCCCACTGGCTTCGTGCCGGAAGGCCCCTACCCCACTCAGGCACACAACCGGGATGGGGATCTCGTCTGCGTGGTACAAGCGGGCGAGTATGCCCGGGTGATGGGGCGGCTTGATGTTCAGTTTGATCGCAGCGGGCGCGTGACCCACTGTGACGGACAACCGCTGATTCCCACTGACCCGACTCTTCTCTATCGCCACACCGATAATGAGTGGCGGCCTCTGCCCGACAGCGATCAGGCCGCGCTTCGCGAGCCCCTGAGCCACACTCGCGCTCTGCGCTGGGTAACACCGAATGAGGCTTCCCTCAAAGCGCTCGCACCTTTTAGCGCCGCCGTGGATGCGTTGCGACAGGACCGGCTCGGGGCGGTGTCCAACACCCTGTGTCAGAGCCGACTTCCCGGCGAGGCTGACTGCAACGGCCCCGATACGTTGCCGTTTGGCAGTCCGCTCGCCACGCTCGTGGTCGAGTCCATTCACCGGGCTTTTCCGACGGCGGATATGGCGTTGATTAACGCGGGCAGTGTACGCGGCCATCTGTACAAAGGCAGGGTCAGCCGGGCCGATGTGCAGCGCATTCTGCCCTTCGAAAACCGACTGTTAACCGTGTCGTTAAGCGGGGCCGAACTTCACTCCGTGTTAAATGAGGCGGTAGATTACGCACTGAATGCCACCGGCTCCAGCGGTGCCTATCCTTACGCGTCCGGTTTGCGTTTTCAGGTGAACCGTCAGGCGGACGCCGGACAACGGGTCACACAGGTGCATATACAAAACGACGATGGACACTGGCAGGCCATCGATAACGAGCAACGATACACGCTGGTCACCGCAAATTATCTGGCCAGCGGTGGCGACGGTTATCGACAGCTTGCTGCCAGTGCCCGCGTGCTGGAAACGTCCGGCATGCACTATGCCCAACCGCTGATCGACAGGCTGCGCGACGCTAACGCTCAAGGGCAAGCCCTGCCCGCGCCCGCGGCGTCCCAATTCAGTACCCGCGCTTTCGAGTAACCGCCAGCGCACCACTCACCGCCGTTGTTGATTGCACCAGCATCGTTCACACCCGAGCGATGCTGCCCAACGGAGGCGCATCCTCTCCGCCACCCGCCGCACTCCCGCCCACCCATAAACCCGCATTAACTCCCTGTTTTCCAAGCGGTTTAGCCGCTTCAGCGGTCACCGTTAAAACGCTGGCACACTTCCTGCTGAATACCGTCTTGCATACAAGATGGTATTTTTTGAGGAACACTGATGACGCCACAATTCGGCTGGACTCTAAGCGACTGGCAAACTGCCTACCGCGACAGGGCCTTTGACCCCGCGACGGCTCTGCACGCCTTGCGCGACCAACTCGACCCCCAGGACCCCGCCTGGATTCACATTTTCAGTGCGGACGAGATCGACGCGCAGTTGCAAGCCCTGACCTCTCCCGAGGAACAGCCGCTGTATGGCGTGCCCTTTGTCGTTAAGGACAATATCGATTGCGCGGGCGTGCCGACCACCGCCGCTTGCCCCGCTTATGCGTATACCCCGCAGGACGATGCCACCACCGTCGCCCGACTCAAAGCCGCGGGCGCCATCGTCATCGCCAAAACCAATCTTGATCAATTCGCCACTGGACTGGTCGGCACGCGCTCGCCCTACGGTGCGGTTCCCAACACGTTTGATCCCGCTTACGTGTCCGGTGGCTCCAGTTCGGGTTCGGCGGTCGCCGTAGCCCGTGGCGTGGTGCCGTTCAGCCTCGGTACGGACACCGCCGGTTCCGGACGAGTACCGGCGGGTTTCAACAATATCGTGGGATTAAAACCCACCAAGGGACGCTTCAGTATTCGCGGCGTCGTGCCCGCGTGTAAAACGCTCGATTGCGTCTCGGTGTTCGCGCTGACGGTCGAGGACGCCCACGCCGTCGCGCAGGTACTGGAAGATGCTGATTCCGCAGACGGATATTCCCGCGCTGCACCGCACCCGGCACGCTACTGGTCGGACAAACCCCGCCTGGGTATTCCCGAGTCCCCCAACTGGTTCGGCGATCACGACGCCGAAGCGGCCTGGCATAACACGCTCGATACGCTAAAGGCACAGGGCGTTGAGCTGGTACCGCTGGATTTTACCCCGATGCAGAAGCTGGCCGAATTATTGTACGGCGGTTCCTGGGTGGCCGAACGCCACGCCGCCATTGCGGAGTTCATGGACCACCACGCGGAAGAGATGAATCCCGTGGTACGGGGCATTGTCGAAAACGCACACGCCTTCTCCGCCACCGATGCCTACTGCGCCGAATACCAACGTGCGTACCTGACCCGAAACATTCAACAACGCATGAGCGCCGTCGACGCGCTGCTGGTTCCCACCGCCCCGCGCCTGCCCACCATTGATCAAGTGCAGGCCGATCCGGTAACCGTTAACAGTCAGCTCGGCACCTGGACCAACTTCGTCAACCTCGCCGATTGCAGCGCACTGGCGCTTCCGGCTGGCCTGCGCGCCGACGGCTTGCCGTTCGGTATCACCCTGATCGCCCCGGCCTGGCAGGACGATGCCCTGGCCGACTTTGGTCGGCGCTGGCAGCGCACCGCGCCCTGGAAACGCGGCGCCACCGATCTGGCTCTGGCGGACACTCCCGTCGCCAACGAGATGCCGGACGGTCACGTGCGTTTGGCCGTGGTCGGCGCCCACTTGAGCGGCATGCCATTGAACACCCAACTGACCGAGCGCTGTGCACGTTTTGTCGAACAGACCACCACCGCACCGGACTACCGCCTCTACGCCCTGCCCAACACGACGCCACCGAAACCCGGTCTCGTGCGCAGCCATCAGGGGAAAGCAATCATTGTGGAGCTATGGGATGTGCCGCTGGACCAGTTCGGTTCTTTTGTCGCCCTGATCCCAGCGCCGCTGGGCATTGGCACCTTACGCCTGAAGGACGGCCGCGACGTTAAAGGATTCATTTGCGAAGGCTTTGCCATCGACGGCGCACGGGACATTACCGAGTACGGCGGCTGGCGCGCCTACATGAAAGAACACACCCGTGATGGATAAAACCCATCACCCGTACTGGATTGAATGAACCGAACCGAATACACGTTGAATAAACGCCGGAGACACACCATGTTGCACACAGTTTTGATTGCCAACCGCGGGGAGATTGCGGTGCGCATTGCCAGAACCTTAAAGGCGATGGGCATCAAGTCCGTGGCGGTCTATTCCGACGCGGACCGTAACAGCGCACACGTGGACGCTGCCGATATCGCCATTGCCCTGGGCGGCGAAAGCGCCGCGGACAGTTATTTAAAAGTGGACAAGATTCTCGCCGCTGCCCGCGAAACCGGCGCCCAGGCCATTATTCCCGGTTACGGTTTTCTTTCGGAAAACGCCGAGTTCTGCGAACAATGCGAAGCGGCGGGCATCGCGTTTTGCGGCCCGACGCCACAACAAATTCGCGAATTTGGTCTCAAGCATACCTCGCGAGAAATTGCGGAAAAAGCCGGTGTGCCCCTGACGCCTGGCACTGGCTTGCTGAGTTCAGTGGAAGAAGCCACGGCGGCAGCCGCGAAGATCGGTTACCCGATTATGCTCAAAAGCACCGCCGGCGGTGGCGGTATCGGTTTGACCCGGTGCAACGACGAGGCGGCGCTGATCGAAGCCTACGACAGCGTTAAACGCATGGGCCAGAATTTCTTCAGCGACAGCGGTGTTTTTCTGGAACGCTTTGTCGACAACGCCCGCCATGTTGAAGTGCAGATTTTCGGTGACGGCAACGGCAAAGTGCTGGCGCTGGGCGAGCGCGATTGTTCGCTGCAACGGCGCAACCAGAAAGTTGTCGAGGAAACCCCGGCGCCCAACTTGCCCACCGACACCCGCGAGCGACTGCTGGCGGCATCGGTCAGCCTCGGAGAAGCGGTGAACTATCGCTCGGCAGGCACCGTAGAATATATTTACGATCCAGCGCGGGACGACTTTTACTTTCTGGAAGTCAATACCCGTTTGCAAGTGGAGCACCCCATTACCGAAGCCTGCACCGGTGTGGATTTGGTGGAATGGATGATTCTGACCGCCGCCGATGAAGCACCGGACCTCAATCAGACAATCACGCCCAAGGGGGCCGCTATCGAAGTGCGCGTGTACGCCGAAGACGCCGTGCGCGATTTCCAGCCCTCGCCGGGCACATTGACCGACGTGCATTTCCCCAACAACGCGCGAATCGATACCTGGGTCTCCACCGGTACCGACGTTTCCCCGCATTACGATCCCATGATTGCCAAAATTATTGTCGAAGGCAAAGACCGCTCCGATGCCATTGCCAACATGATTCGGGCGCTGGGTGAAACGCGCATGGCCGGTATCGCCACCAATCTGGACTATCTCCGCCAGATCGTCGCCTCGGATTTTTTTGGCAGCGGCGAGGTGGCCACCAACAAGCTCGCGGACTTTGTCTACCGCCCTCCGGTGGTGGAGGTCATGCAGCCGGGCACCTACACCAGCATTCAGGATTATCCCGGCCGGGTTGGCTACTGGGGCATTGGCGTGCCGCCATCCGGCCCCATGGATGACTACGCCTTCCGGCTGGCCAATCGCATGGTCGGCAACCATGACAGTGCGGCAGGCCTGGAATTCACCATTGTCGGCCCGACGCTAAAATTTCATTCCGATGCGGTGATCGCACTCAGTGGCGGTCGCACTGCCGCCACACTCGATGGCGCGCCCCTGGATTTTTGGGCACCGATCACGGTCCGCGCCGGACAGGTACTGGAAGTGGGCAAGGCCACCAACGGCTGTCGAACCTACCTGGCAGTGCGCGGCGGTTTTGATGTACCGGAATACCTGGGCAGTCGATCCACCTTTGCGCTGGGTCAGTTTGGCGGTCACGCCGGACGGGTGTTACGCGCCGCCGATATGTTGCGCGTGAGCGATGCGTCGCTGCCAGCGTGTACCACACCAGCACCCTCCTACGAACCGCAGCCTTGCCCTCCGGCATTGATTCCCGACTACGCGACCGAGACCAGCGAAGGTCCGCGCGAATGGCAAATCGGTGTGATGTACGGCCCGCACGGCGCCCCAGATTTTTTTGAAGAAGACTCCATCGAAATGTTCTTCAATACCGCCTGGGAAGTGCACTACAACTCCAACCGCCTGGGTATTCGCCTGAATGGCCCGAAACCCAAATGGACCCGCAGCGACGGCGGTGAAGCCGGCTTGCACCCCTCCAATATTCACGACACCGAATACGCGGTAGGCTCCATTAACTTCACCGGTGATATGCCGGTGATTCTCACCAAAGACGGCCCCAGCCTCGGCGGCTTTGTCTGTCCGGTCACCATCGTAAAGGCGGAGTTATGGAAGGTCGGGCAGGTCAAGCCCGGCGACAAACTGCGTTTCGTTCAGATGAGTTTCGAGGAAGCACTGGCGCAAGAGAGAGCGCAGGATAAAGCGATTGCTGAGCTAAGCGCTCCGGCAGTGATCGGTGAGTTCAGCCTTCCCACCCGCGAACACGATTTGTCGCCCTGTATTCTCGCCGCGCTGCCCGAAGCGGAAGGCCGCCCGGCAGTGGTGTACCGTCAGGCCGGGGACAAATACATTCTGATGGAGTACGGCCCACTCGTTATGGACCTGCGTTTCCGGCTGCGCGTTCACGCCATGATGGAAGCGCTCAAAGCCAGTCCGATTGACGGCATCATCGAACTGTCGCCCGGTGTTCGTTCGCTGCAAGTCAATTACGACAGCCGCGTGCTGCATCAGTCGGATCTGGTGAAACAACTGCTTGCCCTTGAAGCGAAGCTGCCCCCCGTGGACCAGATGCGCGTGCCCAGCCGGATCGTGCATCTGCCCATGGCGTTTGAAGATTCCGCCACTCTTGAGGCGGTGGCCAAGTACCGTCAGTCGGTGCGCGATACCGCGCCCTGGCTGCCGAGCAACACCGAGTTTATGCGGCGCATCAACGGGCTCGATTCCATTGATCAGGTGCGCGACGTTCTGTTCAATGCCAGCTACCTGATTCTCGGGTTGGGCGATGTGTATCTCAGCGCGCCCTGCGCTGTGCCCGTGGACCCGCGCCACCGCCTGCTCACCTCCAAATACAACCCCGCGCGGACCTATACCGCCGAGGGCACCGTGGGTATCGGTGGCGTTTATATGTGTATCTATGGAATGGACTCACCCGGTGGTTACCAGTTGGTGGGACGCACACTGCCCATCTGGAACAAGTTTGTGAAAAGCCCGGTATTCGTCAACGGCCAACCGTGGTTCCTGCGCTTTTTTGATCAGGTCCGCTACTACCCAGTTAGCGAAGAGAAGCTGACGGAAATGCGCGAATCCTTCCGCGAAGGCCGACTGGACATCGATATTGAAGAGACCTATTTCGATATTGCCGAGCACGAAAAATTTCTGGCCGATAATGCCGACAGCATTGCCGCTTTCCGCGAGAAACAACAGGCCGCGTTTACCGAGGAAGTGGCGCTGTGGCAGGCCGACGAGGCCGAGCAGGTGGAGGCCGCCCTCAATGCAGGCCCGGCGGTCGATCCCAAGGAGGTGGACGGCCATCCGGTCACCGCCGACATCAGCGGCAACATCTGGAAGCTGCTGGTGGAACCCGGACAGGAAGTGGAGCCTGAACAGCCCCTTCTGATTGTGGAAGCCATGAAAATGGAATTTTCTATCCTCGCCGACCGCAAAGCCAGGGTCAGTGCCGTGCACTGCGCGCCAGGAAAACCGGTCAACGCTGGCGATATTCTGCTGGTGCTGGAGGAATAAAACAGGATTCTTCCCCGTATTACCGCCCTTCGGTACTTCATGAACGAAGGGCGTTTTTTTTCGGGAACAAACATGAGGCAAATAACGTATTGCACGCTTCATTTAAGTGCACGATATAAACCGAAGCCCCACGCCGGCCTATTCACTCAAACGCTAACCCCCTGATTTCACAGCGCTCTCACCGCCAACTTCAATCTTTACCGCAAAAACGCACGGCTTGGCACGCTTTCTGCTGAATACCATCTTGCATACATGATGATATTCAAGGCGGCATCCCGTGAGTCAGAAAGTCGAACGCTTGAGCTTGACCGAACGCATTTACAACGCACTGAAGCAGGACATCTTTGATTTCGTGCTGCTGCCCGGCGACCGGTTCACGGAAAACGAAATCGCACAACGCATGACCGCCAGCCGCACACCAGTGCGTGAAGCCTTGACGTTGTTGCAGCGCGACGGGTTCGTCGATGTTCTGTTTCGCTCGGGCTGGCAGGTAAAACCCTTAGACTTTGAAAAGTTTGACCAATTGTACGAGCTGCGCATTGTTCTTGAATTGGCGGCCGTGCGCACCTTGTGTGAAATGGAAGCGACACCGGATCTGGAAGCACTCAAAAACTTCTGGCTGGTGCCCGTTGCCGATCGGCTCGAAGACGGTCCCGCGGTTCGCCAGATGGATGAGCGCTTTCACACGCATCTGGTAGAAGCCAGTGGCAACGAGGAAATGGTGCGCGTGCACCAGAATGTGACCGAGCGGCTGCGCATCATTCGACGTATTGATTTCACGCAGCGGCCCCGCATCGAAGCCACTTACCAGGAACACGCCAAGATCCTGCGCACCATTATCAAACGCCGCGCCGACGAAGCGCAGCGCCTGTTGAAAACCCACATTGAGGAAAGTCAGGCGGAAGTTCGAAAAATCACCCTGCACATGCTGCACGAAGCACGGCAGGCACAGCGTTCGCGCTCCACGCTGTAAAACACGCGAGAGCGGGTTCGATAGGATTCAGGACGAAGCCCATACGCGGCCCGACAGGATGTTCGTTACTAAAACGCAGTACACATTGTTCACCACGACCTCAACGGAGATTGACCCATGAAGCTAACACGCATGATGAAAACGCTAAGCACGCTGGGGATCGCCTGCAGTATGGCGCTCACCGGACTGACCGCTCAAGCCCAGGAAGAGGATACGATCAAGGTAGGGGTTCTGCACTCCCTCTCCGGCACCATGGCCATTTCGGAAACCACCCTGAAAGACACCATGTTGATGTTGATCGAGGAACAGAACAAGAAAGGCGGCCTGCTTGGCAAGAAACTGGAAGCCGTAGTGACCGATCCGGCCTCTGACTGGCCGTTGTTTGCGGAGAAAACCCGCGAGCTGATCGAACAGGAAGATGTGGATGCCATCTTTGGTGCCTGGACCTCGGTTTCCCGAAAGTCCGTGCTGCCGGTTATCGAAGAGCTGAACGGTATTCTGTTCTATCCGGTGCAGTACGAAGGCGAAGAGTCATCCCGTAATGTGTTCTACACCGGTGCGGCCCCGAACCAGCAAGCCATTCCGGCCGTTGATTACCTGATGAATGAAGTCGGTATCGAACGCTGGGTGCTGGCAGGCACTGACTACGTGTACCCGCGCACCACCAACAAAATCCTGGCGTCCTACCTGAAAGACCACGGTGTGGCGGATGAAGACATCATGATCAACTACACGCCGTTCGGTCATTCCGACTGGCAGAACATCGTGTCCGATATCAAGCGCTTCGGCAGCCAGGGTAAACCTACCGCTGTGGTCTCCACCATTAACGGTGACGCCAACGTTCCTTTCTACCGCGAGCTGGGTAACCAGGGGGTTTCCGCCGAGGATATTCCCGTGGTCGCTTTCTCCGTGGGCGAAGAGGAACTTTCCGGTATCGACACCAAGCCGCTGGTCGGCCACCTCGCCGCCTGGAACTACTTTATGAGCGTCGACACTGACGAAAACGAAGCGTTCATCAAGAAGTGGCATGACTTTATCGGCAACGAAAAACGAGTCACCAACGACCCGATGGAAGCGCACTACATCGGCTTCAATATGTGGGTCAAAGCGGTCGAGAAAGCCGGCACCACCGATACCGACGCCGTGATTGATGCCATGGTCGGCGTGAAAGTGCCGAACCTCACCGGTGGCACCAGCGAAATGCTGCCCAATCACCACATCAAAAAACCGGTCCTCATCGGTGAAATTCAGGACAACGGCCAGTTCCTGACCGTCTGGCAAACCGAAGATCTCGTGTCCGGCGATGCCTGGTCCGACTTCCTCGAAGGCAGCAAAGACCTCACCGCCGACTGGACGGCGCCCATTGAGTGCGGCAACTACAACACCAAAACCAAGAAATGCCTGGGCTCCTCTGCCATGCAGGAGTAATCCCCGGCCAACAGGAAGAACCATCGCCCGGCCGCAGCCGGGCGATGCGCCCACTCCGGCGCAAACCGAACCCGGTAAAAAGAGCATGTTGATATGAAGACCTACGGTCCATCCAGCCCCCTTATTCAAGCGTCGCTGGTTCAAACGTCGCTGAAGCAGCTCATTCTGGTGCTGCTGTGTGTGGCAAGTTCAGCGTTTGCACAGAATAACGCCGACGCCACGGCGGAACTCGCGGAACAGACCCGCGCCGTCGCCGAAGCCAGCCTGATGAAGCGCGGCGACGCGATCGAAGCGCTGAGCAATGTGTCGCATCCCCGAGTAGCCGACATTCTTTCCGCATTGCTCAATGGCGACCTCTATTCCGACGACAACAACGAACAACGCATCCTGATTCAATACCCGAACGACCGCTATGAAGATGCCGTAACGGGCGAAATGCTGGCTGCCGACCTGGACACCAAACGCATACCAGTCACGACCCGGATGCGCAGCCAGTTACGCAACATTCTCGCCCGGCTTAACCTCGACTCGGAAACCCCACAGATTCGGTTTGAAGCGGTTCAGAGAATGATTAAGGAAGGGGTTAACGAAGACAGCATCGCGCTGCTACAAGCACGTAACGATGTGGAAAACAGCCTTCTGGTTAATAACGCCATCAATACCGCAATGGCACTGTATGATCTCAAGAACGACAACGAGCGCGTTCGACTCTCCGCCATTCAAACATTGCGCGGCTCCCTGGAAGACGAAACCCGCAATGAGCTGCGCCGCCTGCGCGAGTATGACGAATCCCCCAGGGTCCAGGCCTCCGCAGCGGAAGCACTGGACGCCATCCAAAGTAAACTCAAGTTTTATAAATTCACCGAAAGCGTATTTTTCGGACTCAGCCTCGGTTCCGTTCTGTTGCTGGCCGCCATCGGGCTGGCCATTACCTTCGGTGTGATGGGCGTGATTAATATGGCCCACGGCGAACTGATGATGATCGGCGCTTACACCACCTGGGTGATCCAGCAATGGTTTCCCAACCATATTGGCTGGAGCCTGGCGATGGCGGTACCCGCAGCCTTTCTGGTGTCCGGCCTGGTGGGAGTTGCCATTGAGCGCGGTGTTATCCGGTTTCTCTACGGACGTCCACTGGAAACGCTGCTGGCCACCTTTGGCCTGAGCCTGATTCTTCAGCAGGCCGCGCGCACGATTTTCTCACCACTGAACCGCAGCGTGGAGTTGCCGGAGTGGATGAGTGGTTCTCTGGTTATTAACCCGGCGCTCTCCCTTACCTATAACCGCTTATTTATATTGATCTTCGGGCTAATGGTGTTCTTCGCACTGCTGGTCATTCTCAAGAAAACCTCACTGGGCCTGAAGGTCCGCGCCGTGTCACAGAACCGGGCCATGGCGCGCGCCGTTGGCGTGCGCGCCAACTGGGTCGATGCGCTGACGTTTGGGCTGGGTTCCGGTGTCGCCGGTGTCGCCGGTGTCGCGTTATCGCAGCTCACCAACGTCGGCCCGAACCTCGGCCAAGCCTATATCATCGACTCCTTTATGGTGGTGGTATTTGGCGGCGTGGGCAACCTGTGGGGAACCCTGGTCGGTGCTATGGGCCTGGGCGTTTTGAACAAATTTATGGAGCCCTGGGCCGGTGCCGTGCTGGCCAAAGTTTTGGTGTTGGTCATGTTGATTCTGTTCATTCAAAAACGTCCCAAGGGCCTGTTTCCGCAAAAAGGCCGGGCCGCGGAATAGTCCGCTCCGACAACGAGTTTTCGAGAGACGCTTATGCTAACCAAACGTTTATTACTCAGTGACCGGGGCGGAATGATCGTACTGGGGTTTGTCGCCCTGCTCGCGATCATCGTGCCGGTGTGCAACATGCTGGTGCCCAGCGATTCACCGCTCTACATTTCCACCTATGCGGTCACGCTGATTGGCAAGTTCCTGTGCTTTGCTTTATTGGCATTGTCCGTGGATTTGATCTGGGGTTATGCTGGTATTCTATCGCTGGGCCACGGCGCGTTCTTTGCGCTCGGCGGCTACGCCATGGGCCTGTACCTGATGCGGCAAATCGGCGACCGCGGGCAATACGGTCATCCCGAACTGCCGGACTTCATGGTGTTTCTGAACTGGGACAGTCTGCCCTGGTACTGGCTCGGTTTCGATATGTTCTGGTTCACCGCACTGATGATCCTGGTCGTGCCGGGATTACTGGCCCTGGTCTTCGGCTGGCTGGCTTTCCGTTCCCGCGTCACCGGTGTGTACTTCGCCATTATTACCCAGGCGCTGACTTACGCATTGATGCTTGCCTTTTTCCGCAATGAAATGGGTTTTGGGGGCAATAACGGGCTGACCGACTTCAAAGACATTCTCGGGTTTTCCATCACCGCCAAAGGTACGCGCAACGCTTTGTTTGTGGCCTCCGCCGTGATGCTGATTCTCGGTTACCTGGTGTGTCGTTATATCGTGACTTCACGCATGGGACGGGTGATTGTTTCCATTCGCGATGCGGAAAGCCGCACGCGCTTTTGCGGTTACAAAGTGGAATCCTACAAGCTGTGGTTGTTCGTTTTCTCCGCGATGCTTGCCGGTATTGCCGGCGCCCTCTACGTTCCCCAGGTGGGCATCATCAATCCCGGTGAATTCTCACCACTGAATTCCATTGAGCTGGTGGTATGGGTGGCAACAGGTGGGCGCGGCACCTTGTACGGTGCCATTGTCGGTGCCTTCTCGGTCAACTACGCCAAAACGCTGTTCACCACCTGGTCACCGGAAAGCTGGCTGTTTGTGCTCGGCGCGCTGTTTGTGATCGTCACCCTGATTTTACCCAAAGGGCTGGTGGGTCTGTTTGATCGGCTCAAGCGGAAACCGCGTTCTAAGAGCGAGTCCGATACCACACCCAAAGAGAACGCATCCGAGGAGGCCCTGTGAGTGTGATCAAGCAAGCCTATCAGTTCAGCCAGCGCGCTATTCCCAAACGCGATCCCAACTTCGGGCGACCGTTGGACACCTCGCACGGGCCGATTCTGTATGTCGAGGATGTCACTGTCAGCTTCGATGGGTTCAAAGCGCTGAACAACCTGAATCTCTATATCGATAAAGGCGAGTTGCGCTGCATTATCGGCCCCAACGGCGCGGGCAAAACCACGATGATGGATGTGATCACCGGCAAAACCCGCCCGGACGAAGGCAGCGTGTATTTCGGGCAGCGCATCAATCTGCTGGAGCTGTCCGAACACCAGATTGCTCGCGGCGGGATCGGTCGCAAGTTTCAAAAACCCACCATTTTTGAAGCCCTGAGCGTGTACGAGAATCTGGAGCTGGCCACCGCCGCAGACAAGCGGGTGTGGTGGACACTCACTCAGTCCCTAACGGGAGAGCAGCAAGACCGGATTGATTCAGTGGTGCGACAAATCGGCCTGCTGTCGGAGATCCGCCGACCGGCGGGCCTGCTATCTCACGGCCAGAAGCAATGGCTGGAGATCGGCATGCTGCTGATGCAAAGCCCGCAGGTGTTGCTGGTCGACGAGCCCGTGGCCGGAATGACCGGAGAGGAAACCGAGCGCACGGCGGAACTTCTCACCTCGCTCGCGGGGGCACATTCGGTCATTGTGGTGGAGCACGATATGGCTTTTGTCCGCTCGATTGCCCGCAAGGTGACCGTACTGCACCAGGGCTCGGTGCTGGCCGAAGGCACGATGGATCAGGTGCAGAGCGATCCTAAAGTGGTCGAGGTTTACCTCGGCGAATAGGCGCCATGTGGCGGCCATACGACAACAAAGTTCTGACCACATTATGACGACGAAACAACGGAGATACCCGTGCTAACCATTGAAAACGTCAACCAGTTCTATGGGCAAAGCCATATTCTTTGGGACTTGTCCCTGGAAGTGCGCGAGGGCACCTGTGGCTGTTTGCTCGGGCGCAACGGCGTGGGGAAAACCACGCTGCTTAAATGCATTACCGGATTGCTGCCCATCAGCGAGGGCCACATTTGGCTCAATGGCAAAGACTTGAGCAAGCTGTCTCCGGAAGCGCGAGCGCGCGCCGGTATTGGTTATGTGCCGCAGGGGCGGGAAATTTTCCCGCAACTGACGGTGGAGGAAAACCTGAAAATTTCACTCGGCGCCCGCAGCGACCGGCTGAGTAAAATTCCCGACCACATCTACGAGCTGTTCCCGGTACTGCAGGACATGCGCCACCGACGCGGCGGCGATCTTTCCGGCGGACAACAGCAACAGCTGGCCATTGGTCGCGCACTGGTGCTCGACCCGAGCGTCCTGCTACTCGATGAACCAACCGAAGGCATTCAGCCCAACATAGTGCGCGATATCGGGAATGTGATTGGTAAACTGAATCGGGAGCTGGGCTTGACGGTGTTACTGGTGGAGCAAAAGCTACCGTTTGCCCGACGGGTGGCGGACGACTTTTTTATTATGGAGAAAGGACACACGCAGGCTTCCGGTGCCATCGCCGATCTCAACGATGAACTGGTGCAACAATACCTGAGTGTCTAGCGAACGAAAAAAGCAGGAGCGTAAAAAAGGCCGTCCGCTGGCCACGGGGTAAACCTGTCATGCCCGCCTCAGCGGGCTGCCAGTTCTGGCGCCTGGGGAGCGCCCGCCAGCGTGCGGTAGATATTGACCATGGCCAGGGTTTCCTGCGTCCGGCTGTCAATCAAATCATCGCGGGTATCAATCAGTTCCTGCTCGGCTGCGAGCACTTCAAAGTAACCGATGTAACCCTGTTCGTAGCGGGCGCGGGCCAACTCAGCCGCCCGCTGTGCGGACGCGGTGGCGCTGGCCAAACGTTCGCTGCGTACCTGTGAACGCTGGTAGTACGCCAGTTGCGTTTCGGTTTCCGCCAATGCTTCCAGGACGGTCTGCCGATAATCCGCCAATGCGGCGCGACTGGCCGCATCCGCTGCGTCGATGCGACGGCGCACACCGCCGAAATCCAGAAAGGTCCAGTTCACACCCAACGCTACCGCCCGGGATTCCGCCGGAGCACTAAACAGGTCGGCACCGTCCGCCGCTACCGAGCCAATCAATGCGTCCAGGCTGAAACTCGGAAACAAGTCGGCGGTGGCCACGCCTACTCGGGCGGTCGCGGCGGCGAGGCGGCGCTCCGCCGCGCGAATATCGGGCCGGCGACGCAGCGCCTCTCCAGGGCTTCCCACCGGAATGGTCGGCAAGGTGTCGGGCAGTGGTGACGGAGAACTCAATTGCGCCACCATTAAGGCCGGATCACGACCAATCAATACGGCGATGCGGTACATCCGTTCGCGAATGCCCGCTTCCAGCTCCGGAAGCGTAGCGCGAATCGCATCGAGTCGCGCCTGGGCTCGTTCGCTATCGAAGTCGGTACCACGGCCCGCGCTCAGTCGAGCGTCGACAATCGCCAGGGACTCTCGCTGGTTGGCAACATTCTCCCGCGCCACTTGCAACTGTTCCTGCAAGCCGCGCAATTCAAAATAATCACTGGCCAGCCGTCCGACAATCGCCACCCGCAACGCGGACAGATCGGCACCTGCCGCTTCCAGTTCGGCCAGACGCATTTCGTGACCGCGCCGCAACCGTCCGAACAGATCCAGCTCCCAGCCGATGGCGGCCCCGACTTGATACCGGGTTACCCGTTCGCGGTTCGGATCGACCCGCTCCACCTCGGCCAGATATTGTTCCGCTGCTGAACCGTTAACCGTCAATGACGGCCATTGATCGGAGCGGGCCGCTCCGAGTAAGGCACTGGCTTGATCCAGTCGGGCCAACGCCGCCTGCAAACTCTGATTAACCATTAGGGTCTCGTGAATCAAGCCCGCCAGCACTGGATCATTAAAACCGTTCCAGAAGCGTTGCACGTCTTCATCACGGGCCTGGTCGTCCAGCGCCTCGTCATTGATCACGTCGCTTTCGGCGGCCTCGTTAAAGCGCTCCGGCGCATGAATGTGAGGCGGCTGATAATCCGGCCCCACGCTGCAGGCACACAACACGATAAGCAACGATAGCGCCGTGCAAAGCAGAACGACATTACGCATGATGGTTTTCTCCTGAGTGATTTTCTCCCGAAAGACGACGAGTTTCACTGGCGTGATCCTCAAGCCTGTGACCCTCATGCCCGTGGGCCTCACCGGTCATCGTGGACGAATGTCCACCCTTAAGTGGCCCACCGAGTTTTCGCAGGCCCACGTAAAACACCGGCGTCATGAACAAACCGAACAAGGTCACACCGATCATGCCGGCCACTACCGCGACACCCAATGCCTGGCGAACTTCAAACCCGGCGCCACTGCCCAGCACCAGCGGCACAACGGCGGCGGTAAAAGTGATGGACGTCATGATGATCGGGCGCAAACGCAGGCGGCAGGCTTCCAACGCTGCTTCCAGAGTCCCGAGGCCTTCGTATTCCAGCTCGCGGGCGAACTCCACAATCAGAATGGCGTTTTTACAGGCCAGCCCAATCAACACCACCAACCCGACTTGCACAAAAATATTGGTGTCACCACCGACAAGCCAAACCCCCGCCAGCGCGGACAACAGACACATCGGCACGATAAGAATGACGGCCAGCGGCAAAGTCCAGCTTTCGTACAGTGCCGCCAGTACCAGAAACACCAACAGTACCGCCAGCGGGAAGACAATCAGCGCGGCATTACCCTGGGTCGCCTGCTGGAAACTCAGATCCGTCCATTCAAAACCGATGCCTTCGGGCAACACCTGATCACCAATGCCAGCCAGCGCATTCATGGCCTGCGTGGACGAGAGTACACGTGGATCGGCTTCACCGGCCAGGTCAGCGGCGGGGTAGCCGTTGTAACGCAGCACCGGGTCCGGACCGAAGCTCTGGCTGATATTCACCATCGAGCCAATGGGCACCATTTCTCCCTGAGCGTTGCGGGTGCGCAACCGGGCAATGTCTTCCACGCTGTCCCGGTAGGATGAGTCGGCCTGTGCAATCACTTGCCAGGTGCGTCCGAACTGGTTGAAGTCGTTGACGTAAGTGGAACCCAGATAGGTTTGCAGCGTATCGAACAGGTCGGTAATGGAAACGCCCTGCGCCTTGGCTTTAAGACGATCCACCTCCGCATCCAGCTGCGGCACATTGGCCTGATAGCTGGTAATCGGATAAGACAACCCCGGCGTTTGCATTACCGCACCCTGGAACGCCACGACGGCTTCCTGAAGTGGGCCATAACCGAGGCCGTCGCGATCCTCGATAAACATCTGGTAACCGGAACCGTTGCCCAGCCCCTGAATCGGTGGCGGCATAAACGAAAACGCAATACCGTCTTTCAGCGTCGAGATTTTCGCCGACAGTTCGGCGTTAATGTCTTCTGCGGTGCGTTCGCGCTCCGAGAACGGCTTGAGAGTGAGAAATACCAGACCGGTATTGGAGGTATTGGTAAACTGCAACGCGTTCAGACCGGGAAATGCAATGGCGTGGGTAACATCGTCCATTGCCATCCCGATGTCTGCGACCTTGCTCAACAATTCATCGGTGCGTTCCAGCGAGGCGCCTTCCGGCAGTTTCACCCCGGCGATCAGGTACATTTTGTCCTGCACGGGAATAAAACCGGGCGGCACCAGTTTGAACATCGACGCGGTCGCACCCAATAAAATCAGGTACACCACAAACACGGCACCACGCCGACGCAAACTGTGCGACACCGCGCCCTGATATTTTTCCGAGCTGGTATTGAAGAAGCGATTGAAGGGCCTAAAAATCCAGCCGAACAGTCGATCAATAACGCGGGTCAAGCGATCCTTGGGCGCACCGTGCGGCTTGAGCAGCATGGCGGCCAGGGCCGGTGACAAGGTCAGGGAGTTAATGGTGGAGATCACGGTGGAAATCGCAATAGTCACCGCAAACTGACGATAAAACTGCCCGGTCACACCCGATAAAAAGGCCATGGGAATAAACACGGCGCACAACACCAGACCAATCGCCACAATCGGTCCGGACACTTCCTTCATGGCCTGGTGCGCGGCGGCCAATGGCGTGAGCCCTTCTTCAATATTGCGCTCGACGTTCTCCACCACCACGATGGCATCGTCCACGACAATACCGATAGCAAGCACCAGGCCGAACAACGTCAGTGTATTGATGGAATAGCCCAGCAGATACAACACCGCAAAGGTACCGACTACCGAAACCGGCACGGCGAGCAAAGGAATCACGGAGGCGCGCCAGGTTTGCAGGAACAGCGTCACCACCAGAACGACCAGCAATACCGCTTCCAGCAGCGTTTGAATCACCGACTTAATAGAGTCGCTGACAAAAATGGTGGTGTCGTACACGCTTTGGTATTCCAATCCCTCCGGGAACCGCGTAGAGAGTTCATCCATGGTGTTGATGACTTGCTCCCGAATTTCCAGTGCATTGGCACCCGGGGCCTGGAAAATGCCAATGCCCACCGCCTCTTTGCCATCGAGCTTGGAGCGCAGCGTGTAGTCACCCGCACCGAGTTCCAGGCGAGCCACATCGCGCAGCCTCAGAATCTCGCCATCGTTACCCGTGCTGAGCACGATATCGCCAAACTCTTCTTCACTGGTCAGTCGGCCTTTGGCGTTGATCAGGGTCAGAAAGTCGCTGTTCTCAATTGGCTCGGCACCAATCTGCCCGGCGGAGACCTGAACATTTTGCTCGCGCATGGCATTCACCACATCACTGGCGGTTAATCCGCGAGCCGCGATCTTGTCCGGGTCGAGCCAGGCGCGCATGGCGTAATCACCGCCACCGAAGATTTGCGCCTCACCCACACCCATAATGCGAGCGAGCTGATCGCGCACGTGCAGACGCGCGTAGTTGCGCAGATACAGCGTATCGTAGCGCTCATCCGGCGACACCAGATGCACTACCATCAAAAAGGTGGGTGACTGTTTCTGGGTGGTCACGCCCTGGCGACGCACCGGTTCGGGCAACCGGGCCAACGCCTGGCTGACGCGATTCTGCACCCGCACGGTGGCATCTTCGGCATTCGTGCCTGGACGAAACGTGATGGTCATTTGCAGCACACCATCGGAGCCAGCGACGGATTTGAAGTACATCATGTCTTCAACCCCGTTAATGGCCTCTTCCAGTGGCGTCGCTACGGTCTCGGCAATTTCCTTGGGGTTGGCACCGGGGTAGACCGTGCGCACTTGCACGGACGGGGGCACCACATCCGGGTACTCACTGACGGGCAGGTTGGGTATGGAAATCGCCCCGACCGCCAGAATAATAATGGACAGCACCGCGGCGAAAATGGGCCGGTCCACAAAAAAACGGGAAAAGTTCATGGCAATAGGCTCCTGAGAGGCGGGCAAAAGCCCGCCGCTGTTTTGTGTTTCCCTGGATAAAACATGTGTGGGGATAAAACGTGTGTGGGGAGAAAACGCTTCGAGTGTTTAGCGCCCGGTATTCATTATCGCGTCGCGATACCACCGGAACCGAACGATTCACTCATCGCCACCGAATTGGCTTTCACCGGCATGCCCGGTGCAAAGACTTTTTGCATGCCGTTGATGATCACGCGATCGCCCGCGTTTAACCCGTCGCGCACCACCACCAGGTCGTCCACTTCCCGACCGGTGCGCACTTCGCGACGGGCCACCACGTCATTCTCGGCAACCACGTACACAAAGCGCCGGTCCTGGTCCGCGAGCACCGCTTTACGATTCACCAACACCGCCTTACTCAGGCTGGCCACGGGCATTTCCACCCGGGCAAAGTGTCCCGGCTTGAACGTGCCTTCCGGGTTAGCCAGCACCGCGCGATAACGCAAGGTTCCGGTGTCGGCATTGAGGCGATTGTCAATAAAGTCCAGCGTACCCTGATGAGGAAAGCCGGTTTCTCCCGTCAAGCCAATGCGCACTAGTGAAGAATGCGTGCTGTTCGATAACGCCTGCGCACCCAGCGCATCGGCGGCGTTGCTGTCAAAGTAGACATGCAAAGGGTCTACCGACACCACCGTGGTCAACAGCGTTTGATCGGCGTTAGCCAGATTGCCTTTGGTCACCATGGCCCGACCGGTGCGGCCCGCCACCGGAGCGGTAATGCGCGTGTATTCCAGATCCAGTTCGGCACTGACCAGTGCCGCTTCCGCTTCTTCAACCCGCGCCTCGGCGCCGAGCAAGGCCGCCTGACGCTGATCGTATTCCTCGTGGGAAATCGCGCGGCTTTCCAGCAGTTTCCCGGCACGCTCCGCTTCGCCTTTCGCCAGCGTTTGCTGACTGCGGGCCTGGGCAAGCGACGCCCTGGCGGCACGGGCTCTGGCCTCGTAGGGGCGGGGATCAATGCGGAATAACAAGTCTCCGGCCTCCACCCGTTCGCCTTCCTCGAACGCCACTTCGTCAATGTAGCCGCTCACTCTCGGCCGCAGCTGCACGGTTTCCGGAGACTCAACGCGCCCGGTAAAGGTTTCCCACAGAGTCACGGGTTCCACCAACACCGTTGCCACATCCACCTCCGGTGCCGGCGGTGCGGCGGACACCTGATCCTCACTCTGCGCCCCGCAGCCAGCGAGGCCCAGCATACCGGTCAGAATCAGTGCCAGAGTCCAAACCGAACCCGCACGGATTGCGGGCCTCTTTTCGTTGATGGTATCCATCGTGTTCACTCCGAATTGGTCATGTTACAAACAAAAAGTCAGTGTCCAGTGGTGCTACGAAAGCATCGGCGGCACGTTAATTCCTCAACATAAGTTGAGGTCAAGCGAATGGTCATCGTTTTTATTGGAGTGGAAAAGTTGGAGAATCGCTTGAAGGCAACCACCGGTATAGGGCCCTACTGTAGTGGTTCGGCCCAGAAAGGCGTTATCAGATTTCTGCGCGGTCATTGCCTAATTCTGCAAAAAGAACTCTGTGTGCACAAATTGCTTTCTGGAAAAAAGGCTAAAATCCGAGCATAATTCATTCGAAATTGCCTGTTTCTATTGAGTGCTTGCCCAATCCTGCACGGATTAAACACTTCTCGTAGAACCCCAGCCAACC
The DNA here is from genome assembly GCF_050113635.1 of Marinimicrobium sp. ARAG 43.8. NCBI lineage: Bacteria > Pseudomonadati > Pseudomonadota > Gammaproteobacteria > Cellvibrionales > Cellvibrionaceae > Marinimicrobium > Marinimicrobium sp. ARAG 43.8. The sequence goes on from NZ_JBNJLT010000001.1 coordinate 730,870, forward strand.
GGGCGTATACTCAATATCCGGTGCCTGCCAAGGCCCTGACAATGTTCTGCACGCGACATTCTGCACGCGACATACATAGAGGACGGACTTGTGACTGCCCATCAACCCATTCCCAACGCGCTCGATGATTACCGCCGCGGCTTGGCCGATTCTCTGGCCCGCCAGATTCAGAAGTGGGCTCCGGAAGAAGGTATCACTTCCACCTCAGTGCCGGACCTGGATTTGTTTCGCGCTAACTCCACGGCGACCAGCATGGCATCATCGGTGTATGAGCCGGCCCTTTGTCTGATCGCCCAAGGCGGCAAAACCGTGTGGCTCGGGGATCGGGAAATTCATTATGGGCCGCTGAGCTGCCTGGCCTCATCCGTCTCGCTGCCGGTAACCGGAAAAATCACCGAGGCTTCCGAGGAAAAGCCTTACCTGGGTGTCAAAATTTCCGTGAACCCACAAGAAGTCACCGACCTGTTACTGGAACTGGACGAGATGCCAGAGGAAACGGAGGATTTGGGCTGCGAGGACAGCTCCTGTGGTCTGTGCTGCATTCAGGCCGAAAGAGGGTTGGCCGAGGCAATACTCAAACTGACCATGCTGCTGGACGATCCGCGCGATGCTCGCATCCTCGCACCGATGGCCAAGCGTGAGGTGGTCTACCGAGCACTGGTCAGCGAGATCGGCGTAAAAATGCGCAAGTTTGCAGTGGATGGCACCAAGGCGCACCGTATTTCCAAGGTCATTGCCGCGCTGAAAGATCGCTTTACCGAACCGTTACGGGTGCCGGAGCTGGCTGAAATGGCCAACATGAGCGAGTCGTCGCTGTTTCACAGTTTCAAGCAGGTCACGCGCATGTCGCCACTGCAATTTCAAAAGAAACTGCGCTTGCACGAAGCGCGTCGCCTGATGCTGTCCGAGGGTCTCGAAGCCGCCACCGCCAGTTTCCGGGTCGGCTACGAAAGCCCCTCGCACTTCAGCCGGGAGTACAGCCGGTTGTTTGGTGCGCCGCCGCGCTCCGATGTAACCAAACTGCGCAGCAGCAATGAATTCCGGGAGGCGGCCAGGGTGTGAAAGCGCCCAGGCGTGTTTTCAGGAACGGGCCTCAGGCGGCACGGCTCGCTCTTTTCGGTACTGGGAAGGGGTGACCCCAGCGTTCTTTTTAAAGAACGTATTAAAGACTGATTTACTGTTGAAACCCACCTCAAGATAAATATCCGTGATGGTTTTGTCGGCGTCCCTCGCCAACAACTGCTTTGCTTCTTCCACCCGATAGCGATTGATAAACTCGTAAAAATTCACTCCAAAGTGCCGATTAATCAGCATCGACAAATCCCGACCCGGAATGGATAGCTGCGTCGCCAGGTGGTCCAGCGTCACGTCCGGTTCCATAAACAGTTTGTCGCGCCGCATGGTGTTATCCACTTCGCGGGCCACTTCAGGGTTAAGGAGTTCATCGGTCAACGGCTTTTTCGCTGTTTCCTTCTGCGGGACGGCGACAAAGCTGGCGAAGTAACGAATCCCCGTAAACACCAGTAGATTCACCAGCAAAAACATCGTGTAATAGCCAGTCAGCCCAATGTATTCGAACACCTTCAGGTCAAACGGGTGGCGCAGACTGACCAGTTTCGCCACACTGAGCACCACCTCCATCAACATCACCACCAGAAAACCGACCACCAGCGTGGTGACCCAGTTGGTGTCCACCTTGGCAATGTTCGAGTGGGTGGATTTGAGCAGTCGCTTGTAGCGCACAATCAGAACCAGACAGGCTACCGCGTAGCCCGCCCGCAACCATTTGCTCAGAAAATCCGCCGTGACGTACTGCGCACCGTACACCAGAATTTCATCGTTGATCAGCACTTCGCGCTGCTCCATCGGCAGGCGATAGAACACGATCCACATAAACACCGCGAACAGGGCAAACGGTATCAAGTGCAGGGTATCGCGCCATCTCAGTGAAAAGTCACGAAACACCAGGGATTTCACACACAGGTACAGCAAAGCACCGTCAAGGTAGTAGGCAAAACCACCCAGAAAATACAGCCAGGGGGCTTCAATGCGCACGGTCCATTTGAACTGTGCACCCCAGAGAATCATCTCGTGCAGCGGGATAAAGGCGTGCGCCAGTAAAAAGGCGGCCAAAAAGTACGTGCTTTTAATATGACGGGCATTCGTCGCCACCAGCAGGGCCGAAAACAACAGGCACTGCAGAGCGGTCATCATCAAAACGAGATCGTGAAAATTAAACTGTACCTTATCCATCACACAAGAAAGTCCATCACACAAAAGGTCCATCGCATCACAGGATGTATGAGATCAGGGCTCATGCCTCCGGCTGGCGGGCATGAGCGGCTCCTATTAAAGCACCCAACGCCGATGTCGCCGGATCTTTTATTGTTCTTGGGTTTGAGTCTCCCGGCACAGCCGAACGCGTTCGGCTCGCATCGTCTCCCTTAACCGAACGACAGCGTTTGAACGACCCACCACACTGGGAATGTCATCACGCCATCTCGGTGATACACCGCCGGACACCCCTCCGGTGCTCATAATAATCGACAACCCGAGGCAATTACTATGCGGTACTCCATAGCAACAGCGGGCGGACTCCGCCTGATCTCTCAATTCACGATTGCCGCGCTGGCCGTTATCAGCCTCTCGGCGCCCGCTCAAACAGACCCGGAACCCACTGCCATCGTGAACGCCGCCGCCACCCTGCCTATGATTCGGCAACAGGGAAAAGACTGGGTGGTCAACGGTGAACCCATTCGTCTGCGCGGCCTGAACCTGGGCAACTGGCTGCAACTGGAATTCTGGATGATGGGGCAGGCCATGAGTACCAGCCAGGGCCCCATCAATGATCAATGCACTTTGGAAGCCGCTCTGGACAGCCGCTTCGGCTACGCCGAACGCGAACGCCTGATGGACATCTTCCGCGACAGCTGGATGACCGACCGGGACTGGGACCGTATCGCCGACCTGGGCTTCAACGCGGTGCGGTTGCCCTTCCCCCACAACCTCATTGAAGACGAAAACAACCCGTACACGCTGCGGCCGGACGCTTGGGAGTATCTTGATCGCGCCATTGCCGAAGCCGCCGAGCGCGGGATTTATACGATTCTGGACCTGCACGGCGCCGCGGGCAGCCAGGGCTGGGAACACCACTCCGGCTGCGAGGGGCGCAACTGGTACTGGGACGGCGGCAACGGTCAGCCCGCCTCCCACTATCAGGACCGCACCGCCTGGCTGTGGGACATGATCGCCTCCCGATACGCGGGCAACAGTAACGTCGCCGCTTACGGTCTGCTGAACGAGCCCTGGGGCACTGATGGGCAAACTCTGGCTAACAACCTGACCAGCCTGTACCACACCGTGCGCGCCAAAGACCCTGAGCACATCATTATTATGCACGGGCACAACGCGACCGGTATCGACTTCTTTAACCCGCCGGGCAACGACGTCGCCTACGAAATGCATTTCTACCCGGGCATTTTTGGCTGGCGCGACAACGACGATCCCACCCAGGTCCACCTGGACTGGCTGTTCTGCAATAGCGACAGCGGCGGCGGCACCTGTGACTGGGACGCCACCATCAACGGCCGGCAGGTGCCTTTCCTGATCGGCGAATTCCAGCCCTGGACGGAGTTGGATGCCAACGGCGGCGAAATCACGCGAAAAACCTACGATATTTACAACGGCTTGGGTTGGGCGGCTACCGCGTGGTCCTATAAAACGGCCTCCCCGACCGCCCACAATGGCGACCCCAATAACGGCTGGCCCTGGGGGCTGATCACCAATACCTCCGGATTTAACCCGATCAACATCGACACCGCCTCATTACCCCAGATAGAAGCCTGGTTCGGCCAGTTCGCCACTCAGTCCCTGTCGACCCACGGCGATATTGCCTACTGGATGGACTATCAGCCCACAGCCGGGAGCGGAACGATTGAGGGCGAACACTTCCGCTGGCATTCCGGCGCCGCCATGGAGGTCACCACGGATCCGCAAGGCGGGGATTTCAACGCCGCCTACCTGGATACCGGTGACTGGATGGTCTATCGCGTCAATGTGCCGCAAGCGGGCAACTACCGCTTTGAGTATCGCATTGCCTCCCCGAACGGCGGTCAGGTCAGTGCCAGCATTCATAACGGCACCCCATTCAGCTCCACCCACATTCCTGCTACAGGGGGCTGGCAGAACTGGCAGACCGTTTCCGGTCCTACCGTCTACCTGAACTCGGGCGAACAGGACCTCAGCCTGTACGTGTCCGGCGGCGGTTGGAACCTGAATTTCTGGCGGCTGGTGGCCCAATAGCGGCTTTCCGATAAAAAACCGAGCGTCGGGCACGGTGTAAGCGCCGCGCCCGACGGCGGCAAAAAAATTTATAAGCCATTGTTTTAAAAGGGTTTTATGGGCGTTCGGGTAAGCCGAACTTATCCGAACGCCAGCGGATACCCCGATACAACGTTCGTTTGCCTGCACCCGGACGACGCCCCGGCCCACTCGTTTAAAGATTGGGCCCGGCAACGAGGACCGACACTCTCGATCCGTCCCACGCCATCGGTATCACGCCGCTCGAATCACGGGCACGCGATGCACGATAACAATAAACAACAAGAGGTTTACGATATGACAGCACTGACACGCTCTCCCCTTGCCTTGACCATTGCGCTGGCCAATATCGGCTTGGCCATGCCAGCACTGGCGCAAGAAACAACACCCCCAACGGAGAACCGGGTCGCCCTGGAGGAAATTGTGGTGACCGCCACCAAACGCACCACTAACCTGATGGACACCCCCATCGCCATTACGGTCATGAACGAAGCCGTACTGGAACAGCAGGGGCTGGCCAACATCAAGGATATCGACAAGTTGGTGCCCAATATGGACATCTCGATCGATTCCTCCCAGTCCGCCCCGGTGATCTCCATGCGTGGCGTTCGCTCAACTAACATCACCGAACTGGGCGATCCTGCGGTTGGCCTGCATCTGGACGGTATTTATTCACCGCGTCCGCAGGGCGCCATGGCTCTGATGTTCGACGTGGAGCGCGTGGAAGCCCAGCGCGGCCCGCAAGGGACGCTGTTTGGTCGCAACTCCACCGTCGGTAACATCAATATTATTTCCAAGCGGCCGGACCCCACCGAGTTCGACGCTTCGGTCGGCCTGGAAGTGGGTCGCTGGAACCACCAAAAGGTCAAGGGCATGATCAATATCCCCGTGACTGACACCTTTGCGCTTCGCGGTGCCTTCATGCAGGAAACCCGCGACTCCTACCTGAACGGCTACTACGATCCCAACCAGTGGGACACCCGCTACCTGCCCGAGCACGTGCAGAACGCCCCGCTGTACGAGGGGCCTGAGAACGAGAAGAACCTGGTCCAGCGCGCCCGCTGGTGGGACGGCGGCGCCGATGGCGTGCAACAAGTGGTCAAGGCGGACGCCAGTGACTTCTACAACAACTCCGACCAATACGCCGTGCGGCTGACCGGCCTGTGGGAACCCAGCGCCGATTTCTCCTGGATGCTCTCCTACGAGCTGTTCAAGGACACCAGCGCAGGCTCCACCGACACCATCAACTGCGATCTGGCCGGCAAGCGCATCCTGAAAGACGACGACGGTAACTACCTGGATGCCGACGGCAACATCTCCGCCACACCGGTGCGCGGGCTTCAGGGCTGTGCATCCGTCTACGGCCCCGGCGCCGACGCCTACACCGTCAATGTCAGCGTACCGGGTATGCAGGATCTGGAAATCCAGAATGTACGCTCGAACCTGCGCTGGGATTTTTCCGATTCGGTGGCGCTGGTGTACAACGCTGGCTGGGCCAAGCAGACCCGCACTCAAATGTCTGACCAGGATCGCGGCGTGACCGACTGGGACATGTCCATTTTCTTCCGCGACGCGACCTTCGTGTCCCAGTCCCACGAGCTGCAACTGCAGTCCACAGGCAATCAGCGCCTGGACTGGATTACCGGGGTGTTCCTGTTCGAAGAAAACAACGACATGCAGGGCGGCTGGATGAACAGCATGGCCAGCGCCGACTACTGGAACCAGCCGGACCGGACACTGGCGTCCGAAGCGGTGTTCGCCCAGGGCACCTACGACCTGACCGACCGCCTGCACCTGACCCTCGGCTATCGCTACACCAAGGATACCAAGGAGGACAAAGGCGGTCGCAACATGGCCTGTAACGACAGCAACCCGAACCGGTTGAACCCGGAAGCCAACGGCGGTGTGTGCTTCCCGGCGTATGACCGCGAGACATTCCTGCAACTGCCCGAGGACTACTTCTGGAATCCGGGCATCTATACCCCCACCACCAACAACGAAATCAAGGGCGAGTGGGATTACCACAACTACCGCCTCGGTCTGGACTACGACCTGTCCGACGACACCATGCTCTTCGCCTACGTGGCCAACGGCACCAAGTCCGGCGGTATCGGCGATGTGGTGGTGCAGTACGAACAGGACCCGGAAACCACCGAATACCCGCTGGACGAGAACGGCGACCGCATCGTGAAGACGCGCCACGAAAACACTTATGAACCGGAAGAAGTGGTGACGTACGAGATGGGCATCAAGTCCGACTTGTTCGACAACCGCCTGCGTCTCTCCGCCACCGCGTTTTTCAGCGATTACGAAGATATGCAGGTAGCCACCTCCAAACCCTTGTTCGTGACTTACTCTTTCGCACGCGACCCGCAAACCGGGGAGGAAACCGGCGAGGTGGATTCTAACGAATTCACCGTCTTCCAGACCGACAATATCGGCACCGCTGAAATTCTCGGGGTAGAGTTGGAATTCGACTGGGCCATTACCGCGAATGACCGACTGAACGGCTACGTGAGTTTCCTGGATACCGAGATTACCAGCGACTTCATCCAGCAGTGGGGCTTCGCTACCACCGACCTGTTTGAAATCCCGCACGATCAATCCATTGATCCAGCCAACGAAGCCCTCACCGTCAACCTCAAAGGTAATGAGCTGCCGGCCTCCCCGCGCTACTCACTGAACCTGAACTACAGCCACACCTACGACTTCGACTCCGGTGCCACATTGGTGCCCTGGGTCAACGTCAGCTGGAAAGATTCGGCGTACTTCTCTATCTTCAACACCGAGAAACACGTCGGCCTGTTCGCCACCGAAACCCCGGAGGCCTTCACCGACAAGCGCGAAGCCATCACCAACGTCAATCTGGGCGTGAAGTACACCGCGGCCAGCGAGGCGTGGAGCGTCGAAGGCTTCGTCAACAACGCCACCGACGAAACGGAATTCTACTGGGGCGGCAGCGGCGACGGCCTGGTGCGCGGACCGGTTTCCATGCCGCGCTTCTACGGTGTACGCGCCAACTATAACTTTTAAACCCTAGGAATGAATTTGAAGCCCAAGGCACGGAAGCCTTGAACCCATGGAGCTCTCTTACCCCGCTTGGCCCCGCGTGCTCGCGGGGCTTTTTTCATTGCCACCATAACCATAATAGATGAGGTCAGACCATGACACTTAACGTTCCGGCTTTCGGCAAAGCCGCCGCCTGCCTCGGCACAGTGTTGCTGAGTTCCGCCCTGCTGTTCGGCTGCGGCTCCTCCAGTAACGACCGTCCACCCTCCAATTCTTCATCATCCAGTGACCCCTCCGGCACTCCCGACGAACTCTCGATGCTGAGCACAGATGGCACGCGCTGGGTCAACGCCGATGGCGACACCGTCACTCTGCGCGGCACCAACCTGGGCAACTGGTTGCTACAAGAGTTCTGGATGATGGGCCAGAGCACTGAGGCCGTGGACGACCAGTGTACGCTGGAAGGCATTTTCGATGAGCGGTTTGGCGTCGAAGAGCGCGAGCGCCTGATGACGCTGTTCCGCGACCAGTGGATCACAGAACGCGACTGGGACCAACTGGCAGAATTTGGCATGAACGTGGTGCGTCTGCCCTTTCTATGGAATCTGATTGAAGACGAACACAACCCTTACACCCTGCGTGACGATGCCTGGCACTATCTGGATCAGGCCATCGCCGAGGCCGAGGCGCGCGGTATGTACGTCATTCTCGACCTGCACGGCGCGGCGGGCAGCCAGGGCTGGGAGCACCATTCGGGCTGCGCGAACCGCAACTGGTACTGGGACGGCGGCAATGGCGAACCCGCCAGTTACTACCAGGACCGCACCATCTGGCTCTGGGAACACATCGCCGAGCGCTACCGGGATAATGAAACGGTCGCCGCCTACGGCCTGCTGAACGAGCCCTGGGGAACCACCCCCGAAACCCTGGCGGACACCATTACCACCCTGTATCACAAGGTGCGCGATGTAGACCCGAACCACATCATCATTCTTCCGGGCCACAGCGCCGGTATCGATGCCTACGGCCACCCCGCCGATCACGATATGGTCAACGTCGCTTTTGAAATGCACTTCTACCCAGGCATTTTCGGCTGGGGCGAAATCGGCTACGACGTCCATCGCGACTGGCTGACCTGCGGCCCCGACGGCACCAGTGGCGTGTGCGAGTGGGACACCCGGCTGAGCGAATTGAACACGCCTTTTCTCATTGGCGAATTCCAGCCCTGGACCGGACTTGGCCTGGAGCAGGGTGCACAAATCACGCGCGCCACCTACGATACCTACGCTCAATACCATTGGGCCGCCACCAACTGGTCCTATAAGGTACTGAGCAACACCGGTGGACAGGGCGCCGGCACGTGGGGCATGGTCACCAACCAGCCGGGGCTGGGACTGCTGACCAAGGCCGACACCTGGGCCTGCGCCGGTTGGGACAGCGACTTTGACGCTGCCTGTGGTACGGCCACACCGGAATTTACCGTGCCCGGTGAGGGGGGACAGACCTATTACCTGGTTATCAAAGCAGGGGCCTGCTGCGGCGGAACCCTGGATGTCAGCCTGGACTCCCTGGCCTTGCGCCTGGCCGGCTCCGACACCAACCTGCTGGTAAATGGAGACTTTGGCAGTGACGAAGGCTGGACCCTATGGACAGCTGATGCCGACATCTCAGTGGACTTCAACGCCGATACCCGCCCCACAAACGGCGACGGCGCCGCCCTGCGCCTGACGGGCAGTAGCGATACCAACGGAGGGCTGTACCAGGCGGTGACCCTGACCGGTGGCGAGACCTATCACTTTGATGGATTGTTCAGCGACAACGGCAGCGACAGCGCCTGGGCCGAAATCTACCTGGCGCAGGAAATGCCCGAGGACGGCACGGACATTACCGGCGCGGTGCTCCCACAACTGAATTTCCACACCGCGCCCCTTGAAGACATCGAAGCCCTGTTCGAGTCGTTCGGGACGCTGGAATACGATGTACACACTCCTCTGAAGACCTGGCTCAACGCCGAGGAGAGCCCCACGCTGTTCGATTTGCCGCCCACGCCAGAAGGACTGAGCCTCACCACCAATGGCGGGCAGCAATTGAGCTGGACCGCGCCCGATGATGACCGGATCACCGGCTATCGCATCTATCGCAGCGCCGTGGAACTCTCCGTTGGCAGTGCCATTGGGGAGGTTCAGGGCACCACATTCACCGACACCGGCCACGCCACCCAAAAACGCCACTACCGGGTCAGCGCCCTGGCGGACTATGCCGTCAGTTACCCCAGCGAGGCTGTTGCCACCGAGGATGTCGCTGTGCCGGCACTCGGACGCCTGCGAGCGGAGTTTTACACCGACATGAGTGGCATCCAGCTGGAAACCACATCGGACACCGGCGGCGGGCAAAACATCGGCTATATCGACGCCGGAGACTGGCTGGACTATCGGGTGTCAGTGCCCGCGGCGGGCCAATACACCATCCGCTACCGGGTCGCCAGCGAAGCCGGCTCCGACGGTTTTGAGCTGCTGCTGGAGGACGAGCCACTGGACACCGTTGCCATCCCGAACACCGGAGGCTGGCAAAACTGGCTGACCGTTACCGGAACAATTGATCTGCCCGCAGGAGAACACACACTGCGTGTCAACGCGCTGGCGGGCGGTTGGAATTTCAACTGGCTGGAGATCAGCGAGCCTTAACGGGCGCATCACCTCCTCGAAAAAGCGTTTGCAGACAATGCTTTCAGGCGGCTTTGGCCGCCTTTTTTCTACACTTTTCCCTTCAATTTGTTTAGTCTGCGCACCTTTGTGTATTAGCCTGCACATCCTGCTTAATTCTGAGCGTCATTAGCATCAAACGAAACGTAAAAATGCTCGACACGTTTGACGCTTTTCAGCCTTCGAATTTATAAAACTGTGATGACGATCAATCCCAACCAGTGAACACCTTGGCGATGCTACAGTTTTCCTACAAAACGGACGGAACTTTAGGTTTTTTAAACTTTCTGTTCCACCAGATAAGGCAATTCTGGCGACCCTAAACTCGATAGTCGCCAGCCGCCTTAATGAGACTAACGAATTTTTAGAGCAACAGAACTTTTAGAGAAGCAGGAACGTATCTACAACAACGTCTATACTTATTACCAACCCGCCACGGAGACAACAGGAGCTTTTTCTATGGCACGTATATCTGGAATTTCACTGGCCAGTTTGGCACTAGCAATCACCCCTCTCGCCACCGTTCCAATCGCACAGGCGCAGGAGTACTCCCAGCCCAAGTTCGAACTGTTTGGCGGTATCGGTCGGACCCTGTTCGACGAGCAGATTGAGGACTCCACCCATTACAACCTCGGCCTGGGCATGAATCTCAACGAACGCTGGGCGCTGGAACTAATGGCCACCCGATTCGACACCGAATGGAATGGTGGAGCCCCTGACGTGGATGGCGAACAGTACCGACTCGACGCCCTGTATCACCTGGGCGACGCGGGTGATCGCGCTCGCCCCTACCTGGCGTTCGGGATTGGGGATCAGGAACTCGAAAGTGTGGCCTACGCACCGAGATCCTCCATCAACGATACGCTGATTAATGCGGGGCTCGGGGTAAAATATCGCCTCGCCGAGCGCTGGCAGTGGCGCACCGACATGCGCGTATTCAACAACCTGGACGCGGAAGACACCGACTTCGCCATCACCACCGGCATCAGCTTCCTGTTTGGTTTCAGCGACAACAAGCCCGCTGAGCGTCCGGCGCCACAAGCCCCGGCAGACAGCGATGGCGACAACGTCCCCGACAACCGTGACCGCTGCCCCAACACGCCGCGCGGCATCAGCGTCGACAGCAACGGCTGCGCCCTGGACAGCGACAATGACGGTGTGCCGGATCATCGCGACCAGTGCCCCAACACCGCTCAGGAATACCGCGTGGATGACACCGGTTGTCCGGTAGAGCTGACCGAGAACGTCTCCATTGAAATGCGTGTACAGTTCGCCACCAACAGTGCCGAAGTCCGCGAGGAGTTCATTCCTGAAGTTCGCCAGGTAGCCGACTTCATGAAACAGTTCGATCAGACTCGCGTTACCGTAGAGGGGCACACCGACAGCACCGGTGCCGCCGCCTACAATCAGGACCTGTCACAGCGTCGTGCCAACGCCGTTCGTGAAATCCTGGTCACCCGCTTCGGTCTGCCCGAGAGTCGTGTACGTGCCGTCGGTCACGGCGAAGAGCGTCCCGTCGCGGACAATAGCACCGAGGACGGCCGCGAACGCAACCGCCGCGTCGTCGCTGAAATCAGCGCAGATGTGACCCGTAAAGAAACGCGCGACGAGTAACCGGAGCTCGCGAGGCCGCTTGTGATTTCACCACGGGCGGCCTACAATGCTCGGCCCTGCGTCATCAAACCGGTTATAGCGGTTTGACAGTTTCAAAGGGGGCGATTTGGATTCGACGCCGGTAACAAAACTCAAGGTGCATGTCGTGATGGCAGCCAATCACGTAAATCCAAAGCTGCACATTACTAGTTGCCAACGACGACAACTACGCTCTAGCGGCTTAAACCCCGCTAGCGGTCAATAGCAAGGTGCCAGTACCGCGTTATTGACTGTCATATAGAACTGGATCGCGGTGAAGCATGCCTGTGGTGGAACCGCTAAAACTTTAACAGGCTCGCTGTTTGCGTCCTGGCCGTTGGGCTGCAAATGGTTAAATCAATAGACGGACGCTAAGCATGTAGAGCCGCGAGCGGAGTACCGGCGGACGGGGGTTCAACTCCCCCCGCCTCCACCATCACCACATCTAAAGACGTCCTAGGACGTCTTTTTTTGTGCCTAAAATCAAGAAGTTACGTGGTTTTTCAGTCCATTAACGTCCGATAAGATCCAGCAACAACCGACACCCCAGGTATTCCAAGTGGTATTCCATGGCGCCCAATGCTATATTTTGGAATACCAAATGGCAGTCTGGAATACCCAATGAGCACCTACACCACCACCCTGAAGGCCAAGCAGGTCGCCGCCGCCAAGCCTCGAGACAAAGACTACGTCCTGTCCGATGGGGGTGGCCTTCAACTGCGCGTGCGTACCAACGGCTCACGCCTGTGGAACTTCAACTACCGACACCCCATCTCCAAGAAACGAGTCAACATGGGGCTGGGTAGTTACCCCGAGATCAGCCTCGCTCAAGCTCGCGAAAAAACCAAAGAGAGCCGCGCACTCGTTGCCCAGGGTATCGACCCCAAAGCGCACCGAGACAAAGAAGCACTGCAAAGGAAGCTGGAGACCAGCAACACCTTGCGCAAGGTCGCCGAAGAGTGGATTGAGCTGAAGAAGTCCCGTGTAACCGCCGACCATGCAGCCGACTCCTGGAAGTCACTGGAGATCCACATTTTCCCCAAGCTGGCCCACATACCGATTACCGACGTTAGCGCTCCACAGGTGATTGATGTCCTACGCCCTATTGAAGCCAAAGGCAGCCTCGAAACCGTCAAGCGCCTATGTCAGCGGCTAAACGAAATCATGACTCACGCCACAAATAGTGGGTACCTACCAACCAACCCGCTCAGCGGCATAAGGGAGGCCTTCCTAAAACCCAAGAAGAAGAATATGCCCACCATCAAGCCGGAAGAATTGCCGGAGCTGGTGCAAACCATCGCCAACGCCAGCATCAAGCGAGTCACTCGCCTGCTGATCGAATGGCAGCTACACACCATGACACGCCCCTCGGAAGCGGCTGGCGCCCGCTGGGAAGAAATCGACTTCGAGAAGCGGTTATGGACAATACCTGCCGAGCGGATGAAAAAGAGAAAAGAGCACATAGTGCCACTAACGGAGCAAAGCCTGGCGCTGCTGGAAGCATTAAAACCAATTAGTGGGCACCGGGAGCACCTGTTTCCATCTGACCGCAACCCACGAACCCACACCAATAGCCAAACCGCCAATATGGCGCTTAAGCGCATGGGCTATGGGGGCAAGCTTGTCAGCCACGGCTTACGAGCACTGGCCAGTACCGTGCTGAATGAGATGAGGCAGGACCCGGAGCTGATTGAGGTGTGCTTGGCACACGTCGATAGCAGCGTGCGTGGCGACTACAACCGGACAGACTACCTGGAATCCCGAAGAGAACTCATGGAGGTTTGGAGTCAGCAGATCGAAAAGGCTTCGATAGGCTCTCTATCAGCTAGTCAAAGCCCTTCTCTAAGGGTGGCAAATGGATAACAGAGCTATTCTCAAGAGCCAAAGCTCGGGCCGCACAACGCAAGTGATTCTGGATCGCGTCATGTCACCGTCTCTCTTGGGTAAAACCTTTTCTCAAGCCATCATAGAAGAGATTGCCCGATTTCTGCCTATTCGAAATGCTGCGGCGCAGCTCTGTATCCTCGCTAGATTACCGCGATGTATTCGAATAATTTATTGTGAAAACTGAAAATGAATAAGTTCGCCTATGCTTTATGAAAACAACTGCGAATACCTACTGGGGTTTATCGACAATCCGATAAAAAATGGAGTAATACTCGAACAGCTCTACAAGAAGCCGAGCCTAAAAGGCCGACTACTTTTCAAAATTCCCATGCTACGCAGATTTGTTTCTGAAGAAGATCTAATAAATATCTTCACTCAATTATTGGTAAAGCTCAGAAAAGGAGCCCAAAAAGAACTTTTACAATTAAAACTTACGGACTTAGAGCCCAGCCCACACAACCTAGACAGGTGCATAAACGCCCTCGCTCAGCACTACGTCCTAGCAACAACCCCTATAACTTCCAAGGAAGGTGGCGATATAGAATTCACCGAAGCCTTCCTCTTAGCGCACTATGCGGCCAAAAGTAGCTATCACACCAGCCGCATCAGTGAGTCCCTAGGACTTCCCCCAGGTTACGATCTCCCGATTTCAGAAAGCCCACATCTATGGGCGCTTTACCACTTAAGCGAAGTGTACTGGCTTCTAAAGAGTCGGTTCTACCGGATCAAGGCAAGTTCGAATAGTATACTTTTATATAGAAACAGCACTTTTTCTACGTTCATTACTACCTACTGGGCGTCCGAACTACTAGAGTACCACTCACAGCTGGCAGACATGGCATGGTTAATAAGCCGATTTGAACCATTCATGAACACACGGATTCCGCCACTGCTTTTCGTGGAGGCTGTAGATCGTGTATTAGATAAAGCATTCTCTATATCGCAAAGCTGCCTCACGAGTGAGCTCAGGAGGCAACCAAAGTACAAATTAATTAGAGATCTCATTGGACTTGCGGTGCTGATCGAAGCAAGGTCTCGCCACTCTGACCGTATCGAAAAATCCTGGATTCATAGGCAAAGACTTATACCAGATGAAACAATTGAATTCATTGACGGAATGCTGGATCAGCAGCCGCCTCAATTTGGACTCGCAAGCAACTTCATATCCTTGAAAGGCGATCATTATCACAGAGGGACTTTACAATTCAGGTACGGCATCAGGAAGTTAATGGGATATCTACATCCAAAATACTACTCCCCTGAAGACACATTCATTAACGGCATATCGAAAGCCTTCGAAAACCACATTTTGAATCACCTAAAAGGGCTCCAACGCTACGGCTATACCGCTTATGAGGGGCTCGCCCCACCGGGCCCGAAAGCCGCAATAACTGGCTATGATGTTGACGTAATACTCCATGACACCGAAAAATCTCTATTTTTTTTCATTCAAATCAAATATAAATTGACCTGGACACCCACCTATCTCTCGGAGCAAATAAAATTCTTCGCCAATGATGGTGATGACTGCAGGAAAGGCTATAGACAGCTAAAAGTATTACGGGACAACATGATGCACCAAAGCATTAGAGATAGACTGAAGCGAACACCTGCCTTTTCTGCAACTCCAGAAAACAGCCATTTCATCGTACTACACAACCAGCCATTCCTCAATTTATACACTCACGACGAAATACACTTTTATGATTGGAACACGTTTAGGAACATTCTGGAGAACGGCAGTATCATCCAGTTAACGAATAACGATGAAAAGGTAAGGTCTATCGGGGAAAGAATGCCGATTCACCGACCCGACAACATCGCGGCAAGGTATATCGAGTCTGGAGCATTTGGAGAAACAACAAAGGAGCAGTATGACCTCTTTATGAACGCCACATGTAATGTCAACGTAGACGACATATGCATATCTAGTAGCCTTCTATGACACTAGGTCCCACATGGGGACACAGTCCTTGGTGGCCGCCGTAAGTAGTCATCTCTTAGGACTTTGACGTTTCCGCCCTTTCTGCCAAATCCACCACAACGATATCAATGGCGGAAACATTTGGAAACATTAAGGGCTTCCTGGTATTCCCAACCAAGAAACATCGCCGGTGCGCTTGGAGAGTAACAGTGAGGAAGTGCATGCCCCGAAATCAGCTGCGTACTAGGCCTGGCTGGACATTTCGGCTAAGCACGTGGCTCTCTTATATCATCGAAGCCGTCGTACTTCGGCTTGTACTCATATTCTCTCCCAGCTACTAGAGCAGGCGTTTCTGCTTGACTATATAGCTAACCGGCTTCTTTTTCTTTTCCAGCACACCTTCTTTGACCAGACGAGTTAGCCATTCCTTGGCCTGCGCGTTTGAGACGTCCAACGCAGCGGCCACCTCGGTGTCCTTCACCGGCTCACTCGCGAGTTGCTGAATGGCTTCACGCACGACTGCAAAGAGCGCTTCGGCTGGGGTCAACTCCGGCTGTGGAGTTTCCGTGGAAACGTCTACCTGTGCAGCTGAACCTAGCGTTATGGATGGCAAGCATTCCACCACTGCGGCTAGTTGCCCAGCTGCGGCAACGTTAACAGGTGGTGATGACTGAGTGTCGACTGACGGCGCCTCCTCGCTCGAAAACAACGGCAAATCGGCCTGTGGAAACGTCGTAGGCATCGCCACATTGAACACGTCATCTAACGAAGCCACGTCTTGTGGGTTCGGCCAAGGAAGTGCGCCTTTCTCGCGCAGAGCATCCAGAGCGGCAGATGACTCACCCGTTGATCGAACGAAGACCGGCACGAATTTTAGTTTATCGAGCTGCTCTTCGGCGCCCGCCCAAGTACCACCTTTTTTGAGATCAGAACTGACCACTAGTGAGGTGTCTGCTAATGCGTAAATCAGCTTGTTTCTCTGCATAGCGTGGCCAACATTAAATCCAGCACTTGGATCGTAAGCAGAAACGAGTACCAAATTGCCGCCACGCAAACGATTTCTTTCCTCACGATTCATGACGGTCTTTTCAAGGTTTTCAGCAAGAACGCCAATCACCTTTCCACCTGATTCCGAAGCACCTCGCATGGCGGCTTGATCAACGCCCCTAGCCCCCCCCGAGATGACGGTCCGACCTGCGCTGGCAGCCAGGCTTCCGACAGACATGGTGTAATCAACCAAGTCATCGCTCACCCGGCGCGAACCCACGACGGCAAGCCCACCAGTTTCTAATATACTAATATCGCCACAACCGTAAAGCACCGCTGGCGCGTCCTCTCTGAGACGGGCCTTCAAGCGGCGTGGGTACTCGGGATCCGCACGACTAACCACCCAAATTGCACGTGACTGCCAGTGCTCGATCACCTGACTCAGTAGAAACCCACGCTTCAGTAATCGCTGCAGGCGCCCCTCGTCAATTACTGGTTGGCATTCACGCATGACCTCAAGAGCAGCTGGGGAAACAAGATCTGCTGGCTGGCGCTTAATATCGCGCAAATGTTGCGCAAGCCGTTTGTATTCCCCTGGCGACAACAGATCAGGGGACCGAGCCCCACGTCCAACAATGAGCGGCGCCGTCAGTAAAAGGATAGCCTGAGTGTTAGGTGAGAGGGATCGCATTATTCGTTATGCCCCGTTTGTGAAAGGGCCACTGGGAACACCTCACCACTCCCCCCCAGTCGCAGAAGCCATGCCGCCACCGTGAGGGTCCATCGGGAATTGACAATGTCATCCACGAGGAGAACGGGCCCACTAGGAATGGGCAGTTCCACTAATCTGAGCGAACCGTCGAGGTTGCGTGCTTGCTGAGTGGCATTTGCCATGGTCTTCTGCTCTGGTCTGTCTTCCGTTTTCACTAGCACTTCATGGAAAGGAAGCCCTAGCGAGCCTGCCAGTCTTTCTGCGAAATTCGGAACAATCTCGGGGTGTTTTAGAGACGGGATAGCAGTGACCCATTCCGGAACTGGATGCGGCCGCCACTGAGCAATCATTTCAGCGCATGCCTGAACCAGCTGATCCGAAAAGTAACCATCTCGGTACCGGTTATCTCGAACAATGCGCCCCCAGCCGGCATCACCCCAAACGCATAACGCTTTACCCGGTTCAGCTCGGAATGCGGGAGCAATGTGGCCCCTAACATCGTACAAAGGCATCCCACCATCGGGCCATTTTTTGCGCGGCTCTATAGGCAAGGTGGTTCGGCGAAGAAATGCGACGGCAGCTCTGACCAGCTCAGCATCCACAACGGCGGGCAGAGGTGGTAAGGCTGGTTTCGTGACGCTGTGCGGGTCGCCGTCAAGCGCGTCGATCAGGAATTCCATGTGATCACCAAACGGCAGTCTAACATATTCCTCCATTTGCTGGTGCTCGGCTAGCCGTAACGCGGTCAATCGTTCCGTTCTATCCCAGAAGCCTTCACCCAGCACTGCGGCTGTGAGCTGCCATTTACTGCCTTGTTTGGCGATGGGCGCTGGAGCTTCGAGTGAGAGAAGTGCAATCGTCTTCTCGACTCGCTTCTTGCTGAGGTTGACTCGACTCAGCAGCTCAGGGACGGACAGGCCATTCGGCTCGTCTTCAAGCGCCTCAAGAACATCGGCAACTTCCTGCCGGGTCGGGAAGGCACTGCGGATAAACCAGTCCATAATGCCGCGCTCTTCCTCGCCACTGAGCAGCACGCCATAGGCGGCGTCCAACGCACGTCCCGCGCGACCAACCTGCTGATAGTAGGCGACCACCGAACCTGGCATTTGGTAGTGGATCACAAACGCCAAATCGGGCTTATCGTAACCCATCCCCAAAGCCGTTGTCGCAACCAGCGCTTTTACTCGGTTATTGAGCAGCGCCTGCTCCAGTTGCTCTCTACGGTCACCCGTTTCGCCGGTGTAGGCCGCCACGTTAAAACCTTGGGCTTTTAGCCATTCAGCCACTTGATTGGCGTCTCTCACCGTCAATGTATAGATGATGCCGTGACCCTGCAGCGTTACGAGTTGCTCTGCCAGCCAGGCGAGTCGCTCGGCCTGGCTGGGTAAGTGGATGGCCTGCAACGAAAGAGAGCTGCGATTGAGGTCGCCACGGGACACGTCAAGGTTCGGGCCAAGAACCGCAGTGAGATCGTCCATCACCCTGTTGTTCGCGGTCGCCGTAGTAGCCAAGAGCCGAAGATTGGAGGGTAAAGTCTTGACAATACGCTCCAGCAGTCGATAGTGAGGGCGGAAGTCATGCCCCCAATCGGAAATGCAGTGCGCTTCGTCAATGACCAGCAGAGAAATTTGCGCAGCTATACCTGCCAGCATCTGAGTACGAAAGCGCTCACTTGCGAGCCGCTCGGGTGAGATCAATAAAATATCGATTTCGCCGTTAGCTAGCTCTCCCTCAACTGAGGTCCACTCGTCCCTGTTGTCGGAATTAATGGTGCCCGCGCGAACTCCCATCCGCTCCGCCGCAGTAATTTGATTTCGCATCAGTGCCAGTAGCGGCGAGATAAGCAGCGCAGGACCGGCACCCGCTTCTCGCAGCAACTTGGTCGCAATGAAGTAAACAAAGCTCTTACCCCACCCGGTTTTCTGCACTACGAGCAAGCGGCCTCTGCCTTCGACAATGTGACGAATGGCATCTTCTTGATCCTCACGGAATGTGGCGTCAGCGCTCCCGGATCCGATCCGGAGAAGTTCCAGGGCGCGTTTTGGGTTGTAAGCCACGTCAATACTCTCCTTTGATCTGGTCGGGCGAGCGATAGCCGGGCGCCACCAAAGCATTCTGAACACCGCACAGCGGCTGGTAATCTTTTAGCCACAGCCTGAATTCCTTAGAACGCAGACTGTGGTCGGGTGAGCAGTCGACGTTCAATTGGCGAAGGATGTAACCGGCTGTGGCAGCCCTCAGCTTGATCCGTAGCACGCCTCCCCGCATACCAAAGTCCATTTCGGTGATCTCCGGCCTAGGCTGGTCAGGATGTGGAACCAACTCCAATTCAACGGTCCGGGCCCACTGAATATCCTGATTGCTGGCCTCGTGTGGCGCCACTATCTGTCCTTTGAGCACCACGGGTTGTCTAATTCTGCTGAGAGCGAAATCCCGAAATTCATTAGTCCTCCGGTCGAATGCACGGACGAGCCAACAAAAGCCGTTATCGATCAACGCGAAAGGGACGATCTCACGCTCAGAGCGGCCACTAGAAATCGAGTGGTGCTCGATGCCAAGTGGACACTCTTGATAGATAGCCCGAGTTACACTCGCGAGCACATCCAAGTCTATTGGTGTGGCTCGTGACGGGCTCTCACTGGCAACCCACGCTTTCAGCCGCACGGGCTCTCCATCTCCAAAGCCTTGAGTCAGCCACGACAGCACCCGCTCGGGGGGGAAGTCAAACACGGGCCGGAAGCCCGCACCCAAGATATAGGACTTGCCCTTGGAGTCGTACTTAATGTTGTTAGGAGCCAAGTCTCTGTAAAGCGCGAGGTCTCTAGATGCTGCGGCAGACTGAATACCAAACCGCGCGACCGAATCTTGGCGGCGCATCTCCCCGACAAAGCGCAAACGCAATTCTACGAATGCGAGCCGATCACGTTGTGGCTGTGTTAAATCTGCAAGCTTGTGGTTCGGCATCTGGGCCGGCTCGTTCGAGTTGGCGACTGCTTGTGGTTATTACGGGAAGTACATGGTCCACCCAGAAACCCGTTCACAAAATCATTATAATAATAACCTTATCATAATGATGATGACACGCCTATCGCGATTTATTTGTTAGTCACATATTAGTTCGTAATTAATCGCCCCCCCTCTCCAGCTCGGCAACCGAATCCCAGACAGTTTCAAACCTATATCACCCCCATGACCCCGGCCCCAGCACGCCGGTAAACCCTGGTTGATATAGGAGATACGGCTATGCACACCGCATGCCCTCGTTGTGATTCCCACCGCATTATACCCAGCCGCTATGGCCGCAAGGTCGGTGGCACCGTTGGCACAACCGCTGGCGCCATCAGCGGGGCCATTAGTGCTACTAGCGGCGCCCGACTGGGCTACACCGTCGGAGCTATCGCGGGACCAGCGGGTGCCGCCTCGGGCGCGGTGCTTGGCGCCATTGTGGGCGGGCTCTCGGGCTGCGCCGTCGGCGTTAAGCTTGGAGACAAGCTGGATGAGGAGGTGTTCCAGGCCTACCGCTGCCTGGGCTGCGAGCACCGGTTTTAGCTCCCCCCCCACTGATCAAAATTTGCTCAGACCGCTATCGGTCTGAGCCCTTTATTCCGTAGGAGAATCACTATGGCACACCTCGTTGAAAACATGGCCTATGTTGGCCAGACCCCCTGGCACGGCCTGGGTCGTCAATTGGATTCCGGCCTCCCCATTGATGACTGGGTCATTCAGGCCGGCATGGACTGGGAGATCCAGGAGTCCCCGGTGCGCTTTATCGCCGGGCAGCGTGAGTACCTTGGCGAGATCAAGCCCTTTGACGATCACAAGGTGCTGTATCGCTCGGACACCCATGACCCGCTGTCGGTGGTGGGTAACCGCTACAAGGTGGTCCAGCCTCGGGAGATTCTGGAGTTCTACCGGGATCTGACCGAACGCTCAGGCTTCGAGCTGGAGACAGCGGGCGTGCTCAAGGGCGGGCGCAAGCTCTGGGCCCTGGCCAGCACCGGGCAGTCCACCACGCTCAAGGGCAAGGACACCACCAAGGGCTATGTGCTGCTGGCCACCGCCTGTGACGGGACTATGGCCACTACCGCCCAGTTCACCAGTGTGCGGGTGGTGTGCAACAACACCCTGGCCGTGGCGCTGGGCAGCGGCTCAGGCGCGGTGAAGGTGCCCCACCGCTCGGTGTTTGATGCCGAGGCGGTCAAGCGGTCGCTGGGCATTACCGTCTCCGCGTGGGATGAGTTCATGTACCGGATGAAGCACTTGAGCAACCGCTCTGTTAAAGACAGCGAGGTGCGCCACTTCCTGCTGCGGGTCTTGGGTGATCCGGACAAGGCCTCCATCAGCAAGGGCACCGAGCGCAATATGGCGCGCGTACAGGCGCTGTATGACGGCCAAGGCCTGGGGGCGGACCTCGCCTCTTCCAAAGGCACCGCCTATGGCCTGCTCAATGCCGTCACTCAGTTTGTGGACCACGAGCGCCGGGCACGCAGCCAGGACAACCGGCTGGACTCCGCCTGGTTCGGCCAGGGCGCGGCGCTCAAAGGGCGGGCCCTGGACGAGGCCCTGCTGATGGTCGCCTGAGCCCACGGCTCCACTCTTCCTTCTTTACTTACCGTCAACCTCATAGAAGCCCCAGCCACCGACACGCGTGGCTGGGGCTTTTGTGCGTCTGGGAGACTCAAAAATGAAAGCACCCCGTATTACCTCACCCAAGCAACGGCCCGCCCTGCGGCTGGTCTCCACCAAAGACTTGAGCCGGAACGATTGGCTCAAAGTTCGCCAGACCGGCATTGGCGCCAGTGATGCGGCCGCCGCCGTGGGCCTGAACCCTTACCAATCCCAGCTTGAGCTGTGGATGATCAAAACCGGCCGGGAGGATCAGCTCCCCTCGGTCGATCCCGATGATGATGGCTCCCCCATGTACTGGGGCCATATTCTCGAACCGATTGTGGCCACCCACTACACCAAGCGCACGGGCAACAAGGTGCGTCGGGTGAACGCCGTCTTGCAGCACCCCGACCAAGACAAAGCCTGGATGCTGGCCAACCTGGACTACTCGGTGGTGGGCGCATCCGATGTTCAGATACTCGAATGCAAAACTGCCGGGGAGTTTGGGGCGCGGCTGTGGCGCGATGGTGTACCGGAGTACGTGCAGTGTCAGGTTCAGCACCAGCTGGCGGTGACCGGCAAAGCCGCCGCCGATGTCTGTGTGCTGCTCTGTGGCCAGGAGATTCAGGTGCACCGCATTGAGCGGGACGATGCGCTGATTGCTCGGTTGATTGAGCTGGAGCGCAAATTCTGGGACTACGTGGAAACCGACACCCCGCCCCCTGCGGACGGGTCGGAGTCCGCTGGAGCCGCCTTGCGGTACCTGTATCCCCAGGACGATGGCGAGACGGTGGATTTCACCGGTGACCCGCAACTGTGCAACGTGTTCGATCAGTTGGTGACGGCCCGCCATAAGCTCAAGAGCCTGACCCAGCAGGAGGAGCTGCTCAAACAAACCCTGCAACAGGCCATGGGTGAGGCGACCCGTGCCACCTTTGCGCGGGGCTCAATTTCCTGGAAGCGGAGCAAGGACAGCAAAGCCTTGAATACCGATGCCCTGATGAGGGACCTGCCGGAGCTGATGAACGAGTACCACACCACACGCCCCGGTAGCCGGCGCTTTCTGGTTCGCTCAGCTGACTGAGCGGGCGTAATTGCGCTCAGCTTTACGCCCCCTTCCAACTTCTTCTTTATCCACTCCCTTGGGTGAGCCGATCTGCGGCTCACCCTTGTTTAACGCTATGAGGATACCGCCATGATTAAAGGCCTAGCGATCACCCCGCCGGTCATTGGCCGGATCAGTATCGGTCGTGTCACCGAGAAGGACGGCAGGCGCCTGCCGGAGAAAGACGACCAATTCACCTTAACCACCCAGGTGCAGAGTCCAGAGGGATGGTTGCTCCATCCACTGGACGCTGAACTGCGGGACCAGACCGAGACGGGCAAGCTGCGCACGATTCCGGTCACCCTTCCCTTTAGTGATCCCGACCTGAACTTCCGGGCCGAGTACACGCTGTTTGACCGAAGCACCGGTCGGCCAGTCTGTGCCGGCGACGGTGAGCAGTGCCGGCGCCGCAATGATGAAGGCATGGAGCAACTGCCCTGCCCGGCTCCCGCACACTGCCAGTTCGCTGGTGGCAAGTGCAAACCCTACGGGCGGCTGAATGTGATGGTGGGTGATTACGACCCTCTGGGCACGTTTATCTTCCGCACCACCGGGTTTAATAGCATCCGCACCCTGATGGCTCGGCTGAGATACTTCCAGGCCGTCTCGGGTGGGCTACTGGCCTGCCTGCCACTGGAGCTTCGGCTACGCGGTAAAAGCACTACCCAAAGCCATCGGACGCCCATCTTCTATGTGGATCTCGGTATCCGTGAAGGCTTGACCCTGGAAGAGGCGATTAGCCAAGCGCGCAGGACCGCTGAACAGCGGCAAGAGTCTGGCTACGACCAGGACGCCTTGGATCAAGCGGCACGGTCGGCCCTGGCTAACTCCGCCTTCGAGGACGACGAGGACGAAACCCCGGTGATTATGGAGGAGTTCTATCCCGACGCCACCACGAAGCCACCGGCTAACACCGCGCAGCCCCTCTCCTTGGCCGACAAGCTCGAACAGCGTGCCAAAGCGCAATAACCCTTCTCTCTCCCCTGACCGGCCCACTCTCACACCGGCGGCGTTCATTCGCTGCCGGGGGCCTCCCTATGCGAGGACATTCTGATGAACGATACAACAACCCCGGATACCCTGCCTTTCTACCCACCCGCCAACAAAGGCGGCGACCACCATGGCCTGTCTGAAGCACTGGTACTGGACTGGGCTGAGGTGATCCTGCAGGAGCGTTTCCTGCGCAGCAACTACCTGGTCAGCCCCGACCTGGCCCGCAGCTACCTGCGGGTGGCCTTTGGTAAAGAAGACCGCGAAGTGTTCGGCATGGTTCTGATGGACAACCGCCACGGCGTGCTGGATGTCGCGAAGCTGTTCTACGGCACTATCGACGGCGCCTCCGTCCATCCCCGTGAAGTGGTCAAGACGGCGCTGAGCCACAACGCCGCTGCCGTGCTACTGGTTCACAACCACCCAAGCGGCAACCCCGAGCCCAGCACTGCGGACCGTCGGCTGACTGAGCGGCTGAAAGAAGCCCTTCAGCTGGTGGATGTTCGAGTGGTTGACCATATGGTGATTGGGAGTGATGAGGTGGTGAGTTTTGCGGAGCGGGGGTTGATATGACACCACTGGTACGCTCGGTCAATGCCGAGCGTACCAGTGGTGTTCAACTCCTTTTTTTGCAGTCTTCCCCAAACTTATACTCAAGCCTGAGAAAATATCCACTCCATCAGGAATCAATTTAGCAATACTAACCCTTTAACGCATGCCCTCTCCAAAGGTAATACACAACCGGCAACACCAGCAGAGTCAGAACCATCGCGCTCAACATACCGCCCACCATTGGAGCCGCAATTCGGCTAACAACTTCTGCACCTGTACCAGAGCTAAACATAATGGGCAGCAAGCCAGCAATAGTGGAAACCCCCGTCATCATCACTGGTCTGACACGTAGCCCAGCTCCGTGTGTCACGGCTTGAATTAGTTCCTCTCGACGGAATGGCGCTCCTTTCTCTTTGCAATCACTTACGAATTGACTGTACGACTGATTGAGATAGGTCAGCATAATGACGCCAATTTCTACCGCGACACCCGCGAGAGCGATAAACCCGACCGCCACAGCCACAGAGAAATTGAAATTCAAAAGGAACATTAACCAGATGGACCCGATTACAGCAAGCGGCAAGGTTCCTAGAATTATGGCTACTTCAGCGAAGCTCCTGAAGTTCATGTACAGCAGTATGATGATAATAGCCAAAGTCAGCGGTATTACATAGGTCATCTTCTCCTTGGCCCGCTGCATATATTCATACTGGCCGGACCAGGTTACCGAATAGCCCGCCGGCAAATCCAGTTGTTCCTGAACGGTCACCATGGCCTGCTCAACGTAAGTGCCTACATCCACGCCTTCGATATCCACAAAAGTCCAGCCGTTGAGCCGTGCATTTTCACTCTTGATTGCCGGGGGGCCTTCCTCTACATATACCTTTGCCACATCGCCAAGTGCAATACGCTCTCCGGCGGGCGTAACAATGGGCAGCAATGCCAATTGTTCCGGCGAGTCCCGGTAATGCTGCGGGTAACGCAAATTGATCGGATAGCGTTCAAGCCCCTCAATCGTCTGCGACACATTCATTCCCCCAATGGCGGTAGCCACCACCTGCTGCACATCGGCAATATTCAGGCCATAGCGTGCCGCCTGTTCCCGCTGAATATCCACCTTGATATAGCGACCACCGGCCACCCGCTCAGAGTAAACCGAGGCGGTTCCGGGCACATCTTTAAGGACTTGTTCCAACTGCTGGCCAATGGCCTGGATTTCTTTCAAGTCCTCGCCCGCCACTTTAATACCTACCGGCGTTTTGATGCCGGTCGCCAGCATGTCAATTCGGGTTTTGATGGGCATCACCCAGGCGTTGGTCAGGCCGGGGAATCGTATTAGAGCATCCATCTCCTTTTTAAGTTTCTCTGTGGTCATGCCCTCGCGCCACTGGTCTTTGGGTTTGAGCTGTATGAAGGTTTCAATCATAGTCAGTGGCGCTGGGTCAGTCGCCGTGTCGGCACGACCGATCTTGCCGAACACGGTTTTGACTTCCGGCACCGTAGCAATCAACTTATCGGTTTGTTGCAGTAACTCCCTGGCTTTTCCGATGGACAGCCCCGGATAAGTGGTGGGCATATACATCAGGTCGCCCTCATCTAAGTCAGGAATAAACTCACTGCCGATTTGATTGACTGGCCAGATCCCAATCAAAAGTATCACAACAGCCATTGCAAGCGTGGTTTTGGGGAACCGCAAGACGCCTTTGAGCAATGGCATATAGCCAGCAATCAGTAGCCTGTTTACCGGGTTCTTGCTTTCGGCGACCACCTTTCCTCGAATGAAATACCCCATCAAAACCGGAACCACTGTAACAGCGAGCGCCGCACTGGCCGCCATGGCATAGGTTTTAGTAAATGCCAGCGGACTGAACATCCGTCCCTCCTGGGCCTCCAGGGTAAACACCGGAATAAAGCTTACGGTGATAATCAGCAGACTGAAAAACAATGCGGGGCCCACCTCCGAAGCCGATTTCGCCACTACTTGCCAACGGTTTTCCGGCGTCAAAGGCGTCCGCTCCATGTGCTTGTGCATGTTCTCGATCATAACGATGGCACCGTCAATCATCGCGCCTATTGCAATCGCGATACCGCCCAGCGACATAATGTTGGCGTTCAGACCCTGAAGATGCATCACGATAAAAGCCGTCAAAATGCCCAACGGAAGGCTGATGACAGCAACCAGTGATGACCTGACATGAAAGAGGAAAATGACACAGATCAGCGCCACAATGGCAAGTTCTTCGAGCAGACTTTTCCATAAACTGTCAACGGCCCGGGAGATTAATCCGGAACGATCATAAACGGTGACAATCTCTACCCCTTCGGGCAAACCGCTTTTGAGCTTTTCCAGCTTTGCTTTGACGCCGTCAATGGTTTTTTGAGCATTTTCTCCCGAGCGCATCACCACGATACCGCCCACAGTTTCACCTTCACCATTGAGCTCAGCTATGCCACGGCGCATCTGTGGACCCACCTGGATCTCAGCCACGTTTTTTAGTAGCAGCGGCGCGCCGTTAGCGTTCACACCCAAGGGAATGTTACCCAGATCCTCCACGCCTTGGACGTAACCCGTGGCGCGCACCATATACTCTGCTTCCGCCATTTCCACCACTGAGGCACCGACCTCCTGGTTGCCACGTTGAATGGCGTTCTTAATATGCGACAGCGGGATATCAAAAGCACGTAGCTTTTCCGGATTAACCTTCACCTGGTACTGCTTGACCATGCCGCCAAGGGCCGATACCTCAGAAACGCCGCTCACCGTTTGCAGCTCGTATTTCAGGAACCAATCCTGCAGGCTGCGCAGCTGGCTCAAGTCATGCTTGCCACTGCGATCCACCAACGCGTAGAGGTAGACCCAGCCAACCCCGGTTGCGTCCGGCCCAAGTTGTGGCCGGGCGCTTGGTGGCAGTGTGGGAGCCACTTGGGACAGATACTCCAGCACCCTCGAACGGGCCCAGTAGGCGTCAGTATCATCATCAAAAATGACATAGACATAGGAATCGCCAAAAAAAGAATAGCCCCGCACGGTTTCCGCGCCCGGCACCGATAGCATGGCCGTGGTCAGTGGATAGGTGACTTGGTCCTCCACCACCTGCGGCGCCTGCCCGGGGTAGTTGGTCTTAATGATGACCTGTACGTCGGATAGATCCGGGATCGCGTCTACGGGGGTATTCTTCACGGAATAGAGGCCCACACCCACCAGCATCAAGGTGCCCAGCAGCACGAAAAATCGATTGCTGATGGACCAACGAATGATGGACTCAATCATGACGATGCTCCTCGTTGTCGTGATGATCGTGCTCCATGGCGTCCTGGCTCATGCTGTCGTGGTCCGGCATAGACATCTCATCGTGGCCCTTCTCGCTCGGTTCCGGCATCGAGCCCTGGCCTCCCCCTTTATGCTGGCTGTGGTCCATTTCAGAAGATTCGGTATCGCCTGAAGATCCTTCACCGGGGATGTGAACTTGGCTCAAGCGGTAGTCACCGCCGCTATCCTTGACGATCTGTACATGCAGGCGCATCCCCGGCTCGAGATCCTCCATGCTGACGCCTTCCTCGACCATGAAATCCATGGTCATGGCGGGCCAATCCCAATCTGGTATCGGCTCGTGCTCGAGAGTGGCCATACGGTGATCGGGCATCAGGCTGAGAACACGAGCGGAAACCCAAGTCGACGAGGGTTCAATGTCTTCTTCAACAGAGGCTTGTTCGCTCTGGTCGGGACGTGGCGTCATGCGTTCTAAATCTGCGGTTTTGCTGGACTCCGAGTCGATCAGGAATTGTGCGGAGGTGACGAGACGCTCCCCTTCATTTAAGCCAGCCAGAATTTCCACTTGCCGCTCTCCGACGCGCCCCACTTCAACGACTACGGATCTAAACCTGCCCTCTCCTAGTGCCAATACCACGCGTGCTTGACTGCCGGTACGAATCAAGGCTTCACGTGGAATCAACAGGGTTTCCGCTCCCGCCTCGGTTTCAATGACCATCTGCGCGAACATGCCTGGTTTCAAGAACCCGTCGGGGTTGTGGAAGTGCACCCGGACCTGGGCTGTACGGGTTTCGGCATTGAGTGACGGATAGAGGTAATCTACCTGCCCCAACCACTCGCGACCGGGTAGATAGTCCAAGCGCATACGCACAGGATCGCCCTCACTGACCAGATTCGCCTGGCGCTCAAACACCTCTCCGATCACCCAGATGTGCTCCAACTGACCTACGCTCATCATATTAGTGCCGGGTTTGATGAACATGCCTTCACGCACCGAGAGATTCTCCAATACACCGGACTGAGGGGCCACGAAAGTGATGTGTTGATTAATCCTTCGGGTTTCACGCACCCGGTCGATTTCATTCTGAGGTAAATTCAACGCCAACAGCTGGTCTACCGCGGCACCTACAGCCACTGAATTGTCGCGCTTTAGCGCCATTAGCAGCTCTTCTTGGGCGTTGACCAGCGTGGGCGAATAGAGCGTGTACAAAGGTTCGCCTTTTTTGACCGGATCGCCAACCGCTTCAACGTAGAGCTTCTCAATCCAGCCCTCAACTCGCGGGTTGACATGCACCAAGCGATTCTCACTGTATTGCACATACCCGACGGTTCTAACCTCCGGCTGAAGTCTGCCGGAGTCAACCCTAGCGGTACGCACCCCGAGATTATTGACCACCACGGGGGAAATTTTGACGGTCCCAGGCTCATCCTTACCACTGCCCTCCTCATAAACCGGAACAAGGTCCATGCCCATGGGCGATTTGCCGGGTTTGTCGCGCCGATATTCGGCATCCATGGGTGCCACCCAGTACAGCGGTTGCCGTTCGCCCTCAGTGGCTGTAGTCCCATTTTCGTTGACGTCACTCAACAACCAGAATCCCGATACACCGAGCAACGCACCCACGGTTGTACCAAGCAGTACTTTAGTTAATGTATTCATTGTTGACCTTCCTAAAACGGTTCGATTGCCCTGCATCGTCCGACGAGGGCTCGGCGAGCAGGTAATTGATTTGGGCCATTATTTTCTGACGCTCCACCGCGATCACAAGTGCTTCGACTTTGGCATTCAGTTCGGCAATGCGCGCCCGGACGGCCTCGGCGAAGTCTCCGCTATCGTTGCCATAGGCCGCCAACGAAGCCTCTGCCTGGTCGGCCATTTGCGGTAGCAGCTGCTCGGTGTACAGCGCCAAGCGCTCATCGAGCCGCGTCAGCTGAACGCTCGCCGTTTCCAGTTCTGCCATCAGTTGGCGACGAAGCAAGTGCCTTTCGGTTTTGATGGCTTCGGCTCGATTCACGGCGGCGCTGACCTCCCTGTCCTGGCGGTTGCCTGTGAAAATGGGAAGATCGAACGTCACGCCAATTGAGAACAGATCAGACCGCTCGCGCCCCATGGGATCGCGGGCGCGAGAGCCGTATTGGGCGGTCAGGCCCCACTCGGGTTTGTATTTCTGTTCTGCCAAATCGACGCCGGTTTGGGTCGCGTCAATGCGCTGCTCCAGCGCCATCAGAGCTGGGTGATGGCGGATCAACTGGTAGCGTGCGTGTTCGTCAGCGGCCTCGATAGTCGGTATAGTAAGCGGCCTGGCGAGTGATGGCGTCGGCAGTATCGGCGCTAAGGGGACTCTTGCAGCAGCCCCGATCCATTCAGACAGGCGGCGCTGTGCGGCCTCTTTCTGCTGCTTTAGCGTTGTCAAGCGATCATCCAGACGGGTTAGCTCCAACTGCGCGCGAATGACATCCTGCTGACGGACCTGACCCAACCCCGACGAATAATGGGCCTCGGCAGATTCCACCAGTTGCTCGAACAACCCCCGATTCCGCTCGATCAATCGAATACTTTCCTGTGCCCTGTAGGCCTCTAGCCATAACTGACTGGCCGTTGCTTCCACCTTGGCGCGGCGATCTATCCTCAGCAGAGGGTGCTGTCCAGCAAGCTGCTGTTTTTGCCGTTTGGCAAGCGCCAGACTGTCACCACGTGGGAACATTTGCGTGACACCCACCGACAACTGAGTCATAGCCTCCTGGTTGATGTCGAAGCTATCTACGGGGAAATTGCCCGCCATCAGACTCACGCGGGGATCCGGCAAGCTCGCTGCGGCAGTCGCCTCATCATTGAGCGCCTGCTGGGTGTGCTTGCTGCCAGCAAGCCAAGGATCTGCTTCGACGGCGAGGGCTACCGCTTCTTCCAGGGTCAGCGATTCCGAAACCGGCTGAGCAAGGGCTGTAGCACTGCCCAAACCAAGTGACATAACGGATAGCATTATGACTAGTACTCTCATAACTGAACTTCCTGTTGATCACCCGGCTGATATTGCTGGGCGGGGTTCTCTACACTGACAAACACTTCGGTGTTGCCATCTTTTTTCATCAGCAGGACCTGATAAGCCCTAAACCGATCTTCAGCCTCCATCCCCGGACTGCCAAGGGGCATGGCGGGTACAGTCAGACCCACAGCATCAGACGGAGGGTTGGCCAGAAACTGTTGGATGTAGCGCGCCGGGATATGCCCTTCGAAGACGTAGCCTTGTGACGATACGGAGGTATGACAGGAGCGGAGATTGGGTGCGATCCGATACCGATCTTTTATGAGTTTCAGGCTTGATGGGTGTTGGACATCTGTTTCAAAGCCCTCGACATCTATATGGTCAATCCACTTTTTGCAGCAGCCGCAACTTCGACTTTTGTAGACGGTGAGCACCTCAGCGCCACCAATGGCCCGATCAGGATTAACGAATCTCTCCTCCACTTTCCCACAAGCAACTAGCAAGGGCAGCGTGAGCAACCCCAGCATCAGAATTTTAAGGCGTGATGAATGCATATTTGCCTCCCATGACAAATCGCCACTTCGTGTTCAGGTTTCAATTAAAAGGCAGCGCCGCTTCGCCTCCCTTTGGGACGGCACATTACCTTTAGTACTTGGTCAGCACGGATTAATTGAGTGAAATCAGGCGATTGGAGGTCTTAGAAAAGGGAAAATCGGTGCCAGAGGAAGGGCAAGGTAGCGCAAACCTGAAGCCTCAGAACGAGTCCCCAATGACTCCGGGGTAGTCACGGAAGAAGTCAACATCTGAATTGACAAGGCACATCCCACCACCGCACAGCCAACCCCCGATTTATCGGTATCGCAGCACGCCCCCTCTGCAGACTGCACGCTCTCGACAGGGCCCATTGCTTGGTGATCAGTGTGTTCGGCAACACCTTTTAAGTTCGTGGATAGCTCGTTCGCTCCATCATCCATAGTGCAATAGCGGGGCATACCCATGGCAGAGGCCTCCCACAAGAACGGCATTGTTAGTAGAACTACAACAACTGTTATCCGGTTCACCCAGTCACGCCTTTGTCTGTGCCGAATCGGCGACAATCTCTATAATCTATAATGTCTCTATTACCCGAACGATCTATATTTCCTGTGCGTCGGTGCAATAGTTCTACCCTACCGGTCTATCGCGTCACCCCTGCTCAAAAAGGCGGTCGCCCAAGCGTAAGATCTTTCAGCTACCATGATAAGAAGAAGAAACCAACAGAAAGATGACGTCAAGATTACAAATTTGTAATCTATTCGTCACGTCCTGGAAATGGGCTAACCTTCAGACTCTAGTTTTAAGTTGACCTGTGACCAGGACACAGGTCTACCATACCGATATTGATAGTTGAACCTATGTCTTTAACGCAGGACCTTGACGTGGATCAATATGAGAGCTAACACCCAAGGTTACCCTGTTTACATTGCTGACGAAAGGGATGTGACCCTATGCGTGTTAACCAACTGGCTAATGAGACTGGGGTAAGTGTAGATACTGTTCGCTACTACACCCGTATTGGATTTCTGAAACCAACGAAGAACCCGTCCAATGGCTACAAGGAGTACTGTGCCAAGGAAAAGCGTCGAATGAGGTTTATCCTCAGCGCCAGACAACTCGGCTTTTCGGTGAGCGATATCGCCGAAATCCTGGAAACCGCTGATCAAGGTGAATCCCCCTGTCCTCTCGCTAGGGGGCTTATACAGAAGCGTCTGGAGGAGAACGAGAAAGGCTTCCAAGATAGTCAGCGACTACGGCAACGTATGTACTCCGCAGTCAGGGATTGGGAAACAAAACCGGACCGGGCGCCAACAGGCAACATGATCTGTCATCTGATCGAGGAGTTCAGTGAGAGCGGGGAGGATAAACGTTCAGTGTGACACAATCATTGAATATCTAAAGCTTATTGACACAAACAGAGGCACAAGCGCATGCATGTAGGAACCTGAGGTCTGGCAATTATCGTCACGGTTGTTGTCTCATGGCTGATGTACCGATATCTAGCTCCGGCCAGCTGGAAAGAATGGACGCGCGCTGGCGTGCTGCAGGCCTTTATTATCGCCTTTTACGCTGAAATGTACGGGTTTCCTTTAACGATCTACTTTCTAACTCGATTCTTCGGCCTCGATCTGGCATGGAACGAAGGCGGCAACCTCTGGGCGCAATTGTTCGGCACTCCTACCGCGCACGTCATAGCCATGCTGCTCGGCTATAGCCTGGTATTCGTAGGAGCAACTCTGGTCGCGGAGGGCTGGCGCCGGATACATCAAGCACGGCGCCGTGAGACTCTAATGACCGATGGCATTTACGCGATTGTTCGCCACCCCCAATACACTGGCCTCTTTCTCATCGTGTTCGGTGAAGGGGTTGTGCACTGGCCGACGATTGTCTCGCTGATCGCCTTCCCAGTAATTGTCCTAGCCTACACGCTACTGGCTCTGAAAGAAGAGCGGCAGATGCTGGAACAGTTTGGTGATGAATATCGGGCTTATCGACAGCACGTCCCGATGTTCATTCCCCGCCTCAATAAGTTGCAGCAGCAGGAGTTTTGAATGAGCTTAGAATTCACAACCATTATTAGTGGCATTGTTCTTCTGGTGGTTTTTGCGCTGGTGGGCTGGAACCTACGAAGAAAGCGTTCGCAATCTGAAAAAACAGGGGAAAAGAATGAACATTGACTCAAAACATTCGAGCGCCGTGGCTAAGCTGACTGTGCCGGGCATGGGGTCGGACCACTGTGCGGGTATTGTAAAGACCTCGCTACAGCGTCTTGACAGCGTCGGCGACATTACAACCAATATCGCTAGCCACCGCGTAGAAGTCACCTACGACCCCTCGACGGTGGACCTGGACGATCTCCGCAAAGCTGTGGAAAACGCCGGCTACGACGTCGCCGCCGCCAACACTTCGGGGGCGGGAAAGAAGGCCCAGCTTATCGTGCCGGGCATGGGCTCCGACCACTGCGCGGGCATTGTGCGTGAATCGCTCCAGCGGCTAGAGGGCATTGAGAGTATCAAAACCAATATCGCCAGCCACAAGGTTCACGTCGTAATGACCGACGCTGGACCCAGTGTTGAACAGCTTAAACAGGCGGTTGAAAAAGCCGGCTACGATGTCGCTCAAGCCTCCTCCGAAGCAGCGGAAGATGAAGCGGAAAAGGATGCCGATATCGAAGACGCCTACTTGAATCAGGCTTTGAAACGCCTTTGGATCGCCGGGATACCGACAACACTGATCATGGTGTTGATGATCCCGCACATGTTCTGGAAACCGATCCCCGATTATCTTTTGATTGTGGCCCTGTTGGCGTTTCCGGTGGTTTTTCTATATGGCGGCGCAGCCACTCACAAGTCCACCTGGCGCTCGCTCACCAACCGCACCTTCAACATGGATGTACTGATTTCCATGGGCAGCGTTCCGCCCTACCTGATCGGCCTGGCAGGCTTTTTCGTCACCATGACGTCATTCATTGAAATGGCCGCCACCATCATGACCTTTCACCTATTGGGGCGCTATCTTGAGGCCAAAGCCAAGGGCCGTGCATCTCAGGCGATCCGAAAATTATTAACCTTGGGCGCCAAGACCGCACGGGTCGAACGCGATGGCCAGGAGCAGGAAGTTCCCGTCAAGGAACTGCAACCGGGCGACATCATGGTGATCCGCCCCGGTGACAAGGTGCCGACGGATGGCGAAGTGGTAGAAGGCGAGAGCCATCTGGATGAATCGATTGCCACCGGCGAGTCGGTTCCAGTGTATAAATCTCCGGGCGATACCGTCATTGGCGCGACCATCAATAAAGAGGGACGTTTACGGGTCAAGGCCACCAAGGTGGGCGGCGATACCTTTTTGTCCCAGGTGATCAAACTGGTAGAACAGGCCCAAGGCTCGCGAGTGCCCATTCAGGAATTCGCCGACCGCATGACGGGGCGTTTTGTGCCCATCGTCATTCTGATTGCCCTGGCAAGCTTTGCGGTGTGGTTTGTTGCCGCCGACAGCCTGCGCCCCATACTTGCATGGGGCGCGGATTTTCTGCCCTGGGTTGATCAAACGGCGACCACCCCAGTACTGGCTATTCTCGCCGCCATTGCGGTTCTGGTTATCGCCTGCCCCTGCGCTTTGGGCTTGGCAACGCCTACCGCGCTGATGGTGGGCTCGGGTATTGGGGCCGAGCGAGGCATTCTGATTCGCTCCGGCGAGGCTATTCAAACCTTCAAAGACGTCAAGGTGATGGTGCTTGATAAAACCGGCACTATCACACGGGGCGAGCCCAAACTGACTGAAGTGGTTACGGCCAACGATGTCACAGAACAACAACTGCTGCAGTGGGCCGCGACGGTGGAAAATGCCTCTGAGCACCCCATTGCCCGCGCCATTGTCGAAGGCGCCCGCGAGCGTCAGGTGAGCCCGGGGGAGGTCAAAGAATTTCGTTCCACTGGCGCACGCGGCGTATCCGGCAAAGTCGATGGTGCGTTGGTTCTGATTGGCAACCGCAAATTGCTGAACGAAGAAGGAGTAAGCGGTCTAGAGGCGTTGGACGAGGATCTGGACAGCCTGGAAGGGCGCGGCCGCACCGCCGTACTGGTCGCTGTCGATGGGAAAGCGTGTGGCATTGTTGCCGTGGCCGACACCATCAAAGAGGAATCAGTAGCCGCTATACGCGGCATGCATGAGTTGGGCCTGCATGTGGTAATGATCACCGGCGATAACGAACGCGCAGCGCGCGCTGTTGCTGAGGAAGTGGGCATCGACGAAGTACAAGCCGGAGTGCTCCCGGAAGGAAAGGTGGATGCGATCCGTGAGCTGCAAAAGAAGCATGGCAACCATGTCGCCATGGTAGGCGACGGCATCAATGATGCGCCAGCGTTGAAACAGGCCAACGTGGGTATCGCCATAGGTGCCGGCGCCGATGTGGCCATTGAGGCGGCCGATGTGACTCTGGTTCGCGGTGAACTGACCGGCGTAGTGGAAGCCATGCATCTCTCCCGAGCCACCTTTGGAAAAATTGTTCAGAACCTGATTTGGGCGAGTGCCTACAATGTGGCCGCTATACCCATCGCCGCCGTCGGGTTACTGCACCCCATGATCGGCGTAATCGCCATGACCGTGAGCTCGTTATCAGTCATCGGCAATTCAATTCTGCTTAAGCGAGTGAAGCTGAGTGTCGATAAATGACCCGATTTCACACCGATAGAGACCGCCACCTCGGCACAGGAGAATCCTAATGGCTAACAAACCCGGCTACTGGAACAGCCTTCACGGATTGACGACGATTGTACTGATTGTCGCAGCGCTTTACTTCCTCTTAGTGGAGCACGGCGCCCATGTTTTTCCGTACCTTCCCTTTCTGATTATCCTGCTGTGCCCGCTGATGCACATTTTTATGCATAAGGGGCACGGTCACGGGAAGACCGGGAACGGCGAACACCAGCACCAAGACGCGGAAGAGGCTTATCGCCGAGGGCTGGAAGAAGGAAGAAAGGAGGCTGACAGAAAATGAAGCATAAAGAGCATCGACTAGGCGTTTCAGGAGTCAACTTGGTGAAGCGTCAGCTGGGTCTTCGTAAACCAATCATTACCGAAAAACTGAACGCCGCCGTTGCAGAGATTGACGAGCTATACGGCCTAGATAACGTCGTTTTTCATGGAAGTTCTTGTAAGCTCGATTTTTCCTATGATGCATCAAGGCTGTGCCTCCAATGCGTAGAAGACATTCTCGTCAAGTACGACGTTCCAATAAAGCAAGATTGGTGGACGCGACTCAAAGAGGGGTATTACCTGTTCGTGGACCAGAACGTTAAAGTCAACGCTCAGCATGAACCCTGGAGTTGCCACCGAGTGCCTCCGCATACTCGACGATAGGGAAAAATCTAAAAAGTGCCCTGGATGACCGAAGAATACTCCTTACACAAACCTCGCCTAATTCGTTATGAAGACTCAATCAAATGCCGAGAACGTTGTATGGATGCTGGTAGTTGCACTGCTCTGGGCCATCTGTTTTCCGCTCATCGTGACCGGGCTGCCGGACGCGCCCCCCTTGCTGTTTGCTGCCTTGCGCGCTTTTCTTGCGGGAGGGCTGCTCTTCGCGGTTCACTTGGTTCTGCGGCGGCGCGCGCCTTACCCTTTTAGCCCCCGAGACTTGGGGCTGTTGAGCTTAATCGGATTGTCCTATACAGCGATGGGATTTGGCGGAATGTTTCTAGCAGCAGGACACCTATCACCGGGACTGGCAACTGTCCTGGCAAGTACTCAGCCCCTGATTGCCGCAGCGATCGCCGCCGCTTGGCTCGGAGAAACGTTGAAGAGCAAGGGCATAGCCGGACTTGTCACAGGTTTTTTGGGCGTCACCTTGCTTTCTTGGTCCGGATTCGACAATAACAATGCCGGTTATCTATGGGGAATTATCTGGGTTCTTATGGGCGCCATCGGAATAGCCATCGGCAACATTCTATTAAAAAAGCGTGCCGGCGGATCAATTGCCGCCCCCATGGCCGTTCAGTTATTAATAGGCGGCGGAATACTCTTGCTTGCATCCGCGGTGGGCGGCGAACAGTGGGAGATTCGGTGGACATTTCGGTTCACCGGTTCCCTTCTCATTCTATCCGCTCTGGCGACAGCCGCCATGATGTATTTATGGTTCGCCCTGCTGGCCCGCGCACCCTTAAACCGATTGAACGTCTTCAGCTTTCTAACCCCGGCACTTGGGTTGCTAATTGGATTTATATTCTTTGAAGAGCGACTCCAACCCGTCCAAATTCTTGGAATAATTGTTGTCATTGTCGGTATAGCCATGATGCAAGGGAGAGGTGCTGTGGCAGCCGCCGACGAGAGTGCAACACCGCCTTAGTCGCTAGAGTCCTTCCTCCTTACTATACAGATGGAGTGGAAAACCCCGTAACAGGAGTAAAATGTGATAGAACGAATGCGCCAAGGAGCACCCACCAGCCGATTATCGGTAGTCTTGCCGGAACTCCCCCTGGCGGGATTTGGTTTTTTGACGCACTTTTTATGGGAGATGCTTCAAGTACCCTGGTTCATGGGTATGGCGAATTCGTCTCACGGCTCTGTGGTTTGGCTGTGTATCCAGGCTACCGGCGGCGATGTGCTGATTCTACTGGCCAGCTTCTGGTTTTCCTCAATAGTCTTTGGACACCGTCGATGGCTCCTCGAGGGAAAACGAAAGCCTGCTATCACCCTTCTGGTTGCGGCACTTCTCGTGACCATCGTCATGG
This sequence comes from Marinimicrobium sp. ARAG 43.8, assembly GCF_050113635.1. Taxonomy (NCBI): domain Bacteria; kingdom Pseudomonadati; phylum Pseudomonadota; class Gammaproteobacteria; order Cellvibrionales; family Cellvibrionaceae; genus Marinimicrobium; species Marinimicrobium sp. ARAG 43.8. The sequence continues at coordinate 768,818 of NZ_JBNJLT010000001.1, forward strand.
AATGGCTGGCGACTGGCCCGCTAGAGCGGTGGACATACGCAGACTCAATGCCGGTCATACCGCTGTTAGGCGTGGGGCTAGCTCCACTTCTGCAGTGGATTATTCTCCCGCCACTGATAATGTGGCTGTCGCACAGACATATGCTTGGCTGCATGGCAATTCGATCCAGTCGTGCGGTTTAGCTGCATAAGAGCACTGGCTCTTTGCGCCGGCACAAGCGCTTACGCCGGTCAAAAACTGAGCAGACAAAATCGCCGACACAAGCTTGTTTAAGGCAAAGAATTCAGAATTTCTGTAACGAGAAGAGGAAATTAGCTATGAACGATTCTACTGTAGTGAATACCCGTTTACGTACCGTCCCGCTAGGCAACACCCTGTCAGTTCTGTTAGTAATCAGCTATCTGCTGTGCGTAGGCTTTGGCCTGCTCGCCCCGGCGCAGATGCGTATGTACGAAGCTTGGGCGCCTTTATTGCCCGGCTTCGAATGGCTTACGTGGTCGGGATTTTTAATTGGATTAGTTGAAGCCTATTTGTACGGTTGGTACATCGCGGCTCTGTTTGTGTCTTTGTATCGCTGGTTCTCAAAAGAGAGACAATGATTATTTTTAATGGATCCTACGTCGAAACGGGTAGAAACGTGAGAACTGTCTGGTGAGCTATTTATGAACCGATTAACAACTTTCCTGAAGAGACACCTCGGTGATGTCGGGGTGGTTTTCTACACCTCACTACTCATTATTACCGCCTTTGTCGTCACCTCTGCCCTTCAGCCGGAAACCGTTGAAGCAATCGCCCAGAAAGTCCTCGATGCAACCGCCAAAAATGTTGGTTGGATGTACTTGATGGCAACCACCGGCTTTGTACTATTTATCTTTTTCCTGGCGTTCTCCAGGTTCGGAAACCTCCGCCTGGGCCAGGAGAACGAGTTGCCGGAGTTCTCCTTCACCAGCTGGCTGGCCATGATTTTCTCGGGGGGCATGGGCGTTGGACTGGTGTTCTGGGGCGTGGCGGAACCCATCATGCACTTGAACGTTCCGCCCCTGGGCCTTGCCGAGCCGCGCAGCGTAGAGGCGGCGCAGCTGGGCATGCGTTACTCGTTTTTTCACTGGGGTTTTCACCAATGGGCCAACTTTACCCTTGTGGGTCTGGCTATCGCTTATGTCCGTTTTCGCCACAATAGCTATGGTTTGATCAGCGAAACATTCCGCCCCCTGTTGGGAGAGCGAGTAGACCGCGGTTGGGGAAAAGCCATCGATATTCTGGCGGTAGTATCCACCTTGTTCGGGGTTGCAACGACTCTGGGGCTTGGCGCGCTGCAGGTCAATAGCGGCCTCTCCCGGCTGGGTGTAATGGATTACTCGACCACATCGCAGTTTATGATCCTGGGAGGGCTTGCAACGCTTTTTACCATATCGGCCATGACGCCACTCGACAAGGGCATACGCCATCTCAGTAACGCCAACCTTGTAATCGCGAGCGGCCTCCTGCTCTTCGTCCTGGTCACGGGCCCCACGGCCTTTATTTTTGGTGAGCTCACCCAAACGCTTGGCGAGTATCTCGGAAACCTCATCGAAATGAGCCTGGTAACCGCCCCCCACTCCGACGAAAAGTGGGTGGAGCAGTGGACCATGTTTTACTGGGCATGGGGGTTAAGCTGGGCGCCCTTCGTGGGGAGTTTTATCGCCCGAATATCAAGGGGAAGAACCATTCGGGAGTTCGTCATGGGGGTAATGGTCATTCCCGTCGCCTTGAGCATGCTGTGGTTCTCAACCTTTGGTGGTTCCGCCATCCATTTCGAACTGTTTGAAGGCGTCGGTATCGCCGATGCCGTGGCAGAAGAAGTTCCATCCGGTCTTTACGTACTTTTAGATCAACTGCCTTGGGGTGGGGTCGCCGCTGTTCTGGCGGTCATACTGGTCTCGATGTTTGTGGTCACCTCTGCGGACTCAGCCACCTTCGTACTGGGCATGTTCACCTCCAAGGGTGTACTAACGCCAACACGCTTTGTTCGAGTGCTCTGGGGCTGCTTGCAGCTGTTAATGGCCTCCGTGCTCTTGCTGAGCGGCGGGCTGAACGGGCTCCGCACTCTTTCCATTGTCGCCGCATTTCCTTTTATGTTGCTGATGGTCCTAATGGCTTTCTCTCTTCATAAAGACCTTGCGACAGACATTAGGCGCCGCGAAGAGAAAAACGCAATGATGCATGCCCGCATGGAGCAATGGCTGCTGAGAGAGTCTGAGCGGGAAGCGGAGCGTCAAGAAGAAGAGGAACTCCATCCAAGCGCCCCCGAGCAATGTCCGGGATTGAGCCGGACGGGACAATCGACCCCGATAGAAGAGACGTAGCTGGTGAACCAACAAGGGGCCAAGTTACCCTGGCCGACGCCCTTTCCTGGGCTTACGGTACCGGACGATGAAATGCCCATTTGAGAAAGTGCGGACTGAAAAACCACTCGTTACCAAATCCACCGCTTCATCAAGCGGGTTCCATGGCCCAAGTACAGCGCATTTTGCTACAATCCCGAGAACTTTCGTAAACCTACGATCATTTGGTATGACCTGTGCACCCAACTAATGAAACTTCACAGCAGGCAGAGGCAAAAAGACTCAACCAAAGTTGTTCCTGCGTCACTCTCGATCGGCCAGCGGTAGCTCAGGATATCGCCCATCTACTGGGTGAAGACGCCGAGGATATTTTGTCCAGCGAGGCCTGGCATCAACTTTTCTCCAACGTTGCTGTCTTTGTTCCCGACCAAGATCTGGCCAAGATGCAGGCCTTGGTTCGCGCATTGGAAGCGGCCGCTGCGCTCTCCGACTATCGAGAGAAGGTGTTGTCCTGGGCACCATCGACAGCACGGCTCGACCCCGGTCCCGCTGGTGCCTTTATGGGCTATGACTTCCATCTTGGCGACGATGGACCACGTCTAATCGAGATTAACACCAATGCCGGAGGTGCGTTTCTCAATGCGATTCTTGTCCGTGCCCAAAAACGATGCTGTGGCGGTGCGACCAATGAACTCTGGACCGAGGACTTTGACCGCGAGGTGATCCGTCAGTTCGAAAGCGAATGGCGCGCCCAGCGCGGCAGCAGACGCCTGGAGACAATCGCGATCGTCGATGATCAGCCAGAGGAACAGTACCTCTATCCGGAATTCAGGCTCGCTCAGAGGTTGCTGCAGAGGGGCGGAATCGAGACCCACATTCTGTCCCCCAAAGATTTTCAGCTTAATAACGGAGTGCTGTACGGCAACGGCAAACGAATCGATCTGGTGTACAATCGGTTGGTGGACTTCGGACTCGAAGCCCCCGATCACGCCACCTTACGCGCGGCCTGGTCGGAGGGAGGCGCTGTTATAACCCCCAACCCCCACATTCACGCACTGTTCGCGAACAAACGCAATTTGGCTGTTCTGTCAGATCAAACGACCTTGAGGGAGTGGGGCCTGAGCGCTGAGAACGCCGAATTGCTTCGCCAAAGTATTCCGCGCACCCAGTTAGTCGATGCCGCCAATGGCGAAGAACTCTGGCGGCAGCGACAGCAATTGTTTTTCAAACCTGTAGCGGGTCATGGCAGCAAAGGAGTTTACAAAGGCAGCAAACTCACAAAAAGCGCCTTTGCCCGAATTCTAGAAAGCGACTACATCGCGCAGACCTATGTGCCACCTTCAGAACGCCTGGTGATGGTCGATGACGAGAGGGAAATGCTCAAGGTCGACGTACGTCTATATACCTATCGCGGCGAGCTGCTGTTGGCGGCGGCGCGCTTGTATCGGGGCCAGACCACCAATTTTCGCACCCCAGGTGGTGGCTTTGCACCAGTTCTCCTCAAGCAAACCTAGCGGGAGACATTTCCGCCCGCCAAGAAGTACCGGGCCGGCAGCGGCCTCCGCGCGCTGACTCCAGCAAAAACGGATAGCCCTATTTTACTTACATGTCATCCATGCGCCCTATCTGCCGTACCAAGCGCTTGGTTTCATGCTCTTCCATATCCAGCAATGACTGCACCAGTTCTGTGACCTCGGGTATTTCTGCCTTTTCGATAAGCGTTCGGTAAAGACTGATGATTTGTTCGTGGAAATCGACCACTTCCATCTCTACTGAAGTGGCATCCATTTTGGCGTAGTGATCGTCGCAATCCAGGTGGGTGGTAATAGGAGTGTGCGGCATGTAATCGTACACATAAGTGCGAGCTGCGCTGGGATCAGCCTGCTGTTCAAACCCTGCCACTATTTTCTCTATTTCCGCTTCGTGCGAGGCCAGATACTCAAGCAGCAGAGAAGCGCGTTCATTTTGATGAAGCGGAGCGCAATGAGACAGGCACTTTGCCAGGCTCCCGTGCAACTTTCGGCTCCATTCAATCAGGTCAAAAATAGTTTCAACTTTCATGCTAAACCTCTTGTCTGAATTTAAAAATACGTCGCTTAAAACGTCAGCGACCATGGTACTAGGAATGCCATTACGTCATCGGAATCACAAGGAAGAACTGCGCAGCCAACCCGATGATGACCGTGCCTGAAAGCGCGGTTATCGCCACCATGCTCAGCCAATATTCGGGGGCATTCGGAGCCGCCTCCCCTTGCCGGTACATGGGTACAATAATGCGCAAATACACCGCCAGCGAAAGCACACTATTGACAATCCCCACCACCGCCAGCCACGTGAATTGGGCATCTATGACAGCCGCAAAAATCAGGAACTTGCCCACGAAACCAGCAAGTGGCGGAATGCCGACCAACGACAGCAGAAATAGCACCATTGCGATCCCCATTAATGGCCTGTTGCGCCCCAGGCCATTGAAATCGGTCAAGGTGCGTCCGACCATGGCAACAATGGCGAAGGCACCTAGGTTCATGGCCGCGTAGGCGGCGGCGAATAGAATGATCGATGGCAAGGCAAGCGCGCTTGAGCCCACGGCCAAAATGCCCAGCAGGAAGTAACCGGACTGCGCAATTGATGAGTAAGCCAACAGCCGAACGACATTATCCTGCGCCAATGCGGCGAGGTAGCCGTACGTCATACTCAGTACCGCCAGCCCCGCAATAGCTGCGGGCCAACCGCTCTCCATGGGCAGGTCTCGAAGCACTTGGGTTAGCGCGAACAGAGCGCCGACTTTGGGCACCACAGACAGGTAGGCGGCTATCGATAAGGGCCCGCCTTGATAAGCGTCTGGCACCCAGAAATGAAACGGAACCAATGACGCCTTATAGCCGAGGCCGACAATCGCCGTCACCAGGCCGAGGATGGCGGCTAGCGGCATGGCGTCGGCGCGCGCGAGATCAGAGAGCAGCGTGGAGCCAGCGGCGCCGAACCAGTAACTCAAGCCAAAGACCATCACCGCGCCGGTAACCGAGCCGAATACAAAGTATTTCATGGCGGCTTCGGTGGCCGGGTCATCGTCCGGGTAGGCCACCAGCGCGAAGCTGGCCAGGCTGGTCAACAAGACGCCCAGCACTAGAAACATCATATCGCCGCTTCCGGCCAGAACGAGTGCACCAAAAGTGGCAAAGCACAGCAAACTGTAGACCGTGCCCTCACGAACGGTGCCTCGCACATCCACGCGCGCCAGCAACAGGGAAAGCACGGTGGCGGGCAACAGGATAAGTTTGGCCCAAATACTGAGCGTGTCGATTCGGAAGCTGCCCCCGAACACGGCGGCGTCGGTGCCCAGCATACTCAAGGTCAAGCCCGTGGCGATGAACAGGCCCACGATGGCAACCGCCAAGGCAACGCGCGGCCAGCGCAGCATTTCCGCAATCAGTGCACCGACCGCCGTTAACAGAACGGCTATTTCGGGAATTAATAACGCAAGGTCATGACCCATTACAGCACCAACGCCGAGGTCGTCCGATGAATGATGTCCAGCACCCAGGACGGCGCCACCCCGGTAACTAGGGTAAGCACCAGCAGTGGCGCCACGGCGAGCAGTTCCCGCACGCTCAGGTCGGGCATGCTATGCCAGCGTTGCTGGGGCTCGCCAAGGAAGGTTTCGCGGATTGCCTTGAGAAAAGTGCCGGCAATGATCGCGATGCCCAGTATCGCGACAACAGCGGCGGGCACAGTGCCCAGAGTGCTGAGAAATATCTGGAACTCGGCCGGAAAGTGCGCCAGACCAGGCAGACCAAGGGACGCGAAGGCTGCCAGCATAAATGACCAGCCCAGCAGCGGAACCGTTTTAAGTAGGCCACCGAATTCACCCATTTCCCGAGTATGCGCACGCTCCTGAATCATGCCCACCAGGAAGAACAATGCACCGGTCACCAGGCCGTGACTGAACATCTGCAGGACGGCGCCATCGAGGGCGGTGGCACGCACTGAGGGGTCTAGGGTCAGTGCGGCCACGGCGACGCCGATGATCACATAGCCCATGTGGTTGATCGAGGTATAGGCCACCAGGCGCTTGAGATCGGTCTGCGCCAGAGCGGCGAAGGCGCCATAGAGCGCGCCGATGACACCGAAAACCAAAACAACGACGCCGGCTTCGCGGAACGCCTCCGGAGTCATTTGTAGAGCGAAGCGAACCAGCCCATAGGTTCCAAATTTCAGCATGATGCCGGCCAGGATGACACTGCCGATAGTCGGCGCCTGAACGTGGGCGGCAGGTAACCAAGTGTGCAGCGGTACGGCGGGGATCTTGACCGCGAAAGTAACCAGCATGGCGACCAACGCCCACATGGCCGCGGCCCCTTCAAGCGGTGGATTAGCGATCCAGGCGCGCATGTCGAAGCTGGGATCGGGACTGCCGAGGTAAAGCCCCAGGATGGCGAGCAATAACGGCAGGCTGCCCAGAAGCGTGTAGATAAAGAACATCAGAGCCGCCCGCTGCCGGTCCTCATGCCCCCAGCCGGCAATCATGAAATACATCGACACTAGGGAGACTTCGAAGAACACATAGAACAGAATTCCGTCGAGGGCGGTAAAGGTGCCGATAGCCGCAGTTTCCAGAAGTAGAACCAAAGCCACGTAGGCGCGCGGGCGCTCGCGCAGCGACGAAGCATAGATGAACGCCACCAAAAACAGCATGGCACTCAGCAGCACTAAGGGCAGGCTGATACCATCCACCCCGACCCGGTAGGCGGCACCGATGGCCGGAATCCATTCGAGCTCTTCGACTTGGGAAAAGCCCGCGCCACTCACTCCCTCCAGCCACATGGCCAGCGCGCCGACCAGAGTTAAACCGGCGGTGCCAATACCAATGCTGTGTACGGTTCGCGCCGTTGGCCTCGGAAGGGCCAGAATCAGGACGGCACCGGCGAGCGGCAAAAACAGAGTAAGTGATACAACTGGTAGCATGAGTATGGCTGTCCTCTAGAAACTCAATGAAGCCGAAAGCAGTATGATCAGTGTTACGGCGGTAACCACGGCGCTGATAGCCAGACTGTGGTGAATCCAACCGCTTTGCAGGGAGCGGGCACGGTCTCCCCAGCCTCGCACGCCGGCCACCAGGGAGAAGATCAGGCCGTCGATTCGGCGCTCATCTCCTACCCGAACCAAATGCGCCACGGCCAAGCTGGCACGGCCAGTACCCAACACCGCCGCATACAAACCTCGTTCCACGCGCCCGCAACCTCGAGCAATGAAGAGGCCTCCACGGCCGACACTCAGGACGGTCGCGTATAGGCCACGCTCCAGGCGCTGGCAGCCGTAGGCAATGGCCATGGCTGGTCGGCCGATCCAGAAGGTGAGCCCTCCGGCGATGACCAGCCCCGATTGTGCCCAGGGGTGGAAAGGGCCAAGCAGGCGCGGTGCCGGTACCAGCCAGCCCAGCGCCAGGCCGACCACTGCCGCGAGAAGTCCGAACAGCATGGCGGTAGTGCCATGGGCTTCAGGGCCGGGTAAACCCAACAAGGCTTCAATGGGACCGAAGGTCAGACCCAGGAAGACGGCTGGGATTACCAGGGCCCATACTCCCACCCCCATCCAGCGGGCACCGGCGACCGGACGGCTTTCGCTCTCGCCCTCCTCGCGCTCGAGCCATAGCATCCGAAGCGCGCGAGCCAGGTAGGCGCCAGTCAGCAGTGTGCCCGCCAGTGCCAGCGGAGCGAGCCAGGCGGTACTTGGTGCGGACAGCGCGGCGGCGATCACCGCGTCCTTTGAGAAGAAGCCGCTCAGCGGTGGAGCACCCACCAGGGCCATCGCTGCCAATGCGAAGCCGAGGAAAGTCCAGCGCCGATCGCGCCCTACACCCCGCAAGCACCTCAAAGCCGTGCCGCCGCGCGCATGCTGAAATTCACCAGTCGCTAAAAACAGGCCGCTCTTGATGGCGGCATGGGCGAGCAGATGCAGCAACGCCGCCAGCGGCACACCGGCGCCGACCGCAATCAGCATCAGACCATACTGACTGGCGGTTGAGGCTGCCAGCAGGCGTTTGAGGTCGCGTTCGGCCAGCGCAATCAGCCCTGCCGCCACGGTAGTAATACCGCCCACCAGCCCAATAGCGAGCAAAACGTTCGGCGCCAGCAGCGGCGCTACGCGGATCAGTAAAATGGCGCCAGCTGCCACCAATGTCGCCGAATGCAACAACGCCGACACCGGTGTTGGCCCCGCCATGGCGCGCATAAGCCAATCCTGCAAGGGGACCTGGGCGGACTTGCCCATGGCGGCCAGCAGCAACAAAAGCCCGGCCGCCACGGCGGTGCCTCCGTCGACATTCAGGGTGGCGGCGATCTGGCTGGTGCCTGCCGCCCCGATGAGGATAAATATAGCGATGTACAGACCAAGGTCGGCGCTGCGGGTGTAGAGAAAGGCACGGCTCGCGGCGTTCGCCGCTTCGGGTCGCTGAAACCAGAAGCCGATCAGCAGGTAACTGCACAACCCGATCAGCTCCCAGGCGACGAGCACCAGAATCCAGTCGCCGGCCAGCACCAGGGCCTGCATGGCGGCAACAAACAGGGACATGAGGGCAAAAAATCGGGGTAAACCGGACTCCCGCTTCATATAGCCCACCGAATAAATCAGTACGCAAGTCGCCACGGCGGCCACCAACACACTGAACAGCGCGGTTAGCGGCTCGGCGGTCAACCGCAAGGGCAGATCCGGCAAGCCTGGCAGCACCAGGGGTGCGGAGTCACCACTGGCGGTCGCCCCTAAAAGCCTAAGGCTTGCCGCCAGGCTGAGTGCGACCCCGGCCAACGCCAAAATAGCCGCTCCCCGGCGCAGCAGCAGAATGGCAGCGGCCGCAAGCAAAGGGAACACTATGGGAAAGACCAGGTCACTCATCCTTTCAGGTCTCCTGCCTCTTCCATCTCGACCGAGCCCTTGGCCCGGAAGCGTGCAATTGCGACGCCGAAACCGACGGCCATCTCCACTGCCATAACCGTCATCACCACCAGCACAAACATCTGTCCGGCGTAGACCTCCGGATGCAGAAAGCGCCAAAAGGCCACCAGGTTCACCAGCGCGCCCGCCAGAATCAGCTCCACGCCCATCATTATCATGACCAGATTAGTCTGCGAGAGCGCGCCATAGATACCGACACCAAAGAGAATGGCGCCGGTCAGAAGTGCCAGGATCAGTACCGGAGTCATTTTGAAGCCTCCTGTTCTTTATCACCGTTTCCCTTGTCGAGCTTTCCTGTGTCGACGCCGGGCTGGCGCACCGGAATCGCTACTGCCGTAGCCGCGATCATTGCGGTCAGGATGGTGATGGCGGCGGTCTCGAAAACCAGCATAGAGCGACCCAACATTTCAAAACCGAGTTCCCGCGTTTGCATTGCGGCATCCGGCGCCTCGGCGACTATCGGTCCCCAATCAGAGAACAGCGCTACCGAGATGGCGGTGGCGGCGGCAATGGCTCCGGCGCCAATCGAAAAGCGCTTCTGGTGGCTCATATCCATCCCGCCAAGCCCACCGGGGTCCATCATGAACATCACCATGAAGATGGCCATGATGCTCATTTCGGTGGCCATCATCATAATCTGCAGCACGCCCAGGAATTCGGCCTGCATGGCCAGAAACATGCAGCCCACGGCGGCCTGCGAAAACAGCAGCGCCAATGCAGAACGCACCATAGACGCAGTACGGAACACCGCCACACCGAAACCAATCGCTGCCAGCCCGAATACGCCGACAAAAAAAGCCTGAACAACCATTAAGGCACCACCAGGATGAGCAATCCGACTATCAAGATATTGAGCAATGCCAGAGGGATCCCGAGCTTCCAGCACCAGCCCAGCAGATCCGCCTCGCGAATACGAGGTAAATAAAAGCCGACCAACAACATCGATACGGCTACCGCCAGAGTCTTGATCAGGCTCCAGGCCCAGGGCGGCAAAAGCGGCCCCTGCCAGCCACCGAGAAAAAACACCGTGGTCGCGGCAGACAGGGTGATTACCATCACCAACCGTGCCAGCCGCAACACTGCCAGGCGCACGCCGGTGTATTCGGCGTCGACCCCGCCGGCCAACTCACCGGGTGCGGTAGGCAGGTCGAAGGGTGAGCGGAACGCCAACGCGATAGCGGCGATGAAAAACAACACAAAGCCCAGCGGTTGGTAAACTATGTTCCATAAACCGGCCTGAGACTCGACGATGGCACTGTTTAGCAGGGACTCAGCGCGCATGGCGGTCGCCGTAATGGGCATGACGATAAGCATGGAGTAGGCGATAAGCTGGCCGAGAAAGCGCCAGCCACCGACCATCGCGTAGGCGCCATTCGGGCCCCAACCCGCCATAATCAGCGATACCAACACATAGGCAAGCACCGCGTTAAGAAACAAGGCGCCGGTGGCCAGATCAGCGATGACCAGATCCGGCGCCAGCGGAAGCACGGCAGCACCGAGCACCGCTACCACCAGCAACAACACTGGCGCGGTCTCGAAAAACAACCGGTCGGGTTTGCGCGCCAGGATGGACTCCCGGCCCAGGTGCGACAGGCCCGCCAGCAGCGGCGCAACCGGTCGCAGGCGGCCGGTCGTTAGCCAGGCCTCAATCACAGCCAGTAACCAAGCGCCAACCAGCAAGGTGAGCAACACTAAGGCGACAGTCATGAGGTCACCTCCCAGGGCGAGAGATCCAGTGACCCGACCGCCACCAGGGCATCGCCCAGCTCCTGGCCCTCGACCAAATCGGCGACCAAGCCGATATGTTGGCTGCAGGCGCTATCCAGCTCGACCGATACCACCTGCCCTCGCTCCTGCGTTAGTCGCAATGTGGCGCGGCCACGCGGCGTTTCCACGGTCGCCTCTCCCGTTCCGGAAGGGTTGTCGATGGCGCGCAGCTTGGGGAGCTCAGGGTCTCCGGCCACCTCCACGAGGTCGAGACTGGTCATGATCTCAACATGCCGCTGCCGGAGACGCGCCCAGGCGTCCCCGGCGCTCTCAGCGCGCATTTCGAAACCCAGCTCGCGATACATTGCATCCGCCTGGCGGGCGTCTTCGGTTCGGCCGGAGGCGCGGGCCACCGTGCCTCGTAGATCCTGGGAGCCGTGGGGCAAAGCTCCGATGCCTTTCAAGCGCGCTTTGAGGAGGGGCGTATGCTCGAGCCGTGCAATGAGCGACTGCAGCGCCGGTCGCAGGGCGACAAGCTGCTCCCGGTCGGCGCGCTGGGTTTCCAATTGCAAAGCCGCCGCACGACGCGTTAACCAGACAAAGCTGAGCTGGCGCCCCAACTGAGCCAGCCAGCCCAGGTGGCTGGCGATGCGCTCGCGCTCAAGAGCGGCCGCCCGGCCCCGCTCGACGGCCGGATCTGGCTCCAGACCGGCCGCCTGCTCGATAGCGCGACAGGCCAAGAGGCGATAACTTACCGGTGCCAACGGCATAGCCGCCGCCAGGCGCTCGATGAAGGTTTCGACCGCCACCTCTTCAGATGACGTGTTCATAGCTACCAGAGATGTTGCTTGGCCCTCGGTCACCCCATCGCCGTCGAGCGTCAAGGTTAGCTTCAATCCGCCCGGCAAACCGGGAAAGCAGGGGCCGAAGGGCACCTCAAGCCAGTCCATTGCCAAACCATCGGCACTGCGGGGCAGGTCTTTGGTAACCTCGACCATGGACATGAATCCGGAACTGTCGTGGTCGTGGTCGTGGTCGTGGTCGTGGTCGTGGTCGTGGTCGTGGTCGTGGTCGTGGTCGTGGTCGTGGTCGTGGTCAGAATGATCATGCCCGTCATGGTCGTGCCCGGAATGGTCATGGTGGTGCTCGTGATCGTGCTCCGACACATCTTCCTTCACGCTCTCGTCTTCTCCGGGCTTATGCGGTTCTAGATCCATGCCGCATTTGGGGCACCTGCCCGGCTCGCTTCTGACTACTTCTGGATGCATGGGACAGATATATTCAGTGCCGGATTGTTCTTGAGCCGGTTCCTGTTGGTGGCCGTGATCCTGGCCCTGATGATCCTCATGCTCATGGCAATGAGCATGCTCGTGATCGTCGTCGCCCTGATGCTGTTCGTGGTCATGAGCGTGTTTATGATTCTGGTGATGGCCGTGATGGCGCTCATGACTCTGTCCATGATCATTGTGGTGAGCATGGTGATGATCGTGTCCCTCGCTCTCATGCTTATGATCATGATGATGTTCGTGGTGCTCGTGGCCGCGGTTCTCGTCGTGTTCCCCGGCATCAGAGTCGCCGCCGGCTTCGCGCGCCACCAAGTCCATGCCGCATTTGGGACAGCTACCTGGTTCGTCTTCCACCACTTCTGGGTGCATGGGGCAGACGTATTCGGTTTTGGTTTGCAGGATTGATGAGTCAAAATCGTCGGGCGAGGCGGCGAAGGCGCCTTCGGCCAGCAACCGCTGCAGCCGAGTGGCCGCCTCCATCAGTTCGGTTTGTGAGAGATCCGCAGAAACGTCAGCTTGAGGTAAAGACGAAGGTGCTGACCCACCGAGCACTAGAATAGCTCGCGGCCTAGGCATCTGGGCATAGAGCACTGCTGTGGCCTCATCCAACTTCTGAGATAGCTCACCGACAATCAGAAGCACAGTGGCATCGCGCGGCGTGGCGGCGATGCGCATGTCTGCGGCCGCCAGGTCCAGCCCATGCGCCAGGGCCACTTCCGGCCCAGGGACTACCAGGCAGCTCAAATTGCGCGCCAGAGCCTGCCCAACCCACCTTCGCAGGATAGATGGACGCCCTTTGCGTGCGCCGGCAAGTGTCGTTGCGGCCTCAGACATCACTGCCGCCTCAGAGCGCCCTGGCTCCATCCGTAAAGCAGCCCGAGAAAGAGAATCGCAAGAAACACGCCCATATCAAGTAAAGCAACCAGCCCTACCTCCTTGAACACAACCGCCCAAGGGTACATGTAGGCCATCTCCATATCGAACGCCAAGAACAGCAACGCATAACCGTAATAGCGCGCATGATAACGTCCCCAGACCGGATCGCGTGACAGCACCCCCGCACTCGCCGGCACATCCTTTCCCGGCTCCTGCCGTGTCGCCCCCAAACTACGAGCCAAGCCATAAAGGCTCAACACCGTACCCAGGACACCCAGGGCTAACCCCAGCAGCAATGAGTATTGTTGTGTAGCGCTCATAACGTCTAACTTCTCAAGTTTACTCTGGCACAGGTTCGTGAGATCTAACTCTCTATTGCACAAAAAATATGGAACCCCGTTCAACGAATGGTTCGACGAAGATCAGTTTCAAGTCTAGACACCCTTGCCGGAAGCGCAAACTATCCCTCTACTCACGCGGTCAGAACCTCCGCCTTCTACTGAGTTTTAACAAGTAGATTCGACTACGGCACGTCCTTGAAGTCGCGAATATGCAACAGATCTTCTACCGGGAGAACGGCCACAAACCCGTCGCTGTCGAGCCCCTTGTGGACCGTCCGGGCAATGGTTTTCACTATTTTTTCCGCCCGACCCGCTTCCTCGAATATCTCGGCGCGAACCCAGTCAGCCATAGTGTCCTCTGCATAGTAGTTCCGGTACTCGCCGAAACCGCGTACCTTGGAAACCGTCAAGCCGGACACGCCAATTGCTTTCAGCGCGCCCTCGACTTTTTCAAGTTCTAACGAGGAAAATATTGCCGTTACTTTGCAAAATTTCGTATTCATCATAACTCCACTACATTAAGGAAATTGAGCGACGAGCAACTCAGATCATCCCTTCTTCCAGTAGTTAAACATTCGAAGCTAAACTGCAGTCAAAAACGGTACACACTTCTATTTTCTACGCCTCTTCAAAACTCAGTCGCCACGTTTGTTACATGGCCAATCCGCAAACGCCAGAAAATAGAGGGTAAGCGGATTAAATGATTGATCTTACCTTTGCATGAGAGTGAGACAGACCGGCATCTCATCGGATTATCTGGTTGATGCTTCACCTACTGCTGGTGCATGTTTCCTTCGCTAATTCCAGCAAGAACCCCACACGCCTCAACTTCCCGGTCATCGTTGCAACTCGCTCTCAGTGAAACGAGTTGTTTCTCAAGCGCTTGCAGAGCGGTTATCTGCGACCGCACATGAGAGATGTGATCATCGAGCAAGGCGTTGACGGCGGTACAAGGCTGATGAGGGTCGTCCTGATAGCTCTGTAGTTCGTGAATCTCAGCCAGTGACAGGCCCAGGATTCTGCAGCGACGGATGAAGGCCAGCCCCTCACCATGCTTCTCGGTATAGACACGGTAACCGTTGTCCTGCCGATCAGGCGGCGGCAACAAGCCCTGCTGTTCATAGAAGCGGATCGTCTGTGTTTCGACCCCTACCAACTGCGCCAACTGACCAATGCGCATCAGCCTCCTCCCCAACGGATTCTTTACTCTATTGACCTTATAGTAGCTTTATAGTTTTAAATGGTACCACAACATTGTTCAAGTGGAGTCGTATCATGAGCAAATCCTGTGGTGGCGCCTGTGGCGGTGATGCAACGTCCGCAGCGGATACCGATATACAGGCCTCCTCCGAGGCGCCAGGGAGATGGGTCAGTGTTTATGCCGTGCCGAAGATGGACTGTCCATCAGAAGAACGAATGATTCGCCTAGCCCTGAACGGCTTTGAGGAGATTCGGGCGCTGTCCTTCGACTTGTCGAACCGCCGGCTGAAGGTCGTGCATGACGGCGAGGTCGAGCCCGTCACCTCGAAACTGAAGACCTTGGGGCTAGGCGCCTCGCTTCAGGAAACCGTCGCTGCAAATCCGGAGACCATCAAGGCCGCCGAGTTTTCGGCAGCTTCTGCTAAGCAAGAATCCGGGACCCTGCGCTGGTTGCTCGGCATCAATGCACTTCTGTTCGTGGTGGAAATGACTGCCGGTCTGATCGCCCAGTCCACCGGCCTGATTGGAGAATCCCTGGACAATTTTGCCGATGCGGCGGTGTACGGGCTTGCCCTTTATGCGGTTGGACATAGCGTGAAAATGCAGGTACGTGCCGCGCATCTTGCTGGTGTACTGCAACTGATCTTGGCTGTGGGCGTGCTCGTAGAGGTGGTGAGACGCTTTGTATTCGGTAGTGAGCCTGAATCGCTGGTGATGATGGCTATCGCATTCGTCGCATTGATTGCCAATACCAGTTGTCTGCTGCTCATATCCAAACATCGGGAAGGCGGGGCGCACATGAAGGCAAGCTGGATATTCTCGGCCAACGACGTGGTGATCAACCTGGGGGTCATCACCGCCGGCGCCCTGGTCGCGTGGACCGGTTCCAATTATCCGGATCTGATTATCGGCACCATCGCGGGGGGCATTGTACTTAACGGTGCCAGACGCATTTTGGCGTTGAAGGGTTAAATAATGCTCATTATTGGCAAAAAGCTCTCGCCGTATGCCCTATTGTCCATATCGGGCCTGCTGGCAGCGTCTGATCAGGCTGTAAAGTGGCTGGTGCAGCAATCAATGGCCTATGGCGAGTATGTTTCGGTGACCCCGTTCTTTAACTGGGTGCACCTATGGAACACCGGTGCCGCATTCAGTCTTTTTGCGAATGGTGGAGGCTGGCAGCGCTACTTATTTATCGGAATCGCGGTAGTGGTCTCGATTTTTCTGATCAAGCTGATCCTTGAAAATCGTCATAAAGGAGAAGCCATCGCTTACAGTCTTATCCTCGGTGGCGCCATGGGCAACCTGATTGACCGGGTCTTTCGCGGCTATGTTGTGGATTCCTTTGATTTCTATTGGCGAGACTGGCATTGGCCGGCCTTCAACCTGGCTGATATTGCAATTGTCCTCGGTGCCTTACTTTTCGTTTCCAGCAGCTTGTTGGGTAAAAAAGCAAACACCAATGCCGAGCCGGATGGATCTGACTGACACCTACGCCTATACAACACCATGACCGAACTTCCCGACAACATCCTTCACCTGCCGCAATACCAAGTACTGGGCTGCAAATCAACCGACGACGAAATGCACTTCCAGGTGGACGTGCCCGATCCCATCGCCTGCGAGGAATGCGGCGTGCAGGGTGAGTTCGTACGGTTCGGCAAGCGTGACGTTCCCTATCGTGATCTGCCCATCCACGGCAAGCGGGTCACTCTCTGGGTGGTCCGCCGCCGATACACCTGCCGGGCCTGCAAGACAACATTCAGGCCCCAGCTACCGGAGATGGTGGACGGATTCCGTATGACACTGCGGCTGCATGAGTACGTGGAGAAGGAATCCTTCAACCACCCCTACACCTTTGTGGCGGCACAGACCGGCCTGGACGAGAAGACGGTGCGCGACATCTTCAACGCCCGCGCCGAGTTCCTGGGGCGCTGGCACCGCTTCGAGACGCCCCGCATCCTGGGCATTGACGAGCTATACCTGAACAAGCGCTACCGCTGCATTCTGACCAACATTGAGGAGCGAACCCTGCTCGACCTGCTGGCCACCCGCCGCCAGGACGTGGTGACCAACTACCTGATGAAGCTGAAAGACCGGCAGAAGGTCGAGATCGTCAGCATGGACATGTGGAACCCCTACCGGGCAGCGGTCAAGGCTGTGCTGCCCCAGGCCCGTATCGTGGTCGATAAGTTCCATGTGGTGCGCATGGCCAACGATGCCCTAGAGAGAGTGCGCAAGGGCCTCAGAAAGGAGCTGAAACCGTCCCAGAGCCGGACTCTCAAGGGAGACCGGAAAATCCTGCTGAAACGCGCTCACGAAGTCTCAGACCGGGAGCGCCTCATCATGGAGACCTGGACAGGCGCGTTCCCGCAACTGCTGGCCGCCTACGAGCACAAGGAGCGCTTCTACGGCATCTGGGACGCCACCACACGGCTCCAGGCAGAAGCCGCCCTGGACGAGTGGATAGCCACCATCCCGAAGGGCCAAAAGGAAGTCTGGAGCGATCTGGTCAGGGCAGTGGGAAACTGGCGCGAAGAGACCATGACCTACTTCGAGACGGACATGCCCGTCACCAACGCTTACACGGAGTCCATCAACCGACTGGCCAAGGACAAGAACCGTGAAGGGCGCGGTTACTCCTTCGAGGTGATGCGGGCACGAATGCTCTACACCACGAAGCACAAGAAGAAGGCACCGACTGCGAAGGTCTCTCCTTTCTACAAGAAAACCATCGGTTACGGACTGCCGGACTTCGCAGAGGAACTCAACTACGGAGTCGATCTATCAACCATCTGAGGGTGGTATCAGATTGATGGGGTGAAGGTGCCCCATCAACCATTAAATCCGTATACCCAAAATAGAGAAAGGCAAGATTAACGAGTGGAATCAATATCAAAACGCCCAAAATTCCCGGATACCCAACACGCTGGCAAATACGCCACGTCGGTATCACAACAATAATGGCAACAACCAGCATCCATAATCAGTGGCCCGCGCCCATGGTGTTTCCTAACATGTTACCTTCAATCATATTCAAAGCTCCATTTCAATTGGTTAATTCAGTGGTGATGAGAATGAGTGTGCTCTCCAGTCGGCGGCTCTACCCCCGACGTTTTTTTAAGAAATACCTGCTCGCCAACCGCAATTAGGACCATCGCCACTACGGCCACGCCGATCACGAACGGATCCGTATTCAGTTTGACCCAGACAAAACCTCCGAGCGCCAGTAAATCGAGAGCAATGGCTGTAACGGGTACCCACGCTTTGGCCTTGATGTCCTCACGCAAGTAGCGAAGCACGCCCCAGTGAATGGCGATATCCATTATCAAGTAGAACACAATTCCCAGAGCGGCAATCCGAGACAGATCAAAAAATGCGGTCAGAAACAAGCCCAAAACGACAGTATAGACCAGAGTGTGCTTCTGGATACTCCCAGGCATACCAAAATGATTGTGTGGGACCAGCTTCATTTCAGTCAGCATGGCCAGCATTCGTGAGACCGCAAAAATGCTGGCTAGAATGCCGCCCGCAGTAGCCATCATTGCTATGGCCACCGTGAACCAGACCCCATAGTTTCCCAGTGCTGGGCGCGCGGCAGCGGCCAGGGAATAATCCCGCGTCTCGATGATTTCGGCCAATGAAAGGTTGCTCGCAACAGCGAAACCAACGAGTGTGTAGATCACGACGCAAGCAGCGATAGAAATCACAATGGCACGACCGACATTACGCTTAGGATTTTTCACCTCAGAGCCGCTATTGGTAATGGTCGTAAAGCCTTTAAACGCCAATATCCCCAGAGCCGTAGCCCCCAGGAAGTTGCCTACGGTTCCCGCCTCTCCGGGGCTTGAGAAGTCCACGGAAAGCCTGTCCGCAACCCAGATTCCCACCAGCCCGAAAATGACGATGCCACCAATTTTCAAAACACCGATAAAAGAAGCTACGCCCTGGATCAGCCTATTACTGGAAAGGTTAATCAGAAAGGCTGCAAGAATAAGTGATACGCCCAAAATAGGCACCATCATACCGCTCTCATCTCCACCGAAGAGCTGCATGGTGTAGGAACCAAAAGTGCGGGCAAGAAAGCTCTGAGCGATCACCATGGAAAAATACATCAGCAGAGCATTGAACGCTGTTGGCAAGCGATTGCCATAGGCCTTGTGCAAATACATGCCAATGCCACCGGCGGACGGGTAGGCATTGGAAATCTTGATGTACGAATAGGCGCTGAAGCTGACGATGACGGCGGCGGCCAGGAACGCCAACGGGAAAAGGACGCCGGTCATCTGCGCCATCTGCCCGGTAAGCGCAAAGATACCGGCGCCAATCATGACACCGGTACCCAGCATGACCGTACCCGATAATGTCAAACTTCCTTCCTGATAACGCGTTGTTCTGTCATCGTCCTTAGCCATAAAGCCTCCGGGCTGTTAAGTTGGTTTATCTACTCTATGAAATCAGAACCAAATGCGGGCGCCAATGACGAGGCCGGTTTCGGAGTCGTCTCCGCCTCCGGCACGTATCTGGTCAGCCTTGTCCCCCAGAGGGCGGCTCCAATAGGCACCAATGTAGGGAGCAAATTCTCTGGACAGTTCGTACCGATAGCGTAATCCCACACGAATATCATTCAATCCGGTGGGGCGATCGTACGCTTCAGCATCGGTCAATGCGGCGGCAACTTCCAAACGCGGCTGCAGGTAGGACACCTGGGTCAGGCGCAGGTCGTATTCGGCCTCAATGGTCGCGGCGATGTCGCCATCCTCATTCACCGTAATGGAGTTATCCATCTCAAACCGATAGGGGGCCACACCGAACAGGCTGAACACCAGGTAGTTCTCGCGCTCCGCCCCCGACGCCAACGACCCCCGGGTACCAATACCCCCTTGTAGCTCCCAGAACGGGGCAATCAGACGACTGGCCAGCACCTCCGCGCTCTCCAGCTCAGTGGGCTCGCCATCATCCTTCTGGTTTTCGCCTTCGCTCTTGAAATAGATTCGATTTCTGTCGCTACCGTACCAGGCCAGCATATCCCAGACGAGCACGTCTTCGTCGTTATCGGTCCGGGTGACTTCCAGTCGGTCAAACAGAATCTGGCCGGTTCGATAGGATTTAACGGGCTCGGGCCAGTCGTCTTCGGCGTGGCCCGCCCACACCGGGCCGCTCACTCCAGCCAGCACCAGAGACACAACGATCTCCAATTTTCTCATAATTCCTCCTTAGCTGACGTTGACGACGCGGAACATGCCTGCCTTCATGTGATACAGCAGATGGCAGTGAAAAGCCCAGCTGCCGGGCGCATCAGCGCTGATTTGCAACGAGACCACCTCACTGGGTTTAAGGCTGATAGTGTGTTTTCGAGGACGGGGGTATTGGCCGTTTTCAAGCTCCATCCACATGCCATGCAAATGGATGGGGTGATCCATCATGGTGTCATTCACCATGATCAGACGCAGACGCTCTCCATGGTTGAACTCTACGGGACCATCGACTTCGGTAAACTTCACCCCATCAAAGGACCACATGTATTTCTCCATGTTGCCGGTGAGGTGAAGCTCAATGTCCCGTTCCGGCTCCCTTTCGTCTGGCCAGGGATGAGCGCCGATCAGATCGCCATAGACCAGAACGCGATGATCCACATCCTCAAGGCCAACGCCAGGCTCGTTTAGCCGGCTGACCGGATTGCGAGCAATCATCGCTGCGGCGGGACCATGGCCACCCGGTGCGTGCTCGATGCCAAGATCCGGGGCCGAAGGCCGTTGTTGAGATGCCGCCACACCCCCGTCATGGTCACCGTGCATCTCATGCTGCCCACCCATACCGGATTCATCGCCCTTGGAGGACGCCATATCCATGCCATCCATATCGTGGCTCATCCCCATCGCCGCCATACCCCGTTCGGGCACCGGCCGTAAATCGGGCACCGGCGCTTCCTGACCCACGTCCGTTGCGAGCGTGCCCCGGACATAACCGCTGCGATCCATACTCTCCGCGAACAGCGTATAGGGCCGTTCGCTTTTCGGCGTCACGATGACATCGTAGGTTTCCGCCACGCCGATACGGAATTCATCGACTGTGACTGGCTTGATCGGTTGACCGTCGGCGGAGACCACCACCATCTCAAGGCCCGGAATGCGAAAATCAAAAAACGACATGGCCGATCCATTGATGATTCTCAACCGGACCTTTTCGCCGGGCTTGTACAGCGCTGTCCAGTTTGTTGCATTATCACGGCCATTCATCAGATAGGTATAGGTGGATCCGGTCACATCCAGCAAATCCCGGGAGCTCATGCGCATTGTGTTCCACATGGACCGCTGTTCCCAGGTTTTCGCCAGCCCTTGACGGCGGATATCGGCAAAAGTGTCCCCCAAGGTTCGCTGCTGGTAATTGTAGTAGCCCTCCGCGACGGTCAGGTTGCGGAATACCTCGTGAGGGTCTTCAAAAGTCCAGTCGCTCAGGATGATCACATGCTCCCGGTCCGCGCCTATATCGCCGTCGGCCGGATCAATCACCAGTGGCCCCAGGTGCCCCAACTGCTCCTGCAGTCCCGAGTGGCTGTGATACCAGTAGGTTCCATTTTGTTTAACGTCGTATTCGTACTGAAAGGTTTCTCCTGGTTTGATACCGGGAAAGCTCACGCCGGGCACACCATCCATGTTCTCGGGCAGAATGATGCCGTGCCAATGAATTGAGGTGTCATCAGCAAGCGAGTTGGTGACGTTCAGGCGAGCTCTCTGTCCTTCTTTGAGCCTGATCAGCGGCCCGGGCATGCTTCCGTTGATGGTGATTGGTCGACCGATCTTCCCACCAATGTCCATATCCTCGCGGCGAATATGCAGGTCGACCGCTGGGTCCGCATTGACGGCATCGCCATAGCTTCGCCCCAGAGGAGACGCCCAGGTCGGTGCCATCCTCGCCATGGCAAGGGCCGATGCCGCCCCGATCGCTGATTTGATAAAGCGTCGACGGCTCGCCTCTATCGGTTTTCCCATCATGCAACCTCCTGACTCTTGTAAACTCTCGCAAAATGGATCTGACTCCAGGGCCCACCAGGCGGTAGCCCAAGCTAATGATGAGGAGCTTCAGCGGAACCCCGAGCAGTCAAGACTTGATACTGCTCGTGGGACAGCTCGGGAAGGCGTCTCAAGAAAGCCACCATGCTCCAGATTCGCTCGTCATCATGGTTCGGACCCCAGCCCGGCATGCCGGAGGCTTTGATGCCGTGTTTTATGACCCAAAACCTATGTTGGGCCCGCGACTCAAGATCCTCTTCCCCTTGATGCGGTTGCGTCAGATCCGGTGGCGCGGGATTGAGGCCCAAGGTGAAATCACTCTCATCCTTGCCCGGTTTGAGATGGCAGCCGGCACACATGTCATTGTAATCAGCGCCCCCGGCCAGCAGGCGCTCGGACGTGTCCAGATCCGCGGGCACTTCAATCCCGCTCGACGCCCGGTCAACCGAGCGTTCGCGCAGTGTTTCCAGCGCCCAATAAGTCAGTGGCGTATGGTGATCGTCCGCGCCGACGGGATACAAACCCGAGTAGATGAACGCTACAGCCGCCGCTATGGCAATGACGAGCGCAGCGATTAGGCATTTGATGCAAGACAGAAACCTAGGGGCCGCCATGTGCTCTCCTTTATGCTTTAGTGGTCGTGTTGGGAATTACGCGCTGCGTCGTCATCGGACTCGGAGTGCTTGTGCTCGGACTCCTTTGAGTCGGCATCCTTCTTATCCATGTGCTGCTTGCACTTCTTCATCATGGCCTGCATGACCGGGTCATCCATGTCCATCTCGGCGTGGTCCATGTCTTTCATTTCTGAGCATTTCGGCTTTTCGGCCTCCTCCATATGCTCCGACGGCTCATGCGCCTGCACGGCTAGGACCAAAATAAGCGCTGGCAGGGCGGCCAACCAACGTAAAGTTTTGTGTGTCATGGGGTAACTCCTCAATTGGAACGAAAGTGAACAGCCATTGCTGTTTTCAACAACCAACACTCACTCTAACAAACTGGCCCTGTCTGCCAGATGACTCGAACATTACATTTTTGTAATGTTCGTGTAACCTTGTCGTTGGACACAGTCAGCTACACTCGTGCGATACGGATCAGAAGAGGTGCTTCATGCGACTGCTGGTGGTAGAGGACGAAGTAAAGACAGGTGACTATCTGCGCCAAGGCTTAACCGAAGCCGGCTTTATGGTCGAGCTGGCACGCAACGGTCTCGACGGCCATCACCTGGCGATGACGGAGTCTTTTGAGCTGATAGTTCTGGACGTCATGCTGCCAGATGTGGACGGGTGGCGCATCGTGCAGTCATTGCGCGAAGCCGGCCGCCAGACTCCGGTGCTGTTTCTAACGGCACGTGACGCTGTGGACGACCGCGTAAAGGGCCTGGAGCTGGGCGCCGACGATTACCTG
Organism: Marinimicrobium sp. ARAG 43.8; assembly: GCF_050113635.1. Classification (NCBI taxonomy): domain Bacteria; kingdom Pseudomonadati; phylum Pseudomonadota; class Gammaproteobacteria; order Cellvibrionales; family Cellvibrionaceae; genus Marinimicrobium; species Marinimicrobium sp. ARAG 43.8. The sequence goes on from NZ_JBNJLT010000001.1 coordinate 791,920, forward strand.
GTGAAACCTTTTGCCTTTACCGAACTTCTGGCCCGAATACGCACATTACTGCGCCGGCGATCCGCGCCTACCCTGTCGGAACAACTGGAGATTGCCGACCTGTCTCTTGACCTGCCAAAACACCGCGTTACCCGCGCCGGGAAGAAAATCAACCTCAGCCACAAGGAGTTTTGCCTTCTGGAGCTTATGGTCCGTCGGCGTGGCGAGGTGTTGCCTCGTTCGCTAATTGCTTCCCAGGTATGGGATATGAACTTCGATTCCGACACCAATGTGATTGATGTGGCCATTCGTCGATTGAGGGCCAAAATTGACGATGATTTCGAGCCCAAACTGATTCACACCGTGCGTGGCATGGGCTACAAACTTGACGTGGAAACCGACGATGAAGATCACTAATCGGCAACCACTGTCGCTGGCCGCTCGGGTCATGGTGTTTGTGGGGCTGGCCATTGGGCTCAGTCTTTTCCTGATCGGGAACCTGGTGCTCAGTGCCGTCGAGCGTCACTTCGCCGAACAGGATGCCGGTGAACTGGCCGTAATGACCGAAGCGGTTGTCGAAGCCTTGCAGAGCGGTGGCAACGGCTCCGCACAACAAACTGATGCCTTGGCTAACGCCATATCCGGACATCACGGAGTCTTTTTCGAAGTTCGGGATGCGCAGGGCGATGCTGTCTACAGCATGCCGGGTGCCGACCTGTCGCAAGCAACCGACCCCCTCTCCCCAACGTCCGAAATTAATGCAGGCAACGTGCAAACCTGGCAGGAAGGCGATAAGACCTTCCGGGGTGTGATCTCTCAGAATGAGGTCGGAGGCCGGAGTTACTCGATCACTACGGCCATTGATATGGGCTTCCACCTGGATTTTCTCCAGAGCTTTCACCGCACTTTGTGGCTTATCATGAGCCTCGCCGGCGCCATTACCCTTCTGGCCGCCTGGTATGGCATTCATCAGGCCCACGCGCCCCTGCGCGATTTGTCTGACAGAATCGGCGATATCCAGGCCGATCGGCTTCACGTGCGCCTCGACCCAGCCTCGGTGCCATCGGAGCTACAGGGCCTGGTCACCTCGTTCAATCACATGATCGGTCGGCTGGAAGACAGCTTTACTCGCCTGTCGCACTTCTCGGCCGACATCGCACACGAGTTGCGTACGCCGCTCACCAACCTCATTACCCAGACCCAAGTCGGCCTGGGAAAGGCCAGAGATAGGGAAGAATACCGTGAACTGCTGTATTCCAATCTGGAGGAGCAGGAGCGCCTGGCCAAGATGGTCAATGACATGCTGTGGCTGGCCAAGAGTGATCACGGTCTCCTCAAGCCTGTACAGACACCGCTGGATTTAGCGAGGGAGGTGAATGCGCTGTTCGATTTTTTCGAGGCACTGGCGGAAGAGAAGCAAATCCGCCTGATATTGGAAGGCCAGGCACCCCCCATTCATGGTGACCGGGCCATGCTGCGACGAGCGATTTCCAACCTGCTCTCCAACGCCATCCGCCTCACACCCTCGGGGGAGACGGTACTCGTACAACTGGCCAGAACCGGAGACCAAGAGGTCTCGCTAAGCGTCCAAAATCCGGGTTCGGAGATTCCCGCCGAACATTTACCCAACATTTTCGACCGCTTTTATCGCGTCGACCCGTCGAGAGCTCGTCAAAGCGAGGGCGCAGGACTTGGGCTCGCTATTGTCAAATCCATCGTCGAGGCTCATGGCGGTCGCGCTGAAGCAACATCGGCGCGGAACATGACCACTTTCACGCTCACCTTTCTCGAAGACTGAAACGAACTATGTCTTCTCATGTTGTAGATGAGCGCCGCCACATGCCCAACGTTTACGCCAAGCTTCCACATCAAAGGTTCCAGCATGCCAAGTGGCAATGATGATGTCCGAGAAGGACTCTTCGCCCAGACGCACTGGATAACCGAACAACGCGGCGTGGTCTTTCTCCTGATACCAGCGCTGCGCGTAAACCGGCTTACCACTGTCGTTGCGGTGCAAGCGCTCCCGGGCCAAGTTGACGCTGGCCGACTTCGGCGGGTAGGTGAAGCGTCGAGGATTGAGATGCTCCAGGCGCTTTTTGGTACGGGCAACGACGGCGTGGTAGATACGCTCTATCAGCTCGTGACACTAGGCACCCTCCCCCAGGCTCTCGTAGTTGGGGAACTCAGTGGTGAGTTTTGCGGAGAGGGGGTTGATCTAAGCCCTAGCAGGCTCTCTCCACTTCATGGGTGCGCCATGCTTCCGCATCATCCGTTCCCGCGTGCCACGTCGCCAGAACGATATCCGCAAAGCACTCCTCTCCCAGGCGGCCGGGATAACCCAGCAGGGCAACATCACGCTTGGATATGTACCAACGCTGACGGTAAACCGGCCTTCCATACTCGTTGTCGTGCAGCCGATCCCACACAAGGCAGACCCGCGCTGATTTTTCAGGGTGCAGGTATTGTCTGGGGGCCACGTGCTTTAACCGGCTATTGGTTCGTGCGATAGCGGCCTGATAGATGCGCTCGACCACTTGATGTTGCCAGGCCCCTTCCCCAAGGCTTTGGTAACTTGGAAACCCAGTAGTGACCGCGACCTCCACCATTGATGGCTGAATCCTCTTGACCCAGTCCGCACGTTTTGACTGGTTGAAAGACAGTTCGCTTTGGCTCGCGCCATCCAGAACGTCGCGACTAAGTGGAGTAAGTGTTCCGGTGGCAACCAGTTGATAATCAGTGTTCATGATTGGACTCCTGTGAATATGGCTACATATCAACAGGCGAGCCCATCAAGAATTACTACCTATCCCGGCATATGGGCGCCTTGTCGGCGCCCGCAGCTCAATCACCACATCCATCCGCCGACTGAAGTCTGGCTTGTCCGGAATGAGTGGCAGCCATCGTCAAAGGACTTGGTGGCGGCTTTCGTGAGATAGCTGCCCCGCAAGAAGAGCTTCTGAAGCTCCCACTCAACGCCCCGCCGAACAAGGTACTGCCCATCTACGGGAAAGTTCGCCAGCCCCTTCCCCTCGAATTCCGGCAACATCAACACATTCGCCCAGGACTCAGCTATCACGTTGTGCAGATTCTCTCCAGAGTAATTGAAATTACCCAGCGTGTTGAAGGCATGGCCGTTCAACAGAATCAGCAGATGGAAATGTGGTTTCGTCTCACCTGCCTTGTATTCACGTGCCCAAGCATAGTGGAGCTTCGCTGGGTGAATACGGCCCTCTCTGAGCTGATACCGAGACAGCCTGTACTTCAACACCTCCCAAAACCGCCTGATGTATTCATTGCCAAGCGCTTCTCCTTCGAGAGGCCAGTAGCTCACCGGGAACCTAAGATCTACCCGGACGGCAAAGACACGGCTGTTGTCCATCAGGGATTCCTGCACCACCTCGTACAGTCGCTCCAGATACTCCTCAATAAGCGGTCCTCTGGTTACCTGAACCGGGAGGTTTCGGTAGTGATGATCTTCGTGGAGTGTTAAGTGGCCCAGCTTGGCTTTAGGTTGGTCGTGGTGTTCAAGTGTAGTTGGTTTCATGGCTACTCCAATAGGTAGGTTTATTGACATACCGTCAGGAGGCTCTATCAACTTTTACACCACGTCAGGCTCTCGCTCGCTATCGACGTTATATGGGGGCTGCTTTGAGGCAGCCCATTATTCCGCTGCTACCGCTTCCCATGCTTACTATCGTGCATGGGTTCATCCACACTGGCGTGGGTATATATTACTATTCCCTACATGATTGAACCCATGAAGTCCCGACGTAGACAGAGCCTAAGGAACGGGCGCTCGGCAAGTCACGGCGTTTTTACGCTGTCGATTATTTCGAAGAGTTTTGAAGAAGCCTATCAAACCCGGCCTCCTCTTGGACGGGACCGCCCTACTGAATTTGGCCGTAAGACCTGCCCAGGGGATTAGAGGCGTCCGGGCTGAAAGTTATTCCCGTCAGCCCCTCGCTGACGCAGAGATCCCTTACCGGCTCACCGCAAAAAACCCCCTTGTAGAGATCCAGCTCAGTTTTAAACATTGGGACGCCGGCAAGCCTTGCCTCAACAAACCCAAAGTGCACCAAGTTTCCGTGCTCGTCGTAAGCAGTCGCAGATTGAATAATCGCATCATACTGCTCTGCCGTGGAGGTGGGGTTGAAAATATATCCTTTGCTCCCGCCGAAGGTCACTGGAAGGCACTCCCCGCTCTGCTCCAACAGATCGCCCAGGACCAGGAATGCTCTCTCGGACAGGAATAGCCGCCCGAAGTTTTCCGATACGTCCGGCACTTCGGTCGCTCTCGAACCCTCGCAGGGACGGAACTCAATCTCTAGCGGCTTCCAGACGCCTTGATACGCCTTGGGTTCAGCGTTAAACGCAAAGGTGCCGTGTTCCTCCCCCAGCTTGGTCATAGACTCCACTGGCGGAATGACATGCATTAGGTACGACTCATCGTGGAGAATTCGATAGATCATTTGAGCTGGCTCGCTGGCAGCATGACGTATGGCGGGAAGCTGGAGGTCTGGAGCTTAAAGCGAACCATTCGGAGCGCGTCCGCCAATGAACGGTCGTCCTTGATACGGACGTGATCAATAAGGGTGCCCAACCAGCGGTAATAGCCATTCCGGTGAATTCTGCTATGCGGGACCGCCTGACTCAGGTGTTTGGGCATATGGGGCTTTGCAGCGGTGTTGTGAGGAAGCCAAGCCCCGTTCAACGGAAAGTCGATCCTCATCTTCACCCAGGCCATAACGGCCCGTAAGGGCACCGACCTAGGGTCCTTACCGGCAATGATGGCGTGACAGTCACACTTCTGGCTGGGCCTGGGATCTCCGTTGGCCGTCATATGGCGGGCCAAGCGCTTGCAGTCATGGCTCTCATTCATGAGCTGCTCGAAGGTCATGCCCCGGCCCTTGGCTTCATATTCCGCCAACCCTCGCTGGATCTGGGAGAGGGTTTTCAGGTGGTTCCAGTCCAGCAGACTGGGCTGCTCCAGACGGGCAAACTGGCTGATGGCGTGATTGACGACGTGCTCGTGAGGTAATGGCATGCATAGGTCCCTTTTGTGGTCTCCAGAGATCCGAAGTGTGTCGGAACCGCGCCATAGACGCAACGGGCCATAACCTGCCACATTCACGGATGTGACCACCGTCACACCGCCCTTCTCTACGATGGCGCACCCACATTGGTTTCTGATTAAGTTCCAACGATTTGCCCGGGGCCGCCGGCTCAGGCAACTGCCCGGTCGGCGAATGCCGGCTTGTTCTGGTCCCGCTCCTCAATCCGGGCCAATACCCAGTCGTGGACCTCCTGGTCTACCCAGGCAACGGCCCGTCCTCCTAAGGAGACTGACCGAGGGAATAGCCCGTCTTCGATGTATTTGTAGATGGTGGACCGGCTCAGACCGGTCAGTTCAATGACTTCTTTGAGGCGTAAAAATCTCATGATGGACTCCTGTAGATCCGTTCATGAGATGCGGAGGAAACGTAGATATTTACTCCCCCTTTCGATCAGCTTGTCTTGTAATAATGCACCTAAACGTCTTTGACCATGTATCAGTCCTTACAACTGCCAGGGAAACCAAGTCTCCGAAGGACTTACCTATCATCGAAGCAGCGCAAAGTCTCGAAATTTCTCGAGCGGTTGCTAAAACGTAATTGTAAAGCTTGTCCATCATCCATCGTTCATCGCCTCTCAGGCGCTCGGGCAGTACTCTGCTGTTTGGCAAATACCAACAGATGTAGCGCTCGACAAACCTTTCGAACCGATCTTTGTCAAAAGTAGTGTCTCCGTTATACCTGACAATCTCCTCGCAAGCGCACACGTCTAGCATTGTCTGAAGAGCATCCTGGACGGCGTGGGCGTTCTGATCTGAAAAATAGCGAAGGACACCAAGTGGTGGCTTTATGGGCCTCCTCCTCCCAAACCCAACTATCTTACTGCCGTCTTCTGCCCAAACAACCAGCTCCCGATCGCTTACGGCATCATAAACGGCTTCAGCAACCGTATACTCCCTCTTGAACGTGAGCTTTAGAACCTCAAAATCGAATGGAAGCCCGACCCTCTCAAAACACCGCTCTAAGTCAATGAAAATAGTCCTCGGTACCACCCCTAGGAATTGCTTACTGTAAACGCCGGGACGTACCCCTCTCACATAACCGAGAGCTTTAAGCTTCTTTAGCTGACTATCAAGACGCTCCCCTCTTATCCCCAGCTCTGTCAGGCTCCGCTTCTTCGACAGCCTGGGAACTACCCCTCCATGGCCACAAATGTAGACCAAGTACGCCAACACAAAGGCATTTACTGGGCTCAGGTTCTCTCTTTTACGCGCTCCTCCCGACGAGATATCAAGAATTAACGCCTCGATCATCTTACAATGCGGAGCCTCGCCAGCGGCTTTTCCCTTCTTATAAGCACTCTTTACACCCGGAGCAAGGGAGTAGCTGTAAGAAGGTCGACCAATTTTCCCCTCCCTCTTTACAACAAGATATTGCCCTTCCGTTAGCTCTCGTATAGCTGACGAAATCATTTCTACCGGCAATTTGAGACGGCGGGAAATATCCCTTACGCCACCTGCGACACTACCTTCAATTCCGTACTTCCCTACCATCCTTGCCAATGTTAGGCGATGCTCCAGTTTCAAGTTCTTGTCCTTCCAGCCAAAAACAAAACAGGCACTCATAAAAAACTACCCCTCAATCACCATAGCTCAAACCTGATTTTATACGGTTTTAACACCGGGGTGTAAACCAGTTCGTATTGCTAACGTTATATAGGCGTTACATAACACGTTAGAGAGACTATAATAGGCGTAGGCCTTGACACGGGAGTAAATGCTAATGCGAATACATATCACAAAGAAGTGGGAACGATGGCTTGAAGGGAAGCCAAGATCGCTTGACGAGTGGGCGATTAACTACATTCGGGGATACCCAGGCTGGTTCAGCGAGCCTCCCAAACCAGGCGCATCTTGGATCCCTTCTGAGGGTAAGAACTGGGAAACAAATAGAGCGATACTGCGCCGGTACCTAAGTGAACTAGACGACAGCGAGCAAAGTCACCTCTTTTTCACGCGAATGCTTGCGGCATGGCGTGCAAAGCAGCAATCGGAAAGGGATGATCGTGACGGGGTGGAACGCCCTCAGCTTCTGGTAAAACCGCACACGCTTAAAATAGCCAAGCAAGTTGCTAAACATAAAGGAATCACGATCAAGGCCGCTCTTGAGAGCATGCTGGAGGATTCTGTGCTTGCGGTAGAAGAGCTCACCAAAGACGTTGACAGCCTCAAGAAAAGTCTGCGAAATCAAAAGCCCGCCCCCCGTGTGAGCGATCTTGAAAAGGACTTGAAAGACTTATTGAAGAGTTTGGACGAGCTCTTGAGCTACTCAGAATCGCACCTTAAAGAATTTTGTAAATACCAAGTAGCGCACAACGCGGAAAACCCCGAATTAACTCCGGAACAGCATGACAGGGCACTGGATCTGTTCGAAGAAAAACGGGCCCGCATCAGATCAATACTTTTGGAGACAAGCCGCGTTAGAGCACGCCACAAAAAAAGCTAAAGAGGCTATACAACTAACCTACTCGACGCTCAAGGAAATCAGCCCACCACTGCATTTCCTGTGCGCGCTCCTCCAAATACTCCGCTTGATTGGTATAGGCAGCACGCACTCCATTACACTCCTAGCGGGAGAGTTGACGCTCAATTACGTTGGGCTTGAAGCCCTCTTTCGTTGAGAATTGAAGAGGCCGTGGCTCGGAACGCGTGTCCGTCTTGCTCACCTTGTAGATAGGTTCGCACGTGGTAACATCAGCGACATATCCGGCACACTGCCCCATTCTGGGGGAGCAGCACCAGCGCCACCCCCGAACAATCCATTACTGGTTACCTTGAACCCCCGGTTCACGGCCGTGACAGGTATTCCAAAGAGTATTCCAAAGGGTTGTTGAACCCAGATTTAAGCCATATATTTCAAAAGGTTAGACTCTTTATTCAACTCCCCCCGCCCCACCAAATAGCAACACCTAAACCCCTGATCTTCCTAAAGAATTTCAGGGGTTTTTTATTTCTGTCCTTCCCGTGGAGGCTGAGCGCGGCGATACCGTTCACAGGCGCTGGCGCTGACAAAACGGTCATCCTTTCGCGCTGTAAGATAAATTTGAAATATAAACGACGGTATCAATTCGTGCCTACTATATAAGAGCTTCACATCCTTGCCTGACGTAAGCGCTTACATACCTGGAAACATCTTGTCCACAGTGGCCTTATTATCACCGTGCCCTACTCCAGGAGCAATTCCCGCACTCGTTCCCCACTAAAAAGCTATAGCGCCCTAAAAAATCACAGCACACTCACTTTATATCTATTATAGTCACAAAGTGGCTGGCGCGATCTTTCTTCCCAGCCTCTCCTGAATAGCCCGCCACGTTGCAGCCAGCGGGCACCACAACCATAAAAGATGGAGGAAACGCCCTGTGACTATCACCGCAGGTATACGCCAACAATCCCCCTTTGGGGTACTGAAACGAAGCCTGACCCGTAAAATACTGGCTTCCACATTGCTTTCCACCCTACTTGCCACGTCACTTATACCCTTGGCGCCCCAGGCCCAGGAGCATCGCGGAGATCTCGCAGCCCTATGGGGCTTTGATGACATTGCCACCTCATCCACCGAGGTCAGCGACCGGTCGGGACAACAGCAGACGCTGAATATCGTGCAGTGGGGCAGCCTCACACTTGAGGATGATCAGTCGCCCATCCCGGTGGAGATTCTGGATGACCCCAACGCCGCCTCCGACCGACATGGTGCTGTACGCGGACTCAACCTGGCGGGTGACGCACTCAACGATGACCAGATACTGGAAACTGATTTTACCAGTACGCAAATGAGCACGGTCACCGAAATGACATTGTCCATTTGGGTACGCCCGGTCGACAACGACAAAGGTTACCTGATCTCGCTGCAAAACAACGCTGGCGAGTGGATTGGACTCCAGATATACAACAACGAGCGCGTGCGCTTTTACTCCGAGGGCGGCGGCCTTAACCGGATTCCCGGTTTTTCCACCACCAGTGCGGTGGCCTCTCCTAAGTTCAACCACATCGAACGCGACAACGACATTACCCAGGGATGGATGCAAATCAGCGCGGTGATCAAAGCTGATGAGTACCTGCGCTTTTATTTGAACGCGGAGTTACTCGGTGAAGTGCCCGTGTCCGGTATTGACCTCACCGCGATTCGCACACTGCGCGTGGGACAAACGTTTGAGTCCACACCCACCCGCACACTGCAGGGCCAATTCGATCAGGTGCGCGTTTACACCACCGCGCTGAGCGGGGACGAACTTCTGGCGGACTACATTGAGGATTCCACCCGCGGTCCCTGGGCCTTCGACGTGGCGCCACCACAGGATGCCAGTGGTCACACCGAGCACGATGCCGCTGTCGATCTCGTTACGCTATACCTGGATGACCTGATTCCCGCCAACGGAATGCCATTCAACATCGCCGATGAAACGCCGCCCAGTGGCGAAGCCGGTGTAATGACCCACGGCGTGGCAAACCAGCAAGTCATCGCAGACGCGTTGAACGACGCCAGGAACAACAGTGCTTACAATGGCAAGATCGTGAAAATAGTGTTTCCCGAAAACGGTGAGTTCTACGTGGGCGACAATCGCAACCTCTATGGCAACACCATTAATGTGGCCGGACAAACGGATCTGATCATTGATGGTAACGGCTCCAAATTGATCCACGCCGCCCGACGGGATATATTCTGGCTGGAAAAAGACAGCGCCGGTCTCGGCAACGAGCGAGTGGAAATCCGGAATTTCACGCTGGATTTTTTCAATGAAGTGTACCCGTTTCAGACCAAGGTCAATGTGGAAAAACTCGGCAATTACGAGCTGGAGCTGACACCCGTGGCCGGCAGCGCCCGCGACTATCGAGATTACCTCGACGAAATGGGCGCGATGGTAACCTGGGCCGCCCCGGACACGAGTTACAGCTTGAGTGCAGTGGGCCAGTATTCCGGCACGGGGTCTTCACTGCTGCTGCCTTTTGCCAACCTTCACCCGCTCGCGAGCGGTACGGACAGCATTGTCGGCCCGCATGAGGAAGCCAATATCGGCAGCTACACCGTTCAGGTGCAGGCCAATGGGTCCGCCGTCATTGATCTCAGCGCCGATACAGAGTTTTACGACGCCGTGGACCCGGATCTGCATTATCTGGTCGCCCACTACGGCGGGAAACGGGCCTTTTCACTGCAACATTCAAAACACGTGACGCTCCAGAATATTCACGTTACGTCCAGCCCCGGAAACGCCCTGGCGGCCTTTGGCGGTGTGCAATATCTGAAAGTGAAGAATTTCAAAGCCACTCTGGACCCGAATGAAACCGACCCCAATGCCGTGGTGGCCACCAAGGCGGACGGTATCTTTTTGTTTCACAATCGCGGGCATTACCTGTTTAAAAACGTGGAGGCCATCGGCGGCACAGAGGATCGAATGGTCATTCGTGAGTTGACGGGTTTCAACCCCAAGTATGTAGACACCCACACGCTGTCCGCTTGTTATGCCTCAAACCCTCGTCCCGTCGATCTGGCCGAAGTGGGCGATATCTATGAGCTGCGTGACCGGGACATGAACTTTCTTTGGCGCGGCACGATGGTCGGCAAAGAAGTGGTGGACAGCACACACCCGGACTGGTCGACCTATGGCACGGTGAACTACAGTAACGGCAGCACCACCGCACGCGCCTGTGCTTTGCTGGAATTCTCTACGCCCGTTCCAACCAATACCCCCTCCGTGTATCGGCACGATACCATGGTGCATCATTTTAATCCGGACGGCAGCCGGTTCAGCAGTAACTATGTCATTATCGGTTCAACCTTTGGCGAAAATCGCGGCAACGGCGCGAAGTTTTCTGCCCCTCACGCGTTGATCGCACACAACACGTTTTTCAACACCTCCCACCAAGGCGTTAAATTTCCCCTGATGATTGATGTAAAGGCGTGCTCCAATTCCTGGGGCAACAATGGCTCCGGGGCTCGCAACGTGATTTTCGATAATAACGTCATCGCGAACACCGGCCAGTGGATTCCCATTACGTCCCTGACGACTATGCCTCCGGCCGCCGTCAGTATTTTCACCAACCGCTACACACCGCAAAATCGTTACAGCCTTTTTTGTGGACGGGAAAATATCTCCGCCGGTGACAACCCGCTGGACATTCAATGGCAAAGTCATTTCATAATCAGTAACAACACTGTGGAAGACGCCAACTGGGGCGGCATTTCCGTGCAGTCCGCACGCGATGTTCTGGTACGCAACAATGCGCTGGCCCGGACCAACACACTGTCCTCCACCGCGCCCGGTCCCGCGGAGTACGGCGGTGCGGGTGCGATTCAGTTTACACACTCCCGTCAGGTCATAGGCTGGGATAACGACACCGATCAAATCGAGCCGGGCTTCCCCGACCTGTATCGACAAGCGGGCAGTGACCGCCATCTGGTGGACTGGATGAATGAAACATATCACCCCGTGATTCCTTAAGCCGTGCTTAGTAAGAAGCAGACGCACAAAAAAACGGGCCGCAATGCGGCCCGTTTTTCAACATCGGAACACTTTAAGGCGTTGGTGAGAAACGCAGCACTGCCCCATCTCGCGGCAGCAGTTTCAACGGATATTCGCTATGACTATCCAGTGCCGACGCATGGCTTTTTTGTAAGCGCCGGGGTTCAGGACTGAACACCACCTCAGCGGTGTAGGCACCTTCACCGAGAAACGACAAGTCCAGCGTGTCAATGCGTACCGGCTGATCAGTGCCATTCAATGCCGTCAAAAACCAGTGGTCTCCTGAACGTCGTGCCATTAGGGCCAGTTCACCAATACGACTGGAAGGCAGCACTCGCGACTCATCCCATACGGCGGGAATGGTTTTTAGCAGTTCGAGCCCTGCCGCCACGTCATCGTTATGCAATAACATGTCGGGATGTTCGGCAATTACTTGAAAAGGCGAGGTAAAGAGCACCACCGTGGCCAATTGATGGGCGTAGGTGGTGTTGCCGGGCAGGCTGTAGCCCAGCGGTGTATAGTCACCGTGGCCAACCAGAAAACGTGTGAAAGGCAAGGCAGCATTGTGACTGGCTGGGAGGGGCTGATCCATACGATTCAGCTCCAGACCACGAATTCCCTCCCGGGAAATTTCATTGGGATAGGTCCGCGATTCGCCCGTTGGCTTTTGAATGCCGTGAAACAGCACCATCAGTTTTCGCTCCGCCGCCAATCGCAAGGCGGCTTCTTCAAAACGAATACGGTCTATAGATTCCGCGTTCATAAAGTCCAGTTTCACACCGACCGCACCGGCTTTGCGCACCCCATCCAGAAACGCCCGCAACGCCTCCCAGTCACCAGACGGGTCTTTGACCTGATTCCAGTCTTTCCACACAAAAACGTTAACATTCTGCCCGTCGGCATAGTCAGTGAGCTGCTCAAGTGATGCCCAAGGGCTCTCCCAACTCTCCCAGCCATCGTCCACCAGACTGTACTCGAACCCCAGTTCACTGGCGTAGTCGACAAACTGCCGCTCCTGTTCCGGCGTGCCGGTTTCCCGGCTCCACCAGCGCCAGACGGCACGCCCCGGTTTGATGTAATCCGTCTCGGCAAACAGTGACTCATCCGGTGCCGGGTTGAGGTTAGTGATCAGATCCGAATTAACCAGTGCGTCGAGGTTTTCCCCTAACATCGTGACTCGCCACGGAGTGACTGTCGCCCCATCCATCGCCCCATCCATCGCCCCATCCGCGGTGGCCACGGAAAACCCGCGTTTGCCCTCAGTAAAATCCGCCTGGACCCGACGCTGGCCGAGTGCCCGCAACCGCATGCCACTGTAGTTATAGAGCGCCGCTTCGGTCAGTACCGCGTACCCTTGATGCTCCGGAATCTCTACCACAAGTGGTGGCCCCTGCACGGGCCCGTTCGCCGACACCGCCGGGAGTTCATTCACGGTGGTTTTCAACCATTCACCCGCGTAGGTTTTCAGCTTCCAGTCAGAGTCACGCTCGAAGTACCACACGTCGCTGTTCTCCGGCAGCGTCCAGCTGGACTGCTCGCCGCTCACAGTAACGGTTGATGCGTCTGATTGAGGAATCACGTAGCGGTAGGCAAAGCCGTCATTATAAGCCCGCAGCTGCAAATACCAGTGTGCCTGCGAAGGCGATTGCAGGGTCACCATAGCCTCACGGTAATGGTTGTGCGCCACCGAATGAACACCGAGCACTGGATACTGATGATGTACCTGCTTTGTCTCAACGCTTTCAATCGACGCATGTCGGCCCAGCGACTGCCCCTCTACGGTAATGCCCAGCGGGGAGGGCTGAATAACGCGGTGACGATTGAACTCCACCTGATAGTACAACTGGCTACCCTGGATAAAGACCTCTCCCTGCACAGTTCCGCTCGGACTGGCAAGCAAGACCCCGGTGCTTTCAGGATGTTCCGCGTTGCTCAGACACGGCACACAAAAAGTAAGCCACAGCAGCCACGTCCAGTATTGTCTCTTTTTTACAATCATCACAGACTCTCCTAATTCAGTTAGCGCGTGCGGTATCGTCCGCTGACAGTTCCAGCGTGCGCAGTCCATAAGCGGGAATGGTGACCGTAGCGGGTGGGGTCGTTGACGGATCTGACAAGGGCGCACCATCCTGATCGAGCAACTGGGTTCGAATCGCTTCACGGCCTAGCAATGGTGTGCTATTTACTTCCACCTGCGCAGTTTGCGGCTCATCGTCATTGTTCAGAAGAAACACAAACAAGCGTTTTCCGTCGTTGGACAGCGCCATGTAAAAATCCACGTAGGGATTATCGCTGTTCACACTATCGTGCCGAAGCATCAGAGACGCCTGAGTGCCATAGACGTCACCGGGTGCAAAGCCGTAACTTTGGTGCGGCCCGACCTTCGGTGTCACAAAGCCACGGGGAAACTGTACTTGACCGCCCGAGCGCAGCTCGGCTTCGGCGAGCAGGTAGTCGGTGATCCAGCCAATCTGCCACCAGGCGTGATGCGGAAAAGCACCGGGGCCCGCGTCCATCGCCTGCCAGTAGTACGACGCGGTGCTGGTGTCCGGGTCGACGAAGGCATCACGGCCCAGCGCGGCGGCACGCGCCATGTGCAAGTACAATGTTTCGCCAGTGAGCTGGTACATCCGTACAAACAGTCCGGCGTGGCTGGCCAACAAAATGGGGCCGTTGTCATTGGCCGAGCCAATGCCCCCGCCATGTTCGTTGCTGAGCCCCACCTGGGAGATCTCCCAATCCTCCCGACCCACGCCATGAACGTTTTTTCCTGTCATGTCCGGAACCGGGTGCGTATAAATAGACTGGGTATACAACTGTGTCGCGCGCTTGGCGGCGTCCAAATAGCGCGTCTCGTCAGTCAGCTCATAGAGGTCCAGTAACGCCTGCGCACTTTGACCGGTAGCGAAGTCCGGCACAAACCGGTTGTCCCCACACACACCCAGAAAATGTCCCGTATTGACCGCGTTCTGGATGTACCAGTCCGCCCCGTTCTGTGCCGCACGTAGATAACGCTCATCGCCGAAAATCCGATACGCTACCACCAGTCCGTAAAAGGTCGGACGCAAGTCTTCCAGTTCGGTGAACAGCGGTTTTTCGCTGGTATGATCATAGGCGACCGCCCAGTTTCCCGCAGGCTTTTGCCAGGCCAACAGCCGTTCGGCACCATCGCGCAAACGCTGTTTTAGCGCCTCATCGTCGGGCTCAAAGAGCAAGATATTGCCAATATCCACGAGTGTGTAATAGGTAATGGCAATGGGCTCAACGTAGTCGCCCCACTCTTCGGTGAAGGTTTTGCTTTTCGAGAGAAAATACTGACCTTTGGCCGCGCCGTGGTAGAACCCAGGCTCGGATTGCTGCTGCAACAGTTTGAAGTTTCTCGCGTATGGCAGCCGGGTTTCCTTCAGCACCGGGTCATCCATAATACGGGCCAGCATCCACATGGCGCCGTAGTCGGAGTTTTTCATGGCGTCGCGATCCGAGTTAAGCACGCCACCCAGGTAAGCCTGCGCCCCCAGCGTGACGCCCTCCACAGTTTCGGTTCGCCATTTGGAACGCGTATCATCCTGCAAGTAATCGTGCATGGACAGAATGCGATCGGTAAGGGACTGCCGGGTTCGTTTCAACGCCAGAAAATCGTCAAACCGGTATATATCTTCCACGGCGTGGCGATACACCGAAAACCAGTCAGCCATTTGGACACTGTAGCGAAACTCAAACTGGACACTCTCGCCTTTTTTCAGGAATGAACCTTTCTCCCCCAGTACGGGATGCCAGACTTTCGGTGTGAGCTGCGATTGTCGATTCATCAACGACAGTCCCAATTGCCACGAATGCTGGGTCATGTGATCGTGTTCCCAGGGATCGCGGCCCATGCCCGGCTCGGGAATCACCGCCAGGGTGACACCAGATTGCGTACTAAGCATCGGCGCGAGCGTGGTGGCGGTGCGCTCGCGCACCAGCACGGGCCGATCGGGAATGCCCTGGCCGTACGCGAGAGCGTGCACCAGGCTTTCGTTAATGTTGGCGCCCTGAAAATGCCCCGGAATGGCACCCCAGGCCAATTCCGATTTGGCTACCGTCGCCAGCGTTGGCGTGGCAACGGAAAAATAACCGTCGGTCCTGGCCGTCACCGTCAACCGTACCCTGACGTCAGAATCGTACTGCTCATCCATCCGCCACTGCGCTTCAATATCGGCGCGCTCGGTATGTTCTTTGAAAACCAGCGCACCTTTTTTATCCTTTCCACCCTGCTCATCTTGCGGGTGCCGTTCGACAAAGGCCGGAAAAAATGTCAACGCCTCCCCCGCCTGGTTCATCGCCACCGGCTGGATAATCTGGCCCCACTCTTCCGTGTTATACCGGTAAATCGGTTCGGGAAATTCCAACACTTTCCCATTTTCCGATATTTCCATCGGTGTGCTGTCGGGTGGGATCGC
Organism: Marinimicrobium sp. ARAG 43.8; assembly: GCF_050113635.1. Classification (NCBI taxonomy): domain Bacteria; kingdom Pseudomonadati; phylum Pseudomonadota; class Gammaproteobacteria; order Cellvibrionales; family Cellvibrionaceae; genus Marinimicrobium; species Marinimicrobium sp. ARAG 43.8. Next base: position 807,906 of record NZ_JBNJLT010000001.1, read on the forward strand.
CGAGTACAACAGGGTGTACTCGGCACTGGTTGCCGCCAACGACACTTGCTGATCACCGACGTGAATGTCCAGCTGATCCAGCTGCCATCCTTGTTCACTGTTTTGCCACTGCAGCGTTAAGGTCTTTCCCACCAGCGTTTGGGTGTCGGTGCCCGGCTCCGAATCGCAGCCCCCCACTCCCAATAGCAAAAATACCAGCGTAAACAGCCCCACCGTCAAGCGCTCGGAACGATGGAAAGGAAAGAAGAGCCATTGCTTTTTTATCATGGAAGTCTCCAACGTAAACGGGGAGCGTTTACGGGTTTGGTACAGTTTGAATTGCCGCTCAGTGGTTCGGACGCGGCTGACGGTCTTCAAAGGGTTCGACGGGAAAACCCTGGGCGTTATAAAGATTGACCGTCGGCGCGTTGGACCAGGCGTGGCGAACGCCTGAAATCGGTTGACCTTGAGGATGTTGAACGACCACGATGTTTCCTTTTACGCTGGCTTCGGCAGGCTGCCAATGGTCGTCAGAACCCAGCACCGAGAGGGCGGCGGGCGGCTCATTACCAACGACACTTAACCCACCCTCAGCGTAACGAAAGCTTACTTCAGCACGGCTGCCCCGATAACTGATAACGGAGGGTTCGGGTCCCCGGTAAGGCACCGCGTGCCCATACACCATTGCTCGCGCCAGTTGCACCAGCCGGTCACCGACGGTTTTCTTCTCCACCGGGTGGACGTCGTCTTTGTCACCCGTATCAATAGTGACCGAGAGCCACGCATTAGGTGTGCTTCTTGTTGCCTCTGCCTGCGCAGAGCGCAACTCGGCCCATTTAGTATTGCTGCTGTCATTGGGAGGCTGATATATCGGTAGCTGTACTACCAGAAAAGGTAGATCGGGTGTCTGCCACAGTGACCGCCAACCTGTGATCATGGCTGACAACCGCTTTTCATAATCACCGGCTCGCGCTGCATTCGATTCGCCCTGGTACCACACCACGCCTTTCACCGCGTAGGGCTGAACGCTCGCCAGCATGGTTTTTTGCAGCACCGACGGGTTGCGATAATAACGCCGGATATCCGTGAACACCTGCGGTGTCTCACCGCCGGCCAACTCCAACGACTCCGGGGTCATCCAGGCTTCCACCAGGGATGCACCCTGGCTGCTATTGATCATGCCAACCGCCACCGGAGAGGAACTCTCATCCTTGAGTGTCGGTTGCAACCCCAGCGCAAAATGCAGGGCGACCGCCGACCAGTTACTGACAGCAGATGCACTGGCAACCTGCCAGGGTTTAGGCGGGCGCTCCTGTCGTTTACCACCAGACACCACCTTCGGCACTTCAAGCAAACGAATCCGAAGATTGGGCAGGGCGGCAAGCGCCACCTGCTGCTCGGCCAACGCGGAGTGACGGAACCGAAATGCCATGTTGGACTGACCGGCCATCAGCCAGACATCACCAAGAAAAACATCCTTGAACTCGATTCGCTCAGCCTCGCTTTGTACCGTCAGTACATAAGGTCCACCGGCGTTTTTCGTCGGCAACATCACCTGCCAACGGCCATTCGCCAGTACCGTGGTGTCCACCGCCGACTCATTATTCAGACTGACCGAAACGTCCCTGCCGGGCTGACCTTTCCCCCAGACGGGTATGTCCTGATCGCGCTGCAAGACCATATGGTCTGTAAATACCGGCGGCAGGCTCAATGCTGTCTCCGTACCTGCTTTGGTCACAGGTTGGGCTACAACGAGCACCGGGGCAGCGTACATCAGAAACGGTAACAGTATCGCAACCCAGCGCAACGACGGCTTTAAGACGGTGGAAATTATTGTTATGAACGTCATCGATATGAAAGTCATCGAAAGGAGCCCTGCCACTTTATGGTTCTGATTTATTCCAGTCGCATACCATTCCCGGTGCGACAGCGATAGATATCCGGTTGCAATCCGAACGTTCGCGGGTACGCTTCGCGCAGCGCCTGGCTGACGGTTTCCACCAGAGCGGGTTCCACCAGCGCCACCACCGCGCCACCGAATCCGCCGCCGGTCATGCGGGCCGCACCCGCGTCGCCTGATTGGGATCGAATCAAATCCACCAGGAAATCGGTCTCGGGAACGGTGACTTCGAAAGAATTTCTCAGCGAATCGTGGGAGGCGTACATCAGTTCCCGAAGCGTGGAAAAATCGTTCCGGGCCAATGCCTCCGCCGCCTGACAGGTGCGTTCGTTTTCGGTAATGACATGCAGGGCGCGACGATAGGCGTTCTCGCTCATATCGGCTCGCGCCTCTTGCAACCGCTCAACCGATGCGTGGCGCAGACTGGTAATACCCAGCGTTTTCGCGGCAGCCTCGCAATCCAGACGACGCTGATTGTACTCGCTGCCCACCAGCGAACGTTTAACGTTGGAGTTGATTATCAACAGTTCGTAACCGGCCACCATGGGAATCTGTTGCGTCGACAGGTCTTCACAATCCAACAAAAGGGCGTGTCCCTGACGCGCGCAGGCCGATACCATCTGGTCCATAATGCCGGTTTGGCAATCGAGAAAGTCGTTTTCGGTCTGCTGTCCGATCCGGGCAACCTCCTGCGGTGAAAGTCCGCATTCGTTCATGACGTTCAACGCACCGCCCACGGCCACTTCCAACGCCGCCGATGACGACAGGCCCGCACCTTGCGGCACATTACCCATAATCAGAAGATCGGCCCCACTTAGACGATGACCACGCTTTAGCAACACATCGTAAACACCGACAATGTAATTGGCCCAGTCGCAGGGTCCGCGATGCAGCCCCTGCGCGAGATCAAACCGGACAGTTTCGAGCCCGTAGTTCAACGAGGTGACTTGAACCCGGCTGTCCGCGCGGGGACGAAAGGCGACACGGGTATGAAACTCCAGTGCGCAGGGCAGGACAAAACCCTGGTTGTAATCGGTATGTTCACCGATCAGGTTCACCCGGCCCGGTGCGGAAACCACACCGGTAGCGGCGACGCCATACACTTGCTGGAACGCGCCTCGCATATCGAAGGCATCGTCCAGCTCAAACCTGTCGGCAGCACCCATTACATCGGACAATTGCACAGCTTCACCCCCTTTCTGAGTAATGGACAGCACCGACATCGCGCAATGCGCTGGCGGCAGCTTCGGGCGTCAGGTCGCGCTGCGCCTCTGCCAGCATTTCGTAGCCCACCATGTGTTTTTTGATGGTGGCGGAACGCAACAACGGCGGGAAAAAGTGCGCGTGCAATTGCCAGTGCGCCGTTTCGCTCAAATGGTTCGGGGCACCGTGCCATCCCATGGAATAGGGAAAGCTGCACTGGAATAAATTGTCGTAGCGAACGGTCAATTCCTTGAGTGCGCTGGCCAGCGAATGCTGCAACGGCTCGGGCATATCGTCGAGCCGGGCGATCAGGTGTTTGGGCAGCAACAGGGTTTCGAACGGCCAGGCCGCCCAGTAAGGAACCACTGCAATCCAGTCATCGTTTTCCACCACGGTACGCGCCCCACTGCGCGATTCGCGCATGGCGTAGTCCAGCAACAACGGTGAGTGATGGCGCTGGTGGTAATTCACCTGGCACTCATCCTCCCGGGTTACCAGCGAGGGAACAAAATCGTGGGCCCAGATCTGACCGTGCGGGTGCGGCTGCGAACACCCCATCACTTCACCTTTGTTTTCGAACACCTGCACCCAGCGATACGTCGTTTTCAAACGCTTGAATTCCGATACCCAGGTGTTGACCACTCTGGCGATCTCCGCTTCGGTCATCCGCGGCAACGACTGGCTGTGGTCGGGAGAAAAAATAACAACGCGGCACTCGCCAGACACTTCCTCGCTCACCCACAGCGCGTCGTCGCCGTCGCACGCGGGCGTCGCGTCCGGTCCCGAAAGTGCTGAAAAATCGTTCGTAAAGACAAAGGTCTCACGGTACGGCGGGTTATGCTCGCCATTGGCTCGCGTATTTCCCGGGCAGAGCGCACAATCAGTCTGGTAAGCGGACACTTCCTTGGTTTGAGTCGCCTCAGTTGCACCCTTCCAAGGGCGATTATTGCGATGCGGCGATACCAGTACCCAGTCACCGGTCAGTAAATTTTTACGGCGATGCACGCCAGCAGGATGCGTACTCATGATGTGTGCTCCTGCAGGCCGTTGGGGTAAGCGGACTGCCAGCGCCAGACATCGTCTGTCATGGTTTGCAGGTCCCGCCGGGCTCGCCAGTTAAGTCGTTTGACGGCCAGGGCCGGATCGGCCCAGTTCACGGCGACGTCTCCCGGTCGGCGGGGTGCCGCTTCCCAGGGAATGTGTGCGCCGCAACTCTTTTCGAAAGCGGTGATGACTTCGAGCACGGAACTGCCGCGCCCGGTACCCAGGTTATAGGGCTTGAATCCGAAATCCCCGCAGTGAGTTCGAAACGCGGCGACATGCCCCTCGGCCAGATCCATGACGTGAATATAATCACGCACGCCAGTGCCATCGGTCGTCTGGTAATCCGACCCAAACACCTGTACGTGTTCGCGGCGGCCGATGGCCGTTTGAGCAATAAACGGCACCAGGTTATTGGGCGTGCCCAGGGGGTCTTCCCCCAGCAAGCCACTTTCATGGGCGCCTACCGGGTTGAAATACCGCAGTGCCAGTGCGAGAAAATCCGAATCGGCCGAGGCAACATCACGCAGTAACTGCTCCACCATGACTTTGCTCCAGCCATAAGGATTGGTGGAGCCGATGGGATGCGCCTCATCGATGGGAACATATTGCGGCTCACCATAAACCGTGGCAGACGAGCTGAAGACCATGCGCCGAACGCCGCACTGTTGCATAACCTGCAACAGTGCTAAAGAGCCACTCACATTGTTTTCATAGTAAGCAAGCGGTTGCCGCACAGATTCGCCAACCGCCTTGAGCGCCGCAAAGTGAAACACCGCATCAATGCGATAGCGCTGAAAGGTGTCGCGCAACAGATCGGCATCCCGGATGTCGCCGCGCACCAGCGGAAAACGCTGTCCGGTTATGCGCTCCAATTGATCCAGCACTCTAACACTGGCATTAGAAAAGTTGTCCAGGACCACGGGCCGAAATCCGGCTTCATGTAGAGCGATACAGGTGTGACTACCGATAAACCCCGCCCCGCCCGTCACCAGAATCGTGTTTTCCATCATGCGCCCTCTGTTCAGTTCGCGCTCAGCCCGAAGAGAGAGACCGGCACTTGCGCACTTTTTCGCTTCAATCGTAAACGCAATGTCTTCGTCGTCACCGGCTCGTCCAACACCAGTTCATTGCGACTCTGGTAGTTATTGCTCACGGCTTTCAGCAAGCGATCGCCGTCGGCATAGACCTCGTAATCACTCACACAGAACGGCATGGTTCGTTCGGGGTGATCGTAGAGTGACGATTCCAGTGCGTGATCAAAGTCCGTATCGAAGTAAAGCGTCACGCGGGTCAATGTCTGCGCCTCGGCCCAGCGAGCGATGACTTCTGGCTGGGCGTCATCCGGCGCCGCCACCCAGGCATGGGAGCGCTGATAGGGACGGGTGTACTCGCTTGTCAAGTTCTGTACGGAAAAATCACTGATGGGCGGCGATACCGATAAGGCAAGATTGTGGCCACCGGGACGACGCTCGGGCGTCCAGAATTCAAATTCGTCGATACCGCTATCCGGCTCTGCCACTTGTCGACCGTTATTCGACACCGCCTCATTCTTACCGTTGAAGACGGAGACCAACCCGGTTATCCGCGATTCGGAGCAGGCAATCTCCAGGCTTTCATCCCCGATAAAGCCAATGAAGCCGTATTGATCGGCGGGCAGCGTTTTCGAGAACGTCACCGTCACATCCTGCTCGCCCGGCGAGACCGCCACGTCAATTTCTTCCAGGACACAATCCGGGGTGAAGTTCTCCGGTTTGGAACTGGCTCTCAGTTGCACCGTTAAGCGATTTGCCGCCGCCGATCGGATGCGGCTGCGCACTGTATAGCTCACGCCCTGTTTCATCGGCAACCATTGCGCCGCGGACACCGCCAGCGATCTCCACGGACCGTCGACCGGCAGTTGTTCCAGCGCCAGCTCACTGGACGCTTCCAGCGTCGCGCGGCTGAGCAGATTATCGGTCGATACCGAAGGCACTTGGGGAATAAAATGTCCCATGGCATTGAGCCTGCCATGCAGCATCGCCAGAGGTTCTGTTTCGAGCAGTTCCGTAGGTTGCCATCCGTTTTCCAGACACAGCGCCACCGCCTGCCCGACCGCCTGTCCACCGTGAGCACAGGTACACATGACGCGAGTGGAACCGAACGCGATATGACTCGCACTGATAATCCGTCCGGCAAAAAACAGGTTATCGATGTCCTTGCTGATCATGCTTCGCAACGGAATCTGGTAGACGCCTTTGGAATGAAACTGGCGGCACGGCGCTTTATCGCTGTAAACGCCGTCGCCGGGATGGTGGTCAATCGACCAGCCGCCATAAGAGATCGCATCGGGAAAGGACCGTTGCTCCACCACATCCTGCTGAGTCATCATGTAGAGACCTTCGAAGCGGCGGCTCTCGCGCTTGCCCGGTATCGTGCCGACCCACTCCAGCGTCAGGTTTTCCACGCCCTCAAAGTTGCCGCTGTTCTTGATGTAGTCCCACACGCCGTAGACCACTTTCCAGAGTTCCCACTTGATTTCCTCGGTGTCTTCAATCGTGTTGCAGTTGCCACCGTATTCCAGCCACCAGAGGCGCGGCCCGATATCGTCCCGACGAATGCGTTTGATGCGATCCAGCGTCACTTTGTCAATACTGGCAAACGACGGCGGCTCAAAATTTACCGGGCGGCCAACGTCTTTACTGTAAAAATAAATGGAATGGCCCAGCAGTTCCGTGTCTGCTTTTTCTGGTGCGAGTTTTTCACCGAACTCCTCGCAGGACTCGGCACCGATCCGGAACGCAGCCCCGGCCTGAAACGCCACAAGACCATCTCCAGATGCATCGCAGAAATACTGCCCCTGGACATCGTAAGTCGTTGAGTTCTGCGAGCAAAACGCCTGCACGGCGGCAATATGGCGCGCGCCGTCTTTTACCGTGTTGTACACGGCGGTGTTCAGCAACAGTGTAATATTGCTTTCCGCTCGCACCTTGTCGAGCAACACGGTATCGAAAATCACAGTATTGCCCTCCGGGTTTCGATACAGGTTTTCCAGCAACAACTCATCGATGATGCCTCCTTCACGGGACCAGCGGTTGTTATTGCCCATGTGTGAAGTGGCACCCAGACTCCAGAGGCGAACTTCGCTGGAGGCATTGCCCCCCAACACGGGCCGATCCTGGATCAGGCACACCGTTTTTCCCGCCCGCGCCGCCGAGATGGCCGCGCAGCAGCCAGACAGTCCTCCACCGATCACCACCAAGTCTGCGTCAATGCGCTTGATGGTATTTTGGCGCCCTTCGGGCGAAGCATCGTGTAACAACATAATCGTATTCCTAAAAAAATCAGATCAAACCCATAATGCGTCGCCGCATTGCCCAGCTCGTTGACGGGCAAGCGACAGCCCGTTTTTACTCGCTGCTTTTATTGGAGAGCCACTGCAGCGGCTTAAGGCTCCACAACGCTGGTATAAAAATCACTACGCCAACCAGTACGGTGGCCAGCCTGGCGGATTCCGCCAGTATCCCGAGCGCTGCAATCAACAAACCAATCATGGCCACGCCCGCCAGCAGTATGCGAACGGCGTAACGGTTGGCGTCTGCCGAGGTCGCATCGCCTTCGGCCGTCTCGCTTTGCGACGCGCGATATTTCAGGTAGGCCTCACAGGTCGGATTCGGGGTTTTACGCCAGGCATACCACCCCTCAAAACCCAGAAGAAACGCGACCGGCACCGATACGCCCACCAGCATTTCGGCTGACCGGGCCAACGCGTCGCCACCGAGCCACGGCCAGCCGAACTTAAGAAAGAGATTGGTGGCCAGGCTGCCTATGGTCGTTGTCAAAATGCTGAACCCCGTTTGACGCCGGGAAAAAATCGCCCAGATCGGCGGTAAATAAATCGCCGCCCCGGTTAGAGCCGCGACGCTCAGAACAACCGACACTATGCCGCCCATGGTCTGCACCAGCAGTGCGACGGTAATGGCCATACAACCAAACACCAGCGTGGAGAGGCGGGCCATCAGCATGACTTCCCGCTCACTGGTCTGCTTCTTGAAATGGCGATAGATATCGTGCGTCCAAACGCCCGCCGCAATGTTGATGGTGGTGTTCACCGAGCTGGCGGTCGCGAAAATCATGGCGCCGAGAATCAGGCCCAGCAAGCCCGCCGGCACCACTTTCTGGCTCATCAATAAATACGCATCCTCCGCTTGGGTGCCCGCAAGAGAGGGGTCCAGAACGCGATAGACCATCGGCGGGATCATCCAGACCACGGGCGCCAATAAATAGAGCCCGCCGAAAAGCCAGCCCACCTTGCGCGCATCACGCGGGCTGGATACGCTGGTGTAGCGTTGCACGTAAGCCCAGTTGCCACCGATAAACACGATGTTGTATACCGTAAAAGCCGCGAGAAAAATCAAGTTGTATTCGTCGTTGTGCAGCGCCATAAAGCCGTCGGGCACCTTGTCCAGAAACCCGGAAACGCCACCGACCGCCCCGAGGGACAACGGCACGACGATCACCACGGCGGCGCTGAGCACCGTGAACTGAAGGACATCCGTCACCAGTACCGCCCAGAGCCCGCCTACGGCGGTGTAGGCGATGATGAAAACGCCCAGCGCCAGAATGGCGACTTCCAACGGCAGCCCTGTGGTCACTTCAATAATTTTCCCCACCGGGTACAGAAACGCGCCCGCAGTGAACAGGTTGATCAGTAAAAACAAGGCCGAAAATTTTCGCTGCACACTGTCGCCCAATCGGCGAGAAATAAATTCCGCCGCCGTCAGGGAGCGGGTTTTATTCCAGGCGGGCGCAATGACCAGAGCGATGACCAGGCCGGATATCGCCATCGTGGCCTGAATCATGACCGACACAAAACCGTCGGCGTAAGCGATGGAACCCCACACCACGAAGGTGCCCACCGAAAAGAAACTCATAAACAGGGAGAGTCCGCTGACCCACCAGGGTACGGCACCCCCCGCTGCGAAAAAGGACTTCATGTTCTTGCCGCTTCTGGAAAACATCATCCCGAGGGCCAGCACCAAAAGCGAAAATAAAAGCGCTACACCGTAATCAAAGCTGTTCACTCTCGCGTCTCCCGCCACTCGTTATTGTGAAATTACCAGTGAATGGCACTTGGAAAGCATCGCATCCACCCAACAATTATGTATCTATTAAAGATATTTGTAAAGCCGGATATTGTCCTTTATTACCCTGTCAGGGGCTCAACAGAGGCAAAAAAAGGGGAGCTCGAAGCTCCCCGTAAAGGCTCCTGCTCTCAATGCCCCAGCGTGACCGGGTCGCTTTGGCGCACGCGACCGTCCACACCGCGCGTCTCCAGCTCGAACGTTAAGCCGGACGCTTCGGACGGCAGCTCCACCGTGAACTCATAGGGGAATTCATCATCCGTCACGGAGCGCTCACGGCCCTGCGTGTCGGTATAACGCAAGGTGGCGGACGCGACCTTGTTGTCGTCATCTCTCAAGTAGATATAAGCCCGCTCGCCGTAACCTCCCAGGTGAATCAACATGGCTCGAGCGTTACCTACGTCAAGCTCCTGATAGTCGTTCTGCGCGATCTCGGGCTGGCCAGTGAAGTTCTGACGGAAGGCGGTTTTCGCTGTAGCCCCGTCCACTTTCACCACCGTGACGCCGTTGGGCGCTACCTGCACCTTCAGCGCATCACCACTGACTGAATCGGTCCCGACCAGGCGGTTCTCGCGCCAGCGGGTCACCGAGAGCGAATCGGCTGTGTCCACCAGTGCTTCGTTCAGTTGCACCCGCGCCGAGACGGTTTGATCGGACTGGTTGGTAAAGGCGAGATACAGCGCGTTGTCTTTAAAGCCGCTGATGTAATTGAGTTCAATATCATCGATAGCCAGCAGCCCTTTCGGCATCCAGAGGTTCACGCCCTCTTCACCATAGAATGAGCCCGGCGCGTGACCGTAGAACTTGTTTTGCAGATAGGCATAACCCTCGATGTACTCGGAGGGAAAGTTCACTTGACCGTCGGTGCGCACAAACACATCCGTGACCAGGTAATCCAGTAACATGGAGGCCATCGGAAGAATATGGTTGAAGTGAAACGAGTTGACACTCAACTCCTTGAACGGATGCATCGGGTATGACTCTTTCATATAGATGCTGGTCCGGTCGGTGTTGATGTGATAACCCGGAAAGTTTTCATAGCGCCCGATGATGGCAGCCTTGGCCACTTCCTGCAAAAAGGTGTCGTCCGCGTAATAGCCAATACGCAATAGCCAGGGGGCGTAGTTGGCCATAAAGATCGCACGATGCCCCGATGAGGTGCCGGACGACTCCGCCGTCAGACCGATTTCCGACAACAGCCAGGCGTCTACGGCTTCTTCATCGATGTACATTTGCTCGTGGCCCTTGGACTTCAGATACCAGTAAATCGGTGCCTTGCCATCTTTATTCACGAGAACTTTCTGATCCGGGATTTTCGGTGCCATCCAGGTGAACATGGTGTAGTGCCGGGCGACTTCGCGCGCCGCCTCCAGGTAACGCTGTTCACCGGTAATTTCGTACAACTCTGAAAGCTCGATAAAGCGCGGAGTGAACTGGGTCCAGAAGAAGCCGGCCGGTTCGCTGGCCCCCTTTTCAACGCGCGAGGCCAGATAGGCATCAGCACCTTCCACCGCACGATTCAGATACGTTTCATCCCCGCTGGCTTTATACAGCCACAGCGAATTCCACCAGGTATCGCCATTCTCTTTAACGTCCAGGTTGCGAATGCGCGTACTGTTGTATTCATCCTCGGCCAGCTTTATAAAGAAATCATTGGCGCCGCCCAGAATATTGTGCAACGCGCTCAACTCGGAAATCGGCGCAATCGGGCCGAACATGTTGCGCGACGGGTTCTGGATTTTCTGTTCCGGGTCCAGACTAAAGAGGAATTTTTCCCGCGAGAGCATATATTCCAGCGTCGGGTAGGCACGGTCTTCAAACATCTCCCGGTTATCAGTAACCAGCGCCAGCCCCAGCGCGTTCAGGCTGGTGACGTTTTTAACGGCACCGGGAACGTCCGTGGAGTACGCCGAGCCCTTCAGTTCCTTTTCAAACCACGCATAGTCAGTCAGAGAATAATCCACGATGTTCTGGAACGTGGTGTTCAACGAGGCAATGCCATTTTTCCGATGATCGCGGAAGTCGTACAGTTGACGAGCAATCGATTCGTAAGTGCCCGTAATGGAATCCGCCTTTTCCGCGACCAGGTGCGAGGTAAAGGAGTAGCGCTCACCCGGTTGCATTTCTGACTCAAAGCCACCCAATACCGGTGAAAACAACATCGGCTGAGCGTCGCCGTTGGGGTTGCGCAAGGCGACGCCAAATCGGCTGTTATCGGCCACCGGCAAAGGGTCGAATGGAAATTCTTTGGGATCGGCCACGACACCATAGTTCACGCCCTTTGCACGCACCAGTGTAGTGGGCAGAGGCGCCCGGTAAGCGAGCGTCAGATAGGAGCGATCCGGGAAGGACTTCTCCTGCCAGATCAAGGGTTGCCAGATTTCTTCAGTACGCTCGGCGGGAAAGGCGGGTGCCCCCATAAAACCGACGGAGAAAAAGCCGCCTTCTTTCGGTTGCAGCGTGAAGGACAATGAGGGATAAGCACTATCTAGCGTCAACTTTGCTTTCAAGGAGAATTCGTCGCGGTCCGCAAAGCTCAGGTGCACGGTGTTGCCCACGCGCTCCACGGAATCCGGCTTGACCGCGATCACTCGACCACTGGCGAAATAGTTCGCGGTCCGTGCCTCAGCAGAACCTTCCAGAATCGACGCATCAAAGCCGTCACCGGCAGTCGCGGCATCACGCTCTACGGTTTCCAGGTCGGCTTTGGAACGATCCACGGCCAGCCAGGTGGGCACATTGTAGGGCGTATGATCCAGGTTGGCCGGACGCAGTTGCATTTCCGGATCGTCTTCCCGGTACAGTACATAGAAGTCGAGCGAATATTGATGCGCCTGACCATCGTCGGCGTATAACGTGACCGAGTCACGATTGATGGTGGCACGAGCGGTCGCGTCCGCGCCCTCCGGACTAGCCCCGGAGCCGAGTTGGCATCCGCAGAGTGAGAGTGCCCCCAGAGCACTCAGTAACAAATGTCGTAAAGGCATCATGAACCCTCAAAATAGTGGCTTACGTCGGTGCAGCATTGAAATCAGACAGTGGCACCAGGCGCCGGGATAGAAATACGGCGTTGCGAGTACTGCGCGATAATTCGCGTCGCGGGGCTTCGGCCACAACCGGCACCGAAACCCCTCTGGCGACTTAAAATTTAACGCTGACCCCCAGTGAGTAACGGCGTCCGGTTTCCGCGTAGGTCGCAACGTATTGCTCCCAGCCCGCATACTCTGACTTGGGTGAGTCCAGCAGGTTGACCGCCTGGAACTCGATGGACATGGCATCCGTCAGATAGTATTTGATGGACGCATCCAGGGACGGCTCACCCTTGTTGAGAATCGCCGTGGCGCCTTCGTAACCGAGGCGATCAAAATAATCATCGCGCCAGTTATACAGCAGCCGTGAGCTGAGCTTGTCGTCTTCGTAGTAAACCTGAATATTCAGGCTGTTTTCGGACACGCCCTGCAGGCCAATCGGGTCACCAGTGCGCGGATCGATTTCATCCGTGGTATTTTCCAGATAGGTGTAATTGATGGAGGTCCCGGTGTTGCCCAGAAGGCCGGGCAGGTCCCGGAAGTCGTGCTGGAACGCCAGCTCTACCCCTTTGATTTCACCACCGGCACCGTTTACCTGAGTGCGAATATTGAACTCCTGGTCGCCGTACCCGGGAATGGTACCGGGCTCGGTCACATCCAGAATCTGACGATCCAGAGAGTTGTAGAACACGGCGGCGGCCAAGGCCGAGTTGCGTGCGAAGTACCACTCCAGCGACACGTCGTACTTGGTGCCGCGCTGCGGTTTCAGATCCGGATTGGGCAGTGAAGCCGAAGAGCCTTCGGATTCATCCTGCGGCGTTTCTGGATCATCCTCAATCAAGTTCACCGTGCCGGTTGCTCCCAGCACACGCGTGCTCGGTCGGCTGATGGATTTACTGACGCCCAGTCGCAGTACCAGGTCTTCCGTCAGGTCTCTTTTGATAATCAGGCTTGGCAGTACATCCTGATAACCGCCCTCTTTTTCATAGGGTTCATACTCGCCGCTGACCAAAGCGAAGTTGTCCACCGTGGTAGAGGTGTCCGAGTAACGAACGCCCAGGTTCCCGGTCCAGCCCAGTGCATCGAAATCGGCACGCACGTAGTAGGACATAATGGTGTCCTCTACCTCTGAATCCATATCCGGGAAGCGTGAAATCGGCGCCTCGTAAAACGCATCGGAGAAACCGAAGCCACCGCCATTGATACGGTCGGTATCCACCACCACAATCTGGTTGGGCACATTAGCCCCGGAGCCCGAAAGCACATCAGAGGTGTCCACCACCACCGCCGCATTTTGCAACCATTCGGCATCCGACACCGGCGTATTACCGAGGCCCGCACGGGTCAAACTGGTCACTTCCAGGTTGTCGTATGGCGGTGCGCCGTATTTTCCGAACTGTGCGGTCGTGGCGTTAATTGAGGAGTATCGCAAACCGGCTTTGACCGAGGTAATCACCCCATCCATCGGATAGGTCACATCCAACCGGAAGGAATCTTCTTCGGCTTCGTTGATGTCACGAGTGTCATAAAAGGTGGCCGCGGTAAAATCATTCGGATTCGATAAGTCCGGAATATCCACCGACGCGATGTCGGTGCCGCGAATGTCATAACTGACCGGAACACCGGCGCCATCCTCACCGTAGGTATAAAGCTGGATGAACTGCTGATCCCGCGTGGTTTCGGATTTGCCGAACGCGTATTCCGCAAACACTTCCAGGCCACTGTCACCCACCCAGGTCATGTTCAGCCCACCGGTGAGGAAGCTGTCAGCCCCCTGGTACCGCTCGTGGTTACTTTCCACTTTGGTATCGAGCGTACCGGCCACACGGGCGTCATGCTCGTCCACCACGATGGTGTCGGGGTCGTAGTTCTCCAGCGTTTTGTCGAGAATAATACCGGCCCATGAACGCGAGCGGGCATAGTCATACTCGGCGTACAACAGGTCGGCATTGATGTCGAGATTATCGGAGGGCTGCCACTGGAAGGCTCCATTTACGGCGGATTTTTCCCGCTCTTCCTCTTTGCGCTGGTAGCGCAGGTCGTACTGATAGTAATACGGATCGACGATACCCTGAACATTGTTCTCCGGGTTGGAGTAAGGCGCGCCCTGGCGCCAGTCGCCATTACTGTAGAAGCGGTCTTCGGTAATGGGTCGATCCTCGTGCACCACACCAAACATGACACCCATGGTGTCATCGGCGAAAGTATTACTTACCTGTGCGGAAAGCTTGACCCCCTGGTCGTCATTCATCTCCGCGAGGGTGCCTTCAGCCGAGGCACCGCCCCAGAAGCCTTTTCGGTCCAGCGGCTTGCGGGTTTTGATATCGACAGTTCCCCCAAGCGCACCGTCTGTCATATCGGCGGTTAATACCTTGGTGGTTCTGACTGAGCCGACGATTTCGGAGGGGAAGTAATTCATAATTCCGGCGTTAGTGCCGCGACCGTAGGGACTCAGCAATGTCCGCCCGTTCACTTCCACACGGTTGTTGCGGATACCGCGAATAGTGATGTTGACGCCTTCCCCATCTTCGCGCTCTACCTGAATACCCGGAACCCGCTGCAAGGTTTCCGCCAGGTTATCGTCCGGCAGTTTGCCAATATCCTCGGCCACAACGACTTCGACAAAGGTGTCGGCTTCGCGTTTGCGATCCAGGCTTTCTACCATACTTCCGCGAATACCACGGACCACGACTTCTTCCAGAGCGGCGGCACTGGCATCATCGGGTTGACCCGTTTGTTGCGCGAGGGATGCACCGGACGCTCCGGCCAGCAGTGTGGCGCTGATAAGTTGGGCCAGGACGGTTTTATGAAATGGTTGTCTGGTCATAAGCAGACTCTCCTGCACAGAATGTAATTATTGATATAACGGCGTCCATGGCACTTACCCTCAATAGTAAGCGTTTGGACTCCGAACAGCCACAGCGATTCGGCAGCCTGAGCCCATTTTGTGGCTAAAATAGATACAAATCAAGAAAAAAGTATCTTTATGAGATACAAAACTCAGAAGAAGCGCTTTTATTCCAGTTGGTTATTAAGTGGAAATCGGCGCCGAGACCGCCGATGCCCACAGGATCCCGGCCCGATTTATCCCGCCTTATCAGCCGGGAGCTATGACCCGACGGGATGGGAAGAAAGGGATGGGGAGGTAGGGGGTAAAGAGGGGATATTAGGAAAGTGTAGAGAAAATGTCGGGAACCCCAGGGCGCTGACGGCGAAGCCGGGGGCTAGCGCTTAGCGAATGTGGTTTTCGATATCCAGCGCTTTCTCCCGCAGAACGGCCACCAGCTCTTCGGTGCGCTCTTCCGGTATGTCACCGGACAGTGCAATGGCACTGTGCGCCGGGTTACCAATATTGACGGCCAGGGTAACCGCCCCTTCGGGCAAGTGAGTACGGTAGCTGGTGCGTACGCGCACAAAGCCCTGTTCGCGAATTTCAATCAACTTGTCTTGCAGCGCTGCAATGCCTTCGGGGAACCCCGGAATGGTTTTGTTCTCGTACAAGTGAACCACTTCGTCATCATCCACTTGCGACAACAGCGACAGGCCGACCCCGGAGGCCGTCGCCGGAAAGTACCCCAACCGCCCCAGCGCCTCAATGGAACTCAACTCCGGCAGGGCGTGATAGAGGTAGGTCACCTTGTCTTTCCACAACACCCCCATGGCGACCACCATTCCGTAGGCCCGCAACTCCTCCAGGGGCTTAACCGCATGGGACACCATGCGTGAGGCAAATAAACTCTGGGCCGCCAGCACATGCATGGCGGGGCCAATGGTGTATTTGCGGTCGGCGGTTTTGCGCACGAAGCCCGCGAACGCGAGGGTGCGCAACAAGCGATTGACCCGGGTGGTGTCCAGCTCCAGAAAACGCGCCAGTTCACGCCCCCCAACCGGGCGATCAAATGAAGTGATCGCCTGCAGGGTTTCAATACCATCGAGCACACTCATATTGAGCTGTGTGCCATAGGATTTCAGCTTGCGCTCTAGATAACTCTGCTCGACCATGCAACATCCACATTCAATAGTTCACTTATTGTCGAGAGTTATAATAAGAGAGTCAAGACGCCGGGCACTCTCACCCAGCACTTTCCCCGCCAGTTGAAAACCTCTCTTTCCTCCTCTTCCAGACGGTGCAGCACCTGATCCTGGAAGTTTGCGGGCCGTCGGCAGCCATTGCGGTAGGGAACTACCTCCCCTGGGGGGCAGTCTCAAACCACTGTCAGGCATTTGCAATCATTCGCATCGTCAAACGCATCAGCCTATGCTATACGTTTAAGCGCAGGCGACGGATGCCCTGCACTAAGGTGAGCCCCAACACGAGCCACAACACGACTCTCAACATGAGAAGGAACCTATGAACAACAGCAAAACGGAGACCACCTCCCTGAAAAAACTGGATCGGGTGGCATGGTATCTGGACAGTGCTGTCCCGATACCCGGCACTCGCTTACGACTGGGCGTTGACCCGCTGATCGGGTTGGTACCAGTGGTTGGCGACACCGTTGGTGCGCTGCTTTCGTGCTATATTCTTAATCAGGCCTCCAGAATGGGCGCACCACTGTCGGTGTTGGTTCGCATGGTTTTTAATATTTTGATTGATGCCATGGTGGGTGCCATTCCATTGCTGGGCGACCTGTTTGACGTCGCGTGGCGGGCGAATCGGCGCAATGTGGAACTCTTACGCCGCTATCAGGACCAACCGACACGCACCGTTTGGCAAAGCCGGGCCCTGGCTACGGTGTTGATTGTGACGGTACTCGCCATCGTAATTGCCATCGGTTGGCTAATGGTGACGCTGATCGGGGCGATCTGGCAGGCGATAACCACGATGTAACGTGTCAAACGCCAATGGTTAAACCGGGCTTTTTAAAACCCACCACGATATCGAAGGAGTGTTGTTATGGATCTAATCCGTATTATTCTGGCTATTTTGCTGCCGCCGTTGGGCGTGTTTTTACAAGTCGGTCTCAAAGGCGCCTTCTGGCTCAATATTCTGTTGACCTTACTTGGCTATATACCCGGCATTGTCCATGCCGTGTGGATTATTGCGCGGCGATGAAGCCCGAGCGTTGGCGGGAAGTGCCCACTGTCTCACAATTTCGGCGTAAAAAGCCCGCCAACGCACAATAGTCCTTGATTCACCCCCAATCGACGCGCCACCATGGAGTCGTTGGGATACACGACACACCGGCTTGAGTGCCTTTGAGCCCCATGACCGGTGTGCGATACAAGATCGACCCCTTTGCAAACAGCGTGCGAGCGACCCACTAAATAGCTTTATTTAGGAGATTCGCTATGAACCGCTATTGCCACTGGTTAAGGAAAAGCACCCTCTCGGTACTCATCGCTACGGCCGGTTTGCACACCCTGCCCGCCAATGCCCAAATTGAAAGCGCCAGCCTGCGCGGTAAAATTCTCAATGAAGAAGCCGTCGAAGAAGGCAGCGAAGTCGTGGCCGTGGATGTCGCACGGGGTTACACCTACACGACACGCATTCGCGCCAATAACAGCTACACGTTTGTCGGTCTGCGCCCCGGCACCTACCGCATACATCTTTCAGGACAGGAGGCAGGCGGGCAAGAGGTGACATTGCGCGTCGGGCAAAATGCTCGTCTGAACGTCAACGCGGAAGACACCGCAACGAATGACACCAGCGGTAACGAAATGACGGTGACGCAGCAGGATGTGCAACCGACGGAAGAAATCCTGGTGACCTCCGAGCAGGTGGACAGCTTTCAGGGCGGCGGCGTCAGCACCGACATCACCCCCGAACTGATGAACCGCCTGCCGCAAATCAACCGCAATTTCCTGTCGTTTGCCGAGTTGGCACCGGGGGTCCAATTAAACCAGGGCGCCGACGGCAGCACCAGTATTCGCGGCGGAGCCCAGCACCAACGAGGCGTCAATGTTTTTCTCGATGGTGTCAGCCAGAAGGATTACGTGCTAAAAGGCGGCGTAACCGGTCAGGATTCCAGCCGGGGCAACCCGTTTCCACAATCGGCCGTGGCGGAATACAAAGTCATCACCCAGAATTACAAGGCCGAATACGAGCATGTGGGCAGTACAGCCATCACTGCCATCACACAATCCGGTACCAATGAATTCAAGGGCGATATTTTCTACGACTTCACCGATGAGAGTTTACGTTCGGCCACACCGCTGGAAAATGATGCGGGAGAAAAAGTGGCTTCATCCCAGGAGCAGTATGGCCTTACCTTATCCGGGCCCATCATTCGCGACAAGCTGCATTACTTCCTCGCCTACGAACGCAAGAACAACGAAGATCCGCGCGATATCATCGCGGGCAGCCTTTCGGGGCAATTGCCGGCGCAATACCGCGACCTGACGGGCCGCAAAGTGTCCCAATTCCAGGAAGACCTCTTTTTCGGAAAAATCGACTGGATGATCAACAGCTCCCACGCGATTGAAGCGTCGATCAAATATCGAGAGGAAGCCGAAACCACCGGATTTGGCGGGACGGAAGCGGTGTCCTACGGTTCAAGCAAGGATCTGGAAGACACCCGGGTGAACATTAAGCACACCTATACCGGCGATGGTCTGGAAAACGAGCTGCGCTTTACCTATGAAGACAGCTTCTGGCGTCCGCGCCCACTCTCTACAGGCTATGGAACCATTCTGGAAAACGGTGGCGGCGATCGTATTCTGGCCTTTGGTGCAGGCCCCAACTTCCAGAACAAAGGCCAGGAAGGATGGTCGCTGCAGAACGATATCACGTTCAGTGATATTAGCTGGTTTGGCGATCACGTCATCAAAACCGGCATCAAGTACAAGGAGGTCACGCTCAGATCCAGCCAGCAAATTCCCTATTACCCACAGTTCTACTACAACGTGGAGTTCGACGGTGAGGGCCGTTTCGACCTGGTGCAGCCTTACCGGGTTGAGTGGGGTCTGGGCATTGAGGGCACCGACAATCTCGGCAGCATCGAATCCGACAACCGGCAAGTTGGTATTTACATACAGGATGACTGGTACATCACTGACCGCCTGACACTAAACCTTGGGGTACGCTGGGATTATGAAGAGACCCCGGCGTATAAAAACTTTGTGACTCCCGACGACCTGGTGACCGCGCTGCGCGACTGGGACAACATTCAAAACGCCGGTTACGACATTAACCAGTGGATCAGCAACGGCCATAACCGGGATTATTTCAAAGAC
The DNA here is from genome assembly GCF_050113635.1 of Marinimicrobium sp. ARAG 43.8. Lineage (NCBI taxonomy): Bacteria > Pseudomonadati > Pseudomonadota > Gammaproteobacteria > Cellvibrionales > Cellvibrionaceae > Marinimicrobium > Marinimicrobium sp. ARAG 43.8. Next base: position 827,357 of record NZ_JBNJLT010000001.1, read on the forward strand.
GCCTGGGCACCACGGCTGGGCTTTTCCTATGATCTGGACACCGATGGCACTCACGTATTGTTTGGCGGTTACGGACGGTCTTATGATCGCAACCAGTTTGATTACATCCAAATCGAGCAGACCAAAGGCACTTTCGCGAGCACGACTATCAACTTTGAAGGCGATCCGGACAACCCGTGCGAGGGCAGCAACTGCGTGGCATGGGACCCGGCTTATTTAACGCCCGACGGCCTCGCCGAACTGCAAACCAGCGTCTCCGGCGCCGGCCGGGAAGTAAACCTGTTGCACAACGACCTGAAAACGCCGTACTCCGATCAGTTCAGCCTGGGGATTCGCAGCACCTGGGGCGACTGGGCCACCGAGCTAACCCTGTCGCGCATTGAAGGCAAGGACGGTTTCAACTGGCTGCTGGGCAACCGCCGCGAAGGCGGCGCCTTCTTTGCGCCCGGTACCACCTGGGGAGCGCCCTGGGGTTTCAATCCCGAAGGCTACGGCGACATCATTCTGGCCAATAATGATCTGGAGACCAAAACCAACTCGGTTTACCTGAAAATCGAGCACCCCCACTACAACAACTGGGGAGTCAGCGTGGCTTATACCTACAGCGATGCGCAAGAAAATGTGGCCTACACCTCGAATTACGCGCTGGATTACCCGGATGTGTCCTATTACGGCTGGCAGGATGCCGTCGGCGTCCCGGACCACCGCGTGGTCGCCACCGGTACGCTGGACTTACCCTGGGATATTTTATTGTCCGGCAAACTGACCTGGGCCTCCAGCAGTCCGCAGCAATACACCAACTGCCTGGCCGGGAATGACGATTGTTTTCTGGATCGCATCGAACCGGACGACGGGGATTTCAGCCAGTTCGATCTGGCGCTCAGCAAGCACTTCTCTACCGACGGAGTGGTCTCTGGTTCCGAATTTCGCGTTCGATTCGATATTCTGAACCTGTTCGATACCCACAACTGGCGGTCGTTCGATCTATACAGCGGCAGCCCTGGTGATCCCAACCCCGATTTTGGAGTACCCCAACGGGACCTGGCCAGCCCGCCACGAACCGCCAAGCTGTCCGTGGGCTGGAGTTGGTAACCCGCCGCTAACCGTCCCCCGCCATCATGGTGGAGGGCGGGGTTCCACTGGCTTCACGCTGGCTAACCGTTTCCTGCTCATAACGCCGAGCGGCGGCCGCCACCTGGCCGCTGTCCCCGGTTTCCAGCCAACGCCGGACACGCCCGGCATCTCCCAGAGGGGTACGGGTACCGAACGAATTAAGCAGCACCACGGCCATGGGCTCACCTTCCATCTCGGTCACCATGACCAGACAGCGCCCCGCAGCGTTCAGATAACCGGTTTTGGTCAAGGCCACGTCCCAGCGGCTACTGTGAACCAACGGGTTGGTGTTGCCATAATGCAAGGTATAACCGGGCTTTCGAAAGCGCACACTGTGCCGTCCGCCGGTGGACAACTCCTGCAGCGCGGGGCTGGCATAGGCGGCGTTCACCAGCCGTAAAAGGTCATCGGCCGTGGAGACATTCTCATCCGAGAGACCGGAAGAATCCACAAAATGGGTACGCGTCATCCCCAGTGCCTGCGCTTTGTCGTTCATCGCCTGGATAAAGGCGTCATAGCCCTCCGGGTGATGCCTCGCCAATAAGTAGGCCGCGTAGTTCTCGGACGACATCAAGGCGATGCGCAACAACTCCCTGCGCGGCGCCTCCGAGCCTGGACGCAGCCGGGAAAACGCATTGGCCGCGGCGGGAAAGTGCCGCTCTTCCACCATCAGCCATTCATCCAGATCGGCGCCGGAATCCAGCACCACCAGGCCCGTCATCAATTTGGTGACCGAGGCAATCGGCATTACCCAATCCCCGCGCTTATGGTACAGCGGCGCGCTCGCTCCGATGGGCGCCACTGCCGCGCTGACAGAGGCCAAATGCAATCGCAGCGGGTCCGGATTAATCTCAACCTCCGGGTTAGCCTCACCCTGGACCCCAGCCGCCAGGCTAAGTCCCAGCAATACCACGGCGCTATACCGAGCCGGATATCGGGCAATATACCGTGCTCCCGCCGCCAACGAATTGCGCATAAACCGATTTTCCTCTCTGGTTATTGAACGATACATGGAGCGCTATTATGCCACGCCGGAAAGTCGACTTTACCAACGCCCAGGGCCACACATTGAGCGGTGCTTTAGAGCTGCCCGACGGCGCAGAGCCGAAGGCTTTTGCGTTATTCGCACACTGTTTCACGTGCGGCAAGGATGTCGTGGCCGCCTCCCGAATCGCCCACTCCCTCGCCGAACAGGGCATCGCCGTTCTGCGTTTTGACTTTACCGGCCTCGGCGGCAGTGATGGCGACTTCTCCCACACCACGTTCAGCAGCAATGTGTCGGACCTGGAATCCGCTGCAGAGTTTCTCGCGCAGGAATCTCAGGCCTCGCGCCGAGCCTCGCAACCGTCCTGCAGTGGCTCCGGGGAAAGTCCTCCTCACTGGCCACATTGTGATGGAAGCGTCGAAGAAGTTGACATTTTCTGATGATTTAAACGCCAAAAACACCTAAAACATCGATATCTCACTGATTTATAAAGAATATTTTATAATTGGAGTGCTTTTTGCTTAGGTCGGTTCAAGCACTGGATCCCGGCCGCTGATGCGACGGTCCCGGCTCACCCCTTTAACCCCCTTTATGGATGCAAAGGAACCGCTATGAACACCTTCCGCACTCTACTACTGGCCCTGACCGCCAGCGCCGCTGTTGTACTGTCGGCCGCAACGCATGCCGCGAGCATTAAACTGACTTACCAGAACAATCTGGTCGGTGCGCCGAGCGGCAAGATCTACGACAAAGCGGGTAGCTTTTTCGGTATGCCCAGCTATAACAGCCAGAACGTCCAGGCCGGTGAGTTTGATTTCACCACCAGCCATAACTCCAGTGGTATTGCCGCATGGGACGACGGCTTGAGCGCTTTCTGTATCGAAATTGACACCACCTTGCGCCATCAAAGCACCAGCTATGAAGTGTTTGGCGGGCTCGGCAGTTTCGAGGGTAACAGCAAAGGCACTTATATTGACCGCCTGTTCTCCACCTTTTATGAAGATTCCCAAAGCAGCAGCGTCAACAGCGCCGCCTTTCAACTGGCTTTGTGGGAAATCATCAATGAGGGAGCCGAAGACTTCAATCTGGATAAACAAACCGGTTTCAGCTGGTCCAGTGGTTTCTGGGGTCATGATTTCCATGCCGACAGTTTTTCCGGTGCCAAAACAGTGGCACAACAATGGCTTGGCGCTCTTGACGGGCAGAACGTTCAAAGCGGTGTTTACGACTTTTACACGCTGAAGTCGCACAAATCACAGGACCTGCTTGCCGTGACCAAGGCCAGCGTCCCGGAACCTGGCTCTTTACTGCTGCTTGCCATGGGTCTGCTGGCGCTGATGCGCGCTCGTCAACGCGTGCGCTGATACCGGCTTTACCTTACGACCTGATGCCAGGGAAGGCGATTAAGGGTGGCTGAAACACAGCGTCGATTATTTTTACAACCCGTCTTACTCTGAACGACCCGCTCTATCTACTCTGAACGACCCACCCTACTCTGAACGAAAAGGCTCGCTCTCCAACTGGTGGCGCTTCATAATTTTATGGAAATCCGACCGGTTTCGCCCAGAAAGCCGGGCCGCCTCGGTAATATTGCCTCCCGTCATTCGCAGCAACCGCACGACATAATCCCGTTCAAACTGTTTTTTCGCTTCCTTTAACGGCACCAGAGCGGGTGCTTCCTGCTCGGGCATCACTTCGGCCACCAGCGCCTCAGCCAGCACAGGTGTGGGGGACAGCGCCACCAGTTGCTCCACAACATTGCGCAGTTGTCGTATATTGCCGGGCCATTCATATTGCAACAGCAAGCGTTGCCCCCCCTGAGAAAGCTGACGAACAGCGTCGCCCGTGCGATCGGCAATTTCGTTGAGAAAATGCCGGACCAGCAGCGGAATGTCCTCTTTACGCTCACGCAGCGACGGCAAAGCCAGCTGCGAGACATTCAGTCGATAGTAGAGATCCTCACGAAACTGCTGCTCAGCGATGGCTTGCTCCAAATCGCGGTGGGTTGCGGAGATTACGCGTACATCAATATCTCGATCCGAACTGGAGCCCAGAGGGCGCACCTTGCGTTCCTGAAGCACTCGCAGGAGTTTCACTTGCAGATTGATCGGCATATCGCCGATCTCATCGAGAAACAAGGTGCCGCCATTGGCGGTGACAAACAACCCTTCGCGATCCTTTGTCGCACCAGTGAACGCCCCCTTTACATGCCCGAACAGTTCGGACTCCAGCAAATCCGCAGGAATGGCCCCGCAGTTCACCGCGATAAACGGTTCTTCAGCACGCGCGCTGGCCTTATGCAGCGCCTGCGCCAGCAGCTCCTTGCCCGAACCGCTCTCACCACCGATCAACACGTTGATGTCACTTCGGGCCAGTCGGCGAGCCTGCTCCAAACGACGGTACATCAAGTCACTGCGGGTGATAATCGCATCGGACCAGCCTGACTCGGGCGTCGGTGCGTTCACCCCTAACTCCACGGCCTGCTCCAGCACCTGCCGAAGCTCGCGGTTATCCACCGGTTTGGTTAAAAAAGAAAATAAGCCCTGTTGAGTGGCATCCACCGCCTCGCGTATGGAGCCGTGGGCGGTGAGCATAATGACCGGCAGGTTCGGCCACTGCTGCTGAATGTGCGCAAACAGCGTCATGCCGTTCATAGGCTCCATGCGCAAGTCGGTCACCACCACCGAGACCGGTTCGTGCTCCAGCAGGCTCAACGCTTGTTCACCGTCCTCCGCCGTCAATACCCGATACCCGGAAGCCCCCAGCCGCATGCTTAACAATTGCAAAATGCTGGGGTCATCATCCACGAGCAGAATCAGTGGCTCCGCCGCCGGCTCTTTTGCTGGCTCACTCATCGGGCGCCTCCCTTGATGTGTCCACGCCTTTGCCCATTTCCGCTTCGATGGCTCGAATACCCTCGATGGTATTTTCCAGGCGCTGTTCCGTATCGCGCAGGCGCTGTTCGAGTAAAGCGTAAGAACGTGACTCCGCAGACAGTAACTGCAGAAGAGCATCGAATCCCCTCGGGGTTTCCTCAATGTTCCGCGCCAGCACCAAAGAGTTGGCCAGCAAGCCTGGGGTCTGATCCGGCCGACAAGTCGCCAGCATCAATTGACTCATTACATTCTCATCCGTTTCCGCCCGCCGATACTGATCGCGCAGGGCCATTCGCTCTTGTTCGGACAGCTGACATACTTGCTCCCGGAATGCGAGTAAAGACTCCAGGTCGGGAAAGCTGCCGCTCCCACCGCGGCCTTCTGGCTGCCCGGAACCAGCTGTTGGCCCACAGGCACTTTCCGCTGTATTCCCCGTTGTATTCCCTGACGCCGTTGCTGGCGTTGTTCCCTGAGACTGATACAAATTGCAGCCGCTGATCAAAACAGAGGCTGAGAGCCACAAGGCTATGCGTTTCATCAAACATTCTCCACGTTGGAATCATCCGGGTAGTTGTTACCACCCACCGGGTAACGCAACAGAAAACAACTGCCGACGCCCACTTCAGACGTTAATTGCAATTCTCCCCCCAGCCGGTCCACCGATTCTTTGACGATCGCCAGTCCGACGCCACTACCGTGCACAGCACCGCTGCGTCGCACCGCTCCCTGGGCGAACGGCAGAAAAATCGTCTCACGGTCGTCCTCGGCAATCCCCGGCCCCTCATCGGTCACCGATAGCCAGGCGAAACCGCCCTCCATTCCCCAGGCAATACGCACCACACCTCCTCCGGGAGAGTAGTGATAGGCATTGGACATCAGATTGGAAACCACCATTTCCAGCAGTTGCGGGTCACCCTGTAACTGGTCCACCTCACCACTGTATTCCCACGTTACCTGGTGTCTCAGATTCGGCTGAGAGAGCCGTGCAATGATTCGCTCACACAGTGCGGTCATATTCACCAACTGGGGCGATCCGGCCACATTGTGTGTGATGACATTGTAGTTCAACAGCTGTTGGATCAACTCCTGCAGACTCTGTGAGTTTTCCATCAAAATCCGCAACACAGAGCGCTGGCGCGGGTTAATTGGGCCGGGCACTTCATCCTGTAACAGGGAGCCGGCCTCAACAATGGCGGAAAGCGGTGTTTTTAACTCGTGAGAAACGTGTCGCAAGAATACCTGTTTTTGTTGGTCGGCCGCGAGCAACTGCCCGCGCATCCACTCGAGCCGCTCGCCCAGCACCTGGAAATCTTTCGGGCCGGACACACGAATCGGCGTATCCCAATCACCGTGTCCCAGATTGCGAATGGCCATCGACAAACGTCGGATCGGCTTGATCATTTGCCAAAACCCAAGCCCCAGCAACGTCAACGTCACGGGGATGCTGATAATGCCGAGCAGCGACAATCGCCATAAAATACTTTGCAGCGCAATTTCGCCCCGGGCACTCAACGCGTTTGTATAATTCGCAATGGCTTCCGTTAATGCGCTGCGGGCACGGCTCAGCGACACCATGTGTGTAGAGAACACGGTATCTTCCACAGCGATCAGTTCGGTTTCTGTCAGTGCGCCAAGCACGGTTTGCAGTTGATTAATTTGATCACGAAGTAACCGCTGTTGCGGATTGGCAACAAGCGGGATATTTTGCGACGACTCCCGGTGCAAAAAACGCCGAATGGCAACATGCCCCTCTTGCACCGCTCGATACTGTTCGCGATACGGCTCCAAAAACGACACATCACGCAGCAAACGATACTGCCGGGCGAAACGCTCCAGGTCCCGAATCTGGCTATCCAGCTCGGTCTGCAGGCTGTTGAGCTCCTCGGCCCGCTGCCCAAGCATACGCTGCACATGCATTTGCTGGTAGAACGCCCACGACGCGTAGGCGATCAGGGAAAGAATCGGCACCAGTGTGATCAACGCAATCAATAACCATTGCTGGTATAGCGATAACCGGCGAGGTTTGGCCACAGAATGACTCCTTTGCACCCTCTGAAAGAGACTTTCTCTCAATAGTTAAGCGGGTTGTTGCTTTTTAGCAACAGCCTGCAGACCCCTGATATTAAACGGGTTAGCGACATTTGTACCAGTACGCTGTCGCACTTTTGCAACACTCCGCTAACAACAAGCCGCTTCCAAATCGGCCATAAATCCCATAACTCACTGATTTTAAAGAAATTTAAAAGAGCTGGCACAGTGTTCGCTATATCCCATTCGCCAACACGACAATCGCTGGCAACCACCAACAACCAGGAACGATGAGGTGATTTATGAAAACGCTGTCTGTCATTGCTGCAAGTGCGTTACTTTCGCTGGGAAGCCTCTCAGTGGTCGCTCAGGACACCACTCGTGAGAATCAAGGAGCACAGCCTCAAGGTACAGGTACAGGCTCCGCCTTCTCCGTTATCGATCAGGACGGTAACGGAAGCATCAGCAAGGAAGAAGCCAAAAACAGCGGAATCAGCGACAGCCGCTTTAAGTCCATGGATCGTAACGGAGACGGAAAAGTGTCGCAATCGGAGTATCAGCAGTAACGCTGAAAATTTCCGATAGGGAAATGGCTGGCAAGCTCCCAGGATGGCGCTTGCCGCCTCTGGCGAAGGACTGCGATTATCTGGAAGGAACTGGACATTGATCAAAGGCAAAAGGACTTGCTGTGATCCAGAGCGGTAAACAACCCGTAAAGTTTTCATTCACAGCCTCCGCGTGGTGTTTTCGGAGGAACGAATTCGAAAGGACTCACCGGACGGTTTCTAAAGAGACATGCTTGTCGAAACACAATCAAAGAGGAACGCTATTATGAAACAGTCAATTGCTTATGGTATCGCTGGTTTGATGGCAATGAGTTCTGGCGTAGCGATGGCTCAGGACCGCTATTCAGACGACTCCCATGTGTATATCGGAGGCGCCTACGGCGGCTTTAAAGCTCGCGGTGGTGATTTCGACGACGATCAGGATTTTTACGAATTCAGCTTCGGTGGCTTCTTTAACCCCTACCTCGGTCTGGAAGCCAGCGCTACTTTCTTCGGAGAGTACGGTGGCGACTTAGTTGAAGCCGACGCAGAGGGTTACGGCGTAGCGCTTATCGGTCGCCTTCCCCTGACTGACAGCTGGGGCATCTACGCCAAAGCTGGTCAATTCTTCTGGGACGTGGACGTCGACAGCGACCTTGGCAGTGCAAGCACTGACGGCGACGACCCGTTCTTCGGCGTGGGTACCGACATCCGTTTGGCCACCAACCTCAGCATGATTATCGAATATGATCGCTACAAAATCGATACTGCTGTGGAAGACTGGCCAGGTGTGGACGACACCGACCTCGACACTGTAAAAGTCGGTCTGCGCCTGCGCTTCTAATTTTCCCCGCCACTCCACGTGCGTTTGCATGGTTGCCGGCCCCACCCCAAGGGGGCCGGCTTTTTTATGGCGCTAGGACACACTCTCCACCAACGCCTTGAACAGACGCCGATGCGGTGCGCTGTACAACAGAAACTCCGGATGCCACTGCACCCCCACTAAAAACGGGGAGCCAAACTTTTCAACCGCCTGCACAATGCCATCCCGGTCCCGCCCCGACACCCGCAAATCTCGTCCGAGCCTGTCAATCGCCTGATTGTGCAAACTGTTAATCGACGGATGCTCCTCGCCCATGATGGACAGCAGACGGGTGCGCTGTTCAACCTGCAACGCCTTTAACGGCAACAACGTTCGCCGGTGTGAGGTGTGTCGCCGATGCAATCGAAGATCCTGCACCAGCGTACCGCCGAGACAGACGTTCAGCAGTTGTGCGCCCCGGCAAATGCCCAACAATGGGCGACCTTCGGCGAGGGCTTTGTGAATAACGCGCTTTTCCAGCTCATCCCGATCAGGGTCGTATTTTGGCTTTACTTCCGGCTCGGCCCCGTAGAGTACCGGCTGCACATCGTGCCCGCCGGTCACGACCACCGCATCGAATTCAGGCAATGAATCCCGATGACGGGGACGAACCTGAACGGGCTCCGCGCCGTACCACTTCAATATCAGGGCCACCAGAGTTCGTGGCCCCACCGCGCCGCGCTCAGGGCCGGTAACCGCCACTACCGGGCCAGCCATCGCGCCTCCAGTTGTTTACTCCAATCGCCAAACCAACGGTCTAGCGGATCGGCCAGAAAGTCATAGTAGGCTTTGCAGCACTCTCTGAGCCGCTGTGTGTCCGCCGCCAGTTCCTCCACGGCCACCCAGTCGTTCCACGCCTGAGACAGACTCCAGTCCGAGCGGTGGATTTCGCAATCCGGAAGACGATAATGCAGTGTTGGCCGCGCCTTGATCAAAGGATCGTCCACGGTACGTCGTACACGCGCTTCATCAAGATGCGCAAAGAGCGGCAGCATATCCAGCGCCCGATTGCGAGAGGGATTATGCGTGAGGTAATCGTCGATCAATCGGTTCTGCTCGGGCCAGTAATCGGCGCGCAGCAGCGTACGAACATACGCTTTGGGGTAGGGATCGATGTAATTGGTCACTTGGCGGGAAAGGTTGATATCGGCGCGGACGTAAAGCCATTCATAAAGGCATACGAAAGCTTTCAAGTAGGCGATGATCGTGTCAGTGGATTCGTCCGGCACCTCCGGATTGAACTGCATTCCAAAGGCATTAACCAGACGGTCCGAGGTGCCTTTCGCACCCGCCGCGCGCAAATGATGGATCAGCGTTTCCACCTCAGTGAGACGCGCCATCGGCAACGGCGGACTCACCAGCTCCAATGGTACTAGCGTCTCTGCCAGCCACTTAAGCACCTCTTCCACCGAGTCGCCCAGCTCTCCAGACAGTGTGTTCTTGTCCCGCTTCTCACGCCCCAGCTTTTTGAGCAGATGAAAATCCAGCTCCACGCCCCACTCGCCTGCGGCGTCGCCCAAAAGCTTGCGTTCGTACCGGCCTTCCGGCGTCACGGTCAGCGTCAGGGAGTCGGCCACAATACGACTCAGCTCGTCGATGGTCAGCCCATTCATTTCCAGCTCAACGCCAACGCGGCGTGGTGGCCCCTGAGCGGTGTGCAGGCGTGTCGGCAATCTCAAATTCATTACAACTCCCTAAGACCAACCTCTTTTAGCCAGCATGACACAGCCGGCATTCCATTGCATGCACAGGCTCAGGAATCTTTTACAATACGGATTCCATTTGGCATTTTACAGAGGTACACCCGCAATGGCAGTAACGCCGGGATATCGGCAACGGTTTGGCGCGCTGGGTCGCCTGTATGGGGAGTCGGCTTTAGAATGGCTGGCCAACGCGCACTTCGCCGTGGTCGGCCTGGGCGGCGTCGGCAGCTGGACGGCAGAGGCATTGGCCCGGACTGGCATCGGCACGCTCACACTGATTGAGCTCGATGGCGTTTGCGTGACCAACACCAACCGCCAGCTACATGCGCTGGAGGGCTTTATCGGTGCCTCGAAAAATCAGGTCGTGAGCGAGCGATTAAAAGCGATTAACCCGGAACTGGTGCTGCACAGCCAGGAAACGTTTTTAACGCAGGATAATATCGACCAGCTGATCAGGTCCCAGCACCACGTCGTGATTGATGCCATTGACGCCGCGCACATCAAGGCCCGGATGGTGAGTTATTGCAGCCGTCAAAAAATGCGACTGGTGACCGTGGGCTCCTCAGGCGGTAAGCGCGATCCCGCGCAGATTACCTGCGCTGATTTGGGACAAACGATTCAGGACCCAATGCTGCGCAAAGTGCGAAACCTGCTTTACCGTCATCACGGTTTCCGCAAAGATCGTCACCGGCGATTTCGCGTCGATGCCATTTTCTCACGCGAACCCATGCATTTTCCGCAGCTCGGTGGTGGCGTTTGCGTTGGGGATAAAGGTAACCGCGATCCGGACAGCGGCGTCAAACTTGATTGTGGCGGGGGCCTGGGTTCTGTCTTGATGGTTACCGGCAGCTTCGGCTTTGCTGCCGCCAGCCAGGCGGTGGAACGCTACCTTCAGGACTGTGCGTTTCAAGATTGTGCGTCGACCTCGACCTCAAAACGCTAACCTCACAGCCTGAACAGTGCCCGGGCATTGTCGCTCGTCTGCCGGGCAATATCCTCCACCGGTGCGCCGCGCAACTGCGCCAGTGTAACGACGATTTCCGGTAAGTATTCTGGACTATTGCGCTCACCCTGCCGTCCAGCGAGCGGCATGTCCGGCGCATCGGTTTCAAGCAGCAGAGCCTCCACCGGTACGACGGCGACCGCGTCACGGGTTTTGCGTGCACGCTCGTAAGTAATCACACCGCCCACCCCCAGGCGCAATCCCATTTGCCAGTACGTGCGCGCCTGGTCGGCACTGCCGCTAAACGCGTGCACCACGCCACCCTCTGGCAATCGATAGCGTTTCAGACAGCGGATTAATTCGTTGTGGGCTTTCACGCAATGCAGAATGACCGGTTTGCGGGCTTCCTGCGCCAACGCCAGGTGAGTGTCCAGCCAGGCAAGCTGCTGATCCATCGGCGTATCAATCCGCTTATCCAGACCACATTCTCCCACGGCGACACACAGCGGGTGTTGCAGCATGTGACGGCAGGCGGCCAGCCATTTGTCGTCTTGCTGGCTTTGCCACCAGGGATGCACACCCGCCGCAAAGACCCAGCCGTCATTCTGCTCACACAAGGCAGCGGCACGCAGCCACTGCTCGGGGTCGGTGCCGGGAATCAGGAGGTGAGTCAGGCCCCGCTCAAGACAGCGGGACCACACTGGGGAACGATCATGCTGGAACGCGTCGAAATCCAGATGGCAATGGCTGTCTATCAAGGCGGCTTTTCCATCAAAGCGACGCTCATCGAACTCACTGCCAGCGATAGGCCCGCACCGAATCGTTAAAGAACGTCGGGATATAGGCGATGCCATCTTCTGGATTCCACCCCAGATCCGCCGTATTCATGCGAGGCTCCCGGGTATCCATCAGGCGAGTCACCTCGCCGTTATCCACGTGGTATACCAGGCCCACCCAGCAGGTCACCAGGAATTCACCGTCCGCGATTTTTTCTACACCGTCGATACCGGATTCAAACCCGGTGGCCACCGTTTCCAGCTCTCCCTCGGGAGACGCTTTCAACAACGTATCGCCCGCTCCGATGTAGAGATCATTGCCTTCGGTATAGAGGCCGTTCGGGTCTTTGAGATCCTCGAGAAAGAGTTCGGCGTCCTTATTGTGAATACGGTGCACTTTACCGGTCCGGGTATCGGACACATACACCGTACCGTCATCCGCAACGGCAATGTCGTTCAGAAATACGGAGTCGTCCACGGGGATTCGTGCCTGAACACGCCCGCTCTCCAAATCAACCATCAACACCTCCGTCAAGTCCGCCACGTACAGCGTATCGCCCCGGAGGCCCATGCCTTTCGGTGCGTTCATACCGCGAGACCAGTCCTGATCCAGGATCTCGCCCTCCAGCGAGAGCTTGGCAATACCGCCTTTCCCGTCGGCCTGATTGCCCTCTCCTTCAATTTCGGACACCAGCAGATAAGGACCATTTTCATCGGGCACATACAGAACGGATTCCGGAGTGCGCAACCCATCGGTTTGCCAATGCGGTTTCAACTCGGGGGAATCGGCCAACACCTGAGCGGACGTCAGCGTCAGACTACTGACCGCCAGCACGGCTCCAACCACATAACGGATTGCTAACATAACTCTCTCTCCTCTCTTTTATAGAACGATCTTTTATCGAGCGATCTTTTGTTGCGTGATTGCCGGACCCGCTATCACAGGTCCGGAACGCATTTACCGGTTGGCGCGCTGCTCTACCAGTTCATCGACCACCGACGGGTCTGCCAGCGTGGAGGTATCGCCCAGGCTGTCCAGTTCGTTGGCGGCGACTTTACGCAAAATACGGCGCATGATTTTACCGGAACGGGTTTTGGGCAGACCCGGAGCCCACTGAATGATGTCGGGCTTGGCGATGGCACCAATTTCCTGAACGCACAGCGCAATCAGTTCCTTGCGCAGATCCTCACTGGGTTCCTCTCCCTCCATTAACGTGACATAGGCGTAAATCCCCTGCCCCTTGATATCATGGGGATAGCCCACCACAGCAGCTTCAGACACTTTCGCGTGAAGCACCAGCGCACTTTCCACTTCCGCCGTCCCCATGCGGTGGCCGGAGACGTTCAACACATCGTCCACTCGACCGGTAATCCAGTAGTAACCGTCCTCGTCGCGGCGAGCGCCATCCCCCGTGAAGTAATAACCCGGATAGGTGCTGTAGTAGGTGTCGATACAGCGTTGGTGGTCGCCATATACGGTGCGAATCTGGCTCGGCCAGGACGCCTTGATGGCCAGGTTACCGGAACCGGCGCCGTCGATTTCATGGCCGTCGTTATCCAGCAGCACGGGCTGCACGCCAAAGAAGGGCAAGGTGGCCGACCCCGGCTTCAATGCCATGGCGCCGGGCAGAGGCGTCAGCATGTGCGCGCCAGTTTCGGTTTGCCACCAGGTATCCATAATCGGGCAGCGGCTGCCTCCCACCTTTCGGTAATACCACTCCCAGGCTTCGGGGTTGATCGGCTCACCCACGGTGCCGAGCAGCTTGAGAGACTTGCGGGAGGTTTGTTCGACCCACTTGTCACCGGCCCCCATCAGCGCGCGTATGGCGGTGGGTGCGGTGTAGTAGCTGTTCACACCGTGTTTATCCACGACCTGCCAGTGACGCGAGGCATCGGGATAGGTCGGCACGCCCTCGAACATCAAGGTGGTCGCACCATTGGCCAGTGGGCCGTACACAATATAGCTGTGCCCGGTCACCCACCCGACATCAGCGGTACACCAGTAGATGTCCCCGTCCTGGTAATCAAACACATACTTGTGTGTCATGGCCGATTGCAGCAGGTAACCGCCCGTGGTGTGCAGCACCCCTTTGGGTTTGCCGGTGGAGCCGGAGGTATACAGAATAAACAGGGGGTCTTCCGCGTCCATCATTTCCGGTTCGCAATCGTCGGCCTGTTTTTCCACCGCCTCCTCGTACCAGATATCACGGCCTTCGGTCCAATCAATATCGCCGCCGGTACGCTTGACCACCAGGCAGGTATGCACATCAGGACAGCTGGCCAGCGCCTTGTCGGCGTTCTTTTTCAGCGGGATATGTTTGCCGCCGCGCACCCCTTCATCGGCGGTGATGACGAAACGGCAGTTCGCATTGAGAATGCGATCCTTGAGCGCGTCCGGCGAGAAACCGCCAAACACCACAGAGTGGATGGCACCGATACGGGCGCACGCCAGCATGGCATAGGCGGCTTCCGGGATCATGGGCATGTAGATACACACGCGATCGCCTTTTTTGACGCCGCGCTCACGCAACAGATTGCCGAGGCGGCTGACTTCGGTGTGCAGCTCCCGGTAGGTGATTTGCTGGTCTTCAGAGGGGTCATCGCCCTCCCAGATAATCGCCACTTGATCGGCCCGTTTATCCAGGTGTCGATCAACGCAGTTGACGCTCACATTCAACCGACCACCTTTGAACCAGGCGACCTGACCCTGGCGCAAATCGCTCTCACAAACCGTGTCCCACTTTTTGTCCCAGGTCAGGAAGGCCTCGGCCTGCTCGCCCCAGAATCCGTCGGGGTCATTAACAGAGTGCTGGTACATTTCGCGGTAACGCTCCGCGTCGATAGCGGCATTGGCTTTAAACGACGCGGGAACCGGGTAGGTATGCTGTTCGGACATGAAAGGGCCTCGCTTGCGGATGTCTGTTATCCGGTTAATTGTTGACGATGTCGCATAGCTTTGAGGCCTAAGCTTACCAGCAGTTTCGTCCATTGACCACAGACAACGTTGTCCATTAGCGGCGAAATAGCCTCGCCCGGCGAGGTTCTGCCCGGCGCGAAACAGGTATTCACAAAAGGGGAAGGTGGCCGGTCAGGCCACCTGGGTGGGAATGGTGTTAGCGGTGCGCTCTACCTGATTGTTGCCATCGAGATAAACCAGGCGAGGCTTGTGATTGAGCATTTCGTTTTCGTTGTACTGGCCGTAGCTGGCGATAATCACCCGATCTCCGACCTGTACCTTACGTGCCGCCGCGCCGTTCATGGAGATAGTGCCGGAGCCGGCTTCTGCCAGAATCACGTAGGTAGTAAAACGCTCACCGTTGTTCACGTTGTAGATATCGATCTGTTCAAACTCGCGCAGACCCGCCAGTTCCACCAGATCCCGGTCAATGGCACAGGAGCCGTCGTACCAGAGCTCGGCCTGGGTTACGGCAGCCATGTGCAGTTTGCCTTTGAGCAGAGTTGAGAGCATAGGCTTCTCCCGGTATTCGGTGCTGGCTCAAGCGCCCAGCACAAGGGATACATTGTCAATCAGGCGGGCACCACGCGTGTACATGGCGCCGAGCACGGTCAATTCGGCGTCATCGTGCGCCGCCAGGTCGAGCGTGTGACTGTTGCACACACTGACATAGTCGGGCTTGAAGCCCGCCGCGCGAATCTGTTCCTTCGCGGCATCGGCCAGCGTCACAAAATCGCGCCGACCATCCAAAATCTGGTCCCGGACCCAACACAGGCTCCGGTACAACTGAGACACCCCGGGGCGCTCATCGTCACCGATGAAGCTATTGCGTGAACTCAGCGCCAGGCCATCCGCTTCGCGGACGACCTCACCTGCCCGGATCACGACCGGCATGCAAAGATCTTCCACCATGCGGCGAATCACCGCCAATTGCTGAAAATCTTTGGCGCCGAATACCGCCTCATCAGGCTGCACGATGTTGAACAGCTTGCTCACCACCGTGGTCACCCCTTCAAAGTGACCGGGACGGCTTGCACCGCACAGCACGTCGGTCATGCTGGGCACCACCACGCGCGTTTGTTCGGCCATGCCGTTGGGGTAAATCTCGGTCTCGTCAGGGCAAAACAGGTAGTCACAGTCCACGCCTTCAAGCTTGACGGTGTCCGCCTCCAGGGTGCGAGGGTATTTGTCCCAGTCTTCGTTCAATCCAAATTGCAGCGGGTTCACGAAAATGCTGGTGACCACACAGTCGCACGTGGCCTGCGCCTGCTTCACGAGTGCCAGGTGAGCGTCGTGCAAATTGCCCATGGTGGGCACAAGACCGATGCGCTTACCCTTACGACGTTCGTCTTCCAGCGCCCGGCGCAACGACTGAATCTGATGAAAAACCTGCATGACTGGCCCGCGAGCGGCCCACCGCTCTTACTCGTTTACCCGGAGTTGGGGGCCGGATAATACACGCTCACCCCACAATGTACAATCTTTGCTCAACGCGCCTTCACCCAGCGTTTAAAGAAGGCATTGGACGTCAATAATCGTCCGACTGCATGTACTCTGGCGCCAGGTTTTCGAAGCGTGTGTACTTGCCAATAAAGGCCGCCCGGCAGGTGCCAATCTCACCGTTACGCTGCTTGCCCACAATCAGCTCCGCGATGCCTTTATCCGGACTGTCCTCATTGTAGTATTCATCCCGATAGATGAACAAAATCACATCCGCATCCTGCTCAATAGACCCTGATTCCCTCAAGTCCGAGTTCATTGGCCGTTTATTGGGACGCTGCTCCACGCCCCGGTTGAGCTGGGACAGGGCGATCACCGGGCAATCAAACTCCTTGGCCATGGCTTTAAGCGACCGGGAAATTTCGGAGACTTCCTGGGTACGGCCCTCACTGGGGCCGGACAACTGCATCAATTGCAGGTAATCCACCATAATCATGGCGGGATTGCCGTGCTCGCGGGCGATACGGCGCACTCGCGCCCGCATTTCCGTGGGCGACAGCCCCGGCGTATCGTCAATGAACAGGGGCTTGTCTTTGAGCTTACTGACGGCGGCGGAAAGCTTGGGCCAATCTTCTTCAGTGAGCTTGCCGTTGCGGATCTTGCCCTGATCGATACGTCCGATGGAAGACATCATCCGCATCACCAGAGCGGCGGAGGGCATCTCCATGCTGAACACCAGGGTGGGCCGCGTTTGAGTAAACAGGGACGTTTCCACAAAGTTCAGCGCCAACGCCGTTTTGCCCATGGAGGGACGCGCCGCCAGAATAATCAGCTCACCGGGCTGCCAACCGGAGGTGCGTTTGTCCAGATCCTCCAGGCCGCTGCCGACGCCGGTAAGGTCACTGCCGGAACGAAACAGCTCATCAATGCGCTGAACGGTGCTTTTCAGTAGCTCATTTAACGCCGTGAGCCCGCCTTCTTTGGGGCGGTCTTCCGCGATTTCGGCTACCCGCTTTTCCGCCAGCTGCAGCAAATCATCCGCATCCAGTCCGAGCGGATTGTAGCCGGAACGGCTGATCTCTTGCGCCACATGAATCAACTGCCGCAAAGTCGACCGCTCACGCACGATATTGGCGTAGGCGAGAATGTTAGCGGAGCCGGGCGTATTGGCCGCCAGCTCGGTGAGGTAGCCGAAGCCACCGACCCGCTCCAGCTCATCGTGCCGATGCAGCTCTTCCGACAGGGTAATGACGTCCAGCGGCTTATCGTCTTCCGACAGATCACACATCATGCGGAAGATCAGGCGGTGATCGTCGCGGAAGAAGTCCCGCTCGGACAAGACCTCGCGGACCGCTTCGAGCCGCAGGTTATCCAGCATCAGGCCACCCAGCACGGCCTGTTCGGCTTCGACCGAATGCGGCGGTGGCGCTTTCCCCGGAGCCGGGGCATCTTCCGAGGGGGTCTCCAATGGCAAATCAGACATGGGGTTCATTGCTGTAGGTTGGCAAACAAAAACGGGCACTACCGAGTGTCCCAGAAGGGTCGATAGTGCCCGATTTCGACAGTCTTGTCATGGGCCAGCACCCAGGGTGCCGACCACGCGGCGCAATTACTCGGCGACCACGCTCACTTTGACAGACTGAATGACTTCGGCGTGAACCTGTACATCAATTTCGTACTCGCCCACTTCGCGCAGCGCACCTTCCGGCAGCTTCACCTCGGACTTGGCCACGTCAACACCCGCTGCGGTGATAGCTTCAGCGATATCACGCGTGCCCACAGAACCGAACAGCTTGCCTTCGTCACCCGCATTCGCGGCGATAGTCACGCTCAGTTCAGCGAGCTTGGCCGCACGCCCTTCAGCGCCACTCAATTTCTCGGCAGCGGCCGCTTCCAGTTCAGAACGACGCGCTTCGAACTCGGCCACATTGTCCGGCGTGGCCGGAATGGCTTTGCCCTGCGGCAGCAGGAAGTTGCGACCGAAACCGGCCTTGACGGCAACCTGGTCGCCAATGCCACCGAGCTTGCCCACTTTTTCCAGCAGAATAACGTCCATCTCGTTTACCCTCTAAGTTGTTTGATCCGGCGAGCGCGGCAGGGCATCAGCCCTTGGGTGTCGCGCGCTCGCGAAATTTCAGCCATGTATCCAGAAATGCGATAACAGCCAGCAGCTGCGTGGCGGGCTCAAGCAGCACCAGTGCGACGTAGAACATCACCAGCCACTGAACACCCGCTTTTTTGATGGCCACCAGACGGTGCACAATCGCCACGCCCTGAAACACCAGCGGCAACATAAACAGGCCCGCCCACAGGGAGTAATCCACGCCCTGTAACAGGCAGTAGACCGATGCCGCCATGCAGGTAACGGCCTGTACCGGGTGCAATTTCAGCGCCTGAAATTCGGCACCAAAGCCACCAGGATTCACCGCCAGCGCCTGCCACCACCGCCCCAGCACCAGGCCAAAGGCGGCGGGATAAGCCATGCTGTAGGCCATCAACCCCACCACAAAGGTGGGGCTGAGCGCTGGCACCGGGCTGTCAGCGTCGCTTAACTCATCCATGAATTGCGTCAGCCATCCCAGCACCGCCTGTACACTGTCCGGCGCCACGGCTATTTGCAATAACGCCACCAACGCGGCACTGCCGACCAGGGCCATTAAGCTGGCGGCCCATCCAGCCCCCTTTCGAAGCAGCAAGGCCGCCAGAAAGGTCAGGACGATACCGCCCACGACGGCGATGGCCACGGCCGGGCCTATCTGACTGATCCCGAGCAACAGCAGGGCTGGCAACACGCCCCACAACAGAATCAGCAGGCCATTACCGCTCCCCGCGCGCAGCGTTACCAACGCTACGGTGGCTGGAGTCAATAAAGGCACCCAGTTACCAATCAAGGCAACGACTGTTGCCTGCAAGCGACCGCGCAATATAAATTCAGCAATCGCCCGCACGTTCGCACTCCTTCAACAACAACCGACTGTCGCCAGACTTACTCGTGGCTGTCGGTGTAGGGAATCAATGCCAGGTAACGAGCGCGCTTGATCGCAGAGGACAGTTGGCGCTGGTACTTGGCTTTGGTGCCCGTAATACGGCTGGGTACAATCTTTCCGGTTTCGGTGATGTACGCTTTCAAAGTTTCAAGATCTTTGTAATCAATGCGTTTCACGCCTTCAGCGGTGAAACGGCAAAACTTGCGACGACGAAAAAAACGAGCCATGGATTACTCCCCTTCCTTCTCAGTTGCGGCTTCGGCCTTCTCTTCGGACTGATCGTCCTCGGAAGACTCGTTGTCACCCTCTTCACGGCGGGCGGGACGGTTCTGCTTGGTGGTCCGCTCGCGGGCGTCTTTGTCCGCTTTCAGGATGGGAGACTCTTCGGTGATGGCTTCGTCTTCACGAATCACCATGTTCCGCAGAACGGCATCGTTGTAACGGAAGTTGGTGGTCAGCTCTTCCAGGGCTTCATCGGTGCACTCAACATTCATGAGTACATAGTGAGCCTTGTGGATTTTGTTGATGGAGTAAGCCAGTTGACGGCGACCCCAGTCTTCCAGACGGTGAACCTGGCCACCGCTGGCTTTAACGGAAGCGGTGTAGCGCTCGATCATACCGGGCACTTGCTCGCTCTGGTCCGGGTGGACCATAAACACGATTTCGTAATGACGCATTGTTGCTCCTTACGGGTTGCAGCCTCCTCCGGCTGTCGAAACGGCCAAAGTGAAGCAAGGAGTGACCTGAGCACAGCAAAACAGTGCCCGGGCCGGTTTAGGGCCGGGTATTCTAGGGAGTTTGCAGGGGGGTTGCAAGAAAAACTGGCTGTTTTTTACACAGAGCCAACGGTGGCGCTCTCACAACGGCGACGAGCTATGGCCGCCGCCGCTGTGGTCTGCGGGTTTAGTTGCCGTAGACGGGGAATTTGGCACAGATATTCAGCACCTTACCCTTCACCGCTTCGATAACGGTATCGGCGTTGCCAGCTTCCAGCGCATCGAGAATATCGCACATCCAGTTGGCCAGTTGCTTGCTCTCCTCCTCACCAAATCCACGCGTGGTGATGGCGGGCGTACCCACCCGCAGCCCTGAGGTAATAAAGGGCGAGCGCGGGTCGTTCGGTACGGCATTCTTATTCACGGTGATATTGGCCCGACCCAGCGCCTCATCAGCGTCTTTACCGGTGTATTCCTTGCCGATCAGGTCCACCAGCATCAGGTGGTTCTCAGTGCCACCCGAAACGATCTTGATGCCCCGCTCAATGAACGTGGCCGCCATCGCCTTGGCATTTTTCACAACCTGTTGCTGATAGGTCTTGTATTCCGGCGTCATCGCCTCTTTGAAACTGATCGCCTTGGCCGCGATGACGTGCATCAGCGGGCCGCCCTGACCGCCGGGAAAAACGGCGGAGTTCAGTTTCTTTTCGATGTCTTCGTTGGCCTTGGCCAGGATCAGGCCGCCGCGCGGACCACGCAGGGTTTTGTGGGTCGTGGAGGTGGTGACATCGGCGATCTGGACCGGACTCGGATAGACACCCGCCGCCACCAGACCCGCGACGTGCGCCATATCCACCAGCAGGTAAGCACCCACTTCATCCGCGATGTCGCGGAATTTTTGCCAGTCCAGAACCTGAGAGTAGGCCGAGAAACCGGCCACGATCATACGGGGCTTGTGCTCACGAGCCAGACGCGCCACTTCCTCGTAATCCACCTCGCCGGTTTCCGGGTTCAGACCGTACTGAACCGCGTTGTACACCTTACCGGAAAAGTTGACTTTGGCGCCATGAGTCAGATGGCCACCGTGCGCCAGACTCATCCCCAGCACGGTATCGCCCGGCTTGCACAGCGCCGCGTACACCGCGTTGTTCGCCTGGGAGCCGGAGTGTGGCTGGACGTTGGCATAATCGGCACCAAACAGCTCTTTGGCACGCTCAATGGCCAGCGACTCACTTTCATCCACGTACTCACAACCGCCGTAGTAGCGCTTGCCGGGATAACCTTCCGCGTATTTGTTGGTCAGCTTGGTGCCCTGAGCGGCCATCACCAGCGGGCTAGTGTAGTTTTCCGAGGCAATCAGCTCGATATGCTCTTCCTGGCGACGGCTTTCACTCTGAATGGAAGCCCAGATCTCGGGGTCAAAATCGGCAATCGTCTGAGTTTTGTCGAACATGGACGCATCCTGAAATGAGCGACAGGCCTGGCACAGCCCGCCGGGGGTTAAAAATGGACGCGAATTGTACACCAATCAACCAGCACGCTTCCAAGAAAAATGCTCATTCCGTCCCCGCAGTCCATTCATAGTGAGGCGCCCCCTTCTGGGGGATTGAACCGGGATGTCTCGGAGCGGTCAAACTTTGAACAAAGCGGGCCATCCGGTTTATTCTATCAATAGCCTGTTATCTAACACGGAATTTTAACCACGGCTCACCACAGTTCTACCGCGAGGCGCCATATGAACGTCTACAGCGAACGGCAAGGCGGGCTCCGCGAACCGCACTCTTCGTCCACCCGAAACACATTCTTGCTGGTGCTGGCGGCACTCGCGCTGCTGTGGATTACAGACACTCGCGCCGAAGACCGAATCTACCAAACGCCCGAGCTGGAACAGTGGCTCGCGCCCATTGCCCTGTATCCGGATTCCGTGCTCTCCCATGTCCTGATCGCCAGCACCTATCCGCTTGAGGTCGTCCAGGCGCATCGCTGGAGCGAGCGCCACCCGCAACGGGAGGGCGCAGAGGCCGTGGCGGCGGTGGATAACGAAGACTGGGACCCCAGCGTCAAGGCGCTGGTGGCCTTTCCGGACCTGCTGGCCCGAATGAGTGACGATCTCGACTGGCTGGAGCAATTGGGGGAGGCGTTTCTGGATGACGAAGCCGCCGTACTGGCCGCGGTGCAGGACTTGCGCCAACGCGCCTATCATGAAGGCCATTTGCAAAGCACCGATCATCAAAGTGTGATTGTGGAGAGCAATACCATTATTGTGGAACCCCGGGTTTCAACGGTGGTGTACCTTCCCTACTACGACACTCGAACCGCCTACGGCGCCTGGCGCTGGCAGAGACACCCGCCCAAAGCCTGGCACCACCCCCGTCGCGGTTACTGGCACTCTGGTGTTTTCTGGAGTTTCGGGACCCACATCGATCAGCGCCAATTTTACTTCAGCGGCTTTCGCTGGCATGACCGCGCCACACTGGTCGTCAACCTCGGCCACCGTCACCCGGCTTTCCACTCGGGCCGCAGTGTCGTGAGCTATCGCGAGGCCCAACACTGGAAACACAATCCACGGTACCAACAAAGGACGCATCGGCAAGGAAAGCACCGGCAATCCGTGATCTATCGCCAGCGCCCGAACCACCCCACGCACAACCGCCAAAGGCACGGTAACCGCCACTATGTGACGCCCTCTTCGCCTCCCACGATTAAACACGCTCCCAGCACTCGCCAAGCCAACGAGCATCCCGCGCACCGGCATCAAGTGCACCCGCCAGACGCACCGTCAAACCAACAAAGTTTTCAACGCAGCACCCGAGACCGAGTGGAAGCGGCCCGCAACCGGCCCAGCATTACGGACCGAGCCAGGCAACGGCGGTAGCGTTTACACAATTAACCACACGACCGCAGCCGCGAGTAAAACGCCAAACGCCAGTCGGCCAAACCCCACTGGCGTCATGGCCGGGGAAACATTCGCACGTCCATGAAACATGGCGGCGGTCAGGTTCTGCTTGCGCCACAACAGGTAGTAAGCAATCGCGACAATATGCAGCGCGATAAAAACCAATAACAAATTGAAGGTGAACTCATGCCAACCGGTGAGCATTCGGCTGGCTCTAAAGGATAGGTAGTCGGCAAAAGGGCCGCCATCAAACCCGTCTACATCAATGGCGAACAAACCGAGCACGATCTGCACCAGTAACAGTAGCAGTAACGCCAGGGCGCTATACCCACCCAACGGGTTGTGACCCGCCGATGCCGGGGTCCCGCGCTGCGGCAATGCTTTCAGATATTGCCAAACCGTTGATGGCTTTTTAAGAAAGTGACTGAACCGGGCTGTGCTGCTACCAAAAAAGCCCCAATAAAACCGAAACAGAACC
The DNA here is from genome assembly GCF_050113635.1 of Marinimicrobium sp. ARAG 43.8. Taxonomy (NCBI): domain Bacteria; kingdom Pseudomonadati; phylum Pseudomonadota; class Gammaproteobacteria; order Cellvibrionales; family Cellvibrionaceae; genus Marinimicrobium; species Marinimicrobium sp. ARAG 43.8. Next base: position 850,661 of record NZ_JBNJLT010000001.1, read on the forward strand.
ACGCCCAGCAATCCGTAGGCGCAATAGGTGTGGTAAACAATTTCGCCGTTTTCTGCCGTCCACCAGCACGCCGCCACCAACAGCACGATCAACCAGTGCGTCGCTCGAATCGCGCCATCCCACAACGGTTGTTTTTTTGCCGCAGAACCTGCCACTGTCATTCTTAGTCCACCCGATAACTGTCGTGGCACGAGGAGCAATGATTGCGAAGGGCCCGAAGCTGCTTACCCACACCGGCGATATCCCCCGAATCCGCCTGCGCCGCCAACGCTTTACTGTCTTCAATCAGCTCCTGGGTAATTCGGTCGAACTTTTCCCGATTCTTCCAAATGTATTCTCGTGCATCGGTTTTCAGCCCGGCATCGGGGCCGCTTCCCTCCGGGAACCAGCCGGCGATGTTTTCCGACAAGGTCGAGATAGTAGCCAATGCCGTTTTTATTTCATCCGGCTTGGGACTGCCGCTTTTGTATTCATCCCGCAAGGTTTTCAGGGCGGCACCCATCTCGTTGAAACCGTCCTGGCGTTCATCAACCAATGCTTGCTGGGCCTGCGCGGTCACTGCGCTCGACAACACGACTAACGCTACGGCTCTGAAAAACATCGTCATCATAATTCCACCTTCTTCGGAGTCTGAAATATTTCGGCGAACTCAGCGCGAGCTCGAAACTGTTCGTCGTTGGCCATGTTTGCGGGGGTTTGTCCCCAACGGTCTTCAATATCCGTGCGTGCGCCCCGGCTGGCCAACTGTTTGAACAATTCGCCGGTCTGTTTATTGGTCAAGGTATTTGAATACCCCATCAACAGGTGCAGAGGCGTTTGCCCATACTGATTGGTCACGTTCGGGTCGGGCACCAACGTCAAGGCAAAGCCCAGCGCCTCCGGATTGTTCTGCGCAGCGGCCAACACCACATTGGTGCCGTCCTCAGCGACAAAGTCCACATCGGCGCCCGCCTCAATCAAGGCGCGCATCATCGCCGCCGAACTATGCTCCGCCGCGAGCAACAATGGGGACCGCGCGTAACTAACGTAAGGCCGACTGGTAAAGTTAACTTCGTAACGCCACACCACTTTCGATTCGCCCGTCAGAGCATTGGGGTTGGCGCCTTTGGCCAATAGATGTGCAACCAAAGAGAGCTGGTCATTTTTTATGGCCGCATGCAGTAGTTGATCGCCATTACGATCATAGGCCGCAAGATCCGTCTCATCACTCAACAGGCGATCGGCCACACGAAACTGCTTCTGATACATCGCCATTTGAATGGCCGTGGTATCGCCAGGACCTCTGTGCTCGGCATCGCCACCCGCATCCAGGATCAGTTCTGCCATTTCCGGATTGCCACTGCGCAAGGCAAAAAACAACGGCGAAAAGCCCTTATGGGTAACCCGGTTAATATCGGCACCTTCCCGGATCAGATGCTTCGCATTGTCAAGCCGAGCGTTTGCAGCGGCCCACATCAACGGTGTTTGCCCGGTGTCGTCGACCGCGTCAGCGGAAGCCCCTTTAGCGAGCAGCCGTTCAACCGTTTGTACATCGGAATGTCCCGCGCACAGGGCCAGAGGCGAAACACCATCGGCCGTGGATCTCTCCACTTTCGCCCCGGCATCGAGCAAAGCCATTACGATGGATGGCTCTCCCCGTTGGCACGCGACAATCAACGGACTGAAACTGCTCAAATGACTATCGCCCACATCCGGTTTAGCGCCTTCCGCCAGCAACTGACGCACCAGATCAGGGTTTTGTGTTTCCACCGCCCAGGCCAGCATCAACGAGCCGTCGGGCAGCGGCTGATTAAGCTCCACCCCGGTCTCCAAGGCTTCAGCCACTTGTGCCGGGTTGCCTTGAGGGATCGCACGTTTCAGCGCTTCCTCCGCCGTCTCGGCGATGGCTCCAGAAAAGGCGGTCGGCGCGAACAGCATCGCGGACGCGATGGACAACGCCGAGGCCGCGAGACATTTTAATTTCACAAACTTGTCCTCAACTGTCTGTCAGGAATAAAGCGCATCGAGCGAACGGGTGCTATCACCGAAGCTTTCTGCCGGGACACCCATTTCATGCATTAACGACAACATCAAGTTGCACATAGGCGTATCCTTCGGCTCCTTGATATGGCGGCCACCGCGCAAGCCACCACCGGCGACCAGTGCGGGCAGGTCCATATTGTCGTGAACATTCGGTTCACCGAGACTGGCGCCGCCCAATACCAGCGTACTGTCCAGCAAGGTCTGCTCACCGTCCGCCGTGTTGCTCAAGCGATCCAGAAGATAGCCAAACTGCGTCATGTGCAGCCGATTGATTTTGATGAGTTTCTTGATCTTTTCTTCGTTGCCGCCATGATGACTGAGACTGTGATGCGCGTCCGGCACACCAATCTCCGTGTAGGCACGGTTGCTGAGTTCACGGCCCAACATAAACGTACTGACGCGGGTCATATCACTCTGTAAGGCCAGGACCTGAAGGTCGACCATGATCTTGACGTGCTCTTCGAACGACTGGGGGATACCGGCGGGCAACGCAATCTGGCTGGTATCCACATCGTTGGTTTGCGCCGCTGCTTTTTCGATACGACGTTCCACCGCGCGAATAGATTCCAGATATTCTTCCAGCTTGCGCCGATCGTTCATACCCAAGCGGGGAGACAAGCGGCGAGCATCGTCCAGTACATAGTCGAGAATGCTGGCGTTGGTTGCCAACCGGGCCTGACGGGCGTCTTCATCCAACGCTAACGTATCGCCAAAGAGTCGCTCGAACACATCGGAAGGTTTAACCGCCACCGGCATGGGCGAAGTTGGGCTGCGCCATGAAAGCGTATTGGTGTACGTACAGCTGTAACCCACATCACAACTGCCGAGCAGAGTTTGCGGCTCAATACCCAATTCCAATGACGCTAGCTGCGTGTGCTTTCCCACATGATTGGCAATAACCTGATCCATGGAAATACCGCAGTAAATATCAGCACCTTCGGTGCGCTTGGGGTGCGCCCCGGTGAGGTAAGCACCGCAACTGCGGCCATGACTTCCGGGTCCATCGCCCAACGCATTGGCATTGTAGTGCGCCAGACCAGTGATCACGGAAAACGTATCCCGGTGCCGTGCAATCGGCTCAAGAATGGGCGTTATCTCATAATGTTCACCCGTCGTCGCGGGCGTAAAGCTGGGCATCCGCAAGCCGTTCGGCATATAGAAAACGCTCAGCTTTTTCGGGCGGTTTTCCATCGCGGTATTGGCCAGCGCCGACGGCACCAGAGACTCCATCACCGGGATGGAAATAGCGGCCCCCAGGCCGCGCAATAATGTCCTACGGGACAGACGCAGTGTGTCTTTCATGTTCTGGCACCATTCTGTAGTTAAAAGGTTCGCTGGCAAGAATGCCGAGGATAATGTCGTGTACGGCGTAATCGTTTCGTTCAGCCTGACGAAGCACGCGGCGAATATGCGGCTGGTCGCTGGCTTCAAGGCCACGACCCAGCGCGTAGGTCATCAGCCGTTCGATAAACGCACCGGCAAACTGTCGACGGTCATCCATCAGCACATCCTGCAATCCGTGTAACCCAGCAAATTCCCGCCCATCCGGCATCGCCGTACTCACATCGATGGGGTGCCCGGCATCCAGCTCCCGCAGCCGACCAATGGCATCGTACTTTTCCAACGAGAGACCAATCGGGTCCATCCGCGAATGGCAGGAATGACACGCCGGGTCTTCACTGTGCATCGCCATCTGTTCGCGCGCGGTCAGCGCTTTACCGGTGGAGGAGGTGGGCTGAAGCGCGGGAATATCCGGCGGAGCCGCCGGCGGTGGGGCCGCCAGTATATTGGCCAGCACCCAGTGGCCGCGGCGCACCACGGAGGTATGGTTGGCATAGGAGGTAACGGTAAGAATACTGGCCTGCCCCAGCAGGCCGCCACGCATTGCGTTGTCAGTCAGTGCTACACGCCTGAGTTCCGGACCTTGCACACCGTCGATACCGTAGTGTTCTGCCAGACGCTCGTTCACGAAGGTGTAATCGCTTTTGATAAAATCCAGGATGCTGGCATTTTCGCGCAGAATTGAAGTGAAAAACATTTCACTTTCGCGTTTCATCGCCTGGCGCAGCGGCACATCAAATTCGGGGAACGCTTTCACATCCGGACGGTGAAATTCCAGATTACGCAAGTACAGCCACTGGCCGGCAAAATTCTCTTCGAGCGCCAGTGAGCGTTCATCTTTTAACATACGCGCCACCTGTTCGCGCAGTATGCTTGGCTCACGCAGCCTTCCCTTTTCCGCCAGCGTCAATAGTTCTTCATCCGGCAGGCTGCTCCACAGGAACAGCGCCAACCGCGAGGCATACTCCAGATCACTGATGCGATGCACATACCCTGGCGCCGCATCCGCTGGATCGCTTTCAAACAAAAACAGGAAACTGGGGGAGACCAAAATCGCCTGAACCGCCGCCGCGATGCCTTCCTCATAGCCAGAGCGGTCCTCCACCTGTCGGTAGACAGCCATCAGCCGATCAACATCAGTGTCTGTAACAGGGCGGCGAAACGCCTGACGGGCCAACCGAGCAATAATTTTCTCGGCACAATAGGTTTCGTTAAATGGCCAGAATCGCGGTGTGCAGGAAAATATCTTCTCCCGGCTTGGGGTGTCACCCGGGCCAGTAACTTCGTACGGACCCGCCACATTAATTTCCAATACATCACGAGGGAAGTTCTTCTGTGCATAGCGAGGCGACATATAATAGGAAGGCACTTCCGTGCTGCCGACGCGGCGCCCGTCGACCACAAAATCCAGTGTCAACGCTTCGGGCGGCTCCGTGGGCAGCGGCACCTCTTCCGTCGTGTTGCGCCATACCTGCACGCGTTCGTCCAGCGCCAGCGTTTTGCGGAACGTCATGCCAATCTTATGCGGACCAGCGGTAAGAGGCACCTTCAGGCTTACCCGGTTTTCTTCCAGGCGATCCACTTCGTTGTTGGTGTTAGCGTTCAGGTAACCGCTGATTTCATACTCACCGTCCAGAGGCGCAAAATAGTTGAAAACGCCACCGCCACGGGAATCCAGCGGCAGGTACTCACTCATGCGTTCATCGTATGAAGGCACCCCCTGATTCAAAATAGAACCGTCTTTGGGCAGTTGATACGTCGTTGTATAGGGTTGACTGGAACCCAAACCGACCGCCAGGCGGCTCACTTTGCCAGCCACATTCATATAGCGATCCATCAAGGCCGGAGACACCGACAGCACATCGGCGATATTGTCGAAGCCATAACCCGAGTCATCGGGTGGTAACTGATCTGTCAGTTCTATTTCCAGATGCAACAAATCCCGCACGGCGTTGCTGTACTCACTGCGATTTAACCTTCGCAGCGTTGCGCGGCCAGGATTGGGGTGATTGAGCGCATACTGATCCAAAGACCCTTGCAGCCAACCAACAAACCCCTGCAAGTCGCGCTCTTCGGGGCGCGGGCGGCTGGGCGGTGGCATTTCACCGCGCTGCGTAACCCGCAGCACGGCTTCCCAGGCATCGAGGTTCATCCCGTGAGTAACATCGTCCATGCTCACGTCAGACAATGTCCAGTTACCCGACATTCGCTCATCGTTATGGCAGCGTGAACAGTGTTCGTCGAGGAAGGCTTCGGCATCCTCCAGATGTCCAACCGACGAAGCCAACGCCCCATTACTTGTACTTGCAATGCAACACACCATCACGGTGGTGCAGATCAACAGTCGAGTGGGCCGCTGGTATACCGCCCGGAGATAAGGCTTAACGGCTAAAGGCAATCGCATCATAAAATTAAAACCACGGCTATCTCGGCCCGCTCAGGCGGGCTGCTAAATACAGGCTAAAAGTACCTTTAGCTTTCGAGAGAGCAAAATGTGGTCCAATTTTGTGACCATTTAGTCAGCTTTTATAATTTATGTAATAAAATTATTTATAATCAATAGTTTATATGGATAAATTTACTACCCAACTAAACAAGACCTCAATAGGAAAAGTGATGATTAATCGAAAAGTGCGCCGCGCTGGGGCGCAAAATGGCCATTGGATTAGGCAATTGATCCAGATAAGAGCAGAATCGAGTGATTACGGCTTAACTTAATAAGTCCGGTTCGGTGATGTCGGCCATGCTCCCGGCTCTCCAGGGTGTGATTGCAATGAACTCCTCCGCTGCCACCTCTTGGGTACCCAGAACTGTGGACGGTCCTGAAGTGCCCATTCCAGCGATGCCGACAGGCGTGCGCGTTGTGGTCCAGTCTCCAGCACCTGCTGGCAACATTCGATGCTCAATGGGGCACCCCGCAGATGGCGCTGACCCGAAGGGAAACGGTGCTTAATCGTCTCCCAAAACGCTGACAGCTTTTCTGTATGAGGCCAAGGCAGGTATTCGTCATGATCCAGTGGTGGAATCGCCGAGTCCGGGTCGTCATCGGCTGCCGAGGCACTTGTACTCGGCAACCGATGATTCAATTCGTGTTCTTCGAGATCGAATCCGGTAATTTGGGCAAATGCCTCCCCTGCCACTCGAGCCAAACTGAGATGCTTCATGCAGCTGAGCAGCCAGGGAATGATTTCCGGGTCCCCATACGCACCCGCAGCCTGAATCGCTAACCTTGCCCCCTCGTGGGACTGTTGGGCAACATGAGATATCCAACGTCTGGCATCCAGTCGCGATAGCGACCGAACCGCTAACATCAGTGCCGGTCTTTGGCCAGCGCCAACATTCAGCGCTAAAGAAGCCAGCCGCTTGGCTGCAACATTTTCGCCCAACAATATTGTGGCTCGGATACTTTCGAACCGGCAACGGTGATTATTGCTCTCGTGAGCCTCCAACAAAAATAGGGAAAGATCATGGCGTTTAAAGACACCCACACACTTAAGCGCCTCCGCGTGCAGCCGGCTATTCGCTCGACAGTCATCACGGCGCAGGATACGGGTCAGGAAATTGCAAGGATCTTCAGCTCGGGTCCGGCAAGCCGCGAGCGCCAATCGCTTATGCAAAAAATCTTTGCTGCTCAGAAAACGTCGCAACCAATCGTGAACATAACGATCAGGCAACCATCCCAATGCGGAGACCAGCGCATCGACACCAGTCGACGTGCTTACTCCGATATCCACAACGTTCTGTATACGCGAAGCGCAGCGACTTCGAAAGGCTATAACCGCCGCCACGAAAACCGACCCGGGGTCATTTGAATTTAATGCTTCAGAGCAGGCTCGCCAGGCCTCATCCGGTGCCTGCGCCATTGCGCGGAACTGACCATCCAAACGATTTTCCAGCTCTACCAGGTCGCGGGCATAGTAATGAGGTTGCGACTGTGCCCGTTCGTGCAAAAACCACAAAAAGGAAGCCATTTCCACATAATCGTCAAACTGACCCTCATAACCTGACACTGGCGAGGGAACGGCGGTAACGGCAGCGGTCATCTAGGAATTACCCCATAATATTTTTCTTGTTATGGTAGAGAGGATCACCCATTCGGCAAACACTTTTACCTTCGATCTTTACATCGAAAGAGTACATCATATACTCACACTCCTCCCCCTGTTGGCCACTGATCACACCTTTATTAACACCCGCCTCATCACCCGCGCTTTTGGAGTAAACTGCCCCCTTAACCATAGGCATCTGTCCATCAAGCTGGACCGTTTTCGGGCCTTTGGCCGCATCGGCAGATTGCCCAATATTCGGATATGGAATTGGAACAACGGCGGAACCCACTGGAGTTTTGCATACGTCAGGGAACACCGTACTCGTTCCACCACTGCCTTTATGGGCTATGCCTCTTCCATTTGCAAAAGTCGTTTGCGCCATAGCATTTCCCCCTTCGTTGTGTTCTCGCAATGTCAGCGCGACAGCGCTACCGTCACGCTTTCGACGCTCAGCAGGCGATGCGAGCGACTCAAACTCGCACGCCAAGTCATACTCAACGCCTTCTCTTCAGGTCTAACAAAGACGGTTTCCAGTTGAGGCTGCATTGACTCAGAGCCTCGTTTGCACTTGGCACTCACTGAAAGAATCACTTTCGGTAGCCGACTGCGCCATTCACCGGCAGGAGAAAACCCTGAGAACGTCATTGGCTCTTCACCAGAAAGCCAACCCGGATAGACAAGCCCTGGGGAGGCAACATTAAAAAATCGTCTGGAAAAGTCCTCCGGCACAAATGGCGCGCGTGTACGCTGCCAGTTTTGATCGTAAGTGCCTGCGTACTGCGCACGTGAGTGCCAGTGAGGTGCCACCGGACCAACACCGACCGGCTCCGGGTAATCATCGCGACTCCGAACTCCTCCCAGAGGGTGCTCTATATTGGGTAAAAGTTGCCCCTCAACCGACACATCCTGACAACGCCCTATAGCAAAACGTCCTACCGGGTTCCGGTCGTCATACACCAACCAGCGCGATTGTTCGGCCACTGCACCACCGTATGCTCGCTCATAACGCAAAGGAATGCGCTCAAATGGTTCAGGATCACTGGGCTTCCCTCGCTCCCAAACCCGATCCCCGCATACCTTCAACTGATGCCGAAGAGAGCCAATATGGATACCTACCTCATGCCAGAGAACCCGACGTCCGTCGGGAGCACAGGCGTCGCCCTCGACAATAATATCTGTAGTGGATTTTCCGAGGTGAAGTTCACTAGGGTAGCGAAGGCTGGAAGTAGCGGGCTCAGTGAAATACTGATCTGCCTTCCAGATTGGCAACGGGTTGTCCGCAAGCGTCCAACTAGGAGACTCCCGAAACGATGCTTTCACTACTACATACAGAGCCTCGTCCCCACTATCGTCGTTCAGAGACATAAGTTCCGCTTGAAAGGGTGTGCGATTATTGAGCTGTAACATTAGAAATCACTCGGGAAGCCAATCAGTTCAGTTGAACCGCGGCACCCAGCACTCGGTTCACACCATCAGATCGGCTGACTAAATGCTGTCCCCTAAGAAGAATCTTTCCCTCAGCTGTTAGAGTGATGCTCGCTGCTCCACAACGCAATACTACTTTCCTATCCCCTTCGACCAATGTGGTCTGACCGTCTACCTCGACGGCAGGCGGATATTTTTTCTCCACCTCCGGCAAAGGTTTCTCAAGTACCATATCGAGTGGCGAATGGACCAGACCCATTAAAACCGGCGTTCTGAGACCTCCACCTGCCAGCATGATAACCGCCTGTCGACCAATGTAGGCACGACACAAAGGTATTACAGATGTCACCTCCAGAGTGAGACTTTGATTCCCCAAAATTACTCTGACACTGGCAGCGCCCTTGTCGGTGATATCCACCATCGTCCCCAGAAGAACCTCTCCGGGACCTAGCGCCTGAACAGCTTCTTCAAGTACGTCAGTTGGCTGAAACTGATCAGTCATATAATCCATAAACCCTACTCCACACGATCAATTACTTGTTACTTTGTTGCCCTTGATTGCAACAGTACCAGAGCCTTTAACATTGACACTCTCTCCCTTTATGGTAATGTCGCCGTTGCTTTTCATATGAATCATCGCGGACCCAGTTTTTAACGTGATCTCATCATCGGCTTGCAGCTGAATGCTTTTAGCATTTAGCTCATAACGTTCTTTAACATTCTCTCGATAACTGCCACCCACACGTTCTGACAAGTCCTTATTCACCGAAATGACCATGTTGTTTCCAATGGTTTCAGTGTGATCTTCCTTCACCTCAAGATTCTTGCTTTTTCCAATAACTTCCCTGTGGTTCTCGCCTACCTCTATAGTTTTGTCCTTACCAACATTCTCACTCTGATTGTTATTGACTGTCTTCTTTCGATCATTCTCGATAATAGAACTTTCGTCGTTGCGAATGGTTTTTTGACGATTATTTTCAATAGTCAACGACTGATTGTTTTCAACCTCTACATCATAGTTCTTCTCGGCGTGCAGAAGGATCTGCTCACTGCCTTTCTTGTCCTCAAACCGAAACTCATTATAGTTATCCGGGCCACCCCCTTTTGTTGATCGGGTTTTAATACCGCTCTGGGTTTTAGAACTGTACACAGGTCGATTCTTTCCGTTATAAACGGCGCCGGTCACAAGTGGTCTATCAGGGTCTCCACTTAAGAAATCGACAACAACCTCCTGACCTATCCGGGGAATAAAAAAAGCTCCCCATTGATTTCCCGCCCAGGATTGGGTGACTCGCAGGAAACAAGAACTGCTCTCGTTACGCTCGCCCTCACGATCCCAGTGAAATTGCACCTTGATCCGGCCAAGCTCGTCGATGTAAACCTCCTCCCCTGCGGGACCAACTACTGATGCAGTCTGAGGACCGCTCATTGTAGGCCTTCCATGCATTCTCATTGGGCGGATCGTTGTATCAGAGCGGACGCACAAGAACCGGTTGTTGTAGCTCTGGGCCCGCTCGCCTCCAGTTTTCTGCGTTTCATCGACGATTTCATGGTGCACCTCAAGAAGAACATAGTCCCCTTTTTCCTCCGAGGACTCGTGCTTGGCGAGGGTAAACTTTCCCCCGGCGACCATCTGGCTATAGTTGGAACTTCCACTTACCGTGTTCAACTCCAGCTCTTGTGCCTGCATTCGCATGCGGGGGTCGCGGTCGTGGTCTTGGGGATGGTAGTAACCCGGGTACTGATAAATCTCGAACTGGTTGCTATGCGCGAAGTCACTACTGCTTCGCGCGCTCAACATCAATGATTTTCCGGGCTCCTTAAAATCAAAATCTGTTACCGTTACCTGGCCGGTTTGGTATCGGTAGGAGTGTTGCCACTGGCTAATTTTGGCGGTCGGGGAGCTACCCCCAGAGTATTCTAAAGCATCTTTCTGCAGAGAAGCGTATCCGTTGGACTGATCCAATAAAATCAACTTGTGCTTTCCATCCGTATGCTCGAAGTAGAACGAGATTCCATCTTCTTCCAATATTCGTAAAATAAAATGGAGATCGCTTTCACCATGCTGCACGCAGTATTCTCGGCGGGCTCCAGGGGCCGCACGGAACTCAAAATCCTTTAGACCATTATTCGAGAATACTTCCGAAACAATATCTTTAGTGGTCTTATCCTGAAATATTCGGTGATTGATGTTATAGCGGAAAAACGCCAGCCATGGCTCCAGGATCATCGTATAGGTACGCGCATTATCGCGATCCACTTCCCCCACTTGAAAACAAGACACATGCCCGGAGAATACGCGGCCATGTTCGTCCTGAAGCGTAACGCTTCCAGCCTTTCCCATAATATCGGAGGGCCTGATTGACGGGCTTTCGGAGATTAACGTCACATCAAAACGATAGAGCCCGGATACGTACTCTGATCCAGAGAATTTTGTGACAAGAAAGGTGTCCTCCCCAAGGGAGAAGTCGCTGATCGTGACCAGTCTATTTTCCTGAGTAAGCTGCTGCATAAACGTCGCAACCTGAAAGCCGCACACAAAACGGGGCGGTATCGTTCCTTGCCTTTTAGCCGGGAATCTCCCGGGAGCACCGCCCCGAAGATACAATCTCCGGGGCTTACAGCCTTACAGTGGTTTGGCTGTTGTCAAATCGTACCCAACCCGTTGCGGGCTGGAAGATTTGTTGGATTTATCGAAATCGTTGTAGTTCACCATAATTTTCGCAAAACTCAACGTGATCGTTTCCATTGGGTCACCGTCACCGGAACCGGAAATACTGTATCCGCTGACCAGACAGTCTTCCAGAACATAGTCCATATACTCGATGACCTTATCGGCACCGGTTTGAACAAACTTCACAGTAACTTTTTTACCCGCAGAACCGGTCACAGCCTCTTTAAACAGTGCTGTCGCCGAGTTGTCGGCCATTTTTGTCAGAGTAATTTCACTGACGGTAGGGCGAGTTGCTTCGCGATTGGAAAGGTTTCCGGGCTCCATCGTAATGCCACGGCCGACACCAAAATTCAGGGACTGAACAGCAATGTGGTCCTTATAACCATCCGCTGTTACGTTTCCTTTGATGCCTTCGTACTCAAGATAAATTGCCATTTTTCGACTCCTTGCGTTTTCTGTTTATAGATATCAGAACTGAAAGAATTCCAGAACCGAGCAACATTCCCTGTCACCTTTTTTTCGCAACGAGAAGTACACGGAGGACAACTTTGCAACCCTGGTACCTGGCGCGGATGATAGTCAATTTAATAACTGACAACAACCGCGTTAGGAAAAATCCTTAACTTTTTAACAGTATCGAGACTGTGTTCACTTAATTCTAGAAAACTTAGGAATTCCATGAGAACTAGTTCAAACTTATAGCCGTACAAAAATCATTCAAATCATATCCATACTGGCGCATTCGTTTTTTTTCAGATTTTTCTAAAGAAAGCCTAATGAAGGCCAGCGACTGGTACTCATGTTGGAAGAAACTCAATAGGGTAAATTACCGTTATACTTTCTGAAGCTGTAGCGTCAAATTCAAACAGCAATATTCTCGACACAATACGTTGCTCAAAAATAGGGTTATTAAGATCACTGGATACCATATCGACTTCCGTCACCTGTCCTGTCGACGCTATGGTAATTTCCACGACCAATCTCCCTTGAAGTCCGGGTGTTTGGCGTCGGGCCCTCTTTTCCGCATCAGTCAAAGGCTCCGCGGGGCGTTCACGCTCCTTCCGCTCAACTACCGGTTGTGGTACGACTATCGGCGCAGGCTTGGGTAAAGGCTCTGCCTCAGGTTCTCGGGTCGGGGGCGGTTTGGTTTGATCGACAATAAAACGCACTACCCGCTCGGGAGTATCCGCTCTTGTCACACGGGCCGGTTCAGGCACATCTACCGAAGATAGGACATTTATCACCGTCACCACAATAATCAGAAAGATGACCAAAAAGATTTTAAAGCTACGATCTCTCGATGACGTTGGCTGCCACTGCGTCACCAGCGTCCGGTAATCTGTAGCGGGTAGCGGCGGAGACACAGTCAAGGACGCGCTCCTTGGGTTACTTCGCCAGCATCTCTGGCTGCGAAATTCACTTTTCTGAATGCTAGAGAGCGGCTGGTTTCCACCACTTTTTGTATCGTATCGTAAGCCACGGCCTGGTCTGCAACTACCATCAATACATCTTCGCTACGTTCAGCTGCCAGCGATTGCCGGTACAGCAACTCCTCTCGCAATGGGTTCAGGATGCCATCGACCGTTCTTTTTGTATCCCGCACACTCATAACACGCCTCCCTTGGACTACAATATCCTCCTCAGTAATCATGACCTGAAGATGGTTACCAGGATCATTACCACCATTTAGCTCTGGGAGCGTCAGCATCTTCTGTCCGGGAATATCCGGATCGTTCGATGCGTTGATCAACAGGAAAAATACCAGAATAGTAAATATGTCCATAAGCGATATCAGATTCAGCCCCGGAACCTAGCGCATTTTCTGCTGACGTTGAGTACGGCGCATTCTTCGGTTTTGTGGTTTCATGCTGCGTCCTCTACAGCCGGAGCCTTTCCTAAAGAGATATCCGGAAATAACTCCACCCGCTCCACTGCACCCATGCGTACTTGTTGAGTACTGGTGATCCGATCCATTATCTACATCATCAAATCGTACGATGCGTCAGGCTCTAGTAGCAGAGCTACACTCGTCTCTCTCGGAAACTTCGACTTTATTTCCAGTAAGGTACCCCGCAATCCATCCCAGGGCTCTTCACTGTCGTTTCTGTCAAGTTTTCGAATAAGCCCCAGCCGAGTCTCCCTGATTACAATCGCCTTTCGAGTCACCACCACCTGTAATTGCAAACCTTCAGCCACCTCGTCAGAACTTCCCTCAGCGTCGGCTCCCGGCAAGTTCAGCTCGAGCACTGTCATTCGCGAAAGAATCGCGGTAATCAGTAAAAAGGGAATCAGAATCACCATCAGGTTCATAAACGCCGTGATATTCAGCTCTGCCGCCTCTAAAGACTGATGCTTGCGTCGATAACGCATGATCAATCCCTGGTCATCAAGTTCAGACACTTCATTGCCGAAGTTTCGATACTATCGACCACTCGAGAGGTTTTGTTAGCGAGGTACGAATGTAAAAGCAGGAGGGGGATCGCAGCGCACAGCCCCAGCGCAGTTGTGTTCATTGCCACAGAAATGCTCGCAGAGAGCATATCGGCTTTTTCCTAAGGATTTGCGTTTGCAACAGCTGTAAACGCACTGATCAGACCCAGAATCGTGCCCAGCAGTCCCAACAAGGTAGCCACATTTGCCAGCGTCGCAAGGTAGTGGGTACGCTGTTCAACTTCGGGCATTACTTCCATCACGCCCTCCTCCATAGCGGCCTCCATTTGTTCTCGAATAGGCACTCCCTTGAGTCGGGAGAAGCCGTAGTTTAGAACCCGACCCAGCGGATCATTGAGGTCTATTACTGACTGTGATGCCCCGTCGTAATCCCGTGCCTTCAACATCGGAGCCAGCTTCATCCACAAACACTGAACCGATTTTTGAGTTCGGCTAAGGTAGAACATCCGATCCGCAGCAATGGCAAGCCCGACCGCCATGACCAAAAATATGATCCACATAAACAGACCACCATCCTGAAAAAAGCGAATAAGTTCCATAGTTTCCTCGACTAGTGACGTTTGCGTACAGTAATTGATTTGGTAATTTCTTCTGCGCTGCTTGAGCGCCCATTGACCCAAGCGTCCAACTGATCCAGTAACTGACGCCGATGAAAGCGATAGGTCGTCCGGGATACTCGATGATTCTGATAATCTGATACCACCTGGTGAAGCTGGCGAAGCGCCGTCTCTGTGCTCATATTGTTATCCTTTAGTTCTGATCCGCCAATTCCCGGATCAGCCGAAACCCCGTTTGTACATCAGCTGTACCATCATGAGCTTGCTGATATGCCAACGAGCATTCAGCCGTCGGCGTGTCATAACTGCCACCCAGCGCGACGATTTTGTTTCCTTTAAGCGCCCATTCTTGAGCGTTGCCCAAGCAATTGACCAACCCCACACGATTTTTCCGCCCGACGCCAGCACGACCCAAGCTTCCACCCCTCTCGATTCCACGCGAGGCAAAGCGGCAATTACGGTTTGGGTCTACCTGAGCATCTACCGCTTCGGCTGCATGAAGCCACTCCTCTATAGTCGGCAGGCGGTACCGGTAGCCGCTCAGCTCACTCAACCAGTGAGCGTAAGATCGGGCTTGTTCAATGGTAATGTTTGTCGCGGGTAGTTCATCGTGGTTTAAAGTCAACTGTTCGCAACCAGTCACCCGGCAGAAGCGGTTGTAATCCGATATCCGAACTTCTTCCCGGCCGATAGCATACGGAGCCCGTCCACGCAGGCCAGGCACAACGACCAACGACGGACCCGCACCAACTCCTTCCAACGTATCCCGACAGCCAGCACGCGGCCCTCTCGCTCCAGCTCCAGCGAGGTCTGCCGCGCATGGGTCTTTGGGGGCGATGGCTATGCCCGCGACGCGAGCGCTGCGCGGTAACATTTGCATAGCCCGTTGCTTAAAGACCAGAGCACGATCCGGGAAGGCACGACCGATCGATTCGATACATTGGGATAGCTCGTCAACAATTCGAGGCCGCTCCTGACTGAAGCGCTCAGTATCAAGCTCTCGAAGCTTTTGTATGGCGACTTCCAAGTCGTCCATATTGAGCTGCTGGCGACAGTTCAGCTGCCGGTTGACAGTGTTCAGCGCTACTGAGAACTCTCTCGCAACCTTTTCCTGCTTCTCGCGCCGCTGCGCTTCCTTGAGCGCCAGTGCCTGCCGCTCCCTTCGGGAAGCTTCTCGATCTTTGTCCTCTGCTCGTACCTCTGCCCACTGGCTGTCAACGCTTTCGACCAATGCCTGCAGAGAATCTTCCTGGGTCGCATAACGTCTGGCATTTTCCAGCAGCGGTTGTGTTTCCTGAAACTCTCGGTTTTTCAAATGCCGATCGATACGATTGAGATATGCGCGGTAAATAACCTCTCGCTGCTGCTCGAGCCAGGCATCTCCGCCAAGCAGTAAAATTCTCAGCTCTCGATAACTGTCCCACAGATCCGCCTGCCAGCTATCGGTAAAACGTGCATCTTCAACTAACCTGATTAATTCATTACGCCGTATTTCCAGACGGGCCTGCTTTTCCATTTCAGCACGCTCGTCCAGGTCAGACAGCGCGGGAACCCATTCGGATCGATACTGGTAGGCAGTGACGGCCATTGATGCCAACAAAATCGCAGTACCGACAAGGTATTTGGTAATGGCGACTTTCTTTTGGCGAAATGACCTTCGAAATTCTGTCACGGACGGCGTTCGATCATTTCGCGAGAACGCGAGGCAGCGCTCTATAGCCTGCCATTGGTAACGATTTAAACCTGGGATTCTCTTGGGCTTAAGATGCTCGCTACAAGCCTCATCAGCATGCCGACGGTTGAACGGGTGTTCACCGGAGAAAATCTCATAAGCAATACACCCTAACGCATAAACATCGTCTCTCGTATCCGGGGGAAGGCCCTCCAGCATTTCCTTGCTGGCGTAAGCCGGTGTCAGTGCGCCCAGGTTGCCAGCATCGAACACGGTTTTATCATCCGGACTCCCATCGTGGCGATCAGCCTTGGCGACCGCTCGAGCAATACCGAAATCAAACACTTTTGGTATGCCACGGTTATTAATAAAGATATTCCCGGGTTTGAGATCCGAGTGAATAATACTTTCGGTATGCGCGTACTCCAGCGCTGAACATATGCCATCCAGGATTTGAAAGCATTCCTCACGAGGTAAACCTGTGGAACGGTACTGCGCAAGCAATTTATCCAATGGCTTCCCGTCGAGAAACTCCATGGTCATAAAGACCTTGTCTCCGTCGCGATCAAAATCGTGTACATTTACAATATTTGGATGCGCTATACGCTGGGTTTTCCTCGACTCTCTCTGTAGAGCAATAAAAGCTTCGGGGTGCGATTTAAACTCTTCACTGAGTACTTTAATCGCCACATAGGGATCTCGGTCCTGAGCTTCAACTTTCAGGCGATCTCGCGCTTTGTATACGACACCCATACCGCCAGCACCGAGCACATCTTCCAGAAGGAAGCGATTTTTCAGCCAATTTTCCGCCGCCGAATCGGTTGACGGCCCACTTCCTCCAGATCTAGTCCCCACACCGAAATCCTTAGGTGGCCCGCTAAGGAGAGTTTCATCATTTGGGTTACGTTGGGTGGTGCGCCTTGAGGGCTCGAAACGAGTGACGTCATCCACAGCGGGTCTCGGTGCCTTTGGGCAAAAGGCTGTGGCACTTTCGGAGTTCTCCTCAATACTGCTCTTCCGGCTGGTGATAACCCGGGTTTTTGAGTCATTATGATCTATCATGATGGTCCATCATCCGTTAGTGCCTTCCACCGGCTCAGTCTCGTCCGTGTCGAAGGCACATCCATAGCCACCGGCCCCAGCTCACCTCTGACAATAATCATTGATACGTTGTCTGGTGCGCCCTCATCGAGAACCGCGTTCAACAGCACCTGAGAACAACGCTCGGGATCCCTATGTCTCAGAGTTTGTTCTATCTGCGAATCAGAAATTACACCGTGGAGACCGTCACTACACAGTAAAAACAGGTCTCCAACTTGTACATCAAATACACGCAGATCCAGTTTTATGGAGGCCTCGACACCCACAGCCCGCGTAATAACATTGCTGCACTCATGGCTCCGAGCCTGACCCCGATGAATCAACCCCTGGCGAACCATGTCTTCCACCTGGCTGTGGTCTGTTGTCAGCAGTTCCAGCCGCTGTTGGCGATAGCGGTAAAGGCGGGAGTCTCCCGCCCATAACCCGACCCCCAGTCGCCCTCGAATGATCAAATCTACCAACGTACTGCCCATAGTAGCGCCACCTAGCACTTCACGAGCATAATGTTGCAGTTCAGCGTTAATGGCCTGTAAACAATCGTCCACGCAGTCCACCGCCTCTGCCAGACTTTCGGGAACTGTAAGCGATTTCAACGCCTCGATAATTTTTCCACTGGCCACATCGCCTACCTGATGGCCACCCATACCATCGGCCACCGCCCAATGATCGGCTGTTGACAACAGCGCGTCCTCATTAACTTTGCGCACGCACCCGGTGTGAGTCATCGCTGCACAACGCCAGTGAATAGGTCGCCTGCAGGTAGCGTCCACTGAGACCGCCTCTTCTGTGGGCATCATTGTGACGGCTCCATCGTCAGCGTTCGGCAGGGACGATGCCACTCTCCAGCCCGCCACTGCCCGGTATACATCGACACCACACTCGCCACGGAGGGCAATCCACTCGACGTCAAGACGCAGGACTCTACCCGGTCCGATCCTCGAGTTGTCCATAAGCTGTAGCTCGGTGCTGTTAAGCGCAACGCTTCATCCAGCATATAGGGGTATACCGAAGCCACTGGAGACTTTTCATCGATCAAGGGCAGTATTTGTTGGGTAGCGCTCGACTCATTGCCCGGCTGATAGGCGGAAGACACATTGGGACTTATTTCAGACATTTGTCCGGCCATTGCGTCCAGCCTGAGCTGGCCCTCCAGCGCGGACAGTGCCAGCGACTCCACCGATTCAAACCAAGCATTATTGTTCGCCAACGCTGCCGTCGCTGGCAGGCGCGACTGAGCTGCACACAACACCGTAAAAGGAAAATAACGTCCCACTCTATCCACACTGGGCAGTGATATCCCGAACCATAAATGGCTATCAATCACCCCGGGGGACAAGGCAAAGCGCCACACCGGGCTAGTTAGATAAACATCCAGCCAATGATCCCCCAGCTGTTCCCGCATAGTCCCCATCACTCCCTGCAACCAACCATCCCAGACATTGATACACTGGGTGGACAAGTCCCGGTGAATAAAGTCGCCGTGCGCCGGTAACTTTCCAAAAATTCCAGTTCTGAAAAGCAATGGCATCACAGCACCTCCGGACAGCTATATTGACGCAGAGGATTATGCGTTAACAGGTTGTCGACACTGCGCGCACGCACTTCGTATACCATTGTGTCTTGGTCGCCAGCGACACCGTCGCCCGCGGAGAACGTCACCTGGAATACATCAGCCTGTGGTGTTCTCTCAACACGGGCTTCATCCAGTGCTCGCAACCACGCCCAGGGTCCCTGATAGACCTGGTCACGCACTCCACCATTGACGCCCTCAAAAATCATTCGAAGACGACTCTCCGCTTGGTCACCAGACCATTCCACAGATCGCCAGAATTTGGGGCCGTGATTATAGCTGAGCTCCTCACCATCAAGGTTCAGCGAAAATCGGGCGTTGTCCTTGCTCAACGCCTGCGGCCTGAACTCCAGCTTCAAGTGCGGCGACGAAGTCCCTTCGGGAAACATCACGCGTGTAACCTCCAGTCCTTGGCGAATATGGTTAAGTGCCGAACCGGACAAACCCAGCCCGTAGCCATCAACCGTCCGGTTTGACCATTGCCCCCTTGTGTGAACGAACGGCTCGATATACTCCTGGAAAAACTGCTGATGCATTCCGTCAGGTTTAAAAAATTCACTGAAATCATACACCGACATTTCCGCATCCACCCCGGAGACCAGCGGGTAGCGACCCGAAGCCATACGCTGGTATGGCTGGTAAACCTGAGCTCGCCACTCCTGCACGACATGAACCCGTGCTGCCAACAAAACCCCCTTCCAGGTTTCGCGGGAAAGACCGGTCAGCCATTGTTCCAGCGGTTGGGGGAGACGGCGGCCATAGCTAAGCACGTTGGTAATAGGGCTACCCGCCCCCGAGGAAAAACGCTCTCTGGCGATTTCGAAAGACCGACGATTCGGGTCGGGGGCCATTTGAATTTCCTGCACGAAGTCATTGAGCTCGCGCACTTCATCTAGCACAGTGTGAATCGGAGCCGGGCCACCACTGTCACCCATCAGCCTGTGCAGCTCTTGGAAGTGCTTATCAACCACCGTGCTATCTATTTGCGACGCAATCAAATCGGTGGCAACGTCCGTGCGCCGGCTGCGCCCAGCGTTTGCAACGGCTTCTTTCACCTTTGAGTCAGTCAGACGTGTTTGCCGCGCCGCCACTTCCAGCACGCTGTATAACGGTGAATACAGTGGGTCTGACGCCTGGGCGAGCACAGCACTACCCTGCCCCAGGCTACTGAACGATATGACCGTAAGCGCATCAATTGCACGGCTCCAGGCTCGGATATAGTCGCTCATGTACAGCGCCTTCACCTGATCGCTTAAATCATTGAGATCCTCATCGGTCGCCGATGCCGCCGAACGATTCAAACGCGCAAAAATCCAACGGTCATTAACCAACTCACGGAGCACAGGAGAGCGCGGCGACAGATTAATCGCATCGTAACCTTCACGAGTAAACATCCATGGTATTTGGCTGGCAGCGCGCGCATCATCGCCCAGATCAAACACCGTACTGAGACGGTCTCCGTATTGCGAACGCAAATCCACCAACCGACGATAGTTCGGTTCAGCCTGAATACGACTATACACCCGCCTAGCAACAGGAACTTGCACCAGTCGCTGGGCCACCTGGCGAGCCAGAGACTCATCCAGTGGCTGCGCCTCCAGACCGTCCAGCCTCAACAAGTTCGAAAGATGGCTGTACAGCTGCGTCCGCTGTTCCCCGCTCAATGAACTGTTACTCCAGTACTCGCGAAACCAGCTCAACACTTGCCCGGAATCCATACGGTCGACGTCCGAGAACATTTGATAGACTCGGAATTGCGTATACAGAGGCAGGTCACTATTCGTATTCCGCAACATCGACTCAAGCTCCTCAATCAACGCCCGACTGAATGGCCCTTTCAAGTAATTTTGATAAGCTCGGCCGGCACGACGATTGATGCGTCCATCGTACAATCCCACACTGCGCAACAGGGGATGTTTATCATGATCATAAGTTGCACCGGCATGGGCAAGCGTCGTCAACAACGGCAAGGTCGCCTCAGCGCTGACCGGCGCCTCCGCCATATCGAGCTGTTCGAACTGATCCAGTTTCGCGTCCACATTCTGCAATTGTGACGCATGACGACCAACGCTTCCCGTCCAGACTGTTACCAAGCCCAGAGCTACCACAGTCATTGCTCCATAAGCACAACGGCGGCCCCAGCGACGCCAACACTCAAATTTCGGATTAACTCCAACCAATTCAGATTCAGGGAAGATCACATCCCTGAATAGCCGTCCAAGGAAGAAGCTCTTGCCCCGCCCGTACCCTGGGCCTGCCGCATCACCACTGAAACCAAACTGCAAGGAGACGGCGGTCATGAGCCGGTCAATTGGTGTGCCATCCTGCGTACCACTGGAGTAGTAAGCACCCCGTAAATACGGCTGCTGTCGATAACGGTTAGGGGCGAACGCCTGTTGAACAAACGACAGCACGAGAGCATTAACTTGCTCCATCTGTTGCGGAAACTGTTCGATCGCAGAGCGACGGGACACATCTCTCTCCTGGTGCATTCGCCAAAGAACACGATCGTAGAGCCGCTCATCCAGACGTTTCAGTTCCTCGGCAATCCGCTCAATATCTGGAGCAACGTCTTCCCCTGTAGGGGCAGGGAGCGATACGCCCCATACCTGATCGCGCTCTTCTTTACCTAAATCTTCAAAGAAACCGTCGAATCCTGCAATCAGATCCGCCTTGGTCAACAAAAGGTAAACCGGAAAGCGCACTTCCAGTCGCGTCATCAGTTCGTCAATACGGCTTCGGATAGTACGAGCCTGTACAGCCCGTTCCTCTTCGCTTTGAGTCAATAGGTCTTGAACACTAACGGAAACAATAACGCCATTGATAGGTCGACGTCGCCTATGTTTTTTTAGCAGGTTTAGAAAGCCTTCCCACGCCGAACTGTCCACCACCCGATGACTGTCGTGAGTGGTATACCGACCGGCGGTATCCACCAGAACGGCATCATTAGTAAACCACCAATCACAATGCCGTGTGCCGCCAACACCCTGTAGTGCCCCTTTGCCAAAGGTCTCGGCCAACGGAAATTCCAGGCCCGAGTTGATCAGTGCGGTTGTTTTCCCCGCGCCGGGCGGCCCCACTATGATATACCAGGGCAGCTCGTACAACGCTCGATTTTTATTCGCTCGACCGCGGAAACGACGTTGACGCAAGGTATTAAGAGCCTCTGCGAACCGCTGCTGAATATGCGCTACTTCTTCACTGGCTTGCGTACTGGTGTAACTCTCGGACGAGGGATGACTCTCCTGGATATCATTGACCAAAGATTGGTTCTGCTGACGGTCTCGCCATTGCAGGCGCAAGTTATTCAATCCCCATAGTACCAACAGCAAACCGATCGCCAGAAACCGGGCGGTCGTGCTACCAAGCGGCGCCACATTGCCACGTCCAAATTTTATGTAAGGCCCACTGAACCAGATAAGGAGGGAGAGAATAATCAGCCCCAGCAGGGAGATCGTCACCGGGTGCGTAAAGAAGGCTTTCAGTTTTCTCATGGTCCGATTTATATCCCTATTAGTGTATTACTGCGTATCCCGTGACGCTTCCAGAATGGAATGATTGACGCTATCGAGCTGCTCAAGTACGTGACTGGAACTGGTGTATAACCAGTAGCGAAAGCCCGAGAAAGTAATCACCATCAACAATGCTGCCGCTGCCGCCCACATCCAAAGCGGAATCGCTTGATTCAGAGTTGCCCCGGTGTGCCCCAGCCCCTCCCAGGCTGGAGAAAGGGAGCGCTCGTGCTCGCCGCGGTAGCGACGAATAGTGCGGTATAGATCATCCCGTATCTGTTCCAGACGGTCACGCCCTCTATCTGCCAACCGGTATCGCCCTTCGAACCCCAGGCTCACGCACAGATACATGAGTTCCAACATATCCAGGTGGCGGGAGGGCTCCTGATTCATTCGATCGAGAATCTGAAAGAATTTCTCTCCACCAGAGGTCTCATTATGAAAAGCACTCAGAAGCGTACGCTGAGCCCAAGGGCTCTCGCTGCCCCAGGGCGTGTTGAGAACGGCCTCATCCAGTACCGAGCACAGCACATAGCGTGCCGCCAATACAATTTCCGGCGTCATCCCCCGCTCTCGCGCTGCGCTCTCAAACGCTCGAATTTCCTGAGTAATTTGACGGTACAAACCCGCGACATCCGAGTGTCGGGTGGAATGACGGACACTGGTGCATACGGCCAGCAATGTCTCCGCAGCGCTGGTCAACGGGTTCAAGCCCCGTCCAGCTACCAACGCCACCGGCATCGTTGGACATCGGCGCGGTCGTTCCGACTCCAGAGGCGTACGCCGTTGAACTGACCCCGCTCGCACAGGTTCTGGTACGGGCTCTTTTGCGCGCGTGCGATCACCACCCGGCCGAGGTTGACGAAATACAGTTTTATCCGGCGTATCCATCGATGCATCTCCTGTCCATCAGGTTGTCCGGGCTTACTGACGAATGGCCCAGAACTCCATTTCCAGCCCTGGGAAATCCCCACCAACGTGCAGTGCAAACCCGCCGGAAGCCGACATTTCTTTCCAGTACTCATTGCGCTGCTCAAGTTCAAAGTACACATAACCCGAGCGGTAAGGGATCTGACGAGGCGCCACAGGTAATGCCTTGATCTCGATACCCGGCATTGCGGCGTTGACCAACTGACGAATTCGTTCCACGGGGCCGATTTTTATCTGAGCTGGCAATCGTGACCGCAATGTTTCCTCAGCAATATCGGCTCGCACAGCTAACACAAACGAGGCCGTTGCAAACAAAGAGCGATCGACAACTTTGGCAACACGGATGCCGTATTTTTTCTCTTCCAGCACTAAACCTATTGCCGTTTGTTCGTAAACCATTGAAAGATAAGTACGCAGAGTGCTGATTAGTGAAGAAAAGGTACTCAACATCTGGTCGTGCCGATACTCGGGGAATACCGGTGGTCGCTTACCTTTGGAAACAAACGTTGACAATTCACCTGCCATCATCAGCAGGCATTGATACAGTGATAGCGGGTGCAAATGACGAAGCTCGGAGAGATGATGGACCAATGGCTCAAACCGGTTAATCATCTGCAACATCATATAATCGGCGATTTCCGCTGTACCACCCCGACGCGCATCGGCCAGCCTTCCCGCGATCGCCTCACCGCGATGATGCAGCAGACCCGACAGCTCCGGAAGAAACCCTGCCAACTTTGGTGCTGCGGTACAGCTCAGGCACGTCGGTAGAAACTGATCATCCAATAGAACGTTATGATCGTCACGTGTCTCCGCAATCCGTATAACCCCAATGCAGGCGTAACCACTCAGATCATCGGTTTCCAGCATCACTCGCAATCGTAATTTCCCGATGTCGACCGGTCGAGTGTCACCTCCTTCCGCGGTAACATCTCGCGCACTTACTTCCGTTAAGTAGTATCTGGCGAGCGCCTGCGTTTCATTCCCATGAGAGACATCCACGGCGCCAGGTCGGCGCACTGGAACCGCCAGATAGGCAACGGTGTTGTGGACCCCCTCCGGCAACTCCAAAATCGGCGGCGCATCATCTACATCAGGAAAATTGAAAGGGGTGCCATCCGGAAATACACCCTGCCCTTGCAGCAAAGATAACTTACCAAGACTTAACAGCTGTTGATCCAACTCGAGCGCTTGCAACCCCCAGGCGTGAGGGCCGAGGGCACTGCATTTGGCGTCGATGTAGCGCTCGACGTAGCGATCGTACTGCTGGAAGTGCTGGGGGTTTAAGAACATTCCCTCAGACCAGATAACCTTGCTGCTCAACGACATGGATCAGTCATCCCTGTTTATTTAATTCACGATTAATTGATTACTGAAATCTGGCTCTCGGATATTTGCAACTCAATACGGTCCCGAAAGACATTACGTGCGGTAATCGGCACCACCACTTTGTAGACAGCACGCTCGTACTGGTAGAACTCAGCCACCAGCCCTAGGTAGCGGGTGTTACTATCAAGCACCAGTTGATGGCGCTGAACGTCCCCAGGTAAAACACGTGGCAATTGGCGTCTCTGCACTAAAGTATTTCCCAGAGCAGTGCTCTCGCGGTTATATAAATCAATGAAGTCCGCCTGCTCAAACGCCTGGTCCACACTGAGTTCGTAGAGACGGAGAAACACCGGGGACGCCACACCTTGATGATCCGGGTTGATGGTTTCATCCGCCCGGATGGTGAGCGTCACGTTGGTTTTCAGCTTAAGTACGCCACCGACACGGCTTTCTTCCGTGGCACATCCAGAAAGCCACAGCATAATCAGAGACAGTACGAGCAAGCGCGCCAACCACAAAAATCCATACATAGAGTTATATCCTTGGCATCGGTATTGTTTCGGTCAAGAGGGTCGCAACGCCGATAATCGGCGCAGCTGATCTTGATACGCCTGAACAAATTCATCACCGAATACCTGCTGGAAAGAGCGCTCCATATTATCCGTAAGCCCCTGATAGTAATCACAGTATTGCTGCCATAGTCGCGCTCGCTGTATAGGCCCTATCGTGCTGGGCTTCCGCTGTTGCTCAAACAGAGACTGTAATCGCTTCGGATCGAAGTCGCGCAGCATATGCTCGAACGCGCTGCGCATTCCGGCAATCATCGCCAACTGGTGCTCCGCAACCTCCTGGAAACCTTCCCGCACGGCGGCCAAAGGCTCTTTATATGCCTGGCTACGACGCAATAATATGTTCTCTAAGGCCTCATCCACGTCCGCCGAAAACTTCAATGGGTTGTTCTCCACTGGCTGCATCGTGGTGACGTTCATACGAAATTCGTTTTTTATGCTGGCGCGGGAGCGCAGTACTTTCATCAGTCCATCAACCACTTCCCGAAGCATGGCGCCCAACAATGGCTCTAACCCCTGCCGGGTTTCTGCATCCAAGCTATCCGCATCCACGCCGAGAGCGTCGTACAACGCGTTGCAGGATCTGTCCGGGGTATTCTGCTTTTCTGAGGCCGGTCTGGATTTGGCCATGTCACTATCTCGAACAACCGGCTCACCAGGTTTCGGCACGGCCGCCGCTCCGGACGATATGGGTTCAGATGGGCTGTCCGCCGCGGACAGTTCACCCACAGAAGCCTGCTGTCTTTTCTCGGATAACGTCTCCACATCAGAGACGAAAGGTTCGTCCAACCAATCGTCCGGAATCAAGCTCTCTGGAACGGACTCAGGCCACTGTATAGCCGCCTGAGCTGGATTCTCCAACTCCTCACCGGCCGAGGGCACCAACGACGGTGCGCTGCATACAGCTGGATCACCGTAGGGCATCAGATCGTCGAACAGCTCTCGGTCATCGAGAGCTCCAGTTGTCGGAGGCTCCGAGGGGGCGGCACCGCCTAGAGCGCGTAAAGGATCGAGGGGCACATCGGAGGCCACCGGCTCAGGGGGATAAACATCAACGCCAAATGGCTGAGCCATTTCATCCCGATCGGGAGATGACAGGCCTGGTTCAGGCTTGTCACCTGAGAGCCCTTCCACATCAGAGAAGGGGGACTCCATTCCTGAACTGTCCGGCATCTCGACCACAAAACAATAGTCACCCACTTCAATGACATCGCCTGGCTTAACGGGAACACCAATCCCCTTACCGATAGGCTCAGCAGAGTGATTGACAAATGTACCGTTAGTACTGAGATCAACCAATTGGTACTGCCCCGCCCGGAAGACAAACTCACAATGTCGTCCGGACAGAATTCTCTCCGAGTCTGGTAACACCAGGGTATTGTCGGATGCACGACCCAGGGTGCCGCCCTGTTCGCTCAGAGTTTGCAAGGTTTTCGGGGAATGGGTGCCATCCGGGGCTTTGGTCATCCTGAGGTGCAGAGTCATCCTGATCCTATCTAAATATGTCCGTTTCAACAACGTCCGTTTTATCGAGCAACCGCACCCTATACAGAAAACATGCGGCCCATGCTGTGCGCTTATTTACTAGTGTGCCATACTTTAAGCAGCGGCGAAATTGTACATCAGTCTATTGAAAAAATAGAGAGCAAAAAGCTGCGCCGGTTCACACTTCTTATCTATGAATTAAAAAACTGTTTGGATTTTTTCAAAGAAACGTTTAGTTTTGTCCATGCCTTGTGATAAGTTTCAAGTCAATAAACGGCACTGAAAGGGAAACTTCATGTTTGATAACGCGAGGGGAATCGCCATTATATTCATCGCAGCTTCGCACGTCGGAATTTTTTCAAGAGCCACAATTGTTGCTAGAGCCATAGCACCGCCCAGGCTGGATGCCAGAGAAAGCAAGGCATAAATCAAGGAAGAAAGAGTATGGCTTCACCCTCCATTATCGATATAGAATCGTTACTTTTGCCCATATCGGACGAACGTCCGAGCGGTGACGACCCTCGCGCCAATACGTCCGTGCAATCCATTTATCAGACCCTCAAACGCGAACGTTCCAGTGCCCGTGCGGCAGAGCGAAAGAGCGTACACGATAACGACTCACACGACGCCAACAACCACTGGCGCGAAGTACTTGAACTGGCGCCTCGCCTACTAAAGGAAGAAGCTAAAGATCTTGAGGTCGCCAGTTGGTACACCGAAGCACTGGTGCGAAAACACGGTTTCGGAGGATTGCGCGATGCATTCTCTCTAACCCTCGGGTTAATCGATCAGTACTGGGAGAACCTCTACCCTATGCCCGACGAAGACGGGCTGGAGACACGAGTCTCTCCAATATCGGGATTGAACGGCGAAGGCGCAGAGGGCGTACTGATTGCCCCAATTCGTAAGGTCCCACTTACAGAAGGACAACATCCCGCCCCTTTTAGCTATTGGCAGTACCAACAAGCCCTGGATATCCAGAAACTCGCCGATGAAGAAGCGCGCCAGGCCAAAGAAGACAAACTCGGCTATGGTCTGAACGACATCGAGAAGGCTGTACGCGAATCCGAGGACGCCTTTTTCGTCAATCAACGCGACGACCTCGACCAGGCGCTGACTCATCTGCGGGCATTTGGTCAACTCCTGGATAATCATTGTGGATTAGAGCATTCGCCACCGACACGCAACATCATCGAAATTCTCGAGGAATGCCGTGGAGCTATAAATCACCTAGGGCGCGACAAATTGGCGGCTACAGGTGACACCCAGAATGTGGGCGAGCCGGAACTCGATAGCGAAAGCACCACAGGTGAAACTTTATCCCCACACCCCAAATGCTCGCTTGACCGAAATGAAGCGTTTCGGCAGCTAAGAGAAATTTCGGAATTTTTCCGAAACACTGAACCGCACTCTCCGGTTTCGTATCTGCTTGAAAAATCCGTCAAGTGGGGAAATATGCGACTCGACGAACTGATGCAGGAGCTTATTCCGGACTCTTCTTCTCGCGCACACTACAGCGAGCTGACGGGAGTGGAAATCGCGGAAGATTGATTTCCGCACGGAAGCGCCATATGGGCGCGCCAACGATAGTAATCACCAGACAGAGGATTAGGGATTATGTCCGAAAGTATCCACGATAAACTCAAGCGCGTGCGCAAGCCACGCGTTCACATCACTTACGACGTTGAAACCAATGGCGCTATTGCCGAGAAGGAGCTGCCCTTTGTCATGGGTGTGATGGGCGACTATTCCGGCGACAACACCCAAGGAAAAAAATCGTTGAAAGATCGAAAGTTTTCCCAAATCGACAGAGACAACTTCAATGATCTGATGGGAAAGATCAATCCGAAGCTTAACTTTCCGGTCGCCAACACGCTGGGAGCCGATGGCAGTGAAATGAAAGTGGACCTCGATTTTAACCGAATGGAGGATTTCGAACCACATCGTATCGTTCAACAAGTTGAGCCGCTACGAAAGCTGATGGACACTCGCAACAAGCTGCGCGACTTACTCACCAAAGCTGATCGTTCCGAGGACCTGGAAAACATTCTGGAAAACGTACTAAGTGACACCGAAGCGCTGGCAGCACTTTCCGGCGAGCTAGGTCTTAGTGAAGAGCAAAAGGAGGGCGACAAAGATGGCGACTAACGAAGAACAAGTACTTGATCAGGTGGAAGCGGAAGCCCAGGAAATCAGTTTTCTTGAGCAAGCCATATCGGCCACCCAGCAGACCCCTGCTGACGAAACTCAGGACTTACTGAAGACACTGACAAAAGAAGCCATGAGTGGTACAGTCAAATGGGACAAGAACCTGACTGTAACCATCAATAGAGCTATCACCGCTGTTGACCAGTTAATGTCCCTTCAGCTTTCCGAAATTATGCATAACGAAAAGTTTCAGAAGCTGGAAGGTTCATGGCGTGGCCTGAATCACCTGGTGATGAATTCTGAAACCGGCTCTCAGCTCAAAATTCGCATGCTCAACCTTAGCAAGAAGGAGCTGACCAAGGACTTGGAGAAAGCAGTAGAGTTCGATCAAAGTCAGATCTTCAAGAAAATCTATGAAAGCGAGTTCGGCACAGCTGGCGGACAACCTTATACTGCTTTGGTCGGTGACTACGAATTTTCGTCTCACCCGGACGATATCTCACTGTTGAGTCAGATGTCTAATGTCGCGGCTGCTGGCTTCTGCCCCTTTCTGTCCGCTGCATCACCGGAAATGTTTGGTTTTGGCGATTTTACCGAACTATCCAAGCCACGTGACTTGGAGAAAATCTTTGACTCTGCCGAGTACACTCAGTGGCGGAGTTTCCGTGAAAGCGACGACTCCCGATTTGTTACACTAACCATGCCACGTGTACTGGCCCGACTGCCCTACGGCGGTGCCACCAAACCGGTTGAAGCTTTCAACTTCGAAGAAGTAAGCCTCGACCAAGACGGCAAGCATCTGGCCACCGAGCACAATGATTACTGCTGGATGAACGCGGCCTATGCCTTGGGTACAGTACTGACTCAGTCATTTGCAGAGTACGGCTGGTGTACCAGTATTCGCGGGGCAGAAGGTGGAGGCCGTGTAGATGGTCTACCCAGCCACGCGTTTGTCAGCGACGATGGTGATATGGATCAGAAATGCCCAACTGAAATCGGCATTACTGACCGACGGGAGGCGGAACTGAGCAAGCTGGGCTTTCTGCCCTTGTGTCACTATAAGAATACCGATTACGCCGTCTTCTTCGGAGCGCAAACTGCACAGAAACCACAAAAGTTTGACGACCCGGAAGCGACAGCCAACGCAGCGATCTCCGCGCGCCTCCCTTATATCATGGCCACATCTCGTATCGCACATTTCCTGAAAGTAATGGCGCGCGACAAGGTAGGCTCCTTCATGGAAGCCTCCGAAGCCGAAGAGTGGCTGAACCGCTGGATTGGCAACTACGTCAATGGTAGTCCTGGCGCCAGTGCTGAGATGAAAGCTCGTTATCCGCTGGCGGAAGCGCATGTTGAAGTGAAAGAAGTCCCCGGTCAACCCGGTGTATTCAATGCTGTCGCTTGGATGCGACCCTGGTTGCAGATGGAAGAGCTGACGGCCTCCCTGCGCTTAGTGGCCAACATCCCCAAAGCTGGCTAGCTGCCATTCCGATTCTCCCGTCGGCCACCTATTGGTATTGACGGGAGAAGTCGGCAACTTTTCTGCTCTGAGTCAATATGTCAAGTAAAATCATCGAAGCTCGCATGGACGACCAGCCCATTGCGGAGCTCATCAGCCCGGAGGCACTTAGCCCCCACTGTCCGCCCCTGAATAGCCTGGATGATTTTCTGTGCGAGGAAAACCCATGTCGGGCATTGAGTTACTTTCTGGCTACGTTTGCACCCAAGGGCCATAGAAATACCGAGCACGACGTAAAAGCAGCGGTTCATCTTACCATTGCACGTATTGACCGGCTGATTAGCCAACAGATAAACGCCATTATTCATCAATCTCGTTTTCAGGCTCTGGAATCAGCCTGGCGAGGGCTAAGGTACCTGGTAACGCATGCGGAAGGCGCACGAAACATCAAGATTAAAATTCTGGATATCGCCTGGCCGGAAATAGGCCGCGATATCGATAAAGCCATGGATTTTGATCAAAGCCAGCTGTTTCAAAAAATTTATAGCAATGAGTATGGCCATCCCGGAGGCGAACCATTCGGTGTCCTGATCGGTGACTACCGCATTCGACATCGCTCTTCAAAGTCCTATCCACATGATGATATTGCGACGTTGGAGGGGCTTGCACAAATTGCTTCCGCCGCCTTCGCTCCTTTTATAGCCGGTGCTGCACCGGAAATGTTTGGTGTGAATCACTACGCGCAGTTGGGACAACCTTTACAGCTAGAACGTATTTTTGCGCAGAAAGAATACCTCCGGTGGCGCAACCTGCGCGAGCGTTCCGATTCACGGTTTATTGGATTAACCCTGCCCGCCATACTCATGCGCCGCCCTTATCGCACCAGCATGGGAAGCTACAAGGGAGTTCCTTTTCGCGAACAAACGGAAGACAAACACGGCCGCGGATACCTCTGGGGCAATGCCGCCTACGCATTTGGTGGTGTACTCATTCGGGAGTTTACCAACGTCGGCTGGTTTGGCCATATCCGCGGCGTTCCCCGTGATCAGATCGGCGGTGGTTTAGTCACCACACTTCCAGTCGATCATTTTTCGGACGATCGTCACAATCTTGCGCCAAAACCCATCGCCGATGTCATAGTTACCGATCGACGGGAGCGCGAACTAAGCGACCTGGGATTTATTCCGCTGTGCCAGTGCTACCAAACACCTTTTGCCGCGTTCTATAGCAACGCGTCCATCCAGCGCCCCAAAAACAATACAAACGGTGAAGTGAATGCCCGCCTCTCTGCCATGCTTCAGAATGTCTTGTGCGCCTCTCGCGTCGCTCACTACATCAAAGTCATGATTCGGGACAAAATCGGCGCTTTCATCAGCGCCGAGGAGTGCGAGAGCTACTTGCGCCAGTGGCTGTTCCGGTACACCACTGGCCGCGAAGATCTCGAATGGGAAGAGCAGGCTCGCTATCCGCTCAGGAAAGCGGCCGTTACGGTTAATGAACACCCTGAGCGCCCCGGGCAGTACGTCTGCGTTATTCACCTTGTTCCTCATTATCAGGTAAATCAAATGGTATCCGAGCTGGAACTGGTCACAGAGCTTGTGCAAACCGGTTAGTCATACTATGAACCACATCCATAAAACCAAACAGCTCCGTCCCTCAATCCTGGATCGACTGATTGATCACGAACCGGACCAGACACATGAAGCAGAACCTTCTCGCCACCAGTATTTGGCCGGGTTGCGCCAAAGTGTTCGACGCGATCTTGAAAGCCTTTTGAATAACCGGTATCGGGTGATATCACCCCCGGATGAAGCCACTGAGCTTCAGCATTCCCTGCTCAACTACGGACTGCCTGACCTGGCAACGGTCAACATTTCGGACCCGGCTAAAAAACAGCGGTTTGTGCGCCATCTGGAACGCCTATTACGCGACTACGAACCCCGTTTTAAAAGTGTCAAAGTGACCCATCTTGACAACCGTGACGCGACAGACAGAACCCTTCGGTTTCGCATCGATGCAGTTTTATGGGCAGACCCGGCACCACAAACTGTGGTGTTCGACTCGATTCTGGAACCGGTATCCCGCAGCGTGAACGTAAAGGAGTCACCCCATGGCTGATGAGTTACTACCTTACTACGAAAAGGAACTGGCTTACCTGCGTCAGATGGGCGCGGAATTTGCCAGCGAAAACCCCAAAATCGCCAGCCGGCTGGGAATCTCCTCGGAAACTATCGAAGACCCTCATGTTTCCCGTTTGGTGGAAAGTGTCGCTTATCTGAACGCGCGCATTCAACATCGACTCGATGATGATTTTCCCGAGTTCAGTGACGCCATGCTTAGCACGCTGTTTCCTCACTACCAGCGGCCTCTGCCTTCAATGTCAATCGTTCAGTTTGATCCCGATCCCGAACAGGTCGATGCCAGCCATCACATCCCGGCTGCAACATTACTCGACACACGTACATTCAAAGGAACCCGTTGCCGTTTCACTACTTGCTATGACGTCGATATGGTACCTGCAAAACTGACGGATGCGCAGTTTATGGGTCGCCCTTTCGCAACACCGGGATCTGATCAGTTGCAGGGCGCCGCCAGCGTTATACGCCTGCGACTGGAACCCTTCTTCGAAAACGGCGATCTGTCCGCGGGCCTACCAGAAAAACTGCGCTTTTATCTGAAAGGGCAAAGCCAGCACATTCACCCTTTGTACGAACTATTGGTTAATCATTGCGAGAATGTTATCGTCAGCGACGGACATAGTTCCCCCCTGTTCCTCGGCTCAGACGCCATTGAGGCCGTGGGCTTCAAAGAGCACGAAGGATTGCTCCCCTACCCGGATAACGCATTTCTGGGGTATCGACTGCTGACCGAGTATTTCGCCTTCCCCGAAAAATTTCTTTTTATCGATATTGGCCCTCTGCCCACCAGTCGTCTAAAGGTACCAGTTCAATCATTGGAACTATACATTTATCTGCGCGACGCCGATGTCGAACTCGAGCACCACATTAACACTGAGCATTTTGCTCTGGGGTGTACACCTGTAGTTAATTTGTTCCCGCAGCAAACGGACCCAATCGACCTTGATCATCGCCAGTATGAATACCAGGTGTTGCCCGATGTCCGCCGTCCCGAGGGCTACGAGGTATACTCCATCGATCAAGTGACTGCTGTTGACGCCTACGGGAAAGCCGCTGAGTACCGGCCCTTCTACGGACTCAATCATGATCGGAACTATCATCAGGATCAAACTTTCTGGTTTTCCCAGCGACGTCATGCCAAACTAAAACCCACCCAACGCGATGCCGCAACGGACGTTTTTCTTAGCCTGGTTGATCTGGATTTTTCTCCCAGTAAGGCAACTGAAAAAACCTTGATGATACACACTACATGCAGCAATCGGGATCAACCCGCACGCCTGCCATTCACCAGTCAGGAACCACAACTGCAGTGCGTCGACAGCAGCCCTCCCAGTAGGCAAATTCGCTGCCTGACCCAGCCGACCGACGTTTTACGCCCACCCATGGGCAATGCGGCTCGTTGGCGGCTGCTTTCCCACCTGTACCTGAACCAGAGGGGATTGACCGACATCAATGCTCGCGACTCTCTGCAAGAGATGCTCCGCCTGTACGACTTCCGACAAACATCGGCGCATCGCTCATTGATAGAGGCCATAACCCAGGTTCACGTTCGCCCGGTTAACGCTCCCCTGCAAATCGGCGGACGGCTGACCTTGTGTCGCGGTATCGAAGTGCGTATAGAAGTAGATGACCGGCTGCTATCCGGTATAAGCCTTTGCCTGTTCTCACAGGTTCTCGAACATTTTTTTGCGCTGTATTGCTCTATCAACGCATTCAGCCAAGTCATCGTGACTCGCAAAGGGCACGACGGCATTTATCGCAGCGGCCCGATACGAGCGGGAGGGCGCGCGTGCCTGTAATTCATCACCTGCAAAAGAAACCGGAATCTTTCACTTGGTTGCAAACACTGAGATTACTCGAGTTCCGGCACAGCGAAACAGACCTCCCGTCATCGATACGGTCACCGGGCCGCCAGTGGGCACCCGGCGCGGATTTTCGTCCACCACAGCAAGAAGCGGTACGCTTGAAAGGACAGCACACGCTGGCCTTTCCCCACAGTGAGATCTCACACCTGAAAACCGGCAACCAACGCTGGGAGGTGCAAAGCGGTATGTTTGGGTTGACGGGCGCACTCGGTCCTCTGCCCTTTCACTACACAGAGCAGCTCATTGACCGGCAAAAATCGCGCGACCCGGCGCTGCAACAGTTCCTGGACTTGTTCCACCACCGCAGTAACAGCTTGCTGTGGCGCGCCGCCAACAAGTACCGCCTGCCTTTGGAGTACGAACGCGCACGCCGCCATTGGGGGGACGCACACACAATGGATCGGCCAACCGAGTGGTTACTGTCGCTCATCGGCCTGTCACCACGTCTAGTCAAGGATGCAGGCTCTGTGCCCAACGAAGCACTGCTTTACTACGGAGGCCTTATTAGTCAGCAGGTTAAAACCGCCGCGAACCTGAAACAATTGATACGCAGCTATTTTAAAGTTCCTACACAGGTCGAGGAATTTTCTGGAACCTGGTGTGATGTCCTGCCGGCTATGCTTTGCCAATTGCCATCGATAACCCAACCAGACGGCAGAAACAACCAGTTAGGCGTGTCCACGCTACTCGGCCAAAAGTCCTGGCTGGCCCAGAATAAAGTCAGCCTTCATATTGGGCCGCTTAACCGTGAACAGTACCAACGCTTTTCGCCTGGCACGTCTACGTTGCAAGCACTTGACGAACTCAACCGCTTGTACCTCGGCCCTGAACATCAGTTCGACATCAAATTGCATGTAGACACCGACGCCATGCCAAAGCAACTTTGCCTCGGTAGCACGCAGCCGGCTCAGCTGGGGTGGAACAGCCGCTTACCCGCCAGTATCTATCGACCGGCAGACGCCAATACCACCCTGATGGTGCCCGTATCAACCATACGGCAAGACGAACGGAGCCCTTCTTCCCACAACCACGGACCCAGTCGCCCTGCGGCTTGATCAAGGAGCACTACATGATAACGCTGGACCTGAAAGCATTGGTCAGAAAACTGAACGATACCACCCGCAATGCACTGGAAAGTGCCGCCGGCTTGTGCCTGACTCGCGGACATTACAATGTGGAAGTCGAGCACTGGTGGGTAAAACTTCTGGAAGTGGATCAAACGGATGCCCGAGCACTACTGGAGCGTTTCGAGTTATCACCGGATGTACTCATTAACGCTTTCAACCGAGAGGTCGAGCGCTTTAAAACCGGAAGCACCCGTCCACCGGCTTTGGCTCCCAACGTTCTGGAGCTGGCCAAACACGCCTGGATACTCGCTTCCGTGGAATATGGACACACGAGAGTGACCAGCGCCCATTTGTTGGCGGCCTTACTCCTAGACGATAATTTACGTCGTTCGGCCGTCGCATCTTGCCAAACTCTGGAAAATATCGCGCCCGAGTCAGTACGGGAGCTAGTCAGCTCCGTGGTCGGCAGCACAGCAGAATCACAAGCGCCGAACACCACCGAAGATAGCGCCGTTGAAGCCGTGGGGCCAGTCGGGAGGGCCAGTAAAACGCCCTGCCTGGACAAATACACGGTCAACCTAACCAAAGCCGCGAAGGAAGGCCAAATCGACCCCGTGTGGGGGAGGGATCAGGAAGTTCGCCAGATTATCGATATTCTGATTCGCCGCCGCCAAAACAACCCTATTCTGACCGGCGAAGCCGGGGTTGGTAAAACCGCTGTTGTCGAGGGCTTCGCGCTACGCATTGCCAAAGGCGATGTTCCAGATCCTCTCAAGCCGGTGGAGCTTCGCGGTCTGGATCTAGGCTTGCTTCAGGCCGGAGCCAGCGTCAAGGGCGAGTTTGAGAATCGCCTGAAATCCGTCATCGCCGAAGTCAAAGCTTCTCCGCAACCTATCATCTTATTCATCGACGAGGCCCACACCATGATCGGCGCAGGAGGAAAAGAGGGCCAGGGCGATGCGGCCAATCTGCTCAAGCCGGCGCTGGCTCGCGGCGAACTGCGAACCATCGCGGCGACCACCTGGTCCGAGTACAAAAAATATTTCGAGCGCGATCCCGCACTGACTCGACGCTTCCAGGTGGTTAAAGTCGAAGAGCCTGAAGAGGCCCGTGCCATCGATATGATGCGGGCAATTTCCAGCATGCTGCAAGCGCACCATAAAGTGCGCATCATGGATGAAGCCATTGTTGAATCGGTTCGCCTGTCCAGCCGCTATATGCCGGGACGGCAGCTTCCGGACAAATCCGTCAGCCTGCTCGACACAGCCTGCGCCCGGGTAGCACTCAGCCAGAGCGCCACTCCCGCTACCATTGAAGACACCGAGCGCACACTCGACCAAATCGCCGCTACTCTGGCGTCATTAAACCGGGAAAATGCCGCTCTGGGAAATTGTAAAGACCGCCTGACTACGCTCCATGAACGACAGAGTACACTGTCGGAGCAGCTTGATCAGCAGCGGCAACAGTGGCACGCCGAACTGGAAATAGTCGATGCCATTCATCAGGTGCAACAACGAATCGAACAGCAACACAACGCGGCTAATGATACCTCTGCCATCGACCAGTCTGAAGAAGACCGAAGTGCCCTTCGGGATTTACTCAAAAAGCTTGGCGATGTGCAGGGCGAGGCGCCGATGATCAATGCGTATGTTGATGGTCAGGCCATTGCCGAGGTCGTTGCGAACTGGACCGGCGTTCCGCTCGGTAAAATGCTGGCCGATGAAGTCCAATCCGTACTGAGTCTGCGCGATACGCTCAGCAAGCGCGTGATCGGACAGACCCACGCACTCGATGCCATTGCGCAAAGCATGCGCACCGCACGCGCCGGGCTGACTGACCCACGCAAACCCATTGGTGTGTTCTTTATGGTCGGCCCCAGTGGCGTCGGAAAAACCGAAACTGCATTGGCGTTAGCCGATACCCTCTACGGCGGCGAGCAGAATTTGACGGTTATCAATATGTCGGAGTTCAAAGAGGAGCACAAAGTCTCAATGCTGCTCGGCTCGCCACCCGGCTATGTCGGCTACGGCGAAGGCGGTGTACTGACCGAAGCCATCCGTCGAAAACCCTACAGTGTCATTCTTTTGGATGAGATGGAAAAGGCTCACCCAGGTGTACAGGATGTGTTCTACAACCTGTTCGACAAAGGCACCATAAAAGATGGCGAAGGCCGCGATATCGACTTCCGAAATACCATCATCATTATGACCTCCAATGCCGGCGAAGAACACATTCGTGCTCTCTGCCAGACGAGTGACGAAGTCATCGAACCGGAAGTATTACTGGACAACTTCCGGCCCCAATTGCTGCGTTATTTCAAGCCGGCCTTTTTGGGTCGCACCACTATCATCCCCTATTATCCTCTCGGAGATGAAGAGTTAATGCAAATTGGCGTTATTAACATGGAAAAAATTCGACGTCGAGTGGCTTCTCATTACCAGGCAGGGTTCAGCTACGATGATAATGTATTGCTGCACATCGTCGCACGCAGTCAGGAGGTAGATACCGGGGCACGCAACATCGAGAACATCCTCACTCGAACGTTATTGCCACAACTGGCTTCCGAATGCCTGTCGCAAACGCTATCCGACAATCGTTTGGAGCATGTTCAGGTATCGGTGGACGAACAGGGGCAGTTTGCCTGCCACCTAAGAAGCGCTCCCCCTCAATGACGAGAAGTAAACGCACCCGTTGCGTCGGCCATTTCGGGCGCCAGACGCGCCGTAGTGATCAGCACCCTGATTACTACGGCGTTCCTGACCAGCGCAGCGACCTCCATTGCGGTTGCGAACGACATTAGTCACGCAATGACGCACGTGGAAGAACTCGTGAACAAAGGCCAGTGGCAGGCAATCCACAACACCCTGCCCGATCTGTTGCGCAACTATCGTACGAATGATGCGCAGTGCCACTACCTGTTACTGATTCAGGCATTGACTTGGCAGCAGCAGGGAAAGCATCGCGAGGCGATCAAGATCTACCAGTCATTTCGACCCAAAGACAGCCACTATACTGAGGCCAGAACCAACCTGGCCATTGCTTACCTGAGACAGGGCTGGTGGTCGGATGCCCACAGGGAAATCCAGACCGTATTGGGCCGCCCCCTGAATGCGGAGCACCAAAACCGACTGCGCATGATGCTCGGCCTGTCCCAACTACAACAGGGGTTCTACAGAGACGCCCGGCAAACATTCGGACTAATCGACTTGCACAGCCGCTATGTCGGGCATGCCTGGCGCGGCATTGGTCTTTGTGCGTTGCACACAGCCGATTACACCGGCGCACTCAACGCCTTTCAACGACTCAAGGCGATGGACCTTGCGTCGCTTCCCGATGGTCCATTTATGGTCGCCTTCACATTCGATCACATGAACCAGTTAACGCTGGCACGCCTGAACTATGAAGAAGCGCTACTCCATTATCAAACCCGCATACAGCAACTGGAGACGCAATTGACAGCAATGGAGTCGCCAGAATCTCGCCGGGAAATTTTCCGGCAAAAGGAGCAATTAGGCGCACTTCTTCGCCAAAGCCAGTACGGGCTAGCCACCATTTATGATCGCCAGTAATACAATGCAAACTCACCGAGCTAACCAAAACATACAGCGGCTTAGAAGCATTTCCTGCAAGGGTCCCGCATTGGCGGCTGTGCTGTTACTATTCCCGAATTCATATACTAAGTGCGACAACCTACAAAATAAGAGAGGCAAGCTGTAGTATCAGTCTTTTTTCACTCCCGCCAAGAAGTTGAAAAAGCCTATGAAATACCAACAGCTTACCTCAGAGGAAAGGGTAGTCCTTTCCACGCTGAAATTACAAGGCCTATCCATTCAAAAGATTGCTGATCACATGGGCCGGCACCGAAGCACGCTATATCGCGAACTGGACCGAAACCGTTGCTTTCATATTGATGGGGCCTACCGACCCAGTAAAGCTCAGCGGCGCACAGTCGCCCGGAGAGGGCGTTCAAGAAGAAATAGTCATTACTCAGATGACGACTTCAAAGTGGTCCGTAAGCTACTTAGAAAGAAGTATAGTCCTGAGCAAATTACTGGTTATCTTCGTCGTTTGAAACAGCCGTGCTTCTCCCATGAAACAATCTACTTATATATCTGGCGTGACAAGGCTGAAGGAGGCAACCTGTGGACACACCTTCGTCAATCTCCCAAGGTTCGTCGAAAGCGCTACAAAGCCTATGACAGCAGAGGGCGACTGACTGACAAGCGTCACATTACGGAGCGCCCTAAAACAGTAGAAACCCGTCGCTATAAGGGCCACTGGGAAATCGATACCGTTATGGGCAAAGGGTCAACGGACTGTCTTGTCACCCTGGTGGAACGTAAAACCGGATTCCTCATGATTGGGAAGCTTCAAGATCGATCTACTCGTTCCTTAAATAAAAAGACCAAACGGTTAATTAGCCGAGACCCCTTGCTTTTCAAAACAATTACTGCCGACAACGGTACCGCGTTCCATCAGTACAAAAGCATTGAAGCACACAGCGCAGTCAAGTTCTACTTTGCTAACCCATACCACTCATGGGAAAGGGGAAGTAACGAAAATGCCAATGGACTAATCCGACAATATATTCCTAAAGGCACCTCAATGGAGCACTTGACTCAACAGCAATGCGATCATATTGCCAATGAGCTTAACGCTCGGCCACGCAAGCGCCATCAATACTATTCACCCTCGGAGCTGTACTATGCTTAGCTACTTCTGTCGCGGTTCAAAGTTGACACTAGGTGTTTTACTCAGATTTCGCCACATGCCTTCTTTTCTCGGTACGCTCGATGCGACCCTCTTTCATCAATAAACCAAGAAGGCTGTAGGTTAGATAATCTTTTGAACCACCACCGTAATCTGACTGCAGGCCGAGGTATTTGGCAGCATCAGAATTCTTAATCCCCTCTGGATTAGCCTTGGCCAGTTCCATGACTGCGCTTTTAAGTATGCCGAGTCCCATTTGAGCTTTTTCATAACAGCCGTCTGGGATATTAACTCCGACCTTTTTTGTGATCGTTTCAGGGTTCGGTTGGACCCTGTTTGTCAGTAGCCCACCCCGCGAACGTATCCCAAATGCAGCGATCAGTTCTGCTTCAATTTTGAGAGCCTGCTCCTCATTGAGATTGTCAGTAATAACTGTATGCAGCACTGAATGGCCAGATTCATGTATTGCCTTGATGACCTGCCCTTTTTCGCTGTCATCCTCTACTGTCTGATGCTCCCAGGCGCGGTTGCCAGTACCTTTACCGATATAAAAGGCCTTAGCAGGTCGCTCTCTCGGGTCTTTCAAGGCGTAGACATAGAATGGATTCTGGGCCATGTATCTCCTTACATTTAACATTAGTATATCGCGCATGCGCGATATCATTCCTCGCAGTTTCTGTTGAATTTTCCCGTTTCTCTTCGACATAAACGCCCACATGTTTGGGCATCGGCTCAATACACTGTTTATCAAATCAGTTTTTACTTCGTGTAAGCGATAGCGAAGTATGGCACGTGAATCGTTAATCTGGAAATAGCCCATCTTCATAAAAAGCGTCAGAATAGACCCCTTCACATGCTATAGTGGCGCTTCAATATGACCGAGCCGCTGTTTTCATGAGCTTGCAATTACCGCCGCTTTCTTTGTATATCCACATTCCCTGGTGTGTGCGCAAATGCCCTTATTGTGATTTCAACTCTCACCATGCGGGAGATGCGCTGCCGGAGACCGATTATGTGGCCGCGCTGGCGCTGGATCTAACGCAGGAAAAGGCATTGGCTCAGGGCCGCTCTATTCAAACGGTGTTTTTCGGCGGCGGCACGCCAAGTCTGTTTTCCGCCGGCGCCATCGGGCGCATTCTTGAGCAGGTGGATAACACGATTGGGCTGGCCTCCGACGCGGAGATCACGTTGGAGGCCAACCCCGGCACGTTCGAGCAGGAGCGGTTTTCCGGTTACCGTCGGGCAGGCGTCAATCGTCTTTCTATCGGTATTCAGAGTTTTCAGAATCATCAGTTGGAGAAGTTGGGCCGAATTCATGGAGGGCAGGAGGCGCTGGGCGCGGTGGATATGGCGCGTCGCGCCGGGTTCGACAATCTGAATCTGGACTTGATGCACGGGCTGCCGGATCAAACCACGGCGGAGGCCAGGGCGGATCTGGATCAGGCCATTGCGCTGTCGCCGGAGCACTTGTCCTGGTATCAGCTCACCATTGAGCCGAACACGCACTTTTACAGCGCGCCGCCACTGCTGCCGGTGGAGGACACACTGGCGGATATTCAGGAGATGGGGGAGGCCCGACTGGCCGAGGCCGGTTACGAGCAGTACGAAGTGTCGGCGTACGCACGACACGGCCAGTTCGCCCGGCACAATCTGAATTACTGGACGTATGGGGATTATCTGGGCATCGGCGCGGGCGCGCACGGGAAGATCACTTTGCCCGGGGAAAGCCGCATTACCCGCCGCTGGAAAACCCGGTTGCCCGAACACTATCTGTCACGGGCTGCGGCGTTCACTGAGCAGAGCGGCACGGGCGCTATTATTGCGGGCCGACACCCGTTACTGGCAGGGGAAGAAACGCTGGAGGCCGGGGGGTTACCGCTGGATTACCTGCTGAACGTTTTGCGCCTTAATGAGGGCGTGGCGCCAGAGCGATTCACCGAGCGCACCGGCTTGGCCCTGGATCATATCAGCCGTCAATGGCAGACTCTGGCGGCGAAAGGCCTGGTGAGACCTGCGGAAGAGCGGCTGGCCACTACCCCATTGGGCCGCCGCTTTCTCAACGATGTGCTGGCGGCCTTTTAATCGACGCCCCGTTGATCGAGGTCCAGCCGCTCGCCACGATTTATTGAGTGTCTGACAGCAGTTGTTCAATCGCCTGGGTCATGTCTTTCGAGTCGGGTTTGACGCGGCTGCCGAAGTGTTTCACCACGGTGCCGTCCGGCGCCACTAGGTATTTGTTGAAGTTCCAGCCGGGCTCTTCGGTCTGGCGGGCCAGCTCTTTGAACACCGGGTTAGCGTCGTCACCAGTCACGGGCGTGGGGGCCAGCATGGTGAAGGTCACACCGAAGTTCTCGTAGCAAACCGTGGCGGCCTCTTCTTCGGAATCGGCTTCCTGATCAAACGCGTTGCTCGCAAAGCCAATGACGGCCAGCCCCTGCTCGGCGTATTTCTCGTGCAGTGCTTCCAGCCCACCGAACTGCGAGGTGAAGCCACAATGGCTGGCGGTATTCACCACCAGCAGCGGCTGGCCGCCAAAGCGCTCGCACAGGTTGATGTCTTCGTTGCTGTGCAGCCGCCGAAATTCGTGATTCAGGGCGTCCGGGCATTCGGCCTTCGAGCCCTCACGGGTGTCCGGCTCCGCGGCTGACACCGCTTGCGCCATCACTCCAAACAACACAATACTTGTCCAACGCTTCCACATGGTGCACACCTCTCGATTCGGAATATCACCACCCACTCGCCGGGCCTTCTATACTAACGACTATCCTAGCGCAAACTGTCTGTAAATACGCTCACCGCGCCAAAAAAGTGAATCACGACACTGGCGAGCGCCCGATCCACCCCGTATGATACCGATTACATTTTGAGATTTAGCGCCTTCCCGCGCGATAAAAGCAATAATGGATGAACACTATGACGCACTCCACCGCTCACACGGGCAAGCTTTTATTCTGGTCCTTCACCGTCGCTCTGGGCGGCTTTCTGTTTGGTTTTGATACCGCTGTCATCTCCGGTGCCGAGCAGGCAATCCAGCGCCAGTGGGGGTTGAGCGATGCGCTGCTCGGGGCCATGGTGTCCTCGGCACTGGTCGGCACGGTTATCGGGGCGATTTTCGGGGGGATTCCTTGTGACCGATATGGCCGCAAGACGACCCTGTTCTGGATTGGCGTTCTCTATTTGGTGTCCGCGCTCGGTTCGGCACTGGCACCGGATATCTACACGTTGATGCTGTTCCGGTTTATCGGCGGACTCGGGGTGGGCGCGTCGTCCGTGGCGGCACCGGTGTATATTTCGGAGATCGCCCCTACTTCTCTGCGCGGTCGCTTAACAGCCATGTTCCAGTTCAATTTGGTCTTCGGCATTCTGTGTGCGTACCTGTCCAACTACTGGGTGGCTGGCGCGGGCGGTGACTGGCGAATGATGCTGGGCGTCGAGGTCTTACCGGCCCTGCTGTTTGTGATCCTCATACTGTTTGTGCCGCGCAGCCCGCGCTGGTTGATCGCTCGCCGAGGCGACCGCGAGGGTGCCAGAAAGGTATTGGCCCAAATTGATCCCGCCCGGGCTGACCTGGCACTGGAGGAGATTGAGAGAAGCCACACTGAAACTGCAACAACACAAGCCTCCCCTCAAACAGCCGAGTGGCGGGACTTTCTTTCCGGCCGCTACCGCTGGCCCATTATCCTGGCGTTTCTGTTCGCGTTTTTTAATCAGGTGTCGGGCATCAATGCCGTTATTTACTACGCCCCGCGTATTTTCAGCATGGCGGGTATGGAAGACAGCGCCGCGCTGCTGTCCTCGGCGGGCGTGGGGCTAATCAACCTGGTGTTTACGCTGATCGGTCTGGCGCTCATTGATCGCTTGGGACGTCGCTTGCTGATGTACGTGGGCTCGATTGGCTATATTGTGTCGCTGGTCAGCCTGGCGCTGGTGTTCCAGTGGGAAGCGTTTAATGGCAGCCTGGTGCCGCTGCTGATTTTTGTGTTTATCGCGTCTCACGCGATTGGCCAGGGCGCCTGTATCTGGGTGTTTATTGCAGAGATTTTCCCCAACCGCGTGCGAGGTTTTGGCATGTCCCTCGGCTCGGGCACCCACTGGGTGTTCGCCGCTCTGGTCGCGTTCTCATTTCCGGCCATTGCCGGCAGCCTTGGGGGCGCACCCATATTCGGGTTCTTTGCATTGATGATGGTGTTGCAACTCCTGTTCGTGCGCTACTGGATGCCGGAGACGAAAGGCGTCTCCCTGGAGGCATTGGAGCAGCAGTTGAGCAAACGTTAAGGTTTGGGCCTCTTCACGGACGAGGTGCTACACTTAACCCGTTTCCCCGAGCGGGTGCGCGCAATCACGCTGTTGTGCGGCTTGTTCTGGTTCAGCCCTCGGCCTGGCGACACATTGCATGCTGCGATTGATTCGATACACGCGGGAAAATCCTATTGCCACCCGGCTGCTCGGGCTGATTATCCTGAGCAGCTC
The DNA here is from genome assembly GCF_050113635.1 of Marinimicrobium sp. ARAG 43.8. NCBI lineage: Bacteria > Pseudomonadati > Pseudomonadota > Gammaproteobacteria > Cellvibrionales > Cellvibrionaceae > Marinimicrobium > Marinimicrobium sp. ARAG 43.8. Next base: position 895,205 of record NZ_JBNJLT010000001.1, read on the forward strand.
GGCGATTACGTTAATCGCTATTTTGATGCAGCTGTACGCCAGCTTTCAGGATGATCTTTCGGCGCTCGAAAAGCGTCTGGATCAGGTACGAGTCAGTACGCTCGCGAGTATCACCAAGAGCCTGTGGGGGTTTGATCAGGAGCAGCTGTCGATCCAGATCGAGAGCGTACTTGATGTCGAGGATGTTGTATGGGTAGGCGTTTCCTGGCGGGACTGGAACGATAAAGAACAAACCCTCGTGGTGCAAAGTGACGAGACCATTGCTGACGATGTGGCCGCCCGCCCCAACCAGTTCCTGACCAAGACCTACCCTTTGGTTTATGAAGATGAAAACACGCCAAGACAGGATCTGGGCACTCTGACGGTCACCGCCAGCCTGACCAATATTTACGATCGCATGTGGCAGCGCACGCTGATGATCGTCGGCGTGCAGGGCACGAAAACGCTGATTATCTCATTTTTCATTTTATGGCTGGTCTACACGTTGCTGACCCGTCACATGGAAACCATTGCGCAGTACGCCCGTCATCTGCATCTGAACAACTTGAACCTACCTCTCCGATTGAAACGCAACAAACCCGATGACACACCGGATGAGCTGGACAATGTGGTAAACGCGATCAACCACATGCGCGAAAGCCTGTTGGAGGATATCGAGCAGCGCCAGGCGATGGAAATCGCGCTGCGGAACGAGCGGGAAGAAAGTGCGCACAACGAACAACAAAAGCGCGCGGCCGAGGATGCCAACCGGGCCAAGAGCCAGTTTCTGGCCACCATGAGTCATGAGATTCGCACCCCCATGAATGGCGTCATCGGCATGCTGGAAATGCTGCGCGATACACCGCTGAACGATAACCAGAAACATTATCTCGATATCATCCATCGCAGCGGCGAAACGCTGCTGGATATCATTAACGACATTCTTGACTACTCCAAGATCGAAGCGGGCAAAATGCACCTGGAGGTTGCCCCGTTTGATCTGGAAGACCTGATTGAAGACTGCCTCCAATTATTCAGTGCCACCGCCAATAAGCATGGCATTGAACTGATGGGCGGCGTCGACCCCGATGTGCCCCGCCAGCTGCTGGGTGACTCCACCCGGCTGCGACAAGTTCTGATCAACCTGCTGGGCAACGCGTTCAAGTTCACCACTCACGGCCATGTGGAACTGGAGGTGTCGCTGAGTGAGGGACACACACCCGGGCGTCCACGCCTGCTGTTTACGGTTCGGGACACCGGCATTGGTATCGCGACCGATGCTCAGCAATCGCTGTTCGACTCGTTCAACCAGGAAGATGCCTCCACCACGCGCCAGTACGGGGGCACGGGCCTGGGGCTCGCCATCAGCAAAAGTCTCGCGGAGCTGATGGACGGCGAAATCGGGGTAGAAAGTGAAAAAGGCAAAGGCGCCAGATTCTGGTTTATTGCCGCCTTTGACCCGGTGGAGAACCCGGTCACCCTCGAGGAATTCCAGGCCGCCAACGCCCTGAAGGGACGACGCCTGTTACTGGTGGACACCAGCCCCAAGCAGGGCGAATCTCTCTCCCATTACACTCGCCTGTGGGGCATGACGCTGGACCAATTTTCTCACGGAGAGCAAGCATTGCACCGCTTGCAAACCTTGTTGAGCGAACAAAAAGCTGTGGATTTTGTGGTGGTGGGTGGCCAGCTGGAGGACATGACAGGTATAGAGTGGCTCCGTCGCCTGCGTGGCGTGCCCGAAGCGAAAGAAATCCCCCGGGTATTGCTCAGTGCTGGCGAACCCCATATTGACCCGAGCACTCTCGCCACTCTTGAGGTACACAGTACCCTGCACAAACCTTTCTCAGCCCGAAGCTTTCAGCGGCTATTGCTTCGCTTGTTAGGCCCGTCTGCGGAACCGTTTTCCGCTGAGCAACCACCCGTGCTGCAGAACACGCTGTCGTTTGCCGGCCTCAACGTTCTGGTGGCCGAAGACAACGCCGTCAACCGAATGGTCATCAAAGGGCTGCTAGGGAAACTGGGCATCGAACCCGATCTAGTGGACGACGGCCTCGCAGCGTACGAAGCGGCGACTGCCACGCGCTATGATCTGATCCTTATGGATTGCGAGATGCCGGAAATGGACGGCTTTCAGGCCACCCGCCAAATTCGACAGTACGAACGCGAGCATGGGCAAGCGCCAGTGCCGATCGTGGCATTGACGGCGCACGCCCTGCAGGAGCATCGCGAAGCGGTGTATGCCGCCGGGATGAATTATTATCTGGGCAAACCCATCACTCTGGCCAAACTGCAGCAAACCTTTGAGGCGATCAGTTTACCCAAAAGCTATTGAAGCAAGGGCGGCGGTGCGGACAACACAATGCGCTGCCGTTCCGGCCGATGCACATCCGAGGGTTTCACCGATTCGGCGTCGATTTTTTCCGAGGCCAGAACACGGTCTTCCGCATCGGCTTCCAGCCCTTCCTGCGGGCGGGCGTGTTCCCGGTATACCAGGCGCACGAGCATGGGGAAATGATCTGAACCAAAACCGGGCAGCCGACGAATTCCTTCCAGCACAAAATCGTCACTGTGAAACAGGTGATCCAACGGCCAGCGCACCAACGGGATCTTGGCATGAAAGCTGTTAAACATACCGCGCCCGATTCGCGGGTCCAGCAGGCCGCTGATCTTGCGGAACAGGCGGGTGGTGGCCGACCAGGCTACGTCGTTCAGGTCACCGGTCACAATCACCGGCAGCTCACATTCTCTCAGGCTTCGCCCCACGACCAGCAGTTCCGCATCGCGTTCGGAGGATGTTTCATTTTCGGTGGGACTCGGCGGTGCGGGATGCAGAAAATGCACCACGACGCGCTGACCGGAGGGCAATACCACTTCCGAATGCATGGAGGGTACGTCAGACTCCACCAGAAACTGAATGGCTTCGTTTTCCAGCGGATAACGGGAGTACACGTGCATGCCGTAAAGGTTATCCAGCGGGCACTTGATCGAGTACGGGTAATCCGTCCCCAACAAATCCAGCTGTTGCTGCCACCATCCATCAGACTCCAGGGTCACCAGCAAGTCCGGTTGGTGTAGACGGACCAACTCCAGGAGCTTGTCGGCGTGGCGGTTCGGGGTGAGGACATTGGCGGTGAGGATGGCAATGCGTTGCTCCCTATCCCTCTCCGTCAACGTCCGCACCTGCCGCACCTCCTGGCGATGCAGGTGAGTGTAAGGCAATATCCACCAGCTCTGGTACATCAGGCAGGCCAGGGCCACACTGGCCATGACCCATGTTCCCGGTGCCGTCCGGTCCAGCAACCACAGCGGCAAGCAGACCATGACCAGCGCCAGAGCGGCGAACTGAAGACGCGGAAAGTCCAGCCCGCGAATCCACCAGGCGCCATGACGCAGAAGGGGCAAAACGGTCACCAACACCAGAACGATTAAGGCAACCCAAAGAATAGCCTGCATGCAATATAAGTCCTGAAAGGAAAAAGCGAACGGCCCAAGGGTAAGTGATCCCCCGGGCCGGCACAAGCAACCGGTCTACAAATTACAACGCATCATCCAGCAGTGGTTTGAGGCGCTCATAGGGAACGAAGCCAGGCAAGACTTCACCCCCAATGACCAGGCTCGGTGTCCCACGCAGCCCAAGCTCCGTGAACACCTCGTAATTCTCCTGCTCGCGCTCACCAAGTTGCGCACTGCGCTCAAGCTGCTTCCCGGTGCCCGTATCCGCCGCCACTTTTTTCAGGGAGGAGGCGGTGTGCATACCACTTTTGGACATGAGCGCCTCATGCACCTGTGCAAACACGTCCGGGCGGTCCAGCCAGACCTGCATGCCATAACGCGCCGAGTTGGTGTTCAGGCCCGACACCATTTGCTGTCGCAGCGGCAGGAATACATTGACGACCTTGAGGTCCGGATAGTCCTCAATAGCCTCTTCCAGCACCGGCTCCAGCCGTTTGCAGAACGGGCAGTTGTAATCATTGAAAACCACCAGCTGCCGCTTGCCGTCCGGATTGCCCAGCACCGGGTGCCGTTCATCGGACAGCCACGATGCCTGCGCCTCCAGGCGGCTGCGCGTATCCTGCTCCGTTTTCAAATACCGTTTTACGCTGTCCGCCACCGACTCGATCAGTTCGGGGTTCTCCCGCAATAAACCGTCCAGCTCATCCAGTCGTGCCTTTTGATCCTCGGTGAGGGTTTGCGCCGCACCGACCACCGGCAGCGCCATCAGCACGGCCAGCCAGAGGCCCCGGCTTTTGCGGAACAAACTATTGTGTGCGGTAACGTGTTTCAGATTCAGTTTCATATCATTACTCCAAATCAATAAATTCAGGCCGTCTCAAGACCCGGCGCGCCACAGGCGCCACCAGAGACCGGGGGGCGTCGTTACCCCGGTGGTGAAAGAGACAATTTTTCCGTGACGTACAATCGCCACGGTGGGTGTGGCGCTGATCTCCCACGCATTCGCCAGCTCGCCACGGGGATCGTTGACGACGGGGAAGTCGTACTCGTGCGCTTCCATATAGCGGTGCAGGCGAGCGTCGTCGCCGGAGGTGAGCGCGATGGAAATAACTTCGTGCTCCCCCGCAAACCAGTCGATGGTCGGCGATACCACGGTGCAGACGCCGCACCAAGTGGCCCAGAAGTACACGAGGACAGGACGTTCTTCGCTTAAGGCGACCAAGTCCACGGGGCTGCCCTCCAGCGTACTCAAATCGATAGCGGGTACGGACTGGCCCGCCAAATGCCGCCCCCGCCAATAGTCCATCACGGCACTGGCGACGATAAACAGCACCAGAAACAGCGTCAGATTTTTAAGCCAGCCCAGTGCGCGCGCTCGCAGCGAACGAGCGCCGTTCGCAAGCGGTCCTGTTATACGAGGCTCAGTCATAAACGGCTCCCCGATTCACGAGACAACGATTCGCGGGAGGAATGCTCCCCGCGCGCCCGCTCCAGAGCGTCAAGCACAGCCTCATCCCGAAGAATGACCGGAAGGGGAATGCCATCGGGTGCACCGGGGCCATAGACGCTATTGAATGGCACACCGTACTGCCCCTGAGACTGAAGGTAGTCGGTAATGCGCTCGTCCGGACGCGTCCAGTCGCCCCGTTGCCGAACCACGTCGTCGGCCTGCAAGGCGGAATACACCGGCTCCTGCAGCAGCACACCGACTTTGTTGGCCTGGCAGGTCACACACCAGTCCGCCGTCACATCCACGAACACCACCTTGCCCTCTTGCACCGCCGCGCTGATCGCTTGAGTGTCCAGCGTTTGCCAGCGCAGGTCCGACGGCAGCGACGTGCTGAGCGGCCCGCGAATCAGGGCAACCACAAGCAGCACCGCCAGAACACTGGGAACCCCCGCCGTCAGCGTCACCCACAGCCCCCGCACACCAAAACGGCGGGTGACCAGGAACAACGTTACGGCGCTCAACAGCGCCACCAGCAACCCGGTTTGCAGCGGGGACAGAAAACCGGCCCACAGGCTGAGCAGCCAGACGCTGGTCGCTGCCATGAGAGCCCCGAACACCCACTTCATGGCCGTCATCCAGGGCCCCGGCGAAGGCAGTCGCGCCGCCAGCGAAGGCACTGCCGCCACCAGCAGCCACGGCGCGGCCATGCCGACGGCCAGACCGGTAAAGGTCAACCATAACTGCCAGGCATTCGCGCCGAGCGCAAACGCAATGGCCGTTCCCAGAAACGGCGCCGTACACGGCGTGGCCAGTATGGTGGCGAAGGCACCCTGGATGAAATGCCCGCCGAGCGAATCATCCCCTCGACCAGCCACCCATTGGTTCCAACGCCCTGGCAGCCGCAGCTCGAACAGCCCCAGTAAATTCAACGCAAACAAAAACGTAATCAGCGCCATCAGGGCCACAAAAACCGGACTCTGGAACTGAATGCCCCACCCCAGCGTCGAGCCGCTCCACTTTAGGCCCTGCATAAAGGCCGCCAACAACCAGAACGACACCAGAATGCCGCCCGCCGACGCCAGGAACTGTCGACGAATACGCTGGCGGGACTGCCCGCCGGCACCGATCAGTCCGTGCAGTTTCAGGCCCAGCACCGGCAGCACGCAGGGCATGACGTTAAGAATTAACCCGCCCAGAAAGGCAAACAGCAACACCGTCGCCAGGGAGACAGAACTGGACGCCGGCGGGCTGACAGTGCCCGGGGTCAGTGCCACCGACGCTTCGGCGGCAAATGTCTCGCCCAGCAAGGTCACCGTCAGTGTTTCACCCACCCAGTCCGGGGCTTTTGACCAAAACTCGGGCTCAAACACCGCCGTCACCGTGTTGCCATCCACCGTTATCGCGGGCCGATGGAATTGCACTTCATCCAGCAGGGAAGCGGCGCCGTCGATAATCACGTCCGCCTTCGTCCATCCTCCTTCGCGCTCGGCCACCATCTGCAAAAGACCGCTGTTCGCGTCCCATTCGAAGGCGGTGACGCGCACGTCCGGACGAACCACCGGCACTTCACTCATGCTCTGATTGAAGCGCCTCATCCGTTCTTCAATCGGTCGCATCTCTCCCGAAGGCAGTGTCAGGGCCAGATCGTAGTCCGTGAGCACGCACAGTGTGGTGCAACTGGGCAGGGTAAAGCGGCCGGTCAGTTGCACTGGCTGGTCAGGGTCTTCAGGGGAGATATGCAAGGGAAAAACGACTTCGCCCTTATAGCCCAGCGTTTCGATGCCTTGAAGCTCATAACGATGGGGCCGGGGCCAAAACCACTCCACCGAACCCAGGTTGCGCGAGCCGGACCAGTCGGCGACCGGGGCCAGCCCCGCCTCGCCCGGCGAGCGCCAATAGGTTTTCCAGGGATCATCGAGCTGAATGGCCAGAAAGGCCAGGTAGGCCCCCTCCTCGGTACGCTGTCCCGTCAGCGCCAGTTGCACGGCGGCCTCGGGATGAGCGTCGACGCGGACCCAGTCCGTATCAGGGGGTTGTTGTGCCTGGGCATGCGCCAAGGCAAGGTGACCGGCCAGCCACAGCAAGAAGCCAAAGCCGACCCGTCGTCGTTGACGTGTCATAGGGGTATCTCCGGGTTACTTAACATTCAATACCAGTGGCGATCACCAACAGCAATGCCGTTGGGTTCGGTATCGAAGGCTATTCCCGGAAAACGCAGTAGATCAGGTGGCGGCGGCGCGGCTCACCAATGGGCTCGGAAGCCCGCCACGGGGCGCAACCCTGACGAACGAAAACGGTGAGAAGCCACAGCAGCAGCAAACAGGTGGGCAGTGCCATATCGGCGGTATACACGCTGGCTTGCAATAGCTGCTGAGTGAGTTCGCAGTCGGACTGATCCGATGATTCTGCTAAGGACGATTCTGAGGAGTGCTCTACAGACGCCGGCGCCTCGATCGAATCGGGCACTGATATAAGGCCTTGATCGAGGGCGACCAAGGCCTGAGTGCTCAGCGGGCAGGTCTGCATTGCCAGCAGGGGTTGCCCCCAACACACCAGCAACACCATCCAAACGGCGAGCAGCGACCAGCAGGCGTTGCGTTTTTTAGTGACCCGATTCAACATGACATAACTCAAAATGACATGAACAATGCTTGACGACGAAAACCCGACCGCCCGACCTTGCGACTGACGGCACCAAGACCAGGTTAACAAGCTGGCTCCTCAGAGGAGCGGCCCGATTAAGATTACGCGAAGTCCGAAAGGTTCTCAAATGCTCCCTCTGACGTTTCAACCCATCGGTATCGTGCGCTCCTGCTTTGTGGAGAAATTCGGTATCCCCCGCCAGCCCGGCCTGGCTCCGGCGGCCCGCGCGGAACTGGAGCTGCTACCGCCCTTTAATGATCCCCTGGCGTTGGAGGGGCTGGAGCAGTGCAGCCACCTCTGGCTGCAATTTGTCTTTCACCAGCCGCCCAGTGACCAGTGGCGCCCCCGGGTGCGTCCGCCCCGGCTCGGCGGAAACCGACGTCTGGGTGTCTTCGCGACCCGCTCGCCCTTGAGGCCCAACCCGATTGGGTTGTCAGTGGTTCGACTGGAAGGGGTTCACGTTGGCACTGACCGCATATGGCTGGCGCTCTCCGGCATCGATCTGCTGGACGGCACTCCGGTGCTGGATATCAAGCCCTATGTGCCCTACACGGACTGCCTGCCCGACGCCGAAAACCGGTTTGCCGCCCAGGCACCGGACTGGATTGAGGTGGTATTTACCCCGGAAGCCAGTGCCGCCTGCCAACAACTGACCGACCAGACCGGACAGGACTGGGAGACGTTGCTGCGGCAGATTCTGCAACAGGATCCTCGTCCCCAGTATCAGGCGCCCGACCCGGAGCGCCGCTACGGTATGCGGTTAAAGAACGCAGAGATCCATTGGTGCTATCAAACGCAGAGGAATCCGTCCGGTGACACTCCGGGCTACCGCCTGATCGTCACCAGTGTCACCCCTCATGGCGAGTAATGAGCAATAGGACGGTGCTGTGCCGCTGAAAGCGCCATCGGGCGGGAAATATGGTATCATTCGCGCCCTCTTTTACCCCTTTCCACAGGCCCTATTTCCAATAGCCGGTTAGCCAATCCGATACAACCGAGGTGACAACGTTCATGAGCCGTAAGTCATTGGACAAAAGCAAAATCAAGTTTCTCTTGCTCGAGGGTGTCCACCAGTCTGCCGTCGATACCCTTAACGCCGCCGGTTACACCAATATCGACTATCTCAAAACCGCGCTCGCTGAAGATGAACTCATTGAACGTATCAAGGACGCCCACTTTGTGGGGCTGCGTTCACGCACCCAGTTGACCCGCAACGTCTTTGAGAATGCGCCCAAGCTGATCGCTGCGGGCTGCTTCTGTATCGGCACCAACCAGGTGGACCTCCAGGCCGCTCAGGAGCACGGGGTAGCGGTGTTCAACGCGCCGTACTCCAACACCCGGTCAGTGGCCGAGCTGGTACTTGCCGAGGCCATCCTGCTGCTGCGCGGTATCCCTGAGAAAAATGCGGCCTGCCATCGCGGCGGCTGGATGAAATCCGCCACGGGTTCCTACGAAATTCGTGGCAAAACCCTGGGCATTATCGGCTACGGCTCTATTGGCAGTCAGCTGAGTGTGCTGGCCGAGTCCTTGGGGATGCACGTGTGCTTTTACGATGTCATCCCCAAGCTGCCGCTGGGCAACGCAGCGCAAATACGCAGCCTGAACGAGCTGCTCAATAAGTCCGACATCGTGAGCCTGCACGTGCCGGAGACCGGCTCTACCAAAAACATGATTGGCGCTGAAGAATTGAGCCAAATGAAGCCCGGATCGATATTGATCAATGCCTCGCGGGGCACGGTGATTGATATTGACGCCCTGGCCGAAACGGTCAAGGCGAATAAAATCGCCGGCGCGGCCATTGATGTGTTTCCGGTGGAACCCAAAGGCAACGATGATGAATTCATCAGCCCTCTGCGCGGCCTGGACAATGTGATTCTGACCCCGCACATCGGTGGTTCAACGGTGGAAGCGCAACAGAATATTGGCGTCGAAGTGGCCGAGAAGCTCATTATGTACTCCGACAACGGCACCACCACCAGCTCGGTCAACTTCCCGGAAGTCGCCCTGCCCGGCCACCCGGATGCGCACCGCCTGCTGCACGTACACGCCAATGTGCCGGGTGTCATGTCCGCGATCAACCGCATCTTCTCCGACAACCAGATCAATATTGCGGCGCAGTATCTGCAAACCAACGAGAAAGTCGGGTATGTGGTGCTGGATATCTACTCGCCGTACAGCCCGGAAGTGTTACAGCAGTTGAGAGACATTGAAGGCACTATTCGTTGTCGCGTTCTTTTCTAAGCGATTGGTAACGCCGAGCGGTGGGTGCGCAACGCCTGCCCGCCGCTCAGTCTGCAAAGAAAAAACGCTCCACCGCCGCAAACGCCGGTTCGCGATATTGATCGGTTTCATTGACGAGATGATGGCGTGCGCCGCTCAGTGTTTCGACTTTGAGCCGGGGAAGCCGACGACCAATCTGCTGCAGGTTGTACTGCCAATCCACCGTATCATCCCCCGTACCCTGAACAATCAGCAACTCATCGTTGCGCAAGGGCCAACGCCGAAACTGTTGATCCCACGCCTTCATGGCGCCTACCCACTCCACACTTAATTGACGGTGTTGTAACGGATCGTCATGAGCGAGAAAGTGATTGAAATCCCGATCGTGTGAACTGTCTGTAAAAACGCGGGGAATTTCCCGTACCCAGCGGTGCAACAGCGCGTACAGCCATTTGCTAAGCCGCCAGCCCTTGGGCAATACCAGCGGTGCCAACAAGGCTGTGCGCCCGGTGAGCGCGCTACCGTGGCGCCACAGATGATTCAGCAAGGTGGCACCCCCCATGCTTTGACCAAGAGCAAACCTCGGACCGGGAAACAGGGCTTGTGAGCGCTCCAACAGTTGCTGAAGCACATCCGCATACCGGTCAAAGCTGTCAATCACCAGGCGTGGGCCTGTGCTTAACCCATGACCTGGATGATCATAAGCCAGTACGGCCAGATTATGTTTGAGCGCAAAACGAACCGCTTCACCATAAAGTCCGGAGTGATCAAAATAACCGTGTACAATAACCATCGAACCTCGGGGTTCGGGAGGCAGCCAATAATGCACGGCCAACTCCCAGTCGCCCTGAACAACCTTGCCCATCCGGTGTAGGGTGCCAGGCACGCTCGCCTGAAATGACATCCGGTAGTGGTTGAGGTAAGCCTGGATCAGGGGATTGTCCTGCCCCGTCGCATCGTGGTCGGGATCGAAGACCAGAGGTGTCAGTTGGTCGATCATTCCAGAAAAATCGGGAAGATGAGACTCAGTTTTCACAGAGAACGGCTCCTTAACGTGCACTGGAAGCAGTCTAGCAGACACGCGTCCAGGCCTTGCAATCTATGGTCGAAAAGACCATAAGAAATTTTCAACCCACGGTTGCCGCCACTTGGGAAATATGCCAGATTAAGCGGCTTACTGATATCAAAATAAAGACGGTCATTGCCAGGTTTCATGAAAGATTATATTTTCAATATTCACGATGTAGTACTTTTAATGACGGTGGCCGAGAGTATTCTGCTGGCCCTGTTGCAAGCTGCCCTGCCCGCCAAAAACCGTCTTTATGACCGCCTTCTCACAGCGTTTTTGCTCATCATTGCCATCGGCTCTGCAACCACACTGGTGCTGTGGAACGATCAAGTACACCTGACCCGTACTATTGATCAGTTCTGGATACCGTACTTCATGATGATTGCGCTGATGCTGAAGGGTCCATCGCTGTACCTTTATGTGGCGGCCATCACTCGAGCCAGTTTTGAGTTAAAACCGATCCATTTGATCCATCTGGCTCCAGCCGTGTCAGCTGCGTTGCTCATGGTCCTTTTCAGCATCGACAGCAACGACCTCCGCCACATCTGGACACTGGGAGAAGCCCAGCCCGAGCGAGTGGTAACGTTCTTGTGGGACGCCGCCAAGCTGGTACCGCTGGTGTATTCCTTTGCGGCTGTCACTCTGGTGCAGCGCTATCGCTCCGAGCTGAAAGACGAATACTCGCACTTTTCAAACACCGAGCCACGCTGGCTGAATGTTCTGACGCTGGGTTTTTTCATCAGCTGGACCTGGACGGTATTCGTACACATCCTGGCCAAATACAGCTCTCCCCAGATAGCTGACTACCTCGGTATTGCCGACAATTACATCACTTTTATTCTGATCAATGGCCTGTTTACCTATAGCCTGGCCTACGCTCATCAATTACTCGTGACGCGTTCGGAAGAAACCCGTGCCCCGGCGGAAGACAAACCCTCCGATTCCGCCATTGACCGGGTGCAACATGCGATGACGGTGGACAAAGTCTTTTTGCAGCAAAACCTGAATATTGAACAGTTCGGGGCACGTCTGAACCTGCCCGTCAAGGAAGTCTCCTCGGTGATCAACAAACACTTTGGGACCAACTTCTTTGAGTTTATCAACTCCTATCGAGTTGAGGAGGCCAAACGTTTACTGGCCGATCCGGGAATGGCGGAAAAGACGGTGCTGGATATTTTGTTGGAATCCGGCTTCAACAGTAAATCGGCCTTTCACCGGTTTTTTAAACGGCTGGTGGGGGAGTCGCCCTCGGAGTATCGCAAGCGGATGATTAAAGCTTCATAGACTGGATAGCGACGGCGGTTCTGTATCAAGGAAAGCGTGGTGGCTCAAGTATTTCTCCCGAACCACCACGGTACTACAACGCCAATATCAGGGGCAGACGCCCTGCTCATCGCTGTCAGTCACCACTCGGGCATTGTGAAGCGTCAGCTCCAGCTCGCCCTCGGTGGCGATAAACAGTGGGGACAACACCATCGCCGGGTCGACGCCACGTTCTACCAGGCATTCCACGTCAACCGCCAGTGTGTGCCACTCGCCAGGTTTGACCGCCGTCAGCCAATCCTGAATATCAACGCTGCCAACGCAGTCCTGCCCGCAGCGCATGCCAAGCTGAACGGACTCGGTCGGGGCTTTAGCAACCTGAATGTTCACCAGCAAGGTTCCCTGATCACGATAGGCGCCAAGATCCACCCGTCCTTCTGAGCGCAAAGCGACTTCCGCGAGGCTGCTGCCGTTCCAGCGCACGGTGCGGCTGTCTTCCTGAACGTTGCGATCTGTTGAGGAGACCTCGATGCCAGGCAGGCGTGATTCACTGCCGGAAACCACCCGTTGACGCTCGCTGACATCGCTCAGCACCAGTTGCCACGGCTCCATCACCCGGTTGTCAAACAGTGGCAGGCGCGTTTGTGCTTCGCTCGCGCTGATACCGCTGTCTTCGGTCAACGGCCCCAGATTGCCATTGTCGTCATAGCTCAGGCCAAAACCGTAAGGGAACAGCGGAATCTGGCCGTCACCACGGTTCAACGGTGTCTGATCGGCACGAGCCGGCCAGGAGAACGACAAGCGACCCAGGAAGTCGTGATTCACATCACCGGCTTCATCGCGAAACAGAACATCGGCCACACCCGCGCCTTCGGAGCCCGGCAGCCACGCCACCACAAACGCATCGGAGGCGTTGATTTCCGGGTTCACCCAGAGCGGGCGCCCGGTCAGGAACACCGCCACGGTGGGAATACCGTCGGCTTTGAAGCGCTGGAGCAGTGTCAGCCCGGCTTCAGAATCAAAGTCCACGTTGGAGCGGTCGCCCTGCATTTCGGCGTAAGGGTCTTCACCGAACACGACAATCGCCACATCCGGGGCGCTTTGATAATCACCGCTTTCGCTCAGTTCCACCGAACCACCAGCGGCTTCCACGGCGTCTGCAATGCCATCGTAAATCGAGGAGGCACCCGGGAAGTCGTCATTGCTATTCCCCGTGCCCTGCCAGGTCAACGTCCAGCCACCGGCCTGTTTGCCGATGTTATCCGCACCGTCTCCGGCCAGCAGTACGTGAGTCTCGCGGCTGAGCGGCAATAGATGGTCACTGTTTTTCAGTAGCACCAGACTTTCCCGCACCGCCTGACGTGCGACGGCACGGTGCTTCTCTGAACCGAGCACCCCGCTTTTCCCCGCGTAAGCACGCTCGGAGGGCAGCCCTTTATTGAACATGCCTGCACGGAATTTCACCCGCAGAATCCGGCGAACGGCGTCATCGAGCCGGGCCTGGGAAATCTCGCCGCTGTTAACCTGGGCCACTGTGTTGGCGTGCAGCTCACGCCACTGATCCGGCACCATGAAAATGTCCAAACCGGCATTGACCGCTTGCGGGCAACTATCCTGCCGACAGCCGTCCACAAATTCATGCCCGTTCCAGTCACCCACGATCAGACCGTCAAAGCCCAACTGGCCTTTCAGCACGTCGTTCAGTAAGTAGTGGTGGCCGTGCAGCTTTTCACCCTGCCAGCTGCTGAAAGACGCCATGACCGTTTGCACACCCGCGTCCAGCGCCCCGAAGTAGCCTTGCGCATGCAAGTCACGCAAGCGTTCTTCGTTGACTTTCGCGTCACCCCGATCGATACCACCTTCCGTACCACCATCGGCCAGGAAGTGCTTCGCCGTGGCGACCACGTGGCCTTTTCCGAAGAAACCGTCCGTATTCACTTCGCCCTGCAAGCCAGCCACCATGGCCTGACCGTAGTCGTGCAGCATTTCCGGGTCTTCGGAATACGCCTCGTAGGTCCGGCCCCAGCGATCGTCACGGGCCACGGCCAAGGTGGGAGAGAAATTCCAGTCCAGGCCGGTCACCGCCACCTCGTGGGCCGTGACTTCTCCAATCCGCTGCATCAGCTCCGAGTTATGGGTGGCTCCCAGTCCGATGTTGTGCGGGAACAGCGTCGCGCCCTTGACGTTGTTGTGCCCGTGCACGGCATCCGTCGCCCACAGGATGGGAATTGCGACGTGGCCATCACTGTCATCCATGGACGCTTCGTAGAAGCCATCGGCAAGCTCCAGCCAGGCCTCTACCGGCGCGTTCTTATCCCCCGATGGAAACGAACCTCCACCATTCAGGATAGAGCCCAGGTGGTAGCGTCTGACATCATCCGGGGTAACATTACGCAGCTCGGGCTGGATCAGCTGCCCCACCTTTTCTTCCACCGACATTTTGGCCAGCAGCGCGTCGATTTGTCCCTCAAACGCATCGGCTTGAGTCAGTGGAGAGCGGTGTTCGGGCCAAAGCGTGAGGTCACGGGATTCGTTGGAGGAGGTGCTGGAGGGACCGGTGCCACTACAGCCGACCAGTAACGCCATCGTCAGGGGCACCCAGCGGGTCATGGACTTCTTCATTGTCGATCTCACTGTGTTTATTAGGTTGGGAGAAACAGGCTGGGAGAAAAAAGGCTCCGGAGGAAACCCCGGAGCCGAACGGTATCAAGGAGAGTACGACGTTGAGTCACTTGCCAGGAGATAACGTCGCTCACAACCACGAACAAGTCCCAAGCTCGCCCGTCTTTGCATTGTTATCGGTGGGCTGGAAAGCGTCGTCCCACTTTGGGGACCGGGCTAAAGGTGACCTATGCCACTTTGGGAGGGCGGGCCGTGCGATAAGGTGGGACAGGCCCGACGCCAGTAGCGGCCTGCCCCGTTCTAAGCTCCTGGGGTTCTAACTTCCGCCTTTATCCGATTGTTGGCGTTTCACATAGCTCATAATATTGACAAAGCTGTCCACCCAGTAGCGGTCGGGGTGGGCGGCCAAATGGTCCAGTAACGCATTGTGCGCCTCCACGGAAACGCTCAGGTGGTCGCCTCCCACGCCGTGGAAGGTGAAGTTGGCCATCGTGCCTTTGCGAGCGGCCTCCTCGACGACGGCGATGAGTTCTTCGCCAGTCACGTCCGTGGGCACGGCGACAGTAATCCTATAACGATCAAGCCCTTGCATTGTCGGGGTGACGCCCCCTGCACCAATGGATTTGGATGCCACAAAGAGCGGTTTGACCGGCCCGAGGTAGTCCACATCGCCAATCTGGACATCGCCACAAGGCGGGGTAAAGGTGCGGGTGGTTTTGCCATCGATCAGGAATAAGAACTGGTTGGCCAGAGCGATCTGCTCCGCGTAGGCTGCGGCTGGTATTTGGCTCAGGTCCTGATGATCCGGCACCCACTCCCGTCCGGGCAGGGTTTTACTGCACTGGTGAAACAGCGAGTGGTTACCCAGCTCATGCCCCTGAGCCGCGGCCGCACGCCACTCTTCCAGGCGCTCCATCAACAGAGGAGCCGCCGCCGGCACATAGAAGCTGCCATGAAATCCACGCTCGTTCAGCGCGGGAACCACGTTCTCCAGCTGTGAGGCGAGCGCATCGTCATACGCCAAATTCACCGCCGCGCGAGCACCCTCAGGCCACTGGAACGCGGCGTCGTCGGCGAAAGTCGGCAGCGCCCACACCAGAGTGAACATGCCCAGTAAGGGTGATAGGGTTTTCATCATCATTTTTACCTTCTCCAACGTAAAAAAGCCGCTCCGAAGAGCAGCTTTTTTTGTACGCTTCCATATCCAAGCTTAGAACGTGTAACGAGCACCAATATTATAGCGCGCTCCATACTGATCAGCATGCTTGAACATGTTCTTGTAACGAGCGTACTGCCGTGGCGACTCGTCCGTTACATTGATACCTTCAGCGAAGATCGTCAGACCATCAAAGAACGGAAGATCATAGCTGACGGATATATCCACCTGCCCATACTCCTCAGTGTAAATTGGAGTATTGTTCTGGCCCACGCCGTTCAAGAAAGTATCGCGCCAGTTATAGGCAATACGCGCCTGAAGCCCGTTCTTGTCGTAGAACGCTATCAAGTTGGCTGAATCGCTCAGACCCGGCAAGACAAACTGGAAGTCAGTTGATGAGTTGTCAACGGACAGATCACCTGCAACCAAGGTCAGGTTAGCAATCGTACCAAACCCGCTATCGCCAAAGTTATGCTGTATCGCAAACTCAGCGCCCTGCAATGTCGCTTCTTCCATATTGCTGGGAGTCGAGATTTCGAAAGACGCCAGAGGATCATCACCAGCCTGGGTGATTGGACCCGAGGTACCCTGGTTTTGATTGATGCGATCAAACACCGCCGCATCAGTAGCTTCCAGGCCGTCATCGGCAAGCTGATTACGCGCCTCCTCAGCCCTGGGGCCTTGGAGCGGATCACGCAGATTCAACACCTCGGTTGGCACAAACTGCTCAACAATGAAATTGTCCACTTTCTTCACGAACAAGCCCACTGATGCGTAGCTCGACTCGCCGTAGTACCACTCAAGGGACAGATCCAGGTTGTCGGAAGAGAAGGGTCTCAGGTTCGGATTACCCTGATTACCTGAACGCTCGCCCGGCTTTGGTCGATCCGTCACCGACAGAGTACCAATCATATTACCCAGGGTAGGCCGGGTAATGGACTGACTGAAGCTGAAACGACCCACCAAATCCTCACGGATATTAAGCGCTACATCCAAGCTTGGCAAGAACACATCATAGTTACCGGTACGATTGGTATAGGTGCTTTCCGCAGCCAGGTTAGTACCCCACTCAGTTGGGTTCTGCCAGACAATCTGCGTCGGATCCTGCTGGAAGCTGTTGGAGACAATGTCCGTCTCTTCATAGCGCAGCCCACCCACCAGTTGAACAGGCATGCCAGAAAGGTCACCCTCAAAGTTGAACTGTACATAGGCCGAGGTAGTTTCCTCTGTCACACGGTGGTCGCTGACAGGGTTACCTGCGGTGTCGGCGCGCATCACAGTACCCTCTGGCGCAGTACCCCAGTCGGGAAGCGGCGACGCCGCATGATCTGCCCACTGCTGCTCGGCAATCGCTACACCACGCTCATAGTCCCATGTGTGGTACACAGGGATGTTGGTATCTCCACCAGAGAACGACGGGAACAGTCCAGCCGTTGGCAAGGTCGTGAACATGTCCTCGGGCCACAGGTCCTGGTTATCCGAGTACCAGCCCAAAGGCAGCTGCCCGGTGTTGTACGAACGCCAGCGGTTGGCAATCTCCGTATAAGCGGCGCCAAAGTCAATCGATACCAGACCACTGGTGTTGCTGGTGTCCCACACACCGCTAACCTGGAATTGCTGCACGTCAGACTCGTTGATGTTAATGCCCGATTGTGCGAACAGGGAGTCGTATGAAGCGGCGGTGGGCACGCCATTTTCGACACCGACACCATCTTCAAGGAAGTCGATGTGCATGTAAGGGATTTCTTGACCGCCCGTCGCATCGTAGGTTTTTTGGTCAATTTCAACCGCCCCCAGAATCAGGAAGGCATCATTACCGCGACCAACCCCTTGGTTTGTACGAGAGGAATCGTGCGCATCCAGAGTCAAGGCCAGACTATCGTTTACCTGCCACTCGACATTGAAACCAATCGAGTCAAGCTCGGTTTCTGAGGTGTTGCGGCGGATGTTTGAGGCGTAGTCTTCCCCAGTTTCGGTAACGGAAACGAACGTTCCATTTTCATCGATAATACCGTCAGTCAGAGTCGCGCCAGTGTCACTAAACCAGATACCGGTCCCGGTGTTTAAGGCTTCATAATCGACATCAATAAAGGTGTAATCCAGTGTCGCTTCGATCGTATCTGTAGGTGTAAACTGTAATACCGCCTGACCGTTCAGCCGCTCGCGGCTGATATCGTCAATGCCGTAACCAAAGTTACGCGGGTAAAAGGTGGGACCGTCCGGATCTGCCCGATTATCTTCTACCAGCGACATATCGATCTCGCCGTTGTGGAAGTTGTTGCGCCAGTTATCAATATCCGCATTCACCAAGCGGCTGTCGCGTTCTTGGTAGGACAGGGCCAGTTGAGCACCAATGGTGTCATTTGCGAACGTATTGCTGATGATGGCGGAAATCTCCGGCGTGATGTCATCACCAACCTCGTTGGTGGTGTCCATCATCCCCTTGGCGCCAATGGTAAAGTTCAAGCCCGGGTTGTCCAACGGACGAGCCGTCTTGACATTGACCATTGAGCCTATACCACCGGTCACATTATCCGCGCTGAAGGTCTTGTGAACCTCCACGCCATTGACCACATCGGCAGCCACATCGCCAAACTCGAAAGACCGGCTATCACCAGTGCTGGGCATTTGACGACCATTCAACAACACAAGGTTGTAATCTGGACCAAACCCGCGAACGGTAATTCTACTGCCTTCGTTATTGTTACGATCAATCGATACCCCGGTAATGCGTTGCAGAGACTCTGCCAGGTTGGTATCGGGGAACTTACCGATATCTTCCGCAGAAATCGCGTCGACAACACCGCTGGAATCACGCTTGATATCCATTGCACGGGTCAAACTGGCTCGAATCCCGGTAACGACAACTTCCTCAAGCAGGGGTTCATCACCCTGAGCGTGAACGGCAGAACCGAATCCGCAAAGTGCACTGGCAGCAACAGTGGAGGCAATGAGCTTTTTCTTAAAACTGTGTTTTTTCATCATGGAGCTTATCCTCTAACGACAGCATTATTGTTATGACGATCAGCCTTTACCCAACCGATCATTCCACGGTAATTATTTGCCCTAGGCCCTTCCAAGGTCGTCCCACTTTGCCGAAAAGGCCCAACATGGCCTGTCTCACTTTACGTTTCACAAAGCGAGACACCGCTCTAGCGCGGGTTTTCAGGCAATTGGCGGACTTCGAAGCGCCCCGGTGCGACGGTCAGGCGAACACCGTCCGAGAACACCACGTCGCGCTCCTGTTGATCGAAATTGTACGCGACATAGGTACGTTGTGCGCCATTACTAAAAACCACGGCGGCAGGATAATCCGCCGTCAAGGTCCCACCGCCGGAAAGCAGGTGCCCCAGCGCCTGCCATGTATGCACCCAGTGGTAGGTGTGGGCCAGCGTCTCCCCCTCTTCAGGCGTGTAGTCCATTCCGTAGGACAGCATATCAGCCAACGCCGACTTAGCGTCCGTCATCGCCCAGATACTCCACCATATATCCCGCCATTGATTGTCCGGCAGCCCGGAAGGTTTGCCGTCGCCGGTTTCACTCAAACCCAGTGCCACATACTCCTGCAAGTAGTCAGGGTGCTGCCCCAGATACAGCACAAGACCATTAACCGGCAGCCCCTGGATACCCAGGGTGTGAGCCAGAGCGTCACTAAACCAGGTGGTCAGTACGTGTCCGCTGCCCCAGATGATGGAGGTGGTCAATTTGCCATAGGATTCGGGAAAGTTGCGATACTCCGCCGATTTTTCATGAAATCCGTCGATATCGTTCCAATATTCCCAAAACGTTGCTGTGGATGAGCTATGCAGGTACACCCCGCGATCCACCAGCTCGGGCTGGTCAGTGACCAGACCGTAAAGAATCATTGCCCCATACGCGTTGGCTGCCTCAGAGGTGGATTCGTTGTTGTTGCCCAACAGGTAATTGGCTGAGCCGGAGGCCCAGGAGAAGCCAAACGCCGGATCGAAATGACGCAAATAGGGAAACTGCGGGTCATCCCGGCCGGCGGCATAATCACGAATCAGCATTTCCACCATTGAGCCCCATCGCTCTTGAGAGCACCAGGCCGGGTCTACACGGCAGATTTCTGCCGCAGCTCTCACGAAATAGCCGTAATGAAAGTGGTGGTCATTGAGCGCCTGGTGCGAACCAAAGGACTCATGCACCCCCAGCAGGGTGTTCCAGCGCTTGTCGTAGATGAAGTAACGGGCCGGTTTGCCTTCCGCCCCTTCCCCGGCTGTAAACCAGTCTTCGAGTGCGAGTTTGAGGTCGCCGATCAGCTGATCGGCTTCTTTTCCCAGGCCGTGTGTGCGTGCCAGCAATGCAAGTTCGGCCACCTTGCCATACTGTTTGCCTGCCCAATACGTATCGCTGCGTGTGTCCCAGCTAAGGCGTCCTTTCGCCACAAACTCACGAATCAGCCTCGCCAACGTTTCGGAATCGTATTCTCCCAGGCCCGCCGGCAGGCCGGGCAACACCCCCACAAAGGGCAGGTGGTAGCGGAACCCCTGGGTTTCAGCAAAGCGCAACATTCCCCGGCTGCTGCGCACCTGATAATGGGTAAGCGCTTGCTCACTGTTCTTCCAGTGCAACGGCTGCAGCCCAGCCATGGTCTTCACCGGTCGATTTTGATACAGGTATTGGTGAGTGATCATCACCGAGAAATCCGCGGGGTCGACCTGATAATCCACACGCACTTGGTCCACCGGCTGATGGGCATATTGCAAAAAGTCCGCGATCATCGCGGATGAGGGTGCCGACTCACCGGCTGGCAGCCAGGTCAGCGTGAAATGGCTGGTCTGACTGGAAATTTGCAAATCCCGCTCAGAGAGGCGTTCATGGCGGATGGCTCCTTGCCCGGAGACCAGAAAGTGATTGCGCTGGCCCACCACACCTGTCCAGAGGCCAAGGGCATCGTCCTCCTCATGGAAAATGCCCGCCCCGTCCCCTTGGGCAGCGTGAGTTCTCAACACCAGTTCACCACGATACACGCTCAGGTACACATAGGGCAGGCCCTGAACGAAGGTGGCCGCCATCACGGGCCGGTGGCCATCACGCCACTCCACAGTAACGGAGCCATCACTGTAGTCCCGCACAAAGGCATCCAAGTCCGCGTACAGACTATTAGCCA
The DNA here is from genome assembly GCF_050113635.1 of Marinimicrobium sp. ARAG 43.8. Classification (NCBI taxonomy): domain Bacteria; kingdom Pseudomonadati; phylum Pseudomonadota; class Gammaproteobacteria; order Cellvibrionales; family Cellvibrionaceae; genus Marinimicrobium; species Marinimicrobium sp. ARAG 43.8. The sequence goes on from NZ_JBNJLT010000001.1 coordinate 916,194, forward strand.
GGGCAATCCCGTCATAAACCTCTTCCAGTGGCTCCGGCACCGGGTAGGTCACACCATCCTCCTGAACCTCCAGCCCAACCGGAATACCCATAATACGGGCGCCACGCTCGGTAATACGTGCCATGATTGGGTCCGGCGTGATATGGCCAATGCCCTCGGCATCACCAATCGCATGCGCTCCAAAGAAGGTGACATTTCCCCACCAGCGGTGGGCCATCACTGGTTTGCGGGATGCAGGGGGAAGCATTTGTGGCTGACGAGCGCTGGGCCTGACCAGCCCCTCACAGGAGGGCACTTCGGGGTGGACGACGCCGGCGCTTTGCAATCGACCGCCAGGGTCCGCTGGCTCGCATTGGTAGCTTTGGGGGCTGATATGGTTTCCCACAGAGCCAGCCCCGTGTTCGCCAGCAGGCTTACAGGCCGACAATACCGCAAACGGCAATAACAACGCCCAACTGACTTTCAACACCCTCAACACAAGACCCCCAACAATGATTCATGCTTGTTATGAGCGCGATCAGACGACATATTGAAGGTGATGTCGCCCCACTTTCCCCTACAGGAAAACTGGGACCGCCCTATCTGGCCTCTACACCGGAGGCCAGATTTTGATTATCTCCAAATTCGATTGTTGTAGAGCGCGCGACGCCTGCACAAGGCGAACACGGCCAGCGCCGACAGAACGTCAACGCTTCTAGCAAGATAGACAGTCCGATCCACAACAGGTGTCCCACCTTTCTCCGCCTCCTAAAGTGACAAGAATGGAAGCCGCAACCAGGCGTTCGTCAGCGGCCTGCCCTCCAGTGGGCGTTGACGCATTTTTCTTCCGCTGTCACAAAACTGTCACCGCAAATTTCTACAGTGCCCCTTTATAGGAACGAGGTCTGTATGAAAATTGCCAGTCGTCTCATGCTGGGTGCCACCTTGCTCACTGCATTGGCGGTCATCGGCTCCTCGGGTGTGACCGGCTGGTGGGCAATGAACCACAGCTCCCGCGCGGTTTCCGAAGCGCTGGAGCGGCAGTTTCTGTCCATCGCCGCCGGCCGGGAGAACGCCCTGCATCAGCAGTTCGAGCATTTCAGCGAATTACTGCAATCGCAAGCCCACAACCGTATGACGCAAGACGCTCTCTACCGGTTTGTGCGGCCCTTCGACTCCTATCGCTATGAAGTACCGTTTACCGACGAGGCCACGCTACGCGAACAGTTGGCACAGTGGTATAAAGAGCAGTATGCCCCCTTTTATCGTCGGGCCTCTGGCGGCACGGCACCAGACTGGCAAGCCTGGCTGGACGCCATGCGCTACGAAGCGTTACTGATTCAGCACTACTACCTGCAAACCAACCCCGACGGCCCCGGTCACTTCGAGAGCCTGGAAGATCGCGAAGACGGCACGATCTACACCCAGCAGCACCGCCTGTATCACGCCAGTTTTCGGGATCTGGCCCAGCGCTTCGGATTCAGCGATTTGATGTTGATTGACCGCGAGGGGGAACGGGTCATTTATTCCGTTCGCAAAGGCCCCCATCTGGGAACATCTCTTAAAACGGGCCCGTTCAACGCCACCCATTTAGCGACTCTGGTACAGCAGTTACGGGAAGCACCTCCGGCCAAATCCATGCTGTCCAGGTTATCCGCCTCCCCGTTTCACCGGGGCCAGCCCGTGTTCTACCTCGGGCTCAGCGTTTTACACGATCAGCTCAGTCCAGACCAACCCACTGGCTATCTGGTGGCAGAGATTCCCGTCGAGGAACTGACAAAAACCGTCACGCTGAACGGTCAGTGGGAATCACTGGGGCTGGGCGATAGCGGGCAGGCCTATCTCGTCACCCCCGGCGGCCAACTGGCCACCCAGCCACGTGCCGGATTTCCGGTAGAGAACCCCAAAGCCCTGGAACCGGTGCGCGCCGCCCTGCGGGGAGAGCAAGGGCTGGGCGAAGCGACCGACCCCAACGGCCAGCATCAGCTCTACGCCTGGAAGCCCTTGCGCCTGGGCTCGGAAAGCTACGCCCTGATTGTTCAACAGTCGCCCGAAGAGGTGTTTTCCAGCCTCGACGCACTGCGCACCACGATTGTGAGCAGCGCGTTTACCAGCTCGGTCATTCTGGTCGGACTCGCGCTTCTGGGAGCCTGGGCGTTCTCCAGGGTGCTGAGCCGTCCTCTGGTTCGACTGGCCGGGCAAATTGACCGAGCCACCCGCGAGCGGGACCTGACTTTATTGTTCGACGACCAGCGCGGCGATGAAATCGGCGATATCAGCCGCAGCCTGTCCACCCTCTTTGAGCAACTGCGCGAAACGCTGGCCGAAGTGAGCGATGCCATACGCCACGCGGCGGCCGCCGCCCATGAGAATGCCGACACCAGCGCACAAAGCCGCACCGAGGTGCGGCAACAGCAATCCGGCATGAACGCGCTGGATGCGGCAATTGGTGAGGCCGGCCACTCTCTGGAGTCCATCGGCGACGAGTTGAGTCACATCTCTCAGCGTGTCGATGAAGCCGCTGGTTTTGCCGAGCAAGGGCGCGCGCAGGTGACGGGCGCGGCGCGGCAGGTAGAGCAATTGCGCGGGCAAATCCTGAGCTCTGATACCAGCATGGGGGATCTGACCAAAGCGGCGGATGACATCGTGGCCGTCGTCGACACCATCAAGAATGTGGCCGAACAAACCAATCTACTGGCCCTGAATGCCGCCATTGAGGCCGCTCGTGCCGGCGAGCAAGGTCGGGGCTTCGCCGTGGTCGCCGATGAGGTTCGACGGCTCTCCGCCAGCACCCAGGATGCCACCGTGGAGATACAGTCTCTGGTGGATCGCCTACGCGATACAGTCACCTTTACCGCCCAAGGATTCCAGGCCGAACAGGAAAGTGCCCAACTCTGCGTTCAGCAAACATTGGAAGCAGAGCGTGTGCTGGAGCGTATTTACGAAACCGTCACCGACGCACGCACGATTACCGATGGCTTGCAAACCCGTTCGCGGGATGAGCATCACAGAGCAGAGCGGCTACGCCAACGCCTGCAAGACATGATTGCACGGGTAGAGGACACCGACCAGGCGATTGCCCGCCTGGCCGACAGCGCCGAGTCTCAACAACGAATGACCCAACGCACCCTCAAGCTGACCAGCGACATTAAGGTTTAAGCGCCGACAGCGTTTTCACCAGCGTTTGTGTCAAGCTGTCCAGTCGAGCCTGTAGCCCCTCATCTTTCAAGGCGCCCCGCTCATCAAACGCCTGATGAGCTTGAGGCACCGCCAGCTGTCCCGGCAACAGCGTTACGCCCAGGTTGCCTAAAAACTGACGCGCCGAGGCCAAACTGCGGATGCCGCCCATCGGACCGGGCGAGGCCGACATTAGCACACCATATTTCCCGCCGAACAGCGCCAGGCCGCTCTCATCGCCATCTTTACGAGAGAGCCAGTCCAGTGTGTTAACCAGCAACGGCGTGACAAACCCATTGTATTCGGGTGAAGCGATCAGCAAACCATCGTGCTCCCGCAGCAATTTGCGCAGCGGCCGCGAGGCTTCCGGCACCCCTTGCTCGGCCTCCAGATCCCCGTGGTAGATAGGCAGTGGATAGTCATTCAGGTCCACAAAAGTGACGTGGGCGCCCGCCCGCTCGGCGCTATCGGCGGCAGCGCGCACCAGACGCTTGTTGAGTGAGTCTTGACGGGCACTGCCCGCCAGGGCCAACAACGTTACAGACATCGGGGAAAGCCTCCAGGTCAGTTGCATAGCAGAAGCCCCGCTTGCGCAAAGGCGAGCCCATTATAGGGTATCGCGTCGCCGGGCATGAATCCCGGTGAACCGCCGCAGGCGCTGCTTTCATCTTGTGGTTGAAATTTAAACAAAACAGGCGTATTTTGGACAACGTTGTCTAAAGGTTGTCCCATTACCACCGATAAACGAATAAGCCGATGAACAAATAAAAGGGTACAGGCAAACCCCCTGTGCCGCCGAGCGAGGTTTCTCCCATGTCCCTCCGAATCAAAATGTGGCTGGTCAGTGCGCTGGTCGTTTTTGGGCTGACGGCCATTGTGGCCATCAGCCTGTTCACGTTGCGACAGGCTACTCAGCAGGACAACGTGGCCCGGGTCAAACAACTGCTCACCAGCACTTACCAAACCGTCGTCGAACTGGAGAGGCTCGCCGCCAACGGCACTCTGACTGACGAGGAGGCGCAGGCAATTGCCACACGCCTGCTGAGGAACAATATTTACCACGAATCCGAATACGTTTATGTGGCCGACGCCAATCTGGACTTTGTCGCTGCCCCACTGGACCCCGAGCTGCACGGCACCAGTTTCCATGAATTCATTGACAGCAATGGCCATAGCGTCGGCGACATACTGCTGAATGCCCTGGACACCGCCGGAGACCAGTTAGCCACCTACCCCTGGACGCAGGCCCAGGACGACGGCAGCGTGGAGGATAAGCTTTCCATCGCCCAGCGCTCTCCCCGCTGGCAGTGGATTGTCGGCACCGGCATCGGTTTTGACGAAGCCAATGCCCGCTTCTGGAGCAGTGCGCAACAGCTGTTGCTGATCAGTATCGCCCTGGCGGCCATTATTCTCATTCCCGTACAACTAACCGTGCGTACGATTTTGCGCGACCTGGGTGGCGATCCCAAAACAGTACTGGCCGACGTACGCCGGGTAGCCGATGGGGATTTAACCGATACCGGCAGCGAGACGATAACCTCCGATGATGAGCACAGCATCGCCGCGTCTGTACGCACTATGCGCCACTCTCTGCGAGACCTGATCAGCGCGATTCATCGCTCCGGGGAAACCCTGAATCAAGTCAGCGACGACATCGTCCAGCGTGCGGAAACGAGCACCGGGAAAGCCGCCGAGCAACGACAAACCACCGAAAAAATTGCCGGTGCCGCCGAGACCTTCAACCAGCAGACTCAGCAAGCCATGAGCCAGGCGCAGCAAGCCGGCCAACAAACCCGGCAGGCCAGCACGATTGCCGATCAAGGCCAGACGTTAATCTCCGACGCGGTCGAGCGTTTCTCCCATATCGACCAAAGCGTACAGGCTACCCAGGAAAGTATCGAAACCCTGGTGCACCGCATTGAAAATATTTCCTCGGTGATTTCCGTGATTGATGCCGTGGCGGAACAGACCAACCTGCTCGCGTTGAATGCTGCCATTGAAGCGGCGCGCGCCGGTGAGCAGGGCCGCGGTTTCGCGGTGGTCGCCGACGAGGTAAGGCAACTGGCGTCACGCACCACTGAAGCCACCCGCGAAATTGATGAAACCATCCACGCCGTTCAAGAAAGCAGTCGGGAAACTCGCCACAAAATGTCCGATATGGTGGAGGCGTTAAATGCGGGCGTGGAACAAACCCGGGAAGGGGGAAAAACGGTCAAGGCGATTCTTGTCGAGACCCAGGCTGTGGAGCGGCTGGTGTCCGACATTGAATCCGCACTGGCAGAGCACGTCACCACCAGCCAGGAAATTTTGCACGATCTCGATGAAGTCAAGACCTACTCCGCGGAAGTGAACACCGCCGCGCAAGACACGCTGGGTCGCGCACGCGATATTGTCAGCGCCGCCAACCAGCTGACGGAGTTGCTGACGCGGTTTCGCGTATAAAAAAACGGCCCGCATACAGCGGGCCGTTTTTCATCACGCCGGATCGAATAGCACTTAGTCGTTAGCGCGTTTTTCCAGGATTTCCACGGCGGGCAGTTTCTTGCCTTCCACAAATTCCAGGAAAGCACCACCGCCGGTGGAAATATAGGAGATCTTGTCGGCCAGGTTCCATTTGTCAATCGCGGCCAACGTGTCACCACCGCCCGCAACGGAGAACGCATCGCTTTGTGCGATGGCATCCGCCACCACTTTGGTGCCTTTGGCAAAGGCATCAAATTCAAAAACGCCACAGGGGCCATTCCAAAGGATGGTTTTGGCACCTTTGAGAATGCCAGCCACTTTCTCCGCCGTTTCAGGGCCGTAATCAATGATCTCTTCTTCCGCACCAATCTCGTCGACTTTTTTCACTTCAGTGGGCGTGTCGTTAGCCCAGTCGTCGAAACCGGCTTTGGTGGTGCGTACATCCGTCGCGTAGATGACTTCTGTCGTATTGGTCAGGCGCTGCGCTTCGGGGATCAAATCCTTTTCGTGCAGAGAGTTGCCCACCTCATAACCAGCCGCGGCGACAAACGTATTGGAAATACCGCCACCCACAACCAGAGTGTCAGAGATTTTCGACAGCGCATCCAGCACGCTCAGCTTGGACGATACTTTGGCACCACCGACGATGGATACCAGGGGACGCTCCGGATTATCCAGCACCTTACCCAACGCATCCAGTTCACTGGCCAGCAGCGGTCCGGCACAGGCCACCGGTGCGTATTTGGCCACACCGTGGGTGGACGCCTGGGCGCGGTGGGATGTACCGAAGGCATCCATCACAAACACATCGCACAGTTTCGCCATCTTTTGGGACAGCACGTCGTCGTCCGCTTTTTCGCCTTTATTGAAGCGAACATTTTCCAGCAACACCACATCGTGGTTACCCATGTCCACGCCGTCTACCCAATCGCGGATCAGTGGTACATCTTTACCCAGCGACTCGCTCAAGGCCTTGGCCACAGGCGCCAAAGAGTCTTCCTCGCTGAACTGGCCTTCCTCGGGGCGACCGAGGTGCGACATGACCATAACCTTGGCGCCCATTTCCAGCGCTTTCTTGATGGTAGGCACAGCGGCATCCAGCCGCACGGTGCTGGTGATCTTGCCATCGCGCAGGGGCACATTGAGGTCTTCGCGGATCAGTACGCGCTTGCCGGACAAGTCCTGGTCTTGCATTCGTTTTACGGTCATGAATTGCTCCAATTGATCAGATACGGATGATTACAGAAGACCTTCGGCGGTTTTGGCGATGTTTTCGGCGGTAAAACCGAAGTATTTCATCAGGTCGCCGCCTTTGCCGGACTCACCAAAAGTATCCAGGGAGACCGTGGCACCGTCCAGCCCCACGTATTTGCGCCACTGGTCACCGTGCGCGGCTTCCACCGACACCCGAGCCGTAACGTTGCGCGGCAGCACTTGCTCCTGATACGCCTTGCCCTGCATATCAAACAGGGTAGTGCTGGCCATGGAGACCACGCGAACCTTGCGGCCTTTTTCGGCCAGCAGGTCGGCGGCTTCCAGCGTGGGCGCCATCTCGGAACCGGTGGCCATCAGAATCACTTCCGGCTCTCCATCACAATCGCGAAGAATGTAACCACCGCGGGCAATGGCTTCCACCTGCTCAGCGGAACGCTCTACCGCCGGCAACCCCTGACGACTGAAGACCAGCGCACTCGGGCGGTCCTGGTTTTCGATGGCCAGTTTCCAGGCGGTGGCGGTTTCCGCCGCATCGCAGGGGCGCCATACGTCCATATTCGGCGTCGCACGCAAGGTCGCCATGTGCTCAACCGGCTGGTGTGTCGGGCCGTCTTCGCCCTGCCCAATGGAGTCGTGGGTATACACAAAGATGTTCGGCAATTTCATGAGCGCCGACATACGCACAGCGTTGCGGGCGTAATCCATAAACATCAGGAAGGTGGCACCGTAGTGAATGAAGCCGCCGTGAGCGGTAATGCCATTCATCATGGCGCTCATGCCAAACTCACGCACACCGTAGTACACGTAGTTACCGGAAGCATCTTCTTTGGTGATCGGCTTGGAGCCGTCCCAAATGGTCAGGTTGGAGCCCGCCAGGTCGGCGGAGCCGCCCATCAGTTCCGGCAGCAGCTTGCCAAACGCCTCGATGGATTTCAGGGAGGCCTTACGGCTCGGCATGGCTTCCTGCTTTTCCTGGCACTCGCGGATGAATGCGTCGGCTTTAGCACCGAAGTCCTTCGGCAGCTCTTTGCGAATAACGCGACGCTCGAACTCTTCCGCCAGTTCGGGGTGAGCTTTCTTGTAGGCGCCGAAACGTTCCTGCCAGCTGCTTTCCGCAGAGGCACCTTTTTCTTTCGCATCCCAGCCTTTGTAAACATCGTCAGGCACTTCGAACGGACCGTGTTTCCAGCCCAGTTTTTCCCGTACCAGTTTCACCTCATCGTCGCCCAGTGGTGCGCCGTGAACGCCCTGGGTACCGGCTTTGTTCGGCGAACCGAAACCAATAACGGTTTTGCAGCAGATAATGGTCGGTTTCCCGGTTTCCGCCTGAGCTTCTTCAACGGCCTTTTTAATCGCGGCGGCGTCATGGCCATCTACATTCGGGATGACCTGCCAGCCATAGGCTTCGAAACGCTTGGGGGTATCGTCGGTAAACCAGCCTTCGACTTTACCGTCAATGGAAATGCCGTTGTCATCGTAGAAGACAATCAGTTTGCCCAGGCCGAGGGTGCCCGCCAGAGAGCTGGCCTCATGGGACACGCCTTCCATCAGGCAGCCGTCACCGGCAAATACGTACGTGTAGTGATCAACAATATCGTGGCCGTCGCGATTAAATTGCGCCGCCAGGCTTTTTTCTGCCAGCGCCATGCCCACGCCATTGGCGAGGCCCTGGCCGAGCGGACCGGTGGTGGTTTCAACACCCGGGGTATAACCCAGTTCCGGGTGGCCCGGTGTCTTGGAGTGCAGTTGCCGGAAGTTCTCCAGCTCTTTCATCGGCAGGTCATAACCGGTCAGGTGCAACAGGGAGTACACCAGCATGGAGCCGTGACCGTTAGACATAATGAAGCGGTCGCGATCGGCCCAGTACGGGTTGGCCGGGTTGTGCTTCATAAAGTCATTCCACAGCACTTCGGCAATATCAGCCATACCCATGGGCGCTCCCGGGTGTCCGCTGCTGGCTTTCTGCACAGCGTCCATACTCAGTGCGCGAATGGCATTGGCAAGTTCAGTACGAGTGGGCATGTTGTCTATAGCTCCTTCGATAGTAAAGTTGGGTGTTCAGAATGCGAAGTAATTCGGCGGTTGCGACTCTCGCTGGCCGCTAATTGTATGACATTTGTCGGCGTTTTTTAACGCTTCTCTTGGACTATGGATTCGGAAATGCCAAAAGGACTTATTTTCCCTTACCGACGGCGGACAGTAAAGCCTTGTTATAGTTTTGACGACCATATAGTCGGGGTGAACCACAGCCTGAAAGCGCTATATCAAAGTATTTTGATATAGCGTAAAACCCCTGCTAAAATCCCCCCGATGAACCAACCTCAGCCCCATGACACCGACCTTCAAACCGCCCCCGACACCCTGCCTCAGTGGCTCAAGGCAGCGGGTGACTCGCTGCGCCTGGATGTATTGCGTGTCATGAAACGGGATTCGTTCGGCGTATTGGAACTGTGCCATTTGCTGGACAGCAAGCAATCCGGCATGAGTCACCATTTAAAGGTATTGGCGAATGCCGGGCTGGTCAGTTCCCGGCGCGAAGGCAACTCCATTTTCTACCGCCGGGCCTATCAGGCACCAGACAGTCCGTTAAGTTCGCTACAGCAAGCGCTGTTTGCCACCCTGGATACTGAGCCACTAACAGGTACGCTGGCCGAGCGCCTGAAAGACCTTAGGCGTGACCGGGCTCTGGCCTCACGGAGCTTTTTTGCGGAGAACGCCCACAAGTTCCGTGCCCAGCAAGACCTGATCGCCAGTTATCCAGTGTACGCCGAGCAAGTCGGGCAACTGCTGGCCAATACCCCGGTACCTGGACGTCGCCTCGCCCTGGAAGTCGGGCCGGGCGAAGGGGAATTCCTGCCCATACTCGCTCAGCAATTTGACCGGGTTGTTGCACTGGACAATGCCGCCCGCATGCTGGAGCGGGCCGAGTCTCTGATCCAGGCGCACTCACTGACGAATGTGGAAACGATTCTGGGCGATACCCGGACGCTCAAACTGCATCACACGCAGGCCGACTGTATCGTCGTCAACATGGTGCTGCACCACACCCCCTCGCCCGCCGATATTTTTCAGGACCTGAGCGCTGCCCTGGTCCCTGGCGGCGCTCTGCTGGTCACCGACCTGTGCCGCCACGAACAAACCTGGGCCCGGGACGCCTGCGGCGATCTCTGGCAGGGGTTCGAGCCGGACGACTTGTCCTTGTGGGCCAGTGAGGCCGGCCTGCGCGAAGGGCAAAGCGTGTACTTTGCCCTTCGCAACGGCTTTCAAATTCAACTGCGACAATTTTTTCAAGCAGATGGACTCAACGACCGTTCTTCATTCACAGAAGGAGCCACCCATGGCTGAATACTCGCTGTTTACCTCGGAATCCGTCTCGGAAGGCCATCCGGACAAACTGGCAGACCAGATTTCCGATGCGGTACTGGATGCCATCCTGAAAGACGACCCCAACGCCCGCGTTGCGGTGGAAAGCCTGGTAAAAACCGGTATGGCCATCGTTGCTGGGGAAGTGCGCACCTCCACTTATGTCGACCTGGAAGATCTGATCCGCAGCGTCATTCTGGACATCGGCTACAATTCCAGCGACGTGGGTTTTGACGGGGCTTCCTGCGCTGTGCTCAACGCCATTGGCAAACAGTCGGCCGACATTGCCATGGGCGTGGATGAAAACGAAGCCTCTGCCAAAGACCAGGGCGCCGGTGACCAGGGTCTCATGTTCGGTTACGCCACCGACGAAACCGATGTACTGATGCCCGCCCCAATTTATTTTGCCCACCGACTGGTTGAGAAGCAGGCCGAGCTGCGCAAGAACGGCGCCCTGCCCTGGCTGCGCCCGGATGCCAAGAGCCAGGTCACGTTGCGTTATGACAACGGCAAACCGGTCGCGGTGGACGCTGTGGTGCTTTCCACTCAGCACAACCCGGACATCAGCCAGGCGGAGATCCACGAAGCGGTACGCGAGGAAATTCTCAAACCGGTGCTGCCCGCCGAGTGGCTGCATAACGATACCCGCTATCACATTAACCCGACCGGCCAGTTCATTATTGGTGGCCCCGTGGGCGACTGTGGCCTGACGGGCCGCAAAATCATCGTCGACACCTATGGCGGCATGGCCCGCCACGGCGGCGGCGCCTTCTCCGGCAAAGACCCTTCCAAAGTGGACCGCTCCGCAGCTTACGCCGGACGCTATGTGGCGAAGAATATCGTCGCCGCCGGTCTGGCCAGCCGTTGTGAAATCCAGGTGTCGTACGCTATTGGCGTGGCCGAACCCACGTCCATTTCCATCAATACGTTCGGCACCGGAAAGTTACCGGACAGCGAGATTGCCACTCTAGTGCGCGAGCATTTTGACTTGCGCCCCAAAGGGCTGATCGACATGCTCGATCTCAAGCGCCCTATTTACCGCCCCACGGCCGCCTACGGGCATTTTGGCCGCGAACTGCCGGAGTTCACCTGGGAAAAAACCGACAAAGCCGAACACCTGAAAAAATATCTGTAGGAGCCAGACCATGAACATTGCCGCCAATTTCACCGACTATAAAGTCGCCGCCACCAGTGCACAGGAATTTGAAAAACTGGCCCAGTGGGGCCGTCGTGAAATCGACATTGCCGAAGGCGAAATGCCCGCCCTGATGGCGCTGCGTCGCAAGTACACAGCAGAGAAGCCGCTCAAAGACGCCAAAATCATGGGCTGTATTCACATGACCATCCAGACCGCCGTATTGATCGAGACACTGGTCGAGCTGGGCGCCGAAGTGCGCTGGTCATCCTGTAATATTTTTTCCACTCAGGATCATGCCGCTGCCGCCATCGCTGCCGCCGGCATTCCTGTGTTTGCCTGGAAGGGTGAAACCGAAGAAGAGTTCTGGTGGTGCATTGAACAAACCATTGTGAAAGACGGTAAGCCCTGGGGCGCCAATATGATTCTGGACGATGGCGGCGACCTGACTCAGATCATGCACGAAAAATACCCCGAGCTGCTGGATGCCATTCACGGTATTTCCGAAGAAACCACCACCGGTGTTCACCGCTTGTTGGATATGCTGAAAAAAGGCCAGCTTAAAGTGCCGGCCATCAACGTCAACGACGCCATCACCAAAAGCAAGAATGACAACAAGTATGGCTGCCGACACAGTCTGAACGACGCCATCAAGCGCGGCACCGACCATTTGCTCGCGGGCAAAAAAGCGCTGGTGATTGGTTACGGCGATGTCGGTAAAGGCTCCGCCGCTTCTCTGCGTCAGGAAGGGATGATTGTTAAAGTCACCGAAGTTGATCCCATCTGTGCCATGCAAGCCTGCATGGACGGCTTCGAAGTGGTCTCCCCCTACAACAACGGCGTGAATACCGGCAAACTGGATGACATCAATACAACATTGCTGGGTACAACCGACCTGGTCGTCACCACAACAGGCAACGTCGATGTGTGCGATGCCAACATGTTGCAAGCGCTAAAAAGCAGCGCCGTGGTGTGCAATATCGGCCACTTCGACAGCGAGATCGATACCGCTTATATGCGCAAGCACTGGCATTGGGAAGAGGTCAAGCCTCAAGTACACAAAATCTATCGCGACAAAGCCAGCAACGATCACCTGATCCTGCTGTCCGAAGGGCGCCTGGTCAACCTGGGCAACGCGACCGGCCACCCTTCACGCATCATGGACGGTTCTTTCGCCAACCAGGTGCTGGCGCAAATGTATCTGTACGAGCGCAAGTTTGCCGATCTTCCCGCTAATCAGAAAAAAGAGCACCTGTATGTAAAAGTGCTTCCCAAAAAGCTGGACGAGGAAGTCGCCAAAGACATGGTGGAAGGTTTCGGCGGTGTCATCACCCAACTGACCGCACAGCAGGCCGAGTACATCGGCGTGGAAGTGGCAGGGCCTTTCAAGCCGGAAAGCTACAAGTATTAATAACACTCATTGAGCGTTGGTTATGGCGGGGTGTGTTGTGCGCTCACCCCTCATAACCCAGCTCAACCACGGGAAAACCAAAACGAGCTCCATCACAATGACCGACACCCATCAACCGCGTTTGAGCTTTGAGTTCTTTCCACCCAAAACCGAACAAGGGCGGGAAAAGCTCCTCAAGGTACGCCAGCAACTGTCCGACCTCGAACCGGACTTTTTTTCCGTCACTTATGGCGCTGGCGGCTCTACCCGTGACAATACCAAAGACATTGTCACCCACTTCAAGAGCGAGGGGGTTTCTGTCGCTCCCCATCTCTCCTTTGGCGGCGATGATGAAACCATCATTAAAGGGCTGATCCAGGAGTACCGCGATGCGGGCATCGACCGCATCGTTGCCTTGCGTGGCGATATGCCATCCGGTGTAGGTGGCGGTTACCAGATGGTGTACGCCAATGAACTGGTCGCCTTTATTCGCCAGCATTTCGGAAACCATTTCCATCTCGAAGTCGCCGCCTACCCGGAGATTCACCCGCAGGCCAAAAACTACGATGACGACATCCGCTTCCTGAAAGGTAAGTTCGATGCGGGCGCCGACAGCGGCATCACCCAGTATTTCTATAACCCCGACGCCTATTTCTATTTCATGGAGCAGTGTCAGGCGGCGGGCATCACCCAGCCGATTTACCCCGGCATTATGCCCATTATCAACTTCACCAATTTGACCCGCTTCTCCGACGCCTGTGGTGCCGAGATTCCCCGCTGGATGCGCAAACGCCTGGAAGCCTATGGTGATGACAGCGAAAGCATTAGGGCGTTTGGTGAAGCGCTGGTCACGGAATTGTGCGAAACCCTGCTCGATAATGGTGCGCCGGGCCTGCACTTCTACACCATGAATCAATATGAGCCGAGTGCCAGGATTGTCGAGAACCTGGGGCTGAACACTTCCTCGAGTTAGCCCGCACCAGCCTGGTGCCATGCCGCCTTGGAGGGATTCAACAGGCGGCAAAGCAAAACCTTATCAAGCGCCATATTCCATCGGCCGACCTTCGCTGAATCTTTAAGCGCAAAAAAATATTTGCACATATTTCATACCCCGACTAAGCTCAAACGAAGCATTTAAGCGTCAAGACTCTAATAAACAGCCGCACTGACGCCTTCAACGGAAGTAAAAAAACACATGGGACCTGCTTTGATTCCACCGGCATCCTCGCCCAAAGATATTATTTATCATGTCAGGAAGCTTTTAGGTACATCCTCAGCTGGCCCGGCCAGTCAATTTCTGCGCCCGCTCGTCCAGGCTCTCGCTTCCGTCGCCGACATTGAGCGCTACCCCGATGTTTTTCTGGACACATCAGCCACCTATACGCCCCACGGGAAAGCCGTCTCCATGATTACCGCCGCACAGTGCGCCGATGATATCGAGCGCAGCCGGGTATTCATGCAGGGCATTTATAACGCCATTGGGCAAAAGCTGGATACGGGAGAAGAGGTTCGAGTGCTGTACGCGGGCACAGGCCCCCTCGGCATGCTGGTGATTCCTCTTTTGCCACTGTTTGACGCCAAACGGGTTCAAGTGACCCTACTGGACATTCATCAGGAATCACTCGACAAGCTTCAGCGAATCATTCAGCACCTCAATATCGAAGCCCATATCACCGCCCAGGAATGCACTGACGCCACCACCTGGCGTCCACCTGATGGGCGCCAATTTGACATTATTGTTTCAGAGACCATGAAGCACCTCCTGCAGCAAGAACCACAGGTGCAAATATTCACTCATCTGGAACAATTCCTAGCCCCCGGTGGAACGCTGATCCCGCGGGAAGTCCGGTTGTCAGCATCACTGGTCGACAGCTCTGACCCGTTGCGAAAAATCCCCTCAGAACGGCCACTCGGCACTTTTTTTCTATTGAACCAGAAAACGGCCCGACAGCTTAGAGCCGGGGAAGCAGCCGCCTTAACGTGCGAACTACCGGTTCCACTCCATGACGGCGGGCACCCTCACTTGAAACTGGCCACACAGATTCAAGTATATGGCGAGCACCGGCTCGGGAATAACCAGTCCCAACTGACCTTGCCACGATTCAAGTACAACGTGAACCTGAGCCCAGGCTCCAAATTACGCTGTCATTATCAGCAAGGTCAGTCGCCAGACTGGCAGTTTACTGTCGACAGTGAGGCGGTTAGTTATCAGAACACACTGCCGCAGACTTTTCCTTCACACCCTCACCCATAGGACGGATGTATCGAATGAAAAAACTGGACCTGCCCGACGGATTAAGCGTTCGCCCTTCGCGGGCTTCCGACAAGCCTTTCCTGGAAAAGCTGCATCAGACAACCCGCGAAGACCTGCAATTAATCGATGGGGAGAAAGCGTTCGTGGAGAACATTATTGAAATGCAGTTTCGTGCGCAAACGGAGGGTTACGGCGAAAAATTCCCCAATGCCATGTATTTCATAATCGAAAAGCACTGGGAGCCCATCGGTAAAGCCACCCTAGATTTCGGCCCCAACGAAATACGTGTCGTGGACCTTGCTTTTATTCCGAAAGCCCGCAACCAGGGTTTCGGAAAATCTGTGATCCAGGCGTTTCAGCGCTGCGCTCATCAGGTCATGGCGCCCTTAACGCTAAGCGTTTTGCAAAATAACATCCAGGCTCGACAGCTTTATGCGTCACTCGGGTTTCAGGTGGAATCTGTTTCCCCACCCTATGAATTTATGATCTGGCATCCGATGACCACGGTGAACGCCGCCCGATAACACAACGAGATCACACGTTATGGAACACTTTACTCAAGCAAACCTGGAACGAACCGTTGGTGAGAACGTCACCCTGACAGACGGCAATGGCGTGGCGATAACCCTGCGTGTCGACTCGGTCCACCAAGGAAAGCTGGATGAGAGTCGATGGGAATCATTCTCCGTGACACTTACTGATCAGGAGCCCGGTCGCATTCCCCAGGGCACTTACCAGATCGCTCATGAAAACTTTGGCGATCTCCCGTTGTTCGTCAGCCCGAACAACGAAACCCAGTATGAAATCATCGTCAATAAAGAGCGCAAGTAAAATCCACCGTTAACCCGACAAAAAGGGAGAATACCATGTCCGATCCTTTTATCAGCCAGGTAACCATGTACGGTTTCGATTGGCCGCCAACAAACTGGGCGTTGTGCAACGGGCAGGTCATCAACATCAATCAGAACCAGGCGCTGTTTGCACTGCTGGGGATCACCTACGGTGGAAACGGTTCGACAAACTTTCAGCTGCCAAACTTGCAGGCCAGAACGCCTGTCCACAGAGGCGTGTTGTTTGGCGCACTCTATCAGGCAGGGAGCTCAGGAGGTGCTGAACAAGTAACACTAAATTCACTGCAAATGCCGCAACACTCACACCCTGTACATGCCACAAACAGTGCGGGTAATCAGGCCTCCTATGAGGACACTTTCCTCGCAGCGGGATTTGACGCCAGAACTCAAGCGGACGCCGATATTTACTCAAATGCGAATGCCCTTGAAGCACAGGCCACCACTATGGTCACTGCCTCGGGAGGCAACCAGCCCCACACGAACCTGCAACCCTCGCTGGTAGTCAGCTTTTGCATGGCGCTTTTTGGAGTATTCCCTTCCCGCAACTAATTTAAGGAAACCGGATTATGGATCAGTACATCGGTGAAATTCGTATGTTCGCTGGCAATTACTCCCCCGTATGGTGGGCGTTTTGCAGCGGTACCGTCTTAACGATTAATCAAAATAGCGTATTGTTTGCATTGATTGGCGCCACCTACGGTGGCAATGGCACCACCAGCTTCGCGTTACCGGATATGCGGGGGCGCCTTCCCGTTCACCAAGGGAGCAGTGGCAGTTTGACTCCAAGAGTAATGGGGCAGGCCTACGGTTCGGAATCCGTGACGCTGACACAACCCCAGATGCCACAACATACCCACGGCTTTCAGGCCAGCACCCAGTCGGCCTCAACCCCCTTTCCGCAAAACGCCGTGCTGGCCAGTGTTCCCTCGCCAGACACCCTCTATTTGGACAGCGCCACCACGCCAACGGACCCTAAAATGCTCAATATGCAGTCGGTCCAAACCATGGGGGGCGGATTACCTCACGAGAATATGATGCCTTTCCTCGGTATCTCTTTCATTATGGCCCTGCAAGGGATATTCCCTTCAAGAAACTAAACCCAGGAGTAGAATCTCATGGCCGAACCGTATATTGCACAAATTCAAATCTGGGGCGCGAGCTTCGCACCACAAAACTGGGCGCATTGCGATGGAGCGATGTTACCGATTGCACAATTTTCAGCACTGTTTTCCATTATCAGCAACACCTTTGGTGGCGATGGACAAACCTCCGTGGGGCTTCCCAATATGCAAGGCAGAGCCCCTTTGCAGTGGGGAACCGCGCCGGGCCTGACGCCACGAGCGTGGGGAGAAACGGCTGGCCAACCCGAAGTGACACTCCTTCAAAGTGAAATGCCGGCACATACCCACGAGTTGGTGGCGTTGAATGATGTCGGTAACAGCCAACAACCACAACCCGGAGGTTACCTGGCTCGCGATGCCTTTTCCGGACAAAGACTTCGATTGGCAGGCGACAGCCTGGATAGCCCTGTCAATATGCACCCAAACACCTTGGCACCCGTCGGCGGCCAGCAGGCGCACGAAAACCGGCAACCTTATTTGGCCATGTCATTTTGTATTGCCCTGATGGGCCAATTTCCCTCCCGAAGCTAGCAACCAGCAATGACCATGAAACTCGTCGCACGGTTATGGCTTCTGATGATATGCAGCGGGGTGGAAGCTGCCCCGCTGCTGTTTCAGAATTTCGGAGAAACCATCGAGCTGCAAAAAGAGGGGCAGCATTACCTTTTGCCGGGCACAAACCACCGGGTAGAGGTTGCCTCGCGCCTGATTGTCAAAGTGTCTCCCACCATTAATCCGGGCGACTTTTCCAAGGCGGCACAGGCCATCGGCCGAACTTCCGTCCTTTTTGAAGCGGACCCGTTTCGCTATGTGCAAATCACACTGCGTGATTCCATAGACATCCGCACGGCCATGAAAACGGCATCCGGCTTGCCGGGCGTCTCTCTGGTACAGCCGGATATACTCCAGCTCAACTACCCATCGAAGTCCGTCAACACTTCTGCTCCAGTCGTTAATCGGCGCAACCGCTTCAACCTGGCCGACCGGCTCGACAACGCGCCCGGAGAAGGTGTTCGAGTGGCCATTATCGATGACGGCTTCGATTTGTCCCACCCGGCGCTGTCTCATATTGACCCGATCTTTGAGTTTGATCTCTCCCGTCGGCAAATGGGCGCCGCACCTGTCAGCCCACAGGACACCCACGGCACCCAGGTGGCAGGCGTCATTTTCGCGCTTTACCAACATGACGCCCGCCTGAACGGCCTGGCGCCGCAGGCGCAGTTCATCGCGCTCAGGCAGCCTGACAGCTGGACCTCTAACAGCCTGCTTGCTTTTCAATTGGCGGCGCTGGCTGGCGCCGACGTGCTAAACTGCAGCTGGCACACCGACTTGCTGCTTGAGCCGGTCGCCGACGCCGTCAACAGCCTGAGCAAAGAGGGACGCGACGGACGCGGCATGGCCGTGGTGTTCGCTTCAGGTAATGAAAACCGAATAATTACCGCCGACGACAACGAAGCCTCCATTGACAGCGCCATTGTCGTAGGTGCTGCTGATCATCAGGGAAAGCGCCTCCCTTTCAGTAATCATGGGAACAGCATTGATCTGATGGCACCGGGGACACCGGTGTCGACCACACAATATGGTGGGGGGCAAGGGCCGTTTGGGGGCACTTCCCTCTCCGCCGCTATTGTGACCGGCACAGCGGCGTTGATTCTCAGTGAACAGCCGACACTATCTTTGCAGAACCTGAAGCTCGAACTGGATAAGATATTCAAGCGATATAACACAGGAGTAACGGAAGACCCATGACTCATAACCGTGTCAATCAGGCACCGCTCGGGAACACCGGTACCGAGATGGATTTCTCGTGCCAGTATTCCTCCAACCTGCCAGCGGTATTGAAGGCCTTCAATGTGTCTTTGGCCTTTACGTCTTACCAGACCAGCCGCCTGATGCTGGTTCGGACGGATGGCGAGCGCCTGGATGTCAACTTCAAACGTTTTCCGCGCCCCATGGGGCTGGCCGTTACTGACCGGGGGCTGACCCTGGGCATTTTCACCCAGATTGTTCAGTTCCAGCGCGAAGACGGGCTGCTGCAACAGATCAAGCAGCCCCTGAAACGCATTGAGGAAGACCGAACGGCTCCTCGCCTTAAGAAAGATACGGACGAAGCCGAAGAAGAGCCCTTGGAAAAAGCGTATATGGAGGCGCAACATGCCCCGGTGGATGACAGAGTCGACCGCTGTTTTATTACTCGCTCCACCCATTACACCGGCATGATCAACACCCATGATATCGCCTGGGGCACCGATGGCCTCTGGGTGGTCAATTCCAGCTTTTCCTGTCTGAGTACACTCGACGCCAATGCCAGTTTTATTCCCCGCTGGAAGCCGTATTTTATTTCCCGGCTGGCGCCGGAAGACCGTTGTCACCTCAATGGTATGACCCTCAAGGACGGCAAGCCGGCCTTTGTCACCACCTTTTCCACCTACGATCAACCCGGACGCTGGCGCGACGGGCCCGGCGCCACCGGCACATTAATGAGCGTTGCACAAAACGAGATCTTGCTGGACGGTCTCACCATGCCCCACTCTCCGTACTGGTATCAGGGGGCTGTGTATTACTGCAACTCCGGGCTGGGGGAAATCTGCCGCTATGACCCGGCCACCGGTAAAAATGAAGTGCTGGCCGAAGTCCCCGGCTTTACCCGGGGCGTCGATTTTATCGGCTCGATTATGGTAGTCGGCCTGTCCAGAATCCGACAATCCCATATTCGAAAGCCCGCACCTTTGGCCAAAAAATACGACGAGACTCACTCCGGACTCTGGTTCTTTAATCTCGAAGACGGTTGTGAGATCGGGCGCATTACCTTCACCGGTAATGTGGACCAGATCTACGATGTGGCCGTTATTGATCATTGTACTTTCCCGGAAGTGATTGAGCCCTCGCACCCTCGAATGCGCAACCACTTTACGTTTCCCGCACTCTGCCCAGAAACCGTTTGAAACAATAGGAATGTCTCATGGCTTCTTCACGCAATAAAACACGATTGAACTCACTGGCTAAGGTTGCCCTGCCCCTGCTCGCTGCCGCCGCACCACTTGGCCACGCTTCCAGCCGGGTCTTGTCCCAAACCCGATTGCGACAACAAACCAGTGTCTACGAGGAAAAAACGACGTCAGAACCCGTCAGTCAAGTGGATGCCTTCTCCGCTTTCTCGACGTCCAAAGGGAAGCCTGACAAACTCGGATCGGAGACCAGTGTCAGCGCTTTACCTGAGGCGCACAGCGTTGCAAGCACCATGGCATTCTTGCAGAAAAATGGCCACTTGAACGTCGACGGGAATCATAGCGCTTCCTTGTCAGGTGACCATAAGGAATATGGCAGAAAAAGCTTTTCGTCGACAACGGCTCCCTATGCTCACTGTCACACCTATACTTTTAATAACACCTACTACACGAATACGCTCCCCTCACTTATCGAAATCGAATGTCTTAACGCGGGCGGTACTTGGCACGATGCCGCCCCCAGCAACAACCCACCCACGGACATTGATCTGTCTAACAACACCGTCAACCAGAGTGACGGCGAAGACGCAACTGTGGGCACCCTGAACACTACCGATCCGGATACCGACGATACCTTTACCTACACACTGGCCTTTGGTACCGGCGATACAGACAACGGCAGTTTTAATGTCAGCGGAAATACCTTGCGCGCAAACAACGCCGCCGGGCTGACCGCAGACACCAAGAGCGTACGTATTCGCACCACGGACAATAGCGGCGGCACCTACGAGGAAGTTTTTTCGATAACGGTGATCGATGATCTTGCGCCCAGCGGTCACAGTATCAGCTTCGATAACGGCACCTTCAACGCCAGTACAGCTGCCAGCGCCAGCTTCACCTTCGCCGGAGCTGAAATCGGGGCCACGTTCAACTATGAAATCACCAGCAATAATGGCGGCTCCATTACCGGCAATGGCACTATTGGGAGTGCTACCGACCACGTCACCGGCATCGATCTTAGCGGCCTGACCGATGGAACGTTGACCCTATCCGTCATACTCAGCGACAGTGAAGGGAATAATGCCGCCGCCGTTACCGACACCGCCACACTGGATACGGCCGCACCCAACGGCCATACCGTGACGTTTGATAACGACACCTTCAATGCCGGTACCGCCGCCAACGCCAGCTTCACTTTTGCAGGGGCCGAAGTCGATGCTACCTACGCCTTTGAAATCACCAGCAGTGGTGGTGGCAGTACCGTCACAGGTTCGGGCAGCCTGGCCACCGCTACCGACCAGATTACCGGCATCGATGTCAGCGGCTTGCCCGATGGGACCCTGACGCTATCCGTCACACTCACTGACGAGGCGGGCAACAGCGCCAGTGAAGTCACCGATACTGCCGCACTGGATGACACGGCCCCGGTAATCAACACGATCTCGGTCAGTGGCACCAACGCCAATGACAGCGAAGTCACCTTCCAGGTTAGCCTCTCGGAAACGGTTGAAAACCTGACGCTTGCTGATTTCACACTTACGACCACCACCGGCAATGTCTCTGCCACCCTTGGCAGTCTGTCCTCGTCAAGCGGTGACAATGTGAGCGTGACCGTCACCAACATCAGTGGCACCGGCGAGTTGCGACTTGATTACACCGGTTCAACCGCCGCCGACGCAGCCGGCAACCCGCTGGCCAGTTTTTCCAGCGGGGCGACTCACACTGTGGATACTGAAGCGCCGAGTGCACCGACGGTCAGTATAAGCCCCAGTCAAATCAACGCCGCCAGTGCCAACAATATCAGTCTGACCCTGAACGGCGCGGAAGTGGGCACAACGGCTGAGTACACCATTACCAGTGACGGCGGCGGCACACCGGTCACCGACACCGTCGCCATTAGCAGCACCGATCAAACACTGACAAACATCAATGTCTCGGGCCTGGCCGATGGTGAACTAACGGCAGAGGTCATTATTATCGATGATGCCAATAACGAATCCACTCCCGCCAGCGCCAACGCTCAACTGGACACCACCGCCCCCGAGATCCCCGTTGTCCTGACACCCAGCGAAGCGATCAGCGTCAACAGCGACGAATACACGCTCAGCGGCAGCCACAGTGAAGAGGGCATTGTCATTCACTTTTACGTCGACGCGGATCAAGACGGCGAGCCCGATGACAACCTCTCCTTGGCCAGTGCCACCGTCAGCAGCGGCACCTGGTCGGTGGACTATACGCTCGTGCAAAACACCGACAACGCCCTGGTCGCCGTCGCCGAAGATGGCGTGGGGAATACCGCCGATGCCGTTTCCGTACCCGTCATCACCCACGATAACATCGCACCGAGTCCGCCCGCCGATTTAAGCCTGGCGAGCACCAGCGACAGCGGAGCCAATGACACCGACGGCATCACCCAGATCATCGCACCGGAAATCACCGGCACAGCGGAAGCCAGCGCAACGATCGTCCTCAGCAGCGATGTGGACGGGGAGATTGGCAGCACGACGGCCGATACCAATGGCGACTGGAGGCTGGAGACTGACGATCTCAGCGAAGGCGAGCACGCCCTAACGGCGGTGGCCACCGACGCCGCCGGTAACAGCGGTGACACCTCGACAACATTAACACTGATCATTGATACCACCGCACCCACTCTCGATGATATTGCCGACCAGTCCATACCCTTCGGACAAAGTACCGGGGCTCTGCCCTTTACGGTTGACGACAACCTGACCGACCCGGCGGACCTGGAACTCACCACCTCCAGTTCCGACAGTAATGTCGTACCATCGGCCAATATCATTTTGGGCGGCAGTGGCGCTGATCGAACAATTGAGGTCACCGCCGCCCAGCCAGGGAACGCCAGCATTACCGTGGAAGCCGAAGACCTGGCCGGAAACCTCACTACCATCAGTTTCCAGTTCGGAACCAATATCGCACCGACTATCGGGGGAGCACCACCGACCAGCGCGATTGAAGGTCAGCTCTACGAGTTCACCCCGACCGCCTCAGATGCCGACGGCGACACTTTGACTTTTAGTATCACAGGACAACCCAGCTGGTTAAGTTTCAACACCCTCACTGGCACCCTGAGCGGCACACCGAGCCAGGGCGCCATCGGTCAACACGCTAACATCCAGATCACTGTCACCGACGGCATGGCGAACACCAACCTTCCTCCATTCAGCATTCAGGTAAATGCCGGTGTAGACACCGACGGCGACGGCGTAAGTGACTACCAGGAAGGGCTCGACGGCACCGACCCGAATGATCCGAACGATTATCGGGATGTGGATCCACCGGAATTGACCGCACCGGCGGATCTCGTGCTCAACGCCAACGCTCTGTTCACACCCGTGCCTTTCGCCGCGCTGTTAGGGCTGGACCCGGACGCGAGCAATGAAATGCTCCAGGCCGCGCTGGATAACCTGGCCAGCGACAACCTGGATGGCAATGCCTGCTGCAGCCCCTCCGTTGTCGGGCTCGTCAACCAGCAACTACTGCTACCGCCTGGCGAACATCAAATCACCTGGTTTGCTGAAGACCGCAAGGGTAACCGGACAGAGGAAGCACAAACCCTGTATCTGCGTCCTCTGGTCTCCATGAGCAAAGACCAGGTCACGGCGGAAGGCGCCACGGCCACCTTCTCCGTGGAGCTTAATGGCCAGTCTCCGTTCTATCCACTCACCGTGCCCTACGCCATTGATACGGCGGCCAGTACCGCGACAACCGATGATCACGATCTCGTCGGGGGTACAGTCACTTTTGATACCGGGGAAACCCGAGCCATTATTACCGTCAACATTGCGGACGATGGATTGAGCGAGGACGATGAGGTCTTGGTGGTCCGTCTGGACGACACTCATTCAGAAAGCGGCGAGCTGCAGTCTGATTATGACCCTGCCCACCCCGATATTCAGAACATCAATACCGGGGTCAAAAGCAGTCACCGAATGGTCATCGCCGCAGGCAACGTTCCACCGCAAGTGACACTCTCCATCCAGCAAAACGGTGACCCCCGACTGAGAGTTGCGCGCGATGGGGGCCCGGTTTCCATTACCGCTATGATCAACGATCCCAATCCCGGGGACAGCCACACCCTGGACTGGTCGAATAGCGATAACCGGTTAATGGACAGCGACGGCAATCCCGGCAACGCCACCTTCGTGTTTGATCCCGCCGAGCTGCTCAGTGGCATTTACCAGGCCTCTCTGAATGTGACGGACAGCGGGGGAGCAAATACCAGCACTCAGCGATACTTCGTAGTAGTACCAACTGTGCCCACACTGAGCGCTTCCGACGATAGCAATGGCAATGGCATCAGCGATGCCAGCGAAGGCTTCGGTGACCGCAATCAAAACGGCATTCCAAACTATCTCGATACCAGTGTCACGCCCAACGTATTACCCGAACAGGCCAATGGCGAAACGGCCTACATGATGGAATGCGAGCCCGGCTTGAACTGCAGCCTCGGGCGCTTTGCGATGATCAGCACGTCCGGCGGTGCCGAGCTTTCCGGGGACGACATCACGGAGCAGGACGGACTGACCGAGGACGGTTTATTCGAACCGGTAGGCGGGATCTTTGACTTCGAAATGCAAGGGTTGCCTGAAGTGGGACAGCCCGCCAGCATCGTCATTCCGCAGCGCGCTGCCATTCCTGCCGAGGCCGTCTACCGCAAATACATGGAGGGAGCCTGGATAACTTTTGTAGAAGACGACAACAACCGTCTATACTCATCGCCCGGCACCCCGGGCTACTGCCCGCCCCCGGGCAGCAACTTGTGGAGTGCGGGTCTTAACGAAGGACACTTCTGTGTGCAACTGGTCATCGAAGACGGCGGACCAAACGACGCCGACGGAGAGAGAAACGGTGCCGTAGCCGACCCAGGCGCCGTGAGCCGCGCCCTCCCCGAGGAACCGGAGCAACCCGAAGAGCCACCAGAAGAACCGATTGAAGAACCCGAAGAGCCCGAGGAACCCGGTATGGAACAACCTTCTTACGATGGCGAAGTGACAGCGCGCAGTTCCGGTGGCGGTCACTCTGGCCTGTTCATGCTGCTGATGATGAGTGGTCTGTGGATGAGCCGTCGCTGGACCCTTTTGAATAAACGGGGCCGCACTCTGCCTAGCTTGCTGTGCGCCGGTTTATTAGGCACCGCTCTGGTACCGGCCCAAGAGGCCGCCGCGCAAGAGAACCCCTTCCAGCAACTGCGGGCCGAACTCGGCATCTTCAGTGCTGACACCAGCCTCAGCGCGTCGGATTTTGCCCGACGCATGGGCAACGACGACGTGAATGTCCAGATCACGGACTACGACATGGACCGGGTGGCCTTTAGTGTGACTCTGGACCTGCCTCTGGCAAGCTTTTTCAGCATTGGCGCGGGTTATCTGGATTTAGGCGATGTAACCGCCAGCTTCCAGGTGCCCGAGACCGAGCTTGCCACGCTCGAAAGCGCTCTGGAAGACAACTATCCCTACAGCGCCGATGGGTGGACCCTCAGCCAGCGCTGGTGGGTAGCACCCACAGAGTCTTGGCGTCTGCTCGGCGAAGCCGGGCTGTATCGCTGGCACAGTGATTCCGTTGTATTCGGCCCGAACCTGTCACTGGACAGTCGCCGCGGGACCGATGGTTTTGTCGCGTTGGCCGCGGAGATGTCTCTGACTGACCATCTGGCGCTGGGCATCAAGGCACAACGGATCTTCTTCGACAAGCAGCAGGTGACGCTGGCTGGTGCCACTCTGGGCTGGCGGTTTTAACGTCGTCACACGGGCACAAAAAAAACTCCTTAATACACGGCAAGCCGGTATTAAGGAGCAAGCAGGAGGAAGTTGTTAGGCGGCGCCATCGGTTTCCAGGTCGATGGCGCTGCATCGTAGGTGATGTTTAGAAGCGGGCGCGCACCCCCAAAGCCCAGCGGCTTTCGTAGATGTTTTGGGTAATCACATAGTCTTCCCATTGCGCGTACTGGTCTTCGAACTCTTCGGTAATGTTGCTGCCCTGCACGTACACACTGACTTCATCCGTCACGTCATAACTCACCGAAAGATCCATGTAGGTGGTGGCATCTGTCCAGATGGGAATAACCCCTTGCCCCAACGGATCGGCCAGGCGGTCCAGTCGGTCACTGCGATAGTTGGCCGCCAGGCGCACCTGCCACCCGTACTGCTCATACCAAAGCACGGCGTTACCCGAACGCTCCGAGTTGTCCTGAATCGGCAGTGAACTTCCATAAACATCCACGTTGGCGCTGTCGCTGGGGGCATACGTGAAGTTCAGGCTGGTCCCAAAACCACCCCAAAAACCCGGCAGAAAATCAAAGGCTTGCTGATAGGCAAACTCAAGCCCTTTAATGCTGCCGCCGGAACCATTGATATTGGTGCTGACCGGTAGTTCACGACGCACTACGCCATCCTCGTCCGGCAGCCCCATCATGACGGTGCCACTTTCGATAAAGGATTCGATGTCCATGTAGAAGGCCGCCAGGCTGATCATGCTGTTGGAAGCGAAATACCACTCGGCCGACAGATCGAAATTGTCGGACCGCCAGGGCTCCAAACCTGGATTGCCGTTCTGAACGCCGTTGATAGCCACCATTAAATCAGGGTTAACCCCCAGCTCGGCTCCCAACACGCTACCAGCGCGACTGCGACCGACACTTAAACCACCAGCCAGGTCATCAATATCCAGGCTGGTCATGGTTTTGGCGTAGGCGGCACGCAAAATCACGTCGTCGGTCAACTCAATCGCCAGGTTGGCAGCTGGCAGGAAATCATCGTAGCTCCGCTCGATGGTTTCCTCGCCGATCTTGTTCGACACGGTACACAGCGAACAGGGGCTGCCCCCACCCACCAGATTCTGCATAATATCCAGGTCAGTCTGAATATACTGGGCGCCAATATTCCCGGAGTACGGGAAAGAACCGATGTCACCCTCAAAGTTCACCTGAACGTACGCGGTTTGAGTAGCCTCCTCCACACTGTAGGAGGTCGCTGGATCGACCAAAGCTTTATTGCCCGGATAGATGGCATTCTGAAAAGCAACGTTGTCATCCAGCATTTCAGGATTCACGAAGTAAAAGGTTCCACCGAGCTTGCTCGGGCCGAAGTTAGTTCGCTCATTCACCCAGCCATCCGGCAGATCGGTGTAGTACTGCGTGGAGCCAAGCGTCAGGTCCCCGCCCGCCACGCTGTTTTCACCATCGCCATTGGTATCGCCCAAGGAAGCGCCAGAGTCCTTCCACATCACATCCGCCGACAGGGAACCGGTGGTAAAGGGTGCGACCAGAATGTAGGTTTCGCGATCAACATCACGCTGACCATACCGCACCCCAAAATCCACACTGGTGATGTGGTTCGCGTCAAAGTCGTAGCTGCCGTCGAGGCGCAATACATCAAGAGAAGCTTCTTCGGTGAAATTGTTTTCCGAGTAGGTGGAAACCAGGTTATAGCGCGTAATGTCGTCGCCAAAACCCGGCTCGAACGCCAGATCAACGTATTTTCCAGTGCGATCAAAGCCCACCTCTACCAGATCGGGCCCGTAACCTCGCGGGTTGACCGGCTCGACGCCACCGCCATCATTGCGCAGCAAGCCGTGTTGCTCACCGCTGGTGATAAATCCGTGGGCAACGTTCTCGGTGTGGGTGCGCTCGGCATCCCCGTGCAGATATCGGGCAGAGCCGCGCAAACGACCACCGTTGTCGTAATTCAGTTGCAGGTTGACGTTGGTGGACTCACGACCATTGGTGAGCGACTCGGAGTAGGAGCTGACACGGGGCACCATCAGCGTGGCACGGTTGGTGGTATAGATCGAGCCACCCAGCGGGCCTTCCAGGCGCGCATCGAAGTCGTCCGAATAGGCCCAGTTGTTACCGCGCACCGTATCGATCATCATCCCCTGCTGCCGGTCGTAATCATCCATTTCGGTGTAGAACACATCACCGATGAACTCCAGGCTGTCCGACAGATTGGCTTGAACACTGGTACTCAGGCCCATCCGCTCCCGTTCGGTGGTTTTGTCCATCACGCCGTGAAAGCGTTGGGTCAGGAAGCTGTCATTGTTATCGCCGTCGTTGTTGAAATCGCGCTGATCCCGCTCATCTTCACCAATCACTTCCATACCGTTCAGGATGGTGCCATTGCGATAGTTGGCCAGATTGCTCTGATCGAATGTCGCGGTTACGACAACGCCAAAATCCCCATGGTTAAAACCGGCAAACGCGGAGAGCTTGCCGTCATCCTCTTTGGATTCGGAGCCGCGGCTCATCTCCGCGTTACCGGATAGTGTCAGCCCTTCATCGAGATCGAACGGACGCACCGTTTGCATGTTAATCGTGCCGGAAACACCCCCGGCCAACAGCGAAGCGGTAGGAGACTTATGGACTTCAAGACCGGAAATCAGGGAGGACGGCACATCGGTGAAGTCCGGCTGTACCGTCGTGATCGAACCGGCACTGAGGAACTGCTCGCCATTGAGCAGCGCCGTCACCTGGGGCATGCCGCGAACATTAATGGTAGAGCCTTCACCCGCCGAACGACGGATTTGAACCCCCGGCACTCGCTGCAGTGTGTCGGCGATGGTCACATCCGGCAGTTTGCCGATCTCCTCGGCGGTCACCGTGTCGGTGACGCTGTTGGCGAACCGCTTGGCATCCAGGTTTCTCTCCTGGCTGGCTGCCAAGCCGACCACCACAACTTCCTCGACCATCGGTTGAGCCGGTGCCTGCGCCCAGCTGCCCACGGACAACAACCCGGCTGTAGCCAGGGTGATTTGCGACGCAAGCGCCTTGGGGGTAAAACAGTGATACTTCATATATTCACTCCAGGTGCATATTTCTGATTGTTGAGAACGTCCGTCCGACCCACTGGAGGACAAGCACCGGCCTGGCCTGATACTTATTTTCACACTTATAAAAAAATAATGGTATTTAATACCAAAGCAAATTGCAATACTTTCCGGCAGGGTAGCCGACCGCCGTAAAAGTCAGTGACATTTCAGTCTTAGGTCAGCCTCAGGCGAGGGAGAAGGAAGTGGGGAAGAGGGCGTGGTAAAAAGGAAAGCTGTGGTTAAAAAAGCCCCGCCGGGGTTGGGCGGGGCAAGCGCATCAAGCCTGTACAGCGTTCATAATGGAGGTTTTGGGGCGCACTTGAACGTCGCGGTGCAAGCGTTCGGCAATATCCTGAACGGAGATCAGGCCCCGAATGTGGTGCTCGTCACGGTCAAGCACCAGGCAATGGTTTTCACCCGCTTCACGCAGCGTACGCACCAGATCCCTGATCGTAGCGCCTTTCAGTGCTTCGTAATCCAGCGCGGGAATAGCGGCTCGCGGGAGCATCATGTCAGCGGCGGTCAGCTCGGACCGCTCCACGCCCTGCATGGTCTGAGTCACCAGGATATACTGTTCCGACAGGCGATCCGCAGTCAACAAGCCGATAAATTCATGATCCCGGTCCACGACCAGCTTGCTGTCCACGCCCTCCATGGCCATCAGGCGCGCCACGCCCAACGCCGGAACATTAGCACTGACGATGTGCGGCTGATGGGTGCGGAAATCCGTCATCAGGCTCAACGCCGGAGAGAATTCATCAACATCGGAAAACTCCTGGGGTTTTACCAGGTGGTCAACAGGGTCGAGACGGTAAACGTTCAATGTTTTCATGGTACTACCTCTATAACACGCTCTAAAACGCGACTGGCAATCAATACAGGCGCGAGTAAATTCACACATCGGCACAGTCGCCGACTGATTCAATCAATGCGGTTTAGAGGTACAGAGGGGAGGCGCGAGCCGGGGGGCATTGGGCATCCGGCCCTTTGACAAATGGAAAAGAGGCAAGGACAGGGGACGAAAATCCGTGGCTTTGAGGCACCAGCGCCACGAATGGGGCACCTACATCCTCGGAGTCGTGATCCACGGTATTGGGAGGAAGCGCAACCCGGTCTCCCACCGCCGTTTTGAACACCTTTTCATGCGCTTCATAAATGCCTTCTGCCGTGGCCACTGTGGGACCCGACAGACTCACACCCAGCAACAGGGCGGTCAGGATGGCATAAAAAGGACGCAAGAACATGGTGTGTGTGTATCGCCTTAATAAATTCTGAAAGCGGCCTGACTTGGCGTCAGTATCCTTGACGCTACCGGAACAATTCCCGGAACACAAGCAAAACTACGTTTCTTAACCTGACACTTAGATGGGGGCCAAGCGCGACAAGTTCAATCCTCCGCCCACAGTCGCAGCAAATTATTTCGGCTCC
This sequence comes from Marinimicrobium sp. ARAG 43.8, assembly GCF_050113635.1. Taxonomy (NCBI): domain Bacteria; kingdom Pseudomonadati; phylum Pseudomonadota; class Gammaproteobacteria; order Cellvibrionales; family Cellvibrionaceae; genus Marinimicrobium; species Marinimicrobium sp. ARAG 43.8. Next base: position 946,344 of record NZ_JBNJLT010000001.1, read on the forward strand.
GGCTCAGCCGATCAAATTGCGCGGTTTTTCCTTTTTCATCAAATTCAGTGCGCATCGCCGTATCGAGATCCAGCAGAATCTCCCGTTGATGGTCATGGCGCACCAGGCTGCGCACCCAACCGACCACGGCCAGGCGGGTGCCGGAGCGCACCGCTTCGACCCGGTGCAAAAACGTGGAGGGATACAGCAATACGTCGCCAGCACCCACGCGCCAGGCGCGATCCCCGGTGCTGTCCTCCAGCACCAGCTCCCCGCCTTCATAGTCCGCCAGCGGCGTCAGCCCCAGCGTGAACGACAAATCCGTGCGCTGCCCGTGAACCACGCTGTCATCCATATGAGACCCGTAGTGCATGCCGGGCCCATACCGGTTAATCAACAAACGGGGGAACGCCTTGGGCAGCGCAGCGCTGGCAAAAAGGGCATGCTTACGCAGGTGGGACTCCACCAGGGAGAGTACCGCCGCGCGGGACTTATCATCCCTCGCCTGCTCGTTGCGTTTTACCTCGCGGGCGGCCCAGCCGGCACTGGTCGCGCCGTCGTCGAACGCCTGATCCGCCAGGCGTTCCCGAACGGCTTCCAGGGTGCCGGGGTCCAGCACGTGCTGCAGGTACAAAATCATCGACGCCACCTATATTGAGACTCAATCTCATTTATGACAAAATCGCCCGTATTATAGCGACTTGTCACAATTCATTGAAATCCAACTAAGAGACATAAACGCCATGAATGAACAGCGTAAAGTTTGGCTAGGCCTCGGCGCCGCCCTGATTGCAGGCAGTGCCATGGCAGAAAATCACTCCGGTGAGCACGACGCCGTAAACTCACACAGCAGCCACTCCGCCATGCAGGCGGCAGCCGCTACCGGTGGCGGCGAAGCCGAGGGAGCGGTCGACATTGATCTCACTACCAACGATGCCGCTTTCCTGGGGCAGTTGGGTCTGGTACGGGGCCATTTGTGGGTCGGTGTGCAGCTCTACAAGCACGGCCATAAAGACATGGCGCTGACGCACATGAAACACCCGGGCGATGAGTTGTACGCGGGTTTGTTGCCCGCGCTTGAGGCGAGGGATAACGATGGCTTCGCTGACGAGTTGAGCGCCCTGGCCAACGCCGTTGAAAACGGGGAGTCCGAGGAAACTGTCGAGCAGCGTCACCGCGAACTCGAGCAGGCGGTAGCCACCGCTGAGAATGCCGCGGATGACAGCCTGAAAACCGCTTTGCTGGGCATTGAGCGTATGGTTCGTGTAGCCGCCGAAGAGTACGCGATCGGGGTGAAAAACGGTGAAATCGTCAACGCTCACGAATACCAGGATGCCATGGGCTTCGTGGAAATCGCCCGCATCCGCCTGGCCAACCTGACCGATGCCCAGCGCGCCGAAGGCCCGGGTATTGTCGACGAAGTCAGTGCACAGCTTGAACTAGTACGCCCCCTGTGGCCGATGCTGGTTCCGGAGGGCAATATCGACGGTGACGCCAGTACTTTGTACGGCGCGGCCGCCCGTATCCAGCTAGCCGCGTGGGATCTCGACTGATCCCCCAGCTTATCCGAACCGGGTGCCGCCGTAGAGAATCAGTGCGGCACCCTGGCCCCACTGACGTCCCGACATTGTTCATCCTCCAATTCCAGTTCCACGGTCGTGTGCGCCAGATCATAATCGGCCAGCGCCACGGACACCCTCTCCTTCAGCAAACGGACCTCATCCGCGGTGCGCAACCCCGACACGCTCAGATGTGCCGTCAGTACATGATGCTCGCCATCCAGCGACCAGAAATGCAAATGGTGAATGCCACAGACACCCGGTAAGGCCTCCAGTGCTCGCTCAATCTCCGCGCGCGTCTCCGGTGAGGGCGTTGCCTGCAAGAACAAACGCACCGTCTCCCAGAAATTGCGCGCAACATTAATTAAAATAAACAGCGTAAAGCCAATGGACAGCAGCGGGTCCAGAATGGGCCAGTCCACAAACAGCATGACGACCGACACCACCAGCACCGCCAGCCATCCCAGCACATCTTCGAGCAAGTGCCAGTTAAGCACTCGCTCATTCAGCGTTTTACCCTCGCTGAGTTTATAGGCGGCATAACCATTCACCGTCACTCCGAACACGGCCAGCCCCAGCATGCCCTCGACCACTGGCATTTGCGGATCGACCAGACGCGGTAATGCCTCGGCCAGCACCCACAACGAACCGGCGACCAGAACCAGTCCGTTGATCAACGCCCCCAGCAAAGAGAAACGCCGGTAGCCATAGGTGAATGAGCCCGAGGCCTCACGCCCACTGAATTTGGCCAACACCCAGGACAAGCCAATGGACAGGCTGTCGCCCAGGTCATGGACCGCATCGGCCATGATCGCGGTGCTGTTGGTGAGCAGCCCGCCGATAAACTCAATCACGGTAAATCCGAGATTCAGAAAAAACGCCCAGGCGATCCGACGGCTGCTGCCGTTTCCCTGATGGTGATCCCCATGGGAGTGAGAGTGATGTCCATGAGCGTGATATCCATGAAAGTGCTTATGCATAAACGTCACCACACAAGAAATTTTCATCTTTACTATAGGCGGTTATACCGGACATGACGATAGGCTCCTCAAAGTCTGACAGATCGCATGGCTCCAACAATCACTCTACGTTGGCACCGCGCCAGGCTTGCCTGTAGGCTGAACGGCCGACAAACCACGGATAGAGCGCGGGTAAAATCAGCAACGTCAGGATAGTGGCGGTGACCAGGCCTCCTACCACAACGGTGGCCAGCGGGCGCTGTACTTCACTGCCGGTTCCGGTAGCGTACATCAACGGTAGCAAACCCAAGCCGGTGGTCACGGCGGTCATAATGACCGGGCGCAAGCGAGAGACGGCGGCCTGAACACAGGCCTGGGCCATGGGAACACCGTTGCGGACCAACTCATTCAGGTAACTGACCAGCACCAGTCCATTTTCCAACGCAATACCAAACAAGGCGATGAAGCCAACCGATGCAGGTACCGAGAGGCTGAGTCCGCTGAGCCATAACGATACCGCCCCGCCCACCAGCGCCAACGGAATATTCAGCATAATCAGCAGCGCGTTGCGCACCGACCCGAAGTTGGCGTACAACATCAGAAACACCAGGACCAGCGTAATGGGAACCACAATCGCCAGCCGCTGATTGGCTTTCTGTTGCAGCTCAAACTGCCCGCCCCATTTCAGGAAGTAGCCCGGGGGCAGCTCCACCTGATCGGCAATCACCCGGTCAGCCTCCGCAACAAATGATCCGATATCGCGACCCCGAACGTTGGCCTGGACGGTAATAAAGCGCTGATTGTTTTCACGCGTTACTTGCCTGGGCCCCGAGACTTCCTCCACTGTAGCCAATTCACGCAACGGCACTTGTTGTCCCTGCGTAGTGTGAACTTTCAGTTGCCGAATCTCGTCGGTGCGATCCCGTGCATCCCCCTGTAATCGAAGGTTGATATCAAACCGGCGAATGCCCTCAAACACCTGGCCAGCGCTGGCACCACCCACCGCTACGCTCAGTGTCTCCTGCACCTCGGATACGCTCAACCCGTAGCGCGCAATCGCCTCGCGATTCAAACGAATACGAACCTGAGGTGTTCCGCTGACCTGATCTTTTTGAACGTCTTCTGCACCGGGAACCGAGCGCATGACCTGCGCTATCTCAGCCGCTTTGCGATCCAAAACCGCCAGGTCATCCCCAAACAACTTGGCCGCCAGCTCAGCCTTGGTCCCTGTCAGCAGTTCGTCCACCGCAGCGGCGATGGGCTGCGTAAAGTTAAACTGCGCACCGGGAAAGTCTTCAAACGCGCGGCTCATTGCCGAGTACAATCCTTCAAGTGAATCCGCCGTCTCCCATTCCTGCTGTGGCTTCAACGCGACAAAAATTTCCGCACTGTTCACCGGATCGGCATGGGCGCCCACCTCCCCGCGGCCGATGCGCGTCACCACTTGCGTCACTTCCGGAAATTGCTCAAGCAGACGCCGTTCGAACAACGTCATGGACGCCTCGGCTTTCTCCAGAGAAATAGAAGGCGACATCGTTGCCCGAATCAACAAGTCCCCTTCATTAAACCGAGGAACGAATTCGGAGCCCAGGCGGGGCACCACCGCCAAGCCCACGCCTAACACGATCACCGCGATAGCGACGGCCACGCCACGCCGTCGCACCAAAGCGCTGACCACGGGCTGATAGCGCCGCTCCAAAATGCCGACGATCCCTCCTGAACCGGTCGAACCCGCCGGGCGCTTGGGGCGACGCATGAGTGCCACCGACAGCACCGGCGCGATGATCAACGCAAAGATCAGCGACCCCAGCATTGCCAATGAGACGGTGTAGGCCAAAGGACGAAAGGTGGCGCCCTCCACGCCTTGCAAGGTAAACAGCGGAATAAACACGACGACGATAATACTGATGGCGAACACGATGGGACGGGCCACCAACTGGCAGGCACGACCCACCACATGCAAGCGCGACTCGTCCGCCCTGGCTTCGCGCAACCTCCTGTCAACGTTTTCCACCACCACCACGGCGCCATCCACCATCATCCCGATTGCAATCGCCAGGCCGCCGAGTGACATCAGATTGGAGGAGATTCCAAAAAACTTCATCGCCACCAACGCCAACCCCACAGAGAACGGAATAGACAGGGCCACGACAAGACTGGACCGCCACCCTCCCATAAACGCCAGAAGCACAATGGCAACCAGAACCACGCCTTGCACCAGGGCATTAACCACCGTGCTGACTGCCGCCTCAACCAACTGCGCCTGATCGTAGTATGGGGCGACTTCGATGCCCTCCGGCAAATTGGCATTAATAGTGCTCAGCTCCTGCTTGACCGCACTGATCACGCTGGAGGTGTTGGCGCCAATAAGCTTCAGCACCATACCAACTACCACCTCGCCCCTGCCGTTCATCGTGGTGAGGCCTCGCCGAATGTCACCGCCGAGCGTCAGCTCTCCCAGCTGCTTCAAATATATGGGCACGCCATCCACCGTTTTTATGACGACGTTGCCCAGGTCATCGAGGTTTTCGACAAGCCCGACAGAACGGACAATAAACTGCTCATCGTTTTGCACGATGAATTGCGCTCCGGCATTGGCATTGTTAGCTTCGATGCGCCGCTTGATTTCCGGAAGAGAGATTCGATATTGACTCAATGCCTTAGGGTCAATACGGATCTGAAACTGTTTAACCTCGCCGCCAATTGACAGCACTTCCGTTACGCCTTTTACGGTTTGCAGATTGAATTTCACAATCCAGTCCTGCACCTCCCGCAACTCCATGGGCGTGTATTCGCCAGTGGTGTCCTCCAGCACATAAAAGAGAATTTGCCCGAGGCCGGTGGTGATTGGCCCCATTACCGGGTCACCAAAACCGTCCGGTATGGATTGTCGGGCATTTTGCAATCGCTCGCTCACCAGTTGACGGGCGAAGTAGATATCCGTCCCGTCCTCAAAGTAAATGTTCACGACTGACAAACCAAAATTCGAGACCGAGCGCACATGATCCAGCGCTGGCAAGCCATTCATGGCGCTCTCTACTGGATAGGTTACATATTTCTCCACTTCCTCTGGGGCCAGCCCTTCAGTTTCCACAAACACTTGAACCAGCGCTGGTGAAATATCCGGGTAGGCATCCACCGGCAAACTGCGATAGGAAAAATAACCACCTGTGACGACCGCCAACAAAAACGCGATCACCAGAAGGCGGCTGCCCAACGCATAACGTATCAATGCGTGCATACTGTTTCTCCGCCGTTAGTGATTGTGACCGGATTCGAATTCGTTTTTTTGCAAATCGGCTTTCACCATAAACCCGCCTTTTGCCAAATAGGTGTCACCTACCTGCAGACCAGACTGAACCGCGACCCTCTCATTGCCACGCTGACCCAGTTCGACGGTTCGGGGATGCCACTGATCGCCCTCTTGCACAAACACGACGGTATTCCCCTCGTACTCAATAACCGCGCTGTGGGGCACCGCGATATCAACCTCTGACGTGGCCACGACCACATCGGCCTGAACAAACATGCCCGGCCGCCATTCTCCGTGGGTGTTATCCAGGAATACTCTGGCCATACCGGTGCGTAATATTTCGCTCACACTGGGCGACACATAGTCAATGCGTACCTCCGTCGGCTCAGGACCAAAGGTGGTACTTAAACGTGCGACCTGCCCGCTACGCACCTGTGCCAGGTCCTGCGGGTAGAGTGCGATGTCGACCCACAGCGTTGACAAGTCGGCCACCACAAACGCCACCTCCGAAGGCTGGATTTGATCCCCCAGCACCACCTCCCGCTGGATAACGGTGCCGTCAATTAACGACCGCAACGGAAAGCGTTGCAGCGTTTGTGAGTTCTCCGCTTCGGCCAGCGTTTCGCCCGCCTCTACCGTGTCACCTATCCGGGCACTGACTGTTACCAGCTGCGCGGTGTAGCGCGGACTGATTCGCGCAACCGCTTCGCTATTCAGCGTTACCTCACCCGGTAGAGAAATCGTGCGCGCAATGGTACCTGGACCGGCAACGGCAACTTCTGCCCCCAGAGCCTCCAGATCGGCCGCACTGATGTGCGACGCTTCTTCGCTCTCTTCGTGATCGTGATCGTGGTCTTCCTCTGCAATAGCCGGGGAAAGCGCGAAAAAACTTAAGAGCGTCAATAGAACGCACGCGAATACTTTTCGACAATCAGCCACACTGTTCATGAGTCACCTTGTAATTCTGTAGCAGAGAAAGACCGGTTTGGTTCAATAGGCCAAGGGCCTGCAAGCCCCCTGCCTACCAGCTGTTCCAGCGTTACCAATGTCTGATAAAAGTCTGTGGCCGCTTGCAGCGCGTCACGCTCAACCGCTATACGTTCCCGGCGTGCTTCGGCTAACTCAAGATAGGAGTACCGGCCCTGTTCATAGCCTTTCGTAATACTGGCGAGCGATTTCCTAGCCGCTGGCAGTGCGTCCGATTGCAATAGTGTTACGGTTTTTCGAAACATCTCCAGCTGCTGGTACACTTGCTGAAGGCGCGCCATCAGTTGGATACGGGTTGCCTGCTCCTCCAGCGTGAGTTGCTCGAACTCCGCCTGACTCGCTGCAATAGCCCCCTGGTTGCGATTTCGAAATCCGAGCGGCATGGACAGGCTGAAGGTAAGCGCCTGATCGTCGCTTTCCTGTATCTGTTTTATCCCGATCCCGACCCTCAGATCCTGCCGGCCCTGAGCTTGCGCCAATTGCAGCTCGGCCTCACGTAAACGACGCTCCGTCACAAAGCGCATCAACTCTGGTGCCCGCTTCAGATTTTCGCGAACCTCAGAGAAGCCGGGAAGCGGGACCCGTTGATAAAGATCGGCCGCGACCTTTGTATAACGTGGCTCAGTATCCCCCCACTGAACGGCCAATGAGACTCGGGCCGCCGCCAGCCTTTGTTCAGATTCGAAGACCGCCACCTCGGCGCGACTCACTGCGATAATCGATCGCTGCAAAGAAGCCTCATTAGCGGCACCCGCTGTCGCCAGGCGACGGCTTACATCCCGGCTCTCCCGCGTAAGGCTGAGTGACAGCTCAGCGAGCCTCTGCGCTTCTTGAGCCGACGCAACGGCAAGAAACCGACGTACGGTTTCCGCCAGCACCTGCCAACGCATCAGATCGTAGTCACTGTCGACCATCTCTCTTTGGTAACGAGCCACTTTTTCGCGGCTCGCCTGTTTACCTCCGAGCTCTATCAACTGACTGAGTACCAGCGAGGCTTCCGCCGAGTCAGTGCCGGAAAACCGACCGCTGCCGGCCACATTTTCCACTTCCAGAGACAACTCCGGGTTGGGCGATAAACCTGCCTGCAAAGCGCGCGCATCGGCGGCGCGCTGGCGATACGGAAACTGGGATAGTTCGGGATGACGCTCCAGCGTGTAAGCCAGAGCCTGCTGAAGTGTCAAGGTTGTCCCGTCGGGAGGTGGCGTCGATCCTGGCGAACTATCTATCGCCCACGTCAGCGCCGGAAAGACAACCAATAGCAGCCCCAGCGCAATCCGCCTCGCGCTTTGGCCGTCGAGAATTGTAAACATGCCTAATCTGCCTGTTTTCCAAATAGGGAGAACGCCACCGTCACTCAGTACGGTAACCGTGGCGGCTTGATCATTTGGGAAAAGTCAGGCGATGGGAGGGGGAACGTCGGGCGCCATAAAATGCTGGGGAGGCATGGGCAACGCCAGGGTTTGCCAGCGATGGCTTCTGTTCAGAGACGTGTGATGGCCATTAAACGCCATGGAAAAGAGGTGAGCGTGGGCGTGACAGCTGTGCGCATGGCTACAGCTACCGCCGGGAGGATGCGCGTGGTTGTGCTCGGCGTGCGGAGTCGAACGTTGGACGACAGTTCCCCATCCGGCACAACGTGCTCCAAAGCGGCTCCCTGATCCGCCTCATGCCAATCAGCCGCGAACACGAGGTTCGCGACCGAAAGCACTATCAGGAATATCATCAGGGCAGTTCGCTTCATGACCGAAGTCTACAACTGATTCCGGCCCTGCCGCAAGCACCCCGATTCTCTCGGGGAACGCTTAGAAGTCGTACCGCAGCCCGATGCGAATTTTCCACAGAGACGCATCCCCCACACGAGTCGGACCGGACGGGTCATTGAAGCTCTCATAAACGTAACGTCCCTGGTCGTCCATACTGGCTGATACGGCGGTCTGCATTCTCGGGAAGCTGGTTTCGTACTGCACGCCCCAGTCATCATTCAGCAGATTGCCCAGGTTCTCAACCACCATGAACAAGGACGATCGGTGATCATTCATAAAGCCGGGCAGTTCCTGTTCAAGTTTGAGGTCGAATTTCACCCACCAGTCGCTATAGACATCATTGCGCGGCATGATCTGCCCCCGATCCAATCCTTCCTGATCTACCCAGTCAAAAAATGCACCGGTATTAAATTCATCGCCAAATACGACAGATGGATCATCGAGCCCGGTGGGGACATACAGTAGATGCCGCTGAATAAACCCGGTGGAGTCGCCAAACAGGAAGCCATCATCGACGGTGTAGCTGTAGGGTCGGCCTTCGTTCGCGGAACCAAACAGGGTAATGCGGGTGTTGTAATCACCGAAAAAGGCTTTTTCATACGCTATCTTCGCAGTAAAGCGGTGAGGAATATTGTAGTTGGAAGTGGCGGCGCCGGGATTTTCCGGATTCGCCGTGGCCAGGTTGGTGTAGTTGGAGAAGGCGACCGAGCTGGTCATGGGATTCACATCTTCAGCATCGCTGTAGGCGTAACCGAAGGCGGTTTCCAGACCGAAATCAAAGTACTTGCTGAGCCCTACCGAAAAAGTTAAGGACTTGCCGGAATCGCCCTTTGCGTTCGTCAACATAAAGTCTTCCGAACGACCGTCAATGCTGCCATACACTGGCCGGCCATCAATGGCGGTGCCGGTTTGCACGCGGGAGATGTCAGAGATGATCGCCGCATCTTCCATCTCGCTGTACAGTAAGTCGGCCGACAACAGCAGGTCGTTACCAAAGTCGTAGCTACCACCCAACGCATACTTCCAGGCCGAGGGAATTTTGAAGTCCGGGTCGAGCAGGTTCACCCCACCGGCCCCGCCTTCACCGGCGGCTACGCGGTCATACAGATCCTGTGGAATGTCGTAAATCGGTCGACCATTACCGGTGAAAGGCCTATCAAAAACAGACGTTCCGGAATCATCGCTCACTTCAATCTGGGTGACGCCGTCGTTGGAGTAGCTGTTGGACACCCATACGTTCGGGTTGCCCCCCGAGTAACGCCCTACCCCGCCATGCAACTCCATGGCGGGCGTCACATTCCAGGTGAAACCCAGGCGCGGTTGCAACAGGTCCTTACCGTCCAGGTTTTGCTCGTTATCCAGTCCGTAGGAGTGAAGAATATCGCGGTTCCAGACGGGTACATCGTTACTCTCATACCAGTCGTACCGCAAGCCGGCGACCACGGTGAGGTCGTTGCGACCAAAATAGATTTCGTCCTGAAGGTAGAGCGTATTGATGGCGTAGCCAAACTCGGCTGCCGCATCTTCCTTCACATTGGTGCCACTGGCGTTTTCGTAAATAATGGTGCTGGGTGTACCGGCTTCAAAATCTTCAATCGAATCAAAACGGTACTCGCCTTCTGACTCCTGCACAAACATATTGAACACCTCGAACTCTTCACGCTCGAAGCCCAATGTGAATGACTGGTTATCCAGAGAGTAAGTGCCGGCCAGCTTCAGGTTATACGTTTCGTAGCTGAGCTTGTTGGCATGACGGGAATCGTCCGCACCGAGATAGACGGTGGCTTCGGACGGGGTGCCGTCGTTGTCGTGATCGTTCTCTGTGCTAATCTGCACTTCACCAAAGTCGACCCCCGCCAACGACAGCTGCCGGTTTTCCAGTTTTTGGTAGCCCAGTTTCACTTCCGTGGAAAACTGATCGTTCCAATCCGAGAACAGGTGGCCCACGTAGCTGTTAAGCTCCGCACCGCGTTCGTAGTAATGATTGGAGAATTCCAGCTCATTGGAGTCGCCATCGGACTGGCTGATACTGAAGCCATCGTTGTAGTTGTACGTCAATGCCGCGCGATGATCTTCGTTAATATTCCAGTCGAGTTTCACTAACAGCTTTTCATCTTCGATGGGCAGACTGCTGGGAAATCCACCCGGCTCATAATCGTACACGTCGCGGGCGATGCGGGCGATCTCGTCAATCTGATCCTGACTGACGCCTTCCACCGGCGTGGCGACGTTACTATCCGCAGGCCCGCGACCAAACGTGCTGACACCTTCAAGCTTTTCATACGCTGTAAAGAAGAACAGCTTGTCTTTGACAATAGGGCCACCGACGCTGAAGCCATAACGTTGTTCATCAAACGGGGCGATATCAATGCGATCACCTTCGAGCGAGTCGCCACTGAGGGAATCGTCGGTATAGTCAAAGAACACGGAGCCGTGCACTTCATTCGTGCCGGAGCGCGTGACCGCATTGATGTTACAGGCGCTGAACCCACCGTACTGCACGTCGAACGGCGCCAGCTCAACGGATACCTGCTCAATTGCGTCGTAGGAAAACGGCATGCGCTCTGTGGGATAACCATTGCTGTTCAACCCAAAATTGTCGTTCATGCGAACACCATCCACCGTCAAACTGTTAAAGCGGGGATTGGCACCGGCACACTGAATGGAATCGTTGAACGCTTCATCCACATAAATGCGTGGGTCCAGACGAACGACATCTTTAATATCACGATTGATAGCGGGCGCGTTGCGAAGGTCCGCTTCAGAGAAAGTGGAGTTGGGGCCAACCGCCCCGAAATTCTGCTCGATCAGATTACCGACCACGACAATATCCTCGGCGACCACAGCGCCCATGACCACTTCCAGATCGTACGCATCGCCGAGGGAGAGATAAACATCTTCAACGGTGCGTTCACCCTCAGAGGAGCGGATCGTAATCGTGTAAGGTCCGCCTACGCGTAAACCATCCGCATTGAAGCGGCCTGCGTTGTTGGTGGTAAGACGGCTTCGGCTATTGGAGGGAAGGTGGGTAACCAACACCTCGGCGTCATTAACCACGTCACCGCCATTATCCGTTACCAGCCCCTGGATGGAGGAACTGGTTTGCTGGGCAAGGCCCGTTGCGGTATACCCCATGGCCGCCATGACAGCCACGCCAAGCGCGCGTCGAACAAATATTGTTTTCATGTGTCATCCCCTGAGTAAGGCAGCGCCCGGCCGGTCTAGCCAGGCGCAACATCGAAGAATAAAAATTACGATTCAGGGACTATAGGGAAAAGAGACGACGATTCGGTGACGATAAAATGACCGTGCGATGACAGTCTGATGGCAAGCAAAACGCGAACAAAATGCCTGTGCAAAACGCGTGAAAATCCGTTAGGCTGATGCCTTTCCTGTCGGTGTGACCGCAACGAAGGCCGCCCTATTAGGTAGCAATATGATGCAGCGAATTCCTTTCGTTTTGGCCTGCACGGTTTGGATCACGGCTTGCTCATTCCAGGGTTTGCCTTCACAAACAGGATCTCTCGAAAAGATGTGTCGTCAACCTGTGCGTATCGCCACCTTCAACGTCAGCATGGAAGCCGACAATTACCGGTCACCGAGCACCGACATTCACCCCGAGGCTTTGCGGCAACACCTGTCGAGCGGAACCCATCCACAAATTCGGAACATTGCAGAAATCATTCAGCGAGTGCGACCGGATATTATTCTGCTGAATGAATTTGATTACATAACACCGCAAACCGAAGGCCTGGATCGGTTTCAACAACACTATCTGGACCAGCCACAATCCGGCCAATCGCCCATTCACTACCCCTATCGGTTCACCGCTCCGGTCAACACCGGGGTGTTGACGCCTATAGACCAGAATGGGGATGGCAATATCAGCGCGCCGGAAGACGCTTACGGTTTCGGGCATTACCCCGGGCAGTACGGCATGGCCGTCTTGAGCCAGTACCCCATTAATGAAAGCGCGGCTCGCACTTTTCAAAATTTTCGGTGGAGCGATATGCCGGACGCTCGACTACCGCGCCGTCCTGACGGCAGCGATTATTACACCCCGGAAGTTATGGAGATATTCAGGCTTTCCTCAAAATCCCACTGGGACCTGCCAATCCACATCGGCACGCACACCCTTCATCTGCTGGCCAGTCACCCGACCCCACCAGTGTTTGATGGCCCTGAAGATCGCAACGGTCTGCGCAACCACGACGAGATCCGGCTGTGGGTCGATTATCTGAATGGCACAGCGAGCTACCTGTACGATGATCAAGGAAAGCGGGGCGGACTGTCGTCCGAACAGGGCTTTGTTATCGCCGGTGATCTCAATGCGTCCCCGGTGCAAGGTGAGAGCCATCGTGAGATCATCGCCGACCTGATCCATCACCCTCGCGTGCAGGCGGTCACCCCCGAGAGCCGGGGTGCCACCGAGGCTCGTCCAGACGATCCTCACGCGGCTTCGCACACTGTCAGTTGGGGCTTGCGCGCCGATTATGTTCTTCCTTCGCGCGAGTTTACCGTTATCGATAGCGGGGTATTCTGGCCGTCAAAAGACGATCCGTTATCCCGGCTGGTGGAGGATCGGGAAACCAGCTCCGATCATCGGCTGGTCTGGGTGGATATCTGCGTCGGGGCGGAGGGCGGTCATTAAGGCAATTCATTAAACAGCGCTTGCACATTGTGAGCGCTGTGTTGGTACAGTTCCAACAGGGTGCGATTGATATTGTCCAGGTTCTGTTTCATCGCCAATCGCTTTTCCAGACCCTCGACGGTTTTCACCCGTTCCGCCAGCCACCGCAGCGGCAGGTGCCGGAACTGGCGGCGTTTTGCCACCGCCTGGGCAAGAGGCGTCTGCTCGATGTCCACTTTGATAATGGACGCCAGGAATACGCTGGAATTCTTGGCATTGGCAGTGGTGGATTGCATCAGGGCTGTTATCGTTTGTTGTAGGCTTGGCGCATTTTTCCATCATTATACGGAACCTCCCTGTATTGAACAGCCCTTCCCCCGCCCTTTTGTCTAGGCTATTGAGAGGCCGATTTTCCCGAAATGCTGGCCCGATGCTTCATGACGAAACGCGTCCGCGATGGCCTCCAGCTCAAACGTCTGATCGATAATCGGGCGGACGCCATTCACTTCCAGCGCACGAACGAACGCCTGCTGCTCGGTCCTGCTGCCGACAATCAGCCCTTGCAGACGAGCCTGGCGAGTCATTAACCGGGCTGTAGGGACTTCTCCCGCCACCCCGGTCAATACACCGATCAATGCGATATGCCCGCCGATGGCCACGGCCTGAATGGATTGCGGCAGCGTACCCGGGCCACCCACCTCAATAATATGGTCAGCACCGCGTCCGTTCGTCATCTCCATCACCCGCTTACCCCACTCCGGCTCACGGCGATAGTTGATGACCTCATCCGCACCCAACTCGGACAGACGAGCCAGCTTGGCGTCCGAAGACGACGTGGAAATCACCCTCGCCCCCATCATCTTGGCCAACTGCACGGCAAAAATGGAAACCCCGCCCGTTCCCAGCGTCAGCACCGTCGCACCGGGCTTGAGAGGGCCATCGACCATCAGCGCCCGCCAAGCGGTGAGACCCGCGGTGGTCAGGCTGGCGGCTTCTTCATGGGTGTAGCCCGCCGGGGCATGCGTGAAATAACGTTCCGGGCAGACCACCCACTCCCGGGCATAACCGTCTATGCCGTCACCCGGCGTGGTGGAAAAATCCCCGATGGGAGGAGGTCCCGCCAGCCAGTTCGGGAAGAAGGTCGACACCACCCGATCTCCCGGCACAAAGTCCTGAACATCAGGTCCGACGGCGTCCACCACGCCGGCGCCATCCGACATTGGAATCCGTCCGTCCTGGGTGGGAATAGCACCAGTGACCACGCTGTAATCATGGTAATTCAGGGAGCTGGCGTGCAATCGCACCCGAATTTCACCGAGCCCGGGTTCATTCGGCTCGGGTTGTTCACGAAGCTCCAGGGACTCAAGACTGGCTGGGTTTCTCACCACAAAGGCTTTCATGACTTCCCCCTGACTGTGTCGTAAATGGATCAATACCGTAAACGCAGTGTAGCAATAAAGCAGCGCTTCAGGTGCCGTCAGGCAAGAGCACCCTCGGGCTGCTCCCGGCGTTGGGACGCATCACTGTCTTCCACCGAGGTGCGAATCAAGTGATCAAATGCACTGAGCGCCGCCGTCGCGCCTGCCCCCATGGAGATGACAATTTGTTTGTAGGGCACGGTGGTGGCGTCCCCTGCGGCAAACACGCCGGGCATAGACGTCGCGCCGCGAGCGTCGATCTCGATTTCACCAAACCGGTTCAGTGCCAGGTCACCACCTTTCAACCACTCGGTATTGGGCACCAGACCAATTTGCACAAATACACCCGCCAGTGTTACCTCACGGGACTCCCCTGAAGAGCGGTCGGTATAGGCCAGCCCGGTCACTTTCTGCCCGTCACCGAGAATCTCTGTGGTTTGTGCGCCCGTAATGATGTCCACGTTGGGCAGGGAGCGCGCTTTTTTCTGTAACACCTCGTCCGCTTTTAACTGGTCGCCAAATTCCAGCAGGGTCACATGCCGCACGATACCCGCCAGATCAATGGCCGCCTCTACCCCGGAGTTGCCACCGCCAATAACGGCCACGTCCTTGCCCTTGAAGAAAGGGCCATCACAGTGCGGGCAGTAGGCGACACCTTTGGTTCGATAGGTGGACTCGCCCGGCACCCCCAGCTCGCGCCAGCGTGCACCCGTCGCCAGGACCACGGACTGGCTCGACAGCGTTGCCCCGCTTTCGAGCGACGTTTCCAGCCATCGGCGATTTCGCTTCAAGCTGGCGGCACGCTGCTCCGTAATAATGTCTACACCATACTCCTTGACGTGTTGCTCAAGCGCGGCCGACAGTTTTGGGCCTTCGGTATAGGGCACGGATATAAAGTTCTCAATACCCACGGTATCCATCACCTGGCCTCCAAAGCGTTCCGCCAACAACGCCGTGCGAACGCCCTTGCGGGCCGCGTAGATCGCTGCCGCCGCGCCCGCCGGGCCACCGCCGACAATCAGGACATCGTAGGGGTCCCGCTCACTCAGCGCGGCGGCCTTGCGTTCACTGGCCCCGGCATCGAGTTTGTTGACGATCTCCTGCAGGCTCATGCGCCCCTGTCCAAAATGCTCACCGTTCAGGTAAACCGAGGGCACGGCCATGATCTGCCGCTCATCAACTTCGTCCTGGAACAGTGCGCCATCAACCATTTCATGGGTAATGTTCGGGTTGAGTCGGGCCATCACATTCAGCGCCTGAACCACATCCGGGCAATTCTGGCACGACAGGGATATAAAGGTTTCAAAATGGTATTCACCCTCGAGCTGACGAATCTGCTCCAGAAGTTCAGGATCGGCCTTGGAGGGGTAGCCACCCGCCTGTAACAGCGCCAGCACCAGCGAGGTAAACTCATGCCCCATGGGAATGCCGGCAAAACTCACACGCGGTTCTTCCCCGCTGGGAGCGACCGCCATCGCCGGCCGGCGACGGCCTTGCCCGGCGGTGGCCGTAATAAGGCTGGAGAGCCCTGCTATCTCCTCGGCCAGGTCTGTCATTTCAGAGGATTGGGAAGACTCATCACCGGACACACGAATTTCAATCGGATCATTGATCTTTTGCAAATAGGTGTCCAGTTGCTGTTTCAAAGTGGCGTCCAACATCAGTGTGTCCTGCATAAAAAGTGGTCAATAGCCCTTAAAAAAGCAGCCAGAAAAAAGGCCAGGAAAGGCATCAGCGAGGGCCCGCCGTAGCGGGCCTCAAAGTGGGGGAAGGCTTAGATCTTGCCGACCAGATCCAATGACGGCGCCAGGGTTTCCTCACCTTCTTTCCATTTGGCGGGGCAAACTTCGCCCGGGTGAGCCGCGATGTACTGGGCCGCCTTGATTTTGCGCAGCAGCTCTTGCGCATCGCGACCAATACCGCCAGCGGTGATCTCCACAATCTGGATACGACCTTCCGGATCGATGACGAAAGTACCGCGATCCGCAATGCCTTCCTCTTCAATCATCACGTTAAAGTTTCGCGTGATACGCCCGGTGGGATCGCCAATCATCGGGAACTGGATCTTGCCGATGGTTTCGGACGAGTCGTGCCAGGCCTTGTGGGTAAAGTGCGTATCCGTGGAAACCGAGTAGATTTCAACCCCCAGTTTTTGGAACTCCGCGTAGTTATCGGCCAGATCACCCAGCTCGGTCGGACAGACGAAGGTGAAATCCGCCGGATAGAAGAAAAAGACGGCCCATTTCCCTTTTACGTCACTGTCGGATACCGGTACGAACTCACCATTGTGGTAAGCCTGGGCATTGAAAGGTTTCAGTTCGGATTCAATATAGCGAGACATAAATAGTAGCTCCTCGTTAGCCAGTTGATGTCTGGGTCAGTTAACGATTTAAATACTATTAAAAATCACCTACTGATAGAAATTTTATATATCGATGGCATTTATTGATTTTAACTATCAAGAAAATCCGATTGATACGAAACAAGATATTAAAAGGCCGGGCGGGACCGGCTCCAGCCCCGCTCAACCGCCAAGACCACTAAAGCCCGCTACAGCCAGAATCGCACGCCAACGACCACGCCCGTCTCCGTTACGTCCTCTCCCGCCCCCCGCAGCCAGTCGGCCTTCTGACCCAGCGACCGGCTCCAGTAGACCCCCAGGTATGGAGCAAATTCACGGGAAAGTTCATAGCGGTAACGCACCCCCAGTCGCAGTTGGTTAATACCTCGGGGTCGATCAAAGTCCTCGGCTTCCGTCAGCGCTCCTGAGACTTCCAGGCGCGGCTGCAAGTAGGATATCTGGGTCAACCGCAGGTCATATTCGGCCTCCAGGCTGAACGACACATCGCCGTCCTCGTTAATCCGCAAGGCGTTGTCCATTTCAAACCGGTAGGGCGCAGTGCCAAACAGGCTCAGCACCACATAATTCTCCCGATCGGCACCCGAGGCCGTTGAACCAGCCGTGCCTAGCCCCGCCTGTAGCTCCCAGAATGGCGACACCAGACGGCTGCCCAATACCTCAAGGCTATGTAGATCACTGGGCTTACCATCGTCCAGGCGATTTTCCCCTTCGCTTTTAAGGTACAGTCGGTTCCGGTCCCCGCCATACCAGGCGAGCATATCCCAGGCCACGGACGATTCGTCCCGGTCGGTGTGAGAGAACTCCAGTCGGTCAAACAACACCTGTCCGGTCGGGTGAGCAGCCATCGGCTCTGGCCACTTTTCCTCCGGTTGCCTATCGTCAGAAGGGGCAGCCACAGCGGGCATGGTCAGCACGAATATTCCGGCTACGGGCAGCCCGACAGCTATCCATCGTTTCATTTTCGACATAACAGCACCTCCTCAGGCCACTTCAACCACCCGGAACATTCCGGCTTTCATGTGATACAGCAAATGACAATGAAACGCCCACCGCCCAGGTGCATCGGCGCTGATCTGCACCGACACCACCTCGTTCGGTTTCAGGCTGAGGGTGTGCTTACGCGGGCGTGGATGGTGACCATTCTCCAACTCCATCCACATACCGTGCAGGTGGATGGGGTGGTCCATCATGGTGTCATTGACCATGACCAGGCGCAGCCGCTCTCCATATTCAAACCGCAAAGGCCCTTCCACTTCGTAGAAGGTCTTGCCATCAAACGACCACATGTAGCGCTCCATATTGCCGGTCAGATGCAGCTCAATTGTGCGCGTCGGCTCGCGCTGGTCAGGCCAAGGGTGAGCGCCCTGCAAATCGCCATAGACCAGCACACGGTGCTCCACCTGCTCCAGCCCGACGCCCGGTTCGTTCAGGCGACTGACCGGGTGCATGGCGACCATGGCGGCACCCGTCCCATGCCCCTTTGGCCCGTGCTGTATATCAAAGGCGGGCGCAGTGGGGCGCACCTTATCCGGTTCAGACCGCTCATCATGAGCATGGCCGGGATGTTGATGAGCGCTGTGATGGCCACTGTGCTCGCCCGTCTCCATCGACATGGCGGCCCCCGCCGCTCCCTGCATTGAGTGGCCTGGCATTTCGTGTTCCATGCCATGCCCCATTCCCATGGCGGCCATGCCCCGCTCCGGGACCGGCCGTCGTTCAGGGATTGCCGCTTCCTGCCCTGGCGCCGTGGCCAGTGTGCCGCGCACGTAGCCGCTCCGGTCCATGCTTTCGGCTAACAGGGTATAAGCGCGCGCATCATTTGGGCGCACAATGACATCGTAGGTTTCCGCCACACCAATACGGAATTCCTCCACGGCAACCGGCTTGACCGGCTGGCCATCTGCCGCGACCACGATCATTTCCAGCCCGGGAATCCTGACGTCGAAATAAGTCATGGCGGAACCATTAATAATGCGCAGCCGGATGGACTCTCCCGGTTGGTACAGGGCCGTCCAGTTGGCACTGCTGTCGCGCCCGTTCATCAGGTAGGTGTAGGTCGAACCGGTGACATCCAGCAGGTCGCGGGCGCTCATTCGCATCCGGTTCCACATGGCGCGGCTTTTCCAGGTTTCGGCCAGCCCCTGTTCACGCACATCTTTTAACGTATCGCCAAGGGTACGCTGCTGGTGGTTGTAGTAACCCTCCGCCACTTTCAGGCGACGATACACTGTATGGGGATTCTCAAAGGTCCAGTCACTGAGCAGGATGACATGCTCGCGGTCGGCCCCGATATCGCCGTCAGGCGGGTCGATGATCAACGGCCCCAGGTGCCCGATCTGCTCCTGCAAGCCGGAATGGCTGTGGTACCAGTAGGTACCGCTTTGCCGTAAATCAAATTCGTACCGAAACGTCTCGCCCGGCTTGATGCCGGCAAAACTGAGCCCTGGCACACCGTCCATATTCGCCGGCAGCAAAATACCGTGCCAGTGAATGGACGTGTCTTCCTTCATGTGGTTGATAACATCAATCCTGGCTCGCTCGCCCTCTTTCCAACGAAGCAGAGGGCCGGGCATGGTGCCATTAATGGTGACGGGTTGGCCGAGCCGGCCACCAATATCCAGGGACTCACGACGAATATGTAACTCCATCGATTCACCGGGCTTAGGTTCACCGAGCTTGGGTTCACCAGAATTAGCTTGTACCGGGGAAGTCCGGCCCTGGGGGCTGGCCCAGCCGGGCATCATCCCGGCCAGGGCGACCGAGCCCGCAGCGCCAGCCAACGTTTGAATAAACCGGCGACGAGCCGGCTGTTTAACAGGTGCCATAACGCAATCTCCAGGTATACCTGTATAACGTATACCGTCGCGCCGTCAGGCCGGGACACGGCATAACCACGGACGATCCAGTAAAGAAAACAGGGGGGCGGGGAGAACTACGTCAGGATAGGAGGTCGATAAGGGGTATTGGCAGGCCCTTCCGGCACGGCAGGTGATTCCTTGGCGAGCAAGGGGAGCGAGCCGGGCGCAAGTAAGCGGGTTAATACTGGCGAGGCCAGAGAGTGGCATCCCATCACGCAACAACCACACCCCAGGTGGCAGCAGTCACCCGCTTGCGCGGCTGCATCGTCAGAGTGCCCCTCGTGGCTGTCGTGCATGGCCCCATGAGAGGCATTGGTAACCGATCGGTTCGTCGACAAGGCCTGCGAGCCCGCCTCGTGACAGGCTGAACCCGCTTCCGGCCCGCTGTGGTTACCTGAAGCAAACGGCCAGGCACCCGCTACCGCCACGGCCTGATAGCAGAGCAGCCAAAGCAAAAGCAGTACAGCGACGGGCTTTACCCTTGCGGCGTTTATGACGTTCATAAAAGCATCGTAAAGAATGCTCAAGCGAGAATCAACGCTGCCACTCACTCTCCGGCATGCGTCGCAGATGGATGTGCGCCGCCAGGCGCAGGCAGGGCCGCACAAAGAATTGGAAGCTCCCGATAATAAACAGCCAGATCGCGGCCGCTTCCTCCGAGGGAAACAAGAACAGCACGCTCCCCACCAGAAACCAAAGGGCAATCATGAAATCGTTCAGGATACTGAGCACTTCGTATCGCCGACGAATAATCAGTTGCTCGTGACCAAAAGTGAACGTCAGCGGGTTATCGAGATTCCGCTTACGGTTTGTCGGGGTGGGCTCCATAATGAACTCGCATCTTGTTGCTGCTCGCCATCTTCCCGGCGCACCATGAGTCATGGCTTACACACTGGCGGTAACGAGAGTATACCGACCACTATACGCCCTCACTTTGGCGCCTGCTACCACACTAAATCCATATTGTGTGCATAAAATTGCGTTAGAGTATGACGTCGGCTATACCGTTAACGCCTGAATTTTCCTTGAAATATGCGCCTGAGCCTTCGCTATAAAGTCTTTTTCATTATATTGCTCGCCAATGTGTTGCTGGCGGCGGCCATGCTCTATGCCAACACCCGGGCGTTCAGCACCAGTTTCGACACTTACCTGAGTCAAGTGCAGTCACGGCGGCTGGCGCCGCTGCTCGACGCTCTGGCCGATGAGTACCAACGCGAGGGGAATTGGGGCTGGATCGAAGATCACCCCGACCTCTGGCGCGCCTTGAACGAGCGCTTCCTGTCACCGCGCCATGCGCGCGAGCCGCGCCCCCGGCCCGAGCACCGACGCCTGTACCGGATCTTTCAGCTGCGCGATGCCACCGGCACGCTGCTGTGGGGAGACCCTCGCGCCGAGCGCCGTACCACCTGGCTTCCCATTGAGGTCGACGGCCAGGTGATCGGCAGCCTGGGAGTGCCGTCCAGCCTGCGGCTCACCGCCGAGTTCGACGAGGTATTCGCCGAGCAGCAACGTCGTCACTTCCTCTGGATCGCGCTGGTGGCCTTACTGTTAAGTGCGGTCATCGCTATTCCGTTTGCCCACGCGCTGGTCACCCCGATTCGCCGGCTGGGCCGCGCCACCCGGCAGTTGGCCGATGGGCACTACAATCTGCGCCTGGAGGATCAACGCTCGGATGAACTCGGTGATCTGGCCTCGGACTTTAACCGGCTTGCCGAACGCCTGGAGGCTAACCTCAAGGCACGTCAGTGCTGGATTGCCGATATTTCCCACGAGCTGCGCACGCCGGTGGCGGTTTTGCGGGCTGAATTGGAAGCCATTCAGGACGGCATCAGCGCGGTGACCTCCGATACCCTGGAGTCTCTGTATCAGGAAATCCGGCGCCTGGGCAGCTTGATCGATGACCTGCACGAGCTGTCGTTGTCCGATGCGGGGGCGTTAAGTTACCAAATGGCACCGGTCAACCTGTCGGAGCTGATTGAGCGAGTGTGTGCTCAGTGCCAATCCGCCCTGCGCCAGGCTCATCTGAAGCTGCACTGGGAGGCTCCCTCTGAGCCTGCCTTCATTGAAGGCGACGCCAAGCGTCTCACCCAGTTGTTGACGAACCTGATGCACAACAGCTTGCGCTACACGCAAGGCGACGCCGACAGCCCCGGACGGGTGCACATTACCTTGCAGCGTCACGGCGACAGCTGGCAGTTGCTCTGGTCCGATTCCGCACCCGGCGTACCAGAGAGCGACCTCCCGCGGCTGTTCGAACGCCTGTACCGAAGCGAGCACTCTCGCAGCCGGGCCACCGGTGGCTCCGGGATCGGGCTCGCCATTGCGCACAATGTGGTGACCGCACACGGTGGCACCATCGTTGCCAACACCTCCGAGTGGGGCGGTTTACAACTGGTTATCCACTTCCCGGCATCCACCGTTAAAAGCAACCAGGCGATATGACCATGCCCCGCATACTGATTGTAGAAGACGAACTCAAACTGGCCCGTGTGCTCACCCAGTATCTGGAGCGTGACGGTTACGAAACCGTGCAGTTTGAACGCGGTGATGACGCCGCCCACTGGCTGAACACCGAAACGCCCGATCTGGTGCTGCTGGACCTGATGTTACCGGGCATGGACGGTCTTACGCTGTGTCGCCACATTCGCCAGCGCTCAAATCTGCCCATCATCATGACCACCGCCCGCGTTGAGGAAGTCGACCGCCTGATTGGCCTTGAGCTCGGCGCTGATGACTACATTTGCAAACCGTACAGCCCCCGAGAAGTCGCCGCCCGCGTCAAGGCGGTACTACGGCGGAGCCTTGCGCAGACCACCACTTTGGAGTCACAACCGGAACAACGCTTTCACTGGCAGGGCAACCGACTGTTACTGGGCGAACAACGGGTAGAACTGACAGCGGTGGAAATGCGATTGCTCCAGGCACTGATGGAGCGACCGGGACACATCCTGTCCCGGGACCAGTTAATGGATGCCATTTACCCGGACCGACGCATGGTCAGCGACCGCACCATCGACAGCCATATTAAAAACCTGCGCCGCAAACTGCAGGAACTGGACCCGGAGCAGGACTTTGTGCGCTCGGTGTATGGCGCTGGTTACAAATTCGAATAAATCCTTATTTTCTCCGTATTCCCTGCGCGTTCCGGGCGCATTCTACTCCTTGAAGGGAGCCGATTACTCGTCAAAGGCCCCGCTCTCACGAGGAGAAATACCCATGATCAAACACCGATTGCTGATTGCCACACTCACCAGTGCGCTGCTCTCCACTCCGGCCTGGGCCGAAGATCGTAACGAACCGCGAGCACACCGGCTGGACTACATCTTCAACGAACTGCAACTGACCGACGAACAGCGCACCCAGACGCTCGACATTATGAAGAGCACGATGGAGCAACGCCGCCAGGACATTCAGGCCCGCCGCCAAAGCGGCGACGCTCGCCCGGACCGGGAGACAATGAAAGCCCGGCGGGAGACGCACCGCGCTGAGCTGGCCGAACGGCTGAATACCGTGATGACCGACGAGCAGGTAGAGGACCTGCTGACCTACCTGGACGCCCACCGGCCGCGCCCACACCGGTGGCACAAGCGCGGGCAAGCGCATGGAGATGAGCGCCCTCTCGGCGAGCGAGAAAGTGACCAACCGTAAGATCCTCTTGTATTTCGGCCTCTGGTAAAATGCCCTAACAGTGGTCGCGCCTGGCAGGTGCGTCAGGCTCGATCACTGTGGTATATTCCCAATATCCCAACGGCGACGATCCGTTGACGATTTCCTGGAATAAACGCATAACAACAGCGGCCCCGAGGCCCGGGATCACCGAGGTATGAAAGACGACAAGCCCACTTCGTTTGATATCGCCTACCGGGCCGGCGTGTCCCAGTCCACGGTGTCCCGCGCACTGCGTGACAGTCCTCTGGTGAATGAAGCCACGCGTCACCGCATCCAGGCCATCGCCCAGGAACTGAATTACAAAGTCGACAAGAACGCTCGCAATCTTCGCTCCAAACAAACGCGCACGATCGCCCTGCTGCTGTGTGAAGACCAGGGGATTGGCGACTCCATGATCAACCCCTTTTTCTTATCCATGCTCGGCAGTATCACGCGGGCCTGCGCCAACCGCCAATACGACCTGCTGGTGTCGTTTCAGCAGATGAGTGACGACTGGCATGCGGACTTTGAAGATGCGCATCGCGCCGACGGCATTATTTTTCTCGGTTATGGCGATTACGTGACCTACGTGGAAAAGCTGATTCAGCTTAATGAAGTGGGGGCGCACTACATTACGTTCGGACCGGTGTTGCCGGGCCAGCCCGGGATGTCCATTGGCTGCGACAATTACCAGGGCGCCTACAAAGCGACGCAGCATTTGTTGACACTTGGCCACCGCCGTATCGCGTTTATCGGCAATGCCAGTGAACACGCGCCCGAGTTCAAGCGACGTTACGAAGGCTATGCGCAAGCGCTTTCAGAGCATGGTCTCGACGTCGATCCCGGCTTGCAGGTTAACGCCGAAACTTCAGAGAGAGAGGGACGGGCGGGAATAGAGACGCTGAGTGAACGAGGCGTCATGTTCGATGCGGTCTTCGGAGCCAGCGATTTGATCGCCATCGGCGCTATCCAGGGCCTTGAAGCGCTCGGTAAAACCGTACCGGAAGATGTCGCTGTAATTGGCTTTGATGATATTCCGGCGGCCAGCTACACGCACCCGCCACTGACTACCGTCCAGCAAAACACCCGCCTGGCGGGTGAGCTGCTCGTGGACAACCTGCTAAAAATGCTCGACGGCGAGCAACCGGAATCCTTTTTGTTGCCCACCGACCTGATTGTGCGGGGTTCGTGTGGAAGCCCCACGAAAGAAAATTAACGACCCGGCTACCCCCCCCAGGGACAGGGACCGGCCCTCTACGGCACCGACTGCTGCAACTCGTCGAGCCTCTCCACCAGATCCTCGTTGTTCACTCGTCCTTCAAACGTTAACACCCGGACCCCATACGCCGGCACCTCCAGTGAAACCTCGCGCTTCACCGAATGAATGTCACCGGTTGTCTCGTCTTTCCAGTCGCCCCGATTCAACCAGCGGTCTACCGTCATGGTTGCTGGAGTATTTCCCTTATTTAGCAAGACCAATGCGGTTTGCGCCTGCTCGTCATCCTGATAGACCCGCAGGAACGCGGCTGTTTGACCTTCGAAATCCAGATTGACCTGCAACCCTTTTTGTAACGCTACTGAGCCTTGACGAATATGCGCAATGCGCTTGAGGTTCTGCGCAATGTCGTGATGACGGGCGCGCTCAATTCCCTCTTCTCCGAAGTAATTTCGGTTGCCTTCATGTTCTTTCGTTCCCGGCATAAAGCCAATTTCCGAACCGTAATAAATCGCAGGAATCCCCCGGGCGGTGAACAGCCAGTTGTTGGCGTTGATAAACGCCTGAGCGTCGCCGTTCATACGCCGGATATCGTGATTCTCGTAAAAAGTTACCAGTTCGTAAGGGTTGTGATAAGGGCCGTTTTTCAAATGCAGGTAGCTCAGTATGTCGGCATAGTCACTGGCTGGATTTTCAAACACCCCGGTCAATGCACGCTGAGCTGGAAAGTCCAGTACACTCAGGCCACCGTGTTCCGGACGGGTGTGCTCGCCCAGAAACTCCGCGTCAAACACAAAGCTTTCACCGAACATAAAGAAGTCCGGGTGCTGCTCACGGATACGTTCGGCAAAGGTTTTCCAGAAGGCGTGGGGTTTATGTCGCAACGTATCAATGCGGAACGCCGCCGCGCCCTGATCGATCCATTGCAGATAGGCGCCGACCACGTAATCCATGACCGCCGGGTTATTCGCATCAAACTTGCCCAACTGCGCCAGATCCTTTTCCTGCTCGTAGAAGGCCTGCAACGGGTCGTTCGGGTCGAGGTTTTCCGGTTCGCGGTTTTTATGGTCCGCCACACGCTCGCCATCCGGGCCATACACCTCGCCAAACATGGGCTGATCTTCCGGCATGGAGTAAGCCGGTGAGCTGTGGTTGGCAACAATGTCCAGCACCAGTTTCAGATCGTACTCATCCCGCAATCGCTGCGTCAGGTCAGAGAAACGTAACCCATCGGATTCCCAGTGTTCGTCCACTCGATAGAAATTGGTTCCCCAGTAGCCGTGAAAACCGGTTTTCCCACCATCGCCCGGCTGAGCAAACCCTACCGGATCGCCCCCGCTGAACGACTGGTTGGGGTTATCGACAATGGGTGAGATCCACAGCGCCGTAACGCCCAGGTCCGCCAGGTAATCGGCATTATCCAAGATGCCCTGAAAATCACCGCCCATGTAACCGACATTCGCTACTTGATCCTCTCCCCGACCATACATGGGCCGATCAAAGGTCGGAAACGCACCGCCCTGATTTTCGTGATTGTTGGAAGGGTCGCCATCCACAAACCGATCGGTCAACAGAAAGTAGATGGCCTCTTCGGCAAACGGCTCCTGGGTGCCGTAATAATGAGCCGTTGAAGTCGTCTCCGGTGAATTAGCGCAGGCATTGAGTAACAGCGCCATGCCCACCAAACCAAACGTCCGTCGCAGTATGTTCATTTTACAGCCCCTTCATCGTCAACCAGCAATGTGGCCACCGCCGCAATCAGGAAAGAAACGCCCCCGGCCACCAACAGATAAATCGCCTGCCCATCAAACAGATGAGTCAGAATCAATCCCAACAAGCTGCCTGCTACAATTTGTGGAATGACAATAAAGAAATTGAAAATTCCCATGTACACACCCATTTTGTGTACAGGCAGCGAGCAGGAAAGAATGGCGTAGGGCATGGAAAGGATGGACGCCCAGGCGAAACCTATCCCCACCATTGAAGCCAATAGCCACAGTGGATCGCGAATCAGCACAAAGGAAATCAGCCCTACCGCACCCAGGCATAAGTTGATCATATGGGCACCTTTGCGACTGGTCTTTTTCGCCAGCCAGGGAATAACCACCGCTGCCAGGGCTGCAAAACCGTTGTAGACACCAAACAGTACGCCCACCCAGTCAGCGCCATCGTTGTACGCTTTAGAGGTGGTATCGAGTGCGCCATAATGGAAACTGGTCACTGCGCTGGTGGCATAAATCCACAGAGAAAACAGCGCGAACCAGGAGAAAAACTGTACCACCGCCAATTGCGCCATGGTTTTTGGCATGTGGAAAAGATCGTGCGCTACCTGATAGAGGCCGTTCTCGGTTCGACCACGGTGCTGCAACCAGCCGGCAGCCCACTGCAGTAAACCCACGGCCCCTGACAGCCCGGCCAACACCATGATTTCCTTTTCAAAATCGAGCAATACCACACACAGTGCGATCACCACACCGATAGCGATAAAGACCGCACCCCAGTTTATATAGGCCGACAGGCTTCGGTTTACTCGGGGCGGGGCATTTTGCTTTTGCGCCTGCTGAAACTGCTCGAACGCCGCCATTTGCTCGGGGCTGTATTCTTTGGTGGTCAGCACGGTCCAGAGTACGGCCAGCAGCAAAATCACACCACCGATCCAAAACGCATAGATCACCGAATCAGGCACTAGCCCGGGGGCAGCGGTGTTACTGATGCCCATCCAGTTGGTCATGATCCAGGGCATAAACGACGCCACAATGGCACCCACGCCAATAAAAAAGCTCTGCATCGCAAAGCCTTTAGTGCGTTGTTTCTCCGGCAACATATCGCCGACAAACGCCCGAAAGGGCTCCATGGAAATATTGATGGAGGCGTCCAGAATCCACAGCATGCCCGCTGCAACCCAGAGCGCTGGCGAGTGCGGCATATAAAGCAGCGCCAGGCTCGCCGCGATCGCACCGAAAAGGAAGTAGGGGCGCCTGCGACCCAGTCGATTCCATGTTCGGTCACTCAGGTAGCCAATCACCGGCTGCACCAGAAGCCCCGTTACCGGTGCGGCGAGCCAAAGGAACGCGAGGTTATCAATGGGCGCGCCCAACGTCTGAAAGATGCGGCTGACATTGGCGTTCTGCAGGGCGAAGCCGAACTGAATTCCCAAAAACCCGAAACTCATGTTCCAGATTTGCCAAAAACTCAATGGGGGTTGCTGTTTCATCTTGACCACTTGTTATCGATTATAGGGAAAGTTCCAGCTTAGCATGTTCCTGCCAGAGAAGGACGTCTGGCCATCAAGAACATCAAGTTCTGCGGGAGACAAAGTAAGCAAGCGCCTCTTCTACGGCAAGCCGCTGCATACGTATTCATGACCATTTTTTATACGAAAAGCCCTTTGTGGCAATCATTCACCTTATGCATACGTATGTAGCCGGTTGCTGGTCATTCCAGCGCTGGCGTATATTAATTTCAACATGAAAACCGCCGGTACTTACCGAACGTATTACCAAGACAATAACGCTTCAAGGCCTTTCGATATGTGCTCGACCCACTCTTTCAGCGCCCATTCTTCCAATACCGCTACTCTCAATGACACTCCCTGGTGGCGCGGCGCGGTTATCTATCAGGTGTACCCTCGCAGTTTATGTGACAGCAACGCCGATGGCATTGGTGACATTCCGGGCATTATCGACAAGCTGGATTATATCGCCAGCCTTGGCGTGGACGCCATCTGGGTGTCTCCGTTCTTCAAGTCGCCGATGAAAGACTTCGGTTACGACATCAGCGACTACCGTTCCATTGATCCGATTTTCGGCAGCCTTGCCGACTTTGACCGACTCATTGAGCGGGCACACGAACGCAATATTAAAATCATTATTGACCAGGTACTGAGCCACACCTCCGACCAGCACGCCTGGTTCGAAGAAAGTCGCCAAAGCCGCGACAACGCCAAGGCCGACTGGTATGTGTGGGCCGACCCTCGTGAAGATGGCACACCGCCGAACAACTGGTTATCAATCTTTGGGGGTTGTGCCTGGGAGTGGGAAGCACGCCGCGAGCAATACTACTTGCACAATTTTCTGAAAAGCCAGCCGGACCTTAATTTTCACAATCCTGCGGTGCGCCAAGCCATTTTGGACGAGGTAGAGTTCTGGTTGAAACGCGGTGTCGACGGCTTGCGCCTGGACGCCATCACTTTCTGTTTCCACGACCAAGAACTACGGGACAACCCCGCCAAGCCGAAAGCGGAACGTAAAGGACGAGGGTTCAGTGAAGACAACCCTTACGCCTTTCAATATCACTACTTCAATAATGACCGGCCGGAAAACCTCTCCTTTCTGGAGTCTTTGCGTGCCCTGATGGACCGCTACCCGGGGTCCGTCACACTGGGTGAGATTTCCTCGGAAGACTCGCTCGCCACCATGGCGGAATATACAAAGGGACAGCGCTTACACACCACCTACAGTTTCGAGCTTCTGGTCGATACGTTTTCCACCGATTATCTGCGCGAGACCGTAGAGACACTCGAGCACCGGTTGAGCGAGGGCTGGCCCTGTTGGTCCATTGGCAACCACGATGTGGCACGCGTCATGTCTCGCTGGGGAGGCGCTGCCGCCTCTCCTGCGCTCGCCAAATTGTTTAACACCATGCTGCTCTCCCTTCGAGGGAGTGTGTGCAGCTATCAGGGAGAAGAACTCGGGATGACCGAGGCCAACCTCCCCAAAGAGGCACTGCAGGATCCTTACGGCATTGCATTCTGGCCGCGCTTCAAAGGCCGTGACGGGTGTCGTACCCCCATGCCGTGGAACGCTTCGGACGCCCAGGCCGGCTTCTCTGACAGTGAACACACCTGGCTTCCCGTTCCCGAGGAGCATCGTCATATTGCGGTCAGCCTGCAGGAGCAGGAGAGCACATCAGTGCTCAACCATTACCGGACTTTTGTGCATTGGCGCAAGCAACAGCCCGCCCTGCAAACCGGCGATATCCGGTTTATCCCCACACCAGAGGGGCAACTGCTGTTTGAGCGCAAGCACTCAGAGCAGACACTTTGGGTCGCGCTGAATTTTACCGACCAGCGTGCCGCTCTCACCGTACCGGGAGATGTCTCCCTACAAACGATGCACGGCCACGGCTTTGAAGGAGCCGAAGCCCAGGGGAACGAAATCTCCCTGCCCGCTCTCGGCGCCGGGTATTTTCAGGTGATTACTCGCTGATTTCGGTGAAATTTCTGAACGCTTTGCATACGTATTCAGAAGTCCATCCTCGAAAAAGGCGATTGAATACGTATGCAATGAATTGCCGCTCCCCAGGGTATGGGATAGCCTGAAATCAAGCAGAGGAGCGGCCGAACGAAAACGAAATGGCTACTGCAAATTATCCGATCATCACCGTCACGACACTCTCAGGAGGTGAATACTAGGAAGTGAATGCCAGGTGGTGAAAGATCGGAACCACCGCAGCGCAGTAAGCTGCGGCCAGAATCGAAACCATAATAACCTATGAAAGGGGATTAACAGATGATAAATACCAGAAAGCTCATTCTACCTTCCGTGATTGGATGCCTCGCCGCGGGCCTCACCGCTGTACCCACCTATGCTCAGGACACACAAGTCGGCGCATTGGAAGAGGTGGTCGTGACCGGTATCCGTCGCAGCCTGATTAACTCCATGGCCATCAAGGAAAATTCATCCTCAATTGTTGAGGCCATTTCTCCCGAGGATATCGGCAAACTGCCCGACACCAGCATCGCCGAATCATTGGCACGACTGCCGGGGCTTGCTGGTGAGCGCGTCAACGGTCGCACCAGTGGGATTTCAGTGCGCGGCTTCAATGAAGATTATGTGGCCACCACGATGAACGGTCGGGAATTGCTGGGTATCGGTGACAACCGCGGCGTAGAATATGATCTATACCCCTCTGAAATTATTTCCGGTGCGGTCGTTTACAAAACGCCAGACGCCAGTCTGATCAACCAGGGCCTCGGTGGCGTTGTTGATCTGCGCACCCTGCGCCCCCTGGAAAATGAGCGCATCATTAGCTTCAACGGAAGCTATGAACTGAACGGCATGGAGTCTGCCAACCCGGATTACGATGACACTGGCCACCGCCTCGCCTTCACGTATTCGGACACTTTCGCCAATGACACCATGGGACTGGCCCTGAGCCTGGCCACTATGGAATCCCCCAGTCAGGAAGAGAATGTGCGCATCTGGGGTTACCCGCAAATTGACGACAACGGCGACTTTATTTTTGGTGGACACGACTCCTATGTGCGCTCGGCGACCATGGAGCGCGACACCATTTCCGGTGTCTTCCAATGGGAACCGAATCAGGACCTGACCCTCACCGTCGATGCACTGTACATCGATTTTCTTGAATCCAAAGTGTTTCGCGGCTTTGAAGAAGGTGGGCCAATCTGGAGCGGTGCCGCCTATACGCCCGGCGACGTGGTCGATGGGCTGGTGGTGAATGGTGAGTTCAACGGTTTCCATAGCGTCATTCGTAACGACGGCGAAGAAAAAGATGGGGAGCTGTCCACCTTTGGTTTCAACGCTGCCTATCGCATCAACGACACCTGGAGTGCCGAACTGGATATCGCCACCAGCGAATCCACCAAAGACCTGGTCAACATCGAAAGCTACTCGGGCACCGGTCGCGCCGGCACTACGCAACAAGGTGCCGCCGCCGCTCGCTCCTGGCAACAAGTCTCTCCGGAAGGGGTCATGTTCGGCCCGCATTCCAGTATTGACATGCCCGACTATACCGACCCCGCCGTCATTCGGCTGGCTGGTCCACAAAACTGGGGCGGCGCTATTGCTCAGCGTATGGGAGGATACGACAACGCCCAGGATGGTTTTGTGAACTACCCGAGCTTCGAGGAAGAGTTGGACACTTTGCGGCTATCAGCCACCGCCGCCATTAACGGCGATTTCCTGCAAAGCGTGGAGTTCGGCCTGAATTACTCTGACCGCACCAAAAGCAAGATCAACTATGGCGCTTTCCTCGTTGCCCCGGGCTTTGATGCAAACCTGGCCTATGAAGACCAGACCGCACTGGCGTTCACCGACGCTTCATTGCAACCTTATTATGTGGGCACCACTGACTTGAGCTTCCTTGGTCTCGGCGGCATGGTGGCCTACGACGGTGTCGGCATGTATCGCGACGGTTTCTACACGGAAGTTGATGCCACCGAGTTTGAAACTGATCGTTTGGGAGACACTTACAGCGTCACCGAAGAAGTGCTCACCGCCTACGCTAAAGCAGACTTCGAAACGGGCATTCTGTCGGGCAATTTCGGTTTGCAAATCGTCGACACCGATCAAAGCTCCGAGGGCTTTCGCTCTCAACCCGGGGTTAACGAGGATACCGGGCTGGCGCAGGTGCAAACTGTCGCGGTTTCCGGCGGTGCAGACTACGTAAAATTGCTGCCCAGCCTGAACCTCAACTTCCAGTTGACGGACAATCAGGTCGTACGTTTCGCCACGTCCAAGACCTTGTCCCGTGCCCGTATGGATGACATGCGTGCAAACACGACGATTGGTTTTAACTTCGACGATACCCGTCGCGAAAGTACCGATCCCGAGTTCAGTGCCTGGAACGCCAATGGCGGCAACCCTGAATTGCGCCCTCTGGAAGCGATTCAAATGGACTTGTCCTATGAGTACTACTTCACCAACGATGGTTATGTGGCGGCAACCTGGTTCTACAAGGATCTTCTGAACTGGCACTTGTCCCGTGAAGTGGAGATGGACTTTACGCCTTACTTTATTCCGGGCTATCACGATAATGGCGGTGTGGACTTCCAGTCCTACACGGGTCCATCCAGCGAACTGGCCGAGCTGGGCAAAGGCAAGGTGGAAGGTCTGGAGCTTCAAGGCAGCCTGCCATTCTATACGTTCAGTGAACTGCTCGATGGCTTTGGTGTAATCGCCAGCGCAACCTTCCTGGATGGCAACATTGATAACGACGGTGAAATGCTGCGTATCCCTGGACTGTCGGAAGAAATCTACCAGCTGACGTTCTACTACGAGAAGAACGGTTTCGAGTTCCGTATCAGTGGCCGGAAGCGCGACGAGTTCCTGAGCGAAGGCCGAGGCGTAAGCCTGGCGCTTGAGCAACAAATGCGTCAGGGCGAAGAACTCTGGGACGCACAGATCGGCTATGATTTCGGTGCCGGCGGCTTCCAGTCCCTCGATGGCCTGAGCATTACCCTGCAAGCTCAGAACCTCACCGACGAGGACACCGTGGCATTCGAAGATGCTGATGCCCGCCGCATCACGTCTTATCAAACCTTTGGAGCCAACTACCTGCTCGGCGTGAACTACCAGTTCTAAATCGAGCACTACCCCAAGCCCCTGCTATAGTGAACGCTGTAGCGGGGGCTTTTTTGTTTGAACGCGAGAATAACGTATGAATAATGCTATCAGACAGGTACTGATTATCGGCGGTGGATCATCAGGCTGGATGGCCGCAGCAATGCTCTCGCGCTTTATGGGCGAGAGTTTGACTATTACGCTGATCGAGTCCAGTGAACTCGGCACCGTCGGTGTGGGAGAAGCCACACCCCCCCATCAAGACGTTCAACGATGCACTGGGAATCACGGAACAGGACTTTCTTTCACAGTGCCAGGGCACCATCAAACTTGGCATTGAGTTTGTTAACTGGAGCCGCGAAGGCACGCGCTATATGCATGCCTTTGGTGACATCGGCCGCAACGTCGGGCTGGCCGGATTTCATCATTACTGGTTGCGCGCGCGGGCGTTGGGACTGGCCGATGACTTCTGGCATTATTCAATCAATCAACAGGCCGCCATCAACAATCGCTACACACCATTACCCACCCTTTCCAAACACTCATTATCCCAGCCTGACCCAGGCTTACCATATCGACGCGGGCCGATACGCTGAAATGCTGAGACATTACAGTGAGCAACGCGGCGTCCAGCGTATAGACGGACGGGTTAATCAGGTCCACAAGGATCCCAAGCGGGGCCACATCCTTTCGGTGCAGTTGACTACTGGCGAGAGAGTGTCCGCCGACTTGTTTATCGATTGTTCTGGTTTTCGTGCGCTGTTGATTGGCGAGGCGCTTGGCGTAAACTTCGAGGATTGGAGTCACTGGCTCCCTTGCGACCGCGCCCTCGCTGTAGCCAGCGAGCCCGTCGCTCCGACCACTCCTTATACGCGTGCGCCAGCCCTGGTGCCAGAACGTGGTGGCTCTCGATCTGGCCAGCGGCTTTCTGGAACCCCTTGAGTCCACCAGCTTGCACCTCGTGCAGCAGGGCATCACCCGCTTACTAAAGCTTTTCCCCGCCTGGATTTTAAACCTACCGACATCGACGAATACAATCGTCAGACCTCCATTGAGTGGGAAAACATTAGGGACTTCATTATCCTGCATTATCACCTGAATAAAAAAACCAGTTCTTTCTGGCGTAACTGCCGAACAACGGAAAAACCCAGCTCCCTGCTCCGCCGCATTGAACTATTTTCCGGTTCGGCACAGGTTTTTCGAGAACAGGACGAGTTATTTACCGAGACCGCCTGGGAACAGGTTATGCTTGGCCAGGAGGTTGAACCAGAGGACTATCACCCCGTGGCAGAACACGTAGCACCGCAACAGCTTTCCGAGTTCATGTCCTCCTGGCGGCAACTGGTGGCACACACCGTTGAGCGCTTGCCCACACACGACGAGTACCTTAGAACACTGAAACCGCGCAGTGCTTTCCAAGACCTATAGAGGAAAAGCGCGCACCCTTCTCGCATTACATACGTATTCATTTACCACTGCTCGATGCATACGTATGCATGCGCTTGAGCCCACGTTGGGCTACAGCTAGCATCAAAAAACGGTTGGGACTCTCCTTTACCCCCGTGCCCTTGGAGACCAAGGGCGAATTGGTGTGGCTTGCACAGCTGACCCATTTCATTGCTTTGTGTTGGGAAGTTTTGGCGCAGTTATCTGCGCCTTTTTTATGCGCACGCCTTAAAGAACCAGGTCATTAATAATCATAATCACGCTTGGAGACACGATGAAACTATCCTTAATAAAACCGTCCTTAATAAAACCGCCTTTTATTATTGACTACCTGCCTCGCCTGCGGCTGGTCACCAGACTGCTTCCGTTAACGTATCTGATTATCTCCTGTGCCGCCCACTCGGATCACACCGGCACCCCCAACGCCGTTTCCATACCCGGAAGCCTGCAAACGGCCATTGGCTGCCCGGCGGACTGGGCTCCAGACTGTGCTGATACACAACTGGCGATTGGCGACGATGGTATCTGGCGCGGCACCTTTTCCCTGCCCGAAGGTGAGTATGAATACAAGGCTGCCCTCAACAACAGCTGGGATGAAAACTACGGCCAGGGTGGCGTTGCCGATGGCAGCAACATCAATCTGATCATTGATGAGCCAACAGCCGTTCACTTTTACTACAACCCTCACACGCACTGGATCGCGGACTCCAGCAACTATGTCATCGCCACAGCCGTCGGTGATTTCCAGACAGCGCTTGGATGCTCATCCAACTGGGACCCTGAATGCCTGCGCGGCTGGGTGCAGGACCCGGCGAACACGGGCATTTACCAATTTACGACGACGGACATTCCGCCTGGAAACTATGAGGCAAAGATCGCACTGAATGAATCCTGGGACATCAGTTACGGTGATGTAAACGGGAACAACATCGCGTTCGAAGTCAGTGTCATCGATGAAAGCGTGACTTTCACCTACAACCGTTTGGATAACAGCGTGAGTGTTGGTGACCCGGTAAACACGGGGGATCTCGGCAGTGCCAAAGCGCACTGGCTCAGCCGGAACACGCTCGTGTGGCGTGTTCCCCCCGACGCTGATGTGGCGTTGCATTATGATGCCGAGGCCGGTCTCACCAGTAGTGTCGACGGCGTCAGCGGCGGCGAGCAAATTCCTCTTACCCATGACGCTTCCGGGCTAAGTGACGCATTGCGTGCCCGCTTTCCTCACCTGGCCGATTATCCGGTATTCCGCATCAGTGACTCGGATTTGGACAAAATTCCCGGGATACTGAAACAACAAACGGCGCTCTCTGCAACTACCGGTGAGGGTCGGCTGATCGACGCCACCGGCCTTCAGATCCCCGGTGTACTGGATGACGTATTCGCTTACGATGGTCTCCTGGGCCCGGTCTACAATGAGGGGGTTCCCACCATCCATCTCTGGGCGCCTACCGCGCAGTCCGTCACATTGCTTCTGTACGCCGACGGCAAAGAGGACACATCCCCCACCGAACTACCCATGACGTTCGACACCGACACGGGGGTATGGCATATCACGGGTTCGGAAAGCTGGGATCGTCAATTTTATCGTTTTCGTGTCGATGTCTATGTGCCCGCCACCCAGGCAATTGAGCAAAACCTCGTCACCGACCCTTATACAATAAGCGCCAACACCGATGGCTCTCGCAGCCAGTTAGTCAACCTTGATGACCCCGACCTGCAACCCCAGGGCTGGCAGACATTGAGCAAGCCGGCACTGGATGCGCCCGAAGATATCGTGGTTTACGAACTGCATTTACGCGATTTCAGCATCAGTGACACGAGCGTACCCGAAGACCGGCGAGGCACATTTAAAGCCTTCACAGCCAACGACAGCGCGGGAATGAAGCACCTGGGCAGACTCGCGGCCGCTGGGTTAACACACGTTCATTTGTTACCCGTATTCGATTGCGCCACCATTCCCGAAAATGCCGATGACCGTCTCACCCTGACGGACGACCTGTCGGTGTACGCACCCGACAGCACCGAGCAACAGGAGGCCATCAACACCATTCGCGGCAGCGATGCCTTCAACTGGTGCTACGACCCGCATCACTATACGGTGCCCGAAGGCAGCTACGCGACCAACCCCGAAGGTACGAACCGTATCCTGGAATTCCGCGAGATGGTCAGTGCACTCAATGACGCTGGCCTGCGAGTCATCATGGATGTGGTGTACAACCACACCAGCCAGGCACTACTTGGGGGTAAATCCGTACTCGATAAAGTGGTGCCCGGCTACTATCACCGCCTGAACGACAGTGGCGCCATTGAGCGCAGCAGTTGCTGCGAGAACACCGCTAGCGAACACGTCATGATGGAAAAATTGATGGTGGATTCGTTGCACACTTGGGCCACGCAATACAAAGTCGACGGTTTCCGTTTTGATCTGATGGGCCACCACAGCAAAGCCAATATTCTCAAGGTGCGTGACACGCTAAAAGCACTGACCATGGAAACCGACGGTGTAGATGGCGGCAGCCTGTACATCTATGGAGAGGGCTGGAACTTCGGCGAGGTGGCCGATGATGCACGCTTCGAGCAAGCCACACAACCCAATATGGCGGGCACCGGCATCGGCACTTTCAATGACCGGATGCGCGATGCCGTGCGCGGCGGCAGCCCGTTTGATACCGGCATCAACCATGTGCGCCATCAAGGATTCATTAACGGTTTGTACTATGACCCCAACAACGACGCGGACACCGATACACTGGAACAACTGCTCGACAGCACGGACCGCATTCGTATTGGACTGGCAGGGAACCTGAAAGCGTTCGCATTGACAGATTGGCAGGGCAACGACACGACCGGCGACTACGACGCGCAGGTCGGCTACACCGAAGACCCTCAGGAATCGATTGTCTATATTGCCGCTCACGACAACGAGACCCTGTTCGACATCAACCAATACAAAATTCCTCTGGACCGCGATGCCGACACTCGTGTGCGCGTGCAAAACCTCGGCAATAGCCTGGTGCTGCTTTCCCAAGGGGTTCCCTTCCTGCACGCCGGGCAGGAAATATTGCGGTCAAAATCCATGGACCGGGACAGCTATGACTCCGGCGACTGGTTCAACCGGCTTGATTATCACTACGAGGATAATGGCTGGGCTCGCGGCCTTCCCCCGGCCTGGACCACAGAGGAAAGCTGGGAGCAGATCGCCACTCGCTTAACCGACGAGCGCCTGGCCGTCAGCGGTGAGCATATCCAGCGTGCATTGGCGCACGTCGAGGAAATGTTGGCGATACGCAAAAGCTCTGCGCTGTTCCGGTTACACACTGCCAAAGCCATTCAATCGCAGTTGAGATTTGAAAATACCGGCGCTGACCAAAAGCCGGGACTGATCGCCATGCACCTGCAAGACAGCGACGCCGACTTGGACCCCGAAAGGGACGCGATACTGGTACTGTTCAATGCCGGAACAGAAGCCCAGACGCTCAGCCGGGAAGCGTGGCAAAACGCCGACTTTGAACTGCACCCCGTACAGCAAAACTCCGATGACGCCTTGCTGGCAGAGGCGAGCTTCGATAACGAAACGGGCACCTTTTCCGTC
Organism: Marinimicrobium sp. ARAG 43.8; assembly: GCF_050113635.1. Lineage (NCBI taxonomy): Bacteria > Pseudomonadati > Pseudomonadota > Gammaproteobacteria > Cellvibrionales > Cellvibrionaceae > Marinimicrobium > Marinimicrobium sp. ARAG 43.8. The sequence goes on from NZ_JBNJLT010000001.1 coordinate 984,320, forward strand.
CCCGCCCGAACCACAGCGGTGTTCCAGATAGCACAGCAAGCCAGCAACCCAGGCAATAGTGGGGGAGGGAAGAAAAGCAGTGGCTACACCGGTGCCCTGTTACTGCTGCTATTGACGGTGCTCGGTGCCCGCCGACGCTGGTGTATGTCACTTGATCGCCGCTAAAAATCATTGGCATCCTGCCATGTACAACCACCCCGGCTCAAGCCGGGGTGGTTGTTGTTAACATCAGTCCTCAGTCACACACATTGCCCGTGACCTCGGGCACTTCGGCGGGACCGGTGCCCTGGAAACCAAATTCCACCGAGTCTCCAGGAGCGATGTTGCCGTTCCAGCTTTCATTCACGGCGGTATAGGGATTCGAGCCGCTCAACACCGAACTCCAGCTGTTGCTCACCGATACGGCGCCGTCATAGTCCCAGGAGACTTCCCAGCCATTGATCGGGCTGCTGCCATTATTGGTAATAATAATGTTGGCCACGAAACCGGCTCCCCAACTATCCACCACCACATACTCGCAGTTACCCTGCGCGGGCTCAGATGAGCTTGACGATGAACTGGAAGAAGAACTGGATGAGGAACTGGAGCTCCCCTGTTCATCCACCACCAGGAAAGCGCTGGTGTAGCTGGACGGAACCTGGGCATACACGCTGTTATTGGTGGCACTGGTCTGCGGCGTCACATCCCCGTTGGCATCCAGTACACCGACACGGACATCGGTATTTTCCGCGTTGACAGCTTGCGCGAACGTTTCAGTCCACACACTGGCCGAACCGTTGCTGACCACATAGGGCGATGCGGGCAAGTACACATCTGTACCTGAATTTGTCACGAGACGAAGTGACACTTCATCGCCTGCGGCCAGGGTACGTGCGGTATTGGTGAGCGCCCCAAGGTTCTCCCAACTGGTACCCGTAGAGGGTACATGGGTAAAGGAAAACGAATCCGTGCTGTTGCCATTGGCGTTACTGACCTGCAAACGCACCGTCACCGAACTTTCGCTCGCCGGTTCGCCCAGTGTTAACGTCGTATCCACACCGCTGGTGCTGCTTAGGGTATACAGACTGTTGTCCGCTGCCTCCACGCTCCAGGCGTAACTGAGATTACTTCCCTGGGAATTGCTCGCGCTCAGATTAATCTGGCCCGCTCCAGAGAAGACGCTATTGCCCGGTGTCGCGGCAATATCCGCCACCACGGGTGCCGGTCCGCCACCGCCATCGAACTCCACATCAATGCACCCATGGAAGCGTTCATAGGTAAAGTAGTTGCGTCCCCATTCCCCGTAAATTACATGGCGGCCTGTGCGCTCGGGCACCGTACAGGTCGTGTGAAAGAGCGCATTCCCCTTATCCGGCACCATATTCGGCGTCGCACCCGGATTCGTATCGTCGTAGCCGGTCAGGTCACAAAAAGGCTCGCTCTCAAAGTCATCCCAGGTTAAGGGCACACCCACTTGATACTCGAAGTCCGGCTTGGTGATGTAATACACGAACTCTTCCGTATCATCATAATGTGGGCCCCAGGCAATATCCCAGGTGATGGTCAGCGGCCCGGAACTGATAGAGTTGGTAGGCCAATCGATTGGTTTGTCCCAGGGTGTTGCGCCGCCCTGCCAGGTTTCGCTATCGAAGCCACACACATTCGTAGGCAGCGTCGACACTCCCTTGCGGCCCAGGTCGTGAGTCAACACACTCATGAACTGGTAGCCACCCGTAAAGTCATCGGCAAATGCCTCGGCACAAGCGCTCCCGGGCGCAGCGGTGTCAGGCTTGGTGACCGCGCCACAAAACCAGTTTCGCGCCGCCGGCTCGGACATCAAGCCATGCCCCATGACGCTGGCGGATAACGCCAGGGCTATTGAACCGAATAACACACGTTGATACCGCATAATTTTATCCCTCTTATTGTGATTGAGCGTAAGGTGTTCCCAAAAGCTAGCACAACCTGAATCCACAAATGGGCAACCGGTTAGATGGATTCCTGATAACCCACCACACCGTTATAGTCATAGCAAAAATAACCACCATGAACCGAGAAATAGCATGACGCAGCCCACACTTTGGAGCGTCTGTGGCTGACAAATCCTCATATCGACACCGAATCCAACACCCGCGCATCGACGAAGCCGTTCACATTCACTCAAGCACGGCAATGGCTGGGCAACAGGTTTCCGCTTGCTTACAATTAACCCAAGGCACATTTAATCCAGGACACATTGTCATCGTTAACCACTCACCAATCAGGAAGCCATCATCAATCCGGTATGAGCGAGCGCAAACCTCACACCCACCCCAACGACTGGCAGTCACTGATTGCGCGAGTCAAGGCTTGCACCTTGTGCGAGGCCCATTTGCCGCTGGGACCGAGACCGGTGCTGCAGTTCAACCCCGCCGCCCGTATTCTGGTAGCCGCCCAGGCACCCGGTCGCCGGGTGCATGAGACCGGCCTGCCCTTCAACGACCCAAGCGGCGACCGCCTGCGCAACTGGATGGGAATCAATAGAGAGACCTTTTACGACCCGGAACAGCTGGCCATCATTCCCATGGGGTTTTGTTATCCGGGCACCGGGCGCTCCGGCGATATGCCCCCGCGACCAGAGTGTGCCCAGACGTGGCACGCCGACCTGCTGGCCCGGCTGCCCAACTTGCAACTGACGCTGGTCATCGGGCAATACGCGCATGCCTACCACCTGGGGAAAAGCCGGGAAACCCTCACGCAGCGCGTGGCCAACTGGCGAGACTACTGGCCTGACCGCCTCCCGATGCCGCATCCCAGCCCCCGCAACAACCTGTGGCTGCGTCGCAACCCCTGGTTCGAAACCGATGTGGTGCCCGCGCTACGGGCCCGCGTAGCCGGGCTACTGAGCCATAAACATGGAAATTGACGCCGTTTTACCTTAGCCTTGAACACCTGGCCATCGGAGGGCTCTAACGCTGCTGATTCAACGAGTACGAGGGTCACCATGTTCCTATTCAACCGCTTCAGTCACATCAACTACTATGCCGCTCTTGTGGTCGGCCTGCTGTTGATCAGCCCCTGGGGCCTGGCCGAGGAGAACGCAGGTCACGAAACGGATAGCGAAGCAGACCACCGCATCATCAAAAGCCACTATTTCGCCGCTCAAGGGGAGTCCAAGTACCCTTCGGACTTCAAGCATTTTGACTACGTCAATCCCGATGCGCCCAAGGGGGGACAAATAGTCCTCTCCCAAATCGGGACATTCGACAACTTCAACCGCTATGCTCAACGAGGCGACGCCGCCATAATGAGCGGAGAGCTCTACGATACGCTGATGGTCAGTAGTGACGACGAGATTAGCGTATTCTATCCACTCATCGCAGAAAGTCTTGAATACCCTGAAAACTACGCTTGGGTAATTTTCAACATCAACCCCGCTGCCAAGGACCAAGGCGGTGAGCCAATCACCGCCGAAGATGTCGCATTCACATTCAAGAAGTTTATGGACCAGGGCGTTCCTTTTTTCAGAAACAATTACAAAAATGTTACCCAGGCAGAAGTTTTAAACAGCCATCAAGTAAAGTTCCATCTCGAGACACCCAATAGAGAGGACATTCTAAACTTGGTCGATCTTCCAGTTATGCCCAAACGATTCTGGGAAGACAAGAACTTCTCTGAACCATTAAATACCCCCCCACTAGGAACAGGCCCCTATAAAGTTTCCAACTATAAAATAGGGCAACAAGTTACCTATGAGCTTATAGAGGATTATTGGGCTAAAGACCTCCCTTCAAGAAAGGGGATGTACAATATTCAAAGCATTCGGCACGACTACTATCGCGATCACAATGTTTCATTAGAAGCCTTTCTCGCCGGAGCTTACGATTTTCGTCAGGAAAATATCGCCAAGCAGTGGGCTGAGGAGTACAAGGGACCCGCTGTCCGAAGAAGCGACATAAAGCTGGATGAAATCAGCCACGACATCCCCCAGCCTTTACAAGGATTTGTATTCAATACACAGCGCCCTATGTTTTCTGATCGAAGAGTTCGTGAGGCGTTGAATTACGCTATGGATTTTGAATGGATGAATAAAAACCTCTTTTACGGACAGTATCAACGCTCATACAGTTACTTTCAAAACACCCCATACATGGCCTCAGGAAAACCTACGCAATCCGAACTGGAAGTTTTAACACCCTTTAAGGATCAGCTGCCTGAAGCGGTGTTCGAGCAAACCGTATGGGTGCCCAATAAAACAGATGGCTCCGGCAACATCCGGCCTTCACTTAGAAAAGCTATAGCACTTCTAAATGACGCTGGCTGGACTCTTAAAGAAGGTAAAATGACCAATTCCAAGACAGGAAAGCCACTGGAATTTGATCTGCTGATTTATACCGCAAGCGGCGAAAGGGTGGCGCTCCCATTCAAAAGAAACCTTGAGCGAATGGGTGTCACAATGAATCTTAGGCAAGTGGACAGCACACAGTTTCTGAACCGTCTGCGCTCTCGCGACTTCGATATGATATTTCAGGGATATAGAGCAAACCCCTACCCTCATCCCGCCATGAAAATCACTTGGCAATCGGATTATATAGATTCCACTTACAACCAAGCCGGTGTTCAAGACCCTGTCATTGATGCATTGATCAAAGGCATTGAAGAGAACCAGCAAAATGCCGAACAACTTAAAGCCTATGGTCATGCCTTTGATCGTGTCGCACGTTGGAATTTTTATATAGTCCCTCATTGGCATTCTAATAACTTCAGAATCGCTTATTGGAACAAGTTCTCCCAACCTGAAGTAAGACCCAGATACTCCATTGGTCTGGATACTTGGTGGTACGACCCTGACAAAGCAGCGTCCATTAAACAGTAACAGGTAAGAGCGGTTTCCCTTTAGAAAGAGGCGTTCGTTTTGGGTGTTTACGTTGTTCGGCGGTTAATGCTGTTAGTGCCAACGCTGCTGGCTATCATTTCACTGAACTTCTTTATTGTTCAGGCTGCACCTGGTGGTCCAGTTGAACAGGCCTTAGCTTCTGCGCTTCAAGTAGAAGGAACAGCGCTGGACAGAGCTACTGGCGCGCAATCCGGAGAGGTCTCTCAGCTGGGCGACAGCCGCGGCGCTCGCGGGCTGGACCCCGAGGTGATTGCCGAAATCGAAAAACAGTTTGGTTTTGACAGGCCCATATGGGAACGCTACTTCACCATGCTGGGCAACTACCTCACGTTTGATTTCGGTGACAGCTTATTTCGAGCCCGCTCGGTCATTGACCTGATCGTTGAACGGCTGCCGGTCTCTATTTCCCTGGGGCTGTGGAGCACACTGCTCATTTACATGATTTCCATTCCTTTAGGCATCCGAAAAGCCGTGCGTCACCATTCGGGCTTTGATGTCTGGACAAGCTGGGTGGTGGTCATCGGCAACGCGATACCGAGCTTTCTGTTTGCCATCCTGCTGATTATTCTGTTTGCGGGTGGCTCCTACTTTAACTGGTTCCCGCTGCGCGGACTGGTCTCCCAGAATTTCGACGAACTGCTGTGGTATCAGAAAATTCTCGACTATTTCTGGCATATGGCACTGCCGGTTCTGGCGTTGACCATCGGTGGTTTTGCCAGCCTGACCATGTTGACCAAGAATTCCTTCCTGGATGAAATCAACAAACAGTATGTCACGACGGCCAAGGCCAAAGGGGCTACCGAAAAACGCATTTTGTACAAGCACGTATTTCGCAACGCCATGCTGATTGTCATCGCCGGTTTTCCGGCCACGTTTATCAGCCTGTTCTTTGCCGGCTCGCTGCTGATTGAAGTCATTTTTTCCCTGGAGGGGCTGGGGTTACTCGGGTTTGAATCCACCCTGCAGAGAGATTATCCGGTGATGTTCGGCACTCTCTATATCTTCGGCCTGCTCGGCCTGTTGATTGGTATTATCAGCGACCTGGCCTACACCTGGGTCGACCCCCGCATTGATTTTGAATCCCGATAGGACACCGCTTTGGCCATGACACTGAGTCCACTCAATCGCGAGCGCTGGCACCGGTTCCGTCAGAACCGACGCGGTTACTGGAGCCTGTGGCTGTTCCTTGGGCTGTTTGTGTTCAGCCTGTTCTCCGACTTTATTGCCAATGAAAAACCGGTCCTGATTCACTACGACAATGGCTGGTACTTCCCGTTGTGGAACGACTACACGGAGCTCACTTTTGGCGGCGACTTCGCGGTTTCCGCCGACTACCGCGATCCGTATATTGCCGAACAGATTGAAAAGGATGGCTGGATGCTTTGGCCTCTGGTGCGCTTCAACTACCGTACTATCAACTACGACCTGCCCGCGCCCGCACCCAGTGCGCCGACATCGGAAAACTGGCTCGGCACGGATGACCAGGGGCGGGATGTGTTCGCCCGGTTGCTGTACGGCTTTCGGATTTCTGTTTTGTTCGGCCTTACCCTGACTGTGCTAACGTCCATCATCGGTATCGCCGCCGGGGCGGTGCAAGGGTTCTATGGCGGCAAGATCGACCTGTTCGGCCAGCGCTTGCTGGAAGTCTGGTCCAGCGTACCCACTCTGTTCGTGCTGATTATTATTGCCAGTTTTGTGCCACCGAGTTTCTGGATTTTACTGGGTATTCTGTTGCTGTTCGGCTGGATGGCACTGGTGAGCGTGGTACGAGCGGAGTTCCTCCGCGCCCGCAATTTCGATTATGTGCAGGCGGCCCGGGCGCTGGGTGTCTCGGATCGCACGCTGATGTTCCGTCACCTGCTGCCCAATGCCATGGTCGCCACCGTCACTTTTTTGCCCTTTATCATGGTCGGTTCCATTACCAGTCTGACGGCGTTGGATTTTCTGGGCTTTGGCTTACCCCCGGGCTCGCCCTCGCTCGGTGAAATGATCAGCCAGGGCAAGAACAACCTGCACGCGCCCTGGATTGGTTTGTCCGTGTTTGTCGTGTTATCTGTATTACTGACGCTCCTGGTGTTTGTCGGCGAAGCCGCTCGCGACGCCCTGGACCCCAACCGTACCCGGTAGCCGTGCCATGACTGACGATCTGCTGACCATCGATAATCTCAGCGTCCAATTCCGTACCGGCGACGACTACCGGACGGTGGTATCCGGCGTGAATCTATCCATTGCCAAAGGCGAAACGCTGGCATTGGTGGGCGAAAGCGGTTCGGGAAAATCCGTAACGGCACAATCCATACTGCGTCTGCTGCCGGAGCACAGCGTGCGTTACGCGGATGGAGCCGTCCGGCTCGAAGGGAAAGATTTGCTGACGTTGCCGGAAAAAGCGTTGCGTCCGATTCGCGGGGCGCGCATCAGCATGATCTTTCAGGAGCCCATGACCAGCCTCAACCCATTGCACAGTATTGAAAAGCAGTTGGCCGAGGCATTGTTTTTACACAAGGGCGCCACCCGTTCCCAGGCAAAGCCGGAGGTGTTGCGCTGGCTGCAACGAGTGGGATTGCGCGATGCCGAGCAGCGGATGAATGCCCTGCCCCATGAACTGAGCGGTGGCGAGCGCCAGCGCGTCATGATTGCCATGGCGCTGATCAACGAACCGGACTTACTGATCGCGGACGAGCCCACCACCGCACTGGACGTTACGATTCAGGCTCAGGTGCTGGAGCTGATTCAACAGTTGCAGCGCGAATTGCATATGGCCGTACTGTTCATCACCCACGATCTCGCGATTGTGAAACAACTGGCCGACCGGGTGGCGATCATGCAGGCGGGACAGATCGTGGAAACCGGGGCCACCTCTGACGTGTTCACCCAGCCCCGCCACGACTACACCCGCCGCCTGCTCGATGCCGAACCCCGCGGCAAGCCGGAACCTGTGCCTCAGGATGCCCCGGTGGTGCTGGATGCGGATGACATTCGCGTCTGGTTTCCCATGACACGCGGCCTGTTCAAGCGAGTATACGATCACGTCAAAGCCGTAGACGGCATCAACCTTACGCTGCGCGCCGGAGAAACCCTGGGCATCGTCGGTGAAAGCGGTTCCGGTAAAACCACACTGGGCCGAGCCTTGCTACGCCTGATCGGCAGCCGGGGCGACATCTGGTTTACCGACACCGGGCGGGAGAAGCTCAACCTCAACACCCTTGACCACAAAGCCATGCGCCCCCTGCGCCAACGGCTGCAAATTATTTTTCAGGACCCCTACGGCAGCCTCAGCCCGCGTCTGTCAGTCAGCCAGATTATCGCCGAGGGGCTGCGCGTCCACACCCGCCTGAGTGCCGCCGAACTGGACCGGGAAGTGATTCGTGCGATGGAAGCGGTACAGCTCGATCCCGTCACCCGCCACCGTTACCCCGGCGAATTCTCCGGAGGGCAGCGCCAGCGTATTGCCATCGCCCGCGCTCTGATTCTCGACCCGAAACTGTTAATCCTGGACGAGCCAACTTCCGCCCTGGATCGGTCTGTGCAAAAAGATATTATCGATCTGCTCAGACGCTTGCAGCGCGAGCGGCATCTCAGTTATCTTTTTGTCAGCCACGATCTCAGCGTAGTGCGCGCACTGAGTCACCGCGTAATGATCATGAAGGAAGGTCGCGTCGTAGAATCCGGCGACGCCGAAACGGTGTTCGAAGCCCCCAGGGAACGTTATACGCAACAACTAATGGCAGCCATTCCCACGCTGTAATCGGAGACCCATAACCGCGCCCACGATGCGCGGGAACATCACCGCCAATGCATCGTCTAAGCGGGCACACGGTGACCCATCATCCATAGAATACCGGGAGGTGTTTATGACGGATCTGGTCGAGAAAAACATCCATTGCCCCTACTGCTCCGAGGTCATCGCCATACTGATCGACCCATCGGAACCCGAGCAATCCTATGTGGAAGATTGCCAGGTATGCTGCCAGCCGATACTTCTGGATGTGGTGATTGACGAAACCGACGCGATTGAGGTGTATGCGCGGCAGGAGAATGAATAGGGCCTATGGTGACTGGTCGAACGTCAAGCGTCCAACCAAACACCAATAGGCCACAAGCTCCTCTACTTGGATTTAAACTGATCCATAATCGACCCGATCATGTCCACCGGCAACGGAAACACAATGGTGGAGTTCTTTTCGCCCGCGATATCGATCAGCGTTTGCAAGTACCGCAGCGTCATCGCATTCGGGTTTTTCGATAACTGTTCCGCCGCTTCGGTCAATTTGGCGGATGCCTGGAATTCACCTTCGGCGTGAATCACCTTGGCGCGCCGCGACCGCTCCGCCTCGGCCTGTCGAGCAATTGCTCGAATCATGCTCTCGTCAAGGTCGACGTGCTTGATTTCCACGTTGCTGACTTTAATGCCCCAGCTGTCTGAACTCTGATCCAGAATTTCCTGCACATCCTGGTTCAGCTTGTCGCGTTCCGCCAGCATTTCGTCAAGCTCGTGTTTACCCAGCACCGAACGCAATGTGGTTTGAGCCAGTTGACTCACGGCTTCGTAATACTGCTCCACATTGATGATGGCTTTTTCGGGATCAACCACTCGAAAGTAAACCACCGCATTCACTTTGACCGACACGTTATCGCGGCTGATCACATCCTGGCTTGGCACGTCCATCACAATCGTGCGCAAGTCCACTTTTTCCATCGTCTGGATGAAGGGAATGATGATGACCAGACCCGGACCTTTTACCGTTTGAAAACGGCCCAGAATAAACACGACGCCACGTTCATACTCGCGCAGAATGCGAATCGCATAGGCGATTAACAATACAATGAACGTCAGTAACAAACCGACCATATATTCAATCAACATAAGTCCTCCGTTAAGGGTTGAACTATTTAGGCACCACCGTCAGATGCAACCCGTTTTGGTCCACCACCCGAACCCAGTCTCCTGGCCGCAGCGCTTGCTCGCTGCTGACCGACCAGAACTCACCATCAATTTTCACCGTCCCGTTTAGCCCGTGGCTCTGAACCACCTCGGCTTCACGATTCACCATCGCATAGCGACTATCACGACTGGGTATTTTCAGACTTCGGCCCACCATGGTGACAATACCCAGCACAATCAGTATGCCCACCACGGACATTGCACCAACAATTTCGTAAGACACTTCCATCCCCGGAATATCGCTGTCTACCAGCATGATTGATCCCATCACGACCGCGATGACACCCCCAATACCTAACACACCAAAACTCGGCACGAACGCCTCTGCCACAATCAGCGCACCACCGAGCACCAGCAACGCGAGGCCCACATAGTTCACTGGCAACACCTGCATGGCGTACAACCCCAGCAGCAGGCAAATCACACCCACGACCCCGGGCACCATGGCGCCGGGGTTGTAGCCTTCGAGAATCAGGCCATAGACGCCGATCAATAGCAGGATCGAAGCGATTTGCGGGTTGGTGATGATGCTGAGCAACTCACTGCGCCAGTCCGGGGCGTAAGACACGATCTCCAGACCGGCTGTTTCCAGCACCACCGGACCGCTCTCAAGCACCACTTCGCGCCCATCAATCTGCTCCAGTAGAGACTCACGATTCTCGGCCACCACATCGACGACATTCTGCGCCAGCGCGTCGCTGGCCGTCAGACTGACGGCTTCACGCACCGCCCGCTCGGCCCAGTCAGCATTGCGTCCGTAGCGATCCGCAAGCCCGCGAATAAACGCCACTGAATCGTTAATGACCTTACGTTCCATGGCGCTGGCGGGTTGCGGCACACCGCTTTTGTCTTGCGGTTCACTGGCAGGCGTTTCCGGCGGGGCTTCCTCGCTGTCACCGCTGCCCTCTGGTTTGTCACTGTCACGCTCATCCCGGTCTGATGTGTCCTCCTCCCCGCCTGGCATGGAGGGCAAACCGCCCATTTGTACCGGTGTGGCGGCGCCAAGGCTGGTGGCGGGCGTCATGGCCGCAATATGACTGCCGTAGAGAATATAGGTGCCAGCGCTGGCTGCTCGGGCGCCAGCGGGATGAACATAAGTAACCACAGGCAGTGGGGACGCCAGAAGGCCTTTGATCATATCCCGCGTCGCTGCGTCCAGGCCTCCCGGCGTGTCCATGCGAATGAGTATCGCCGTAGCGCCCGCGTCATAAGCCGTGTCGATGGAGCGCAGGATATAATCTTTGGTCGCCGGGCCTATGGCGCCGTCGATGGTCAGTTCAGCGATATGAGGTGCTTGAGCTTGGGTGTTGGCCTGGGTGTCGGCTTGAGCGCTTGTGGCGCCAGCTATCAGCATCAAAAGACTCACCAGTATCAGAAGATACCGGGACGCACGGGCACTTACGGCCCGGAAGGAAAAGGTAACACCGCAACGAGCTCGACTCATGATTGGCCACCTCCACAATGAAGACTACCAAAGATTGACAGCGGACCATAGAGTTGGAGAAGCTAACGGCTGTTTGCACTGAGAGGATGACATGATGCCGCTGTACTCGAAATGGTCCCTATACCCGATGTGGCACTGGCTGAGCCTGCCGCTGTTATTGACCTTGAGCCTGGGCACAAACGCGGAGCCAGCGCCGGACTTCACGCTCGAGAGCTTCGAGGGGGAGAGCATCAGCCTGGCCGACCAGCGCGGGAAAGTGGTGATGCTCAACTTCTGGGCGTCGTGGTGCGCACCGTGCCGAAAAGAAATGCCCTTACTGGATGCGATGTATCAAGAGTATGAAGAAGACGGGTTTGTGTTGCTCGGCGTGAATGTGGAACAGAATACCGAAGCCGCCAAAGCCTTCCTTGAAAAGCTGCCCGTTTCCTTTCCGATACTGGCCGATCCGAGCAGTGAGGTCAGCCGACGCTATCAGGTAAATGCCATGCCCACCACGGTGGTGGTGGATGCGCGGGGGCAGGTAAGGCATGTTAACCGGGGCTATCGCCCGGGCGATGAGGAAAAGTATCGCAAGCAGGTAGAAGCATTGCTGGATAAGTGAAAACGGCGTTAAGCGGCAGGACGGCGCTCACTGGCGGCGCCCCTGCCGAAACCCGAAACTGTTTACTTTCCTCGCGGGCCGATAAACAACCAAATGATGAAACCAAGAAAGGGCAGGAACAACAGCGCCAGGATCCAAATCAACTTGGCGGTGCTGGATTCGCCACTCTGGGCCGTCTGAATGATGGCGTAGATCACGCACACCAGAAGAATCAGGCCAAGAATACCAGAGATTTCAACGGACATAGGCTTTCCCTCGTCGTTCGTTAGTTAAGTAAGAAGCACGCCTAGAATTGCAGGTTGACGCGATAGCGATTGCTCCCCCGGTGCTCCAGGACCATGGGCAACCATTCCCGGGCCTGAAGACTGTCACTGAACGCATCACTCAGCGTCAGTTCACCGTTGAGGAAAATCCCACCGGCCAGCGGCAGGCGCGCCTCAACGTCAATATCCACGGGTGCGTCCAAGTCGAACACGTCCGCAATCAGCGCCTCCGGCTCAGGGTCGTACCGGGCCTCGGCCGCATAACTGCCCAGGCTCACCCACCGCTCCTGCACCTGAATACGGGCATTAGTCCAGCTCAGATTACCACTTAACTCGACCAACTGCCCCTGATTCATACGCAGCCGTTGAATATTCGCGGCCAGCAGGCCATCCACGGGGACCGGGACACCCGCCTGCACCAGACTGGCCGGGGCATCGATGCTGGTGTCCGTGACGGTGACGGCGCCACCCAGCCCGGCGCATACCCGCCCCTCGATGCGCTGGGCTTCGAGATCGGCGGCGACATCGGCGCAGGGCCGCAAGGTCAATACCGACCAGGGGTTCAGTTCCCAACGCAACGCCCCCAGCGAATAATCGTTGCTGTCGATCCGCACGCTGGCCATGCGTGCCTGCCCGGACCAGACGGTTCCGGTCACGCCGCTGAGCCCGAGCGTACTGCCCTGCGTCATGAAATGGGCTGCCCATGTGGCGGGTATCCGGGTGATGGCGAACAGTACGGTGAACAGTGCCAGCAATACAATCCAGCGCAGCCGGGGAATGAACCTGGAGATGCTATCCCACATAATCTTGTCTGGACTCCTCAGTTTTGCTGCAAACGGATATTGACCGTAACCCGGCCCTGCTCACTGGTGCCTGCCATGGAGAAATCCACCACGCTGACACCGTGCTGATATTCCATGTCGTGCAGCCATTGCATGAAACGGTCATACGGCACCTCATCCAAACGAACCCGAACCTGCCCACCCGTGCCCGGCTGAAAACCGCTCATACTCAAATTATTGGCCCTCAGGCTGGAGTCCACCAGGGCACTGAGGTTACTGCCTCCATTGCCGCCCTGTTGAGCCTGGCGGCGCGCCTGTTCGAGTTGCGCGGCCAGCAATTCCACTCGCCCGAGGCTTTGGCTGGTCGAGACATTGGTGCGGGCCTGGCTGTCACGCCAGTCGGCCAGAGGCACCAATAGCGCTTTCCACAGGATGTAGAGCACCACGGCGACACCGCCAATTAACAGAATCGTTTGTTCACGGCGATTGTAGCGATCCAGCCAGTCGAAAAATGCTTTCATGGACGGCCTCCCGGGGGCGTTACCCTCAAGCGGGCGCTGTGCCGCTCGCCCTGGGCGCTGGCGCTGAGCAATTCCGCAGGCAGCCCGGCTTCGTCGATGGCACCGCGCAATGTCTCGATGGCGTTAAACGCGCTGGCGCTGACGTTCAAGCTGAGTTCGCCGTTGCGCGCCGAATAGGAAATGGCACCCAGGGTGACATCCTCGGCTTCAGCCAGGACCGGAAACAGTTCCGCCAGGACCGGCGTAACCCGCCCCCCTGCGCTGGCCGGTTGCAGTTCGCTCAGTTGTTGTCGCAACTGCCGTTCGGCATCCACCAGGTTGCCCTGCCCGGCCACGCCCCGGTACACCTGTTCGATGTCCCGGCGAATCTCGATATTTTCGGATTCCAGCGCCTTGACCTGGTAGACGGTCGTGCCAATGTAAAGCATCAGGCAGGCTGCCGCAGCCACCACGACACCCTGCCAATCAAGCCACCAGCGCTGCACCGGCAGGCGGCGGGAAAACTCCCCCTGAGAGATATCGAGACGATGGTCCGGCTGAAAGTCCAGCTCCCATAGCGGGGCAACCGCCTGGTCATCGATCCGATCTTTCAGCTCATCGGGCAAAAGCTCGATTAGAGCGACGAGGTCGGCATCGGTTTCTGCGCGCAACGTCAGCCGAGGCAGATTCTCCACGCGGTTCTGAGCGGTCAGAAGCAGTTGCAGACTCAGCCGCGCCTGGTCCCGCTCCAGACTGAAACCCAGGTTCGGCGCGTAATGCACCAGCACCTTGTCCCCCAGAAGCCGCAGGCTCCACGCCGGATATTCCGACGAGGCGATCTCGGCTTTGGCCAGCGGCAACAGCAATGGCAGTGGCCAGGTGTGCTGCACTTCCATACGATACTCGGCCAGACGATCAAACAACTGCCGAAGCCAGGCACGTTCCACATACGCCGTAACGACTTTTCCGTCACGCGGGACACCGAGCGCAAAATGAAACTGGTCGATATCGCCAATCACGCTCTCTTCCAGCTGAAACGGCAGCAAGCGGCGCAGGTGTTTTTTCTCGGCCTCCTGGTATTCCAGCTCGCGGGTCACCACCTGGTTGCCCGGCAGCAGCAACCAGACATTATGGTGCCCGTCGCCCAGCACCGCGGCCAGCGTTTCCAGATCGCCTGCCGCCGCACTGTCGAGCAGGGGGCGTCGTTCGCTGTCGAGCCAACACCAGCGAAACTGGTCCTGAGCGCGATTGCTATACAGTACAAGTTGATTCGCCATAAAAACGCTTGCTGCCTTATTCGTTACCTTATATGCGTGAAGATCTATATGCGTGAAGATCTATAAACGTAAAGATCTTATCCGTAAAAGCCGCTAATAGACATCGTTGCGGCGCACGACGACAAATTCGTCATTGTTACGTTGCAGGATACTGCGCATAGCGCGCCTCTGCTCCACCAGCGAAGCGATGGTGTTCACCGCAAAATAGCTGGTGCCCACGCCCAAACCGTTGGTGTCCGGTGTCACCCCAAGGCTGGCCCAAACGCTGTCCCCCTGGAACGCTGCGACGTCCACAAAATAACCGTCCTGTGGCCAGCCCTGAACCAACTGTTCTGCCTGAACCTCGCTGAGTGGCATCAGGTTATCGCTGCTGTTCAAGGTGCGCAGTAAGCGCGGCGACATCGTGTTGACATTCAACGACTGCCCGGCGGGCAGCACTTCAATATAGGGCCTGATCAGCTCCATAAGATCCGGGGTGATGTAGCGCACCATCCGGAGCTCTTCCACACTTTTGAACTCTCCATTGGCCGGCAGGTACTCCGGATCCAGCCCCAGATAATAATCCGCTTCGGCACCGCCAAACCCGCTAACCTCGTTGTCCGGGTCCAACCAATCCACCACCGCCTCTAGTATCGCTACGGCTTCGTCGGGATTCAGCGGGACACCCTCCTGTTCAAACGTCTGCAGCAACCGGATGAAACGCCGTTGCGGTTCGGTGTAGCGCTGCGGGTCTGTCGGCGCTCTCTGGGAGGTCAGGTCACCGCCGCTCAGATCATTCAGGTTAATCCGGCTCTGCGCGTCGGTAATCGACACGAACAGCCACACTCCACCAAACTCCACCGGGGTTTCTCCACCCCAGCCTTCGTCGGGGTAATCCACCGCCGGATCCGGGTCCATTTCCAACACGAACTGTGCCACGGTTTCGGCCGCCAATAAGTAAGAGCGTGCCTGAGCGCCGTGCCAGCGACTCTCCGCCTTGGCCAGCCCTAACTGGTAGTCGGCGGTAAAACGCACCGCCAAGGCCGCCACCACGCCCACGATCAGCAGCGCCATGATCAGTACGGTGCCGCGCTCAGAACTGAGTGATTTCGAACAGGCGCTCACTGACACCTACCCCCTCAATCTCAATTCTTACCAGAACCGCCAGCGGAAGCTCCGTCGGGTCGCCTCCCACCTGATTCGGATCTGGCCAGGCCAGCGCCCAGTCCCGGGTGTAATCATCGCTTTCCAGTGCGCTGCGCCCTGAGCGACTCATCAGTGAGCGCGAGAGGAACAACAGCTCAAAACGTTCCACGCCTTCGACCATGCGCTGGTTCAGGGCCTGCTCCTCAAAATCCAGCTCATCGAACGGTCGGTTGCGCACCGGCCGATAATCTCTCCACAGCGTGCCTTCCTCCAAACGGTAGCTCACCTCCTGCAAGTCGCTGCGCAGCCGCTCCATCGGGTTGAGCCAGGCGTGGCGGGAAAACAGTAACAGCCGTTCGTCCTGGCCAATGCCGTTCAGCGGATCGGACTGAAAGGAAAAACGCATTCCAGTTGGCCCCGGTTCCGGAGGCAGTATGTGCCGAAAATCAGCGCCGATGATCTGCCAGGTACGATCCAGCGCATTGATCCGGCCCATCACTTCCCGCGTTCTCTCCGCACCATCGCTCGCCACCGACAGCGCCTGATACGAAATCGCCGCGATAGCGCCAGCGATGGCCAGCGCCACCATCATTTCCAGGAGCGTAAAGCCCCCTTGGCGCCGGGCGCGACTATGGGTCATCCTGAAACACCCCGGAAAGCGTTGCCAGGATATTGTCGGGCTGTGACAGCGGCGAGACTTCGATATCGATTTCCCGGAACTCTGCCATTTCACCGTACTCGCCAATTTCGAGCGGGCCGTTGGTCAGCCTCCACTGCCACTCCATCCCGGCCAACGTCACTTCGCCCTGTTCCTGGTCGGGCAGGGTAAAATCCTGTACTTCACGACGGCGCAATCGCAGTTTGGTCATTTCATTTTCGGCGACCCAGAACGCCAGGGTTTTATCGCGAATGGCGGCGGCGCCATCAAGCTGCGTCATGACGAGGGTCAGGAACGCCGGCAGCGCAACGGCCACCACCACGAGCGCCACCATCACTTCAATCAGCGTAAAACCCCGCTGGAGGGATTGAGCCCCCCTTTGAAGGGGTTGTATGAAGCGTTGACGGCTCATTCCCACCGCTCCCACTCTTCTTCAGAGAGCCGATTCAGCCAGGCCACTTCCCCCATCATGGACACTTCCACCCGCTGGGTTTCCGCATCGCCAAAACGGTCCGGGATGATGGCCATTTCGTAAGGCGTGGCCTCGCCACTGGGATAAAACACCAGCACCGGACGCGGCGGATCTTGACGCGGGTCGTACTGCCATTCATCGCCCTCCACCCGCACTTCCAATTGCATGTCTTCGGGCAGGCACCGCTCTTCCAGAAAGTCGCTGGTGGCTTCCCAAACCTGGTCGCGAAACCGCTCCCAGCGATAGCACCACTGTTGTTGCGTGGTACCGGACACTGAACGGGGTTCCCAGAACAACCCGAGCACTTCCTGATCCAACACCGTCTGCTCAGAGACAAACCGGGTCATGAGCAGAAAGTGATCGGCTTCCTCCTCCGCCGGGGAGCCGCCGTCGTCGCCGCCAACGGACAGCGAAGCCATGGCGACGGCGATGCCGATAATCATCAGCACGACCAGCAGCTCCACCAATGTGAAGCCCCGCTGTCGCTGCGCCAGGGCCGCGTGTCTCATTAGTTACCTTGAGAGCTCTCGTCCCAGACGCTGATATCCGCGTTTTGACCATCGCCTCCGGACACGCCATCCGCCCCCAGCGTATAAATGTCGTACTCGCGGGATTCACCCGGGCTCATGTACTGGTATGGCGTACCCCACGGATCGGTGGGCAGGTTTTCAAGATAGCCAGCCTGGCGCCAGTTGCGTGGCTCGGGTGGAATGGTGGGGCGATTGACCAGCGCTTCCAGACCCTGTTCGGTGCTCGGATACACGTAGTTGTCGATGCGGTATAACTTCAGTGCCGTCTGGATCGCGTTGAAATCCGCCTGCACTTTTTTCAGGCGCGCTTCATCAGCACGATCCAGAACCGCCGGGGCCACGATGCTGGCCAACAGGCCGATGATGATGACCACCACCATGATTTCGATCAGACTGAAGCCGCCCTGAAGGCGAAGAGGTGTCGGATTACGGTTCATAATGTTTTAGCTCCCAGTGTTATAAACGCCCAGAATCGGGGTGGCCACGCCGTTGCGCAGCTCATTGTTTCAATGCTCTTTTTCAAACAAGGCTGTTCATTTCGAAAATCGGCTGCAGAATGGCCATGACGATCAGACACACCGCGCCGCCCATAAACACAATGGTGAAAGGTTCCAGAAGCCCCATGGCCACGCCAAGCATCATTTCCAGCTCGCGTTCCTGATCCTGTGCGGCGTTTTCCAACTGCTCCGACAAAGTGCCATTGGTCTCGCCGCTGGCCACCAGTTGAATTAACAGCGGCGGAAAATACCCGGAGTTTTCCATGGCCCGGTGCAACGGTGTACCTTCCTGTACATCTTCCGCCACCTGTTCGCAGGCTTCCTGCATAATTTTGTTGGTCATCACCTGGCCGGCGATGCGCAGCGCCTGGAGAAGCGGCACACCGCTGGAGGTAAGCAGTGCCAGTGTGGACGCAAAACGCGCCGAGTTGATCTGTAAAATCAGATTGCCCATTACCGGCATTTTCAATTTTATCTGGTGCCATCGCCGCATCCGGGATTCGTTGCGCAGTAAGCGCCGGAAACCATAGATCAGCCCGATAATCACCAGTACAGTGTAGTGGCCGTAGTGAATAATAAAATCACTGCTGGCAATCAAAAACTGGGTTAACGCTGGCAATTCGCGTTCGCCCTGCTGGAATACGCTCACCAGTTTGGGCACCACAAAAGCCATCAGCGCCACAATCACGCTGATACTGATAAACAACAACACCAGCGGGTAAATCATCGCCGTTTTCAGGCGCTGCTGAATTTGCTGGTTGCTTTGGGTGTACTCCGCCAGCCGTTCCAGTACCGGCGCCAGATAACCCGAGCTTTCGCCGGCCCGGACCATTGCGCGGTACATGTTGTCGAAAGCGGTGGGAATTTCTCCCAGGGCCTGGGCCAGGCTGAAGCCTTCCAGCACTTTGGTGCGCACCTGTAACAGAATGCGCTTGCTGTTGGGCTTTTGTTGTTGCTTGGCCGTCGCCTGCAACGCTTCGTCCAACGGCAGTCCGGACTTTACCAGCGATGCCAGCTGGCGGGTAATCAGGCTCAAATCGCGAGCGCTGAGCTTGGCTCGCCAGCGCTGGCGCATGCCCTCTACACCGCCAGTAGCGCCACTCATGCGTCGCCCGCCCGTCACACTGCTGACGTCCAGCGGCTTGAGCTTTTTGGCGCGCAACTGGCTGCGCACCTGGCGCTCGGAGTCTCCCTCGAGAATGCCTTTGACGGTTTTTCCGGCTTCGTTCAGTGCTTGATAACTGTAGGCGCCCATGATCGTTCGTCTCGCGGTTCAGCTCGCCTAGCTGGCGGTGGTGACCCGGAGGACTTCCTCCAGGCTGGTGACGCCATCCAGCACGCATTGCCGCCCATCGTCACTGATGGAGCGACTGTGACGACGCGCTTCGGCCAGAAGCGCCTGCTCCCCGGCTTGCTCGTGAATCAGGTGGCGCATCCGTTCGTTGATTTCAATGAGTTCGTAAATCCCCTTCCGGCCCCGATAGCCCATGTTGTTGCACTGCTTGCAGCCCACGGGTTTGTAGATCGTCGCGCCCTCGGGCAAGTTCATCAGTTCCCGTTCGGCCGCGTCGGCCTCGTGAGGTTCGCGGCAGGCCGGGCACAATTTACGCACCAGACGCTGGGCCATGACCACTTCCAGGCTGGACGCCAGCAGAAAGGGTTCCACCCCCATATCTTTCAACCGCATAACCGCACCGATCGCGGTATTGGTGTGCAGCGTGGACAACACCAAGTGACCGGTTAAACTCGCCTGAATGGCGATTTCGGCGGTTTCCCCGTCCCGAATTTCCCCCACCATCACCACATCGGGGTCCTGCCGCAAAATAGCGCGCAGCCCGCGGGCAAAGGTCATATCCACTTTGGCATTCACCTGGGTTTGACCGATACCGGGCAGCAAGTATTCCACCGGGTCTTCAATGGTCAAAATATTGCGGCTGCGGGTATTAATGTGACTGAGCCCGGCGTACAGCGTGGTGGTTTTACCGGAGCCGGTCGGACCGGTGACCAGAATAATGCCATGGGGTTTGAGCAGCGCCTTGGCGAGTCGGTCACGCACCTGTTCCGGCATCGCCAGCTGGTTGAGCGTGAGTTGGCCCGCCGCCTGATCCAGCAGACGCAGCACGATGCGTTCACCGTGCGCCGAGGGGATGGTGGATACGCGAATATCCACTGCGTGACCCGCCAGGCGCACGGTAATCCGGCCATCCTGGGGAAGACGTTTCTCGGCAATGTCCAGCCGCGCCATGACTTTCAGGCGCGAGACGAGCACCGGGGCCAGCTCGGCCTTGGGTGAGAGAATTTCGCTCAGGACACCGTCGATTCGAAAGCGTACCGATACGCGGTCCTCGAACGGCTCCAGGTGAATATCCGAGGCGCCTTCCCGAACCGCTTGCGACAAAATGGCATTGATCAGGCGGATGATGGGGGCGTCATCGTTACCAGCCAGCAAATCGGTGCGGTCCGCCAGGTCATCGGCCATGGAGGAAAGGTCGTACTCCGCCCCCAAATCTTCCGCCGCCTGTTGCGCCGCACCATCGCCACTTTGGTATACGCGTGTGAGCAGCCGCTGGAATTCATCGGTGGGAATTTCGCGCAAGCGGAACTCCGCCCCCAGGTAACGCTGCAATTCCAATAAGACATTCAAATTGAGGCCGGGCCGATACAACAACGTTAATTCGCGCTCGTCTTCGTCCAGCATGACACCGTGTGTGGAGGCGAAGCCAAACGGCAGCCGCGCCTGGGCTACATCGTCGCCCGCGCTGGCCGCCTGAACCTCATCCTCCGACAGTTCTTCTGCCACCAGAGATTGGGGTTCCTGATACTCTTCCGGCATCGGCTCGGCAGTCACACCTTACTCCTCGGCTTGTGCCTCATCGTCTTCACTCTGGTCCGACTGCCCGCTCATCATGCGAATGCGCGCGGCTTCTTCCACTTTCTGCTCCCAGGTGGGCAGCATGGGAATATCGTCGGTGCTGTACAGCATGCCACCGCTGCGACGGCGACGCTCCTGTTGCTCGCGCAGGGTTTTGTACTTCTCTGCGGTAGCGCCGCGCAGCAACTGATCGTCTTCAATCACGGTTGCGCGAATAAAGACCAGCAGGTTCGTTTTGTTCAACGAGTCGGACTGGTTGCGGAACAAGCGGCCCAGCATGGGGATGTCTCCCAGGAAGGGCACCTTCTGCACCGTGGTCTGCACTTCTTCTTCAATCAGGCCGCCCAGCACCACCGTTTCGCCATTGGCGGCCAGCACTTGCGTCTCCAGCTTACGCTGGTTGGTGATCGGGCCGTCCTGGTTGTTCAAATTGGAGAGGCTTGAGACCTCCTGGGAAATATCCAGCACCACGCTGTCCCCCGCGTTTACATGAGGCGTCACTTCCAGCAGGATACCCACATCGCGACGCTCAATGGTGCGGAACGGGTTGGTGGGGTTACTGTTACCCCCGGTGGAGGAATAG
Source organism: Marinimicrobium sp. ARAG 43.8 (assembly GCF_050113635.1). Lineage (NCBI taxonomy): Bacteria > Pseudomonadati > Pseudomonadota > Gammaproteobacteria > Cellvibrionales > Cellvibrionaceae > Marinimicrobium > Marinimicrobium sp. ARAG 43.8. The sequence goes on from NZ_JBNJLT010000001.1 coordinate 1,005,721, forward strand.
GAGCCCGTCGCGAAAGGAACGTTTTGCCCCACGGAAATCGACGCGGTGTGGTTGTCCGTGGTCAGCAGGTTGGGCGTGGACAGAATGTTCGTCGAGCTGTTCTCCTGCAGCATATTGAGAATGCCGAGAAAATCGGTGCGCTCCCCAAGCCGACCGATGCCAAACAGCTGCCCTGACGTTTGTGAAAGCGCACCAGCCAGGTCTACCAACCCTTCATCGCTGTCATCCAGAGCACCCTGACCAATAGCGCCCAGTTGGCCGTTGCCGAGTGTAGAGCTGCCAAAACCGTAGTCGCTGTCACGGTACATCCATTGAATACCCAGCTCACGGCCATCGGTGTCTTCCACTTCCACGATGATCGCCTCGACCAGTACCTGGGCACGACGGATATCAAGACTGTCGATCACGGCCAGCAGTGATTCCATCGTATCGCTGTCGGCGGTCATCAGCAGCGAGTTGGTGTCCTCGTCCGCCTGGACATTGATCTCTTGCCGACGCCCTCCTCCGCTGTTGGCACCACCTTCCTCGGCACGAGCCATGTTCTGGAGAACGCCATTGAGCACTTCAGCAACATTATCGGCTTTCGCGTATTTGAGATAGACCACCCGCACATTGCTGTCTTTGGTGCGAGGGCGATCCAGGCGCTCGATCAGTCGGCGAACCCGTTCACGCTGTAAATCGTCGCCGTGTACCAGCACGGCATTGATGCGCTTGTCCGGCACGATGGTGACATCGGTCTTGCCGGTTTCGGAACCGGGTTTTTCGATTTGGGTAACGGCCCGGGCCACATCCTCGGCCAGCGCAAATTCCAGCTCGATCAGTTCCGTCTCCACCACTGAGGACTGGTCGATCTGGGCAATGATTTCTTTCAAACGGCGAATATTGGAACGAGTGTCGGTCACAATAATGGCGTTACTGGGATCGTAGGCCGAAAGGTGACCGTGCTGAGGCACCAGGGGGCGCAGGGTCGGCAACACTTTGGAGGCACTGATATTGTCCAGCCGGAGCACTTGCGTAATATAGGTGTCGTCTCCCACCGGGTCGGCGCCCAGGTCAGTGGGCACAGGCAGCGAGCGGGCATCCCTATTGGGGACAATGCGCACGACATTCCCGTTTTCTACCGCTGTAAAGCCCTGTACGTCCATCATGGACAGAAACAACTGATAAAGCTCGTCTTTATTGACGGCTTCCTGCGAGATCACCCGGACCTGCCCCCGCACTTTCGGATCCACCACGATGGTTTTGCCAGTGGCATCCGCCACGAACTTGATCACTTCCTGGATGTCCGTGTCCTTAAAGTTGACCGTCCAGGTTTGTTGCGCCCAGGCACTGACACTTGCGAACAGCAGTGCCGTTGCGACGACTCCCGCCAGACGTTGCACACACACTTTCACTGGTCTTCCTCGCTGGTTATTCGAGATCGATATCAACGGACAACTCCTGACCGCCTCGGTCAATGAGCAGGCTGGCGGATCGGGCATCGCCCATATCACGATAGATTTCCATCACTCGCTGCGGACTGGTCAACGCCACCCCGTTTACGGCTTTCACAACGTCATTTTCCTGAAGACCGAGCGAATTGAACAAATCCCGGTCCCGACCTGGACGAATTCGATAACCCACGATCTGGCCATTCTCCCGGTGGATACTCATGGAGACCACATCGGACAGTGAACTGCCGCCGAGGCGTTCGCCCATCTCTTCAGCCGCGTCCTCCAATTGCCCGGAGTCTGACCCGTCCTGCGGGTCTTCGGAAGGAGAGTCGTAAAGCTCCGTCTCATCCCCCTCCCAGCTTCGACTGGGAGTATCCGGCACCGGGCGGCTGGAGGCCAGGTTGCTGCTCCAATCATCGTCGGTATACAGCCAAAGCGACTCGTAGCGCCCCCCGTTGTCCAGAATGACGCGCAACGGCAATACTTTCTCCAGGGTGACTTTTCCACGACCGCGCACCGACAGTTCATCACCCGGGGCATACAGGTTCTGCGTGTTGCCATCGGCGATGATGGCCCGGGCCGCCTGGTCCTCATTACTGCCCATGACCCCGCGCAAGACCAGCTTGAGCTCGGTATCCACCGCCTGGTCCTCGATGCTGGGGCCTCCAGCCGGTTCGGCTTCGCTGTCCGCCAGGTCGGCGATATCGCCTTCAGAGGCTTCGCCAAAGATGGTCAGACCGGACAGCGCTGCAATATCCACAGTGCGCGCATTACCACTACCACGCTCGGAAACAATGGCGTTGGGAGCCACTCGCGCGTCGGGCACCTCTGGCTCGGGCGCCAGCAACCAAATCAGTTGCGCCAGGGTATAACTCAGCCAGAGCACGAGAAGAAATTGAATACAGAAGCGCCAGAACCCGGCGGGCACACGCCCCAACCATACGCCACCCTGGCGCAACCACAGGGCCACTCGCTCACTGCGCCAGTCGCTCACTGACCGGCTTTGTTGCACTTCTGAATTCGACAATTGACTACTCCACGCACGTTAAAACGTGCTACCACTGGCGACTCGTTTGCGCCACCACCGTGGTTTTATTGTTATCCGGCCAGCCGATTGTACCCAGTTCGGGCAAGCCTGGGAAAGTGGGCCCAAACGCCAGTGGCTTTGTAACCGACGATTATGACAGTTTAATGCCAGTGTAAATTCCGCTTGAGCATCTCAAACGGGTGCCCGGCGAGCATACCGTCTAAGCTCGCCGATGAAAACCAAAGGACCTCAGGAATTGCGATTATTACCGCGTTTGGCCTGAAAACAGGCGCCCGGAGGGCGTCATCCGTCCCTCTGCACCCGATAAAGCAAATCCCATACGCCATGCCCCAGGCGGGCACCACGTTGCTCAAACTTGGTAATGGGCCGATAAGAGGGACGTTCGGCGTAGGTTCCCGGCGCAACGGCGTTGGTAAACCCCGGGGCTGACTCCATCACCTCCTGCATGTGTTCGGCGTAAGCCTGCCAGTCCGTCGCCAGATGAAACAGCCCTTCCGCTTTCAACACCTTGCGAACCCGCCCGACGAACTCCGGCTGAACAATGCGCCGTTTATGGTGTTTCTTTTTGTGCCAGGGGTCCGGAAAGTACAGCTGAAACCGATCCACACTGCCAGGCGCAATACAGTCATCCAGCACATCAATGGCATCAGCCATATAAACGCGGAGGTTGGTCACGCCCTCTTCTCCGGCACGATTGATCAGACGACCTACGCCCGGGGGGTGAACCTCGATGCCGATAAAATCTTTTTCGGGCTCCGCTCGCGCCATGGCCAACAAGGAGTCACCCATACCAAAACCGATTTCCAGCACCAGCGGCGCCCGGCGACCATAGGACGCTTCAGGATCGAACACGCCATCGTGAAGACTCAGGCCGTACTCAGGCCACCAACGATCAAACGCCGCCCGCTGCCCCTCCGTGATGCGCCCGGCGCGAATCACATAACTGCGGATGGCCTTGGGTTTGTATTCGGGACGGATCAGCAAGCGATCATCCCTGTCGATATTGGAATCAGTCACACCAATCTCACTCTGGGTTTAAATTCAGCCGCGCAAAGTACGCCAACCCACCGCCATCAGCAAGCCCCAGCCCACGATAAAACACAGACCACCCAACGGCGTCACCGGCCCCAGCCAGCGAGGCCCACCCAGGGCGAGCGCATACAGGCTGCCGGAGAAAAGCACGGTTCCCAGCACAAACGCCCAGGCCACACCTTGCAGCAACACCCCCGTGCCCAGCGAACGCATCAGGGCCAGCACGCCCAGCAACGCCAGGGCGTGATACATCTGATACTGAACACCGGTTTCAAACGCGGACAGCGCCGACGCTGTCAGTTTTCCGCGCAGACCATGTGCCGCAAAGGCACCCATCACTACCGACACAAGGCCCGAGAAAGCGGCTAACATCAAAAGAACAGGAGCGGACATGGCTATCTCACGTTATATCCGATGAACAAATAAACACAGCACTCACAAAAAAGCCGCGCAAAAGCGCGGCTTTGGGACGACAGACGACCATCAAGGCCAGACCGCTCATCAGGCGGCGGCAGTCATCGCAACCTTCACCTTTTTCATGGCATTTTTCTCAAGCTGGCGAATACGCTCAGCGGACACACCGTACTCATCGGCCAGCTCATGGAGTGTCGCTTTGTCTTCAGAAAGCCAGCGACGCTGCAGAATGGCACGGCTGCGATCATCCAGTTCGTTCATGGCCAGTTCAAGGCTATTAACGCTGTTGGCCTCCCAGTCCGCCTCTTCCAGCTGCACCGCCGGATCATAACGACGGTCTTCCAGGTAGTGGACCGGGGCTACATAATGACTATCGTCGTCATCGTCTTCGCCCGCATCGAAAGCCGCATCATAAGACGAGAGACGACCTTCCATTTCCCGAACGTGTTTGACATCAACGCCCAGGTCTTCTGCCACGGCTTCCGCTTCGTCGTTGTTCAACCACGCCAGGCGCTTTTTCGCACCGCGCAGGTTAAAGAACAGCTTGCGCTGGGCCTTGGTGGTAGCGACTTTTACAATGCGCCAGTTGCGCAGGATGAACTCGTGAATCTCGGCTTTAATCCAATGCACCGCGAACGACACCAGGCGCACACCTTTTTCGGGATTAAAGCGCTTGACGGCCTTCATCAGTCCGACATTGCCTTCCTGGATAAGATCGCCCAGAGGCAATCCGTAACCGTTATAGGAACGGGCAATATGGACCACAAAGCGCAGGTGAGACATCACCAGATGACGGGCCGCTTCGAGATTGCCGTTGTAATACAGATCCTCCGCCAGACGATTTTCCTCTTCCGCGGACAGTACCGGGAATCCGCCGACAGCCTGGACATAGGCATTTAAATTGGCACCGGGTGAGAGTACCCCGGCCGGAATCAGGCCAGTGTTCATTACCACTTACCTCCGTATGGGTCTGCTATCGAGTGTAGCACCGTGTCTTTGAGCTGCCAAGCCCCCAAAAGTTCCCCCAAAATTCCTAAAACCCTTTCAAATCAGCAGGTTAACCTTTCTTTGCGAGCACTTGGCGAACATTCATTAAAGTATACGTCACCGGGGCTCGATTCGGATCAGATGTCGAGCCACGGCCAGCCAGGCACCCAGCAGGCCCAGAAGCCCGGAAAGCAGCACCAATTGCAGGCTTTTGGTCAACCCCAGACCTTGCAGCCGAAATTCACTCTGGTAGAGATCCGCCAGCTTCGATACCGGCACCGAGAGCCACCACAAGCCCGCCGCCAACAGCACCAGTGCCAGCAGGCCGCCGCCGACACCGTACCACAGCCCGGTGTAAAGAAACGGACGCCGCACAAACGCATCGGTGCCACCTACCAGCTTGACCACCAGAATTTCATCGCGCCGGCTCTCAATGGCCAGCCGAATCGTATTGCCAATGGCCAACAGCACTCCCAGCGCCAGCAAAAAGCCCAGCGCCAAAACAACGCGCTGGCCGAGCTCCATCATTTCCTGCAATCGCTCGACCCAGGCCATATCCAGACGCACCTCCGCTACCAGTGCCTGCTCAGCCAACGAGTCGCTGAGATCAGCGAGCGCGCCGGGCTCATTGGTGGCCGGGTTCACAAGCAACACATCAGGCAGCGGGTTCTGCTCAAGATCATCCAGCACCGGACCAAGACCGGAGTAGGCCTTGAACTCCTCCAGCGCCATCTGTGGGGGCACATGTTCGACGCGCTCAATACGCTCATCGCGCACCAGCGTCTCGCGCAATTGGTCAATGGCTTCCGGCCGACTGTCGCGTTGCAGAAACACGGAAATCTGGCCCGAATCCTGCCAGCTGTAACCCAGGTGTTCGATATTATGCAGTACCAGATACAGCGCTGCCGGCAGCGCCACAGCGACGGCCACGACCAGCCAGGTCAGCAGGCTTTGCAGCGGCGTTCGAAACAGGCGATGCAGGCTTTCCACAGCGGTTGTGCTGTGATGCGCCTGCCAGGAGTCAAGCTTGTGCGTCAACCGGGTGCGGCTTTGGCTGGCACCTTTGGGCCGAGGCTTGGCCGTTTTTTCCGACGGTGCAATGGGACGGCGTGCCATCAGGTCAACACCCCATCGTGTACCACGCGACCGCCGGAAAGTCCGAGCACCCGTTTGTTCATTCGTTGCAGCAAGGCGAGATCGTGGCTGGCAATCATGATGGTCACCCCCACGTCATTGAACTGCTCGAACAGATTCATAATATCGGCGGAAAGCTCCGGATCGAGATTCCCTGTGGGTTCATCCGCCAGCAGCAACGGCGGCTTATTCACGACCGCCCGGGCGATCCCGACGCGCTGCTGCTCCCCACCGGACAGGACAATCGGGTTGTGCCGCTCCTTCTGCAGCAGTCCCACCTTATCGAGAGCGGCCCGCACTCGCCGCCCCACTTCGGCAGGCTGATGACCCGCAATTTGCAGAGGAAGGGCGACATTATCGAAGACACTGCGGTCAAACAGCAGCTGGTGATTCTGAAAGACGACCCCCACTTTGCGACGAAAATAGGGAATGTGTCGCCGGGCAAGGCGGTTGAGGTTGCGCTCATCGATAAACACCTGACCTTGCGAGGGACGCTCCATGAGCATGATCAGCTTCATCAACGTACTTTTGCCCGCCCCGGAGTGGCCAGTCAGGAACACCATTTCACCCTTGGCCACCTCAAAGCTGACCCGGGACAGGGCATCCTGACCGCTACCGTAACGCTTGCTGACGTTGTCGAAATGGATCACCGAACCGCTCCTGGCTTCAAGGTCTTAACCGCGCCGTTCCCCGAACAGTGCGTCCACGAAAGGCTCGGCGGCGAAGGGCTGCAGATCGTCCACACCTTCACCCACACCAATAAAACGCACCGGCAGACCGAACTCCTTGCTCAGCGCAAAGATCACCCCACCTTTGGCGGTGCCATCAAGCTTGGTCAAGGCCAGCCCTGTTACGCCCGCGGACTGGCTGAACTCTCTCGCCTGACTGACAGCGTTCTGACCAGTGCCGGCATCGAGCACAAGCAGCACTTCGTGAGGCGCAGAGTCATCCAGTTTGCCCATCACCCGTTTTACCTTGGCAAGTTCATCCATCAGATGACTTTTGTTATGCAGACGTCCGGCGGTGTCGGCAATCAGCACATCCATACCGCGGGCTTTGGCCGCCTGCAGCGCATCGAACACCACAGAGGCACTATCCGCGCCAGTATGCTGCGCAATCACCGGCACATGGTTCCGCTCCCCCCAGACCTGCAATTGCTCCACGGCCGCCGCCCGGAACGTATCACCGGCGGCGAGCATGACATTCTTGCCCTGCTGCTGGAAATGACGCGCCAGCTTGCCGATGGTCGTGGTTTTGCCCACGCCGTTAACGCCCACCACGAGGATGACAAACGGCTGACGGTCGGCGTGCAGCGTCAAGGGGGCTTCTACTGGCTGCAATAAATCCGCCAGTTGTTCACGCAACGCGGCGTACAGGGAGTCGGCGTCGTTCAGCTGCTTCCGCTGCACCCTCTGGGTGAGGTTGTCGATGATCTCGGTGGTGGCTTCATACCCCACATCCGCCACCAACAGTTGCGACTCAATCTCTTCCAGCAATTCATCATCGATTACTTTGCTGCCGAGAATCAGGTTGCCCAGCCCCTCGGCAAAGTGCCCACTGGTGCGACTGAGCCCCTGCTTGATGCGGGCAAACAGCCCCGGTTTTTTGGAGGCCGACTGAGCAGGGGATGCGAGGCTCTCGTCTTTGACGTCTGCCTCTTTGGGGGTTACACCCTGGGCGGGCGCATCCTCACCAGTGGTGCGCTCGGGCGCGGGTTTGTTGCGTTTGAAAAACACCATGGACGAGTGATTCTACCTTTAAGCGACGGGCGGAAAAGCGCTATCCTACCACTTCTGCCCCCCGGAAAGAGAGGCCCCATTGAAAGCCAGCCGACAAAGCGTGAAGAAGTCCGCACCTGCCCCGACTAAAGGGCATTCCAATACCCATCCTTTGCGTATCATCGGCGGGCGCTGGCGCGGTCGCAAGTTGAACTTCCCGGCGGTGGACGGGCTGCGCCCTACGGGTGACCGAATTCGCGAGACGCTGTTCAACTGGCTGGCTCCCCGGCTACCCGACGCCCGCTGCCTGGATTTATTCGCCGGCTCGGGCGCCCTGGGCCTGGAGGCACTTTCTCGGGGCGCGAGCCTGGCATCACTGTTGGAGCAGCACCCAGGGGCAGCACAGCAATTGCGAGAACATTTGCACACCCTGGCGTGCCCAGAAGGACAGGTGATTCACGCGAACAGCCTGGACTGGCTCGACTCTGCCCCCCCGACGCCGTTTGATATCGTGTTTATCGATCCGCCCTTTCGTCAGAACCTGTGGCAGGAAAGCATTGATCGGTTAAACCAACGGGGCTGGCTGGCACCGGACGCCGCTATCTATATTGAGTCCGAACCGGAGACGGCCCTGACCCTTCCTCCCCACTGGCAGTTGCACCGCAACAAAACCAGCGGGCAGGTGCGCTATCGTCTATATTTCGTGAATCACTGACCGAAGGCTGACAGACGCTGGCGCGAGCGCGGTAAATTCTTTACCATCCCGCCAGTTTTCCATCTCAACGCCACCATTCAGGAAGAGACACCATGCGTACAGTGGTTTATCCGGGCACGTTTGATCCGATTACCAATGGCCATATCGATCTGGTTGAGCGCGCGTGCCGCCTGTTCGACCATGTGATTATCGGCGTGGCGGACAGCCCGCGCAAAAAGCCGCTGTTCACGCTGGAAGAACGGGTGTCGCTTGCCCGAATGACGTTGCGTCATCTGGAAAACGTTGAGGTGTGCGGCTTCGATACTCTCCTGGTGGACTTTGTGCGTGAAAAACAGGCCTGTGCGGTCCTTCGCGGTTTGCGTGCAGTATCTGACTTCGAGTTCGAGTTCCAGCTGGCCAATATGAACCGGGCACTGGAACCGAACATGGAAAGCCTGTTCCTCACCCCTGCTGAGCACTTCTCATTTATTTCTTCCTCCATTGTGCGTGAAATCGCCAGCCTGAACGGTGATGTCAGCAAGTTTGTCGCGCCCCCCGTGGCGCAGGCGCTGGCCCATAAGTTCGGGCACAAACCGCACCACTGAAGCCCTCATGACGCCCGCCTCGCGCTTCAACCACCGCTATCTCGTATTGGCGGTGGCAACCTTCTGTTGTTTTCTGTGGGGAAGCGCCTATCCGATCATCAAAATCGGCTATGAGTGGCTAAATCTCGCCGCCGACGATACCGCCTCACAGATTCTGTTCGCGGGTTATCGGTTCCTGGGCTCAGGCGCTCTGTTGCTGATATTTGCCGGCTTGATGGGTAAGTCCCTGTGGCGCTTCAGCGGGCGGGAGTGGGCTTCACTGGCGATGCTGGGCCTGCTGCAAACCACCCTGCAGTATGTGTTTTTCTACATCGGTCTGGCCCACGCCAGTGGTGTAAAAGCGGCCATTATGAACGCCACAGGCACATTTTTCAGTGTGCTGCTCGCGCACTTTATCTACCGCGATGACAGACTCAGCCAAACCCGTGTGCTCGGTTGCGTGATCGGTTTTGTGGGGGTCGTTCTGGTCAATATTGGAAAGCCCGGGAGCGGCGTGGATGCGCAAGTGTCGATGCTCGGGGAGGGGTTTATCGCCATTGCCGCCCTGGTTCTCTCCCTGTCCCTGATCTATGGCAAGCACCTGTCACGCACCATTGATCCCACCGTTATGACGGCCCATCAGCTGACGCTCGGCGGAGTGGTCCTGCTGCTCCTGGGGGAAGGACTGGGGGGCTCGGTGGCCATAACGACCGTGGCCAGCGGCGCTCTGTTGCTGTATTTAATGGCGCTGTCCGCTGCGGCGTTCGCCCTGTGGAGTTTCCTTCTTAAATACAATCCAGTCGGGCAAGTCATCCCCTTTCAGTTTCTGATTCCCATTTTTGGCGCCGGGCTTTCTGCCCTGCTTCTCCAGGAATCCATTATGGAATGGAAAAACCTGGCGGCTCTGGTACTGGTATGCAGCGGCATCTGGCTGGTGACTCGGCCCTCACCCAGTCAGCGGCGCTAGGCGTTTTCATCAATGGCGGCTGACACCCGCCGAATCAACGCCAACCGATCTTTATACTCTGGGTGGTTCAATAGCGCGAGGTAATAGCTGCGGATCTGTTCGCAGTAAAAGCACCAATACTCGTGACGCAGCCGGGTGTGAGGCGAGGCCTGTGGGTCCCGGTCCAACGCGTCAAGCTCCGCTTCCAGCTCGGTTTGTACCGTGCCCAGCAAGGATAACAACCGGTCGGGTGAGAGCCCGGACGCTTCCGCCCATTCGACCAGGCCTCCGAGAGGATAATTTGGCGGTAACCAGCCGGGAGACATATTAAAGCGGCAAATGCGTTGCTTGAGTTCCTGCAACAGGGGCATACCCTTTCCCTCCTAAGGGTCTGACCATATCACTCGATGAGTGAGCGCAAACCCTGCTGTCCGTGTTTTCCAAAAAAGAAGCCCCTTCGCCGACGGTCTTACCACCCCCGATGAAGGGAGGCACCCGTACCGCAGCACCTCCAATGGGCTTTAAGCTTCAGCGTCTAAACGATCATTTTCCAACCTATTTACGCTCGCCTCCCTGAGGCTTAACTCCCGGAAAAGACTTCCAGCAATGCAAATATACTCAAAAAGTCTTTTAAGGACTATTTATAGCGCTGAAGGACACCAGTCGTCAAGCGCACATGCTACACATACGCCTCTGCCACCATTTACCCCGACACCGTAACCGCCATGAATCGAACCTTATTGGGCGAACGCCTGAAGATTGCCCGAATTCGCCAGGGAATGAGCCAAATGGATCTGGTGGTGGCGCTGGAGGAGCAAGGGATCTCTTTGAGCCAGAGTGCCATTGGAAAACTTGAGCGCGGGGAGCGCAATTTGTACGTTCACCAATTAGTGGCGTTGGTGCGGGTCCTCAACGTATCGCTGGACTGGGTGGTGTACGGTGGAGACCTGCCGGTGCGCTAACGCTGGCAGTCCACACAGTACACGGTACTGCGACCGCTCATGCGGATTTCCTTAAGGTGCTTTCCGCACTGCCTACAGGGTTGCGCGCCCCGGCCATAAGCCAGTAACTGTTGCTTGAAATAACCCGGTTGCCCATCACCGCCCACAAAGTCCCTCAAGGTGGTGCCCCCCTGCTCAATCGAGCGTTGTAGCACGAACCTCACCTGCTCCACCAGCCGTTCACTCTGGCCTCGTGTCAAAGTGCCGGTTTTGCGGATGGGCTTGATACCGGCCATAAACAAGGCTTCATTCGCGTAAATATTTCCCACGCCCACGACCACTTTGCTATCCATTAAAAACTGCTTCACCGGCACCAAGCGTTTTCGGCTGCGAGCAAACAGATACTCTGCCGTGAAAGCGCTCTCGTCCAGTGGCTCTGGCCCAAGGCTGGACAAGAGTTTGTGCGCAAGCGGATCGCCTTCCACCCAAAGCAGACACCCGAAACGACGCGGATCGCAATAACGCAACACCGTGGTACCGAATACGATATCGAAATGATCGTGAAACCGGGGCGGTTCTTCAGGCTTCACGATGCGAAGGCTGCCGGACATTCCCAGATGGATCAGCGCTGTCCCGTTGGTAAAGCCCAGCAGCAGATATTTGCCACGGCGCTCTACGCTGCGCAGCTGGCGACCACGAATGGCCGACGCCAACGCGTCTGGCACAGGCCACCGAAGGCTGGGCTGGCGGACGTGCACGGCCGTCACCTTGCGATGCAGAATATGAGGCGCGATGCCCCGTCGGGTGGTTTCAACTTCGGGCAATTCAGGCATAGATCAATATAGGGGGTCAATCGGCCACGCACTATAGCACGACCCAAGACATCCACTCACCGCCCAGCGCTGAGGCCACGGCTGGAATAATTAACGTATTGCCAGCTCCTCCTCCCAAGCATAATCTGTGCAGTGTGCCACCGGTGCAATGTGCCCTTCACTTGCGGGAAATTACCATGCCCACGGATAACGATGCCGCCGAGCCGATTGCCATTGTCGGCGGAGGCCCCAAAAAAGTGCTGTATACCCTGCGCACACTGAGCCGCATAGGACTGCTGAACTCTGCCAAAGCGCTTAAAGCCCGCAATACCTGTAAGGCGTGCGGGTTGGGCATGGGCGGTCAACGCGGCGGCATGACCAATGAACTGGACGAGTTCCCCTCGGTCTGCAATAAGAGCATTCAGGCGCAGTCCACAGATATCCAACCCCCGATTCCCGAGGCATTGTTCGAACACACACTGGATGATTTCAAGGCACTCTCCGCTCACGAACTCGAACATCTGGGCCGGCTCAACACCCCCTTACTTAAACGCGCCGGCAGCCACCGCTACGAACCCATTGACTGGGAGCAAGCACTGGCCGTCGCCGCCGAGCGTTTCGCATCCACTACACCAGAGCGCAGCTTCTTCTACTCTTCGGGGCGATCATCCAATGAAGCCGGCTTCCTGCTACAGCTATTGGCCCGACTGTATGGCACCAACAACGTAAACAATTGTTCCTACTACTGCCATCAGGCCACGGGCGTCGGCCTGGGCAGCGTCCTGGGAACCGGCACGGCCACCGTCAGCCTTGACGACCTGGGCGGTACGGACCTGGTATTTGTCATCGGTGCCAACCCCGCCTCCAACCACCCGCGCTTTGTGCACCAACTGCAACACTGCCGGGAGCGCGGCGGGCAGGTGATTGTGATCAACCCGGCCCGGGAACCCGGGCTGGTGCGCTTTGCGGTTCCCAAGAGCGCCAAATCCATGCTGAGCGGCGGCACCTGGATCGCGTCGCGCTATGTACAGCCACGCATCGGTTCAGATCTGGCACTGCTAAAAGGCGTAGCCAAGGCATTACTGGAAAAGCACGCGCTGGACACCGACTTTATCGAGCATCACACCGAGGGCTTCGATGCCTACCGGACCGACCTGGAGCACACTGACTGGAGCACATTAACGAGCGCTTGCGGTGTTGCGCAGAAGGACATAGAGGCGCTGGCCTCCGACTACGCCAAGGCCGACAAAGCGGTATTTGCCTGGGGCATGGGGATTACCCATCACCAACATGGAGTGGATAACGTCGAGGCCATTGCCAACCTTGCGCTGCTGCGTGGCATGATCGGCAAAACATCCGCCGGCCTGCTGCCCTTGCGTGGACACAGCAACGTCCAGGGAATCGGCACCATTGGCGTAAAACCGGTACTCGCCGACGACGTGCTGCACGCGATGGAGCACCATTTCGATGCCACCTTGCCGCGCACCCCCGGACTGGACACCCTGGCCTGCCTGCGTGCTGCCGACTCGGGCAACATGGATGCGGCTTTACTCATGGGGGGCAACCTGTATGCCGCCACACCCGATTCCGCATTTGCCCGGCGCGCCCTGGATCGCATCGGCTTTAAGCTTTACCTGACCACCACACTGAATCAGGGGCATGTGCACGGCATGGAGAACAGCGAGGCACTGATACTGCCGGTCGCCGCGCGGGATGAGGAGCCACAAAGCACTACGCAGGAATCCATGTTCAATTACGTGCGCCTGAGTGACGGGGGCATCCGTCGGCTTGCCAACGTGCGCTCCGAGGTCGCCATTCTCGCCGACCTGGGCGAGCGCCTTTTGCCCGACCCGCCGCTGGACTTCAAGCAACTGCGCCAGCATAAATCCTTACGCCAGGCCATCGCCGCCACCGTACCGAGCATGGCAGCCCTGGCGGATATCGACGCTGAGGGCGGGGAATTCACCATTGCCGGGCGCCTGCTGAACCAGCCTTTGTTTCCCACACCCAGTGGCCGCGCACATTTCCAGATACACACACTGCCCACACCCCGCGCCACGTCCCGGTATCCCTACACACTCGCCAGCATTCGCAGTGAAGGGCAGTTCAACTCCATTATCTATGAGGAAAACGACAGTTACCGGGGCACCAAGGAGCGTTGGTGCGTGCTGATTGGCGACGTCGACCGCAAGACGCTCGGGTTGACACCCGGCGACAAGGTGACGCTGCGCTCGTCGCATGGGGAAATGGTGGCGGTTACCGTCTACCCGTTTAATCTGCCCGCTGGCTCCCTGTTGGCCTACTATCCAGAAGCCAACTGCCTGATCGGCACCGAGCAGGACCCGCGCAGCCACACGCCTGCGTTCAAATCGATACCCGTAGCACTATCACCCTGCCAGCACGAAACCTCCCCCGAGGCCTCTTCGTAGGGAGACGTTTGACCTGTATCAAACAGACCTTAAAAAAATATTCTTTTTCCTATGGAAAGCCATTGTGGAGCCGATAACGGTAGAGCAAGGCACCAATGTTCATTATCATCTGGCGCACGTTCCAACCTACGAAACCGACAGCCGTTATGCGCAATACCCTGGCCTACCACTTGAACGCCCTGATGCGAACCCTGGGCTTTAAATCCATCAATGCCCAGTTCGCCGTGTCTTTTTTGTTGATCATCGGACTGGCGTCTGCTTCCGCTGTGCTGAGTTTCCATGGACAATCCCCTGCTGCGGTAACCGCTATGAATGTCGGCATTGTCCTCATCGCTCTGATCAGTCACCAGCTGGGCCTTACCTGGTTGCTGCGACAGGTCACCCTCTTGCGCCACCACCTCAACAAGCTCAGCGATGGGGACTTCTCCAACCCCATTCGCGAGGACGCCAGCGATAACGAAGTGGGACAAATGTTCAACGCCTACAACAGTGTGATTGATCAGGTGGGCTCGTTAACGGGCGGTATCCAGCGGCTCTCGGCCACTATCCATACCCAAATGGAGACCCTGGAATCCGCTGCCGTGGAAGTCGATACCAGCAATCGCCAGCAAAGCCACGAGCTGGAACAGGCGGCCGCCGCAATGACCGAGATGTCGGCCAGCGTCAACGAAGTTGCCGACCACGCGCACGACGCCGTCAGCCGAGTCGAGACCTCCCACAGCGAATTGGCCGAAACCCATTCCATCGTGCGCGACTCCCACCACCGCTTCACCGAATTCAATAACATCCTTCAGGGTGCCGCCGATGTCATGACGGGCCTGGACAAAGACACCCGGGAAGTCGGCAAAGTGGTTACCGTTATCAATGAAATTGCCGAGCAAACCAACTTGCTGGCGCTCAACGCGGCCATTGAGGCGGCACGCGCGGGTGAACAGGGACGCGGTTTCGCCGTGGTCGCGGACGAAGTGCGCACCCTGGCCCAGCGCACCCAGGCCGCCACCGGCGACGTGCACAGCATTATCGAGCGGCTGCAGAATCAGTCCGCCCGTGCACTTGGCGCCATGAACGAGAGCACTCGCACGGCTCAGGAAAGTGCCAGCCGTGTAGCAGAAGCCAATCAGGCGCTGGAAACCATCGTCGCGGCCATGGATGATATCCAGGCCATGAATACGCTGATCGCCACCGCTGCGCGGCAACAGGCCGAGGTCTCCCAGGAAACTGACCGCAACCTTGGCAACATCGCCGACCTCGCCAACCGGCGTTCGAAAACCAGCGCCGACCTCCGCCGTGCCACCGAACAACTGCATCGAGACACCAGTGCCCTCGGAGAGCAACTGACACGCATCAAAACCCTGAGCTGAACCCGTTCGACGCCCGACCTTCTCTGACGACCAACTCTCAAAGTCCATTGATAATGAGAAACCATATCTTTATCATTGTGGCTTAATGCGCAGCCACGCCGCGCTGATATCTGCACTTATCTGCACTCCCACTGAGTTTTGACACATGAGTTGGTTTATCGGAACCGCTGCAACACTGACCAGCTTCGCGGGCATCGCGGGCTTGTTTTACCGCTGGCAAATGTCCTCCCCCAAACAGCGAGGCCTGCGTCGTCTGGGGTGGGCTCTGCTCATCATCTCTGCAGGGTTATGGATATGGGCCCAACCTGTGGAGTTCGGGGTGACCTTTGCTCTGGTCGTTCCCGCCCTTCTGGCCTGGCTGGTCATTATGGTCAAGGCGCCCCCACGCCGCGAAGCGCGACCCTCCTCTCCCGAGCGACTCGGTTTTCGCTGGCCTGCTCCCGCTGCCCTGGGCAAGCACATCGCGCTGTTCATACTCACCGTGCCGTTTGCCGGCCTGGTGGGTATCTTATTGAGTTTTACCTTCACCGACTGGCTGCCCTGGGAGGCCGTCAACCGACTGGTGATGGGTGTTTTTCTGACCCCGGTTATCTGGGGCGCGGCTAGCTACTGGCTGACCGCCGACACTCGTCTGTGGCGTCCGCTTGCCGCACTGACCCTCTCGGGCCTTCTGGCCGCGCTCTACCTGTTCCTTTAAGGCATAAACCTCCCTATGGCGTTCAAACTGTCCCCCGCACTGGTTAAAAATTCACTGGCGAGCCACAGCTGGCTTGGCTTATTAACCGGTGCTTTAATGTACTGGGTCTGCCTGTCAGGCACGCTGGCCGTGCTTTATCAGGACTTCGAGCGCTGGGAAACACCTCAGGTGCCAGAATTCACCGAGGTCAGCCCGGAAGACCTGGAAACCGCCTACCAGACGTTTATGGAGGGACAGGAAGCCACTGAGCACGCCTATATTCTGATGCCCCGCCCCGGCATGCCCCGCACGGTTTTAATGTCAGACCACGACGCCCGTGTTCTGAACGCCGATGGCACATTGGGTGATACCGCCGCGCACCCCTGGACCCACCTGCTGACCGACCTGCACCTGTACCTGCATTTACCGAGCAGTTGGGGCATGATCGTCGTCAGCACACTTGGAGTCATGCTCTGCGCCCTGATCCTGTCCGGTTTTCTCGCGCACCCCAACCTGTTCAGGGACGCCTTTCATTTCCGCCGCAAAGGCAACGGGCGGCTGGAACAAACTGACCTGCACAATCGCCTGAGCGTCTGGGGGTCACCGTTCCATCTGATGATTGCTGTGACGGGGGCTTTTTTCGGGCTGGCCAGCATCATGAGCTGGGTGGCCGGACAGGCGTTCTACGACGGAGATCGGGACGCCGTGATCGAAGAAATCTATGGCGGTCACCCGGACTTGGAGCCCACCGGCGAGCCACTGGCCATTGCCAGCGTTCTACGTCAGGCCATTGATCGATCACCAGACGGTGCCGTACCGATTTACCTCACCGTGGAACACCCCGAGAGCGAGGAAGAACACCTGATTGTGGGCACCCAGTACCCGGACCGCCTGATCTACGCCGAGCAATTTGTCTTCAAGGGCGATGGTGAATACTTGCATACCGTGGGCTTCAGTGATGGCGAGCCCGGCCGACAGGCCATTTTCTCGGTCTACCGGATTCACTTTGGCGCCTTCGGCGGCGTGGGGGTCAAACTGCTGTACATCGCACTCGGCCTGGCGCTCACCGTTGTCTCCGTCACGGGCATCAACATCTGGCTGGCCAAGCGCCGCCACCGCGATTACCTCAATAATCTCTGGACAGGCATCGTCTGGGGCACGCCGTTGGCGTTTGTCATCAGCGCCATCACTCAGGTGGTGGCAGGCATCCCGTCAGTACTGATTTTCTGGGGCGTGATCATCGCCTCGACCATTTACGCTCAGTGGCGGGATCAGGACGCACCAACGCGGCGCGTTTTGCAGTACCTCACTGTGGGCACGCTCCTCGTGTTGGTCGCCGGACACGCCCTGCGGTTTGGCGACGACGCCTTCACTGGTGCCGCACCGTGGATCAATGCGGGACTGATCGCCACCGCCGTGGCTGTGCTACTGTGGGCCAGGCGACCGTCGGCTGCGTAAAAGTGGTAACCGGTCGATTGTGACGCCTTATCCAACTTTGGTATAACATGGACCCCATCGGGAACTGCGATGAGAGCATCGCAGTCCTACCGGTATCGACCCAATCGTTTTAATGGACCCATACCATTGTCAGAGGAAAACTCCATGAAAAAACTGTCCTTGCTGATTCTTGTTGCCAGCCTCGCCAGTGCCTGTACCTGGGTAAAAGTCTCGGATGAGGCGGAAGAGGTCGTCGTCGGCAAAGAAGGTAATGTGCGCGGCTGCGAGAAGCTCAGCGACACCAACGTCAGCGTCGCCAACAGCATCGGACCGGTCCACCGCAACAGCGAGAAAGTGGCCACTGAGCTGTTGAATATGGGCAAGAACGAAGCGACCCGCCTCGGCGGCGATACCATCGTGCCCAAAACCAAACCGGACGATGGTCGGCAGACGTTTTCCATTTATCGCTGCCAGAAATAAAGTGCCATGCGGGACTTGCGCGTCAGGGATGACGCACTGCCTCAATCTCCATTCTTCTGACCAACACTTCAGCCATCGGCAGTACGACCTCTGTATTCACGCCTTCGGCGACCGTGAGAGTCAGCCAGTAAAGTTGGTAATGTCCTTTCAATAAAAAGTAAACCGGTCGTTGAATATCCCCCCCATTGGAAAACTCATAGGCGCGATACCACACCTCCACATCCAACCGCGTTTTGAAACGACCATTGGTTTTAATCTGTATATGACCATCGTCACTGCTATCAGAGAGCGCCAGGTCCAGTTTGGTCCAGGCGAGATTGGTCCGCTGCCATTGAGGAATGCGCGTCGCCGATAGAAAGTAGGCGGGTGCTCCTTCGACATAACCCATTAACACTGGCGATTCATTTGACGACTGTAACTCAGCCACCTGAACCGGCAGGGCATCCGGCAAATTAACGGTCAGGCCCGGCGCCAAGGTAAACGTTTCCCCTGAAAAAACCCGGAAACTCACCAGCAGTAACCACAGGCCGAAACCTTTCCGAAGAGCGCCAAAGCCGACGAAATGAGGTATTCCCCGTAGATGGCGGGGCGTGCGAAATTTGCCGTTCATATTATGTTATCGCTTTATGGCAGGCACAATGATTGAGAGACGCCCAGACGTCCCGTCCTTTTCTCGCTAAAAACAAGCGGTCCCGATCTCAGCGCAGAGTTTTACCCTCTTTTGGCACAGCACGCAACTCACAGCATGGGTTAAACTGTTCTGGGGGAAACGTTTCCTTAGTTCGTCGTAGAAGGTAGCGGAATAGATTCCGTTAAGGGAGAAGGTTGATTTGAAAATAACATCCAAGATCTGGCTGTCCCCATTGCTGACCCTGGCGCTTCCGGCTATTGGGCAGACGGCTTCTCTTGGTGCCTTACAACCATTCAACCTACCCGGTAACCGGGCTGACATTGCACTGACCGAATTTGCCCGACAGTCGAATATGACGGTCATCGTCCCGTTCGACCAAGTCTCAGGCATACGAACCCGTGCGCTTCACGGGGAGTATTCCACTCTCGATGCCGCTGTGAGATTGCTCGAGGGAACGGGACTAAGGCTTTCAGTCAATCGCAATGCCCAGCTTTTTATAAGAACAGACGACGATATCAAGGAGACAACCTCCATGTTCGAAAAAAATAAAGTATCCAAAGCGGTGGTCCTCGCCATGTCTTCACTCGCTGGTGCACAGGCACTGGCACAGCAAGCCACTAGCGGGGAGTTCGAAGAAGTTGTGGTAACCGGTATTCGCGGTTCGCTTGAGCGTTCCATGGACATCAAGCGTGACGCCTCCGGTGTCGTGGACGCCATCTCCGCCGAGGATATGGGTAAGTTCCCCGACACCAATGTCGCGGAATCCCTCCAACGCATTACCGGCGTGTCCATTGACCGCAGCGGGGGTGAAGGCCAGTCCGTTACCGTGCGCGGCTTTGGTCCGGCTTTCAATACAGTGATGGTCAATGGTCGTCAAATGGCCACCGAGAATCAAGGTCGGGAGTTCAGCTTCGATACACTCTCCGCCGAACTGGTACGCGGGGTCAACGTTTATAAAAGTTCCACCCCAACCATGCGTTCCGGCGGCATCGGTTCGGCCATCGATGTGTCCACGGCCCGCCCCTTTGATTTTCGCGGGCTGGAAATATTTGGCTCGATCAAAGGAACGTATGAAAGTCTGAATGAGGAAACCTACCCCACCGTCTCCGGTCTGATCAGCAATACCTTTGCTGACGAAACGTTTGGCGTTTTATTGGCGCTGTCACATTCCGAGCGCGAAAACTACATTAACTCCATTAACAGCGCCGGCTATCGGCCCGGGCTCAACCTCTACAATGAAGAGGACGACCTGCAGGCTGGTAACGTTACCGTCCCGCGTAACCTGGATATGTCCACCGAGCAGCAAAAGCGCACTCGCACCAATGCCAACATCGCTTTGCAATACGCGCCCAGTGAGGACGTTACGGTTACCTTTGACGGCTTTCACTCCAACTATGAAGTGGACGCCAAGCTGAATTCTTTCGCAGCCTGGTTCGAGCCTAACCGGGTGACCGATGTAGAGTTCAACCAGGAAACCCGAACCGTTACCCGCATGAACAATATCGGCACGCCTGACACGCGTGCCGCCACCGACTTCGTGGTTAACCAGGGCGGCAGCAAAGATGTCGAGCTGAATGCGTTTGGCTTAAACGTCGAGTGGAATGTCAATGAAAGTCTCACCGCCAATTTCGATATCTCGTACTCAGACGCTGAAAACGACATGATCGGAAAGTCGTCCAGCGCCGTTATTGGCCATATCAACAGTTACACTTTTGATAGTTCCTCTGGACGCCCTCTTGCGATTCACGATGGCTACAATGGCAACGACATCCCCGACACCTCCGTGATGCGTATGCACATCGGCAGTCCTGGCGGCAACAACAGCCAGGATGAAATCAACGAGTACCGCGCCGACTTCGAGTACGCGCCAGAGGCAACGGCCTTTAAGTCGATGCGTTTTGGGGCCTACCGTCAGGAACGGGAAAAATCCTATTACTCAGTGGGCGTTGAGAACGGCAACCTGTACGGTGGTTACTGGGCCACGCCGCCGGACGACCTGTTGAGCCGTTTTACCGCGCCCAGTTTTTTTTCAGGCGCACAAGACACCTGGTATACGTTTGATACCTGGGCCCTGTACGACCATATGCTCCAGGAAGAAACCGCCAACGAGAACGACATCAATCGCGGCCAGCCCGTGGGAACAACATGGCAGGCTTTACAGGACGGTGGCATGTACGCGTTGACAGTCAATGATGACCGCTATACGGTCAATGAAGACATCAACAGCTTGTACCTGGACTTTACCTTTGAGGGGTACTTAACCGACCTGCCGTGGACGGTCAATGTCGGTGCCCGGTACGCCGAAACCACCACGTCCGTCAGCGCGGTACAAACCGTACTCAGTGACGTCATTGCCACGGGTGATCCTACCATGTTCTCTACCGTGGAAGGCTCGCCCACAGCCGTCAGCGATGGCAATAAATACAGCAACCTGCTCCCGAGTATCAATGCAAAAATTGACCTTCAGGACGACATGGTACTGCGTTTCGCCCGCTACGACTCGTTAACCCGTCCGACACTGACACAGCTGTCACCCGCCACCTCAATCAATGAACCGCGCCTGCAAAATATGACCGGCTCCGGCGGCAACGCTGAACTCAAACCCTTTACCGCCGAAAACTGGGATCTGTCTTACGAGTGGTACTACGACAGTGCCAGCTACTTGTCCGTAGCTTACTTCAATAAAGAAGTCAGTGACTTCATTGTTACATTGGCTGGCGATGAAGAGTTCACCTTGTCTGACCGCGAAAACACACCGGACAACATCTGTGCAACCAGCCTATGTTCCGAAATTGACGCAGATCAGGGGCTGCCAGATGAGCTCATGGGAATCTCCGAGACATTCCGAATTACTCGCCCTCGCAATGCCGAAGTAGCAGAGGTCAACGGCGTTGAGCTGGCCTGGACCCATGTGTGGGATAACGGTTTCGGGATTACCCTGAACGCTACAAAAGTAGACAGCAATGCAACCCTCTCGGAAGATCGCGACCAGGCTTTCGCTCTGGTCGGCCTCGGGGACTCTCAAAACGCCGTCGTGTTTTATGAACGCGGGTCTTTTCAAGCACGTGTGGCATTCAACAATCGAGAACAATTTCTACAGTCCATAGACGGCAGCACAGCCGGTGAACCGATCTTTGTCGACACCTATGGGCAATGGGACATCAGCGCTGGCTATGACATTACGGATTCCATCAGTATTTTTCTGGAAGGCGTCAATGTCACCGAAGAGGAGTTGACCAGTCGTGGACGAGAAAACGATCAAATTGTCTCCATCGTGAACACGGGTGCTCGATACTCCCTGGGCTTGCGAGCCAGGTTCTAAAATTTTTGTCGGCAGGGAGGCCGAAAAGAGTCAACAAAGATACGCGTTCAGCGTCCGCTTGGCCCGCCAACATCACGTTGCCGGGCCTTTTTTGCCGTAGAATGCCAGCAGAGAGCGATGCACTTTAACGAACCGTCAATAATAATAGTCAGTGGGTTAAAACTATGACCAATCACGTTAACCATATCGTTGTGGTGGGAGGAGGAACCGCAGGCTGGCTGACCGCCGCTTTTCTGGCCGCCCAGCACAAAAGCCATTCACCGGAGGGACTAGCTGTTACTGTGGTGGAGTCTCCGGATATACCCACTGTCGGTGTTGGCGAGGGAACCTGGCCCACCATGAAAAACACGTTACAGGCCATTGGGCTTAGTGAACGCGATTTTTTTGCCCATTGTCACAGCACCTTCAAGCAGGGCGGAAAATTCATTAACTGGCGCACCGGACTCGGGGATGCCTACTACCATCCTTTTACCGTGCCCATGGGGTATGAACGACTGGACCTGGCGCCCTATTTGAACAACCTGAGCCACTTCGCGGCCGAGGCCAATTTCCAGCATCATGTGTGCGAGGCCGGGCTGGCGCCGCGCTCTCTGTCGGACCCGGACTATCAAGGGCCGTGTAACTATGCGTATCATTTGGATGCCGGAGCGTTTGCCGAGCTTTTGAAAGAACACGCCCTCAACACGTTGGGCGTACAGCACCGTTATGCGACGGTGACAGAGGTCTGTCAGGACAGCGACGGCTATATTACGTCCTTGAACCTGGATGATCAAAGTCATTTGCAGGGAGACTTGTTTATCGACTGTACGGGCTCCGCCTCGCGCTTACTGGGCGATGCCTTGCAGGTGCCTTTTGTCTCTATGGACCCATACCTTTTCAATAACCGTGCGATTGCCATGCAGGTGCCCTACCCCGATCCCGACACCCCCATACCCTGCCATACCATCGCCACGGCCCAAAGTGCGGGCTGGATCTGGGATATCGGACTAACCGGGCGACGGGGTGTTGGCTACGTCTTTTGCAACGACTACATCAGTGAAGACGAAGCCGAGTTCACGCTTCGCCGCTATCTCGGCCCGGAGAGCGAAGCGCTCAACGCCCGTACGCTTTCGTTTGCCTCCGGGCACCGACAACAGTGGTGGAAACGCAACTGTGTTGCCGTCGGCATGTCAGCCGGGTTTGTCGAACCGCTCGAGGCTACGGCGATTATGCTGGTGGAGCTCTCCGCCCGATTCCTGGCAGACAACATGCCCACGGACCGGACGACAATGCGTATTATGGAGCGACGCTTCAACGATGCCATGCGCTATCGCTGGCAGCGCATTATTGACTTTCTTAAACTGCACTATGTCCTCAGTGAACGATCCGAGCCGTACTGGACCGCTCACACTGACCCCGAAAGCTTCCCACTCAGCCTTCAGGACGACCTCACCGTTTGGTCAACCCGCGGGCCGCAAACGGCCGATTTCGACAGCGCGCTGGAGCTGTTTCCAGCGGCGAGCTATCAGTACGTTCTGTACGGCATGGGTTTCCGTCCTGACTTTTCCGCACAAGGCTATCGTTACGATCAAGCGCGTCTGGCCGAGCAAATCATTAACCGGAATCAGCAAGCCACCCAACACTTGTTAAGAAGCTTGCCTTCTCATCGCGATCTCATTGAGCGCTGGCTGCACAGTGCCACCTGACTCCCCTTCTGAACAGTGGAATTTACTATGACTCAGTTTCAAACATTATCGCCCGACACCCATAAAGACGCTTGTATCAACCTGACGAAAGCCATAACGGACTTCACGCAGGCCCAAGTCGTGCGCTTGCGAGTACCGGAGGTAGGGAACGCCGCTTGCTGTTTTCCGCTTTTTTTCACCAAAGAGCCGCAACACGGCCACTGGGAAATCTCGGCACTGACCAGCCTGACGCCAGAGGACAATTTGTTTATCGATAAAAGTCGTTGGCGAGGCGTCTATACGCCGCTGGCCGTGCGCACACACCCCATCGTTCTCACTCGGGCTGACGGGGCTCTCGCATTGGCCACCACCGCAGAGTGTTTCAGCGAGTCGGGACAGGCTTTGTACGACCACGGAGAGCCCACGGTATATCTCAGGCAAGTTGAGCAGTGGCTGCATGAGGACTTACAAGGTGCCATCACCACCCAGACCTTTGCCCAAACGCTGGAATCGCTCTCCCTGATCAAGCCCGTGTATGTACAAGTTCAACGACCGGGAGCGCCCGTCCAAACCTTGGACGGGCTCTACACAATCGACCAGGATGCGCTGTCCTGCCTCGAACACAACACTGTGGCAGAGCTTCAGCAGCAGGGCTACCTGATGGCCATTCACAGTCTGTTAATGTCGCTCTTCCAGTTAAACCGACTGATCCAAAGGCATAATGAAAGAGCGGGGGCCAACGAGATCGATAAAGTGTCACTGCAGCGGCGCTGAGCGTTCTCTATCGTTCTCGATTACGAAAAAATCAGGTCCGTGTCCAACGCTTTCCTTATCGAGCCGCATTTATTTCTGACTGATACGTTGCAGCAAATCGCGGTTCCTGGGTAAACCTTGCCGAAAGCGCTTTACGTTCACATTAACGGATTCAAACGTTTTTTGTGCCGCCATACGGCTTCTGCGCACGCGGCGTTCGATAGAGTCACCACCTGTCCAGCGCGGCTGCATGCCATAAAGAATGTATTGATAGCTCGCGGAGGGAAATAGTTCGTAACGATAAAGACTATCGCACACCCATGGGGTGCGCGTTTTCCATAATAACAAGAGGTCGCGCAATGAATCCGGCATTGATGCCGGGTCAACCTGATCCCGCCAATACGCTGATTCTCGACGATTGCTTAAAGCGTAATGCAGCTTGAGAAAATCGATGATGCTTTCCCAGTACCGTGCGAACTTTCTATTGAAGCGCTCGGCAACCACCGTCATTTGGGCACGCGTGTCCGGCAGCTCTTCAATCAATATCGAGGCGGACTGCTCGACCAGCACCAATGCGGTCGCTTCCAGCGGCTCGATAAAGCCAGCGGACAACCCCACCGCCACACAATTGTGTCTCCAGAATTGTTCCCGATGCCCGGGATCAAAGGTGATCAGTCGCGGGCTCAGCTCGTCCAGTGTTACGGATGGGGTCGAACGTTTTATGTAGTCGGCCAGCACTTCGTGTACGGCCGCCTCATCCGCATGCGAACGGGAGAAGACCGCGCCCACCCCGCGCCGGCGCGGCAAACCGATGTCCCAAATCCAGCCATTGCTGTGTGCAGTGCTCAGCGTTTGCGAGGCCAGCGGCGCATCGTCCGCAGTGGGAACCTGCACAGCGAGGGCGGCGTCGTTGAACAACTGGTCGCGACAACTCACCCAGGGAACCTGATAGTGCTCGCCCAACAATCTCGATGCCATGCCGGTGCAGTCTATGAAGAGGTCACCCCCCAGGGTATTACCGCTCTTCAGTTGTAGCGTTTCAATATCGCCGTTTTCCCGAGAGGTGACTCCGACCACTTCGTCCAGGATGTGATGAACGCCGAGGCGCTCGACACTGTGGCGACTCAGCAGTCCGGCAAACTTTCCCGCGTTCAAGTGATAACCGTAATTGAGGTTGAAGGCATACTCCGGTGTCTGGGGTTGTTTCGGCGCCCGGTGTTCATCACACACAGCGGATTGAGGAGACACCGCGTAGGCAAACGGCACCTCTGTGCCAGCGGAAAGCCAGTGCTCCGCCAGATTGACTGGACCGTACTCGGCAGGTTGTGTGAAGGGGTGGTCGTAGTGTTCGCCTTTGCCGTCCACCCAGTTGTAGAAGCGTGAACCTTGTTTAAAACTCACGTCACATTCGCGGATGAACTCATTTTCCGACAATCCAATCTGCCGAAGGGTTTCCAGCATGGAGGGCCAGGTGCCTTCTCCGACCCCGACAGTGGCAATATCCGGGGACTCCAATAGAGTAATGCGCCGCTTCAATGGTTCACCCGTGTGAAATTCAGCCGCCAGGCGACTGGCCATCAACCACCCGGCGGTGCCACCGCCGACAACCACAATGTGATCGATGCGATCACGGCCTCCTGTGCTGGCCTTGGAGCTTATCATGACGTGTTATCTCTTGTTATTCGAAGAAAAGGGCACCCTGGGGTGCCCTTCCGATCGCCATTCCTGGCCGCTATATCCTACCTCAGGATCAGGTGGTGGCCCAGGCCCGATCCCCTTCCTCATAGGGCATTTCGCCATCGTAGCGACCGGGAATAGCGATAAACCGCAGTGCCTGTGTGCCACCCACTTTCGATGTGAAGAAACCAAACAGGGTCAATTGCTTCAGCATCGTAAAGTAGTGTGGCTTTCCACCGGCCGCTGCCACGGTTTTGGCTTCACGATCCAGCGTGCGCACCAGTTCCGTGCGCTGCTCGGGGCTGAGACTCATAAAGCCACTGCCATACTCCTGCTGCGCACGGGCATCCAACTGGTCCATACCATTATGGAAAATGCCCTGCTGTTCCGGCGTATAGCAATCGTTAACGAACACCGTCATGAACTGACCCACCTGGGCATCTTTCGCGCCCGGAGTGTCGGTGCGTGGCAAAATGGTTTCCGCCACTTCGTCCAGCCACAACACATCATCGTCATTGAAGCGGTAGGCTGGAGAAGCGTTGGAGTCGCCATCAATAGCGCACCCGGCCAACACCCCGGTGCCGCCAATCATGGCGGTACCGGTGGCGGCCGAGATCAATTTGAGAAGGTCACGTCGATTCATCACAGATTCCCCTTCTTCAGTTCATTCACGGCATGGTCCACAGCCCGGGCCGTCAGTGCCATATAGGTCAGAGACGGGTTAACACACGCAGCGGAAGTCATGCAGGCACCATCGGTGACATAAACGTTGGGCGCATCCCACACTTGGTTATGGCCATTAAGCACGGAGGTTTTTGGGTCACGACCCATACGCGCAGTTCCCATTTCGTGAATCCCCATGCCCGGGGCGTAACCCCAGTCGCCACCCTGAACGTTCTTCACACCGGCCGCTTCCAACATATCCACCGCATCCTGAATCATGTCCTTACGCATTTTCTTCTCGTTGTCCTTGATTTCCACATCCATGGCCAGCGCAGGTAAACCCCAGGCGTCGGTGGTGTTATCGTCGAGATAAATGCGATTGTCATGATACGGCAGAATTTCACCAAACGCGGTCATGCCGATGTTCCAGGCACCCGGCTCGCTCAATGCGTCTTTGAAATCGCCACCAATTTCCAGCTCCGCCACATCACGATCCCAGCGCTGACGGCTCGCTGAACCCTGATAACCAAAGCCCCGCAAATAGTCCCGCTGCTCGCCGTGAATATTTCGGAAGCGCGGAATGTAGAAGCCCGCCGGACGACGACCGTAATAGTATTTGTCCAGATACCCTTCCACTTGCCCACCGGCACCACAACGGAAATGGTGGTCCATCACATTGTGACCCAGCTCGCCGGAGCTGCTGCCCAAACCGCCGTCCCACACATCGGTGGCGGAGTTCATCAGAATCCAGGTCGAGTTGAAGGCCGACGCATTCAGGAACACCACATCGGCGGTGTATTCATAGGTCTGATTGTTTTCAGTATCAATGACCTCGACTCCTTTGGCCCGCTTCTTATCCTTGTCGTAGATGATTTCTTTCACCAAGGAGAAGGGCCGCAGCGTGAGGTTACCGGTTTTCATGGCCGCCGGCAGTGTCGACGACTGGGTACTGAAGTAGGCACCGAACGGACAGCCCAGCCAGCACTTGTTGCGGTACTGACAGTTCACACGACCTTGCTCAGGCTTGGGTTCGGTAATATTGGCGGTGCGGCTGTGAATCAAATGACGACTGCCACCAAACGCCTGTTCAATACGTTTAGCCACATCTTTTTCAACACAGTTGAGCGGCACCGGTGGCAGGAACTGCCCGTCAGGCAGCACATCCAGCCCCTCGCGCGTACCCGCGATGCCAGCGTAACGCTCCACGTAATCATACCAGGGAGAGATCTCGTCATAGCGGATGGGCCAGTCGACCGCCACCCCTTCGCGGGCGTTGGCCGAGAAGTCGATATCGCTCAAACGATAGCTTTGACGGCCCCACAGCAGGGAACGGCCCCCCACGTGGTAGCCTCGGTACCAGTCAAAACGCTTTTTTTCCACATAGGGGTTTTTCTGCTCATCAGCCCACATGCCATACGTGGACTCATTGAGCGGGTAGTCCCGGCTTAACACCGGGTACTGGGCGATCATTTCCTGGGTGGGCTTATCCCGATGAGGATAGTCCCACACTTCCTTAGTGGCATTTTTGTAGTCCTTTACATGCTCAATGTTTCGGCCCCGCTCAAGCATCAGCACCTTGAGGCCTTTTTCCGTCAGCTCTTTTGCTGCCCAGCCACCACTAATGCCGGACCCCACCACGATTGCGTCATAATGATTATTAGCCATAACATCTACATCTCGATCAGTTTATTGTTGCAGGAGAGACTGCAAACCCCGCAGGGACTGCTCTACCGCTTCCATAGGCGGTATGTCGTTCGGGTAGATTTCCTGCTCAACCACAAACCAGACCGGCTCTTCGGACTGATTGAACTGTTCAATGATGGCCTCCCAGTCAACCGCATCACGACCAATGATCGGTACCTGCTTGGCACCACTGTTGGCCTGCGCCTGGTTGTACTGGAACACGATGCCCATTTCCTCGCCCCAGGACTGGACATTGGCCGCATTCACTTGGTCTTTCACCTCGGAGTAGCGGGTAACCTGGCCTTTGAAGTGAGCGGTTTTAATGCGATCCTGATAGCGTTTGATGTAGGTCAACGGCTCTTTACCGGCAAAATAGATCCACGCGAGGTCCGGCTGCAGCAGTACGGTATCGGGGGTGTGCTCGGCCATATACTCCCAGTAAGTAGTCCCTTGATAAGAGTCGAACTCGGAGTGGTGGTTGTGATAACCGACCTGCATGCCATAAGGCGCGAGGCGTTTGGACAACTCGGTCAGGTCCTGTGAAATTTCCTGAATGCCGTCATCGCTCCAGGCCCGTCCGTCGGCGGGAATAATGAGCTTGTCCACACCCAGGGTATCGTAGAACGCGACCGTGTCATCGAAGCGCTCGTCGGTGAACTGGTCAAAACCCACATGGGCGGCACTGATTTCAAGCCCCACGGAGTCCAGGTACGCCTTGAACCCTTCGGGATCATCGGCGAACTCGCCGAACTGGCCCGCCAGCTCAACGCCGTCGAAGCCCATGTCGGACAATTGCTTCAGCGTGGCCTTGATGTCCTCGCTCACAGAGTCCTTCACGGACCATAGCTGGACAGAAATGCCCGCGTACCTGGGGGTTTCGCTCTCGGTTGGTGCCGATGAGTTGGACGCACATCCTGCGAGGGAAAGGGATGTCAAAAGGGCGATAACATAGTGGTTGACCTTGTGTCGTAAAGACATGAATTTCTCCATTGCTCGTCTATAAATCAGATGTGCCAGTATCGGAGGTTGGCTACCCCTGGTCTGGCTTATCGGTTTGGAGGTTCTCTTGTCGGGAGAGCCGGATGGTGTTGTGGTGGTCCCGCTGATGTTCAATATTGAAATTCTCTTTCAAAGCCAATAGCAGCCCGTCCACATCACCCGCCTTGTAGAGACCGGCAATGCGCACATCAGCGATGGCCGGATCGGTGATTTCGAACCGGGCCGAGGTGTATCGGCTTACCTCATCCAGCGCTTCGCGCAGGGTTTCACCACGAAATACCAGAGTGCCGTCGCGCCAGGACAGCTCATCATTGATCTTTGCACTGTCCATTTGTTCCACGACGGTAGCCTGGCGAGCCCGTATAGCGAGTTTTTGCCCCTGAATCAGCTCCCTGGGCATGGGACTGGCAAGGCCAGAACTGGCCCCGGGCACATCAAGGGGTTTCACTCGTACACGGCCTTCAGTCACAATTACATCAAAGTTATCGTCATCCTTCAAATAGACATTGAAAGCCGTTCCTACCGCTTCCACGACTTGACCGGCCGCCCGCACTCTCAGGGGCCGATCCGGGTTATGGGCCACCTCTACGTGTATTTCCCCCTGACGGAGGTCCAACAGCCGTTCCTCCACCGTATAGGTGACCTCTACCCGGGTATTGGTATTCAAACGCAAGCGCGTGCCATCCGGGAGGCTTACGGTAGAGTGAGCACCCACTCCGGTTTCGTACACCACATCATCCGGACCGGCCTGGGACACCGTTCCGCTGCCGGACTCCATCCAGCGCTGGGGCGCAAAGGAGTTGAGCAGCGGCCCGGCCACCATGGCCAGGACGAAGCAGGCCGCGACGGCCCAGCCAGCCACTCGCGCAAAGCGGACCCGAGGTGCCGAAGAAGGGGCGTCAAACAGCTCCGATAACACCGTCAAGCTGTCCATACGGTCACACAAGTGTGCCATTTCCAGAAACATCGCCCGGTGGGCCGGGCTCAGTGCCAGCCAATCCCGTAATTGCGCGGTTTCTTCCTCAGACAGCCCCCGATCCAGGCGGGCCACCCACAGGCTGGCTTCCTCCTCGATCTGAGCTTCGGTATGCAGGGCGTAGACGTTACCCATGGCGACCTCTGGCAGAATGGGATGCCACCGGCTTAATACCCGCCTCCCCCTTGGCCTTCATATACTGTCGGCACCGCTGGATACCCAGGGCAATGTGCTTTTCCACGGTGTTCTCGCTAATGTTCAAATTGTTGGCTATCTCCTTCTGGGAATAGCCGTAGACTTTTTTCAGGACAAAGGCGCGGCGACATTGCAAAGGCAAGCGCCTGACCGCTTCGCAGAATTGCTCGAATTCCTGCCGGGCCCTGACCTGCTCGTAGACATCATCCGTGTCCTCCTCGAGGGCGCTCAATTCAATATTGGTGTCATCCATGCTGACATTCGACCGGGTTTCCGCTCGCTTGAGGTAATCCAGCGCCAAATTGCGTGCCGTCCGATACAGAAAAGATCGAGGGTGACGAATGGGTCCGCTCTGCTTGACCCGGCAGATCCGGACATAGGTCTCCTGCACAATGTCCTCAATCTCTTTGGGCGGCACAAGACGAGACACCAGGCGCAGAAGCCCCTCCCTGACCGACAGATAGGTTGCTTCCATGCTGTCTCTGCCCACCGCAGGGCTGCCACTCTCCCGGCTTTTATGATGCCTTGAATATTCTTTATTCGTCATCGTTATTATGGCCTAAGGTTCATAGACGCCGCGCCCTTACTAAAGGGGCGGCCTACCGCATAGGACGACTCAACTCCACGTTTCCGCCACCTCTCTCGCGGTTTTTGCGCGCGGTTTTCTGGACGCTCTGAAACGACAGGCTTATCGAAGCAGCAATCGATTGTAGCAAGCCCGGGCGGAAGCGCAACCAGTGGTATACTCGCCCATCACGGCTGCCCCAGGGAAATCCGTCCGTGGCACCTGACTCATGATTGTCACATTTCTGCAATAAGGTTAAGGGCTTTGTGTCATGGCGCAACAGGGTTATACGGTGTCCAACGCTTTTTTCAATCGCGAACTCAGTCTGCTGGAATTTAATAAGCGGGTCCTCTACCAGGCGTACGACGCGTCCTTGCCGCTGCTGGAGCGGCTGCGATTCCTGTGTATCTTTTCCACCAATCTCGATGAATTTTTCGAGGTTCGGGTCGGCGGCCTGGTAGAAATGCTGGAGATGAATGCCTCGACGCCAGCGGGGCCAGACGGACTGACCCAGCAACAAACGCTCTCCGAGGCGATAGAACGCGCTCACGAGCTGGTGCTCGAGCAATATCAGCTGTTGAATGGCCAAATCCTCCCCCTGATGCGCGAGCACGGTATTCGGGTGCTGCGCCGTGATGAATGGAGCTCCGCCCAAATCGACCATCTGCACGATTACTTTGAGACGGATATTCTGCCGCTGCTCAGCCCCATTGGGCTCGACCCCGCGCACCCGTTTCCCCGCATTCTCAACAAAAGCCTGAATTTTATCGTCAAGCTCGATGGCAAAGATGCCTTTGGCCGCAATTCAGGGCGAGCCATTGTGCAGGTGCCCCGCTCGCTCAACCACTTGGTGGAGCTACCGCCCGCCATTGGGGGAGAAGGACGCACGTTTGTGTTCATTTCTTCCATCATCCATTACTTCATGGCGGAAATTTTTATCGGCATGAACGTCATCGACAGCTACCAGTTTCGGCTGACCCGCAACTCGGACATTTTTCTGGACGAGGAAGAAACCGAGGATCTGCTGCGCGCGGTGCAGGGCGAGTTGGTGTACCGCCAATACGGCGACGAAGTCCGCCTGGAGGTGGCTGATACCTGCCCCCAGGAGCTGGAAGATTTTCTGGTGGAGCGCTGCGAGATTACCCGGCGCGATGTGTACCGTATTCACGGCCCAGTCAACCTGAACCGGCTCTCGGACCTGTTTGATCTGGTGAAAGACAGCCAGTTCTATTTCACCCCCTTCGTGCAGTCCATGCCCAAGCTACCCAAGCGCACCAACAGTTATTTTTCCGCGCTCAGAAAGCAAGACCTGCTGCTGCACCACCCGTTCGACTCTTTTCACGCGGTCGTGGATTTTTTGCGAGAGGCGGCGGCAGACCCCAACGTGCTCGCCATTAAACAAACGTTATATCGCACTGGCTCCAACTCACCCGTGGTGGACGCACTGGTGGCCGCCGCAAAAGCTGGCAAAGAGGTCACGGCCATTGTTGAGCTTCGAGCCCGATTCGACGAAGAGCAGAATGTGGTTTTGGCCGAACGCTTGCAACGCTATGGCATTCACGTTATCTACGGTGTGGTCGGATTCAAGACACACGCCAAGATGCTGTTGGTGGCCCGTCGCGAGGACAGCAAATTGCGCTATTACGTGCATCTCGGCACCGGCAATTACCACCCGAAAACCACCATGCTGTACACCGATTACGGCCTCATGACCGCAGACCGGGAGATCGGGGAAGATGTGTACCGCATCTTTCTCCAGCTGAGCAGCCTGGGCAAAGCGTCGAAAATGGACTGCCTGCTGTACGCACCCTTTACACTGCACAAAGGACTGGTGCGCCGTATCCGCACCGAACGGGAAAATGCCGAACAGGGAAAACCGGCGCGCATTATTGCCAAGATGAACTCGCTATACGAAGAAGAGCTCACCGAGGAACTGTATGCCGCCGCTCAGGCGGGGGTAAAAATTGATTTAATGGTTCGCGGTATCTGCCAAATTCGCCCCGGCGTCGAAGGCCTGTCCGAGAATATCCGGGTGCGTTCCATCATTGGACGCCTGCTCGAACACAGCCGGGTATTTTATTTCGAGAACAGCGGCACACCGGAACTGTTTTGCTCGAGTGCAGACTGGATGATCCGAAACATGTTTCACCGGGTGGAGACCTGCTTCCCCATTAAACACAAAAAAATTCGCGACCGGATCATGGAGGATTTACAGCTGTACCTGGAAGACAACACCCATGCTTGGTTGCTGCAGTCCGATGGCAGTTACCAAAAGGTTCAGCCAGCCGAGGGAGAGACACCCATTGATGCTCAGGCCATTTTGCTGGAGCGCTGGGCTGCCCGGCAATTGATGACATTGTGACGCTCGCTCACCCTTAATGGGTGGTCAGCGCCAACTCGTAACCAATATCGCGTAGATAATCCGCTTCGTTTTCCAGATCGGCCTGGGTCAGCGGGTTGTTGGCCAGCCACTCCTCGGGCAGGGTCACTGACAAGCGTTGGGCCTCACAAGTCAGTGCCAACGCGGGCAAGGCGCCCTTGTTCTGGGCTCGGTTGAAAATGACCGCCAAACGCAACAGCACCGCCAATCGCACCAGATCGGTATTGTCCATCGGAAACTTCTTCGCCGGAAAACGCTTGCGATGCGCCAGCGCCAACACCGCCAGCTGCGCCTGCTCCGCTTTTGAACACCCGGCGAGGTCAACATTATCGATGATGTAGGCGCTGTGCTTGTGATAATCGGTGTGGGAGATATCCAGCCCTACCGTGTAGAGATACGCGGCCCAACCCAATAACTTGCCGGACTCCCGCGCATCCAGATTCCAGGGCTCAGCGGCCTGCTCCAGCAACTGTTGCGCGCTGTGCGCCACCGCTTCGGCCTTAACAAGGTTGACGTGAAAACGCTTCGCCAACGCTTCAACACTGGCCTGCCGGATATCCCGGTTTTCCAATCGCCCTTTCAGGTCGTACAACAACCCCTCTCGCAGTGCCCAGTCCGCCGCCGGCATTTGCTCGATATCAAACGCTTCAAACAGCGTGGCCAATATGATGACGCCGCCGAGAAAGACCGGCTCCCGATCACTGGAAAGGCCTTTCAGATTCAGATCCAGTTTGCCGTGATCGCGATAGGCTTTAATGATTTTTTCTAGTCCGGCGGCGGTCACCGGCCCATCGCTCCAACCGTTTTGCTCGCACACCTTGGCGGCCGCTTTAATCGTACCGGAAGCGCCTAGTACTTCCTGGCGCTCTCGCTCAATGAATGCTTCCAGGACCGGCGCCACTTCCTGCTGGCAGGCCAGCCGCGCTTTTTTCACCAACTTGTCCGTGACTTTGCCATCCAGAAAAAACCGTTTGGTCAGCGCTACGCACCCCATGCTCAAGCTTTCTTTCAGCTCGGGTGCCATGCCCTGACCGAGAATAATTTCTGTACTGCCGCCACCGATGTCCACCACCATTCTGCGCCCTTCTCCCGGGGCAATGCAGTGGGCGACGCCCAGGTAGACCAGACGCGCTTCCTCTTCACCGGAAATAATTTCCACCGGGTGACCAAGCCGGGCCTGCGCATCGCGTAAAAAACCGGAAGAGTCGTGGATGCTGCGCAGCGTTTTCGTACCTACGATGCGCACACTGCGGGACGGGTAGTCGCGCAGGCGCTCGCCGAAGCGGTCCAGACAGGCCATGGCACGATCGCGTGCGTCGTCGTCCAGCCGCCCATCTTCCGTCAAACCCCAGCCCAGCCGCACCGGTTCCCGCAGCCGGTCCAGTAACGTGAGGTGATCATCGTCCCAGCGTGCAATGATCATATGAAAGCTGTTCGAGCCAAGATCGATAGCCGCAATATGGCTGGCGCGGTCGGCAAACAAACGGGTGAGATTAAACATAAGTTTCCAGCTCTTCGCTAAGCGTCAGCCAGGCCTCTTCAAGGTCATCCAAGCTGGCTCGGGCATCTCCCTGAGATTTTAACAGCGCTTGCAGCCGTGCTTTGTGGGCCTCTTCGTATATCGTCGGATCGGCCAGTTCGTTTTCTACTGAGGCCAGCGTCACGTTCAGGCGTTCCATTTCCTTCTCCAGCTTTTTGAGTTTATCTGTCAGGGGTTTAAGCTGCGCTCGCCGGGCGGCCGCTTCCTGGCGCTGCGCCTTTTTGTCCTGCACCGGCGGTGCGGCCTCGGCCCGCTGGGCAGCGCCTTCACGTTGCCGGCGTTGCAATAACCAACGGTGATACTCCTCCAGATCGCCGTCGAACGCCTGCACACGGCCATCGGCGATCAACAAGAACTCGTCCACGGTACTGCGCAATAAATGTCGGTCGTGAGACACCACCAGCACAGCGCCTTCGAAATCCTGCAGTGCCATGGTCAAGGCCTGGCGCATTTCCAGATCCAGGTGGTTGGTCGGTTCGTCCAGCAGTAACACATTGGGTTTTTGCCACACAATCAACGCCAGCGCCAACCGCGCCTTTTCTCCCCCGGAGAAATGCGTAATCGGTTCGAAAGCGCGATCCCCGTGAAAATCAAAGCCACCCAGAAAATCCCGAACCTCCTGCTCCCGGGTTTCCGGCGACAGCCGCAGGATGTGCTGAGCTGCGGAGGCATTGATATCCAGCGCGTCCAATTGATGTTGGGCAAAATAGCCGAGCTTGAAGTTATCTCCCGTGTGGCAATCCCCCGCCCGTAGCGCGAGTTCACCCGCGAGTGTTTTGATCAGGCTGGATTTACCCGCTCCATTGGGGCCGAGCAGACCAATACGGGTTTCGGGCAGCACGCCGAGATTGACCTGATTCAGTACGGGTTTGTCGCCGTAACCAATATCGGCATGCGTCAGATTAATCAGGGGCCGGGACATTTTCCCCGCGGGCAAAAACCGAAAATTAAACGGCGAGTCCACGTGCGCCGGCGCGATTTTTTCCATCCGTTCGATCGCTTTCAGGCGACTCTGGGCCTGCCGGGCCTTATTGGCCTGGGCCCGAAAGCGGCGCACATACGCTTCCATGTGCGCAATCTGCGCCTGCTGTTTCTGAAAGGCGGCGTCTTGTTGCGCCAACCGCTCCGCGCGCTGGCGCTCGTACGCCGAATAGTTACCGGTGTATAAATTCAGCTTGGCGTTTTCCAGCGATACGATGCGGTCGACGACGTTGTCGAGGAAGTCCCGGTCATGCGAAATAATAATCAGCGTGCCCGGGTAACGTTGCAGCCACTGTTCCAGCCAGAGCGTGGCATCCAGATCCAAGTGGTTGGTCGGTTCATCGAGCAGCAGTAAATCCGATGGACACATCAGGGCCTGAGCAAGGTTCAGGCGAATGCGCCACCCGCCCGAGAAGTCGGATACTGGTCGCTCGGCGTCTCCCGGGGCAAAACCGAGGCCATCCAGCAACTGCTCCGCCCGCGACGGCGCAGAGTACGCCTGAATGTTTTCCATCTCGGCGTAGAGACGGGCAAGCCGCTCGCCTTCATTTTGGGCACCATCAATGGCCGCTTCCAGCCGGCGCAATTCGGTATCGCCGTCAAGAACATAGTCCAGCGCCCGGCGCTCCAGCGTTTCCACCTCCTGGGCCATATGCGCTACACGCCACTGCGTCGGCATGTCCCACTGCCCGCTATCGGACGTCAGGCGGCCGAGTAAAAGCTGAAAGAAACTGGACTTGCCGCTGCCGTTGGCCCCGATCAAACCAGCTTTTTGACCCGGGAAGAGGGTTAGGTCGGCCTGCTCCAGCAGAAACTTGGGACCGCGTTGCAAAGAGACTTGCTGTAACTGAATCATGGCGCGTATTCTAAAGCCTATTGGTATTGGATGAGCCGAGCGACACGCACGACGCCTGTCCCGCCTGGACAAATGAGTATTGGTGGTAAAAGACAGCCCATGAAACCCGCATTTCACACACACACGTCGCTATGGGACTTTTCACTGGCGCGCTATCGCCAGCCCGGTGTGGAAACGCTGTGCCTGGCACTTCAGGACAATCACGGGGCCAACGTCAACATCTTACTCTGGCTGGACTGGCTCGAACAGGAAGGTTTGCGCCTCACTGATACACGATTGCGACTGGCCCAGGCGTATATCGCTCCCTGGCATACCGAAATCGTCGAACCTTTGCGCCGTATGCGTCAGCATATCAAGCGGCATTACGGCACTCGCAACGCCAGTATCGAAGCCAGTCGCGATGCCATCAAAGTGGCTGAATTGAAAGCTGAGCAAGCCGTTCAAACCCGCCTGGAATCACTGGCGGTTACCTGGTTAAACGCGAGCGAGCGCACACTGGTTCCCCCCGGCGCCAACCTGGCGATCTATGCTCGCCTCCTGGACCTACCCGAGGAGCAAGAGCACGAGCTACTGCGCCAGTTTTCCGTTAAACCTTAACGTCTGATAACAGAAAACGGGAAGCCGAAGCTTCCCGCTCACCTTTCCTGATTTTCGTCGAGCCGACCGCAATCAGGCGTTGTCGTCGCTCTTATCGCCGCTCTTGTCCTCGCTCTCGAACAAGTCGTGTCCAAACAGGCTGCCAGAGGCCGGGCGATCAGGCACGGGCTGAGCTTTAGGCTTATCAGACGGCTCGATCATTTCAGTGCGCTGGTGGCCAGGGGCCGGCTGAGACACGGGAGCCGGTGCGGGTGGCGCTTCCGGATTGCGATTCACACCGGAGAGCGTTTCTCCGCCGAATGTCGGAGCCACCGGTGTCGGCTTAGGAACCCTTTGGGTTTTGGGGCTGCCTGCAGTGCTTTGGGCCGGTTTGGGCTGGGCACTCGGCGCGGGCTTGGCCGGTGATGGCTTGGCAGACGCTTTTTTAGCCGTGGTCTTTTTAGTGGTCGCCTTTTTGGCCGTGGCTTTCGCGGCGGGGGCTTTTTTGGCAGCCGTTTTACGAGTCGAGGTTTTCTTGGCAGCGGCGCGCTTGGTTACCGCTTTCTTGGTGGCGACTTTTTTAGCCGGTGCCTTCTTGGTGGCCGCCTTTTTCGTTGTGGTTTTTTTGGTGCTCGCTTTTTTAGCGGTCGCTTTCTTGACAGCAGGCTTACTGACGGCCTTTTTTGCGCGCGTTTTGCGTTTGCTGGATGCTTTCTTTTTGGCTTTCTTTTCCACCGCCTGGCGGGCTTTCTTCACTTCACGGGCCAGCTGATCCGCCCGTTTCTTTTCTGCCTTCGCTGCGTCCAACGCTGACTTGGCATTCACCAGCGCCTGCTGCGCGGCATCCACCACTTTTTGCTGAGCGGCCACGTCAGTTTTCGCTTTGCTCAGACGCTGCTCGGAAGCGGCCGTCTTGCGCTTCACTTTACTGGCAGAAGCTTTTTTACCACGCAGAGTTTTCAGTTTGCGCTTGGCGACATCCAGAGCTTTTTTTGCCTGGGCTGCCGTCTTCTCAGCCTGGGTCAGCTTCTTCGTGCGAGCCTGATCCAGCTGCGCCTGGATTTTCTCGACCTGCTTTTCCAAAGCGGTTACGCTGACGGTTGCTTTCTTCTTGGCGGCCATAGTGAGGTTCCTGTGCAGTTGGAGAGTGAACGGATACCGGCGAAAACACCTGGTGATATTGTAGTATCGTCCGGCAAAAATGTGTATGGCAGCACAGTAATTTGCGGCGGATTCCCCAAAAATTCTCTCGATTGCGCGCTTTTATGGAACCTGAGCGGGCTTTTGTGGACCAATCAGCCCGTATCGAGTCGCAAAAAGGGTTCATTCATAGGCGACTTGAGTTACCATTGACGACTCGATCTCAAGCCGCTGGCTAAGCGGGCAGAATCACCAACATTTATAAAAGAAGGTGCAACGCATGAAACGCAATGTACAACTGATGGCGGGTCTGTTGGGTGCAGCCGCTCTTCTGGCCGGTTGCAACCAGTCAGAGCCCGAACAGAAAACCGTTGAGCTGGAAACACTGGACCAGAAAGTGAACTACATTTTTGGCACCAATCTGGCCGAAAACCTGGCTCAGGGCGGCGTGACGATTGAGCCCGAGGCGTTTGCCCAGGCGCTGCGCGACAAGCGCGACGGCACAGACCCGCGCCTGAGCGAAGAAGAGATGCGTGAAGTCATGCAGACCTTTCAGGAAGAGCAAATGGCCAAGCGTGAAGCCGAGCAAAAAGCCGCCTCCGAAACCAACCAGCAAGAAGCGGAAGCGTTCTTTGCCGAAAACGCCAACGCCGATGGTGTGCAGGAGACCGACAGCGGTCTGCAGTACAAAGTGCTTGAGGAAGGGGAAGGTGCCTCGCCCGGCCCGAACGATACCGTCACCGTACATTATCGCGGTCGTCTGCTTGATGGTACTGAGTTCGACAGCTCCTACGAGCGTGGTGAGCCGGTGTCGTTTGCCGTCAACGGCGTCATTTCCGGCTGGACCGAAGGTCTGCAGCTGATGTCCGAAGGCGCCAAGTACGAATTGTATATTCCATCAGACCTCGCTTACGGCCCGGGCGGCAATGGCCCGATTCCGCCCAGTTCCGCACTGATTTTCGAAGTGGAATTGCTGGAAGTGGAAGCCGCTGACGAGGCTGAGGCTGGCGGCGACGAGTAATCTCCCGCTGGCCAGCGAGGGCTTCGGCCCAGCACAAAAGCCTGTGCCAAAAGAAGTACAAAAAAACCGTTCAACTGAACGGTTTTTTTGTATCTTGGCCTAGGGTCTTGTTGGCCCTAATAACCGAGCTCGTATACAAAACCATCGGAGCTGATGGCACGATAACGATTGGGATCCTCCGTAAACGCCAGAGCCAGCACGGCAACCGCTTTCGGATGAAACGCCTTGCGCTTTGGGAGTTGCCAACTGTATGCCAGCGTCCGGTTATCGACGTCCCACAAATCCACCCGCCCTGTGGGCTGGCCGGTCAACAGCCAGCCGCCGTCGTCGCTGAACCGTGCCAGGCTTACCCTCGCACCTCGCCGCACTCGCTCTTCCGGCAGCGGCAATTCCCACAATAATTCTCCTTCAGCGCTCCATACCTGCGGCGGTTCATAGCGCGCTGCCGAAAGAATCCGATCCCCCTGAGGGGCAATCGCCACCGCTTGCACCGGGGCGTCGTGCTGACGGGAGACGATCACCTCCCCCGTGTCGAGATTCCACAGCGTCGCGGTTCCCGCATCGGACCCGGTCACCGCGCGGTGTTCACTCATCGCAATAGCAGAGACGTGGTCGCTGTGATGAAAATTGCGAATAATCCCGCCGCGCCGCACGTTGTACAACGCCGCACGGTAATCCTCCAATGCCAGAAGGGCGTGTTCGCCATCGGCTCCCAACTGGGCCATCACAATGCCGGCGGGGCTGCTCCAGTACTGCTCAGCGGCGCCGGTCTCCCGGTTCCAAAGCACCAGCGTCCGTTCATCGGTCGTCAGCGCGTAACGCGCATCGGTGGAAAAACTGGCACTGAGAATCAAGGTGCTGGTATCCGCTTTATGATTCCAGTTGAAGAGGCGCTCGCCATCATCTACTCGCCACAAACTCCCTCCGTGATTGCCTGACCCCACCAGCGCCCAGCGCCCGTCTGCGGACAATGCTCCCGCTTGAATGCTGCGAGCCGCCACCTCCAAATGGTCGACGGGCTCCGCCGGTCGGTCGCACCCCCACAGCGCCAAGCCCAGTAGCAACAGACCGGCACGGCGTGCAAATTTACCGCCGGATCGAGATCGAGGGGACGCGGTCGAGTGCCTCATGGGGCGCTCTCAGACCACCCTGTCTTTGTGGGCAGTATGCAGAACAGCAATCATTCGGTCCTCGGCGGCAAACCGTGTTTCAAGCGCTTCACCCAGCTGGGATAGGTCTCGCTCCAGCGCATCGAGATCATCGGTTTCCAGGTATTTATCGTTGAAATCCAGAATGTCCTGAGTGGTCCGGTCCACCAACGCAAACAATTTGCTGGCCTCGACCAACGCTTCGTCACTGCCGAATTCCCGACCCTCACGCATCAACTGATCATACACTTCAAAGTGCCCGGCAGAGATGTAGTCCACGAGAATTTCACACAAGTGGCGCAACTTGCCACCGCGCACCTGATCGCTGGATGCGGGCGCTTTCATGGCGCTTAAATCGCAAAAAGAAACCAGCATCAGGCGCCGCTCTTCCAGCCAGCGATCAATGATATCGCTGACACCGCCCCATCGTTCTTTAGCGTTTTTACAGTTATCGAGCATAAACATTCCTTACGCAATGAAAAAAACGTTATCGGTCACCAGCATTATTGTTACTGGCGACGGCGCAGGACTTGCCACAGATGAGCAAGCCCCAGCACTAGAAATCCAATCAGGGTCCAGCCCGGGATGCTGATTCCGAACAGCGACCAGGACACCTCCGCACAGTTACCATCGCCCGCCAGCATCGCGCGCAGCACATCCAAGAGCGGGAAGGCATCCAGCATATAATCCAGGCCCGGACCGCAGGCGGGCACCTGATCCTCCGGAAGACTCTGCAACCAGAGCTGGCGAGCGGAAACGGCCGCGCCTGCGGCGGCAGAGAGCAACCCGAGCAGGCCGTAGACCCGGCGGCCAATACGCCCCGGATGGTGCAGAAAAGCCAGCAGCGCCCAGACCCCCGCCAGGATCACAAAAATACGCTGGCTGATGCACAGCGGACAGGGCTCAAGGCCCATGCCGTGCTCCATGTACAGCGCCACCCCCATCATGAAAACCACGAGCATGACAATCAGGCAGTTGGTCAGGCGGACGCTCGGCAGCATGTTCGAATCTCCAGAGAGCTTTGGGCTACAATACGTGGGCTACGGTGTTTGGCTTATAGGAATAAGCACACCAATGGTACGCAAAAACACTCTGGACGCGCTACTGTTTGGCGCATACATTATTGGATTTGCACGGTAATGAATCGAATGCAACGATTTGAACGAATTAAGCGAACCGCGTCCCTGCCCCGGTGCCGACGTCTTTTGATGGCCGCCGTTGCCTTTATCAGCCTGAGCCTGGGGGTCGCCGTGGCGCCGTGGGCAAGCGCCCAGCAGGAGAAAGAGGACCAGATTTACATACCACTGAGTGAGCCATTGACGGTCAATTATGGCGGCCCCGGAAGACTGAAATACCTCCGCGCCGAGATCTCTCTTCGAGTAGAAAATTCCAATGATGTCGGCATTGTCCGTCACCATATGCCGCTCATTCGCGACAAGCTGGTCATGCTGTTCAGCCGTCAGGATGAGGAGGGTGTCAATACCCAGACCGGGCGAGAACAGTTGCGGCAGGCCGCACTCGAGCAGACCAACCAGTTAATCGCTCAGGAGGAAGGCCGAGAACAGATTATTCGCGACCTGCTGTTTCGCAATTTCGTGGTTCAGCGCTAGCCACAACTGCCCAGAGGCCGTGCAAGGGACGGGTCCGTATCATCACCACAGCGGCGATATTGCCGATAGTAGTTAGCCAGATAGTCTTCGAAGCTGAGCGTATCGGCCGCCTCCACCGCGCGCTGATCCTGCAGTGATTTCGCCGCCATAGCGCGATAGTGCGCCTGCATGTCGGCGGCCAACGGCCGACGCCGGAATCTATCACCATGCTGCTGAGCCTGGGTCATGGTGTAGCGAAAGAAGGTTTGCTGCTCTCGCCGCATACCTGCCAGCACCCGGGCCGAGGGCGTCAATTCGGGATCATCCAGTTTTCTCTGCTGCGCCGCGACCGACGCCTGACCGGTGTCGGTTTGTCCCCGAGAGGCGTCCAGCGACACGGCGCAGTCGCGAATCGCCGCCAGCAGTTCGTGCGCCCACTCGTTCATGAGCACTTCCCCATCTTCCCTACACAGCTTGAGGCCAGGCTCCCTGCCCCGGTACACGATGCGTTCCTGGTTTTCCTGAATATTGCGATACTCCTGATTGTGCGTCTTTGGGCTCGATCTCAGCAAGCAAAACAGAAGAAAGGCATCCAGAAAATGAATCTGTTCGGCACTGATGCCCAGAGGCTCAAACGGGTTCAGGTCTACGCAGCGCACTTCCACATACTCGACGCCCCGCAGTCGCAACGCCTGCAGCGCGGTTTCTCCACGCTGGGTGGTGCGCTTGGGCCGCACGCTGCTGTAGAACTCGTTTTCAATCTGCAACAAACTGGTGTTCAGTTGTTGGTAGCCCCCGCTTTCATCCTTAAGCCCAATGGCCTCGTAGGCGGCATGAGGCTGGGTGATGGCACCGCACAATGTTTGTAGATAAGAGGCGATATCGTTGTAGCAGACAATCATGCTTTGCTGGGCATCGCTCTGGTATCCGAGATCGCCCATGCGCAGCGACGTCGCATAGGGCGCATGCAGCGTATGCTCATCGCCGTTGAATGGCTCCAGCCGATGCTGACGGTTGCGTACAAAAGAGCGGCACACCGCCGGGGCGGCACCGAACAGATAGATCAGCAACCAGGAGTAACGTCGAAAGTTGCGAATCAGGTCAAAATAGCGCTCGGTTTTGAAGTCCTGCAGGCTTTGGGCGTCGCCTTCAAGTGCCTGCAGCTCGCGCCAGAACTGATCCGGCAGGGAAAAATTGTAGTGAACACCGGCGATCGTCTGCATGGTGCGACCATAACGGTGCGCCAGCCCAAGGCGGTACACCGTTTTCATGGTGCCGCTATTAGAGCGGCCATACTGGGCGACCGGTATGCCCTCATCGCCTTTCAGCGCACAGGGCATGCTGGCTGGCCAGAGCCATTCACCATCCAGAACGCTGTAGGTGTAGCGATGGATATCGTCCAGTTGCCCAAGCAACGCCTCGACACTCGTGAACGGCTCGGTA
Organism: Marinimicrobium sp. ARAG 43.8; assembly: GCF_050113635.1. NCBI lineage: Bacteria > Pseudomonadati > Pseudomonadota > Gammaproteobacteria > Cellvibrionales > Cellvibrionaceae > Marinimicrobium > Marinimicrobium sp. ARAG 43.8. The sequence goes on from NZ_JBNJLT010000001.1 coordinate 1,049,649, forward strand.
ATAAACTCGAGCAGTGCTTCACTATAATCTGTCGTAATATGTGGGTGCGTCAGGGCAGACCCCAGATCTCTGGGGTGCTCGCCCTGAGCCAGATCGCCGCCGGGCGTCACTCGCAGGCTCTCCTTCTCCACTCCTCGCAAAATACCCTTTAGCGTATCGCCGCCCTGTTGGGAGAAATGACGCAAATGTTGGTGCAGGCGGCTGGTCTGTGACAACGTGAGCTCCTTTGGCGGCGCAGAAGACTGGGTTAACCCGGTATATGGTTACTGGGAAGGATAGGCGGAGACAGCAGCGCCCTGGAGGCTGTTCTCAGGAGCGGGATTCTCCTCAGGCGCGGGGTCAGTCTCAGACGATGGTGCGGACTCTGCCTGCGCAGCGGCCTCGTCCAAGCCCTCCGGGCTTTCCTCACGACCCTCATGCTTCGGCGACGGCCTGGCTTTGGGGGCACGGGGCGGCATATCGTCTTCCGACACCACCGGCAGGCCACGCTCATCCGCCTCGCAAGGCACCACACGTATACGCTGCTCAAAGTCCTTTGCGCTCAACTCTACCATCTGGTTCACCGCTTCATCCTTGTGGAGCGTTTTGTAAAGGGCGTTGCGGTCTCGCCCATCCAGCCAATCCTTTTGCTTGCCCAGAAAATAACCGTGCTGGTTGCGTAGAATGAAAAGCTCAGTCATTGCCCACCTTGCTGTTTCGAACCTCAGTCGATGAAACATCGCCCTCTCAGCCAAGGGCCGTCTCATCAAAACCGGAATTGTTCAGGGTTAGAGCGCCGAGTGCAAGGGCTTTTTCCTCTGGCCGATTGCTGTCCCTCAAAATAGCGCGAATCACCTCCTGCCGCCCATTCGCTCCTGCTATGCGTCGCGCCTGAACCATGGGCTACGTATGAGAAGACGGTTGACACATAATGAAAACGTTTCTATTTTTAATAAAAAGCTATTGAGTCATTTGCACTTTAAGGTCATAATCCTTGAAACGATGTGCAAAAAAAACGGCAAAAATGCAAAGTGACCTCTAACATCTTGAAATAGAAACGTTTTCATAAAGACCCGAATTATGGCCTCACGCTCCAACCAGACAGTGTCCATCAAAGACGTCGCCAAACTGGCCGGGGTGTCGATTTCCACCGTCTCCCGGTGCCTGAACGAGCCGGAGCGGGTCAAACCGAAAACCCTGGCTGCGGTACAGGCTGCCGTGGAGCAAACCGGCTACGCGCCCAATGCCCTGGCACGCAACTTCCGTCGCGGCCGAACCGGACTGGTGATGGTCGTGCTGCAATCCGTGGGGTTGCCTTTCTGGGGCGGCGTCATGAATGGGATCAACCGGGTAGCGCAGGAAGAGGGCTACGCCATTCTTATTCGCGAAACCACCCACAGCCCACCGGAGCTGGATGACTATTGCCGTATGGTGATGTCGAAAGAGGCCGACGGAATCATCATTCTCGCCAGCCCGTCGCCCTTCTCCGATACCAGTGCCTACTCTACGGGTGAACGTCGCACCCCGATTGTGCTGGGCTGTGAACACGTTACTGACGAGCTGGCCCATATCCCCAGCGTGCGGGTCGACAACCGGCGGGCTGCCGCCGAAGCCACTCAATACCTGTGGCAATTGGGGCATCGGCGCATTGCGTTTATCACTGGCGCCCGCGGCTCTCTATTGACCCGAGACCGGGAGCGCGGCTACCGGGACACGCTGACGGCTCAGGGGCACCCCCCCGCCAGCGACTGGGTGGTCAACGGTGACCAGAGTATTGAGGGCGCCCGTCGGGCCACCCGAAAACTGCTGAGTTTAAAGGCTCGCCCCACGGCCATTTTTTGTGCCAACGACGAAATGGCCATGGCGGCGATTCACGAAATCAAGCGCCTCGGGTTGCGCGTTCCCGACGATGTTTCCGTTGTCGGCTTCGACGATACCCGCTACGCGGCCATCATGGACCCGCCTCTGACGACAGTGGCACAGCCAACCGACGAAATCGGCGAACGCACCATGCGGCGGTTACTTAACGCCATTGATGGCAAGGATATTGGGGAAGGCGCAGAGGTTGTAGAGCACCGGCTCATCGTGCGCGGCTCCAGCGCTCCGCCCGCGTTGACACCGCAGACGAAGCCGCTGTCCACCAGCGACACATGACAGTGCGTTTGGTATACAAAATACATGGTCAAATGTACCATAAGAATCCGGCATATGACCGGGAATAACAGCCACAATCACTCAAGACTGGGTAGACCAACACTATGTACTTTCTCGGATTAGACATCGGCAGTTCCTCGGTCAAGCTGTCCGTCATCGACGGCGAGAGCGGTGAACGGGTGGCCAATGCCACTTACCCGCCTCAGGAAATGACTATTCAGGCCCCCCGCTCCGGCTGGGCCGAACAGGCCCCGGAAGACTGGTGGGACGCCGTTAAGCAAGGCTGTGCACAAATGTGGCAACAGCGCCCGGAGGTAAAAGACAAGATTGGTGCCATCGGTATTTCCTACCAAATGCACGGCCTGGTGGCGCTGGATGCGGACGGCAAGGTGCTGCGCCCCTCCATTATCTGGTGCGACAGCCGCGCTGTGTCCACGGGTGAACAGGCGTTTGACGAACTCGGCACCGACTGGTGCATGGAGCACCTGCTGAACTCCCCCGGCAACTTCACCGCCGCCAAGCTGCGCTGGGTACAGGAAAACGAACCCGAACTCTACGCGCAAATTGACAAAATCCTGCTCCCCGGCGATTACATTGCCTACAAATTGACCGGCGAGTGCACTACCACCGCCTCGGGCCTGTCAGAAGGGGTTTTCTGGGATTTTTCCGAGAACGGCGCGTCGGACAAACTGCTCAAACACTGGCACATCGACCCCAGCCTCCTGGCCCGTCAGGTACCCAATCTTGGGGTTCAGGGCGAGGTCAGCGAAAGCGCTGCGCAGGAGCTGGGCATCAACGCTGGCGCCAAGCTCGGCTTTCGCGCCGGTGATCAGGTGGCCAATGCCATGAGCCTGAACGTATTGGAGCCGGGCGATGTCGCCACCACGGCGGGCACTTCCGGTGTGGTCTACGCCGTGACCGACAAAAACATTGCCGACCCGGATCAACGCATTAACACCTTCCTGCACGTTAACAAAGGCGATGCCGATGTCCACCGCGGCCTGCTGGCCTGCATCAACGGCGCAGGCCGAATGAACAGCTGGCTCAGAGGCGTACTCAGCGCGGGTGGCGACGTGTCCTATCCGCGCTTAAATGAGCTGGGCGAGTCCGTGAAACCCGGCAGCGATGGCCTGAAAGTCTATCCTTTTGGAAACGGGGCGGAGCGCATTATGCGCAACAAACTGCTTTCGGCCCAAGTGGACGGTCTGGACCTCAACCGTCACAGCGTCAATCACATAGCACGGGCCACCCAGGAAGGTGTGGCCTACGCCATGAACCTCGGTTTCGATCTCATTAAAGGTCTGGGAGCGGAAACACGTGTGGTACGCGCCGGGCACAGCAATATGTTTTTAAGCCCGATTTTCAGCAGTGCTTTCGTCAACCTGACTGGCGCGCCACTGGAGCTGTACCAGACTGACAGCGCCGATGGTGTAGCGCGTGCCGCCGCATGGGGCTGTGACTTTTATCGCAGCCGTGACGATGTGTTCCGCACACTGACCTGCAAGGCAGTTCTGGAGCCCGAAACCGCACTGCAAACACAGTATCAGGAACTGTACGGCCAGTGGCGTGACGCTGTCGAACAGCGACTTGCCGAGGCCAATTAGGTAAGCCGGGCGATCACTGTTCATCGCCCATTTTTTCATTTTCCACGCAACACAAAGCAAAAAGGTCTTTACCATGAGCATCACACTAGGCGATAAAGAGTATTTCCCCGGGGTCGGCAAAATTCAGTATGAGGGCCCGGAGTCCGACAACCCCTTCTCATTCAAGTGGTACGACGAAAACAAAGTCGTCGCCGGCAAAACCATGAAGGAACACTTCAAGTTTGCCGTGTGTTACTGGCACACCTTCTGCGGTGCCGGCCATGACCCGTTTGGCCCTGGTCCCTTCCACTTCCCCTGGTCCGAAGGCAAGGATCACGAAACCCGCAGCCGCATGAAGCTGGATGCCGCCTTTGAATTCATTACCAAGCTGGGTGTGCCCTACTTCTGTTTCCACGATGTAGACGTTATCGAAGAAGCCGACTCTCGCGCTGAAACCCAGGCTCGCCTGAAAAAGTGGGTCGAGTGGACCAAAGAGAAACAAAAAGAGTCGGGCGTAAAACTGTTGTGGGGCACCTCAAACGTGTTCAGCAACCCGCGCTTTATGAATGGCGCCTCCACCAACCCGGACTTCAACGTCGTGGCCTTTGCCGGTGCCCAGGTGAAAGACGCCATGGACGCCACCATTGCACTCGGCGGTGAAAACTATGTGTTCTGGGGTGGCCGCGAAGGTTACATGAGCCTGTTGAACTCCGACATGGGCCGCGAGCAAGAACACCTGGCCCGCTTCCTGACCATGGCTCGCGATTATGGTCGTGCGCAAGGCTTCAAAGGCAACTTCCTGATCGAACCGAAGCCCATGGAACCAACCAAGCACCAGTACGACTTTGACAGCGAAACCGTTATCGGCTTCCTGCGTCATCACGGTCTGGATAAAGATTTCAAACTGAACATTGAAACCAACCACGCCACTCTGGCCCAGCACACCATGGATCACGAGATGCAAGCGGCGGCCAACGCCGGTATGCTCGGCTCTATCGATGCGAACCGCGGTGATTACCAGAACTCCTGGGATACCGACCAGTTCCCGTACAACATCAACGAAACCGTTGAAATGTTGCTGGTTCTGCTGCGCCACGGCGGTTTCCAGGGCGGCGGTGTGAACTTCGATGCGAAGCGTCGTCGTAACTCTACCGACCTGAACGACACCTTCCACGGCCATATCGGCGGTATGGATGTGTTTGCGCGCTCGCTGTTGATCGCCGACGACATCATCCAGAAATCCCCGTTGGAAAAAATGCGGGCCGAGCGCTACGCTTCTTTCGACAGCGGTAAAGGTGCCGACTTCGAATCTGGCAAACTGACGCTGGAGCAACTGGCCGAGATCGGCAATGCTGGTGGCGAGCCGAAACAAATCAGTGGCCAGCAAGAGCTGTATGAAAACGTAATCAACCGCTACATCCGCTGATCGTGACCAAGAGGCCTGATAGAATGTGCGACGTAAACGCCCAGGCCTCCTGATTACACCGAAACGGGGACGCTTCATTGGGAGCCGTCCCCGTTTTACTATTCATCTGACGGCAAGCGCGTTAACAACATAACAAACGGCAGAAGGGTATATTTCATGGCGAGTTCTTCTTATCCGGAGAACGGCAGCACAGTGTTTATCGTGCTGATCAGTTGCGTGGCAACCATTGGCGGTTTCCTGTTCGGCTTCGACAGTGGCGTCATTAACGGCACCGTGGAGGGCTTGCAACTGGCGTTCAACTCCGACAGCGCCGGCACCGGTTTCAGTGTGTCCTCCATGTTGCTCGGTTGCGCCGTTGGCGCCCTTTTTGCTGGCCGACTCGCCGACAAATACGGCCGTCGCTCTTTGCTGATTGTCGCGGCCGTGCTTTTTATTATCTCCGCCTGGGGGTCCGGTGTCGCCGGCACCACGCTGGAGTTTGTGATCTATCGCATTCTCGGCGGCCTGGCCGTTGGCGCCGCCAGCGTCATGGCACCGGCCTACATCAGTGAGGTGGCTCCGGCGCGCTATCGTGGCATGCTTACCTCTATCCAACAGATTGCGATTATCTCCGGTCTCACGGCGGCGTTTTTAAGCAACTATCTGTTGGCCGATGTGGCGGGGGGCTCCACGCGCGAACTCTGGTGGGGCTATGAAACCTGGCGCTGGATGTTCTGGATGGAACTGCTCCCCGCCACTGTTTTTCTGGTGGCGCTGCTGGCAATTCCCGAAAGCCCACGCTTTTTGGTCGCCTCCGGTAAAACCGAAAAAGCCAGTGGCGTTCTCGCGCGGCTGTATGGACATGCCACAGCCGACATTAAACAACGCGAGATTGGTGACTCACTGGCCGAGGATCACCAACCGCGCTTTCGCGATCTTCTGGTGCCCAGCACTCGCAAGGTTCGTCCTATCGTCTGGGTGGGTATCGGCCTTGCCGTGCTGCAGCAACTGGTGGGTATCAATGTGGTGTTCTACTACGGTGCCGTGTTGTGGCAAGCAGCGGGTTTTTCCGAAAGCGATGCGTTGGCCATCAATGTCATTTCCGGCAGTATCAGCATTGCCGCCTGCCTGATCACCTTTTTCTTTGTCGATAAGATCGGGCGCAAACCGCTGCTGTGGTTTGGTTCTGCCGGTATGGCCGTCACGCTGGGGCTGGTGGCCTTTGCGTTCGCCGGTGCGCCTGTCAACCTGGAAACCGGCAACCTGCAATTGTCTGATGGAGCCGGCCTGTTGGCGTTAATCGCGGCCAATGCTTATGTGTTCCTCTTTAACATGTCGTGGGGGCCGGTGATGTGGGTCATGCTGGGCGAGATGTTTCCCAACCAGATTCGCGGCTCGGGACTGGCCATTGCGGGGCTGGCTCAGTGGCTGGCCAACTTTATCGTGACAGCCACCTTCCCGGTATTGCTGGCCGGCATTGGGCTTGCAGCAGCGTATGGTATCTACACCTTCTTCGCGGCGGTGTCAGTCGCCTTTGTGATATTGATGGTTCAGGAAACGAAAGGGAAAGAACTGGAAGAAATGGTGGGTTAAACCGCAGGGCGGGTGTGCCAGCGCACCCGCCTCGCTTCAATCCAGGTTGGCCGCCCGCTGATACGCCACCCGCAACAGCGCCGCCACCGAAATTGCATCGGTGATCTCACCGCGCTCGACCATGGCGATGGCCTCAGTTAACGGTAATTTTTTTAACTCAATATCTTCACTGTCTTCCAGCGCCTGCCCCACTTCCTCAAGCTGTCGGGCCACGTAAATAACCGCCACTTCGTCGGTCACCGAGTTTGACAGTTGCAGTTCCTGCAACCTTTCCCAGTGTTGCGCCTGTAAACCCGCCTCTTCGCGCAATTCACGCTGCGCCGCACTCAGTGTATCCTCGCCCTGGGGGCAACCCCCCTCGGGAATTTCCCAGGTGTAATTATTCATCGTGTAACGGGTTTGTCGCACCAGCCAGGTGTTCCCGCTTTCATCAATCGGCAACACCCCCACGGCGGTATTCTTAAAGTGCACCACGCCATAAATGCCATCGGTGCCCGCCGGCGTAATAACCTCGTCGTGAGAAATATTGATCCAGGGATTTTCATACACACGTCGCCGGGATTTACGATGCCAGCCACCCACGCGCTCGGTCATATTTTCCTCCAATGTCAACGAATCCCCACTAATGCCAAAGACACTGCTCCGCTAGTGAACGCGGTGCGGCTCCAGTTCTACACGCGTTATCTGTCGGCCCAGCATCCATACCTGCCCGACGTATCGGTCACCACCGGTTACCGTGAATTCAAAGTGAAACAACCGCCACAGGCCCGGCCTGCCACGGTGCCATCGAATCCATAGTTTGCGCAGGTACACACTCTGATCCAGCAGTTGTACCTGCATTTGTGCGCAGTGTGATCGCGCCGCCGCATAAGCCACATCCTTGGCCTGGAAGGCTCGCCAAGTGTAATAGAACAACAGGCCCAGTAAAACGCCCCAGGCCAGCGTTTTCAAATCGAGAATCATAGTGGCTATCGCTTACCGGACATTATTGTTCGCCAAAAAATGAAATACGGAGCATACCTCGTGCATGGCACGGGCTCCAGTGACATCGGAGAATGAAAACGCAGAAAAAAGGAAACGGGCTTGCCGAACACGGCAAGCAGAGCGGACAAAACCGCCGGGGGTGACCCCGGCGTGGACGGTCACCAACCGGGCGAGCCGCCAGAGTGGAAACGAGCGCTTAGAGAGGCGTAACGTTTTCCGCCTGGGGACCTTTCTGGCCCTGAGTCACTTCGAAAGTGACGCTCTGACCTTCTTTCAGAGTGCGACGCCCCGAGCCATTAATGGCGCGGAAGTGGACAAATACATCGGCCCCACCTTCACGCTCAATAAAGCCATAGCCTTTGTCATCGTTGAACCACTTAACAACACCAGATACCAATTGGTCTGACATACTTTCCTCGTCTTACGTTACTCATTATCGGCTCGGGATTTCCGAAACCGTTGAACATTAACTGACCTCCTGGTCGGAGTATCAGGGTGAAGCAGCCGACGGGCTGTGCTAAGGGAAGGGTCGAACAAAGTCACTGGAGGGTGCCTCGCGGAAGCCTAGTCTTTGACCGGTCTCAATCTCTAGCGAGAAAAATTAAAGCACTTCGATTCGGGCAGTTCAAGCACAATTTGATGAAAATTTGCACAACATCAACGGTAACGTATTGATTCTACTGTGTCGGGTCCGGCAATCATTGGGGCGGTTTGCCAGTGGGCTTTTGTCGCCCCTGTCGCCGCCCCAATGTCTCGTGTAAATAGATCGCCAGCACAACCAGAGGAAAACTCAGGGACATTACCGTGCGCTTGACCCATTCGAACTCCAGACCTTCCTTGGCCAATTGATAACAGGCCAGCGCCCAGACGGCGCTGCCGAAGTAGGCCCAGCGCCACTGCCGGAAAACCAGCACCGCCAGCATCCAGCCCAGCGGTGCCAGCAGGATTCCGTAACCGCTTGAGCGCCCGATAAACAGCACCCCCGCTCCCAGCAGGCACAGTATCAACAGGCCATTCAGTGTCAGGTCCATTACGTGTTTGCGAGCCGGTGTCATTCGTTTTCAGCATCCACAAAGTGCAGTGGGTTCTTCTGCAAGGCAGCCACGGCGGCCTCGCGCACAGCTTCCGCTTCCACCAGCATGCAGTCCGCCGCCAGCAGTCTTCCCCGCTTGATGGCACTGGCAGGCAGCAACGCTTCAAGGCGGTCATAGCGTTGTTTGTAACCGCGGAAATTGTGGCAGCGCACCGCGCTGGTTACCTGCCGACCACGCGCATCGTTGAGGATAAAATCCACCGGCTCCTCTTCCAGAAGGTAGGGCGGCATGACCACCTCTTCAGCGGCGTGCATGGAGGTGTTGACCGTGAAGTCGCAGCCCAGAAACAGTATCCGCCCCTCCAGTTTTGGCAGCCGGGCAAAGGGTGAATGTTCACCGCAAGGCGTGTGATCTTCCTCGTGCCCCACCAACAAATCCGAGGTATTGAGGCCAATGGCGGCCGCCGAATGTGTCGGGTGCAAGCTGCGTACAACGCCCTGCTGACGACGGAACACTTCACTGAGGCTGCCCACACAGGAGGGCGTGGTTTCGGTATCGAACAGCGGATGCTCGGCCGTCACGGTTTTATAGCTCAGCGTCGGCATCGCCAGTGTTCCGGTCGGCCCCAGCGCCCGTCTCAATCCCGCAATCACAATATCCGCAGGCATCGCCTCGCCCAGTGATCGTAGCGACGCGTGCACCATGAGCGTGTCTCCCGGCTTGACGCCCAGCTCCTTGAGCAGATTCGATAATTCCAGGTGCGGGTTAATATTCATAACCAATTAAACTCCCATCGCTTTTCGAGCTAATGTATTTTTGACCGGCGCCAAGGCATTTACACCGCGCAACCCCAGATTGCGAGCCATAATTGCAGCGGGTGCATGGCTGCCGAATAACTGTTTGAACCCTTCCATGGTGGCCATCATGCCCAGATTGTCCCCCAAACGCTGACGCTGATAGCGACGCACGATGGAAACTTCTCCAAGCGGTAAGCCCCGATTCAGTGCGCGCTCGATTTCAGTCGCCAGCGCCATCACATCCTTCAACCCCAGATTGACGCCTTGCCCCGCCAGCGGGTGAATACGGTGCGCCGCATCGCCAACCAGTGCCACACCGGGACGCACATAATCGCGAGCGTGACGCTGGGCCAGTGCAATCGCATGACGGCGATCCACATCGGTGATTTCGCCCAAGGCGTATTCGGTCTCACGCCCCAGTCGCGCCCGAAAGCCAGCGTCATCCAACGCCATCAGTTCATCCGCCAGGTCGGCATCAGCCGACCAGACGATGGAACAATAATGCGCATCCCAAGGCCCGGGCGTCTGTGTCTCTCTACGCCAGCGCAAGGGCAACAGAGCCACCGGACCGGTGCGCATAAACCGCTGGCGAGCGGTGTAGCCATGCGGACGTTCCGTGCGCACCGTGGTCACAATCGCTTTTTGATCGTAGGACCATTCACGCACCGCGAAGCCTGCCAGCTCACGAACACGGGACTCAACGCCATCGGCGGCCACCACCAGCGGCGCACTGACCTTGCGGCCATCTTCCAGCGTAAGACGCTGCAGGGGCGCTGAAGAAAGGGGTCGCGGCAAGTCGCTGGCCGATGCCGTGCCCGATTCAACGCGGTCCAATCCCCGGACCACAGCGGGACTGAGCAGATCCACACCGGACTGATACGTCAACGCCTGACGAATGTGACGTACCAGCACACTCACTTCCACAATATGGCCCAGAGCCTCACTACCGAGTTCGTCGGCACTAAAGCCAATCCGACCACTGCCTTCCCCGTCCCAGACGTGCATCTCCCGGTAGGGACAGACACGTTCTTTTTCGATGTGCCGCCACAATCCCAGGCGCTGGTAGAGTTGCTGAGACGCCGGGGTAAGCGCCACCACCCGGGGGTCAAACTGTTCGGCATGAAAGGTGGGCTGATCGCGATCATCCGCTTCCACCAATGCCATTCGCAGGCCTTGACGCTCCAACAGCGGTGCCAACTGTAAAGCCAGCGTAGCACCCACCTGGCCAGCGCCGACAATGATCAGGTCGTAATGCCGGGTACTCGGTGTGCCGCCGGATGTTTCCACACTCATGGGTGGCTCTCCTCTGTATTGACCGCTCGGCCCGGGCTGCCGAGCAGTCCCATGGTCTGGGCGGCAAACAGCGGTTTAACGCCCGGCAGCCAATCGAGACCCGCCAGACCGATATGCCGCAGCGCCATATCCAGCGGCCGACGACTGGTAAAAATCCGCACCAGCCGGTCACTCAAGTGAATCGTTGTCCATTGATCGCGATGTCTTCTCTGCTGATAGGCATGCAACAACGCCAGGCCACCCGGGTCTTGGCTGTCGCTCCTGGCCCGCGACAGCGACGCCGATAACGCGGTCGCATCACGCAGCGACAGGTTGAACCCCTGACCAGCCACCGGGTGCAGGTAATGAGCGCTATTGCCAAGCAACACCAGTCGCGAGCGAATTTGTTCTTCCGCCCTGACCAGACTCAGCGGCCAGCTCTGGCGTTCCCCCACCTCGGTAAAACGCCCCAGGCGCCAGCCAAACGTTTCCTGCAGTGCGGCGAGAAATTCAGGGGCCGACGCACCCACCATCTGTTCGGCTCGTGCCGGCGGCAGGGTCCACACCAGCGCAGCGGTGCGGGCCGAGGCTTTCTCACCCAGCGGCAACAGCGCCAGGGGGCCGTCTTCGGTAAACCGTTCGAAAGCCCGGTACTGATGCGCTCTTTCAAAGGTCACACGGGTAATGAGCGCACATTGCCCATAGTTTTGCCGAACCGCGTTAATCCCCAGCTGGCGAGGTAAATCGGAAGCACCGCCGTCGGCCAGCACCACCAGTCGCGCACTGAGGCTGGATGGCGGCGCGTCTTCCTCCGACGAACTCTCCGACGGATTCGACAAATGCAAACGCGTGAAGGAGCGGCCTTGTTCCAGCGCCGTTACCATGACCGGCGCCAGCACTCGCTGCGCCCCCTGACACCCCGCACGCTGCAGGCAAGGCAGCAGCCAGGCATTTTCCAGTACGTACCCCAGCCCATCGCACCCCTGATCCACGGCGTTGAGCAAAGCCCCGCCCAGGTGTCCGCGATCCGAGACATGCACCTGCTGAATGGTCGTGGCGTGTACGGCCAGTTCGGACCAGAGTCCCGCCCGCTTCAGAATTTCCACGCTGCCAGCGGACAACGCCGTGGCCCGATGGTCCCGCCCGGCTTCATAACGCTCTTCACGCCCTTCCGCCGCGGGCGTTAACGGATAGCGGTCGAGCAGTACTACCTTCCAACCTGCACCGCTGGCGCTGAGCAACGCGGCCAACGCGGAACCCACCATCCCTGCCCCTACAATAGCGATGTCATAATCAGGAACACGGGTATCGGGCGATTTGGTCATCGCGTCTCCTATAACAGATAACAGACACTGGGCTCAACGCTAAACTCAAGGAGCCGAGCGTCCACCGCTCACATTCAACCTGCGGGTTCGCTGCCCGCCATCAAGGCTTCAATGTCATCGGCTTCTTTGGGCACATCCGCCGTCAACACGTCACAGCCATCGCGGGTAACTGCGACATCATCTTCAATACGAATGCCGATGCCGCGCCATTTTTTGGGCACTCGTTCGTTATCCGGCGCAATATACAGGCCGGGCTCAATCGTCATCACCATACCGGGCTCCAGCAGGCGCCACTGCCCGTCGATTTTGTAATCGCCCACATCGTGTACGTCCAAACCGAGCCAATGGCCTACCCGGTGCATGTAAAACTCGCGGTAAGCCTCATTTTCAACCAGAGCATCCACCTCGCCCTGCAACAGCCCCAGCGCCACCAGCCCCTCGGTTAACACTCGCACCGATATTTCGTGGGGCCGGTTCCAATGGTTGCCCGGCCGCACTTCAGCAATGGCCGCCTTCTGGGCTTTCAGTACCCAGTCATACAGCGCGCGCTGCTCGGTAGAAAAGCGTCCGTTCACCGGAAACGTTCGGGTGATATCGGCCGCATAAATGTCGTACTCACAACCGGCATCAATCAACACCAGATCGCCGTCTTTCAAGGCGCTGCTGTTTTCGATGTAGTGCAGTATGCAGCCATTGGCACCTCCGCCGACAATCGTGCTGTACGCGGGAAAGCGCGCACCGGCCATGGCGAACTCGTGATGGATTTCGGCTTCCAGCTGATATTCCATGACGCCAGGCTGACAGAAGTGCATGGCTCGCTTGTGAGCACGGGCGGAAATTTCGCCGGCATGGCGCATCAGGCGCAGCTCGGCGGCACTTTTGATCAAGCGCTGGTCGTGCAGGAAGTGATTCAGATCCAGGAACTCACCGGGCGGCGTGGCCCCAGAACGAACGCGAGCCCGTATACTGTTCACCCAGTCCATCACCTGCCGGTCAAACTCCCGGTCCTTGCCCATGGCGTAGTACACGCGCTCGCGCCCTTCGAGCAAGCCGGTCAGTATGTCATCGATATCGTCGATGGGGAACGCATCGTCCGCGCCGTAATCCCGGCAGGCGCCCTCAGGCCCGGCGCGATACCCGTCCCATATCTCACGGGCGGGGTCTCGGTCGCGACAAAACAATACATACTCCCCGTGCTCTCTGCCCGGAATCAGCACCAGCACCGCACCCGGCTCCGGGAAACCACTCAGGTAATGGAAGTCGCTGTCCTGCCGGTAGGGGTATTCGGTATCACGACTGCGGGGGCGTTCCGGGGCCGCGGGAACAATAGCGATGCTGTTGGGTTCCATCACCTCCATCAGCGTTTTGCGCCGACGGGCGAATTCCTGTCGGGTGATTTTCATGCGTGACCCTCAATGCTTTTGTAAAATCCGTCGCTCACTCAGTTGTGCGAATGCTCGTTAACCTGTTGGTAATATCAGTGGACCGTGGGCGGCGCGGCATCCGGTGGTGCGCCATCATCGGAGGGGGGTGCGGTCAGTGCCGCCGCACCAAATTCCATTAACAGCGACAGCGCGGCCATACGTACGTACTCCACCACCTCGGCGTAGTCTTGTTCAGCTTCTCGCGCGGACTCTTCATCATCGATATCCACCTGCGCAATCGCCGCCAGGTCTTCAAGCACCTCGCGCGCCTCACTGGACAGATCGCTGTCTCCGGCGTGTCCGGCACTGCCGAACCCCACCAGAAAGCCGTGACACCACTGCCCGAGGCAGTGCACCCGCTGCGTGATTGCGCTTTCGTCCGAGGGCAGCAACGGCTGCAGCGCGAACTCCTGCCGGCGCAGTTGCTCCCGGGTTTGGCCGTACAATTGCGCCAGCGCGGTACGCACTTCCAGGCTCGGGGCCTGAACAAAATCCAGCTCTTCCACCGCTTCGAGTAACCAGTCGGTCTCATCCGGATTGGCGCCTCCGCAAAATTTACCGCAGAGTAAACCCTGCAATTCGGAGGGATTGATCAAAATGCCCAGCGGCTGCAACAGCGCGTTTAATTGTTCGTGGCTAACCGTGATATTGGCAGCGGTATTGGGGGTTTCTGTGGTCATGGGCACCTCTTTCGCGGAAGCTACATGCTAACATGAAACCGGCCCGGACGTCCGTGCTGCAAGGCTCTGCACGATGTGTGACTGCCCCGATTGACCCCCCGCCCGAGCCGCAATATAGTAGCTGCAACACGCACACTGAACCCGGTCCCCGAAATCATGTCCGATGAACAGCTGGAAGCCCTGGAAGCGAAGATGGATCGCCTGATTCAGGTGTGCGAACGCCTGCAGCAGGAGAACGAAGCACTACGGGCCAAAGCTGGTGACTGGCAGCGGGAGCGGGTTCGGTTGATTGAAAAAAACGAACTGGCCCGGGGCCGGGTGGAAGCCATGATTACCCGTCTTAAGAGCCTGGAGTCCGATGCGTGAGTACCGAAACGGTTTTTGTCAAAATCCTGGATAAAGAGTATCAGGTCGCCTGCCCCCGCGAAGAACGCGCTGCCTTGCAGGAGTCCGCTGAGCTGCTTGATGAGCGGATGCGCTCCATAAAACGCAGCGGGTCGGTCATCGGTCTGGAGCGCATCGCCGTTATGGCCGCCCTGAATCTCAGCCATGAGCTACTGCAGTCCCGACGCGAACCCCGGCAGGCACCCCTGGATCTGGACGTCGAAGAGTTGCAGCGTCTGCACGATAAAATTGATCGCAGTCTGGCTCGTTTCGAATAAAACGGCCTGTTAACCGGCTTCTCTACCGCCCGACGCCCAATCCTCTAACAGGGCAGTTGCACTGTCACCCGGATTCCGGGTTATACTGATTTCACGCCCTGGGGTGTTCGCCAGTCAACACGTCCTTGAGCCGATAACCGCAGTACAGGCGCTGCTCTGTAGGTCCTGTTGAGCATTACCGCACGTCGGGAAGCCTGATGGACCGCGAGCCTCGCCACCTTGAGCCTTAGGGTTCAAGGCCCAATTGACAGCGGCACCCCGGGGTTCTCCTTTCCTGTCCCTCGCTGGCCACACCAACGCGCCAGCCATTGTGGAACACGTTCTGACTTGAGCACCGTGACCGACTTTCCTGCGCCGGACAAACGCACACTGCGACGGCGACTTCGCGCGCGCCGCCAGGCACTGACCCCTGAGCAACAGCAACACGCCGCCGACGCCATCGGGCAACGTCTTCGCCGTCTGCCGACCTGGGTACGCAGCCGACATATCGCCTTGTACTGGCCCAATAATGGTGAAGTGGACCCACGCCTGCTGGCAGAGTCGGTATGGCGGTCCGGCAAGCACTGTTACCTGCCGGTGCTGCACCCGACGCAACCTCGACGCTTGTGGTTTGTGGAGTGGCTTCCAGGCGCTGCGCTCACCCCCAACCGCTTCGGTATTCCCGAACCCGACCCGCACGTGTTTCGGCGAATGCCCGCCCGTTTTCTCAACGTGGTGCTGACACCGCTGGTGGGTTTTGATCGAGACGGTGGGAGGCTCGGCATGGGAGGAGGCTTTTACGACTGTACATTTGCCTTCAAGAATCGTGAAGCCCTTCAGGGCAAAGGGCGCCGTGGACCGGAGTTAATCGGCCTCGCCCACGCCTGCCAGGAAGTGCCCGCTCTGCCCTGCGAGCCTTGGGATGTGCCCGTGGGCACCGTCATCACGGATCAGGAATTATTGGTTTCTTGCAGCACAACCGCCGGGCGCGAGTCTTCCTGATCAAACCAGCGGCCAATATCCAGCGCACTGATTAATACCCCAACGCAAAACACAATAATCACTAATGTCACAATATCGGCTTTCATTTCTTCTGGCTAAACCTTCAGGTGCTAAAGAGGGGCGCATCCCTCCACATCTTTGTCCCTTGTTGCCGCATCGTTCTTATCGAATAGTTGCCCGCAACAGTGCCAAGAATAGCCGATTTTCCTGGCAGTTCAAGACAATATCTGCGAAAAGACCCATTTTTCAGTAGTTTCTGCGTCAGCTTTCACACTTTTTGCGAGATAAGCGTCGAAACTGACTGTTTCAGAAGGGATTTTTGAGGTTTTAGAACCGATCAGGTCAATGGGAGTTCAGGGATTTTGGTGCCGGGAGGACTCCACGTATCGGGCACGGCTGGCTCGATACGTGGGAACGAGACTAACTCAGGAAGAACTGGTAGGCCTGGTTGTCCGTTTCATCCCAATAGGGGTAGCCGATATCGTCCAGGTATTTGCGCACCTGAGCCCGCTCTTTCTCCGGCACCTGCATACCCACCAGCACGCGACCAAAAGCCGCCCCGTGATTGCGGTAGTGGAACATGGAGATATTCCAGTGCCCGGCCATACGGCTCAAGAAGGTATACAAGGCCCCGGGCCGCTCGGGGAATTCGAAACGAAAAACCATTTCTTCACCCACATTCGGGGCATGCCCACCCACCATATGGCGAATGTGCATTCTGGCCACCTCGTTGTCGGTCATATCCACCGTATCGTAGCCCTGCTCTCTCAACGCTTTGACCAGCTCCTCCCGGTCGGCACCGCCGTTGCCGACTTGCACCCCCACGAAAATCTTGGCCTCACGACTGTCGGCGTAGCGATAATTAAACTCGGTAATGTTCCGCTTGCCCAGCGCCTTGCAGAAATCCTTGTAGGCCCCGGGGCGCTCTGGAATGGTGACCGCCAGAATGGCTTCACGTTGTTCACCGATTTCTGTACGTTCGGAAATATAGCGCAGGCGATCAAAATTGATATTGGCACCGGAATCGATGGCGATCAACGTCTGCCCAGTCAGGCCATGTTCCGCCACATACTTTTTCAGGCCGGCGACGCTGACACCACCCGCTGGCTCGGCAATGGAGCGCGTATCCTCGAAAATATCCTTGATACCCGCGCAAATCTCATCCGTATTGACGGTGATCACGCCGTCGATGGTTTTCTTCAGCACCCGGTAGGTTTCCTTGCCGATCTGGGCCACCGCCACTCCATCCGCGAATATTCCCACTTGCGGCAGCCTCACTCGGCGATTTTTCTCCATCGCGGCCTTAAGGCAAGCCGACTCTTCGGACTCCACCGCATACACCTTCACATCCGGTCGCACATATTTCACGTAGGCCGCCACGCCGGCTCCCAACCCGCCACCGCCGACGGCCACAAAAATCGCATCAATGTGCCCCGGGTACTGGCGCAGTATCTCCATGGCCACCGTTCCTTGTCCGGCGATCACATCCGGGTCGTCAAACGGGTGAATATAGGTCAGCCCTTTCTCTTCAATTAGCTTCTGGGCGTGAGCGGAGGCCTCATCATAGCTGTCCCCGTGCAGCACCACCCGGGCGCCGCGCGCGCGCACGGCGTCCACTTTGATCGGCGGGGTGGTGCGCGGCATGACGATGGTAGCTTTCACCCCCAGATGCTTCGCTCCCATTGCCAGCCCTTGGGCGTGGTTGCCGGCCGACGCGGCAATTACGCCCTTCTCGCGCTGCTCCTCGGTCAGCTGCAACAGCTTGTTGTACGCGCCGCGAATCTTGAACGAGAATACCGGCTGCAAATCTTCACGCTTGAGCAGTACCTGATTGCCGGTGCGCTGGGATAACAACGGTGCCGGATCGAGCGGGGTCTCCACCGCGAGGTCGTAGATACGGGCATTGAGAATGCGCTTGATATAGGAGTCGGGCATAACGGCGAACTACCAAAGATGATGCGTGGAAAAGCGCTCATGGTAAACAATTTGCGGTCCGCTGGCACCCATCGCGTATAATGCCGACATCGAATAACCAACCCGGCGCTGACCCCCAGCCCACCCATTTCCCGGAAGCATTGCGAGGTAATCATGAACCAGGATGAACTCAAGTGTGCCGTCGGCCAGGCAGCCGCCGATTATATTGCCCCCAAACTTCAGCGCGACAGCATTATCGGTGTGGGCACTGGCTCGACCGCCAACTGCTTCATCGATGCACTCGGCCCCTTGAAGGAGGATTTTGCAGGCGCGGTCGCCAGCTCCGATGCGTCCGCCGAGCGACTGCAAAAACTGGGCATTGAGGTGTTTGACCTGAACCAGGTGGATGAGCTACTCGTGTACGTCGATGGCGCCGACGAAAGCAACGCCCAGCTGGAGCTCATCAAGGGCGGTGGTGCCGCCCTCACCCGGGAGAAAATCGTCACAGCGGTGTCCCGAGAGTTCGTGTGCATCGCGGATGAGAGCAAATGGGTCGATGTGCTGGGCCAATTTCCATTGCCTGTGGAAGTTATCCCCATGGCTCGCTCTTACGTGGCTCGCGAACTGGTCAAGCTCGGCGGGGATCCGGTGTATCGCGAAGGGGTGGTCACCGACAACGGCAACGTCATTCTGGATGTTCACCACCTGGAGATTCTGGACCCCAAAAAACTGGAGGCGCAAATCAATCAGATTGCCGGCGTCGTCACCAATGGACTCTTCGCCCAGCGAGGGGCCGATGTTTTGCTACTGGGCTGCCAGGAGGGCGTAAAAACCCTGCATCCCAAATACTGATCGACGCGCTTGCACGACTTGGCGGTTAAGGCCCCATTGAAATCGGGCAAAAGCCCCCCACAATATTTACAGCAACTACTGGCGAAGGCCGCGATATAGCCACTCTTTATGGGCGCCATTGGTTTTTGCCCCTTGTCTGCCTTGCAGGCAATCCTTATTATGCGGGCACATACCGCGAACGGGTCCGGCCTGCCATTTATGGCCGACGCCGCTTCACTCACGAGATCGATCAGGAGACACTGCTTTATGAGTAGCGACGCGATTGTACACGTCACCGATGACAACTTCGAAGAGGAAGTCCTCAAGTCCGACAAACCGGTTCTGGTCGATTTCTGGGCGGCCTGGTGCGGACCGTGCAAGATGATTGCTCCGATTCTGGACGAACTGGCCGGCACCCATGGCGACAAAATCAAGATTACCAAAATGGATGTCGATGCCAACAAGGGTATTCCCGGCAAGTTCAACATCCGCGGCATCCCAACGCTGATCATCTTCAAGAACGGCGAGCCCGACTCCACCAAGGTCGGCGCTCTGTCCAAGCAACAACTGACAGAATTTGTCAACGCCGCTCTTTAAAGTGCTTCCCGTTACGTGCTTCCCGAGCCCGGCCACCCCGCTCAACAGCGGGGACGGCCCGGTTCGCCGGGGAGGCTTTGCACTGTCTGTTTTTTACCGCTATACTCTCTAATCTGTTAGATGCCCTGCCCTGAGTCAGCTCCCGATTGCCGTCGCGAGAAACCCTCATCCCCGCACTGCCGAGATGAGAGGACGCGATGACTGGGGAAGCTAACCAGATCACGGGGCGGTCAAGGAAAATCAACATTATCCGGTTGATTTCCACCAAGCTTCCGTTCGCCCTCCCTGTGGATTTCCCAAGTGGCACAGCCACGCTGGCCATCAGTGAGCAGGAGATCGGGTAAGATATCGTTGGTCCATCCTGATCACCCTCGTGCGAACAGACACAATTTGCGCATTAGAACGAACTGGATCGTCCAAAAGCAGTCGTAGCTCGTAATCTGGTAAACGACTAGCCACTGAATGCTAATCATTAAGACTAATCATTAACCGTAAATAGAAGCGACGACCTGTCAGTGGCCACTCGGCCTCGCACCACAGCCCGATACTGGCCATATACTCCTGACGTTTCAACTACCACTAACCTTCACAACAAAGTCTCACTGTATGAATTTAACCGACCTGAAAACCAAACCCATCGAAGAATTGATTGATATCGCGCGGGAAATGGGGCTGGAAAGCATGGCCCGTTCACGCAAGCAGGACATCATTTTCAACATCCTCAAGCGCCACGCCAAAAGCGGTGAAGACATCTACGGCGACGGCGTATTGGAAATTCTGCAGGATGGCTTTGGCTTTTTGCGCTCGGCCGACAGCTCTTATCTGGCGGGTCCCGATGATATCTATGTTTCCCCCAGCCAGATTCGCCGATTTAACCTTCGCACGGGCGACACTATTTCCGGCAAGATCAGACCCCCGAAGGAAGGCGAGCGTTATTTTGCGCTGCTCAAGGTCAACGAAATCAACTTTGACAAGCCCGAAAGCTCTCGCAACAAAATCCTTTTTGAAAACCTTACCCCGCTTTTCCCCGACGAACGCCTGCGCCTCGAGGCCGGCAACGGCTCTACCGAAGATCTGACGCCTCGTGTCATCGACCTGATTTCCCCCATTGGCAAAGGCCAGCGCGGGCTGATCGTAGCACCACCGAAAGCCGGTAAGACCCTGATGATGCAGAATATTGCCCAGGCGATTACCCGCAACAACCCGGAATGCCACTTGATCGTACTGTTGATCGATGAACGTCCGGAAGAAGTGACCGAAATGCAGCGCTCCGTGCGCGGAGAGGTCGTTGCCTCCACCTTCGACGAGCCGCCCGCCCGTCACGTGCAGGTTGCCGACATGGTTATTGAGCGCGCCAAGCGCCTGGTCGAGCACAAAAAGGATGTCATTATTCTACTCGACTCCATCACCCGCCTGGCTCGCGCCTACAACACCGTTATCCCCTCATCCGGTAAAGTGCTGACCGGTGGTGTAGACGCCCACGCTCTGGAACGCCCCAAGCGCTTCTTTGGCGCGGCCCGGAATATCGAAGAAGGCGGTAGCTTGACCATCGTCGCCACTGCATTGGTAGACACCGGCTCGAAAATGGACGAAGTCATTTACGAAGAGTTTAAAGGCACCGGCAACCTGGAGCTGCATCTGGACCGCAAGGTGGCGGAGAAGCGCATTTACCCGGCCATCAACGTACGCCGTTCCGGCACACGCCGTGAAGACCTGTTGATGAAAGAAGACGAAATGCAGCGCTCCTGGATTCTGCGGCGCCTGCTCAACGACATGGAAGATGTCGCCGCGACCGAGTTCCTCGTAGACAAGCTGAAGGATTTCAAAACCAACGATGAATTCTTCCTGTCCATGAAGCGTAAGTAAGCGGTTATGAGATACCGCGACCTCCGAGACTTCATTCATTTACTCGAACAGCGCGGTGAGTTAAAGCGCATTACCGCCGAAGTGGATCCAAATCTGGAGATGACCGAGATTTGTGATCGCACGTTGCGAGCCGGGGGGCCAGCGCTGCTGTTCGAAAACCCTAAAGGCTACGATATTCCGGTGCTGGGCAACCTGTTTGGCACCCCGGAACGCGTCGCCTTGGGCATGGGCGAAGAGTCGGTAGAAGCACTGCGTGAAGTGGGTAAACTCCTGGCGTTCTTGAAAGAACCGGAACCGCCCAAAGGCTTCAAAGATGCCTGGGAGAAACTGCCGGTTTTCAAGCAAGTGCTGAATATGGGCCCCAAGGTGGTTCGCAAAGCGCCGTGTCAGAACGTGGTACTGGAAGGGGATCAAGTGGATCTGGATCGTTTGCCCATCCAGACCTGTTGGCCCGGCGACGCTGGCCCCTTGGTCACCTGGCCGCTGGTGATTACCCGGGGACCCGAGAAAGAGCGCCAGAATCTGGGAATTTACCGCATGCAGAAAATCGGCAGAAACCGATTAATCATGCGCTGGCTAACCCATCGCGGCGGTGCCCTGGATTTCCGCGAATGGCAAAAGGCCCACCCCGGCGAACCTTTCCCCGTTTCTGTTGCACTGGGGGCCGACCCGGCGACCATTCTCGGCGCCGTCACTCCGGTGCCGGATACCTTGTCGGAATATGCATTCGCCGGGCTCTTGCGCGGCGACAAGACCGAGGTCGTACAAAGCCTTGGCAATACATTGCAGGTGCCCGCTTCCGCCGAATTTATTCTCGAAGGCCATATCGCCCCGGAGGATATGGCGGACGAAGGTCCCTTTGGCGATCACACCGGCTATTACAATGAGGTGGACCGTTTCCCGGTTTTCACGATAGATCGTATTACCCATCGAAAAGACCCGATCTATCACAGCACTTACACGGGTCGGCCACCGGACGAACCGGCCGTTCTCGGAGTGGCCCTGAACGAAGTGTTCGTGCCCATCCTCCGCAAACAGTTTCCGGAAATCGTGGATTTTTACCTGCCGCCTGAAGGCTGCTCCTATCGCATGGCCGTTGTGACGATGAACAAACAGTATGCCGGTCATGCCAAGCGGGTAATGATGGGTGTCTGGTCGTTCCTGCGCCAATTCATGTACACCAAGTTTGTGATTGTGACCGATGCGGATGTCAACCCACGGGACTGGAAGGACGTCATCTGGGCCATCACTACTCGCATGGACCCCAGCCGCGATACCGTGCTGGTGGACAACACGCCGATTGATTATCTCGATTTTGCTTCACCGGTGTCCGGCCTCGGCTCCAAGATGGGGTTGGATGCGACCAGCAAATGGCCGGGCGAAACCGATCGGGAATGGGGCAGTCCGATTATCCAGGATCCGGCGGTGAAACAGCGCGTGGATGCACTGTGGGATCAACTGGGAATTGAGGAAGCGCTTTAGGATGCGCCCACTGATTTTATTGTTGTTCATACTCGTCGTGTCGATCACCGCACACGCCAGCGACGACCTCTACCCGCTGCACTACACCGTGACGCTCCTTCCCGAGCAGGACCAGGCGGAAGTAGTGATCGAGAGTGACCACGGTGGACGCCTGGAAACGCTGGATTTTAATATCAGCTCAGGCCGCTACTCCGATTTTGAAGGCAACGGCGAACTGGAGATCGAAAGAAGTCGTGCGGTTTGGACGCCCCCCGAGGAGGACGCGCGCTTGAGCTTTCACGTAAAGATCTCCCACGAGCGTGACCCCGGCGAGTACGATGCCCGAATGACACCAGACTGGGCGCTGTTCCGCGGCGACGATATCATTCCCGCCGCCCGGGTGAGCGCCCGAGGCGATGCTCGGGCGGAGGCTTATCTCACCTTTCGCTTGCCCGAAACATGGACCGACGTGGTGACCGGCTGGGAGAAACTCGACGATCGCCGCTTTCGAATAGACAATCCCGAACGCCGCTTTGATCGCCCCACAGGCTGGATGATCGCCGGCAAGCTGAGCACTCGCGAAGAACAGTTGGGCGATACGACGTTGGTGGTCAGTAAACCGGCTGGCGATCCGATGCGCCTGATGGATGTGGTCAGCCTGATCACCAATGTGTGGCCAGAATTCGAGCAGGCTTTTGGTCAAACGCCTCCCAAATTCGCGGTGGTCGGCGCCGATGACCCGATGTGGCGGGGCGCCCTGTCCGGCCCCAACGCGTTGTTTTTGCACAGTGATCGACCCATGGTGAGCGGCAACGGCACCAGTACGGTTGTTCACGAACTGGTGCATGTGGTTACCCGTATCGACAGCCACGATCAAAGTGACTGGCTGGTGGAAGGCCTGGCCGAGTTCTACGCCGTAGAGCTGATGTATCGCGCCGGGGCTTTTACCGAAGCCCGCCGCCAGTGGATTATGGACTGGCTGAAAGACTGGTCTAGTGAGATCGACAGCCTGCGCACTGAGCATTCCGCCTCAAAGGTGACCGCCAGGGCGGTGCTGCTTTTTGACGAGTTGGACCGGGAAATCCGGGAGGTGACAGGAGGCCAGCGCTCACTGGATGACGTGACACGTCAAATGATTCAGGCCCGCGATGTCAGCACCGACGAGCTTAAAGATATGGTGGCTGACGTGATGGGGCGCCCCTCCAAAACGCTGAAATCTCCCCTGCTGAACCCGCGTTGATACAAGGCACGAACCGGGCTCCCTGAGGGCAAAGTGCTTCCAATCACCGGATCGGCAGGGCACAATAGCGTCACATTAACTATAACCTCACACCCGGAGAATAAGGCAATGTTCAAGAAGTACCTGCTCACCGCCGCGTGTCTGATCGGCGTTCTGCTGGCACCCGTCGGCGCTCTCGCCCAGGGCCAGTTCAAAGTATTGCTGTTCACCAAGACCGATGGGTTTCATCACAAAGCCATCAACGAAGGCGTCACCGCCATGCGTAAAATGGCACAGAAACACCAATTCAGCCTGGATTGGCATGAAGACGCCAACGTCTTTAATGACGACAACCTCAAGCAATACGATGTCATTTTCTTTCTCCTCACCACGGGTAACATTCTGAATGACAAGCAGCAAGGGGCGATGGAACGGTTTATCCAGTCCGGCAAAGGCTTCGTCGGCGTACACAGCGCCGCCGATACCGAGTATGACTGGGACTGGTACACCCAAATGGTGGGCCGGACATTCCATATTCACCCCGTTAACCAGACCGCTGAAATGGAGGTGCTGGATCGGCATTTCCCAGGACTGGAGCGTATGCCCGACAACTTCTGGTGGACCGATGAGTTCTACGAATTTGGCACCGAGCGCATCGATACGCTGAACTATATTCTGGCCGTAGACCCGGACAGCTATGACCCTTACGCCAAGTGGGGCGACAAGGAAAGCCAGGATATGGATTTTCGACCCATGGCCTGGTACCACGAATACGACGGCGGTCGCGCCTTCTATACGGCGCTGGGCCATGTGCCTGCGACGTATGAAGACGCGCTCTTCCTGGAGCACGTCTACGGTGGCCTGATGTGGGCGGCCAGCGGGAAAGGCCTGAAAGTTAAGTAAAATCACCCCCCTTCTGGCACGGGCTACTTTCCCTCGACCCGTGCCTTCTTCGCGCTTTTCTTCTCAAGAATCAGACATTAACGCCGCTAACCTTATGTAGGAAAAGAGAAACAGCGACGGACGCCCTTACCGGGGCCTCTACTCGGGACTAAAAAACCGCCTCGCTATACTCAAAATGGGTGGAATCCAGAATTTTTATCACATTTTTTTCTAGCTCATGCCGTGTCTGAGTGGGCAAGCTGTGGCAAAATGCAAAGAAATATGCCACGGACCCCACGTGCCCAGAGCAGTGAGTCGGCCAGCAGGATATAAAGAAAGAGGGTATCGTGAATAATCTATCGCTAAAGTGGAAAATTCTCCTGAGCGTTACGGTCACTTGTGTTTTGGCAGTGATTGTAACAACAGTGGTCACCGCTCGTTCGGGCCTGGCCACCACCGAAGAGACCATTATTGAGGATACCCGAACGCTTACCCGCGTGCTGGGTACATCGAATATCGGGGCCATCAGCTTTAACGACACCGCCACGGTATCAGCTTCGCTTGAGGCGCTGGAAGCCAGCGAGCGAATCACCAATGCGGTGATTTACACCGGCAGCACTCCTTTTGCCTGGTATGTGCGCGGCGAACAGAGCCGGTCCAGCGACTTGCCCTCCAGCATTCCCAGCTCACCCCGGGCGACTGGCACCGTCTACGATGGCTCCGACATCATCATCACCGAAGCCATTCGGGACGGAAATACCCAGATCGGTGTTATTTCGGCCCGCGTGGACATGAGCGAACTGACTGATATTATCGGCGAGGCCGTGCGCGACGCCGTTGTCTTGATCATCATTATCAGCATCGTGGCTGCCTCTATTGCTTTCTTCGTTCAGGCCAGCATTACCAAGCCCGTCAATCAAGTGGTTCGTGCCTTGCGCGATATTTCCGAGGGCGAGGGAGACCTGACCCGTCGTCTGCCGGTCAGTGGCAGCGATGAAATCGCGGAGCTGGCCACTTGCTTCAACACCTTTGTGGAAAGGCTGCACAGCATCATCTCCAGTGTGGCCACAACCTCTCAGGAGGTGAGCGAGAACGCCCACATGGTCTCCCAGCTTTCCAACGAGAATGAGCGAGCCATTAAAAACCAGCAGTCTGAAATCGAGCAGGTGGTCGTGGCCATCAAGCAAATGGCCAACGTGGTGCAGGACGTTACCGAAAGCGTTAGCGAGACCGCGGAAAAAGCGCTCCAGGCCGACCAATCCGCCAGTAGCGGCAAGAATGTGGTGAACGCCACGACCCATCAAATCGAAAATCTGGCCGCCGAGATTCGCCGCGCTTCCGACGTGATTGACCGCCTGAACAAAGAAACTGTCAGCATCGGGTCCGTACTGGATGTGATTCGCGGCGTAGCCGAACAGACCAACCTCCTCGCCCTGAATGCCGCGATTGAAGCAGCACGAGCGGGCGAACAGGGCCGGGGCTTCGCCGTAGTGGCTGACGAAGTTCGCACCCTTGCCTCGCGCACCCAAAGCTCTACCACGGAAATTCAGGAAATGATCGAGCGCTTGCAAGTTGGCGCCAAAGAAGCGGTGGAGATGATGGCCGAGGGCACGACGCAAGCCGAGGCCTCGGTGACAAAAGCCGGAGAGGCGACCAGTTCACTGGAAGACATCACTGAGCTGGTCAGTGTCATCCGCGACCGTACCAATCAGGTGGCCGTGGCTTCAGAAGAGCAAAGCTCAGCCACGCAACAAATTGAAGGCAATATCGACAGTATTTCGCAGGTCGCTGTCAGCACGGCGGAGAGTTCCAGCCGGATCAATTCCAATACCAGCAGCCTCGCGGAAATGGCGGAGAAACTCACCAGTCTGGTGGGGCGCTTCAAACTCTAGCCAAGGACAAACCACACACTCTTCAGAACCGACATAACAGAGAGAAAAGGCATCATGAAGAACTCCATACTCCTCGCTACGCTTTGCACTGCTTTGGCAGCCCCTGGTTTCGCACTGGCTTGCAGTCCTCCGGACGGCAAGCCCGCGATTCCGGACCCGAACTCGGCAGAGACGGCGCAAATGGTCAAGGCCAACAACGACGTAAAAGCCTATGTAAAGGCTATGGAGGAGTACCTTGGCTGTGCGCGCATGAGCGGGGGCGAGAAACGCCGCGAAATCACTGCGTTAGAAGAGTTTGCGGCAGAGTTCAACGAGGCTATCCGGGTTTTCAAAGCTCGCAACGGCTAACCCGACCAGCCCCTTCCTATTGCGCTATCCCGAGGCTAAGCCACAGCGCCTCGGGATAGCCGTGCTCTACATCATGCGGTCACCGTAATCGGAGACGGGCTTTTTGGGACGGGTAAAACTCATCGTAGAGGGAATCTCATTAATGTGACCCCCTCTCGATAAAAAGTCTTCCACCTGCCGGGCCAGCTCTTCTCTCATACGCTCCCGGGCCGCAACACTGAAGTCCTCATACCCCTCTTGTTTCCCTCCGCTGGAGTAGGACACATCAGCGTCCTCATCCTCCACGGAATCGTCGTCAGCTAACTCCTCATCATCCTCGAGAACATCTTCAACGTCATCGTCATTGACAGGATATTGACCAGACATAAAGCCACCTCTAACACAAGCCAGCGTCACACCGATCCGGGCCATACACCGTGAGTAAAGTGCTCACCATTTATGCCCGTTTTCACGGCATTTATAGCTCAAGAGGAAGACGACGTCATGACATTTTGAAGGTATTTTTAGGCTTTTTTCAGCTTAAGAGCGCAAGCTACTATAACTTTGGTTATTATCCGATTCACAAAGCGGTGCGGCGGTTTACCTCTGCCCGCCAACGCCGGTAAAATTTACGGCAAATCGCCCCACCCCGTTATTAATAAACAGGCCATACCATGAATGTCCAGTTGTTGAGCAAGCACTTTCCTGAATTGAATGGCTTGAGCGACACCGAGCGTAGCTCGATTTTACAGCGCGCGCACGAGCGGGCTTATGCGCCCGAAAGAAAGCTGTACCACTGGCGTCGCAATGTGGTCAGCCTGGTGTGTATTACGGCGGTAGCATTGTTTATCGCCCTGATCGCCGGCCCGGCGCTGAGCATTTCCCGCCCCACGACGGGGGCCATTATTATGGTTGTGGTGCTCCCGGCCTTTATGGTGATTCGACAGCGCCAATACATCGGACAGCTTCGTCCAGAGGTTCAGGCTATCACCCGAGACCGACTGTAAGGCAGCCAAGCCAACCTGCTCCCAAAACAAAACCGGCGCCCAAAGGCGCCGGTTTTGCGATTCTCCAAGAGGAACAGGATCAGATGGCATCCGGACCTGTTTCACCGGTGCGGATACGGATGATCTCTTCCAGCGGAGTGATGAAGATCTTGCCATCGCCGATCTTGCCGGTTTGGGCGGCTTTGGTAATCGCCTCAACCGCTTGCTCCACCAGGGCATCGTCAACAGCCAGTTCCACTTTCACCTTGGGCAGAAAGTCCACCACGTACTCGGCACCGCGGTACAGCTCGGTGTGGCCCTTCTGACGGCCAAAACCCTTGACCTCGGTGACCGTCATCCCCTGAACCCCAACCTCGGACAGCGCCGTGCGCACATCGTCCAACTTAAACGGTTTTACTACAGCAGTGATCAGTTTCATTGTGAGTTCCTTTATTAAAGCGACTTACGAGTGACGGTTACGTTTGAGAGACCGAAAACACTAACGACACATTACACCAGTTTTGGTCATCTCCCGCCACCCGAAAGCGAGGTGGCTTAAACACCAGGGGCAACAAGTGCCCCTGGGCGGTCTTTACTTGTTGCTGACGAATTCCGGGTAGGCTTCCATACCACACTCGGAGATGTCCACACCTTCGTACTCTTCATCTTCACTGACGCGCAGCCCGAGGATCGCCTTGATAATGGCCCAGACAATCAGACTGACTACGAAGACCCAGACAAAGATGGTCAATCCACCCACAATCTGACCCACGAAGGACACATCACCGTTGGTGATCGGCACAGCCAGCAAGCCCCAGATGCCCACGGAACCGTGCACAGAGATTGCACCGACCGGATCATCAATCTTCAGCTTGTCCAGGGCCACAATGGAGAACACCACGATCAGACCACCGATAGCACCAATAATGGTCGCACCCAGTGCGCTCGGCGTTGACGGCTCGGCGGTGATCGCCACCAGTCCGGCCAGTGCGCCGTTAATGGCCATGGTCAGGTCCGCCTTGCCAAACATGATGCGGCTCAGCAACAAGGCTGCAACCAGGCCGCCAGCGGCAGCGGTATTCGTGTTCAAAAACACCATGGCGACGGAGTTGGCACTGGCCACATCACCCAGCTTCAAAACCGACCCGCCGTTAAAGCCAAACCAGCCCATCCACAGGATAAACATACCCAGCGTCGCCAGCGGCAGGTTTGCACCGGGAATCGCGCGAACTTCACCGTTCGGACCATATTTGCCTTTACGGGCACCCAGCAGAATCACACCAGCCAGAGCGGCGGCCGCACCGGCCATATGCACAATGCCGGAACCAGCGAAGTCAGAAAAGCCCAGATCACCCAGATTGTACATGCCAAAGACATCAGCACCGTTCCAGGTCCAGGAACCTTCCATCGGATAAATGAAACCCGTCATGACGACCGCGAAAGCCAGGAACGCCCACAGTTTCATACGCTCGGCAACAGCACCGGAAACGATGGACATTGCCGTCGCCACAAACACGACCTGAAAGAAGAAATCAGACGCACCGGAATAGATGGAATCGCCCGCGATATCGCCGCGATCAGCGAATTCGCCTAAGGTCGAGGCGACATCCACGTCCTGAATACCGGACAGGAAGAAGCCACCGCCATACATAATGGCGTAACCACATACCAGGTACATGATGCATGAAATTGAGAACAACGCGACATTCTTGGTCAGAATTTCCGTGGTGTTCTTGGCGCGTACCAGACCCGATTCCAACATCGAAAAGCCCGCGGCCATCCACATGACCAACGCGCCACAGATTAGAAAGTAAAACGTATCAATCGCATACTGCAAATGAAAAATATTTTCTTCCATTGCAAGTTCCCCGTCTTTATGGATTGTGAATAAAAAATACAGCAGAGTAATGCCGGCCTGAACCTCCACAGTGCACAGAGCAGGCCAACAAGGTAAAAATCTTTAAAATCAATAAGTTGAGACTGCTAAAAAGCTTTCGCACTAACAGGGAAAAGTGTCTTCGCACCAATTTGGAACATGGTACGATCCGTATCGCACCAAACTGGAACCACCCCGGCGCACTCAGTACAATGGCGCCACTAACCACCGTTTCCATGAATCGCGCATTGGCTCTCACCTGGCTGTGATATGCTCGATGTCAATCAACCAGCGGGTGTCCACCTTGTATGGGCTATGACAACGTTACCTTTATGGCCTATTTCAGCGCCGCCGTGGTGGCTGCGCTGCTGACCCTGACCTATACCTATCAGTTCTTTAAAGAGCAGAAGACCGCTGTTTTTGCGCTCCCCTCTGCCGTACATGCGGTGAACCTCTTAATCATTGCAGGCGGCGCACGCCAATTATGGCCAATGAACCAGTGGACGTTCTTTATTGAATGTTTGCACTTCAATATCTGGGTGCTGGCGGTTTACCTCACCCTTCGGGCCAGTGTCTCACGCAACGGTTTTCCCACCAGCCTCAAAGTACTGTTCATTATTGGCTGGCCCATCACGGGGCTTGCTCTGCTCTCGGCGCTGATTTCATTTCCTATTCCACTGGCTCTGAAAGCGTGGCTGGCACTCTCTCTGGCCGTAGTGGCTCTAGTCAGCCTCGAGCAGCTGTTTCGTTATGCAGCCGCCAATGATCGTCAAGTCAAACTCCTGTGCCTGAACCTTGCCGCCTTGCTTTTATTTGATATCTACCTGTTCACACATGCATTGATTTTCCAACAAGTGGACCCTTCACTCTGGCAATCCAGAGCGGCCGTCTCCATCGCCACCTGCCTGTTCATGGCCCTCGGGGGCCTTTTGTTGCTGCAGCGTACTGATCGTCCGGCCGAACTCACCCTTTCCCGCCCGATCGCGTTTTACACCACATCGTTAGTCGGGGTGGGCATATTAATCATCATATTGGCGCTGGGCGGTTATTACGTCAGGTTATACGGCGGCAGTTGGGGAACCGTTCTTTACAGCCTCATTCTGATCGGAGCCGTGCTCCTGATCACCACGATTTTCCTCTCTACCACCATTCGCTCACGCCTCTCGGTGCTGATCAATAAACATTTATTCCGGCACAAATACGACTACCGAAGCGAATGGCTTCGCCTTATTAATTATTTAGCACAACCGGCAGACGCCAGCGAAGTCAATGAGCGTGCTTTTTTCGCCGTGGCTTCCGTAACCCGAACGACCGGCGGCGCTATATGGATTCGCAAACAGGGTTTCTACGAACCGGTTTACCAAAGCGGGCTCGGTACTCGTGTGGATTTGCGGGAAGAACCGGTAGATAGCGTTTTCTGTCAGACTTTTTTACAGTCCGAGTGGGTCTTCTTTCCCGAGAGCGGTGACAATCAGGCACTTAGCCAGTTCAACGAACATTTGCCGGCCTGGACCAGAAACATTCCCGACCTGTGGCTGCTGTTCCCGCTGATCGTCGGCGATGAGCTAGTGGGCTTTATGGCGCTGACCAAACCCCGGGGGGACAGCACGTTAACCTGGGAAGACCTCGACCTTCTGAAAACGATGGGCCGCCAGCTGGCAAGCTACCTGAAACGTCATCAACAGGCAGAGCAACTGGCCGAGGGACGACAGTTTGATACCTACAATAAGCTGGTCGCATTTATTATTCACGACCTCAACAACCTCATCGCGCAACAGGCACTGGTCGTCCGCAACGCCGAAAAGCACAAGGACAATCCAGAGTTCATTGATGACGCGATAAAAACGATCAGTAACTCTGTGGATCGCATGAACAACCTGCTGAGAAAGTTGCGTACCGATGGAAAAGAAATGGTCAGTCATCTTTCCCTGAACGAAGTTGTAAAAAAAGCCGTCGCCGAATGCTGGCGACAGAAGCCGATGCTCACCGCCGACATCAGCGAAGCCCCATGTTTTATTGATGCCGACGAGGTTCGCCTGGTCATGACATTTACCCACTTCATCAAGAACGCACTGGAAGCAACACCGGATGAAGGACGAGTTCATGTTACACTTCAGAACCACCAAAAGATCGCCGTCATTGTTATCAAAGATAATGGCAGCGGCATGGACTGGGATTTCATTCATAACCGGCTCTTTAAGCCTTTTGAAACCACAAAGTCCGGCAAGGGCATGGGTATTGGCGTATACCTGTCCCGAGAGTATATTAATGAACTACACGGGACACTCAATGTGGCCAGCGCTGTGGGCGAAGGTACTACCGTAACGGTCACACTCCCCGTAACATCAGGCTAACCTCTTGCGGTTATGAAACGAGCCAGAGAAGGGGAAATGCTGCCGCAACGCAAAGGCTAATGGAACTATGAGCAAGAACAACCGTACTCTCCTGATCATTGAAGATGACCGCGGTCTGCAAAGCCAGCTTCGATGGCACTTTGACGACTACGACACCGTGTTTGCAGAAAACCGCCAGGATGCCATTGCCGCCCTCAGGCTTCACGAGTCCGTTGTGATCATTCAGGACCTTGGCCTACCACCGGATCAGGACGGTGTGGACGAGGGCTTCAAGTGCATTCAGGACATTATCCGGATGTCACCCACCAGCAAAATTATCGTGATGACCGGCAAGACCGACCATGAAAATGCCATTCGCGCCATTGCCATGGGCGCCTACGACTACTACGAAAAACCGGTCGACCCCCAGACTCTGGATTTGATTGTTCAGCGCGCCTTCAATATTTATGAGCTGGAAGAGGAAAACCGCCGGCTCATCCGCCTTCAGCAGACACCGCTGGAGGGACTGGTAACCCATGACCCCACGATGCTGAAAATATGCCGCATGCTGGAAAAGGTGTCGCCCACTAATGTGACCTGCACTTTGCTGGGTGAAAGCGGTACCGGAAAAGAAGTCATGGCTCGCTCTATTCACCAGCTGAGCCCACGCCGCCAAAAACGGTTTATTGCGATCAATTGCGCTGCCGTTCCCGAGAACCTGATCGAAAGCGAGCTATTCGGTTATGAAAAGGGCTCGTTCACTGGTGCCGCCAAGCAAACGTTGGGCAAGGTAGAAACCGCCCATGAAGGAACTCTGTTTCTTGATGAAATAGGCGACATGCCGCTCAACCTGCAATCCAAATTGCTGCGCTTTCTTCAGGAGCGTGTCATTGAGCGGGTCGGCGGTCGGGAGGAAATCCCCGTGGACGTGCGTGTTATTTGCGCCACGAATAAAGACCTTCAGCAAATGGTCGATGACGGGTCTTTTCGTGAAGACCTGTTCTACCGCATCAGCGAAGTCACCATTCGCATTCCCCCGCTGCGCCAGCGCCAGGGCGACAACGTTTTACTGGCCAGGCACTTCATGCTGAAATTCGCCAAGGAACACAAGCAGAAAATCAAAGGATTTACGCCGGACGCCGTGGAGGCCATTGAGAGTTACAGCTGGCCAGGCAACATTCGGGAAATGGAAAACAAGATCAAGCGCGCCGTCATTATGGCCGACGGAAAGCACATTACGCGCGACGACCTCGATCTGGTCATCGATGGCAATGACCTCTCATTTAATCTGCGTCAGGTCCGCCAGGAAGCTGAAAAGCACGCCATCCTGAGAGCGGTCGCCATGACCGACAACAATATCTCCGCGGCCGCCAAACTGCTCGGCATCACCCGACCCACATTTTACGACCTGATCAAAAAGCACGATATCCCGTTGGGCAACCATAATGGTTGTGCGACCCTCGAGCCGTAACCCGGGAGTGTTCCCCTCTCACCAACGAGCCAGCCTGTTTTATTCCGACGCCTGGAACCAGGCCTGGCTTAAAGCCTTTTCCAGCCACCCTGCGATCACCGTGTATCCAGGGGGCTTCTATACTTACACACAACGGCTTAAAGGATTATTGCCCGCACGCTCTGCGACCCTGGTTGGGGCCTCCTCGCCAGCCACCAGGAGCATTCGTGCCGAGTATGCCTGCCTAACCGATGCCACCCTATTGGCCTCCCTGGCCACGCCCTGGCACCAATTCACCATCCCGGACGTCTGCCAGCATTCCCCTGACCACGACCGTGTACAACAGTTTGCCGACGCTCACCGTTTTACCGTGTACACCGCGGAACAAGACACGGCCTACAGCGTGGATCTGGACGGCATTGGCTTTCAAGACTATTTGGCGACGCTCAGCGGCAATACGCGTCGACGCCTCTACCACCGACGAAAGCGACTGGCGCAATTGGGCACCGTTTCTTTGGAAAACCTTTGGCCGGATCAGCACCGTTTTTTTGAATTGCTGAACCGCTTCCACAAAAGGCGCTGGGGTAAACCCTGCTACAGCGGTCGCAATCTTGAATTTATGGAGGCGCTGCTTACCGGCTTAGCCGCGAGTGGGCATAAGATTGACCTGTCTGTCATGAGCCTGTCTGGCGAACCTGTCTCGGTCGTGCTGGATATTGTTGCTCATGACCGTTGCTATAACATTCAGTCAGGTTACACAGACAGTGTGAGCCGTGATGTATCGCTAGGCACTCTCCACCTGGGTTATCAGATCGAAGCCGCCAGCCACCAGAATATAAACTGCTATGACTTTATGGCAGGTTCAGGTAAGCATACCCAATACAAATCCTCCCTTGCCAACGTCACGAGCACTCTGGTTTCTCTCCGGGTTGTGCGGAGCCCGCTACTTAAAGTGGTCTATAAAATGCGCAAACCGCTTGCGTGATGTCGAACAGTTTTACAGCGTGATAATGGACAGCCGACAATGAGATCGGCACAATGCCGTTCATCAGAATGACTAAAAGGGTGTATCCATGGCTGATCGCTCTCCTCTCCCGCCTGACCGCTTTGCGTTATCAGATACCATCGCGGTCACACTCCGGCAGCTCTTGCGTGCCACCCGACTGACAGCGGGTTTTCGGCTGATCAGACTCCTCATTCATTTCGGGCCCTGGCGAACGGTCGCAAAACGTCTCATTCAAGCGATTCGCCCACCGCTCACGTTTCAAGCTACAGATTCAGTTTTGCTGCCAGCGATAAATCCACAGCGCTTTGCTCGTATTCTGAGAAGCGAGAGCGTAGTTGTAGCGGGCTGTATCAAGCACCCACTGATTGATCGCCTTAAAAACCGGACTCGGAATCTGCCTGTTAACCACTACAAATTGATGCACCATATCGATGAAGACATCCGCCAGCTTTCCGAGGACTCGGCCATAACATCCGTGCTTCGACACTACTTGAAAAGCGAGCCGGTGCTTTTGGAAGCAACGCTCTCGGTGACCGAGGGAGCGAACGCCAGCAGCCAGAACACTTTTCATTTCGACTATGCCGGCTGGGAGTCCGTCAACGTCTTCGTGTATCTCACGAACGTCAGCCGACAATCGGCACATCATACCGTCATCAAAGGGAGCCACCTCGACATTCGGCTGCGAGATATTTTCAGGGGTGTCTTAAGCCACGGCGACGCCGATATCCGTTTTGGCGCTCGGATAACACCCATTATCGGTGAAGCCGGAACGTTGTTTTTCGAGAACACCGAAGCGTTTCACTGTCGGCACCTGGCCCCGGAGCGTCGGGTACTGCTCAACCTGCTTTACGCCTCCCATAAAAGCTGTCTGAGCCGGGGCAGAACGTCAAAACAGCATATTAAGCGAAGAGCGGCTGAGTACCGAAGGTTTGTCAATTCTCTGGCTACCCGGCCTTCGTGACAGGCATTCGCGACAGTCTAAGGAATGTATTTAACGAGAGACGGTCCGACCAGGCGCGTCACCCAGACAGGGAGCCTTTTCCATACAGCGATGGCCAGTTGATATTTCGGGTTATCCGGGTTAATAGCAGGCACCTCTCCTCCTTCTGGTAGGATGTAGTACCAGTGGTGTTCGAAAGGCACAGCTCCCCATTGTTTCTTGAACCGGTAAGTCCCCGCTTCCATGGTAGAACGTCCAAAATCAAAAAAGTAATATCCCTCGGTTATCGCGTAATCAAGAATTTGCCGGTACATCCACATGTTGCAGTCCATCGCATTGGCCGAACGAACTGTAGACGCCCAGGGAATCTCCAGCATACGATTATGGCCCAGCAAAAAACCCGCCGACACAGGTTTGTCCTGCACATACACGACCGCCAGTGACGCGCGCACCGCTGGGCGGGACAAAATCGTTCTGAACCACACTTTGCTGTACACCGGCGTTCCCAGATCTCGCATATTGATCGAGAACACCCGGTAAAAATCATCCAAAAGCGCCAGCCCGCCAATTCGTATCCTGGGCTCAACAGCCTCCGCTTTTTTGCACTGGGCGCGGACCTTTGCCCCCAGCCGTCGGTCCATTTCAGGGGTATTGGAGGGTAACGGAAGAATCATCGACACCTTTCGGCTGAGCGAAGGCAGCGCTAAACCCGGCTGCATGGTCCTTATTTCAATATGCTTCCACGCTTCTTGCTCGCGCACCCCCTTTAGGTGCTCCAGAATCCCGTAAGCCACATTCTTGTACCGGGTCAGTACGCCGCCGTAATTGAAAAACGGCACCGAAACCGCAAAGCGTCCAAACAAACGACTGTTGAGTATCGTCAAGGGGACCCCGCCGAGGATGCGGCCATCATTGGATACCGCAATCCATACGCGAGTGGGGTGAGAAAATGCCTCTTCAATAATGCCACTCCATGCGGGCAGACAGTAGTTAGGCACATTCTCAAGCGAGCGTACGAACGCCGACCAAGCCTGATATTCCCCCTCAGCCAGTTCCCTGACTTTAAACGGCTCGGCAGCAGAGGTACTCGACGGAATATGAAACAAGGGAGGTGGCGTTATTTCATCGACCACCAGAGCGGCAAGCGCCT
The DNA here is from genome assembly GCF_050113635.1 of Marinimicrobium sp. ARAG 43.8. Classification (NCBI taxonomy): domain Bacteria; kingdom Pseudomonadati; phylum Pseudomonadota; class Gammaproteobacteria; order Cellvibrionales; family Cellvibrionaceae; genus Marinimicrobium; species Marinimicrobium sp. ARAG 43.8. Next base: position 1,086,252 of record NZ_JBNJLT010000001.1, read on the forward strand.
CCTGCAAGGCCCGTTCTGTTTCCTTCAATCGCCGCTCCACCTCTTTGAAGGCGTCGGAGGCCACCCGCATATTTTCGACGAGCTGATCATGTTCGCGGGACCCTGGTGCAACCGTTTTAAAGTCTTTAGCCACTTCTGCTTTACGAGCTTTTTCGCGCTTCAGAGCCTGTTTTTCGGACTGTATGGCGTTCGCCAACGCGCAGGCCTGCAGCGCTTCATGGCTGGATCCGCTCACTTGCTGCTCGGCCAGCCATTTTTCCGGTGCTATCAGGAAGGCTTTGATGTCTGTCTTCGAGCGACTCAAGCACACACCTCATGGTTGCACATTACGATAGATTCCTTCGTTGACATTAAAAGGGGGCTTTGCTGCGCAACGCCTCCATCCATGAGGCATAGCGCGCAAACTGCGTTACTGTTTCCGGAAAGCCGATGCGGGAGATTCGATAGGGATTCCGGCGAATATCCCGAAAGTAAGCCACCCGCGATAACGTCGTAATAGCCGAGTCATACCCAGCCGTTTCCACCAGCGGTTCATGCAGTGGCGAAAAGTCTCTTGCCGTTCCAGAGGGGTAGCAGAACACACTGGAAGGAGACTTGATTTCCAAACGAAGGCGCGCCAGGGAGTGAGCAAGCTCTGCACTTACCCGGTCTGGAGGCAAAGCGTTCAGGATATGATGTGACCGATTGTGAGACCCGACTCGCAGCCCTTTCTGCTCCCATTCTCTGAGCCTGTCCCAGGTCGCGGGGCGGTAGCCTTCTGGCGCTCTGGCAGGAATAGCAACCTCACAAGCCGTCGCCACGCTCGCTACAAATGCGGCCAACTGCTCATACGGCAAGGTCTTGGCATACTGAACAATCGTACGACGAGCCGCAATTTGCGCCGCTTTCGTGGAAAGATCCAGCACACGCCGAAAATCACCCGTCTCCAGCCTCAAAGGGGTTTTATCGCAACGTTTGATGGCATAAGCCAGTTGCGCATCCCACGGCCAGTCCCGATCATCCGCAAAATCCGAGATAACAAAAAGCGTGGGTTTGGCATCGTACTCCAGCAGCAGCGGAACGAAACGGGTCAACTGATCGGCGTAACCGTCATCAAGAGTAATACATACCATCCGGTGACCGGCAGAATCGCCGCACAACGCGCGTTTAACCAGCTCGTCGATGGAAACAAACTCATAGCCTGCCCGGTGGGCGTACTCCAGACAGCGCTTCAACAACGTTTCCGAAATGCCATTGAACAGACCATCCTCAGGCTTGGGACGGTGCAGCGTAAAAACCGTAGCGTAGGGCCCGGTCGCCTGCACCAGCCAGCGGTGAAAACGGCTGCTTTCCGCCACTCGTTGCACCCATCGGCTCATACGATGCACCACAGGCCTACAGCCACCCTGAGAGTCGGGCGTTGAACCGACGGCGCGTATCCGAGATGTCGTTGTGAACACCTACCCTGACCAGCTCGTGCAAGCCATTCGAGCGCGGTCTGTTAATGCCTTTTTGGGTCGTCACTGCCGCATCATAATGGGCCTTAACCAGAGAGAGTGCTTGCGCGCTGTAGTCTCCATTCGGGAAACAGAATAAATTAACCGATGTGCCGAGTTCCCGCTCCAGCCGAACACGGCTCTCCACGATTTCACGCTCCAGCTCCGACGACGATAAAGCGGTCGTCAGGCGTTGGTGGGTACAGGTGTGCGAACCTATATCCACCCACCCCGACGCTTGCATCTCGCGAAGCTGCGCCCAGCTCATCAGTGCTGGCGACATGGGTGTTGAAAGCCTCTGCCGCCAATGCATGTTATCCAATGCGTCGAAAATCTGCCGGTCGGTATACACCTTAAGCTTTTTAATGCACGCGGCAATTCGCTCCGGAGAGCGACCCGTTTGATCGATACCGGGCACGCCCAACACCCTGTCTTCGACCATTTGATGACCAGCGCCCTCCAATAAAAGCGCTGCCACAATGTTTGGCCAGAACTGAAAGTCCGTGCCAATTTTTTCAGCCACGGCAAAAAGCGTAGCCGGCACGCGATGTGCTTTCAGCAATGGCAACGCGTACTCGAAATTATCAAGCCATCCGTCGTCAAACGTGATCGCGCAGGCGTGCCGGGGCAATTGCTTTCCTTGCTGGTGCGCCTTCACCCACGATGTTAAAGAGACGATATCAAAGTGACGTTTGAGCTCCTCCAGATGCATACCCAGCGTTTCCGGAGTCACACGCATCCCTGGTTCCTCCTGGTGGTAGCGTGGATCATCCACCGGCAAGACCCGGTGATACATCAAGACCCACAGCCTCGGCTCCGAGGAGGGTCTACGATGAGTGCCCCAGCGACTCGCCGACGATACCAACAGGGGCTTGAGGGCTTGTTTAAGAAATTTGTTCACGTCTTGCCTCCCTCACCGACCCGTCAAATCTTTCCAGTAACACTTCAGCTCAAACCAGGCTGGTTTCAAATCATCCCACCGATTGACCTCATGCCTGACACCAACCAGCCTCGGGGTCAGAAAAGCGAGCAGCCGGCGAACTTTGTCGGTCATCGTGTGCGTACCCCGTAAATACAGGTACAAACTATCCAGGTCTCCCAGAAGCCAACGCAGTCGCTGCCCCTGGCGATAATTGAAAGCTTTTCCGGGGTTGTCGCCACCGTGGATTTGCCACAACAACAACGGAAAGTCGACGCCGGCATCTACCGCCAGCTGCAACGAGCCCCAAAACCGGGTGTTGACCTCCATTAAAAAAGGCGTTCCATCAAGGCCGACCCTGAATTCCACCATCGCAACACCATGCCATCCCACGTCATCCAGTAGTTTTGTGGCGTAGTCGCGCATGAGCGGGTCAATAGCGACACTTTCACTCAAAACGCTAACGCCGCCTTCCGGTGGCTTTTCCCTCACCCTTCGGTGGGCAAAGTAAGTCACGGGCTGTCCATGATCATACAAGCAAAAAATGCCAGCACCACTGCCCTCGACAAAACTCTGCAGCATGAACGAATACTGGTGCAGGTAGGGCGATCGTTCGAGCTCCCGCCGCAACTCCTGTTCCGAGTGAAGCACCCTGACGCGCGTCGCAATCCACTTCTTACCTGTGAAAATTTTCGACAGACAAGGCTTGAGTACCACCGGATAGGTGATACGGGAAACAATCAACGCCGAGGCATTTTCAAACCACTCGGTTTCCGGATGCGGAATACCCAACGTCGCCGCCCGTCTCATCAACTGCCCTTTGTCCGCCAGAGCCATGACCGTCTCATAACGGGCGAAAGGCATGCTCAATTCAGGGGGCTTATCCTTAACGCTGAGCAACAGCTGGCTGGTCACCTCAGTAACCGGCAGCACAAGATCAAAGTGCTCCTCTTTCAGCAAAGCCAAAAGCCACTCCACATACGCCTGCGGTGCAGTCAATGCGCAAGGGCTTTGAATATGCTTTGCCGTATAGCGGGAATGCCCGGCCAGCGCCTGGGGTGTCGATTCCGCAGTCGTCACCCGCAAACCTGCGCGTCCCAATGATCGGGTAGCCGCCAAAGCGCTGCGCTGGGCAGCGTCTAAAACAAGCGCTGACTTTTTCACGACGGTATTACATTCCCTGAAGCCTGGGTACTTTTACCACCCGATAAATGGCTGCCGATTCACCCCGATTACTGGTAGCTACCTACCTTTTATAGTAGATTAAGCCTCGGCGCGCACTCGACAGGACACCCAGGATGATAAACCAAACGCCCACGATTTTACATGCAATTGATACAACCGGGCCGGGGGGCGCTGAAACGGTGTTTTTGGATTTGGCCCAGCACCTGACTGTCGAAGGATTTAACAACTTTGCCATCATTAAAGGACCGGGCTGGGTGGAAGATCAGCTAAAAGCAAGACGGATACCCTACGCTATCGTCAAGCCGAGCGGATTTCTTTCCATACGTTATTACTGGGAACTGTTTCGACGACTCAAGCGTATGAACGTCAAACTCATTCAGGCTCACTTGCTCGGATCGACGCTTACCTATTCGATCTTGTCGATTTTGACACGCATTCCGTTGGTGGCCACTCTTCACGGGCAAGTGGACATCAACCCCAATGAGCGACACGTCTATCTGAAAAACCGGATCATGCGCTGGGGTGTTGATCGTCTGGTAGCGGTCAGTCAACAGCTTGCTGACCATATCTCCGAAAGAAAACTATTCGATAAAAATCGAATTAAAGTCATTCACAATGGTGTCGAAACAAGCCGCTATGGGAAGAGCCATAGCCGTCAGATCAGAAGCCTCTTAGGGCTTGGCGATGATGCGTTTCTAATCGGTTGTCTAGGTAACGTCCGGCCTGCCAAGGCTTACCATGTTCTTGTAGATACAGCAGAAATCTTGTGCCCCAACAGCCCCCATATTCACTTCATCATTGCGGGCCACCAGAAAGCTGAGCTAATGAGTAGCCTTGAAAAGCAGATAGAACAAGGCGGGCTGGAGTCACATATTCATTTTATTGGCTTTCATCCAAACACCCCAGACTTTCTCGGACAAATGGACATGTTTGTCCTCTCCTCTACCTCAGAGGGATTTTCCATTGCCACGATTGAAGCAATGGCAAGCGGCCTGGCCGTAATCGCAACACGATGTGGAGGACCAGAAGAAATAATTATCGACGGAAAGAACGGGGTACTTGTTCAACCCTTATCGCCATCTGCGTTATCTAACGCCATTCTACACTTGGTTAACGATTCGCAATCAAGAACTGACTTGGCCAACCAAGGAAAGCTACATGTACAAAGGTCATTTTCAATGTCATCTCTTCTAGACCAGTACAAATGTCAGTATAACGACTTTATTTTATATACAGAAAAGGTAATTAAATAGTGCTCAACACTGGCGGCTTTCCAATCAAAGATCGTTTTGGCTCAAAGAAAGGTTTAGCTCGTCATATTGGGCACAGCATCCTTTATCATTTAGGCTACTACAATAGCTACAAGCGAATAAATTACTCATCTATAGAAAGGATAATATTTGTTTGTTCAGGAAATATATGCCGGAGCCCATTAGCGGAAAAAGTTTCAGAAAGTTTAGGCTTTCGTTCAGACTCGTACGGTTTACATTGTCGCGGAGGGGATAAAGCAGACCCAAGAGCTATTGAATTTGCCAAATCAATAGGCTTAGATCTTGAGGGGCATAATACTAAAAATATATCAAACTACATCGCCGAGCCCGGAGACCTTCTAGTAGGAATGGAGCCGCAACAGGCCCGCGCTCTAAGTAAAATGTTTTTGAAAAGCAGCATCATCACTTTATCCGGAATATGGATCACGCCATATAAACCTTACATCCACGACCCATATAACACAAACGATGTTTTTTTTGAAAAGTGCGAACGTTACGTTGCTAGTGCAACCAAAGAACTGGTCCTAAGGGTATCTCAGTAATTATGGCAGGTTCCGATCCCCTCTACGCTATTAAAGTAAAGTCACTCTGGCAACAATTCTGGAAAGAGGGTTTTTCTTTCTGGATGATTTGTGGATACCTCTTCTTTGAGTACGTAAGACCTCAATCAATATACAACTCAATAGATATTCTTCCCTGGACATTTTTGTTCATAGTACTTTCGTTTGTAGGCCTTGCATTTGACAAAAACAGAAAATGGGTATCAGATCCAGTCAACAAATGGATGATTATTTTCTTAATTGTTATAGTGATATCAAGCATAAATGCGTACTGGCCAGCCATTTCATTTGAGCGGCTAGAATTTATCTACACTTGGATTATTATTTACTTTCTCATAATCAATATTGTTAACACACCCTCAAGATTTTATATTTTTTTCCTTTTATTTTGTTTCGCAAGCTTCAAACTTTCCCTCCACGGCGCACATGTATGGGTAAGCAGAGGCTTCGGTTTCGCCGGATGGGGCATTACAGGACCGCCTGGCTTTTTTCAAAATTCAGGAGAGCTAAGCATCCAGATGCTTGTTTTTTTTCCTTTGGGATTCTATCTGTACCAGTCTCTAAAGGACAGGGTCAGAGTCTGGGAAAAGATAATTCTGATTTTGTTCTTTGTAACCCCTGTAATGACGATACTTGGCGCCAGCTCCAGAGGAGCACAAATCGCCCTGCTAGTTCAGATTGCGGTAATGTTTTACAGGAAGATCTTCAAAGTTAAAACATTGGCTTTTGTGGCGATACTAATCTATTTGGGAATGACATTCCTTCCTCAAGAACAAAAAGACCGTTTCACAACTATTGGAGACGACCAAACATCCCAACAACGGCTTCTATACTGGGAAAATGGAATCGAAATGATCAAAGACCACCCTTATCTGGGTGTGGGTTACTGGAATTTCATTCCATACTACGAATCAAATTATAGAGACGATATGCTCTATAGAAACGCGGAACTTCCTCACAATATATTTATTCAAATAGGAACTGACGCAGGCCTTATCGGATTATCAATTTACCTTGTATTAATGGCTAGATTTTTCAGAAATAGAAAGTCTTATAGCGACCCCATCTCCAATTCAATCTACAAAGGTTTATATGTAGGATTCATTGGATTTGTTGTTGCCGGTCAGTTCGTAACTGTCGGATACTATCCATTTATGTGGATTGGCCTTGCTTTACTTGTATCGCTGCAAAATTCATTTCGCCCCAGAAATACATAGTTAACCATGGAGCCTCAACATTGAATCATAGCACCGTCACCACGAAAGATTTGAATGCACTATGGATAACGTGGGAGATTCAAACCAGAAATAGAAGCATGGCAAAACTTCTAGAGGTTCCTCTATATGAATTAATCACCAAAAAAAGTGGGTATCTACGCTATACTATTTTAATTTTTCGCACCATCTTTCTTTTAGTGAAAAAGAAACCAACCGTTATTTTTGTACAAAACCCTTCAATGGCTCTCGCGTTGATTGCCACTATCGCCAGAAAACTTATGCGGTATCAGCTGTTTGTAGATGCGCACAACTCTGCTATAGATTCTCTAAGTTCAGGAAACAGGATTGTGAAGCTAGTATCGGCTTACCTTCTGAGAAAACCTGATCACGTAATCGTCACCAACGCCTCCTTAGCTAGGATTGTAGAAGAGCATGGCGGATCACCAATCGTTGCTACAGACCCAATCCCCAACATACCCTTTGACGAAGAAAGAAATTTTCGACCAGAAAATGAAGATTATTTTCTTTTTATATGCAGCTGGGCTAACGATGAACCTTTCTCAGAAGTTATCGAGGCGTTCTCCAGACTGGGGGAAACTTACAAACTTCTAGTAACTGGAAACTACAAAAAAGTTTTAAAACATCAAGATGCCAAAGATATTTCTGCCAATATAAAGCTCTTAGGATTTGTAGACGAAGAAACATATCTGCACTATCTATTAAACTGCATAGCCAGCATAGATCTCACCACTCGAGAAAACTGTTTAGTTTGTGGTGCTTACGAATCTATCGCCGCGAAGCGTCCATGCCTTATTTCTGACACTCCGGCTAACAGAGAAACTTTCAAAAACGGATTTGTATACACAAAGAACACCAATCTATTAATAGAAAACGCAGTGCGACATATCGCGGACAACTTACCGACCCTTCAAAGGGAAATTTCGATTGAGAATTTAAGGCACAAAGCCTTTAGCTCGACAAGCAAAGAAAGAATATTAACTGCTGTTCAGCGACATAAAAAAGGATAGATTTATGATTCTTAAAAGCAGAGCTTATGAGTACACTTTATTTTATATACAATCAAAAATAGTCCCAAATTTAGCCGTTGCTCTCTATATTCTATCAAGAATTTTTTTATTTATTGGAAGAAAAGAGTTATACGCAAAACTTATTCTAACCTCAATTCGTTACAAAGCCTGCCCTAATGCAATTTCCAATTTTTCCAAAAATTTCTTATCTGGAAGAATTAACCTAGAGGGTCTTTTATCAAAACCCTGTTCGGAGAAAGACGCTTTTTCCCGAGCCATTATTTTAAGTAATCCAGAGAAGACTGAAAACAAGTTCAGAAAAGGCGTTATCCTGCTTAGTTTTTCCCATACATTCACTTTTTTCTTAAAACACGAATTATGGGGCATATTGAATGAGCGTTATCTTTTTGTTCTGGAACCGAGTTGGTCAGGGTACGCTGACCCGGACATTATCGAGTTTATAAAACGAGCGAATCACTGCATTGTACAAGCAACAGAAATAACTGACCGAGCTCTTTTAAATTCTATCTTCCCAAAAGTTCCGGTCCCTGACATCGGTGCCAGCAACTGGGTCGACTACTCTAAGTTTGATAGCCCTAACCTAAAATATGGAAAGCTGTATGACGCACTGTATATCGCTAACTCAAATCCTATAAAACGCGTATTTCGGGCCATTGAATCTTTTAAAGAAACAGTTTCTATATGCCCAGATTTTAAGGCTGTGATAGTGTGTGCATCGTGGGGAAAGACTGACACAAAAGATTACGAAAAGTATATTAACGCTATCGGACTTTCGGATAATGTGAAGATTATTCCTGGAATGCCGCAGAAGGATTTGGTAGCCCTTGCATCTCAATGCAAATTTAGCATTTTGCTCTCACTCAAAGAGGGGAGTAACAGAGTTCTATTTGAATCTATGTTCCTGAACCTTCCCGTTATCTGTTTGTATAATAATATTGGAGTAAACAAGAGTTACATAAATGAGTTTACGGGGCTTCTCAGCTGTGAAGGACGGCTTTCTAATTCATTTCTAACTCTTAAACAAGAGTATCTTAAATACCATCCCAGAGAGTGGGCCATTGATAACATTTCTCCAGAAATTACAACCGAACGACTTCGGAGTATAATCAATAACAGATTTGGAAATGAAGTGAATAGCAAAATTTACACAAAAGTGAATTCCCCTGAAGTTCAGTATATTGACACATCCATGAACCAAGGAAAAGGTATTCAAGATTTATTCAACAGATTGCGCAAAGAAAGCGCACAATCATCTGAATAACGGTACCAAAAATTATATCGCGCTCACCCGGAGGTCAATGATGACCTCCGAAGAACTCACAGGTTAATCCAAAGGCCGAGGAGCAGAGGGAGGCGATATTTCACGACCCAATTGCGACGACCCTATGTACGGGTTTCCAAACTCATCTCGTTGCGGGGGAGTACTTGTTGTTATTGTCAGGTCATCAGCGTAGAAAGACTGTGTTCTGTGGGCTCCCTCATTGTCCCAATAGGTGAAGAAATATAGAGCCTGAGCATAGCTTTGTGGCGTATTCATAGTCCTTCGATCAAAAGTTTCGCCCACTAATTTTCCATCAACCCATACACGAACCACGGCTTCCCCACCATCATTTTTGCTGGAGCTGTCAAATTTTAAGTAGAACTCAATGGTCTTCCACTTTTCGGGCTCAAAAAAATGCTCTTTAGATCCAATTCTGAACCACCTTTGAGCACCTTCAAAAATGAAGTTAAATGGATGGTAGTTAGTTTTATAACTATGGGAATCGATGTATAGGTCATTGTACCCTTCGCTAACTCTTCTTCCTCCCTCATCCCGAAAAACACGAACTCTTAAAAACTTATTCATACCATTTTTATTGAATTCAAAGCCCTCAGGAAAAAGAAGCCTTGTTCTTATCCATATCTCGTCACCTTGCCTCAGGACCTTGCCTCCAAACTCAGAGCAATTTTCAAAATTTATAATTCCACCCAGCCCCCCAAATCCTTTCCCGCCTTTCTTGATGGTTAACTCCATTGATCTTGATCCACTATAGGCTCTCTTTTGCGAATACAACGTGTTCCCCGCCGAACTCGTAAATGCCTGCTCACCGTACAGCGAGCAGCCTCTGTTCTCTACACCCTCTCCCTCAGGAGCACCGTCAGAGGAGATGTTAATAGTGAACGCGTGAGAAGACACGCTGAGCAGGATTGCTAAAGAAAAAGCCATGAGCTGTAAACTTTTGAACATAAAAGAGCCTAGAACATCAGTTAAGAGTATAAAAGCCGTATAATGTCATATGAAAGACTCAGTTTCATTACAAATATAAATTTGGAATTAAACCGATTACTTATATAATGCTCTACAAAGTAAGGTACAAATTCACATATAACGTTAAGGAATATGGAATATATTTTATGGAAGTTTTTGCCATATCTGCAAAGTATCCTACGCTCCTGCAAACATGGTTCATTAATTATTTAGAAGGGCTCGAGCAAAGTGGCCATACAGTAAAGGTTGGCTCACTCTACGACGAAGAAAACCCATGCCACCCTAAGGTTTTTACATTGAAAGCTAGGGCTGAATGGAAAGGGCAGCCGTTCAAAGCGCTTTTAAAGGGCTCAACCCTTTACCTTCTAAAAAATCTATTAAACCGAGCAACATACCGTTATATTTACAATTGCTTTAAGTATTCAGCTTCAGTTAAAGAGGCGGTGAAGTCGCTACTTTATATATCTGTCTTAAGTATAGAAAGCTACGACGTGGCACATTGTCATTCAGACAAAGCAGGATACTTGCTATTACCCGCATTAAAAACTTATGGAAAACCCATAATCGCCACTTTCCACGGATTGCCTCCGGAAGGCATAGCAGATTTAACACAAGCGGCAAGGAAACAATATTTCAATGCGGTTGATATGATAGTTGTCAACACAGATTTTGCTAGAAAACAGCTGATAGAGATCACACATACAGCCACGCCCATTAAAGTTATCAATCAAGGGATTAACATAGAGGAGTTCCCATTCTATCCAGCTATTGCACCAGACGACCATCATTTTACAGTTTCCACTGTAGGCCGCCTGGATCGCTTAAAAGGTCACCTTTATGCCATTGACGCCATAGAGTCACTTAATAAAGTTGGCTTTAACGTAGACTATCAAATAATTGGAGCTGGCCTTTATAAAGATAAGATTGAAAGTTACATAAAAAGTAGGAACTTGGGTGCTTTTGTAAAAGTAATAGGTCCTTTAACAGGCCCAAGATTGATTAAATTTTTAGCTAGTACTCAAGTTGTTCTTTTGCCCAGTTTTACAGAGCCTGGGGCATGGGCAGAAACTCAAGGGATCGTCCTCCAAGAAGCACAAGCTTTAGGAAAGCTTGTGATCGCCTCCAGATCAGGGGGCATACCAGAATGCATCATTCACGGACATACCGGATTTCTAGTAGAGCCACAATCCTCTGAGTCCTTAGAATTAACTATAAAGTATGTTTTTAAGAACACAGCGCAATGGAGAACGTGGCAGTCCAATGCAAGGCATGACGTAGAAAAGAGATTTTCATTAGAGTCTATGAGCCAATCATTAATAGATATGTATAGTCATTTGATCGGAAAATCCAGCTAGATCAGCTTCTTTTTAGTTTTTAATCGTTGTTTAAAATAAACAACTACTTCTTTTAGTGCGTTTTTTAGTTCGGGTGTCGTCAGCACCATAACCGCACATATGCTTAAAATAATGACAAGTGCCGCGACTTGAGTTAACACTATGAGAGAAGGGCTTTGAAGGCTTGCTTCCACCCAGTGTTCAACCACCAACAAAGCCAGAACAGAGGAGATAACAAGAAGTGACTTTTTAAGCTTTATCTGATTATCGAAGTACCGCTTGGAAAGCGTACTTGAAACGATAAGCACAGTGAACTCTGCCAGAAGAACAGCAACTGCCGCACCCAAGAACTTAAAATTTGGTATTAATCCAACATAAAGCAGCGTTGCCAAAACTGCGGAAAAGTACTTTATATAGGTTATTATTATGGTTTTTTCTGTCACTAAGAAGCTGAAGAAAAAGAAAAACCTTAGGTTACTCAGTAGAACTCCGAACACAAGTATGGGGATCGCTCTAGACGCTGAGTGAAACTCGGGTGATGCCATCGCTTTGATAAGTGATCCGCTAAACAATGAAATGGTGGCTGCAGCAATAACCATTATAATTACCATCGCCTCAAAAACTACGGGAAATACCGAAACTCCTTTATCTGCGGAACGGTAGATTTTAAACCGTTCCGTCTGCCACCATTGCGAAAACGGGTTCCAAATTAGCATAGGAAGAACCATGGCAAATTTTGTTGCCAACTCATATAGACCAACCTGCTCAAGATCACTGAAGATTCGAATAAAGTAACGGTTCGATGACGCGACGTAAAGCCCCGCTATACCTGCTAACCATAAAGGCCAACTAAACCTAAAAAGCCGCTTAGTTAAGGAAAAATCAACTATGATTCCTGCATGGTAAACAATATAGATTGCGACCCATAGCGAAATAACACATGAAGAAATTAGCGCTGAGTAAATAACGCCCATTACTCCTAATTCGTAATGAACTACAAAAAGAATGTTTAATGCCAACTGAAGTATCAGCTTGGCAATCGAGTTGGTCATGAAAAGCACAGGCTTTTCTTTTAATCTTAGAAAGGCCAAGCCATACGCTTCTATAGCACTGGTAAATAGTAGAACACAGTAGATCGCTACATGTATTTGATAGCCGTCTGATCCAAAAAGAATCTGCGCAATAGATTTGCTAAAAAAAGCCACCAACATTGTAGAGATTGCACTAATGAACAATGTTACCAGCAAAGCGGTGGAAACTACGGTGTTCTGCCACGCAGCTTCATCAGATTCATAATAGAACTTAGGTACTGCCTGTGCGAAGCGAGCACCCATTACCAGCTCGAAAAGTGAGATCATCACGACCAGCAAACCTACCACACCATAGTCCGCTGGCGTCAGGTAAGAGGTGTAGATCGGCAGCATGATAAAACCCGCCAGCTGCCGAATGATCGACCCAGCGGAGTAGATGGCGATATGCTTGGCGGCTTGCTTTTTGCCGGATCTAGGAGGGGCCATGACCGTTCACCTTCGGAACCAGCCGATGGAAGATATCCAGCAGTTTACGATGCGTTTGCGTCAGAGAATAGTGGCTTTCCACCGTTTTTTTCGCCTGCTCCCCCATCTGGGCGCATAGCTTCGCATCATTGAGTAGGCGATTTAGCGCTTCGGCAGCGGCAAGCACATCGTTTTCAGTGTAAATAAGTCCGGTTTTTCCGTGGTCGGTGGCACCGCAGACCGACGGGTTATCGGGCACCACCACCGGTAATCCGCACAGCATGTACTCCAGAATGGATAACGAATACCCCACCTCCCCTTTTGAAGGATGAAACGCCAGGGTGGCGCCAGGCAACAGAGCGGTCACCCCAGCGACTCTGCCGGGGAAGCTGACTTGCTGATCAAGGCCTTTCTCTTTGGCTGCATCCATTAGCATTTGACGGTCTGGCCCATCTCCGAGGTATAGATAATGCCAGGGAGTGGCTCCGCCATCTTGTTGAAGCTTCTCGAACACATCCAAAGCAAAAAGCGCGCCTTTGTAACGGTTGGCCCGTGCGGCGGTTACAACGATGCGCTTTTCCCGGTTGATACCAAAGCGTTGGTACAGGTCCTCAGTCGGCGGGAGTGTCAGCGGGATGCCATTGTCGGCGGAAAAACACTTTTCAGGGGGTACGCAGCCGACATCAATGAAGCGCTTTTTAATGTATGGCGTCGCGCCAATGCAAATATTCGCCGAATAACCGGGAATACGATTCAAGAACGCTTTGAGGCGTCGTTTTACACCTTTCGGGGCAGTCCTTACCCCGGGGGTATGATCATGAATAACAATGTGTTTTACCCCCGCCAGCCGATAGAGCAGATAGGCCCAGTGACGAGGCGCGCGGTCGGACAGGTAGACGATACGGATACGGCGGCGCCGGATGAAAGCCAGCTGGGCCACTATCATACGTACGCTGAAACGGGAAAAATCCGCGACCACCGGTAGTATCGGCGCATCTTTTACGGCTTGAGGCAGTGTCGAGATGCTGGGGTAGGCCAGAATGCTTTCGAACTGCCCTTGATATTCGTTCGCCAAGATCGCCCAGTAGCTCTCCATGAGCCACCATGCATAGCCAACATCAGAGTCCCAGTTGGCAACCAGCAGTAAACCGGGTTTTTTGGAATGATGCTTTTTTGGACTGTGCTTATTCACTATCGCCCACCAGTTTCTGGTCAACTACCTTGCGGCGCTGCACTGTATCGAAACCGTAGCCGAAACTATCGACATCCTCACTGTATAATTTTCCGACTTTGTGAATCATTTTCCGATTATAAACGTCCCGGTAATCGCCCCGTTTTGAAGCGTTCGTGTGCGCCAGACGCGCTTCCGGATTCACATGTTTCGCAATCCTGGCAAAATCTTCCGGCAGATGTTCAAAGTAGCCCAGATAATCCACCATGACCCTGCCTCGCGCGTCTTTCAGAAAGTAGCTTTGCGGACGTAAATGAAGATGGCTGCTCAGTCGCTCCGGGGTTAACCATTCCGTGACAAACTGCTCGAAGCTGGTGATGTCGCCCCAATGACGTTCGGCCCAGACTCTATCCTTGTCATCCCACCCACCATTTTTCAAATACTGATAGGCCGAGTACAACCTGTCCCAGGGATTCCGGACGAACGTAAATTTGAAAAAGCGGTTGAATGCCTTGCGCCCGAAAATGACACGATAATGCCAGGCCGTGTAATGGTACGGAAGCTCACCGAACAAGCTGAGCGCTACGGACGTTCCAGCCGATTTGGTGATGTGCACGAATATGGCCTCGCGCTCGGTAAAGCCTCTGAGCGAAAAGTTGCCTTCAGGGTGTTGGTTGACGCCTTTTCTGAGGTGCTCAAACTGCTTCGGGTGCCGCATTTTATAAAGCCAGTACCGGCTTTCATTTGAGAGCATCCGCCTGTATAGTTTTCGCAGAGTGGACTTCACACTCGACTCCCTTCCAAAGGTGAGTATACTAACGAAAATTCAGTACCAAAACTACTCTGATCCAAGGACGCCATCCGTTCATGTTCATCTCCGATCCCCTGGTGTTTGTGGAGCTCCATAAAACCGCCGGTTCTCATATCGGCCGTTGCTTGAACGACATCCTAAACGGTCACCAGGAAGGCAAACATAATGTAGTGCCCCCCGAACTTTACGACCGTTTTATACTCGGGTCGATTCGCAACCCGTGGGACTGGTATGTCTCACTGTGGGGTTTTGGGTGCGACGGTAACGGCAGTGTGTACCACCAGGTCACACGTCGATTCGGCTGGGCTTATTACTGGCGCCAACTAAACAAGGAAATGGGTCGCACCTGGCTCTCGCCCAGCCAGTATCTGACACAGGTGATGTCCGATGCAAGCAAGCCGGTCAGCCAGTGGCAAGACGCTTATCGTGACAGTAGCGATCCCGATTGCTTCCGGTCCTGGCTTAAGCTGATCTTGAGTGCCGAACGCCGCTACGATCTTGGGGAAGGCTATGGATTCAGCCCGATTTCCCAGCACAGTGGTGTTCTAACCTACCGATTTTTCAAACTGTTTACGCGGCTTCGGCATCAACTGTATCAATCTCCGACACTCGAAAAGCCCAAGCACCTTAACGCAGTGTGGAAAAAGGAGCGCCTCACTCAGTTTATCGTGCGCAACGAAGCACTTGAAGAGGATCTTATCGAAGCGCTACAGCGGGCCGGTGTTACTCTGACTGAACAAGATCGACAGTTTATTCGACAGGGGAAATCCCAGAAAACCAACGTCTCCACGCGTCGCACCATGGACCATTATTACGATGAGGAAACGATTGCGCTGGTGGCGCAGCGAGAATCATTTATTGTCGAACAATTTAACTATCAGCCACCCACACCGGCCTGATCATTCTCCAGGAGAGACAACGCATGCAAGGCACACGGTTTCGTTCCGTACTACGGGAAAGCCTGGGAAACATTTGGCGTGAATGCAAAATTGCCATAACGCCCGTACCCAGGCCAGACAAATGGGTGTTTATTGTGGGCTGCTACAATTCGGGAACAACGTTGCTGTCAGAGTTGATGTCACGCCATCCCGATATTTCCGGTATCCCTACCGAGGGCCACTTTATTACAGATCAGTTTGTAAAGGATTTCGACATTGGCTTGCCGAGGATGTGGGTAGACCGCGAAGATCTGTTTCGCCTGACGGAGAATGATGCCGGGCCCGATGTCATTCGCTTAAAGAAGGAATGGGGCATGCGCCTGAATTTATCGAAAAAGGTATTACTGGAAAAGTCTCCACCCAACGCTGCTCGTACCCGCTGGTTCCAAAAGCACTTTGAAAACGCGTATTTTATCGGTCTGGTGCGTAATGGGTATGCCGTGTCGGAAGGCATCAGCCGCAAGGGCGACCCCAAGCACATCAAAGAGGGTTGGCCCATTGAACGATCCGCCCATCAGTGGGCCAGAAGCAACGAAATCCTGCAGCAGGATGCCGCCCACCTGAAGCGGTTTACCTGGGTGAAGTACGAAGATCTGGCAGCCGATCCCAGAACCACACTGAATCAATTAGCGGCGTTTCTGGATCTGCCACCGTTTCCAGAGTCCGCGTACTCCGATTCTTTTAAGATTCATGAGCGTCATGACTCCGTGAGAGACCTCAACCAAGTGAGTATTGAGCGGCTGTCCCCGGAGCAGATTCGGACGGTTACCCAGATCGCCGGGGCGTGTTTGCAGTACCATGGTTACGACCTAATGCGTCCGGATAACCCAACCGTTTAGTGTCGACCCAACAATCGACGCAACGCAATCTTGATTCGCTGTTCGGGTATTGGAAGAGGTGCTGGATAAGCCCAGAATGACTTCAGCAGGCACTGTATCGCTTTTGGCTTTCGATCATCCCAGTTCAGATTAAACAAATGAAAGTAAGTCCAGGCGTCGGCCTTGCGGCGAAGGAGGCGCTCTGGAATGCGCTGGTTTACCATTAAGCGGCATTGCTCGATCGTGTCAGTGTTCACGCCTCGGCGCTGCGTGCCGTGAATGCGCACGGTGGATAACACTTCCTGCAGCATCGGCACTCGATAACGACGGGTAAGCCGTATCCACAGATCACGGTCCTGATTGCGCGTTAAACCAAGATCAAATCCGTCGAGCTCACGAAACACCGCGGTGCGTATCAAACACCCGGAAATCGCACCAGGCAGTTTAGGCTTTATACACGCCCGTTCGTAAGTCAGCTCGGCATCCGGGTAGGCCGGCTTCCAAATAGGTTGTCCTTCTCTGTTCATATGGTCACACGCACTTCCCACCATACCCACTTGTGTGCCCGACGCCTCCATAAAGGCTACTTGCTTTTCGAGTTTCTGCGGATACCAGCGGTCATCGTCATCGAGAAAGGCCAAGTATCGACCCAGCGCTTGTTCAGCGCCGTAGTTTCTCGCGGTCGGGCAATTCGTTCCCTCTGTTTTAAAAAGGCGAATATGTTCACCAAACCGTTGTTGAAGGTGTTCGAAGGTACCATCTTTTGAGCCATCGTCCACCACGATCACTTCGTAATCACTATAGGTTTGGGCAAACACTGATTCTAAAGCCTCCACCACCCAGGCTTTACGATTATTGGTGGTAATGATGACTGAAACGACCGGTACTGGGGTTTCATGTTGTACCATCATGGGAACATGTCCTTGACGAGGGTTGACGACCGAAGGCAATACGCTTACAGGCTACGGTAAAGCGACAGCGTGGTCTCTGCATTGTGACGCGCGGTATATCGCTCCTGAAGGGTTATACGCTTGTCCGACAATCCGGGGAGCAAGTCCTTAACCGCCGTTGCGTAACCCTGGGCGGTATGGTTCTCAACCAGACATTCGGGGTGCCCGCTGAGTATTTCCGAGAGGCCGCCGGTATTATGCGCAATAACCGGTGTGCCGAGCGCCAGGGCCTCCAACGCCACCATGGGAGTGCCCTCATGATCGGAGCACATAATCAGCGCATTCAGACCGGCCAGACAGCTCGGGATGTCGTCCCGGTGGCCGTGAAACCATACCTTGTCCGTTAGCCCAAGGGTTTGCGACTGCGCTTCCAGCGCCGAGCGAAGTTTGCCGTCACCAATCACGTGAAACTGTAATTGGCATTTATCGGGCAGGTCTCCCAACCGGCTCACCATTTCCAAAAAAAGGTCGACGCGCTTAACCGGCTCCAGTCTCCCGACGATTCCAATATGGCAGTGATCGGACGAAAATGGCGATGCGGCAGCCTGAGTGGCCAAGCGCTCTGGGTCAACACCATTATGAATAACTGCAATGTGTTCGCGTGGAAAGAGGGCTTCCAGTTTCTCGGCGAGATTCTCCGATACCGCGATAACTTTGTTCTGCGCAAAGCGGCCTATCCAGTGATCCAGGCTGACCCGAAGTCGGCGCAGCCCCTTTGATTCGAATTCGGGGGCGCCATGACTGGTGCGCACGCTGCACTTACACCCGGCCAGCCGGCCCGCTACTGTACCGAGGATGTTTTCTTTCTGGCGATGCGTATGAATAATGTGAGGCCGAAACTGTCGCACGGCCCGATAAAGGCGCCAGAGAATCTGAGGACCACGCAACTGGCTCTCGTCGTAAACCTCCACATCCAGCCCCAGGGACTGACATTCCTGATGCAACCGACCTTGATTCATCAGTATCACTTTCAGCTGGCAGTGCGGTTGCAGCTGGCTCAGCAACGTGTAAGCCTGCACTTCCGCACCGGCCCACAGGTCGCCCGATATAATGTGAAGCACACGCAATTTATGCGACGCGGATTGCATCAGTTGCCTCGTTTACGTCCGTAACAGCGTCAGTTAATATACCACATTGTGACTTGGCGCTAACCGCCCATCAAGGAGACACCATCATGTTGGAGTTCTGGTTCTGGCTGCTGGCTTTTGGAGCGGTCTTTAGTTATTTCATTTATCCATTGTTGCTCAGCGCTGGCAATGTGATTTTTGGAAAGAAAGTCGACACCGAGCAGCGGGAACCCACTCAAAAACTAACGGTTATCGTCACGGCTTACAATGAAGAACAGCGCATTCGAAAAAAAATCATTAATACGCTAGCGCTTAAATACCCTCAGGATAAACTCGAACTGGTCATCGCATCAGACTGCTCCGATGACGGTACTGACGAAATTGTCGCAGAGTATATCACTCAAGGAGTGAAGCTCGTCAGAGCTTCGGAACGGCTCGGCAAAGAAAATGCGCAACGCGAAGCAATCAACTCTGCCAGTGGTGACATTCTGGTTTTCTCGGACGTGGCAACAGAAATTCCCGACGAAGCACTGATAAAGCTCGAACGTTATTTCCAGGACGAGGAGGTTGGTGCTGTTTCCAGCGAAGACCGTTTTGTCAGCCAGGATGGGAAAGTGGCCGGCGAAGGGGCCTACGTTAAGTATGAAATGTGGCTGCGTCGCCTGGAGTCCCGGCTTTACGGTCTGGTCGGTTTAAGCGGCTCATTTTTTGCCGTCCGCAAGACGATCTGCGATAACTGGGATATACACTCGCCCAGCGACTTCAACACCGCCCTTAATACCGCCAAAGCCGGAAAGCGTGCCGTTACGGCCCCGGACGTACTGGGCTATTACAAAGACCTGAAAGATGCTCAAAAAGAATATCAACGGAAAGTCCGTACGGTACTCAGAGGGATGGTTGGGTTATCGCGCCACAAAGAAGTTCTCAACCCTTTTAGACTGGGAGGATTTGCGGTCCAGACCTTTTCTCACAAAGTGATGCGCTGGCTGGTTCCCTGGTTCTTGATCGGAACGTTTCTGACCAGCGCGGCGTTATCCACACACGCTGCCATTTATGCCTTGGCTTTTTGGGCCCAGCTGGCTTTCTATACCGTGGCGATTGCCGCGCACTTCCTTCCGGGCCTTAGACAAACTGCCCTGGTAAAAATCATTTACTTTTTTGTGCAGGTGAATGTCGCTATTTTCGAAGCATCGATTAAGTTTATATCTGGCCAAAGAATGACGAAATGGACTCCTTCAGCTCGCTGATCAAGGGGGTATTACCTCCCGCCGGGGATCGTATCGTGCTCCGGCAGGACGACGATCAAGGTCCGGATGAAGCCATCGACAGGTTGTTCCCGGGTAAACAGCGCTACTGGCTGGACTCAGGCACTTCGGCATTGGCGTTAGCACTGACGCTCATCCGCCGCCAGCACCCCGGGACGCCGGCGCCCGAAGTGATTATTCCGGCATACTGTTGCCCTGACCTGGTCGCGGCCGCAGTGTACGCCGGCATCACCCCCGTTCTAGCTGATTTGGCGGACGGCAGCTGCCACTACGACCAGCCGAGGCTGCGGACGCTAATCTCAAGTCGCACAATCGCCATCATTGCCATTAATTTTCTCGGTTTGTCGGAACCGATCCATGCTTTGCGCTCGATCGCCAATCAACACAGTATCGCGCTTATCGAAGATAACGCTCAATGGTTCCCCTCCAGTTCCGCACCCTATCGCACACCGGCAGACTTCCAGGTGTTTTCGTTCGCCAGGGGCAAACCCGTCAACCTTATGGGTGGTGGGCTTCTGGTTTCCGCTGTAAAACACGACCACGAGGTCTGCATTGACGCCGAGAAAGCCGCAAGCACCTGGCAATATTACGGAAAGTGCGTTGCCTATAACCGTCTGAGGCAACCCGTTTTTTATCAAATGGTTTCCAAAAATCCACTGTTAAAATTAGGCGAAACACGTTATCAGCCGCACACCGCCATGCTCTCCATGTCCAGAGGGCCGAGATCATTGCTGTCGAGTAACGTGCGTGCCTACTGGACAAGAACCCGGGCCGTTGAGCATTTTTACCGAAAACATCTCGCCCGGAAAAATCAATTGGGGTCGCAGATTGACAGTACGCCCGCGCGGTTGCTGCGCTACCCATTGCTTACCCCATGCCGAGAGCAACGCGACGAGCTGCTTTACCAGTTGAATAAGAAGGGGCTCGGCGCCAGTCAGCTTTACGGGGCCAGCTTGACCAGCGTGGCGAACATCAATGTGGATCAGTTGAAACAGCCGTTGGCCACGCCAAGCGCTGACGCTTTTGCGGAACGTCTGTTAACACTGCCATTGCATGAGAGCGTGAAACCCGAGCACACTGAGGAAACCCTACGGACCATCCGCAAAGTACTCGGCTAACCGACAGCATCGAACGCTCAAGGGTTCAACAGCGTCGCAGCCGCCTTCATTAAATAGCCCCTGGCGTGCTCACAGTTCACTGAGTCACAACGAACCTGTAAGGTGTTGATTGAAAACTGATTCTGATTCTTTAAGGTCGCCGGCAGCTGCAGGAGCTTGGCTTTTACACGGCTGTCGGTGAGGTGGCCTCCCACATTGAACCACTGCAGTTGTGCCACGTGATCCCGCCCCGACTTTTCCGAAAACAGCTGCAATACCAGCGTATGAGAACCGACCGTTTCCAGCCGCTCTGTCTCCAGCAGCCAGTCCTGATGATCGTAGAGCCGCGGAATATAAGGCACAAGCTTTTGCTGCAACCCTCGGCGATGGTACACATCCGTTCTGTAGATGACATTGTTCGACAGCCGTTCAACGCTGACTGTCCCGCCCTGCGGCGCACTCACCGGCAAAGGCATCGCCCGTAGCTGACCACTGCCCACCCTTTCAGGAGCAGCCAGAGTCTCATCAAATGCCCAGTGCAACACCAGGGCAAGAAGCGGCCCAATCGCCATCAACAGCACGGATGCGGATACCCGCTGTCCAGAGATGCGCGGTGACTGGATGCCTTCTTCGCTGGACCGAACCGGTGTTCGGCGTACCGGGGCAAAGTAAATCGCTGGAAGAATAATCAGGCCAAACAATATCCAGCCAAATGTCTCATGATCGTTCATCAGGCTGCTTTGCATTTGGGTGTTATAGCCTATAACGATCAAGATGAAGATTCTGATCCAGTTGGTTACCAAACCGAGCACGGCCGCGACCAGCAACGTGAGAATCAGCTTGGTTTCCCGGTAGCCATTCAGGTAACCAATAAGGAAGGCGATGGTCAGCGCTACGACAAAGTAGCGAAGGCCTGAGCAGCCGTCTGCAATGACAATATGACCGTAGGGAATGAAGATGCTGTTACCTTGAATCAGCGCCGGCATTTCGACCAGTCGGACCAGCTCGCCCACGACGGCACTGGCCCCTTCCAGCAACAGGTCGTTCAAGCTCCCCCAGACAGGAATGGCAAATACCGGGAACAACAACAGAAACCGATAACGAAAAATCGTTTTCCATCCAAAGATCAAGGCGTAAACCGATACCAGGACAAGCAGTAAGGATAACTGCTCAATGAGCTGGATATTGACCGCGTAGGCTGAAAACCAGAGTAGAGAAGAAGCCACAAGAGCAAGCGTGCTGAAGACGGTCTCAACGCTCGGGTTTATCCAGGTGTCGCGCTCCCAACCTCCAGTTCTCCAGAGTAATACGAGAAAGATTGCAATAACGGGGATACCGTGAGCAAGTTCACTGCTCCAGCGAATCCAGCGATCCCATAAGTCAGAGAAAGTGAAGGCGAACAGGCCTATCCAGACACAGGCGATAAAAATCGGGAGGAATCGGCTCAAAGGCCTGGGAAGAGAGTGTCTCTTTGATGACTCGATATCCATTCGGGGTTGGACCACTGACCGTCATGATAGTTTTCGGGATGATACTGCAAACTTTCATGACTCACCAGCAATGAAAGTTCCATGGCTTATCCATAAAAAAGGCCAGCAAAAGCTGGCCTTTTTCACTGGGGGCCCAGACAGCTTATTTAGCCGCTCTGCGACGGGCAGCACCCAGACCCAACAGACCCAGACCCATGAGCAGCAAGGTGCCCGGCTCTGGCAATTTGCCAACGGTTACGTCGTCAATGCCCCAGCCATCGTTACTGGCACTGTTGTCGAACGTTAAGGTACCACCGACAATCGACATATCGGATTTCACCATTACGTAGCCCACGTTACCATTGGACTGGCCAAAGGGGATCGTGAAGGCGTCGGAATAGGTGCCGTCCGAGAAGGTCAGAGTCAACTGAGCCGCAACATCCGCCGGGTCAGCGACGTAGAAACCAAAGGCGTTATAGTTTCCGCCAGCGACATCACCGGTGGTAAAGTCCCAGGTCACTTGCTGGGCGTCGTTGCTGTCCAGCCAGAAATCCTGGCTGTCACTGGCCAGCTCTTCTCGAGAGAACTCACCAGTGTTCGAGCTTTCAATTTTCAGGTTGTTGCCATCATTTGGGTCGAGGTCCGGATGTGTGTAGGTCTGTCCGGCCTGAACCAAAGTGAAAGTGCCCACCTTGGTGAAAAACTGAGGGCTGGAATCTTCCCAGGACAGCTGTTGCTTTGCTTGCCCAACGCCACCGTAATATGAAGCTCCAGAACCTTGGACTCCCAGGTTATTGAAATCCTCAGTGACATAAGAGGGATTCAACAGGGACTGAAAGTTACTTTCCGCGTTCGGATCGTAACTGATACCAATACTAATGTTAGCGGCTTGAACCATACCAGCAGTGAGAAGGGCTCCACCTGCCAATACGGATTTAGCAAAAGTTTTCATAATGTCCTTCCTTTGAGTAGGTATGAAGTTGCAATGAGTCTCGCGTTTGAGGCAGCGTTTAATGCTTAGCCTTGCCCTGTCAAAGCAACAGCCATACCAACAACAAAAAGTCCTTAATATTCAATATCTTAACGATTAAAATTACCTTATCTTCAAGAGGCCATGTAAGCTTTTTCGACGACACTTACACTCGCCCGACAAACAGGTTATTCACTGGCTTTGCCGAACCTGTTCGAGATTTCTCTGGATGTCTTCCACTCCCGGCGCAAGATCGGCCGCTCTCTCGAGCTGCGTCAATGCCGCCTCCCTGTCGCCGCTCAAATGAAGCAACCACCCGTAGGTATCCAGTATGGCCGCCGAATCTGGCTGAAGCTCTGCTGCCCTTTCTGCAAGCGCCGTGGCTCTAGTCAAGTCCCCATCTTTTAACAACCAGGCGAGATTATTCAAAGCAACGGGGTCATTGGCGTTTTGGCTCAACAGCGTTTCATACGCTTGCACGGCCACATCGTCATTTCCATTCCGCTGCGCAATCTCTGCCTGGAAGAGCAAACGAGCGCGGCTTTGGGGTGCCACGGTTTCCCACCGCTCCAAAATCCCGGGGACCGCGTCCTCATTAACGATTTGCGCGGAAGACAGGAGCGCGAGAGCGATGTCATCACTGGACGTTTTATCACTGGAGATGATCGCCTGCCAGGCCGCCTCCAGCTCTTGATAGGCCGCACTTTCCCCGGAGGCCCTCCGAGTCGCCTGAACGCTGGTTAACATCACGTCAGCATCGTTCGGAAAATCCTGTTTCAAGCTGTCCAGTAAAATGCGTGCCTGCTCAATGTTGCCACGCTGTATCTCCAATCGGGCCAAATCCAAATTAAGACTTTTACTCGTGGGAAATTCCTGAATCGCTTTTTCCAACAAGCGCTGTGCCCGATCCAGATCGCCGTTTTCGGCACGCTGCCTGGCGCCGTCCCGATACACCAGGGCTTTTACCTGACGGACGTAGTCGGTTTGTTCACCGTTATAGCGGTCCATCAACGAAACGGCGTCCTCTATCTGGCCTTCATCGCGATAGAGCATCGCCCGCAACGCCACGGCACTGGGAGCCACCTCCGGCGTTTTGTTTACCAGGCCCTGCAGCCAGGCGTGAGGCGACGGGGCCAGTTCTCCGCGGGCAATAATTTGCACGCCTGTGCGCAACACCTGCTCATTCCCCGGTTCCAAAGCCACGACTTGTTCCACCGCGTCCAGGGCTTGTCGGTAGCGCGCCTGCTCGTAGAACATCTGGGCCAGTACGCCGTAGCCACGGGCAAAACCCGGCTCCTTTTTCAGAAGATCAGACAACTGCTCTATGGCCTGCTCACGCCGATCATCGCGAAAGTGATATTGGGCCTCAAACAGGGTCGTCTCGGGGGCTTTGGGTGCCGCTTGCTTGAGAGTCTCAACCGCACTGGCGATTTCGTCCAATGCCTGCTCTGAGAAAAGGCGGTCCATATAGACATTGGTCACCGCCCAGTTGGCCGGTTGATAGCGAAACGCCGAGCGGAGCTGGCCCATTGCCTGCTCGGGTTCACCCCGCTGAAAGTGGTAGCGGGCCAGAAGCAACCGTAAGGCGCCGCGCTGAGGATCCTGAGCCAACGCCTTTTGGATACTCAGATACCCTTCCCTTTCCAGCTCAGGCTGCTCCAACGCCAGAACGCCATAGAGTGACAGCAACACCGTGTTATCGGGTCTGGCTTCGAGAGAGCGGCGCAGCGTACCTAATGCCATTTCCGCATTACCACTCTCCGCCTGCGCCAGCGCCGTGGCCCGAATCACATCGGCTTCGGCCGTCTCGACATCCACACTGCGAGTGAGCAAGGCTTCGGCAGCCTGGAAGTCACCCTTACCCAGGCTAACCATACCCAGCATCGTAGTAGCTGACTGACTGTCGGGATTATCTTTCAGCAACTCTGTCAGAATAGCTTCAGCGTCATCAAATTCGCCGGCTTCCGCTTTGGCCGCCGCCTCCTGGAGCCGCTGCTGTGCCGCAACCGAACCGGGCGATTCCTTCGCCAGTACCTTTTGGTACACCAGAGCCTCTGCGGTTCTTCCCTGGGCCGTGAGTGTTTCCACAAGAAGACCGAGCACCACGGAGCGAATGGGAAGCATAATATCCGTTCCCTGAATATGCATGAGCGCTTCGCTCAAGCGCCTCTCTGCCAGGTCCAGATTGTTGGATTGCAACGCCAGCAGAGCGCTGAGATGGAAAGGTTCCGGCTGTCTCGGATATTTTTCCCGCAAGGTTGCAAGCAGAGCTTCGGCCGCCTCGGCATCGTTCATCAAGAGATAGTTTTCTGCCAGCCGGAATTCGGGCTGCTCGCTATCAGGATACGCTTCGATCAACCGCTGATAGGCACGGGTACTCTCCTCCAGATTGCCTTTTAACCGCTGAATATCAGCCTCGTACAGCGCCTGTTTTTGTCGATCCTGTTCTGATTGAGGTGCAAACGCTTCAAGCACGTCCTGTGCCGACAAAAATTTTCTCTGCAGCAGGTAGGCTTTCGCCAGAGGCAACGCCACTTCTTGTGGATGCTCCTCGGCGTAATCTTCAAGCAATTGCGAGGCTCGTCGCCCTGCTCCCAGGGTGTTGTAGATCTCCGCCAACGCAACCGGGTAGGCCACATTGTCGGGTGCACTGTTCATCGCATTGGTGATTTCGATCATCGCCGCCCGGTACTGCCCCTGCTCTCGATAGGCGTTGGCGCGCTGCACATAGTCTTGTGCCTGCTGCTCCCCGCCTTCTCGCCCACATCCGGCGAGCATCGTTGTTATAAGAAGCAGCGACGTAATGAATAGGCTGAGCAGCTTTGTCGGCATGGCGGTCCCGTCAGGTAGTTGACTTTATCAAGGAGGGTATCGACGAAGTATACGCCTAGGCAGCATGCCTTGAAACATGCCGATTATTTTGACAAATCAACGAGAGAAGGATGTTCAGAGGCGGCGTTTGCGACACGTCAGACTGAGTGCCGCAAACGGGAGGATTACCGGTGGCAGGGTTAAACAGCGCTTTACAACAGATTCGACACGGGGGAGAGCGGCACAAACTTGCTGTAAAGGCCATCGGTATCAAATACCGCAATACTGAACTGATAACGACCGACAAGATCCGCCAGCTCTATACGTTCTTGATAGGGATCATCCAGGAGAATGACCCGGGCTTTATCGTCACCCACCTGATGATAGCGTAATTCATAGCCACCAATTTCGTCGCCCTCAAGGTAGTCACCATTTTCTCGCTGATCCGGCCGATCCCACTCCAGCAAAACCAGGCCCGCCACCTCAGAAACCGGCAGGTCAGGAAGTTCAACAGGCAGTGCAACAGTGTCATCAGCCTCTGAGCCGGACTTGTCGATCGGGCGAGCCGAACCTCCAGAGGGCGTTTCAGTCACCCCGTTTCCCGACGAGCCGGATGGCCCTGCACCATTTTCCGTGGTTTGCTCGCCGGTCGTAGACTCTGACGATGTCGGGGTTCCGCCTCCCGAAGCGCCAGGGGCTCGATTGTTCAGTTGAGAGTCACCGCCGCCCCCGCCACCACAGGCTGTTAACCCAAGAATAACGGTCAGAAAGGGAATGGCCACGGCGACCCGGAAAGTGCGCCGTGAAGTGCCGCGAGAAAGGAAATGAGGCATGATGTCTTACTCAGCTAAAAAGGCGACGTCTAGAATATTTATCGTTGAGTCGATAAATTTTACGTCCTTGTACCACCTTATTTATGCTGGATCATGCCTAAGAAAAAGTTTTTTTATAATTTTTGCGTTGCCGCGCAAAAAGTGTGTGTATTGAAACGCTTACTCAGCACTCGCTCTATAAGTTACGGTTATATGGGATCCATTGAGCGCCGATTTAGAATTGGTAGCCGAGCCGTACACCCCCCGACAGCTCGTCGTATTCACGAAAACCGGTATCCGACTGGCGGTCGTGGAAGGTGGCAAACAGGCCAGCCCTCAGCCCCCCCGCGAAGCGGTAATCATACCGGAACCGCCAGCGTTGAACCTGATAGTCCGTCCG
This sequence comes from Marinimicrobium sp. ARAG 43.8, assembly GCF_050113635.1. NCBI lineage: Bacteria > Pseudomonadati > Pseudomonadota > Gammaproteobacteria > Cellvibrionales > Cellvibrionaceae > Marinimicrobium > Marinimicrobium sp. ARAG 43.8. The sequence continues at coordinate 1,113,585 of NZ_JBNJLT010000001.1, forward strand.
GGCGGTGGATGGATCAAAGTTGTGTTCCCGGACCTCCCAGCTCAACGTCACAGAGGCACGGGGGCTAACATCGTAGGCTCCGGCCACCTGAATACCTGTTTCATCCTTATCCTCAGCTTCTCTGCGGTAATCATCACTTTGCCAGAAAGCCGAGATGTCCAGGCGGCAACGCTGGCATAGGGTTTCGTGCGTCCAGCGCACTTCGGCACGGGTGCGCTCCAACTGGTCGATCCGGTCTGTGAGCGAATCCCCCGGGTTAAAGTCGTCAAGGTCGCCCCGGTTACCGCTACCCGCCGAATTATCCGTAATGAAACGCTGCGCATTGAACTCCCAGGTCCCCGGCCCCTGCCCCCACTCAACCTCCAGTGAATAGGCGGGACTGGAGAGGTTCTCGCCCTGAGCAGAGTCGCTCTCATTCACCCCGACTTGCACACGGTAAGATAAGAGACGCAACGTCGATTCAAAACCCACGTTCACCGCACGGTAGTCATAGTCGGCCGAAGGGATGGCGTCGAAACGAACCGCCATTTGCTGGCCCGTCAGACTTAAAGAGTCCACTGGCGAGAGGTCCCGCCGCCAGACAATACTGCCGCCCTCGCGCGTGGCGTCACGGTCGGCCCGGTAACGGTATTCAATGTCAGAGAAATGACCTCTCAGCATCAATAAATCGGTGTCGGTGGGTCGCCAACGGGCGCTGGGTAGCGCCGACAGAATCGTTCTTTCGTCATTATTGCGCAGCAGGTCAATCTCATCCGGGGCGTTTAGTACGGTGCGTCGGCTATGAGACACCAGCAGGTCAAATGGCTGGTCCTGACGCCCCAGCAGCAATTCGCTGTTGCCGACGAGAAGGCTTCGATCTGGTTGAGAGCCTTCCGTATAACGACGCTCCATCGCTCGATAGTTGGCACTGACGTTCAACCAGCGGTTGCTGTACTGGCCGCCGAGCTGAAGTTCCACTTCATCCTGTCGCTCGGAGAGAGGGTCCGAATCGGAACGGTTGGCGTTGTCGCTGTAGGCGGTGCGCACATCAATGCCAGCTTCCCAGTCACTGGCAGCAACCGCAGCGACCGGTATAACGGAGCTCAACACAGGCAGCACGCCCGTCATCAACCGAACGGAAGGGGCACAGATTTTACCGAGCAACGACTTTTGGGGCACTGACATGGTGACCTCCCACAGAGGATCAGTGGTTGAAAATCAGCCCAGAGAACTTATCCCGTCCTACGGCGTCGATTCCCGACAGAATGTCCGAAGGCGTACTTTTTCCGAAAGGCACCACCAGAAGGGCGTGGTCACAGTATTGCGACAAAATACGTGCCTCGGTTGAAGACTGAACCGACGGTGCATCAAGCACGATAAAACGATCCGGATAACGGGCTTTGATTTCGGAGATCAGCACCTCCATGCGCCGGGAATTAAAGAACTCCGCCGCTGACTCGCTGCCCGTTCCCGAGGGAATCACTCGCAGACGTTCAATGCCGGTTGGGTAGATTATTTTTTTCAGGGGTACGGTATAGTCGTTCAGATATTGGGTCAGGCCGGCATCCATGGGCGATACGATAAACTGCTCCGCCGTCGAGTTGTAGGGGTTGCAGTCGACATATAACGCCGTTTTGTGCCGGTCCAGCGCGAAGGTCGCTGCCAGATTAAAGGCCACAAAGCTGCCTCCTCCACCCTCCGCGAGCGACGACACCATAGCGACCACGTTATCGGTTTTACTTTTTTGCAGAATGCGAATTCGCACTTCCCGGAAGGCATTCAACAGTTCGCGCTGGCGCATACCGGTATAGATGACTTTTTTCTCGTCAAGCTCATCCCGGTTCCAGATAACCGGGGTGGCCATGCCTTTGATCTGTTCTCGCTTACGGTGCTCCGCCACCGCACTTTTGATCAGCGGGTCCTGATCTCGGTCCTCTTTCATCGTTTCGTTTTTGTCAGCGACCGTTCTCAAGGTCACCTCCTGAAGCTTGTTGTCCGGCTGACCGGGTGCCCTGTGATTATCGCTCATACCGAGTCTCCATCAGTTTTTCACCCCATACCAGACGTAGGCCAGCGCCGCATAGCCCGCCATTGCCAGAACCGACAGCGTGAATAATATCAGCATATCTTTGCGCAGCAGCCGCGCCGTCAGGGGCGTATGGTAATGGGGAATCACCCCAATCAGTTCCACCCTCTCCGGCAACTGTTCCTGCAAGGTCCGCGCCGAGCGCACATGGGGATCGAGCAGCACGAAGATAAGCAGCAACCCAAGCGGCGCCAGAATACCCAGAAACGGACCCGCTGAGGCGAAATGGACAAACCGCAGCCCGGACGGCTCAAGCGGGAACGTCGCCGGATCCTGAATACGATAGTTCACCCCCTGCCCTTCGATATCCAGCGTCATTGACAAGCGGGCGGACTCTTTACGTTCCAGCATTTCGTTGTAAACATTGCGGGTAACATCCAAATCCCTTGTCAGCTCCGACAGCTCAGCCTGATTGGTAGCCACTCGCTCGGCGCGTTCGTATTCCCGTTGCAACATGGCTTCCAACGACTCCATGCGACGCTGTTGAGCGGTGAGACTGACTTCCGCCACAGACTGCTGTTTGCGCAGTTCTTCATACAGTGGATTTTCCACCGTTTGTGCGTTGCCGTATGCGCCACCGGAGAACTCGGTAGCGGCAATTTCTTCATCAAGGTCTTGTATTTGTTGACGAAGGGAGATCACGTCCGGGTAACTTTCCTGATACTGCAACCGAAGCTGATCCAATTGACGGCTCAGCTCCCGGCGACGATCACGCAGACGATCCACTTCACCGCGAGCCACCTGGTATTGATTTTCTTCGCTCAACTGCTTGGTGATGGTTTCAATCCGGGACTGGGATTCCTGGATCTCCAGGCGCAAGGTCTCAATATCGTTACGCAGCTGGTTGATGCGACTGGTCACCTGCGCTTCCGTGCCGTCGGTATTCTGGGCGCGAAACTGCTTCAATTTTTCTTCGGCTATTTCCAGCTGTCGGCGATAGGATTCGACTTGCGCATCAATAAAATTGAATGCCCCGACACTTTCTTCTCGCTTGCGTCGAGCGGTATCCTGAATAAATACATTAATAACGCTGTTCAGGACAGTGAACGCTTTGTCCGGGCTCTCTGCGCTGTAGAGCACACGAAAGTTGTTGGCGCTTTCCGTTCTTACCGACACCCCACCCCGCAAGCGACGAACCACCGCTGCACGCTGTTCCTCGGAGGAGCCAGCATCGAGCAGACCAGCCTCTTCAGCGGCTTTTTCCAGCACACGCCGAGTGTACAATGTTTCCTGCGCCTGCTTGGCACGGTCAATCGATGTCACTGACGCGCGGCCTTTGAGCAACGGCTCAATGATGTTCGTCTCGTCCGCGTACAACAGGGCCTGGGTGGTATAGGTATTAGGCCAGAAATAGCCTACCAACAAAGGGCCAAAAGCCACCGTAATAAATAGCAGGACTACCCAGACTCTGAAGCGCACGGCCTCGAGCTTGAGGGATTTAAGCCAGTCCAGAATCAGAGACTTGTTCATAATCAGAATGCCCTCTCAGGCACCGTCACGATGTCCGAAGGCTGCAGTGAATAATTCGTTTCCACCCGCCCCCGGTTGATTAAATCGTCCAGGTGTATCGGGTAGACTTTGACATCACCATTAATGCGACGATATAGCTTGGCCTTGTTCGCCGAGGCAAACTCATTCGGCCCACCAGCCAGCAGTACCAGATCCAGAACGGTCATCCCCTCGCGGTAGGCAATCGACTGTGGACTTTGCACAGCACCGGTGATGCGGACCCGCCGCTGGAAATCAGAGCTTGAGGGGTTTGTGACAATCACCGTCACCTGAGGGTTTCGAACGTATTCATTCAACGCGGTAGTAAGCGCGGCGGAAAGCTCTTCGGTGGTTCGGCCCGCCGCCATCACATCCCCCACCAACGGCAGGGAAATCATGCCATCGGGCCGCACCGGAACATCGCTGGAAAGCTCAGCATTGCGCCAGACATTGATGCGCAGCGCATCGCCCACGCCAATGCGATACTCCTGTAAAGTTCCCGATCCTGTGGGGGGCGGCTCAACTGGCTTGGTGGAGCAGCCAGACAGGAGTAGTAATGACAGGACCATCAGTCCGAAGCTGGTCCGGAAAAATGCCAGTGCTGTGTTCACGCTGCGTCTCCTTTAAATTGGGACTTTTGGTCACATCACGCTGGAGGTGTCAGTGAACGCCTTTCCCCAGCAAAACAATTTCCACAGTTTGAATCATAATAAGCATGTCCATCAGGAAACTGTGGTTCTTGGTGTAGTAGAGATCATATTGCAACTTGCCTCGCGCATCCTCTACCGACGCGCCGTAGGGGTATTTAAGCTGCGCCCACCCCATCAAGCCCGGTTTGACCTTATGCCGCATATCGTAAAAGGGAATCTGGTCTGAAAGATCTTTCACAAACTCCGGTCGCTCCGGACGCGGCCCCACAAAACTCATATCTCCCCGGATCACGTTATAAAGCTGTGGCAGCTCATCCAGGCGGGTGTTCCGAATGAAGGCACCAACCCGGGTGATACGGCTATCGTTTTTCTGGGCCCATACAGCTTTGCCACCCTTTTCCGCATCCTGACGCATACTGCGAAATTTATAAATACGGAAGCACCGGCCATTAAGCCCCACTCTTTCCTGATGATAGAGCACCGGCCGCCCACTCTCCAGCAAAACCGCAATCGCGGTGAGCAACATGAAGGGCCAAAGGATCAGAATGAACAGCGATGCCAGGCCGAGATCAAACAGCCGCTTGGCCACCGACCGGCTGCGGGAGTACTTAAACCCGTCTGAAAACAGCATCCACCCCGGTTTCAGCGCTTCAACATCAATCTTGCCCAACTCCCGCTCACAAAAACCCAGCGTGTCGCTACTGGGAGTGCCATGGAGCTTGCAATCGACAAACGCTGCCAACGGAAACAGCCCCCCATCGCGCTGCCGACGCTCGTCCGGGGCGATCACGATTTCGGAAACCTGGTGAGAACGAGCGAACTGAACCCAATCCTGGGGAACCGGCAGCACCAGGTTTTCATCCACTGCCACAGGTTCGTTGCCACTGGGCACACAGCCAATCACTTTTACGCCTACCACATTCTGTTCAGGTGCCAGTTGGGACAATAGCCGTTGCGCCCGCACCCCCGCGCCGAAAATCACCACTCGGCGGCGAAGCTCGTCAGTGTCCACCAGCAGCAAGAATACCGCCCGGGACACCAACACCATGGCGGTGGACAAAAGAATACTCCAGAAAATCAGCGCCTGGGTAAAAGCACCCGCCATCAGATCTATCACAAACAGCGCCGCGCTGCCCAGCAAAAAGAAGCTGACCAGCGTGCGCAGCACCATGCTGGAATAACCTTCCCGCACCAACGCCGTGTAAACCCCCATCGACAAGGTGCAGCAACTCAGCACCACCGCAAACAACAATAACGGCCACCACAGCTCCGGTCCGGATAAAAACCCCACGGACAACTCCCCCATGGTGGCCAGCCAACGATCCATCAACCAGACCGCTGCAACCAGCAACACCAGCTCCACCAACCCCAAAAACAAGTAGGGAAGATGAACGTAATGTTTATTGATCCGGATGTAAGACAAAACCCTGTCCTTCTGAGCGGGAATGAAAGTGGCTGTGGGCCTCGCATTATAGGGGTTTATCGTGGCTTTCTCGACCTTCTCCCCACGCTTTTTATTCAAAAAAGTGACAAGATTTCCGACACTTTAAAGCGCGTTTGCTTTTCATTAAATGCTCAGAAAATATGGTACCTTAGAACGCGCAGGGCGACGCTTTTTCCCGGCATCTCGAGCACTGTTCAAGGACACTTTTATGTTCCCCACTGATCCATCTGTTTGCGTTATTGGTTTAGGTTATGTCGGCTTGCCGCTGGCGACGGAATTTGGAAAAAAGGTCGACACTATTGGCTTCGACATCAACCCCGCCCGCATTACCGAGCTGCAGTCAGGCCGCGATCACACCCGAGAAGTCAGTGCTGAGGAATTGGCGGCGTCAGAACGATTGCGCTTTACCAGCGACGAGAAAAACATTCGGCAATGCGATGTTTATATCGTTACCGTCCCGACCCCGATTACCGACAGCAAACAGCCCGACTTGAAACCTTTGCACAGTGCCTCCGAATTACTGGGCCGGGTGATCGGACGCCACAGCATTGTGATTTTCGAGTCCACGGTGTATCCCGGCTGCACGGAAGAGGTTTGCGTACCAATCATCGAACAGGGCTCTGGCCTGGTCTTCAACCGGGATTTTTTCGCGGGCTACAGCCCGGAACGCATTAACCCCGGCGACAAAGAGCACCGTGTCAGCACGATTGTTAAAGTGACGTCTGGCTCCACCCCGGAGGTGGCCGACTACGTTGATCGACTTTATCAACGTGTGGTGACCGTCGGCACTCACAAAGCGAGCAGCATTAAGGTGGCGGAAGCGGCCAAGGTAATCGAGAACACCCAGCGCGATATTAATATCGCGCTGGTCAATGAACTGGCGTTGATTTTCAGCCGCCTGGGCATCGACACGCTGGAAGTACTTGAAGCGGCGGGCACCAAATGGAACTTTTTACCCTTCCGCCCCGGTCTGGTGGGCGGTCACTGCATCAGCGTGGACCCGTATTACCTCACGCATAAGGCTCAGCAGGTGGGTTACAACCCGGAGGTCATCCTCTCCGGGCGCCGCATCAACGATGGCATGGGCCATTTCATTGCCGCCTCGGTCGTCAAAACCATGACCCAGCGAAAACTGCACCTGGTGGACGCCAACGTCTTGATCATGGGGCTGGCTTTCAAAGAGAACTGCCCGGACCTGCGCAATACCCGAGTGGTCGATATCATCAGCGAGTTCCGCGAATACCACGCGAATGTGGACGTTTACGACCCCTGGGTGGACCCGAAAGAAGCGCAGCACGAATACGGGCTGACACTGGTATCCGAGCCCAAGGCAAGGCATTATGACGCCATCATCCTGTGCGTGGGTCACCGCGAGTTCCGTGAGATGGGCGTCGACGCCATTCGCCAGCTCGGTCGGGACAACCACGTTCTGTTCGACGTCAAACACCTGTTGCCCAAAGACCGGGTCGACGCCCGTCTCTAGGAACGAATGAACTTCAAGGTTTCACTATGAAAGTATTGGTCACCGGCACCGCTGGCTTTATTGGCAACCACCTGGCATTGCGGCTCCTGGAGCGCGGCGACGAAGTGGTCGGCATCGACAACCTGAATGACTACTACGATGTGCGCATCAAGGAAGCTCGCCTGGCCCGGGTCTCCGCGCATTCAGGGTTCACCGATGTGCGCGCCAACATCGCGGACAAGGCGGCTGTTGACCGGGCCTTCCGTGACCATAAACCAGACCGCGTCGTCAATCTCGCAGCTCAGGCAGGCGTGCGCTACTCGCTCATCAACCCTCAGGCGTATATTGACAGTAACATTACCGGCTTCCTGAATATCCTTGAGGCCTGCCGGCACTTCGGCACCGAACATCTGGTTTACGCGTCCAGCAGCTCTGTCTACGGCGCCAATACCGCCATGCCGTTTTCGGTGCACAACAACGTTGACCACCCCGTCAGCCTGTATGCCACCAGCAAGAAGTCCAACGAACTGATGGCGCACACCTACAGCCATTTGTTCGACATACCCACCACGGGTTTGCGGTTTTTTACGGTGTACGGTCCCTGGGGTCGTCCCGATATGGCATTGTTTATCTTTACCCGCAAAATCCTCGCTGGCGAGCCCATCGACGTGTTCAATTATGGCCATCACCGTCGGGACTTTACGTATATCGACGATATTGTCGAAGGGGTGATTCGAACCCTGGACCACGTCGCACCAGCCAACCCCGAGTGGAGCGGCGACGCCCCCGACCCGGCCACATCCAAGGCTCCTTACCGCCTGTACAACATCGGCAGCAACCGCCCGGTGGAGTTACTGCGTTACATTGAAGTTCTGGAGAACTGTCTGGGCAAGAAGGCCGAGAAAAACTTGCTGCCCCTGCAACCCGGCGACGTGCCGGATACGTATGCCGATGTTGATGCGTTAATGGAAGACGTGCATTACAAGCCGTCTACGCCTGTGGAAACCGGCATTGAAAATTTTGTGCGCTGGTACCGGGATTATTACCAGGTTTAATAGAGGTGGCCCCACTCTAATGGTGAAACAAAAAGCCCCCATCACCCATGCGATGACCGTGGATGTCGAAGACTACTACCAGGTCGCGGCGTTTTTCGATGTGGTTCGACCCGAGGAATGGGAACAGTGGCCCTCGCGCGTAGAGGCCAATACCGACCGCCTGCTGGCGCTCTTTGATGACCACGGGATCAAAGTCACCTGCTTTATTTTAGGGTGGGTCGCGGAGCGCCACCCCGAGCTTGTAAAACGCATTCATCACGCCGGGCATGAAGTTGCCTCTCATGGCTACAGCCACCGTTTCATCTACCGACAGACGCCGGAGGTCTTTCGGGAGGAGACGCATCGCTCCAAAGCCATTCTGGAAGATCTGGTCGGCCAGCCTATCCAGGGTTACCGCGCCGCCAGCTACTCCATTACCCGCCAGTCGCTGTGGGCACTGGATATACTCGCGGAGCTCGGCTTTATCTGGGACTCGAGTATTTTCCCCACACGCCACGACAACTACGGCATTCCGGACAGCCCCCGGGAGCCCTATAAAATTATCACCCCCAGCGGGGCGACACTCACCGAATTCCCCCTGACCACGGCCACGGTATTCGGTCAGGCCGTTCCCGCCGCCGGAGGCGGTTACTTTCGCCAGTATCCGTATGCACTCTCCCGCTGGCTGTTTCACAAGGCGAGCGACGAAGGACGAAAACCACAGATTTTCTATTTACACCCCTGGGAGATCGACCCTGATCAGCCCCGTATCCACCAGGCCCGCTGGTTCTCCCGTTTCCGGCACTACACCAACCTGCGTCGCTGTTTGCCCCGCCTTGAGCGCATGCTTCGCGACTTCTCCTTTGGCACGATGAGCCAAAGCCTGGGGTCGGTACACATTGAGCAAACGCTGGATCTGCGCGAACCGGGCGCGGGGACCAACACCAGACACTCTTAGGTGCCACCTTAGGTGCTGATCGGCCAGCCAACAGCATAGACGAATGCGGCCAGACTCTGTAGAATTCCGCCCTCTCGTTTTGAGAGACATTGACACGCACCCGTAGCTCAGTCGGATAGAGTAGCGGTTTCCGAAGCCGTTGGTCGCAGGTTCAAATCCTGCCGGGTGCGCCATTTATGAAAAAGCCCGCAAGTTGCGGGCTTCTTTCTAGCGACTTACAGCGACTCGAAAGCGTCAGTGAGGAGGCAGTCGTAGCGACGTGCGTCGTATTCCTTGAGGCGGGGAATATCCGCTTCGCGAATCATGCCTTTTGCCGCGGCATCCTGCAGGCGTTCTGCCAGCGTTTCTCCCGACAGCTCCCCTTTGGCTTGCGCACGCACGAAGGTGCTCCACACCGGCTCCAGAGACAGCAGCATTTGGTAGGTGGTTTCCACCCGACCAATGGCGTCTTCGGCATTGTCATTTTCATACACGTAAGGGCGGAACGCCTTGCGCACCGGGTTATCCTCCATGATCAACGCCCCCAGCGTACGAGTTGCCTTGTCGTCAGGCTTCTGCACAATACGGCCCCACGGAAACACCATCCATTTGACCAGGCAGGCCAGAGCGCCTGCCGGGAAATTGCGGTAGAAATCGTACAGCGCTTCTTGAGCGGTATACAGCGCGTGGCGCAGAGCGTAATCGGCGTGCGCATCTTCCTCGTCGGTCCGCGGGTGGGCGGAGTGGAATTTCAGGATTGAACAAGCGATAAACAGTTGGCTGTGCACATCCCCCAGGCGGGCGGACAATAGTTCGCGACGTTTGAGATCACCGCCCAGAATCCCCAGCGCCAAATCAGAGGTCACCGCCAATCCGGCACTGAGCAAGTTGATGCGCTGGTACCAGCGTCGACTGAAACTATCGGCGTTCTCAGGCACGCCGCTGAACGCGGCACGAGTGACCCCAAAGAGCTTGGCGCGCATCACATTACACAGCAAGTGCCCTAAATGGCGAATAAACAGTTTATCGAAGGCTTTGAGTCCGCGCTTCGAATCATCGTCCTGGATCGCCTGCAATTCCTCAAACAGATAGGGGTGGCACCGCATGGCACCCTGCCCGAAAATCATCAGGGAACGGGTGAGAATATTGGCGCCTTCCACCGTGATGGCAATGGGGACACTCTGATACGGCAGAGCCAGGAAGTTGCGCGGGCCGTGCTGGATGGCCCGGCCGCCGACCACATCCATTCCGTGGTTGACCACCCGACGCATCATTTCCGTGGCGTGGTATTTGGCCATCGCCGTCATGACCGACGGCGCACCGGTTTCAAGCCCTTTGGTCACCATCTGGCGAAACGCTTCCATGGTGTAGGCACAGCGGGCGATGTCCGCCGTGGCTTCCTGAACCCCTTCAAACTTGCCCACTTCCATATTAAATTGGCGGCGAATACGCGCATAAGCACCCACTGTGCGGTAAAGCATTTCGCCGCTCGCGGTGGCCAGGGCGGGCAGAGAGACACCCCGACCAGCGCCCAGGCACTCGATCAACATCCGCCAGCCTTTGCCCGCCATGGGCGCCCCGCCAATAATCCAGTCCACTGGAATGAACACATCCTCCCCTTTGATCGGGCCATTCATAAACGGGGAGCCGGGGTTGTGGCGCTTGCCGATTTCAATGCCGGGGTGATTCGCGGGCAGCAGCGCACAGGTGATACCGTAATCGCTTTTGTTTTTGTCACCCAGCAGACCGTCCGGGTCGTGCAGTTTGAACGCCAACCCCACCACGGTCGCCACGGGCGCCAGTGTGATCCAGCGCTTACTAAAGGTGAGTTTGAGACCGATCACCTCCTGGCCTTCGAACTCGCCTTTGCAGACGATACCTGTGTCGGGGATAGAGCCCGCATCAGAGCCCGCTTCCGGGCCGGTAAGACCAAAACAGGGAATCTCGGTGCCTTTTGCAAGCCCTGGCAGCCAGCGCTGTTTTTGCTCCTCGGTGCCGTATTTCATCAACAGCTCACCCGGACCGAGAGAGTTGGGCACCATGGCGGTCACCGCCGCTGTACCGGAGCGGCTGGCAATTTTGCTCATGATTCGGCTTTGCGCGTAGGGGCGGAAATCCCGCCCGCCAAACTCCTTGGGAATAATCAGGCCGAGAAAGCCTTTGTCTTTCAAAAACTGCCACGCCTCTGGAGGCAGGTCCTTGCGCTTATGATGGATGTCGTATTCATCCAGCATGCCACACAGTTCCTCCACTTCTTCGTCGAGGAACCGCTGTTCTTCATCACTTAATTGCGGCAGTCCAATCTGTGCAAACTGGTGCCAGTCGGGCCGACCGCTGAAAAGGTCTTTTTCCCACCAGGTGGTCCCCGCTTCCAGCGCTTCACGCTCGGTGGAACTCATGCTGGGCATGGCCTTCCCCAACAGGCGGTACACAGGCGCCGACAGCACGGGGCGACGCAACATGGGCACATTAAGAATCAGAAGAATCGCCGCCAGCGGTATCACCAGCCACAATGACCAGAACGCCGGAGAGATAAAACCAAGCAAAAACCAGGCGACCGCCATGACCGCCGATCCCAGCGGCAGCGGCAAACGCCGATACAGCAAGACACCGAGCACAATCAACCACACAATCAGCGATAGCAAAAACATGACATTCTCCTTTTTCAACAACAGCTTTCAGCGACATCACGCCGCCCGGCAACCCCGACTCAGGCGATCTTGAACGCTATGACAGCGTCAGGAAGCGCTCCCTTAACAATAGCGCAAATCCACCGCCCCCTGTAGGTTTTCGAGTCCTTCCTTCGACCCCGTCCCGGCCTTCAATGTTCAGCGTTCATTCAGCCCCTTGGCCAATCCTCTGCGGTAGGCGGCAAGCGCCGGCACCAGCCCCATCAGCAAAGCGAGCACCACGATGCCACCCATTAGATACGCAGTCTGAAGGCTGAGGGGATTGATCGCGATAAACAATCCGAACTCCGACGCCAGCCAGGGCTGCGCCACGGCCAGGCCGACCGTGAGCGACACCGTGCCGATCACCAGACTCAACAGAGTAATCAAAAGCACTTCCAGCTCGATCAGGAAAAACAGCGTACCTGCCCCAGCGCCGATGGCGCGCAGCACTGCCAGCTCGGGCTGGCGCTCTTTCATCGAGGCGAGCAGCATAGTCACCATACCTGCCAGCGTCGCCAGCAACACCAGGAAACTAATGAGGTAAAGCAGGTTTTCCGCCACGGCCAACAGCTGCCACAGCTCCGTCAGTGCCACCCCAGGCAACAGCGCGGTCATCGGCTCGGCGCGACTCTCATTGAGTTCTCGCTGCAAGGCGAAAACCATCGGGCGCGCCTTCAGCCCCAACAACACGGCATTAATATTGCCGGAGACCGGCTCTGCATCAAGACCTGCCGCGCTCGACTCGTGGTCGTGGTCGTGGTCGTGGTCGTGGTCGTGGTCGTGGTCGTGGTCGTGCCCAGCCTGAGAATGACCTTCGCCACTGTGCAAGCTTTCCATGGCCACCAGCGTCATATGCACGCGTCGATCCACCGGCGTGCCGGTAGGCTCAAGCACCCCCACCACGGTAACGGGGTGATCGTCGTGATGCGTAAAACTCACACCCGCACTGCCGTGCGCCACGACCATTGTATCCCCCAGGCTCAGTCCCAGTTCTCGCGCCACACGGGCGCCCAACACCACTTCATCATCGCTGGTGGCCGCAAAAGGCCGACCAGCCGAAAACGCCAGGGATTGCTGCTGACCGTAGTGATAGTGCTCGAAATACGACCAGTGAGTCGCAAAAACCGGAAAGCCGCGCACGGAGTCACCCAGTGAAATGGGAACGGCCCAATCCACCATCGGGTGGTTGGCCAGCGCCGTATACGCTTGCGGACTCAGGCTGCTCGTCGGCTGCCCCATCTGAAACACCGAATACAGCAACAGGTTCGTCTGACCACCGCGAGGCCCCACAATCAGATCTGTTCCCGAGAGGGTTTGCCGAAAGCTGTCTTTGGCCTGATGGCGCAGGTGATCAATGCCCAGCAACAAGGCGATACCCAGGCTCAGGGAGAGCAGGGCCAGCAGCACCGTGGTGCGACGATTCCAGAGACTGAGGCGGGTGAGTGTCATCAACATTGTCATACCCCCTCCACGGCGGACGCACGGGATAATTCCCGCAGGTCCAACCGCTGGTCAAAGGCACTGGCCAGGCTTCGGTCATGGCTGACAAATACCAGAGTGGTCTTCAGCTCGGCCACTTGCTCCAGAAGCAATGCCATAAACGCCTCGCGGTGATCCGAATCCAGCGCCGAGCTGGGTTCGTCCGCCAATACCATCTCTGGCTGGCTCATCAACGCTCGCGCCACCGCCACCCGTTGCTGTTGCCCCACGCTCAATGTCCGCGCTGGACGTCGATCAAGGCTCGCCGGTAAGTTGAGGGCGCGCAATAAGTGCGTCGCCCGGTCAGCCGCATCCGCCGTTTGCCGCGCAAAATGCGCCGCCAGACACACGTTATCGAGCACACTCAAATAGGGAATCAGATTAAACTGCTGGAACACGACGCCGATATGCCGGGCACGAAAGCGGTCGCGCCGACGGGCCGACATGGCCGTGGTAGAATGCCCCAGCAGAGAAACCTCACCGGTCCGGGGCAGAGTAATTCCCGCCAGCAGATTCAGCAGGCTGGTTTTACCCGATCCGGAAGGGCCATACAAAAAGACCCGCTCGCCCCGACCCACCGTCCACAAAGGAATATCGAGCACGTTGGTGTCTTCCGTTTTATGGGAACGGGTCTTCCAGGAAAAGGTCACATCCCGCAAGGCAATCGCGGGCGTCTGAGCGGCCATTGAGTGGTCGGAGGTCATCATCTCATTCACTGTTGTGTACGTTAAAGTGGGAGCTGCCCCGTTACTATGAAGCAAATCCAGCGGTCAAATAGGGCGCCCTCATACGGGCTCAAAGGGTTACTGTACCTGATTGGTTGTCTATGGACCGCCATGGCGTCAGCAGATTCCCCGAAAACCATTGAGTGGACCGACCTGATGCCGGAGGAAGACCTTCGCTTGCTGGAGAACATGCCGATGGTGGACCACGGCGGCGACGGCATGACTGCCGATCAGCCCGCGACCGGGTTGCGCCCTCAGGACCGGGATCTGGCCGGCGATATCGATGCCGCCATTTCCCGCGCGATGAATGACAGTGAAGGGGAGCGCACCTGGGAGGATGCCCTGGTTTCCACCCGTACCCGCGAAGAGTTCGACAACACGGATATTCGACTGCCTGGATTTGTGGTGCCACTGGAGTTCGATGATGACATGAATATCCGGGAGTTCTTCCTGGTGCCTTACTACGGCGCCTGCATCCACGTCCCCCCGCCACCACCGAACCAGATCATTTTCGTGCGCTTCCCAGAAGGGTTTCAGTTGGAGGCACTGTATACCCCGTTTTGGGTATCCGGCACCCTCCGTCTGGAGAAAATTGAAAACGATACCGCGCTGGCGATGTACGCCATGGATGCCAAGGAGATCGTCGAGTACACCGAATAGCCACCAACCGCCCTTCGTGCCTCACCCTTACCGCCACGCCCTGACTGTCCTTGCCGCGTGGCGGAAACACAGTCTCCCCTCCCAGACTGAAATATCAACACCCATAAAGTTTCATTTTATTTCTAAAAACACCCAAAAATCCCTGTAAAACTCAAATTTCTTCGGATATTGTGTTTTCTTTTGTTTCATTATGTGCTTTTATTGATATAGAACCTCTTAAAAATAACTTAACCCAACAATCTTTCGGTTCTAAAACAGACTTTGGCATGCTCTCTTATCAAGACCAGCGCACGATTCAAGCCTGTTTGCAGTTAGTTCTGGCAGAATTAAGCACCTACGGGGTTCACCGATTAAGAATGACCAACAACAATAGGGTGAAACTTTATGAAAGTAACGACATGGAACCAGACACTCAGCACGGTGGCATTAGCCGCAAGCTGCACCGTGATGGCTCAAGCGCAAGCCCAGCCCCAACCTCAAGAAAGCACCGTCGATGACCTGGAAGTGATTCTGGTCACCGCCAAGCAGGAAAGCCTGAAAAATGCGCTGAACGGCAAACGCAACGCCGATTCCGTGGTGGACGGCATCTCTTCCGAGGAGCTGGGCCTGTTTCCCGATGATAACGTGGCCGACTCACTGGCCCACATCACCGGCGTGACCGTCGACCGCACTCGCGGCGGCGAAGGTCAGGGGGTCAGCATCCGGGGCCTGGGCCCCGAGTTCAGCATCGTCACCATGAATAACCGCTTAATGGCCACCGACGCCGAGGGCCGGGAATTCGCGTTTGACGTGCTGCCCTCCGAAGTGATCTCTGAGGCCTGGGTTCACAAGTCCGTCACCGCCGCCACCCTGGAAGGCAGTATCGGCGGCGCCATCAATCTGGTGACAGCGCGGCCTTTCGATAACCCCGGTGCGCAGGGCGCCCTGTCGGTGGAAGCCAACTACGGCGATAAAGTCGATGACACCGGCTACAAGCTGACGGCGGTCGCCAGCAACACCTTCGCCAACGAGACCATGGGTATCCTGGTGTCTGCCCTGTACAGCGACACGCCGACTCGCACGGATGAAATGACCGATCTCAACTACGGCGAGAACTGGGACTGGGACCACGACGGGGACAAAGGCTATGTGGACTGGATGGATTCCTCCTACATGCTGAAAATCCCCAGTACCTTTGCCACCACCGCGCACCTGGAGGACCGCAAACGGACGGCGATCTCCGGCGCTTTTCAGTTCCAGCCCAATGACCGGGTAGACATTGTTCTCGATGGTCTGTTTACCCGCCTGGACTCGCCCTCGTCAGGCTACACCCAGTCCTACTACCTGATCGGCCGCTCCGGCAGTTGGACGGATGCCACATTTGAAGGCGCTCCCACGGAAATGAACCCCGAGGGCACCATTGTCACCGGCATGACAATGACCAATCTGATTCCCGAACTGGTAACGATTACCGACCATCGCGTGGTGGACACCTACCAACTGGGCCTGAACGGTGCGTTTGACGTGACGGATAATTTCAGCCTGGTCGGCGACATCTATTTGTCCAAAGCAACACGCGATGCCGGAGGCCGGGACAAATTTGTGGTCGCACACGGTGTCGGCGGCGTACCCAACACCGCCACGTTCAGCCTGACGGACAATGGACTGCCCAACATCGTATTCGATTTCGATGAGAGCACCGGTGTCGATTCAGTCGGAGACCTAGTGCGCGACGACCAGTTCGGCCCGCACTACTCACAATCGAACGGCGTCAATATCGATGATGAAGTCAATGGCGCATCGCTGAGTGGTCGCTGGGAAATGGATGCTGGCACGCTTGCCATTCCGTTCACTGCCACAGAGATCAGCTCGTTCGATTTTGGTTTGGTCTACAACAAGCGCACCAAGGAACGTGAGAAGTTCGACAACCAGCACGCTCGCGGCATCTACAATGCGGCGCCGTTTACTTTTGGGCAAACAGGCGTCAATGTCGTCAAGCCTTTCCCTGTCGATGACTTCCTATCCGATATCAACGGCGACTTCCCGCGTCAGTTCGTCGGTTTTGATATCGATGCCTACCAGGAGGCACTGCACGCCGCCGACAACAACCCTGACATCATCAACCCGGCGACCGGCGAACCCTATCCTGAAGGTTACTCCTATCAGGACACGCCGCTGTTCAACCCCAATGAATCGTTTGCCGTGACCGAAGAAACCACCTCCGCCTACTTGCAAACCAACTTCAGCGGCTCCCGGTGGAGCGGCAATATCGGCCTGCGCTATGTACAGACCGACGTCAGCTCCGAAGGCTGGCTGTGGGAAATCGAGCGAGTGGATGCCCTGTCGGAATGGGATTATGTGGTCATTCACAAAGACCCCGTCCCGGTGGAAGAAACCAACGATTATGACAAACTGCTCCCCTCGTTCAACCTGTCGTATGAGTTGACCGACAACCTTCTGCTGCGGCTGTCCTACGCCGAAGTCATGGCGCGCGCCTCACTCAACCAGCTCTCCACCCAGGTTAACGACGAGGCCGCCTCGTGGGGCGAGTGGACCATTAACCATGTCGGTAACCCTTCCCTGTCGCCGGTGGAAGCCGAACAGGCAGATGTCTCTCTGGAGTGGTATTTCCAAGAAGGCTCCGCTATTACCGCCGCCGTGTTCAAGAAAAACATCAGCGGATTTATTCAGGACTGGCGGGAACGTTATCCGAACAGCCCCGAATCATTGCCCGTTTATCCGCGCGAGGATTTTGCCACCGGGGAATACATTGATCAGCCCTTTAATGTGTTCGAGCCCCAGAACCTCGACCGCGCCAAAGTGCTCGGCTATGAAGTGGGCCTGCAACACTTTTTTGATAATGGCTTCGGGGTAACAGCGAACTACACTTACATTGATACCGAGTCCTATATCAGCGGATCGAAAGAAGGGGTACTCGCGGGTGTACCCGACACCTCTTATTCACTGACGCTGCTGTACGATTATGAAAAGCTGAGCCTGCAACTGTCCGCCGATCATACCGAAAGCTATATCACCAGCCACTGGAGCCCACTGAACGCCACCGGGGAAACCACCTATAAATCCACCGCCGATGCCATGACGTGGATGTCGGCTTCCGCCAACTATTACTTCAACGACGCCCTGTCCGCTTACCTGGAATTCAACAACCTGTTGAACGATAACTGGCATGCCTATCAAGGCCGCACCGACATTCCCGGTTCGTATTCCGAGTGGGGCCGCAAGATCAACCTGGGTTTCCGTTACCGCTTTTAAGCCATGTACAGACAGCAAATAACGTACAGATAGAATAATGTACAGATAGAAAGGAGCTAGACAATGAGACGCATGATGTTTTCCACCGCTGTACTGCTATCGTTCCTTGGCGGCGGTGCTTCCACGCAGGCTGACACACTCTACGTTGACACGATTACCGTGCCGCAAGGGCAAATCAGTAATCAGGGGTATCAGGTTCTGAATAGCTTAGAACAGTCTGGACAAGAGGACGACTGGTATACCTACCTTGAGGCCTCACCCGATGCCACCCGGTTCAGCGGCACGTTTTCCTTTACCGCCCCCCAGCCTGCCACCGGCACTTATTGGCAGGATCTCACCGTTAACATCAACACGCTCGGTGAAGCCAAAGCATCCCAGCGCTGGCTTATCCAGCTGCGGGACTTTGAGGATGGCCAGTGGGTAACGATTGGCGATAACGCGGGCGCGCAAGGCTGGGTATGGCATGCGCAAAGCATTTCCATGGGCAGCAACCCGGCGCGCTACATTAATGGCAACAACGTGATCAAAGTGCGCTACCGCTCGAACAATGCCGTGGATGTGAGCAATATTGACTGGCTTACCATTGAGCTGGAATCCTCCGAAGAGGTCTCAGAGGGCGATTGGTGGAAACCGTCGCCTTACGATAATTTGACCTGGCAGTGGCAGATCAACGGCAACCTGGACACCAGCCTGGATGTCGACATGTACGATGTTGATCTGTTCAACACCAGTGCCGCGCAAATTCAATCGCTCAAGAACCAGGGGCGTGTGGTGATCTGTTATTTCAGTGCCGGCACGTATGAAGGATGGCGCGATGACTGGCAAACCCACTTCCCGTTTATTGACGACGATGCCTACGACGGGAATGCGCCACCGTTTGCCGGCAACATGGCCGAGTGGGATGAGCGCTGGCTCGATATTCGCCGGATCGATTTGTTGACGCCGATCATGACCAGCCGCCTCGATTTGGCAGTCACCAAAGGATGCGACGGGGTGGAACCGGACAATATGGACGCTTACACCAACGGCTCGGAAACCCAGCTCTCACTGACCGGCGCCGATCAGATTGCCTACAACCGCTGGATAGCTCAGGAAGCGCACGCCAGAGGCTTGTCCGTCGGGCTGAAAAACGATGTCGATCAATTGGCGGATCTGGTTGATGACTTTGACTGGGCGCTGAATGAACAATGCTTCCAGTACAACGAGTGCGCGGGTTATCAGGTGTTTATCAACGCTGGAAAAGCCGTTTTCGGTGTGGAGTATCAGGACAGCGCCGCCAACTTTTGCCCCCAGGCGAACAGCCAGAATCTCTATTGGCTCAAGAAGAACCTGGCCCTGGATAGCTGGCGCATTGGCTGTGAAGATTACTAAGCTCCATTAACGCGCAACGCCAGCAATTCCCTTTCCAGCCGCGCCGATTCCGGCGCGGCTTTATCAATCAATTCCAACCGGCTATCGGGCACTTCATCCAGCTCACTCACGCTGATAACACCTCCTTCCCCATTGAAACCAAAAATGCCCTGCTCGGTAATCATCACCGCCTTGATACGCTCAACGGCCAGCCCGTTAATCCAGGCAAACAGTCGCTCGTAATCAAATTCCCAGTCCGGCGTGAACACCCACCCCACACTGTAGTGACCCTGGCCTCGGTTTTGCCGGCAGCGCATCGGCTCTCCCTCGGCCAGCGCCAGTACACCCGACACGGGCGGTGCCAATCGTGCGTCGCTGCGGTGCAAATGGGGTTCGTGCAGTGGCCGTTCGAGGCGCGGCTGATCCAGCCAGTCAATCGACAAGGCGCCTTGAGAGACCCGCGCGGCAAGCGTTTTGGCGGGATTGCTCGCGGCCAGCCATTGCTCCCACTGCTGCCAATCCGACACATCGCAAAGCTCTTCTTTGTTGGCAACCAGCACATCCGCGACGGCCATCTGGTCCAGAAAATGAGCGTCGTCCAGGTAGCGTTTATCAGACAGTTTTCGCGGGTCCACCAGCGTAATAGTCGCGCGTACATCCAGCACCGCTTCGTAGAAAGGCCCGGTTAATGTCTCAATAATTTGCGCGGGATGGCCCAGGCCTGTGGGCTCAATCAAGAGCCGATCGGGTCGCTCGGAGGCACGCCCGAGCAACTGATTGAGCGCCACCGTCATCGGCAGGCCGGCGGCGCAGCATATACAGCCACCGGGCACTTCCCTGACACGGGCGCCCCCATCGCGCAGCAGCGCACCATCAATGCCGATCTCCCCGAATTCATTAACCAGCACCGCCCAGTTTTCACCAGGCGGGCGGTGCTGCAATAAATGACGAATGGCCGTGGTTTTCCCCACGCCGAGAAAGCCGGTAATAATGTTGGTGGGAACGGGTGCGCTGGATAACGTCAAAAATGCCTCGCATCAATTGTGGGTTTCATTCACGGGTTTCATTTGCGGGTTTCATCGTCTGCGCCGATGATGCCCCAACTGGGAAATGGATCGGGCAATTGTTTCCAATAGTGTTGCCCGGCCAACAGTTCCTCGTCGGTCAACAGGCAGTCATCGAGCAGGGAGACGAATCGTGAGCGATCAAGGTTCTGGCCGATAAACACGAGCTCCTGCCGCATATCCCCGAACGGTTCCTCCCATTGTTCGCGAATCGCGGCCACCTGCTCGGGGTCCTCGGGCCAGTGCGTCTCCGGCACGGCTTTCCAGAATAAGCCTGCGGCCCCGTGTTGCGCAATGCCCCCTGCCTGACTCCACTGCCCGGCATATTGGGGGCGACTGGCCAGCCAGAAGAAGCCTTTCGAACGAAGCAGTTTGCCACCCTCGGGTTGATCGCGGAAAAAATCATAGATTTTCTGAGGGTGAAACGGCCGACGCGCCCGATAGGTAAAACTGCTGATGCCGTATTCGTCCGTTTCCGGCACGTGCTCTCCGCGCATTTCCTGCAACCAGCCCGGCGCCTTCTGGGCGTCGGCAAAATCGAACCGCCCCGTGCCCAGCACAGCGTTCAGTGGCACGGCCCCTTTCACCATCGAGACAATTTCCGCGCGGGTGTTGAGGCGACGCAGTACTGCGGTCAATTCATCGAGTTCAGCCTGAGTGATCAGATCGGTTTTACTGATCAACAGCAGGTCACAAAACTCCACTTGATCCACCAGCAAGTCTGCCACCGTGCGCTCGTCTTCTTCCCCCAGGTGTTCGCCGGTCTCCTGGAGGCTGCGTGCTTCATAAAATGCAGCCATTGCTCATTTCCACGAGCTTTTCCTCGGCGCGATTCAGACTGACCTGCTGATTGACCAGCGCCGCATCGATATTGACCTCGCTCATGTCGTTGACGATGACCGCCACCCGACGGCCTTCGCGGTTGTTCAAGATGTGGTTAAGCAAGGTGGTTTTACCGGCACCAAGAAAGCCGGAAAGCACAGTAACGGGAAGACGGTCCATGGGCACCTCGGGTAATGACTGAAACTTTTATTATACGTTATAACATAACAAAACGGTCAAGTAGCAACTCCCCTGCACACACAATCCCTTACGTCACGCGCCACTCTACCCAATTTGACAACGATTACGGCCCGCTGCCTTGGCCGCATATAACGCCTGGTCGGCACGGGTAAACGCCGTGTGCGCAGTGTCACCCTCCCGAAACTCAGTCAGCCCCATGGAGAGTGTCAGGGTCATAGGCTCTTTATGATAGTTGAAAGCCGTCTCGGCGAGGGCGCCTCGCAATTCATCAAGCAGGCGAAACGCGTCCTCCACCCGGGTCTCCGGCAGCAGCATCACAAACTCTTCCCCTCCGTAGCGCCCCAGGAAATCCACCTCGCGCAAGCGCCGGCCAATCGCTCGACTGATGAGTTTGAGCACCCGGTCCCCGGCCTGATGACCAAACTGGTCGTTAATTCGTTTGAAATAATCCACATCGCAGATCGCCAGCGTTAAGGGGCGCCCCGACCGCTTCCACCGGCTGATTTCAAGGAGCAGCCGCTCTTCATAGGCTTCCCGATTCGGCAGCTGAGTCAACGGGTCGTGGAGCGCTTTGTGACGGTGACGTTGCAGACTGGCACGACTTTGCTCTGCCTCTTCTTCCATCTGCCGAATACGTTGTGCCAGCTGCGCCAACTCACTGGAGGAGGGGGACTCTTCCCCGCCCTGTCGACGAAAATGCTGTATACCCTCACGAATCTGGCCCAGATGCGCGCTCACCTGGTGTTTCAACTGATCAAGGTCGGCGGCATTGTGCATGCAATCTTCTAAAGCGCTACACTGCTCGTTCACTTGACGGGTCAAAGACTGACTGGCGCCCTGCCATTGCGCACCGCGATCAGCCGCTCCCCGCAACAGCTCAGCAATCTCTTCCAGCTCCGTATTAACGTTATTCAAGTAACGGCCAAACACCTGGTTAAAGGACATCCAGGAGCGCATTAAAAGATCGCGTAGCGAGACCAGAACGCCCGGTACTTCATGGATGGATAGTCCGTCATTCAACTGCTGACGCAACGTGGCTACCCGATCTTCCTCCGTGTGCTCCGAATGGACGGCGGAGAGCACTTGCTCCAGTGCCTGACGAATATCAGCCTCAAGCGCCCCACTATCCACACCAGACGCATCATCGCTGCCCGCCGTGCGCCGAAGCCCCAGAAACCCTTTGCGAGGCACTTTGGTTTGCTCAAGCACCCTTTGCTGAAGCTCAGCGAGCTGCTGCAGTAACGCCGGAAACAGGGAAAGCTTCTGGCTGAGCATTGGCAACTTACTTAAGTATTGGTTCAGGTCGTGCTTAAGTTCTCGCGACGGGCTGGTCCCGCGCAATTGGGAGACAAGAATCGTCAGGGCGGACAGGATGTCATTGTCGAGGTGATCACGAGCGTCTTCAAAACCGCGAACACTCTTGTCGAGGCGTTCCGCGATGGAAGACAGGCCATCGCCCCCGGTTTCATCCCGTAACCCTGTTTCACCTCGCAACAAGGGACGCAAATCATCCAGAATAGCGTCGACGCCAGGATCCCGGCCATCCGCTACCAGACTCAGGTGCATCAACAGTCGGCGCATCAGTTGATACTGCTCATCGGCCTGCCGTTCCAGCGCTTCCTGCCGGTCCAGGGCATTGAGGTATTTATCTCGCCAGGTTTCGTATTCTTCAGGTCCAGTGACCATAATGCTGTCCCAACAGCCGCATCAGTGTTCTCGTTGTAGGTATTATAGCCATACTTTCATCGCTGATCCGACGCTGACAGGCGTAAAAAAACCGCTGCCTCACGCCGCCCCACTAATAAAAAACGCCCGCGAATTGCGGGCGTTTTTTATGTGACTGGCGATTCAGTCAGTCAGCCATCACAGCTCTCCGTCGCGAATCTGCTCCACCAGATAGTCCACGACTCGCAGCATTTCGCTGTGGCTGCCCGTCATACGGGAGCTGACTCGATACTGGCCATTGACGACCATTTCCGGCGTACCGCTGATCTTGTAGCCACGCACCCTGGCGTCGGCCTGTCGCACCTGGCTAGTGACCCCGAAGGAATTAAAGGTCTTCAAAACCTTTTCCCGATCGACACCATAAGTCGCCAGGAAGTCGGCCCATTGTTCAGCACTGTTGAAGCGCTTGCCTTCCTGATGCACAGCGGTGAACACGGCCGAATGCACGTCCTCCAATATACCCAGCGCTTTGGCAGTGTAGAAGCCGCGCGCGTAATTTTCCATGGTGGCGTTCCACATGGCGGGTGCCTGCACAAACGCGACATCATCTTGCTGCTCTTTCTTCCAGGCGCGGATCAGCGGCTCGAAGTTGTAGCAATGGCCACAGGTGTAAGCGAACACCTCCACCACTTCGATTTTGCCCGGGGCGCTCGAGGGCACCGGATCGGCCAGCACTTCATAGTGTTCGCCTTCGCTGTAGCTGGTGTCACTTCCGGAGGACTGAGCCACCGCACCCAGCGACATCAGCAGGGCCAGAGCCCCTAACATTATTCGCATGGTTTTCCCCTTATGGTGATCGGATTGTGATTATCGGACCGTCAGAAGCGGACCAGGCCCGCCGCCGTACCCTGAGAGCGATATTCCTCCGGTTTAGTTCCGGCTATCACTCTCCGGATTTGCTGATACTAGTTCAGGCCACCAATGTAGTTGGCAACCGCTTCGATTTCATAGTCGCTCAGGTGCTTGGCCGCCATGCGCATCATCATCGAGTCACCATCGTTAGTGCGTTCACCTGCTCGGAAGGCACGTAACTGGGTTTCGATATACTCCGGGTACTGGCCACTCAACCGGGGAAAGCCCGCGGGCGGATTACCATGGCCATTAGGCAGATGGCATCCCATGCAAGCCGGCACGCCGGACTCGGGATTACCGGCGCGGTAGATCCGCTCACCCAGCGCGAGACCGTCTACTTGCTCACCCGAGTTTACTCGCACCTGCATTTCCTGGGCGCCGGTCAACTGAATGGTCTGGCTGGCATAAAAGGCCGCGATATCCTGCAAGTCTTGATCGTTCAAGCCGCTCAGCATACCGGTCATTTGCGGCACCGCTCGTCCAGTGGTCTCTTTATCAGCGCCCGATGCGTTACTCCACGCCTGAATATCCTGAAGCTGCTTGTAGAGATACGCCTCACCCAAACCGGCCAGCTTTGGGAAAGTGGGGGCCGGGCTGTTGCCGTCCTGACCGTGACAAGCGGCGCAGACAGCCACTTTTTCGGCTCCTGCCTGGGGATCGCCAGCAGCGCTGGCCACCGGAATCCAAACCAGTATGCTCAAAGCTAGGAGCAAATGCTTCACTGAATCTTTCATTGGCTAACCTGTAAATTCGTTTATTGTGACGCCCGCTCCGCAGTGTTTGGGCGACTTTTAACCGCCCACGGGCTACAATCAGCTGCCCCGCCGGTCGCCCAAACCCAATGACTGGCGGTCTGGTGCCGTTATGAGGCACCGCGCATTATATGGGATAACACAGGCTTTTGCAGGTTTTATGACCACCGAAATCAACTTTCGGGGCGCCGTTTTCGAACAGAGCGCCCCCAGTATTCGCGAGTGCCCGCCGGAATCCGGCGTGGAAGTCGCTTTTGCAGGCCGCTCCAACGCCGGCAAATCCAGCGCCATCAACACGCTCACGGGCAACTCCAAGCTGGCCCGTACCAGTAAGACACCTGGGCGTACTCAGTTGATCAACTTTTTCCGGGTGGGAGAGCAGCAACATCTGGTGGATCTGCCCGGTTACGGCTACGCCAAGGTGGCCCGTGCCATGAAAGAGGAGTGGCAACGCAACCTCTCCGAATACCTGCAAAAGCGGGAATGCCTCCAGGGCCTGATTCTACTAATGGATATCCGCCACCCGATGCAGGAATTCGACACCATGATGATCAATTGGGCTGTCGAGATCGCTATGCCTGTGCATATCCTGCTGACCAAAGCGGACAAGCTGAAGAAAGGTCCTGCCAACAACACCTTGCTGGCCGTACGTCGGCAAATGCAGCAAGCCGGCGTGAACGACCTGGTGACGGCACAATGCTTTTCCTCGCTGAAAAGCACCGGTGTGGACGATCTCAAGGCCAAGCTCATCGAGTGGCTGACCCTGCCCGACACTCAAGAGCCGGTGGACGCTACCACCTGAACAAGGGACAAAAAAAACCGGCGACCAGGGGAGGTCACCGGGGGCAATGACTGGCGCCCTTGGGGTGACGCCAGCTAAGCGGAGGAAAGACTGAATGATACGTCTTGTGGCTTAAGACGAGGGCGCCGCGGCTTAGTTCCCCATTAATCTGATTTATCGGTGTTAGGTTTTGTAAAGTGCCAAGGGCGTCACAAACGCAGGCAAAAAAAACCCGGCCTGAGGCCGGGATAGCTGAGTCAGTCAATAGCCAAGGGCATAAAGCCACGTTAGGGGAGTTGCACATGAAACACACTGTTCATGTGTACTCTGAGTGGCGTGCTACAGAAAAGTTCAATAATAATCTCCCCTCTCGCTCCGCCCAGGCATTAATGAGCCTCATCCCAGTTCTCACCCACCCCTGCATCCACTAGCAGCGGCACTTTAAGCGCCGCCGCCCGGGTCATACGCGCCACAATGCCGTCGCGCACCTCATCCAACTGTTCCTTCTTGACTTCCAGCACCAACTCATCGTGCACCTGCATCATGATGCGGGCATCGAGCTTCTTCGCGAGCAACCAGCTGTCCACGTCGATCATGGCGGTTTTGATAATGTCCGCCGCCGTGCCTTGCATCGGCGCATTAATGGCAGTGCGCTCGGCGGCCTGGCGGAGACTGCCATTACGGGCGTTGATTTCCGGCAGGTACAATCTCCGCCCCATCAGGGTTTCCACGTACCCCTGCTCGTGGGCGAGAGCCCGCGTGCTATCCATGTAACGCTGCACACCGGGGTAGCGCTCGAAATAAAGATCGATGTATTGCTGTGCCTCCTGGCGGCCGATATGCAACTGCTTGGCCAGCCCAAAGGCGGACATTCCGTAAATCAGGCCGAAGTTGATCGCCTTGGCGCGACGCCGCATTTCTGGAGTCACTCCGTCCAGATCCACCCCGAAGACCTCCGCCGCTGTAGCGCGGTGCACATCCAACTCCTGCTCAAAGGCATTCAGCAACCCTTTGTCTTCCGACAAGTGCGCCATAATGCGCAGCTCGATTTGCGAGTAATCCGCCGCCAGCACTTTGTACCCTTCAGGCGCAATAAACGCCTGGCGAATGCGGCGCCCCTGCTCTGTACGAATGGGAATGTTCTGCAGGTTCGGGTCAGAGGACGAGAGTCGGCCCGTGGCGGTAACGGCCTGATGATAGGAGGTGTGAATCCGACCGGTTTCCGGATTAATCATCTGCGGCAGCTTATCGGTGTAGGTACTCTTGAGCTTGCTCAGCCCACGATACTCCATCAGAACCTTGGGTAACGGGTAGTCCAGGGCCAGCTCCTGCAAAACCTCTTCCGCCGTGGAGGGTTTGCCTTTGGGTGTTTTCTTGAGAACGGGCAGTTGCTGCTCGTCGAACAGAATTTCTCCCAGTTGTTTCGTGGAGCCGAGATTGAACGCCCGCCCGGCGATGTCGTGCGCTTTTTGCTCCAGCTCCGCCAGTCGCTCGCCCAGCTCCCGGCTGTGTTCTCCAAGGCGCTTGGCATCCACCAGCGTCCCGTTGCGCTCGATATTCGCCAGCACAGGAAGCAACGGCATTTCCAGGTCAGTAAACACTCGCTTTAACGATGTGATGGCCGACAGCTCCGGCCACAGTTTCTGGTGCAGCCGCAACGTAATATCCGCATCTTCCGCCGCATAGGGTGCCGCGCTCTCGATCTCGATCTGGTTGAACGTGAGTTGCTTGCTGCCCTTTCCGGCAATATCCTCGAAGGAGGTGCACCGGTGGTCCAGGTAACGCAGCGCCAGACTGTCCATATCATGGCGACCGGCGGTGGAATTGAGAATGTATGACTCCAGCATGGTGTCAAAGGCAATGCCCTGGAGATCAATGCCGTGGTTGCGCAGCACATTGCGGTCGTATTTCAGGTTCTGCCCGACCTTCGAGCGTTTGGCATCTTCCAGCAATGGCTTCAACGCGGCCAGAACCTGCTCGCGGTCAAGCTGATCGGGGACTCCCATGTAATCGTGGGCCAGAGGTACGTAGGCCGCCTTGCCCGGTTCGATGGCAAATGACACCCCCACAAGGCGGGCCTCCATTGCCTGGAGGCTGGTAGTCTCTGTATCAAACGCAAACAGCTCGGCGCTTTCCAGTGCTTTCAACCAGCGGTCAAAATCGGCCTGTTTTGTAAGCACTTCGTAATCCACGTCCACCGTAACGGCCGCACTGGCGGATTCCGTTTCACCCACCTCATCCGGGGCGTCATCCAGCTCAGCCACCCAGGTTTTGAATTCCAGTTCCGCAAACAACGTTTTGAGGGCCGCCCGGTCCGGCTCACCGCGATGAATGTCCGCTGGTGCCAATTCAAGTTCAACATCGGTCTTGATGGTGGCCAGTTGCCGTGACAGGTACGCTTGATCCCGGTGCTCTTCCAGCTTTTCGGGCATTTTTTTCGCCCCGCGGAAACCGAGATCGCGCACCGCTTCCAACTCACCGTAAATGGCATCCAACCCTCCCAGCCCCTCGATTAAGGCTCGGGCGGTTTTTTCACCCACTCCCGGCACACCGGGAATGTTGTCGGACTTGTCTCCCATTAACGCCAGGAAATCGATCATCAGCGGCGGCTCGAAGCCGTACTTTTCGCGCACGCCATCTTCATCGAGGTGCGAGCCGGTCATAGTGTTGACCAGGGAGATGTGGGCGTTCACCAGTTGAGCCATATCCTTGTCGCCCGTGGACACCACCATGTCGCGCTGTTGCTCGGAACACTGTCGAGCCAGAGTGCCAATCACATCATCGGCTTCTACCCCCTCCACGACCAACAACGGCAAACCCATCGCCTGCACAATGTCCTTAATAGGCTGTACCTGAGGCCGCATATCATCCGGCATCGGCGGACGCTGCGATTTGTACTCGGCGTACAACTCGTCACGGAAGGTTTTTCCTTTGGCATCAAAAACAACGGCCACGGGACTCTCGGGAAAATCCTTAAGCAGGCGGCGCAGCATACTGATGACACCCTTGACGGCTCCGGTGGGCTCGCCCTTGGACGTGTTCAGCGGTGGCAGGGCGTGGTAGGCACGGTACAGGTAGGACGAGCCGTCCACCAATACCAGAGGGGCTTTTTGGGTCATAGCAACCTTGGGGTCGGGGTCATTGATCAAAATGGGAGGTCAAGCATACCCCAAAAACCGCTCCCGCTTCAGCCACCCGTTATAACCAGAAATTTGTTACTTATGTGTTACCCGACCATTTATGAACCAAAACCTGTGGTTTTCGGCGTAACCTTGCGAATTACTTAACAAAAATCTCATTTTTTTATCATCAATGTGAAATACCACTGGACTATAGTAACGATTGTGTTACCATACGTAACAAATAGAGTGATCCTCTATTCTTACTTCGACATACGCTGTCCGATACCAAGGCTGACAGCAACCAACGGGGAAACCCCATGGAGGGCAACACCATGAAGAAACTTGGTCTGTTCATCGCATCTCTTGTACTGGCCGCCAATGCTGCGGCAGACGGTGCCACTATTGGCGCACAACCGAACATGGCCCTCGCGGCCGCCGAGGCTGGTGTCGCTATGCGCTGGAACCTTCCAGAAAATACTGAGCGCGCTCACGAGACATTGAGCACCCAGGATCTGGAACGGCAATCTCAAGAATTGAATGAGAAACTTGATGCACAGCTGAATGAGCGGTTAAACGCCAAACTCAGCCAGCAGCTTCAAGCCGATTTCTAAACCGGGCTGGCGCTGACTTCAGCCGCCCTTGAGTTTGGGGCTGCCAAACTCTTAGCAACGACTTACTCTCCTCGCTTGTCTTCCCCGCCTGGCACCCGCCCGGCGGGGCTTTTTTTATGGGCGCCAACCAGGTGTCAGTTTGGTTTTTGAAAAGTGGCTCTTATCACATTGCGCTTTGTATCATAGTGAGACGACACCCGCGTAACACACCACGATACTGCTCCCTGCATCCGTTTTACTGACGTTTCTCGACCGCGAGCGGCCCGACGCACTCGCCGCGACGGGTTTATGACGCAGCGGGACGGAGCAAAACCAAACGATAACAAGAGGTCAATATGAATAATAAAATGACAAAAGCCTGGGTATTGAGCGCACTCGCGCTCACACTGACGGCCTGTGGGGGCAGCAGCTCTAACGACAACGCCTCATCCAGTGCCAGCAGTGAACCCAGCAGCTCTAGTGAACCCACCAGCTCATCGTCCAGTGAACCCAGCAGTTCAAGTTCTTCCAGTGTGGCAGCGGAATGGACGCTGGTCTGGGAAGATGATTTCGAAGGCGATGCCATCGATTCCAGCAAATGGGAACATGAAGTGAACTGCTGGGGCGGCGGCAATAATGAAGCCCAGTGCTATACCGACAGCTCCGACAATAGCTTTGTCGCTGACGGATTCCTCAACATAGTGGCACAACGAGAAGCCGAGCCCTTCTGCGGTCCGGCCACCAATCAGGAAGACCCCAACTACGATCCGAGCGACACCTCTGTTTGTAAGGATTACACCTCAGCCCGACTGCGCACCCGAGACCAGGGCGACTGGCAATATGGCCGCATGGAAATTCGCGCCAAGATGCCCGCTATCGGCGAGGGAGTCTGGCCTGCTATCTGGATGCTGCCCACCGATAACGCCTACGGCGGCTGGCCCCACAGCGGCGAAATCGATATTTTTGAGGCGTTCCAACCCGGCGTCAGCGGCCCACAACCCACTGGCGAAGCCAATGAAATGCATGGCACTCTGCATTACGGGTACTCCTGGCCGTGGAACCAGAACACCGGTGCCTCTTACAATCCTCCCGAGAACATCTGGGAAGAGTTCCACACCTACGCCATTGAGTGGGAAGAAGGTGAGATCCGCTGGTATGTGGATGATGTTCTTTTCGCCCGCAACAGCGGCAACTGGTTTAGCTATTACTGGGGCGGCCAGGAAGTGGGTTATCAGGTGGCTGGCGCCGGAAGCGACAACCCCTTTGCACCCTTTGACCAACCCTTCCACATGATTTTGAACGTGGCGCTGGGCAATGGCGACTACGTGCCCCTTCCAACCTTTGACGTGACCGATGACGTCACCATGGCAGTGGATTTCGTAAAGGTGTATGAATGTTCTGCCAACCCGGAAACCGGAAAAGGTTGTGAAACGCCTTCCGCCAACCCGGGCGTAGAAGCTACCGATATCGTCGGGCATCAGGCACCGCCGGCCGATTGGGATGTGCGTTGGTTGTATCGGGATGGTTTGCAGCCGTTTGAATCTGTTGTGGACGGCTCCGAGGTCACCACCGGTCTGACCCTAGGCCAGTATGCGTGTGGAGGAGATCCATGGTGTCCTCCGGAAGGTTCCAGCGTCTCAGCGACTGAACCGACCGTTACTGATGGTCCTGGCGGTAACACTGCCACCGTTTGGGATCTCGATTTTAGCGGTGTTAGTAACGCCTTTATTATCGTCGGCGATGCCTTGTCGGATGAGGCCCTCGACTTCGGTGGCGACATCAGCGGCAACGGTCGGGCCGCCAATCTCGGTGAAATCAAGTTTGATTTGCGGGTACTGGACATCGACCCGGAAACCAAACTGCTCGTGAAACTGGATAGCGGCTACCCGAACAACAGCTATCACGAAATCGAAATTCCGCCCACGGGCGAATGGGCGGAAGTCGCCGTGCGGTTGTACACCTTGCAGCCCAACATTAACGAAGGCTACGCCACCCCGGTGGATTTCAGCAGCATCAAGAATCCCTTTGTGATCGAGCCGGTGGACGGTGACGCTCATGTGCAAATTGCCAATGTCCGGATTGTGTGTCAGGACAGCGAGGAATTTGGGGACTGCGATATCAAGCCGGAGGTGCCACCTGAGCCCATCACTGATGATATGGCTATTTTCGATGGTGATTTATCACCTGCATGGGGTGACCCAGGGCTAGGTGTTTGGGAAGATGGTGGCCAAGATATCAGTATCGATGTGGTTTCTGATGTCGATATGGATGGAAGTGTTATTGAGTTAACTTTCACACCAGTAGGTCTTGGAACCTTTTATATTCAAAGCAACACGCCAAAGGATCTCTCAGCATTTTCCGGAGGCAACCTGGTGTTTGATTTAAAAGTGATCAGTAATAATGGCAATACTGATGGTTTTCTCGTCAAAGCAGACTGTGGCCATCCCTGCGTGGGTGCTGAAATTCCAGTCTCTTTGCCAGCCGACAATGATTGGCATGACATCACCGTACCTATCGCCAGCATTGCTGCCCAACCTGGTTTTAATATAGGGAGTGTTGATACACCCTTTTCTATTTGGCCAGTATTTGGTCAACAGGACGTCGTTTTTCGGGTAACCAATATCCGCTGGGAGCTGCCCTGATAAAATCCGCCCACTGATGGGTTAAAAAAGCCGTAGCGCTAACACGCTACGGCTTTTTTCGTTACGAAAGAAAGTGTTAATGCCTTGCGGAGGATACTCGGTGAATTCGTGCAGGCAGCACTTACCAAGGGGACAGGCACTCGACCACGGCATCGGTCAAACCCGTCAACAACTCTTGGTAGGACGTGATTGCCTCAGAAGCACCCAGCAAATCCATTTCCCCCAATGACAACCCCATCTCATCGGCCAGATCGCGAGCCGCGCTCATATCGTAGTAGGGTTCCGTAAACAGGCAGCGGGCATCGCGCAATGTCTCGCGCAATTCGTACAAATGACGGGCACCGGGACGTCGCTCCGGCGACAGGGTGACGGCCGCGACCTGACTCAAACCATAGTGCGCCACAAAATGGCGGTAACCTTCGTGATACACTGCAAACTTCCGGGAACGTACCCGAGACAGGCGTTTGTTCAACTCGCTGTCCAACTCGTGCCAGCGGGATTGCCATTCCATCGCCTGGCGCCGGTATTGCTCAGCGTGCTCTGGCGCCACGACCGCAAGACGTTCCGCCAGCGCCCGGGCTATTACCCCGGCGTTGGCCGGATTGAGCCAGAGGTGGGGGTCGCGACCTTCGTGGTGATGATGGGCGTGATCGTGCTCACCGACGGTGTGAATGGACGCTTCGTCTTCACTGGGCCAGTTCAAGCCGGATAATTCGCCCACGGCCATTGTCCGTTCAGCCGGCACGTTCGCCAGAGGGCGACGCAAGAAGGTTTCCAGGTCCGGGCCCACCCACAGCACCAGGCTGGCACCGGACAGGCGCTGCATATCGGAGACCCGCAGCGGATAATCGTGCGGTGACGCGTTGGCGGGCAGCAAATGGGAAACACGGCCCTGCTCCCCCACGACGGCCTCCGCGATCAACGCAAGAGGCTTGATGCTGGTCAGTACGACAACCTCGGCCCGGGCGACCGGGGAGATCAGGGAAATTGGAGAGAGGCACAGCATAACGAGCAAAATGCCGGAAACGGTGTGACGCCAGGAAGGGCTTGCACTCATGAAGAAAAACTCGTCAATGATTCTGACACCCGTCAATGAAAGGATTCTCGCTAAACGGGATCGTAAAAGTTATAGTATAACACTTTCATCGCTATTCCGAACACGTGACTCCTATGACCGACACGCCACTTGCTTTCCGCCCACACAATCACGGCCATTGCGTCCGCTCGGCGCTCGCCTCGGCGCGCGGCTTGTGCTCCGAGCGCGGAGCCCGTCTCACCCCCTTGCGAGAGCAGGTGCTGGAGCTGGTTTGGCAGAGTCACCGGCCGCTGGGCGCTTACCAGTTGATGGACCAGCTCGCCGAGGCCTCGACTCGCCGCGTCGCCCCGCCAACGGTTTATCGCGCCCTGGATTTTCTGCTCGAGCAGGGGCTGATACACCGCATTAACACCTTGAACGCGTATGTCGGTTGCCCCAGCCCGGAACATCGGCACGCCAGCCATTTCCTTCTCTGCCGCCACTGCGGCGTGGCGGTGGAAATGGACGATGACGCCATTTCCCGGACCATTGGCGAGAACGCCCGTGAGGCCGGTTTTCTGTTAGAGAGTCACTCGTTGGAAGTTACCGGGCTGTGTCCAGATTGCAGGAGCCCGGACGGCGGGAGCCAGGGCCATGAATGAACCGCTGCTGCAGGCCCGGCATGTGGGTGTACGCCGGGGCGGAAGAACTCTGTTGCACCGTGCCGACATGACACTTGAAGCCGGTAAAATCGTGACGCTGATCGGCCCCAATGGGGCTGGCAAAACCACGCTGGTGCGCTGCGCTTTGGGACTGATTCAGCCCAGTGAGGGCCGGATTGAGCGTCGACCGGGGCTGCGCATTGGCTATATGCCCCAGAAACTGGCCATTGATCCCAGTCTGCCGCTCTGCGTGCGCCGTTTCCTCACCCTGGGTGGAAAGCCGCGACTGCCGTTGGAGCAAGTGCTGGAAATGACCGGCACCCAGCCCCTGGCCGAAGCCACCATGAGCAACCTGTCCGGTGGCGAAACCCAGCGCGTGCTGTTGGCGCGGGCACTTATGCGCGACCCGGACCTGCTGGTACTGGACGAACCGGTACAGGGCGTGGATGTTACCGGGCAAGAGGCCCTGTACCGGCTGATCAATGATATCCGCCGGGAACGCCAGTGCGGCGTGCTGCTGGTGTCCCATGACTTACATCTGGTGATGGCCACCACAGACACCGTAATCTGTCTGAACCAGCATGTCTGCTGCCACGGCCACCCCGATCAGGTTACCAACGATCCGGCCTACCACGCGCTGTTTGGAGAACGCAGCCAATCCCTTGTGGCCCCCTACACACACCACCACGATCACCGCCACGACGATCACGGTAATATCGTTGAACAGGATTCGCCCCCTCATGCCTGATTTTTTGCTGTATGCGCTGTTAGCCGGCCTTGGCGTAACCCTGGTGAGCGGACCGCTTGGCGCCCTGGTGGTGTGGCGCCGCATGGCCTACTTTGGTGACACATTGGCTCACTCAGCCCTGATGGGTGTGACCTTCGGTTTGTTGCTGGATATCCACCTCAACCTGGCCGTCGCTATCGGCTGTCTGCTGCTGGCGCTGATTCTGGTGGCACTGCAAAACAACCGGTTACTGGCCACGGATACGTTGCTGGGGATTCTCTCTCACTCCACCCTGGCTCTGGGCCTGATACTGGTGAGCCTGTTTACCCACAGCCGCATCGACCTGCTCGGCTACCTGTTCGGCGACATACTGGCCGCCAGCCGAACGGATGTCATTACCATCTGGATCATTTCGGTTCTGGTGTCCGCCCTTCTGGTGGTGTTGTGGCGCCCTTTACTCGCCATCACCGTTCACGAAGACCTTGCGCGAGTGGAAGGCGTGCCCGTCACGCTCGTGCGCACCGCGTTGATGCTGTTGATGGCACTGGTCATTGCCATCGCCATGAAGGTGGTAGGCGTGCTGCTGATTACCGCGTTACTGATTATTCCGGCGGCCGCCAGCCGACGGTTGACCCACTCTCCCGAAGCCATGGCATTCGTGGCCAGTTTGCTGGGTGGTCTCTCGGTACTCGGCGGGCTGGCGGCGTCTTTTTATTGGGATAGCCCGGCCGGACCGTCCATCGTGCTGTGCGCTACAGCCTGCTTTACTCTGTCTCTGTTGCGGCGCGCGGCGCCCTGATACCGTGCCTGAAAGAAAAATGTCTTCAATCACTTTCCTTGCTTAAAATTTGTGCAATACTTGGTGAGTAGTCCCGACGGTTATTTAACCCACCACGCCGCCGTGCGTGAGGCAAAAGGAAACTGCTTATGGCCAACCCAAACGTTGTCATCGGTAGCGAATCCGTTCGCAGCGACACCATCGCCGCCAAAGTCCACCAGGACATTGCGTTTCTCACCGGTCGGCTGACCCGGCTCGAACGCCAGACCCACCCCAATCCACAGGTGTTGAGAGTCTATCGGGACATGCTCGAAAGTCGGTACGCCGTTCTGGAATGGCTGACTCAGGGTAGCGATCCCCACTGACGATTCTTAACGCTGCCGCTGTCACTCAATTGTCATGGCACTGTCGCGCTTTCGTCACGCGGGCGCGGCAGACTGAGCCCGTCATCGTCAAACGGGACTGTTTCCATGACCGACTCTCGCCCCTCTATTGCCGCTCGCACCGTCTGGATTTCGGACCTCCACCTGGGCAACCGGGATTGCAAAGCCCACTACCTGCTGCGCTTTTTGGATGACATTGAGTGCGACACGCTGTATCTGGTGGGTGATGTTATTGACTTCTGGGCCATGAAAAAGCGGTTTTGCTGGCCCGCCGAACACTACCAGGTCATGCTCAAGCTCTACGAGCTGGCCAACAATGGCACACGGGTGATCTACGTGCCCGGCAACCACGACGAGCCGATGCGTCGCTTCGATGGCGACCTGTTCGGACCCATTGAAATTGCTCAGGAACACGAATACATCAGCGCTGATGGCCGCCGCTGGCTGATCATGCACGGCGATGCCATGGACGCCTACATCAACCTGAGCTGGATTACCCGTTTTTGTGGCGACCTCGCCTACAACTTGCTGTTGTTCATCAACCGGTGGTCAAACCGATTCCGAGGCTGGTTTGGACGCCCTTATTTTTCATTGGCCGGACTGATCAAGAGCAATATCAAAGGCGCTCGGGCCGCCATTGAGACCTATCAGACAGAAGCCATGGAAGCAGCGAAGCGACGC
This sequence comes from Marinimicrobium sp. ARAG 43.8, assembly GCF_050113635.1. Classification (NCBI taxonomy): domain Bacteria; kingdom Pseudomonadati; phylum Pseudomonadota; class Gammaproteobacteria; order Cellvibrionales; family Cellvibrionaceae; genus Marinimicrobium; species Marinimicrobium sp. ARAG 43.8. The sequence goes on from NZ_JBNJLT010000001.1 coordinate 1,149,600, forward strand.
GGCTTTGATGGCGTTATCTGCGGACACATTCACGCCGCCGCGCTGGTCGAGCAAAACGGCACTCATTACGCCAACACCGGCGACTGGATCGAAAGCTGCACCGCTTTGCTGGAAGACGCCCAGGGCGAGATCCACTTGTTGCACTACAACGATCCCGTGCAGTGGCAAACGCATTGGACACGCCCCTTGCCTGCGAATAATACAGCGCAAGCCGCCTGAAACCGGAATCCCCAGAAGTCCGGCCAAACAACGGGCATTTCGCTAGCGGGTTTTTGACGGTAGCGTGCCCTTGGTCATCAATGCGTCCACCAACGGTTTAAGGGCATCCGCCAACCGCTGATACCCCTCAGCGTTCGGGTGCAGTAGATCGGGCATGATCGCGCTGTTCAAGCGGCCCTGACCATCGATAAACACCGTATTGAGGTTGGCGTAAAATACGCCGGGACGCTCCGCTAGCGAACGAATTCTCTGATTCACCGCACGGTTATTCACACGTTTGGGATCGTCCGCCGTCTCGCCGCGAGGGAAAATCGCCAGCAACAAAATATTGGTATTCGGCAAACGGGTTTGCAGCTCTCCGATGATGTTGGTTACACCGGCGGCAATATCGTCCGGCGGGTCCATGCGGTGCCCCGTATTGTTGGTGCCGATCATCAGTACCACCAGTTTGGGATCAATACCGGTGACCTCGTTGTGCTGCAATCGCCAGATTACATTTTCAGTGCGATCACCACTGAAGCCCAGGTTCAGGGTGCGCCACTGGCCAAACGTCTGGCCGAAAGCCTCGGCACCTTTTCCTTCCCAGCCCTGGGTGATGGAATCTCCCATAAACACCAGTTCAGGCCGGGTCGAGCGCAAGGCCAGTTTTTCTTCGTGGCGAGGCATCCACCAGTCGATGGCCCACTCCTCTTCCAGCGGCGCCGGGGTGAGGGCGGGCGGCACGCTGTCGGCGGCGTCCTTCGGCGTGTGTGTGGCGCTGCAAGCAGCCAGCGCACCCATGAGGACTGAAAAAGCAACGACTAGACAACGGTTCATAACACCAACTCCTCAATGGTTATTATTACAGCAGAAACGCCGCTCTCAACGGGGCAGTTCCGATCTTTCCCTAAAGATTATACGGTTCCAGATGTTTCGCAAGCTCAGCGGCCGCCTCGCACAACCGTCCAGCGGCTTCTTCCACGCTGCAACCATTATCCGGTCGGGATCGCACAAACGGCACGGTCAGAGCGGCAATCGCACCACGCGCGCCCTGTACAGGAACCGACAGGTCTGTAATGCCGTCCGTAAACTCACTGGGGGCTCTGACGTAGCCCAGCGCACGAGCCTCCCGGGCCCGCTGCGTGAAATCCTTCCATTCCGACGCTTTAAAACCGCAGCGCGCCTGCAGGCTCAACGGGTTTTTTTCACTCTGAAAACTGAATATCGCCAGCCCTGATGCTGAGCACTCGACAGGGCGTCGGTACCCCACTCGCACCGAAAAGCCCAGATCACCCGGGCTCTCTATGCGACCAACGACTACCACCTGCTCCCCGGAGAGAATCGACAGATGACAGGATTGACCAATATCGTGAGCCAGCGCATTCATCACTGGCATCGCCACGTCAATCAGGGTTTTGGTCGGTGCCCGGGAGATACCTAAAGTGAACAACTGATTGCTGAGCGTATATCCCTCACCCGTTCCCTCCACCGGGACGATGTAACCCCGATACTCCAGCGCCAGAATCATCCGAAACAGTTCACTGACTGATCGCCCCAGACTTGCCGCGATTTGCGACGTTGTCAGGGGATCACCGCTGCGTGCAAGCAACTCCAACACATCCAGCCCCTTCTCCAGAGCTGGCGCGCGATATTTTCGTTCTTCTTCGCCCTTCCGACGGACAGCGGTTATAAAAGGTTGGTCACTCATTATTCTCTCCCGCGACAACCTCATCTCAAGGCCCGCGCCGTGATTTATTATGGTGGCCTTCTATATAACACACCCATAATTTGCCTGTAAAATAAAATTTATTATTGAAAAAAGGAGGGGGGGGTCAGAAGGTAAAGGCGTTCACAATCGTCTGGTAGTGCTCACCCAGCTTGACGGGATCAAGCGGCGGCCTGAAAAAAGCATGATAATCACCGCGGGGATTAAACAACACGACATGACCACTGTGATCAACGGTGTAATCATTGCCCTGGGTCACTTTCGCGAACGCCACATTAACCTGGTTGGCAAAGCGTTTGATGGTCAGGAACTCCCCGGTAACGCCGATGAAATCGTCGTGAAAATAGGGGACATATTCAGCCAGCACCTCCGGTGTATCCCTCGCCGGGTCGAGCGTCACTAACAACACTTGAGTTTGTTTTGCCAGCGCCGGGGGAAGCTGTTCCATCATGCGCGACAGATCCGCCATCGCCATAGGGCAGATATCCGGGCAATGGGTAAACCCGAAAAAAGCCAGGGTCCAGTGTTCTTGCAGGTTGTTCTGAGTAAAAGGCTGGCCCCGATGATCCACCAGCTCAAAAGCACTGATACGGCGCGGCTGCTCGAATACCATGGTGCCGGCTTCCCGCAGGGCTTCGCGATCCAGTGGGGGATCACGGGTCACTTTGTAAACCTGAAGCCCCATGACTACGAGTACCGCCACCACCAGCACGGCAACCGTGCGGCGCACACCGCGCCGCTGGACCTCTTGGCGGTCGCCCGCATTATCGTTTTTACCGTGGTCATTGGAATCGTCAGTCACCGATTACCTCCGGATATCATGTAAGCACTCGGCCAGCCCCGAGTTCCGCGCACAATTACGAACGTTGGGCGAGATAATCGGCCGGCACCGGCAGCAGATAATGGTCCAATAGCATCACCACAAACAGTGCCATCAAATAAACAATGGAGTATTTGAACGTGTCCATCCCCACCGAGGGTTTGCGACTGAACATCAACGCCAACGACCAATACAGGAAACCGGCCCCCAGCACCAGCGCCCCGAGCAGGTAGAGCCAATTCAACATGCCGGTGATAAAAGGCAACATGGTCACCAGTACCAGAATAACGGTGTAGAGCAGGATGTGCAGTTTGGTGTAGCGCTCGCCGTGCGTCACCGGAAGCATGGGAATATCCGCTTTGGCGTACTCGTCTTTACGATGTACCGCCAGTGCCCAGAAATGCGGCGGCGTCCAGGCAAAAATAATCAGCACCAGCAGCAGAGCGTGACCGTCAATCTGTCCGGTCACCGCCGTCCAGCCCAGTAGCGGTGGCGCGGCGCCAGCGATGCCGCCGATCACAATATTCTGGGGCGTGGCGCGCTTGAGAAACAGGGTGTAGACCACGGCGTAACCCAGCAGCGACACCAGCGTCAGGACGGCGGTCAGGGTATTGATGAACACGACCAGCAGCGCCATGCCCAGACTGCCAATAATCAGCGCAAAAATACCGGCCTGCACCGGTTCAACCCGGCCTTTCGCCACGGGTCGATTAAAAGTACGGGCCATTTTCTGATCTACGTGCCGGTCCACCAAGTGATTGACTGTCGCCGCCGAGCCCGCACACAGCGCAATGCCCAGGTTGCCAATCAGCAATACATCCAGTGGCACCATGCCCGGCACGGCCAACAGCATACCGATCACCGAAGTCAGGATCATGAGCAGCACAACATTGGGTTTACACAGCTCGTAATAATCCCGCCAGTGGATACCGGAGGAAGTGTGCGGACGATCAACGGCTTTAGCCATGAGGCACCTATCGTATGTATAGCGTGTTGTATTTATAGCGTGCTGAAATGATTAAATTCGGATGGCCGAGTAACTCCGATATAGCAGCGTCACCAGACTGAGCAACAGTAACGCACCGACCGCGTTATGAGCAACCGCTACTGACAATGGCAGAGAAGCCAGTACATTGGAAATACCCAGAGAAATCTGGACCACCAGCAGCAATCCGATCAGGCCGATCAAGCGCCGACAACGGCGCAACGAAACACGCCAGGCACGAACCATCAGAACACATAGCATCACGCTGACCACCAGCGCGCCAATGCGGTGCGTCATGTGAATGGCCGTACGCGCATCCCCTTCCAGCAAACCACCCAAGTAGTTGGGACCCACGCTTTGCGCCAGATTGAACGCCCGGTAGTAATCCATGTCCGGCCACCATTCGCCATGGCAGGTGGGAAAGTCCGTGCAGGCCAACGCCGCGTAATTGGCGCTGGTCCAGCCGCCCAGCGCAATCTGCAGCACTACCGCTACCAGCGTCATCCAAATGAGCGGGCGCAAGGCTCGCAATCGACGATAGCTGTTCGCTGCCAGACTCCAGGGCTGGTTTTGCAAACGCAACGCCAAAAGCCACAATACGCTCAGCGTTGCAAACCCGCCCAGCAAATGTGCCGTCACCACCTGAGGCCAAAGCTTGAGCGTCACCGTCCACATGCCAAACGCGGCCTGCACAATCACCAGACCCACCAGCGCCGTGGCGTGCCATTTGGGATAGCGCATCGCCGGTGCACGCGATGCGTTGCGCCACACCGCTATCGCTAAACCCAGCAACACAAGCCCGAGCGTGCCGGCGAAATAACGATGCACCATTTCCGGCCACGTTTTATCGTGTTCCACAGGCGTTTCGGGAAACAGGGCTTCCGCTCGCGCTACAGATTCTGCCGAAGAAGGCCAGGTTAAATGACCATAGCAACCGGGCCAGTCAGGACAACCCAGCCCGGCGTCCACCAACCGGGTGAACGCCCCCAGAACCACCACCAGCGAACAAAGCAGGACACCGAATAAGGCCCACCGGTAACCGTGTTTTTTCTGGGAAACAGAAGGTGGCACGAATCAGTCTCCTTATTTTAGTTTTGGATTCAGTGATGGTTAATCCATCAGTCGTCGTAGGAATAGCGCAATAAGCGCTTGATGTCCTTGAGCAGTTGATTGCCTGTGTGTTCGGGGGAGTACGCCATCATGACATACCCTTCCTGGTCCATCAGAAAGTAACGCCCGGATGCCAAGGGATCACCCGCCCTGTTGGTTGCGTTCAAGGATTGGACCACGCGTTCACGGTCGGCCCGCAACAAGCGAGTGCCCGGATGCTTGGCGGTCAGCTCTTCGAGCGCCTCGTCACTCCACTCGCCATCCAGCAACAAAATAATTCGCTCTACCCGACTGGCTTTTTCCGCCAACCGCACATGCACCTGCCGCGTCAAATAGAGGTTGTCCCCACAAGCGCCGGAACAGTCGGCATCCACCGGAATAATAAATCGCCAGTGTTTCGCCGCTTTGGGATCGACCGCCCAGTTTTTCCCGGACAACGTTTCCGGTTGCCACTGCGCCAGTGCCTGCGGTGGATCCAAAAGAAAACCTTCATTCACCTGTTCATCAGGGATGCCAACGCCGGTGTGATAAAACACATAGGCAATCAACATGGGCAGGGCGACAACCGCCATCAGGGCAGAGGCCAGCAGGCGTCCCCGGCGTTTCATGCGTCGCTCGTCTTGCGTGTTTGCACTGTCAGTCATTGTCGTTACTCTCGCTACCACGGTCTGCGGAGTGTGTTGTTGTCGAACGGGGTCGCCATAACCAGCGGTTGGCCCACAATCCCCAAAACACGACCGCCAACGCCATAGTGAACCACTGAACCGCATACCCGAAATGTCGGGCTGCGCTGACTTCCAGATCCTGCCAGCCGGTAATCAATACACCCGGGCTGCCATCATCCAGTCGCGCATAAAAATTCGGCACCGATTCCCCTAATCGCTCTCCCATCGCGTGAGGATCCAGGGTCAACGCCACAGCGGGCCAGCCACGGGACGCCGGTCTGCCACTCAGCAGCGGATGATCGCTGGGGGCAAGCCACTGGGCGAACAGCGTCACCTCGCCCGAAGGCACTGGCGGATTCGGGTACTCGTCCCGATGTCGAGCGGCAGCGATCCAGCCGCGATTCACCAATACGACCGTGCCGTCGGTAAGTTCAAACGGTGTCACGACTTCGTAGCCAACCCGCCCCTGCCTTTGCCGGTTATCCAGCAGCCAGTTACGATCCGGCCAATAGTGACCTTCAAGCAACACCCTCCGATTGACCTCCAGGGCTTGCCACTCGGTGCCGGGTAACTCGGCGGGAGGTTGCGCCGCCACACTGTCCATTCGGGCCTGTCGGTGTTGCTTTTCTTTGGCGCGCTCCAGCTGCCATACCCCCAGCCCGATAAGCATCGGTAATGTCAGCAGGCAAAGCAGCGTAATCTTCCATCGAAAGGCGCGCTGGGACCGTTTTTCGCCCGAGGCGGTGCTACACTGTGAGCCTGAACCATTCTGAGATGCTTTCACAAAACGGAGGCCTGTATGTGGCTGAAAATCATTATCCTGCTACTGTTTGTCGGTGTACTCATCAGTCTTGGCAGCGGTCTGCGCTTTCTGCTCAAAGACATCGGCGTGCCCGAATCCAAACGAACGCTGTATGCACTGGGCATTCGCATCACCCTGGCCGCCTTGATGATGCTTTGCGTTTTCTACGGTTTTTACAGTGGCATCCTTTCCAGTACTGCCCCCTGGGATCACACGCTGTGAAGCGTCGCCATCGGTCTGTTTAGCGTTAGCCGAAAATATACACCGCGAAAAACAACCCTACCCAAACCACATCCACGAAGTGCCAATACCAGCTGGCGGCTTCAAACCCGAAATTGTCGTCCGGTTTAAAGTGCCCTTTCAGTACGGAACGGAACCACATAACGCTCAGCATAAACATGCCCAGAAACACATGCATACCGTGGAAACCCGTCAGCATAAAGAAGGTAGTGCCATAAATCCCGGATTGCAGCGTCAGGCCCATTTCCGTGTACGCCACGTAATACTCTTCAATCTGCAAAGCGATAAACGCAATGGCCAGCAAAATGGTCACGCCCAGCCAGGTGTTGAATGCACGACGCTTGTTGTTCTTGATCGCCGAATGCGCAAAATGCACGGTGACACTGGAGCTGAGCAGCAAGACCGTATTCCAGAACGGCAACCAGCTCCACAGCGAGCCCGCGTGGGAAAAGCTCATGCTTTCATCGGGACCGCGCACGGTGGCGTTATCCCCATTAACGGCCATATCCGGCGTCACCATCAGCGGCCAGCTCGCTTCAAACCCTTGCCACAGGAATTCGTTCGTGGAAGTTTCTCCGGCTGTGCCGCTCAGCCAGGGCAATGCCAGGTTGCGAATATAAAATAACGCGCCGAAAAAGGCGGCGAAGAACATCACTTCACTGAAAATAAACCAGCCCATGCCCCAGACATAGGACCGTTTAAGCTGGGCATTATTCAGGCCCGCCATGTTCTCATTGATAACGGCGCCAAACCAGTTCCACAGCACAACGGCAAATATCAAGCCACCCGCCATGAACAGGTAGGGTCCTGAGCTGCTGTCGTTAAGCCAGTTGGCCGCACCAAAGACGGTTAGAAACAGTCCGAAGCTGGCCCAGAGCGGCAGTTTGCTCTGCTCCGGCACATAGTAAGTTCCTTCGCTCGTTGCCATAACGTTTACTCCGCACTCATTTTTATTGTTCCACATTCGCCAGATCGTGCTGACCGTCATTGAATCGGTCAGTCACATCAAACAAGGTGTACGACAAAGTAATGGTATGAATATTCCGGGGGATATCCCGGTCGATAATAAAAAACATCGGCAGCTCAGCCGAACCGCCCGCCGTCAGTGGCTGCTGTTCGAAGCAGAAACATTCCGTTTTGTGGAAATAATTACTGGCCTTGAACGGCACCAGGCTCGGAATGGCCTGCCCAACCATATCGCGTTCTGTCGGGTTGCGAGCATGATAATTGATGTGGGTCTGCTCACCGGGATGTACAGTCACCGTGCGCGTAGCAGGCTGAAACTCCCAGGGCATTCCCTCATTGTTGGTCGCTACAAACTGCACCTTAATCTCCCGGCTCTCATCCACCCCCGAGTCCGTCGCTGTGTAGCGGTCACCGGTTTTGCCATTCAAGCCCGTGACTTCGCAGAACGCATCGTACAGCGGTGGCATTATCCAAATGGCGAAGACAAACATGCCCACCGCGGTCACCCCCAATTTGAGGGTAAGCGCGGCTATCGGGTTATCAGGCAGCAGCTTTCTCATCGCGGCAACCTCTCTCTGGCGAACCGGTTTATTTCACTTCCGGGGGTGTGCTGAACGTGTGGTATGGCGCCGGTGAAGGCACCGTCCACTCCAGACCTTCCGGATTGTCCCAGACTTCCGCCGTGGCCGGCTTGCCTCTGATGATCGTGGTGATCACGATGTACAGGAACAGCACTTGCGCACCGCCGAACAAAAAGGCACCGACGGATGAAATCATGTTCCAGTCGGCAAACATCATGTGGTAATCCGGAATACGGCGGGGCATGCCAGCCAGACCGGAAAAGTGCATGGGAAAGAACGTCAGGTTCAGACCAATGAACGCCAACCAGAAATGCGTTTTTCCCAATGTTTCGTTATACATGTGGCCACACCATTTCGGCAGCCAATAATAAACAGCCGCAGTAATGGAGAAGATGGCGCCGGGCACCAACACATAGTGGAAGTGCGCCACCACGAAATAGGTGTCGTGGTACTGGAAGTCCGCCGGCGCAATAGCCAGCATCAGGCCGGAAAAACCACCAATGGTGAACAGAATGACAAACGCCACGGAAAACAGCATCGGCGTTTCAAATGTCATGGCACCGCGGAACATCGTGGCCACCCAGTTGAACACTTTCACCCCGGTCGGCACCGCAATCAGCATAGTGGCGTACATGAAGAACAGCTCACCGGCAATGGGCATGCCCACGGTGAACATGTGGTGCGCCCACACGATAAAACTCAGAAAAGCGATTGAGGCGGTGGCGTACACCATGGAGGAGTAGCCAAACAGGGGTTTGCGAGCGAAGGTGGGAATGATCGCACTGACAATACCGAATGCCGGCAAGATCATGATGTACACCTCGGGATGCCCGAAGAACCAGAACACATGCTGGAACAACACCGGATCACCACCGCCAGCGGCGTCAAAGAAGCTGGTGCCAAAGTGAATATCCATCAACATCATGGTCACCACACCTGCCAGCACCGGCATCACCGCGATCAGCAGATAGGCGGTGATCAACCAGGTCCAGACGAACAGCGGCATTTTCATCAGCGTCATGCCGGGAGCGCGCATGTTCAAAATAGTGGCGATGATGTTGATCGCCCCCATAATGGAGCTCGCACCCATGATGTGGATGGCGAAGATAAAAAAGGTCACCGACGGCGGCGCGTAAGTGGTAGACAGGGGCGCGTAGAAGGTCCAGCCGAAGTTCGGGGCACCGCCTTCCATAAAGAGGGTAGACACCAGCATCAGGAACGCGAAGGGCAGAATCCAGAAGCTCCAGTTGTTCATTCGCGGCAGAGCCATGTCGGGCGCGCCCACCATCATCGGGATCATCCAGTTTGCCAGGCCAACAAACGCCGGCATGACCGCACCAAAGACCATGATCAGGCCGTGCATGGTGGTCATCTGGTTGAAGAAGTTGGGTTCGACAATCTGCAAACCGGGCTGAAACAGTTCCGCACGTACCACAAGCGCAAATACGCCACCGAGGAAGAACATGCAGAAGCTGAACCACAAGTACATGGTGCCGATGTCTTTATGGTTGGTGGTAAACAACCAGCGGGAAATACCTTTAGCGGGGCCGTGTGCCATTGCGCTACCTCCTTAGTTGCCCTGTTTGTGGTTATAGATATCAATGGGCTGGGCTTCATCACCCATGTTGTTTCCCCACGCATTGCGCTCGTAGGTCACAACGGCGGCGAGATCCACTTCACTGAGCTGCTCGCCAAAGGCCTGCATGGCTGTGCCCGGCACGCCGTTCACCACCACATCAATATGGTCATCAATCGGCCCGGTCACGACACCGTCACCCACCAGGGCCGGGAAAGTGCCCGGCACACCGGAGCCGTCAGCCTGGTGACAGGCAGCACACCAGCGACCGTAAATGTCTTCGCCGCGTGCGTACAGTTCATCAAAGCTGAACGTTTGTTCGGTCAGTTTTGCCAGCTCTTCCGCTTCCGCTTTTTTATCAGCCAGCCACTGGCGATACTCGGCTTTCGGCTTTGCTTCCACCACGATAGGCATGAACCCATGGTCCTTGCCACACAGCTCGGCACACTGGCCGCGATAAATACCGGGCTCTTCAATGTAAGCCCAGGATTCGTTGATAAAACCGGGAATGGCATCGCGCTTGACACCCAGCGCCGGCACCCACCACGAATGAATCACATCGGCAGCGGTCACCAAAAACCGTACCTTTTGTCCCACCGGCAGCACCAGCGGCTCATCCACTTCCAAAAGGTAGTTGGCATTTTTCGGGGCGAAGCCGTCGATTTCGTCACGCGAGGTACTGAGGTTACTGAAGAAGCTGAAATCCTCTTCAACATAATCGTACTTCCAGCGCCACTGGTAGCCGGTCACCAGAACGTCCACCTCGGCTTCCGAATGATCGTAAAGTTTGATCAAACTGCTGGTCGCAGGAATGGCCATAATAATCAAAATGACCAGGGGAATGGCGGTCCAGACAATTTCCAGGCCGGTGCTTTCATGGAAGTTGGCGGGTTTAACACCGCGGGATTTGCGGTGCACGATCATGCTGTAGAACATGACCCCAAACACGACCACGCCGATGGCTACACACCACCAGAACATTTCCATGTGCAGGCCGTGAATTTCGCGACTGACCGGAGTGACCCCCTCGGTCATATTAAACTTCCAACGCTCAACCTCTTCTGCCACCGCCCGGTAACTGGGCATCAGCACGGCAGGGGCAAGCAGCCAGGCAAAACGCCTATGCGCTCGTTTAAACATCGCCCAAATTCTCCGTGTAGCTAACTTATAGATTATTGTGAAACTACTACTTCTTCGGGACCGCACCCGCCAACCTGAACACACTCATCCTGCCAGTGCTGTTACAGCATCGGAAGGAAAAATGTCGGCTGAAAACCAACGGGCTCAAGACGGCGGGATACGGCCAGTGTGCACTGCGGCGAAATGTCGCAACCACCATTCACAAGGAGGCCATAACTGGAATAAAAAGTCAATGCCTTTATGCGCTTAGGTTAGCCGACAGCGCGGCACCGCTCAGTGTCCGGCTTTAAACGTCGCAGGGCTGTATTCTCCCCACAGGGCGCTGTACACTCCGCCTCCTTTCTGAATTCACACCGGGGAACGGCGGTGTCCGACCAGCCCAACGCTTCCACCAAAGACGCGGTGCCCAGCCACCGCCAGATCTGGCAACTGGCCTGGCCGATGATGTTGAGCAACCTCAGCATTCCCCTGCTCGGCGCCGTGGATACCGCTATTCTCGGCCATCTCCCCAACGCAGTGTATCTCGGCGCCGTCACCCTCGGCGCCAGCGTGGTCAGTCTCCTGCTATGGTCGTTCGGGTTCCTGCGCATGGGCACCACCAGCGTCACCGCTCGCGCACTCGGTGCCGGTGATGACCACCGTGTGCGAGAAGTATTGGCGCAAAGCCTGCTGATCGGCGTGGCCATGGCGTGCCTGGTGACCCTGGCGGGCCCACTGCTGCTTCCTGTGATTCTGGGCTGGATGAATCCGAGCGCGGAAGTGCTGGCGCTGGCGTTGAGTTATGCCCAGATACGATTGTTAGGCGCGCCGGCAAGCCTGATGAATTACGCATTGGTAGGCTGGTTTATCGGCCGCCAGGATACGCGGCGTCCCCTGGCGATTCTCTTTACGGTCAACGGTCTGAACATTGCGCTCGATGCCGTCTTTATTCTCGGATTCGGCTTGAATAGCGACGGTGCCGCCTGGGCCAGCGTCGTAGCGGAGTACGGGGGGCTTGTTCTCGGCCTCTGGCTGGCGCTGCGGGTACTGAGTCGCACACCGGGCCAATGGGATATTCCGGCACTGAAGCGCCTGGGACAGTACCGGGAACTGTTCGTCGTTAACCGCCATTTGTTTGTGCGCACATTATGCCTGCTGGCGATATTTGTGTTTTTCGCCGCCCAGGGCGCGCAAATGGGGGACCAGATCCTCGCCGCGAACGCTATTTTGATGCAGTTTCTGTTACTGACGTCCTACGCACTGGACGGTTTCGCTCATGCGGCCGAAGCCCTGGTGGGGCGCGCTACTGGGGCCAACGCACCGCTGGCCTTCCGCGCGGCGGTGCGCCGTACCGGGCTCTGGGCGTTGCTCTGCGCGGCTCTGATCAGCGCACTGTTCATACTCGGTGCGCCCTGGTGGCCAGGGTTGTTTACTGACCTGCCCACTGTGGAAGCCCTGGTGAGGGCGCATTTTGTGTGGGTCTGCCTGATTCCACTGGTCGGCGTTTGGGGCTACCAGCTCGACGGCGTGTTTCTGGGCAGCGGACAGACAGCCGCCATGCAATACACGGTGCTGATTTCCGCCGCTCTGTTTCTTGTGTTGTGGTGGCCGCTTTCCGCATTCGGGAACCACGGTCTATGGCTTTGCTTTCTCATATTCAATGCGCTGCGGGGCCTGCTGCTTGGTGCTGTCTTTGGATATCGCTACGGGTATCGCACTCGGCCCGCCTGATTAAGTTCCATTCCTACGATGCCTACGATGTAAGTCCCGTTCCCGGGTTCCCACCGCCTCCGTTATAAAAAAACACTCTTAAAAGTGGCTTGTATTTACTCACTTTTGAATTAACTTTAAAGGAAGAAAGCGCCGACCACACCCAACGGCCGGACGTGGAGGCCTATGCAACATGCTGTGTGTCCAATCCATTGGCAACATACGAGCGCTGATTCGGCAAGCCAGGGAGACAGATACAGAAACAGGACAGTTACACCGAATTCTGCAGCGTCGAGCCCACCGTCTGCACGGTGCCATTGAGCTGCCCCGCGAGCAAGCGGCGGACGCGCTACAAAGTTTTGTGGTGCGCTATATCGAGAATGTGCCGGAGCTAATCGAAGCCATCTACAACCTGACGCAGGAGGCGGGCCTGTACCCACGTATAAAACCACTGCTGCTGGTCGCGTGTGATTACATTCTCTGCCCTCCGGATCTGGTCGCCGGCCGCACTCAATGGGCCGCACTGCTGGACGAGGCCTACCTCTCCCACCGCTTGCTGGAGGAAGTCAACGACCGCTTTATCAGTTATTGCGGCATCCCTCTGGCCCCACTGGATACCACCCGAGCCAATGTGATCGCCCATGAGCTGATTGGAGAACCTTTCGCCAACGAGCTGGATCAGGCGGTGCTGTTTTCCGCCGAGTTATTACTGAGCGAACACGCCTTTGAGGAGGCCAGCTTCAAGCACTACGCCGCACAACATCGCCACCGCCGATGGTCCGAGGAGCGGCGACGCTGGCCGTGCTTTGAGGCCGACCTCGGCATCGGCCTGCGACTCAACTCCTGAGTTGCGCCAATACATCCGTGGGGTTGAGGTGTGGCGGGAACACCGGGTAGTACACCTGACGAATGACTCCGCCCTCTACCAGCAGCGTAATGCGCTTGATGTAGCGGTGGCCGTCATAATCAAACAGCGGCAGCTCTAGGGCCTCGGCCAGCTTGAGGTCGGTATCGTTCAGCAGCGGGTATGGCAAACGCAAGCGCTCGACAGCCTCTTTCTGGTCCGCCAGCGGTTGCGCACTCACCCCGTACACCGACACCCCCAGGGCCTGGAATTCAGGATAGCGATCGCGGAAACCACAGCATTGCGTGGTACACCCCCGAGCGCCAGGGATTTTGTTCCAGCCACGCATCGGAGGCTGCTCGGGTTTACCGGTCATGGGATAGAAGAACACCACGGCGGTTCCGGGCAGTTCACTCAGGTCGACGCTGCCACCACTGGTGGCGGGCCGGGTTACTGAAGGCAGAGCCAGCCCCTGCAGATGATCACAGGCACCATCCTCCACAGGTTCGGGCAATCCCTCGGGAAGCATGTACAAGTTTTTTACCATGGGCTGTTGTCCTGTTATTCAAAATAGGTCTGCCAAATACAACCTGTCCGAATACCTAGCCTCGCAAAACCTGTGCCACTAACGGGCACTCGCCCAGAGTGTAGCGCGCCCGACACGAGCCCCGCCACCTCTATTCAAGCGAGATCCTGACCGAAGAAGCCAGTGCCCGCACCAAAAAAGGGCGGACACCTTTCCTGGTGAAAGGCACCGCCCCAAATAATGGCTTTCCGTTTAGTCTGCCCCGCTAATGGCTTTTACACCAGCGATAATGCCCGTTGCATCGCTTCTGCTGTTTTTTGCGCCGCCTGCCGGTCGGGAAGCTCATTCAGCGCCTGACTAAACGGTTCCGCCCGCACCGGACCCCGATAGCCGAGGTCTTGCAACGCCGTCAAAAACGTTTTCATATCAATCACACCCGTTTCCAGGGGCAAATGGCGGCGATTATCAATTTGTTCGTCTCTGGAAAGATCGTCCCGGGCGTCATTCAGATCCACCGTCACGATATCGTCCGGCGAAAGCGCCAACAGATCTTCTACCGTGTCTGACGCACAAAACCAGTGGAAGCTGTCCAACACCAATCCAACATTCGGACGATCAATGGCAGTAATCAGTTCCCGGGCTTCGGCCAACGTGCGAATAAAGGCAAACTTGTCCCGGCTCATCAGAGTTTTCGGGCCCACGTATTCGAGCCCGAGGCGCACGCCGTGCTCGCCAGCCACTTCTGCACACTGACGCAGCCGCTCAGTATGCAACGCAAAATTCTCCCGGTACGTGCGACTGTCATGGGTCGGCATGATCCAGGTACCCATTCGCGTGGCACCCAGTTGTTCCATCACGGCGGCCTGCGCTTTCAGCGCTTTCAGCCCCGACTCAAACGTGGCACGGTCCTGTCGAAACTCCACCGGCAACCCTGCAGCATCCCATTGCAGGCCGGTGTGTGCCATGCGTTCTTTAGTGGATGCCACTGCCTCTGGGGCGTCTACCAGTTCGCCCGGTGCACAGGTGACGGCCGAAAAACCGAACTCCACTGCCAGGTCAATGGCCTGCCGTTGCGAGACTGACACTCCAATCATTCCAGGGCTGAGCGAGAGGGCAAACCGTGCTGCTCGTCTGGAGGCCGCCAGTGGCGCACCAAACGGGACAGCACCCGCGACCATCGCGAGCGCGCTTTGCTTGAGGAAGGTTCGTCGTGATGCAGCCATGGCGTCTTCTCCGATAGGGAAAAAGCACGGATGCTAGCAGATGTAACCGGTTTAGTCGCCTTTGATACGCGCTGCCTTCCCGAGACAACCGTGATTTTTCACACTGCGGGTTGAGCGTCCTCCACAGGAAAGTGCCGGTTTTCAATTGATAAATACGCCACTCTCTGCCAAAGTTTCCTAAGGGACTCTCCTCAGCTACCGGAGATGGGTCCCCAACACCGCTCGCGGCGCTGAAATACACGTTTTAATACCAAGAGATGATGGGACGCCCTGTGCCCTTGAGACGATGACAGTTCTGGAACATAAGCCCCGGGCTATACAAAAAGACAAAAAAGCCATTAACACTCAGGCCAAAAAAATCGACGTCGACCGGCGTACTTATATCCTGTCCTTCGTCAGTTATGGTTCCGGTGCCGTAATGGTCGGGGCGGGCTTGCGATCCGTCCTCGCCGGATCACCCGACCTTCTGCTCACCGCATTATTGTTCGGCATTGCCGGCGCCTTCCTGGCAACGATGGTGTATTACCATTGGTCCCGAAATATTGAACGCGCCTGCCTGATCGAAACAGTCTGGGTGGGTCTCTTTGTGTTGACGCTGGTTTATCACGGCGGCTACGCCAACACCGCTCTGTACTGGGTGTTTCCCTTTCCCGCTGTGTTGTTTGGCATGCTGGGCACCCGCAACGCGCTCATCGGTAACGGATTGATCATGGCGGGCCTGGCCATGTTGTTGTTCGCGTCCGAACACATTCGCGCAGAATATCGCGAAGAGGAAATCGGGCGATTTTACATTTCACTGCTGGTGGTCGTGGTCGCCTCGTGGATGAATGAGTACTACCGGCAACGCAGTCACGATGAAATGAGTGAGTTGCAGGCCACCCGGGAGCAGCAGGCCAACACCGATCCTCTCACGCTGCTGCCCAATCGCCGGTTTATCGATGCCGAATTTGCTCATAACCTGGCGCAAAAACCTGACGACTTTCTGCCCCTCGGGGTGGTGATGTGCGATCTGGACCACTTCAAGCAACTCAATGACCAATTCGGCCACCAGACCGGTGACCACGTGCTTCGGCAGGCAGCCCAGCGGTTTCGCCAGACACTGCGTCGCCAGGACATTGCCTGTCGTACGGGCGGCGAAGAGTTCCTGATGTTTTTACCGGATACCGACCTGGCCGATGCGCTTACTGTCGCGGAAAAAGTGCGGCGACACCTTGCTTCAACACCGTTCGTCGTGCGCGGCGAAGCGCACCAGATCACCGCCAGCTTTGGCGTTGCGGTGTGCCATAACGTCGAGAAGCTCGAAGCGGCTGTCGAAGCGGCTGATCAGGCGCTCTACCGATCCAAGCTTGGTGGCCGGGACCAGGTTACCTGACATCCACCGCTCTCGGAGGACGGTCAGTCTGCCAGCGCTCGGTTTTAATGCCGTTGACGGTCGAGGCCGCCTCACTGTCAAACAGCCAGACTTCCACCCGTTGATTTTTGAGGCGCCCGGCACCCTCGCCTTCCGCTACCGGCAAGAGCCCGCCAAACCCCACCACCGACGCAGCTTCCACACCTCCGTCGCGCAATGCGGCCTTGACCCGTAGCGCACGCATCCGCGAGAGCACCTGGGCACGCTGCTCAGACTGGTGGGCATCCCCAAACCCGATCAGCTGAAGCTGGCGGTTCCGGTTCTCCGGCGTTTCCATAAACTGTGTGAGACGCTGCACATCCCACAGTGCCTTGTTGTCCAGCCGGGAGCTGCCGCGATCAAACCGGAAGTTGATTGACAAACGTTCGGAATGCGCTGCCAAAGCTTGATAATCAGCCGGTGCGCCCGCTGGCAATTCCGGGCGAAATTCCACGGGCGTTTGTGCCACAAACCCAACGTCCGCCACCCGGCGCTGACCGAGTTCACCTTGAGCAAAGTGAATAAACTCCGCCACCAGCGGTGAGGTTTGTGCCGGGTGGGTGTAAAAATAAAGCCGTCGTGCCAACGCATAGTCTTCCGTTGCCACATACAATGGGGAAGGGCTCAGAGGACGCACATTGGCGTGGGAGACACTGAGCGCTTTGGTCTTGCGTACCGAGGCCAGCCCGACAAAACCAATCGCACCACGATCAGCGGCCACCGCGTCTGACAGTCGATCGTTGGATTCAAACCGGGGCGTACCGCCCACCAGTTCATTGTCATCCCCCAATACCATACTGCGAAAGCTGTCCCAGGTGCCGGAGCGGTCATCGCGCGCGTACAGGGAGACGCGCCGCTCCGGTCCCCCGACCGCGGACCAGTTTTGGAACCGCCCGGAAAATAATCCCGCGATTTGATCGACGGTCAGTGACGACACCGGATTATCCGGGTGCACGATCACGGCCAGACCGTCGATCGCCACCACATGCTCGGCTTCAAAGGTGCGCATCGCCTCGGGGTGCTCGAACAGCTGTGTTTCTGCCACCGTTATAGGCCGGGATGCCATCGCAATGTCAGCCACGCCCGAGGCCAGACCGCGCATTCCCGTGCCCGTGCCATGCGCGGCGACATCAATGAACACCAGAGTACCAGCGTAACGCCCTTCCACTCGGTATTCGTTGGCGATACCCCGGGCCCGGATACTCACTCGTTGCACCCCTTTGGCCATCAGATAATCGCGAGCCAGTTCCGGTGCGAGCCGCGCACCCACTGTGTTCGAGCCCTGCAAGGCAAACAACTGCCCCTGTTCCCCGGCCGCCAGCGGCGGCAATGCCGGTGACGGTTCGGCCACGGCATTCAGCGCCGTACCCAGCATCATAACGAGCCACGCCGCCGCGACACACCGTGTCCGCCATTTGCGATACCGCACCATATTGATTTCTCCACTGACAACGCTGGCTGGTCAGCTTAGGCAGGAATTGTTACGGCGCCGTGAAATCCGACGCCGAAAACAACGTGCGGTAGTCCACCGAGGCTTCCAGGCTCTCCAATGTCAGGCGCAACTCATCGGCCAGCCGCAACTCCGCATCGTCCGGGTGCAGCGCCAGCCGTACCGGGCGCCCGGTGGCGGACGCCACCGCTCGATTAAAACGGTTCCACAACGACAGGCCCGCCGCTCTCCAGGCGTTATCGGCTTCGTAACCCACCAGCGGGACGGCACACCGCTTGCCGGAGGACAGGTGTCGGTAACCCGAGGTGGTTTCGATATAGTCAAACGGGGATTCGCGCAAATCCGCTGCGGTCAGTCGCCCCAGCGCCCAGGCCGGCGGTACATAGAGTGACGGAGCAGAGAGCCCGTTCTGAGAGAACCAGCGGTGATTTTTTGCCAAGAGTGCCCGCAAAGACTCGCGGGACTGGCTCAGATGTTCCGCCGCCTGCCGTGACAGACACCAACTGTGAAGCTGGTGGTAAAGCCCCCGTATCGGTCCGGACTGATGGCTCCAACCGTGCCCAGCCAACTCCAGCCCCTCCGCTTCCCAACAGGCCAGCTGGGCAATCCCCATTGGCGTCCAATCCCGACCGGGCACGACCAGCAGAACCACGCGGGCCCGTACCGGGGGAGACATCAGGGCCAGCAGGGCTGTCACCTGCCCCAGGGTATGAGGCATCACATCGTGAATCGAAACCAGCGCCCGCACGGTCGCGTTTTCTCCTGTATTTTGGGTGGGATTTGTCCGCCTCGCTTGCGTTCGTCCCTCAGTCCAGAACGGGTCGCGCGATTTCCTGAGGCACCGCTGGCAAGTCCGCCGCCTGATCCACCGTGCCCTGCAACAGCGCCAGCCAGTGAATCAGGCAGCCTTCATTCAACGCCTGGGCTTCTTCCCGAGCCTTGCGAGCCAAGGCCCGGCGCCATTCCGGGGACGCCGTTTTCAGACTCACCAGCGCTTCAGCCGCGCTCCCACACGGCGGAATCACCACCAGACCGGAGCGCAGTGCGGGCCATTCCACAATGCCGCAACCGGACGACACCATCACGACCCGAGCGCGCGCCATCGCCTCCAGGGCAATGGTGCCAAAGGATTCGACGTGCGATGGCAGCAGCAGTACATCATGCGCATCCATTTGCTCGCGCAACGCCGAGCGCGATTGCCACCCCAATAACTGAAGATTCGGCAACGCCTCGGCAGCACGTTGCATTGACTCTCGCAGCGGGCCATCACCCGCGATGGAAAACATCAGATCCGGGTGCGCCCGGGCGGCTTGTAACACCGCCTCCAGATTTTTCTCGGCGGCCAACCGGCCCGCGAACAACACCCGGCGCACGGCCCCATCATAAGAAGGCGGTGCGGTGGCGGTAAACTCAGCCGCAATCGGTGTGGCGATAAGACAGGTGTTGACGGCTCCCATGCGCCGGGCCATCGACAACATCGGGTCAGCATTGCCCAGCACTGAGCGCGAACGGGCAAAAACATAGCGGTGGGAACGCTCGAACGCCTGCTGAATCACCCGACCGTGCCAGCGACCTTGCCAGTATAATTCGCTCAATTGTTCAAACGAGGTATGAAAGCCTGCGAGTACTGGCACGTTATGCCGGTGTGCCCAGTTCACGCCGACCAGGCCATAGGGCCCTGGCGTCGCCGCGATCACCACCTGCGGCTGCAATCGCTTCAACTCCCTGCCCAACGACAAGGGATTCGGCAGACACAGTTTTTGCGTGCGGTCGCCGGGCAGCGGCAATGCCAGGCCCGTGCGCCAACGACCGCGGGCATCGACTTGCGGGCACAGCAGCGCCGAGGCGGCGACCCGGGGTGCCAGCTGTTCAAGTAAATCCTGATAGTAGGCTCCCACCCCGTTACGCCCTGGTGCCGCATCCGAAACGATGGCCAGGCGCAGCGTTTTGTGGCCCAGGCCCTCGCGTTCCACTGTCTCGCATCCAACCGCGTTCATGGTCTACAGCTCCCGGCCCGTTCGAATCTTGCTTCCGGTGCTTTGCACTCGGACCAGACATCCGCGAAAAAACGTTCGACCCACGCTGGCGTTAGATTAAAGTCCTCCAGACGATACCGGTGGCCAGGCACGGCGTCCCGACGTTCGCGCGGCCCGTTATTTGTTACGCTCGGCAACGGCTGCTCACAGAAGGCGTACAACCGCTTCCAGCCACTTTCTCCAAGCCGGGCCAGTTGCGGCAAGGGCAACACGCGCACGCGACTTCCCGGCTGCTGCTGAGTGTGCCTCCATACCGCCACCTGCCGATAATAACTGTGCAGCACCATCAACAAGCGCTCTTGCAGGGCACCCTCGAAGCGCTGACGGCCGAGGCTGTGCAAGGCGGGGCGCAAAGCGCTCAACTGAGAAGGCACCGCTTCACCCGGGCGGCGTACGCACGCAATAAAGCGCGCGTCGGGGAACGTATCGCTGAGTGTTGTGACCCAGCCGGTCCAGGAAGGATTTTTGCTGAGCAGTCGACGGTGGGTACCGTGATAGTACAGATGGCGTTGCACGCAACGCCGGTAGAATTGCATTAACACCTGACGTCGCTCTGGTTCGACCGCGTCGTCCAGAAAGGCCAGCTCCCAATAACGGTCTGCATCCGGGCGCAACAGGGCCGGTAAAAAACAGCCACCGCGATACAGCAGCAACAGAAAGTCCTCTTCCGGCTCTCGCCAGCCCAGATGGTGTACCGCGTCCATTCCCCGCCAGCGCCAGCGGGTCAGCCTGCGGGTCAAGGGTGCCAAACAGCGCCCCAGCGTCGCCCATACATAGCGCTCGGTAATTGAGGGGGCGAGCAGGCATTCCCAGAGTGTCAGCGACGTAAACGCCGGGTCCTGCGCCAGCTGTCGTTGCAAGTGCGTGGTGCCGCTGCGGGGAACACCAACAATGAACACAGGCGCTTTCACCGGAATGCGACGATAGCGGCGGAAAAGCACATCATCCAGCGCAAACCCCACCGCATGGGCGAGAAACAGCAGGCCGCTCACGAGCCCAAGGAGCACCAGCAGCGGCAACCGCCAGAGCAGAGAACGCCCCCCGGAGGCCAATATGGCGGGCGTGAGGTGAACGAGTAAAACAAACCAGGCAACCAAAGTACGCATGGCGCCTATGCAACCTGATTTATATGACAGTGGGATGACACCGGATGAACACGCATAAAAAAACCCGCCTGATAAGGGCGGGTTTTCGCCGGGCCAGTCGAACGCAGGCCCGATCAGGCGCGCGTTATTCAGGCATCCAACACACCGCGTACGTACTCGGTCAGCGCCGTGTTCTGGCTGTGTTCAAAGAAACACGCCTGAAAACGCTCACCGGACACAGCGGTTTTTACCAGTTCCTGATCCAGCGCCTTCAATCCTTCCAGGTAATCCTTGCACATGGCCGACTTGACTTGATCGAGGATGCCCGCATTTTGCACCTGGCTCTCTTTGCGCTCGGGCGGGTAGCCCTGACCTCTTTCGCCGCTGAACGCTTTCTCGAAAATGTAACGGCAATTGAGTTCGGCGCCCCAGCCGAAGCCTTTCGCAAACGGCAGCGCCAGCGCATTGCCGTTGTTGATCTGCGCAAACAAATAGGCATCCGAGGGATCAATGCAGTAGCCGCACACCACGCCGGGATGAGCATTTAACGAGATCAAAGCCCCCTGCCCGGTGCCGCAACCACTGATGACAAAATCCACCGCTTTGGCGTTCAGCAAGAGCCCCGCCATAATACCGAGGTGAATATAGGTCAGGCGGTGGTCATTGTCGCCGTCCATTCCCACATTAAACACGTGATGACCCTGCTCGCTGGCCACGCTGTTCAACTGTTCCAAAATCACCGGGTTCTTACCCGCCTGGCTGAATTCGTTCATTAACGCAATTTTCATTTCACTCATTCTCCCAATTTACATTCAGTAGTATCTTTTTGTTCTGAACAAGTATCATATCATTTCCTGCACAGCTCCAGAAACCGCGTACCCGAAATGCTAGCGGGGGAGTTCTCGAGGCACCATCACCGGACGTTCGGCCCAGCGCTCAAATCGCGGGGCAATGCGCTCAAGGTTTTCGGACCACCACTGGGCATTCAATTCAACAGCGGTGCGCCGGTTGTTCTCCGACGTCGGCAGACGCTCCCGCAATGCGGGCGCCAACAGCGCATGGGAGGACTGCCGTACCGGTCCGTAAGGGATGTACTTTGCCTGCGCCGCCAGACTTTCGGTGGACGTCGCATAACGCACAAAATCCTTCGCCTGTTCGGTGCGCCGACCGTTTTTAGGCACCGCCCAAACGTCGTAAAACCACACCTGATGATCCCAGAGAATCGCCAGTGGCTCACCGCGCTGCACGGCATCATCCACACGACCACTGTACACAGACGACAAGGTAACGGCCTTGGTCTCCAGCAATCGCACCGCGTCTTCACCCGTGCGCCACCATTCGATGTATGGTTTGATCCGGGTTAATACCCGGAACGCACGGTCAACGCCCGCTTCCGTAGAAAGGACCTCATATACGTTATCGTGAGGAACACCATCGGCAATCAACGCCCATTCCAGATTTCCTTGGGGGCTGCGCCGCATACCCCGACGGCCCGGAAATTTCTTCAGATCAAAAAAATCCTCCAGCTGCGTAGGGGCGCTTTCGAATTGGTCCGTGCGATAACTGACCACTGTCGACCCGACCACATTGCCGACACCACAGGGCATAAGGCTCTGGTTGATAAAGTCCTCTCTGGCGGCGGTGCCATCGGGCGCGTCGGGCAGGCTGTCCGGATCGATCCGTTCGAGCAACCCTTCATTACAGGCGCGAATGGCATCGAACAATTCCAGGTCCACCACATCCCACTGAACGTTCCAGGCGCGTACCTGTCGGCGGATTTCATCAATGCCGCCGGTGTACTGCAACACATTGACCCGCACATCGGTCTGCGCTTCATAGGGACGAATAAAACCAAGGATCTGGCTTTTGACGTAAGCGCCGTCCCAGGACACCACATTCAGTTCTTGCTGGGCCTGTACTCCACCGGCGGTAAGCCAGGCAAGCGCGAGCACCAGCGGGAAACGCATCACATTCATAGTATTCACCAATAGAAACCGATATTGACGTTAAAGCGGCTGTGCCAGTCATCGTCACCAGCTCCTGTTCCTGCCAAAGAGCCGTCACCAAAATACGCCATATTGTTCGCGAAAATGTAATCCACATAGGTGAACAGCGGCCCCATGCCAAACGCGCAACCCAAGGTGTTAATGCGAGAATCCCGCGCGCCCGTTTCGTCTTTGAACAGCTGGGAGTAATCGTTGTAACAGATGATGCTGTCAATGCGCTTCCAGGGGGACGGGAGGTTATACGCCACGTTCGTCACGAGAATATCGGCGTTGCTGGCGATGTCGTAGGTGCCGGCAAAGGCGCCCACTTGCACGCTGTCGGAGGAGACCCCTTCGGGGTTGATCGGGTTGTAGTCGTAACGGATGCCGGACACCTGAAAATGCCAGCGCCCGCAGCGGCTGTCCAGGTGGGCGGCCGCCGCCCAATGGTCGCCGCGCCGATCCGTGGTGGCATTGTAGACTTCACCCGCCTGGAGCGAGCCGCCCACTTCGGTTTCGCACGCCGTGCCCAGGCCAAACGTATAGGCACCCCGGCCATTCCACTGATTAATTTCTTCGTTTTGTTGATCGCCGTTGCGCACCAGGTCAAACGAGTATCGCTCCGGGCTGGTAGCATCATTGAGTTCTTCATTTTTATAGAAAGCAACCTGCCATTGCCAGGGACCGTCCTCGCGCTGATACTTGATGCCCATGTCATAATCATCCCCCAGCCCGACGTAATACGGCACACCGAACCAGGCATTGTGAGCCGGATAGGGCTGAAGGCCGAAAGGCACGCGGTGCACACCAAACTGCAGCTGGCTGTCATCGTTGAACTGATAGCCAATCCAGCCGTGGTGCAGGGTGTGCATATAGGAATAAAAACGGTACTCCGCCGATACCAGGATGTTATCGATCTCGCCGTCCACATTCAGGCGGAAGACATCCAGGCCGCTTTCTCCACGCTTGCCCTTGGAGGTCTCAGAGAAGTCGCGGTGTACCATGTTGAATCGCAACGCGCCGCCAACATGAACGTCGGGCTCAACCGGTTCCGTCGCCTCACTGTCCTGCGGCACCCGTTCTGTGCCTGAAACGGCAGAACCCAGATCCACCTCTCTCACCGGGTTCGCCCGCTCGCGTTCCAATTGTTCAATTCGGGCCTTGAGTCGTTCGAGCTCCGCGCGCAACGCTTCCACCGACTCATCTGCGACGGCCTGCAGCGGCATTGCCAATAGCAACGCCGCCAGCCCATACATCCGCCAATCACCGTTTACACTACGCACGGCGCACCTCCTTATTAATCGGTCGACGGGTCTTTTTTGCTATCGCCATTTTCGCCACCGTCATTCACACCGGGTTCCTCCTGGGGAGGCTCGGGCGGCGTCGACAGCATATCGTCGTGCGCTTCCATCCGCCAAGGCAAAACCCCGGGAGAAATATCGAGGAAGTGCAAGTGCTTCTCGAACTGATCCAGAATATCGGTAATGATGTCCTGCTGATCAAAGCCGTAAATGTCGTAGGATTGTCCGCCGCGCCGCAAGAATACCTCGGCCCGATAATAAAAAGCGTCCGACGATTCGCCGCGTGGCATTTCCGGATAAGCGTAATCCGGCAGGGCGTGATCAATCAGGCGAATCTCGTAGATGAAATCCACCTGATCTTCCTTGATCACTTCCAGCCACAAGCGGTCGTGCTCTTCATCGAGGTGCACAGCGGCTTCCCAACCCTGTTTGTTCAATTCGCGTTCCACACGATGCATCGCTTTGCTCACTGTGGACACCATAAAGTCCCACACTTCGTCCTTTTGCGGAAAGCTGACCAGCCCCGCCAGCCGCCGTCGCCACAAGCTACGTCCCGAAGTGCCCGTCAAACGCTGCTGCACATCGGTTTTAAGACTGCTCTGGTGGTGTCCTTCAATGACCAGCGCACGCCACATACCAATAGCCGCGATAATCATAATGATGGCAAACGGCAGCGCACTGGCAATGGTCATCGCCTGGAGCGCTTTAAGCCCACCGGCGAGCAATAACGTGGAGGCAACAACGCCTTCCGAGGTGGCCCAAAAGACGCGCTGCCACACCGGCGTATGCAACGCACCACCGGAAGCGAGGGAGTCAATCACCAATGAACCCGAGTCAGACGAGGTGACGAAGAACGTAATAATCAGCAAAACCGTAATGAAGGACACGATCGATGTCAGCGGCAACGCCTCGAACAGCTTGAACAACGCAATGGCTTCGTCCGCTTGTACTTCCCCGATCAGTGTGGTGTAGCCCTCATTCATAATCAGGTGCAGGGCGGTATCCCCAAACACGGAGAACCACAGGAAGGTGAAAATAGAAGGCACCAGCATCACCCCAGCCACAAATTGACGAATTGTGCGGCCCCGACTGATCTTGGCAATAAACAGCCCCACGAACGGTGCCCAGGCGATGGTCCAGCCAAAAATAAACAGCGTCCAGTTGCCGATCCAGTCCGAACGGGAGTACGCCTGCAGGTTGAAGGTGCGCTCCACAATGTTATTCAGGTAGCTGCCGGTGTTCTGCAAAAACGTTTCCAGAATGTGAATGGTGGGCCCCGCCACAAACACAAACAGCATCAGGGAAATGGCTAACACCATGTTAAGAATAGAGAGGCGTTTTACGCCTTTGTCCATCCCCGCGACGACAGAAAATATCGCCAGCGCGGTAATGATCGCAATGGCGATAATCTGCACCGTGGTATTGACGGGAATGGAAGGCCATAAGTAATTGATGCCCGCATTGATTTGCGAGACAGACAGACCGAGAGTGGTGGCAATACCAAACATGGTGCCGAGAATGGCGAACACATCCACCGCATGCCCGATGGGGCCATAGATGCGATTACCGATCAGGGGGTACAGCGCAGAGCGAATCGACAACGGCAGTCCGTGACGAAACGCGAAGTAGGCCAGCACCAGACCGACCAGACCGTAAATGGCCCAAATGTGGAAGCCCCAGTGGAAAAACGCAATTTGCATAGCCTGCTTGGCCGAGCCCACCGTTTCCGCCGCCCCCTCAGGCGGCGAGGCAAAATGCAGCACCGGCTCGGCCACGCCGAAAAACAGCAACGCAATCCCGTAGCCAGCAGAAAACAGCATGGCGAACCAGGCGGGAAAACTGTATTGAGGGTCGGCGTGATCCGGACCCAGCTTGATATGCCCCCATTTGGTGAGCGCCATGCTGACGATGAACACCAAAAAGAACGCGACCGACAGCATGTAGAACCAGCCGAACGTGCTGTTAATATAGGCCAGTGAATGTTTAAACGCCTCGGCGGCTAATTCCGGCTTACTGATGGTGCCAATCACCAGCAGTAGTATCACCGCGACCGCTGGCAGGAAAACAGGCAACAGAACGGTTGAGTTCACCCCTTTTTTGTTCTGAGTGTTCATTTCAGACATGAATCATTCCTTAGAGGGACTGATCAATGCGCCCCCCAGTGTGATGGATGTGCGAAGAATACGACCGTGTCGTCAGTATAGACGACTCAGCCAATGCGCTCCGATTGTTCCAACGGTTACTCCTTGCTATGGTAACAGGCTGTCAGCCTGCACCCATGGAAGAACCACGGAGTAGCAATGTCATCCAGAACCGCGCTGAGCCTGTCATCCCTGATCACCAGTATCGTCCTGCTGGTTTGCGGCAATGCCTTTTTAACCAGCCTGTTGGGGCTGCGCTTGAGCCTGGACGCGTTCCCCGCCTCTCTCATCGGCTGGGTATTAGTGTTCTACTCCTTTGGCTTTGTCGCGGGCTCTCTCTACGCCAGCAACGTTATCGAACGCGTCGGTCATATCCGGGCGTTCGCGGTTTTTGCCGCCTTGTTGTCCGTGGTGATATTGCTGCACGCCATGGCGGTTCACGCGGTGCTGTGGGCCGCGTTGCGTGCCGTAGCCGGTTTTGCGATGGCTGGTCTTATGATCGTGGTGGAGAGCTGGTTTAGCAGCCGGGCCACCAATCAAAACCGTGCCAGTTTGTTTGCCGTTTATCAAGTCGTCTTTTTTCTGTCGACGGCGGCGGGCCAGTTATTAATCCGAGTGGCGGATCCCGCCAGCTTTCTGCCGTTCTCGCTCGCCGCGATTCTGGTCGTCCTGGCACTTATTCCCCTGTCATTGACGCGACAGACATCGCCCACCATGGAAAGCGGTGAGCGCATGTCCCTGCGCCACCTGTTTAAACGCTCCCCGGCGGGGCTTTTGGGCGCATTGCTCTCGGGCGTTCTGATCAGCGCTTTTTATACCATGGGGCCAGTATTCGCCAACCAAATCGGGCTGACACTGGCTCAGGTATCGAATTTCATGGCCTCGGCTATCGTCGCCGCCATGCTGCTGGCGTGGCCGGTCGGACGCCTCTGTGATCGGTTTGACCGCTACCGGGTGTTGCTGAACGCGGCCATCATTGCTACCGGTTCCGGTGTGTGCGCCGCGTTACTCGGAGCGTTCAGTCCTTGGCTGCTGATTCTGTTTGCAGGCATCTACGTGGGCATCGGCGCGGCGCTATACCCCATCGCGGTCGCCATCACCAACGATTTAATGGACAGCCGTGAAATTACCACGGCCAGCACCGCCCTGCTGCTCAGTTACGGGGTGGGCAGTTGTATTGGCCCGGTGGCAAGCTCGCTCGTGATGGAGGCACTGGGGCCAAGGGGATTATTCATTACCGGCAGTGTCGCGCTGGGGGGATTGATTTTCTACATGACTCTTGGGCCGGGTCGCACGCGCAGCCCGATTCCGGTTCAGGAGCAGGAGGCCTTCATTACCACTACGCCCGAAGCGACTCTGGGGCTGGCGGATATGGATCCGCGCAACCCCGATTTCGACCCGGACGCCTAATCCCCAGGTACTTAAGCCGCCGACCCTTCGCTCTTGGGGTTCGCATTTCCCCATTAACGCGGCCAGATCAGATAGAGCGCTGCCAGCCCCAGCGCCATCGCAAGTCCTTTTTGCAGGCGAAACCGCCAATGGGGTTGACCATTATCAGAGAAAGGGCGCGCCAGTGCACCGGATGATTGAAAGCGCTCCGCGATCCGGGCGCCCAGCGCGGCGTAAATCAGCTTGACACCACCCACGGCGATGACAGTGATGCCCGCCACCGTAACGATATCCATCACGCCGAGCTGCTCCACCGCTACCAGCGACGGAAACAGCGCGGCGTAAAAAACAATGGCCTTCACATCCGCCAGCGTCAACAGCAAGCCAGAAGCAAAACAGGCAAAGAGCCCCGCTTTGACCGACGCGGTCGCCAGAGGCTTAGGCGTTCGGGCTGTACGCCACAATCCCAGGGCCAACCAGCCTAAATAGGCGGCCGCCAGATAGCGCAGTGCGTAAAGCCACGGTCCCCAGGTCTCAGCCAGCGCCGCCACGCCCGACACCGCCGCCAGCACAAACACCACATCGCCCAGCACCACGCCCAACGCCGCCGCAGCGCCGCGCGAAAAACCGGAGACCGACGCGCACCCTACCACCAGAGCCACGCTGCTACTCGGAATAGCCGCCAATGATGCCAGCGTTACGGTCAGCCAGAAAAGATCGGTCAGCACCATCGTCTATCAAGCCCTCAGTGCCCCGTCGAGCTGGAGAAGATATTGATCACCATCACACCGCCGATAATCATTGCCATTCCCAGTACTGCGGGCGCATCCAGCTTCTGACCATAAATAACCCAGGAAGCCAGCGCCACCAACACAATGCCCACCCCCGCCCAGATGGCGTAGGCAATGCCCAGGGGAATACTCTTCAAGGACAGTGAGAGGAAATAAAACGCCACGGTATACCCCAGCACCACGACGGCGGACGGAAGCGCTCGGGTAAAGCCATCGCTCATTTTAAGCGCGGACGTCGCCACCACTTCCGCAACAATTGCCACTGACAGAAACAACCAGAATTTCATGATTCACCCTCACTCAGCCTTACTCGCCCTCCAACAGAACCCGGGAGCCTACCCCGTTCACCTCGAAAGGGCCAGCCTTGAAAGCCCGTCTGTTTTGTGCGCGAAAATTCTCTTTGCCTTACCACCACGCGGCATAAAACGCGACCAGGATCACTACCACCGCCAATGTGGACAGGTTAAAACCCGCTGTGGTTTTGAAGCTGATACCTTCCAGATCGACCACTTTTTCCCGAGACGGGATGGCGCCCAAAAACGAGAAGGTCACGGCCACCAGCATGCACAACAGAAAAACCACCCCCACCCGGTCCATAAACGGCAGCGTCGGCCAAAAGAGCTTGAGTGCCACACTGAAAGCCGCGGAGCCTATCGCTGTCGCAAGGGCGCCGCCGGCCGTCGCGCGCTTCCAGAACATTCCGAGCACAAACAGCGTGACAATACCGGGGGTGAAGAAACCCGTGAATTCCTGCACGTACTGGAATGCCTGATCAAACTGACCCAGTAGCGGTTGTGCGGTAGCCATGGCCACCATTAAAGCCACGACGCTGACCAGGCGCCCGACAATGACATAATGACGCTGAGACTGGTTGGGACGGCGGTGGGCATACAAATCCATGGTAAAGATCGTGGAGACGCTGTTGGTCATGGAGGCCACCGATGACACGATGGCCGCTACCAGCGCGGCGAAAATCAGGCCCTTAATGCCCACCGGCATCATGTTCAGCATGGTGGGATAGGCACCATCGGCGATATCCAAATCCGGCGCCAATAACACAGCGGCGATCCCCGGCACCACAATAATCAGAGGCATTAACAATTTCAGAAAGGCGGCGAATACAATGCCTTTTTGCGCTTCGGGCAGGCTTTTAGCCGCCAGTGCGCGCTGGATAATGTATTGATTAAAACCCCAGTAGGAAAGATTGATCACCCAGAGGCCACCGATCAGAACAGACAGCCCCGGCAGATCATCGTAATGGCTGTGACCGGCCTCCAGGATCATATCGAACTTTTCCGGCAGCCGGTCCATCAGTGTCACAAATCCGTTAAACGCACCCGTTCCCCCACTGACGGTGTTCAACACCGTATAGGTGAGAAAGAGCCCGCCTATCACCAACAGCACGACCTGAATAATGTCGGTCATGGCTACCGCCTTCAGGCCGCCATACAGCGAATACGCGATGGAGAACCCCGCGAGCAGCGCCATTCCGTAAAACAAGCCCAGCCCCGTAATGGTATGAATCGCCAATGCACCCAACCACAGTACGGCGGTGAGGTTGACGAACACGTACACCCCCAACCAGAAAATCGCCATGACCGAGCGCACCCGATGGTCATACCGTTGCTCCAGAAACTGGGGCATGGTGTAGATTTTCCGTTCGAGGAAGATGGGCAGAAAATATTTTCCGACGACAATTAACGTCAACGCGGCCATCCACTCATAGGAGGCAATGGCCAGCCCCACGACATAGCCGGAACCCGACATGCCAATAATCTGTTCAGCGGAAATGTTAGCCGCGATCAACGAGGCACCAATGGCCCACCACGGCAGGCTTTGCCCCGCCAGAAAATAATCGCCCGCGTCTTTTTTGTGGCCTTTTTTCTCGCGGGATACCCACCAGGCAATACTCACAATGCCTACGGCATAAATGGCAACCAGCGCCATATCAAGCGGATGAAGAGTCATGAAAGCAACCTTGTTATCATTTATCGATAGGAATCGTCCCGTCTGCCTCGGCAGTAACGGTTAACGATCCGGAGCAAACGCGCCTTGCTCCGCCGTACATACATAGGCGGTTTCCTGAATGCCGGTTTTGACGTAGTAGCGCTCGGCCACCACACTAAGCATCTCTGGCACAAGATGCTCAGGCGCCAACGCCACCACACAACCACCAAAACCGCCCCCGGTCATTCGGGCGCCGCCGGCATCGCCCAGGACCGATTGCATCACCTCGACGAGATAATCAATAGCGGGCACCGTAATTTCAAAATCATCCCGCATGGAGGCATGGGACTGTTCCATCAGGCCACGAATACGGCGGTAATCGCTGGCGGATAACGCGGAGTACATATCGAGTGTGCGCTGGTTTTCAGTCATTACGTGACGGGCGCGGCGAAAAACAGTTTCCGACAGGCTTTCGCGATACTCGTGCAGTAATGGCAGGCTGGCTTGCCGCAGCGATTCGACGCCCATTATTTGCGCCGCTTCTTCACACTGCTGGCGGCGCAGGTTGTACTCACCGTCGACTAAAGCCCGCTGCACGTTGGAGTTGACAATAACCAGTTGGTAGCCGACAGGAATTGGCGTTGACTGGAACGCCAGTGACTGACAGTCCAACAACATGGCATGGCCGTGTTGTCCCATGGCGGAAATCAGTTGATCCATAATGCCGCAGGAACACCCGACAAAATCATTCTCCGCTTTCTGTCCCAGCAGCGCGGCCTGAACGCCATCGAGTTCCAGTTGGTACAGATCGGCAAACGCTTTCAACAGGGCAATTTCCAGCGAGGCCGACGAACTTAACCCGGCGCCTTGTGGCACATTCCCCGTCACCAACAAGTCGGCGCCTCCAAACTCATAGCGCGTTTGCAAAACGCTGACGATACCGCGCACATAATTGCTCCATCCCTGCTGGTGATCAAACGCGATGTCATCCAGCGAAAACTGACTGACCGCATTGCCATAGTCCACGGCCACCACATTGATAAGGCGGTCCTCCCGCGGGGCAGCCGCCACGGTGGTGGCGAAGTTAATCGCTGTTGGAAAGACAAACCCCTGGTTGTAATCCGTGTGCTCGCCAATCAGGTTCACGCGGCCCGGCGCCTGAACTATGGTCGTGGGTGTTCGTTTGAAGTGGGCTTCAAAAAAACCGATCGGAGTGTGACCGATGGACATCATTATTCTCCCTTTTTGGATCGCGCTGCCTTGTAGTGTTCAGCGGGCAGTGATTGCAGGCGCTCGGCGGCCTGTTCCGGTGTGAGATCGCGCTGAGCTTCGGCCAGCATTTCGTAGCCCACCATGAACTTTCGGACGGTGGCAGAACGTAACAGAGGCGGATAGAACTGCGCATGCAGTGTCCATTCCGGATGGTCCTCACCATCAAAAGGAGCGCCGTGCCAGCCCATGGAATACGGGAAAGCAATATTGAAAAGGTTGTCGTACGCGGTGGTAATGCGACGCACAATGTCGGCGAGGCTCGCCGCTTGTGACGCGTTCAAGTCGGGCAATCGTTGGACCGCAAACTTCGGCAGCAACAAGGTTTCAAACGGCCACGCCGCCCAGTAAGGCACTACCACCATCCAATCGGCGTTTTCGCACACCACTCGTTGCCCGGCTTGCTGTTCACGAGCCATATAGTCCTGCAACAACGCCGTGCCGTGGGTTTTGGTATAGGCAGAGAAACGTTCCTGCTTGCGCGCCGCCAACGTCGGCACATGACGTTGCGCCCAGATCTGACCGTGCGGGTGAGGGTTGGAGCAGCCCATCATCGCCCCTTTGTTTTCAAACACCTGTACCCAGGGGTAGGTGTGGCCCAGCTCGGCGGTTTGCGCCTGCCAGCAGGCGACCACTGCTTGCAGTTCCGCATCGGACAGTTCGGGCAAAGTCTTGCTATGGTCCGGCGAAAAGCAGATCACGCGACTGCACCCCTGCTCGGTACTCATGGTGAACAGCGGGTCGTCATCGGCGGCTTCTGGCGTGTCCGGCTTGAGCGCCGCAAAGTCGTTATTAAAAACGTACGTCGAGCGGTATTCCGGGTTATGCTCGCCGTTGACCCGCGTATTGCCCGGGCACAGGTAACAGTCCGGGTCGTAGGCGGGCCGCTGCACATCCTCCGCGGCTTCCGCCTGCCCCTGCCAGGGCCGTTTGGACCGGTGCGGCGATACCAGCACCCAGTCACCGGTCATGGGGTTCTGGCGCCGGTGCGGGTGCTCGGCAGGATCAAATACATTACTCATAGTCTTAACCTTGTTGTCGTCCTACAGCCGGTTCTATTCGCCTCGTCGCGCTTTCAGCGCCAAAGAGGCCAGCGTCAAGCGCCGCAAAGTGAAAGCAAGCAGGTGAAACGTTTACATTTTCGGCGTGCCTTGCTCCCCAAAACCGGCCGTTGATGCTACTGTTCAATCGCTCAGCCCCGAGAACCCATCCGGGTTCTGTGATTGCCAGCGCCAGACATCCTCGACCATTTCCCCGATGCCACGTTTGGCGCTCCAGCCCAGGGATTCCGTCGCCTTGGCGGGATCCGCCCAGCACTCTCCGATGTCGCCGGGACGCCGATCCACCACGCGGTACTTCAACGGGCGTCCAACTACGGCCTCGAACGCC
This sequence comes from Marinimicrobium sp. ARAG 43.8, assembly GCF_050113635.1. Taxonomy (NCBI): domain Bacteria; kingdom Pseudomonadati; phylum Pseudomonadota; class Gammaproteobacteria; order Cellvibrionales; family Cellvibrionaceae; genus Marinimicrobium; species Marinimicrobium sp. ARAG 43.8. The sequence continues at coordinate 1,182,864 of NZ_JBNJLT010000001.1, forward strand.
TTAAGCACCTGCAGGACGCTGTAACCGCGGCCCGTGCCCAGGTTGTAGACGTGTACGCCACGCTCGTGATGCAGCCGTTCCAGCGCCACCACATGCCCCTCGGCCAGGTCCAAAACGTGGATGTAGTCGCGCACGCCGGTACCATCCGGCGTGTCGTAGTCGTCGCCAAACACGGCTAGTTGGTCGCGCTTGCCGACTGCGACCTGGGCGATGAACGGGATCAAATTATTCGGTATTCCGTTGGGATCTTCCCCGATCAAGCCGCTTTTGTGAGCGCCACCCGGGTTGAAGTAGCGCAGCAGCACCACACTCAGTTCGGGGTAAGCGGCGGCCACATCGCGCAGCATTTCCTCCACCACGAGCTTGGTTCGCCCATAGGGGTTGGTGGCCGAGAGCGGGAAGTCTTCGCGAATCGGAACTTCATGCGGGTTACCGTAAACCGTCGCCGAGGAGCTGAACACGATGCAGTGCACCTGGTGATGCACCATGGCCGAGACCAATGTCCAGGAGCCATTGACGTTCACATCGTAGTATTCCAGCGGGCGCTGGGTGGACTCTCCCACCGCTTTCAGGCCCGCAAAATGCATCACGGCATCCACCTTATGGTCGGTAAAGACCCGGTCCAGCAACGCCCGATCCCGCACATCGCCTTCGTAAAACGACACGCTTTGGCCGGCCAGCGTTTCCAGCCGCCCCAAGGCCTCCCGTTTGCTGTTAACCAGATTGTCGAGGATCACAACCTCGTGACCCGCTCCGAGCAGCTCCAGGCTGGCGTGCAGCCCGATATAACCGGCGCCACCGGTAACCAATACGCGCATAGTGACCTCGCACTCCGTTATGTTTTCCGCATAGGGTATACGTTTTCCCTCTGACGGTAAAGATGCTGTGCGGCAAATTCGTACGACAATAGTCCCGCCCACCCGCTGAATACCGGCCCGCCCTCAGCCCTTGTCGCCCTGTTGAGCCGCCGGGCTCGTTAAATAGCGGCTGCTATCCAAAAGTGAATCTGCTATCTTGACGCTCGCCCTCGCGATCCGGGCAAACCGAGTCAGAAAACAACGAGGGCAACGACTGTCCAGCAAGCAGGTTTGGTGAATGGCAACGATCAAAGACATCGCGAAAGCCGCCGGGGTATCACTGGCGACCGTCTCCCGCGTAATCAACGACGGTCCCAAGGTGGGCGATGCGACCCGCGAGCGCATTAAAAAAATCATGGAAGAAATGGGGTATCGCCCCAACGCCAACGCCAGAGCGCTGGTCACGCGACGCAGCGCCTCGCTCGGCGTGGTGCTCGCCGAACTGCAAGACCCGTTTTTCGCCACGCTCGCCCACGGCATCGAGCGGGTGACCCGGGCCAAGAATGTCCAGATTTTGATGAGTTCGGGCTCCATTGAACGAGCCACGGAACTCAAGGCGATAGAAACCCTGCTGGAACACCGCTGCGAAGCCATGGTGGTGCACAGCAAGGCCCTGGATGATGAACTGCTGATTGAGTTCGCCCGACAGGTGCCCGGCTTTGTACTGATCAACCGCTACATCCCGGAAATCGGCAACCGCTGCGTGTGGCTGGACAATGTGATTGGCGGTCGAACCATGGCGCGTTATATCGTCGGACAGGGCCACCGCAAAGTGGCCGTTATCAGCAGTAAATACCAGATTGAAGACCCCAGAGACCGGATTCACGGCATCCGCGATGAACTGAACGATTCCGGCATCTCTCTGCCCGACTCACATATTGAATTCAGCACGCCGGACCAGGAAGGCGGCGAGATGGCGACGCAGAACCTGCTCGCCAAGGGAAAGGATTTCAGCGCTATTCTGGCCTACAACGACGCTATGGCCTCCGGGGCCATGACGGTGTTGCAGGATCACAACATCGACGTACCCAACGCCGTCTCGGTCATTGGATACGATGATGTGCTGCTGGCGAAATACTGTCGCCCGAAACTCACGACCTTGCGCTATCCCATCGAAGTGATGGCCATGCGGGCAGCCGAACTGGCACTGCGCTATGCGGCCGGTGAAAAACCCGAAGCGGACATCACCTTCAAGTACGCACCGACTATCGTCAAACGTGAATCGGTCATCAGCATGGACCCCAACGCCGCGTAACGCGGTTACCGTTTAAGCGCTGCCCGTCATGTTCTGCGATCAAACGGAATAATCCAGAACGACAATGTCCTCCACTAACGGAACAAACACCGCTTTGAGTGCATCGTGTTCCGGGTGCGGCAAGTAACGCTCACGCGCGTCGTGATCAGAGAACGTCATCAATACCGCGTGTGTGTAGCTTTTGTTCAGCCCTTCGGGACTGTCGTTCTCGCCCCACTCCACCGAGACGACACCGTCGATCTTGCCAGGCATAGCCTCGAACAAGGCTCGCACTTTGTCGATGTCTGTCGTCTTCGCCGAAGCTTTGAATTGCACCAGCAGGATGTGTCGAATCATTATTGCTCCAAAAACACTGTAAGGTCAGCGTACCCATAGTCCCAACTGGTACACTCACCGTATTAAGCACACTGAGTCTTTCTGTCATCATCAGAACTCAGCCTTCAAGAATGAGGATACCATGACCCACCCCAAACTCGACCACAACACCGCCCTGGTTCTCCTGGCGAGAGCGGGCTACGCGGCGCGTGCTCTCGTCTATTTATTGGTGGGCGGGCTCGCCACTCTGGCCGTGCTTGGCCAGGGCGGCGATACTACCGGCAGCCGTGGCGCGCTGCGCAGTGTACTGTCTGCACCGCTTGGCGATGTCTTGCTGGCCATTATCACAGCGGGGCTGATTGCCTATGCCATCTGGCGAAGCTTCCAGGCACTGACTGACGCTGACCGACACGGCAAAACCCCCAAAGGCCTGGCAATCCGAAGCGGGCTGCTTGCGAGTGCTGTTTCCCATTTGCTGTTGGCGGGGTTTGCCATCTCTTTAATCATGGCCTTCGGCCAGAGCGGAGACAGTAACGGCGGCTCACAGGATGCCGCCAGTTGGTTGATGTCCCAGCCATACGGTCGTTGGCTGGCCGCTATTGTCGGACTGGTATTTGTAGTGATTGGCGGGGCACACGCATTTAAAGGCTGGACGGTTCAGTTTGAAGACTATTTTGATATGCCCTCCACCATTCGCTGCTGGGCTTTCCCGGTGTGCCGGATCGGACTGGTCGTCAGGGGCGTTGTGTTTGTCGTGGTGGGCGGCTTGTTCATGACGGCCGCTTACCATATCGATTCGAGCCAGGCCGGCGGTACCGCTGAAGCCCTCAACACCTTGCGAGAACAGCCCTTTGGACCTTGGCTTCTGGGCATTGTCGCCGTTGGTCTGATGGCGTTCGGCGTTTACAGCTTGCTCGAGTCCTTATACCGACAGGTCCATCCTTCCCGATAACAAGGCATTTACCCATGGCTTTTCGATCAAGGCGCGCCAAGCGGTGGTTCGATCGTTTGAACGGCTCCAGGCACATGATGTGGTTTCTCGGTGTGCTCTCGTTTTTGGAAACCATCATTATTCCCGTCCCAATTGAAGTCATTCTGATTCCTTTAATGGCCATTAACCGCAAACGGTTATGGACCATTGCCACAGTGACAACGGCCGGCTGTCTGCTGGCATCAATGGTGGGCTACGGCGTGGGCATGGCATTGTACCAGTCGTTGGGTACGTGGTTTATCGATACCATGGGCATGCAAAACGCCTACGAATCCTTTCAGGGCTTTTTCGATCAATACGGTTTTATCGCCATCCTGGCGCTCGGCATTCTCCCGATTCCGTTTCAGGTCGCCATGATTACGGCCGGTCTTTCCGGATATCCGTTCCTGCTGTTTGTACTCGCCGCCGTTATTGCCCGCGGACTCCGGTATTACGGACTCGCCTGGCTGGTTTATCAGTTTGGAGAGAGAGCCCAAACCCTGTGGCAACGGCATGCGATCATAACCAGCCTGGTCATGGCTGCTGTTATCGTTGGCCTTTCACTGCTGATGCAGTATGCCGCCAGGCTGGTTATGTAAAGCCGTCTTCTGACGGTTATTCTTTAAACGGCGGAATATGGGGCACGGTTTCGGTCAGATAATGAGGGCTGAAGCCAGCAAACTCTTTCAGCCGTTCCAAGTCGGGCACCACAATTGTTGCGCCTTCCCGATAAACCAGATCCTCCTGCTTCAACTCCTTGAACGTGCGACTGACGTGAACCGTGCTCAAGCCCAACGCATCACTCAGGATGTGTTGCGGCAACGGCATGGCAAACCGGCTTTCCGTATAGTGATTGGTGCGTTTCAAGCGGGCGAACATTTCGAGAATAAAGTGCGCCATTTTCTGAGAGGCGGAACGGCGCCCCAGATTGACCAAACGCTCCAGAAGTACAGCTTGCTCACGAGCAGCAATGGCAAAAAACAAACTGGACAACAGCACCGACTGACTAAATACTTCCGTAATGCGCTGCTTGGGAAACTCGCAAATTTCCACTTCCGTCTGCGCCGTTACACCCGTCAGTCGACCGGAAAATGCAAATTCGCGCAAACCTATCACATCACCAGGCACATAAATATCCAGTACCTGACGCGTTCCATCCTCCAGATTACGATACGAAAACAGCCACCCTTTCAATACGGTGTAGAAGGCCTGTGCATCATCACCTTCGTGAAACAGTTCCGTTTCCGCTGCGACCTGTGTCGGACTTTTTTCCAGAGACACCAATAACTCTTCATCTTCGCGGGTCAATTCGGCATAGCTATTGAAGTGCTTCAGGATGCAGCTTTTCATCATAGTCGGGTCATCTCTTTCGACATTATTAGCGTACTATTAGCGAATTAATCACTACGTATAACTTATGTTATCGAAGGGTCGCTGTTTGTGTGTGAACCTCGTTGCCAACATGCATCAACCAACAAGGATTCGATATGTTACCTGATCTTTACCCGACACGGCTAGAACAGCAAATGCCGATGTTCGATCGAAAGGATCCCATCGTCTACGATGCAGGCAAGGATGCGGCCCCTGGGCCGCTCGCACAACACCATCTGGAACGTTTCAAACGGGATGGTTTTTTATGGTTTGAAAACCTGTTTTCCCAACATCCATTGATGACGGATTTGATGGATGATCTGGTGGAAATGGGAAAAGACCGAAGTATTGTAGGGTCTGAACGAACCGTTACCGATCAGAATGATGGCAGCATTCGTTCTATTTTTGGTATCCACGAATTATCCCAACCTTTTGCAAGACTCACCACCAGTCAATTGATTGTCGATATGGTGCGCCAGTTGTTAGGCAGCGATGTTTACATTCATCAGTCACGCATCAATGCCAAACCCGGCTTTGTGGGCGGTGGCTTTAACTGGCACTCCGATTTCGAAACCTGGCACTCTGAAGATGGCATGCCTTCCATGCGCGCCGTCAGTGCGTCGGTGATGCTGACTGATAACAATGAGTTCAATGGTCCGTTAATGTTAATCCCCGGATCGCATAAGCATTTTGTGCCCTGCCAGGGCCGGACACCGGATAACAACTGGAAAACCTCATTGAAAAGCCAGTCCATCGGCGTACCCGATCAAAATGCGATAAAAATGCTGGCCGAGCGCGGAGGCATTTCTGCCCCCAAAGGCGGTGCTGGTTCGCTATTGTTATTCGACTGCAACACGTTGCACGCCTCGCCCCAGAACTTGTCACCCTGGTCACGGGCCAACGCCTTTTTTGTGTTTAACAGTCTGGGAAACACGTTAAAGCAACCCTATTCAGGAACAGTGCCTCGCCCCGAATATCTCGCCTCCAGAGGCAGCCAGGTCGGGTTGAGCCAGGCATCCCAGCAACGCCGCATCGCCATTTAACCCACAGGCCAATTCACTGACCGGACTCTTAACTGACCGGGCTCTCCGCTTCGTAATGGAAGAGCAAGGATGCGCTTCCTCCCGCCCCACCCGCTCGTTGAACCTGCACCGTATATCCGTTAAATTGGTGATACACCCTTACACCATTAAGAGGATGACAACGATGCGTATCTTTGCTGCAGTTGCATTTACCCTGGCCGCTCCGCTGGCCCTGGCCGGCCCTCAATGTACAGACGCCGATCAATCCGAATGGCAAGACAAAGAGGCCTTTCAGGACAACCTGAAAGACGAGGGATACAAGATTAATGTTTTCAAAGTCACCGATGGAAACTGCTATGAGATCTATGGCTGGAACAAAGAAGGTCAGAAAGTAGAGATCTACTACGACCCCGTCAGCGGTAATGCGGTCAAAACCGAGATCGATGATTAATGCGACACTCCGTAACATTGTGGGACCCGCTGATCCGGGTGTTTCACTGGTCGATAGCGGGTATTTTTGTCGCCAATTACTGGCTTAATGAAAAAGGCGACGACTGGCATCAATGGTTGGGTTACACCGCCGCTGCCCTGATTGTATTGCGCGTGGTCTGGGGTTTCATTGGGCCCCGCCCAGCCCGCTGGTCAGACTTTTTCCCCACCCCCTCCCGCCTGAAAGCCCACCTTGCGGCGCTTCTGAAAGGCCGCGATCAGCATCGCATGGGGCATTCCGCCCTCGGAGCCTTGGTGATGATTCTGATGATGTTGTGCTTTGTGGGATTGGCGACCACCGGGTACATGATGGAAGAAATTGATCGCTTCTGGGGCGTGGATTGGCTGGAGGAACTTCACGGCCTTATTGCCAACACTCTGCTGACACTGGTTGTTCTGCACTTGTTGGCGGCGCTGTTTGAAAGTGTTCGGCTAAAGGAGAATCTTCCGTGGTCGATGGTCACCGGAAAGCGTCGGGAAAGGGGGCAACAGGAAAGAGAGTAACAGCGACTCTCTTTCCTCCGTGCTTTCCTCCATGCTTTCCTTATCCTTTCTTTAGGACCGTTATTGCTTCATCCCCATCACCCAGTGATCGTTCAACTCGGGCCCGCCACCACGATGTTCACTGCCTGCGGCAATATGCAGTTTGCCGTTGAACACGGTGGCCTGGGTACCGTGACGCCCCACTGGCAAGAACGGCCAGCGGTGCCACTGTTTCGTCGCGGGATCATACGCTTCCACTTCACGATGCGCTTCAACCTGGCGGGTACTCTCACCCCCGAGCACCACCAACATCCCGTTAAACGCCACAGCCGCCGTTCCGGCCCGCTGCGTCGGTAACGGCGCATCCAGTGTCTGCCAGCGTTGGGAGGCGATGTCATAAACATCCACAGGTCCCACCGTCAGCGACATGACTTCACCCGTATCGTGGGAGGAGGTTCGCCCACCGGCGGCGTAAATTTTCCCGTCAATCACCGCCGCCTGAAAATGATCCCTCGCGTGGGGCGCATCGGGCAGTTCCGTCCAGCGTCCGGTTTGCGGATCAAAGACATCCAGCCAGGGCACAAAACCACTCATATGGCCTCGCGTATTCCCGCCGACCAGGTAAATCAGACCTTCATGCACGACCACGCCGCTGGTGCCGCGACGTCGATGCTCTGGAATTTCAGGTCCTTCCGTCCAGGCGTCAGCGGCAGGATCGTAAATCAGAATATGGGCCAGCGGAGGCTCTTCCGGAAAACCACCTGTCAACGCGCCGAGCACATACAACTTGTCGTCGTAGGCAACCGCTTGCATATGATGCACTTCAAACGGTGGCTGAGCTCCCTGGCTCCAGTTCCCGGTGGCCGGATCGTAAACATCCAGCGGCCGCTCACCCCGACCACCGATTAAATACAGGCGCTCGCCCACGGCCACAAAGGCATTTTCGTGACGCTCACTCGGCCGCGTATCGGCTTTGATTTGGTGCCACGGCGCGGGAGCAACGGCGCCATGTTTTTTCTGGGGACTGCTGGTTTGAGCGCTGCAACCCGCCAGTAAAACGAGCACGACGCAAGAAAGAAGGTGACTTATTCGGCGATTATAAACACAACGAAACATACCCATAAAATACCTTTGGCATTATTCACTCATTAGCGGTGCCTACCGCCTTGGGAGCGCTGAAAGCTTTACTATAGTAACCCGAAGGGTCAAAGCAACAGACCCTTCGCTTACCCGAGGCGAGCATGTCACACGCGTCGTGAATACGCTTTGTTCGCGTTTTTGCCTGCTTGGCCGAAACAACCCAATGAATCCAGTCAACACGGGCCACCGTGGTTGTGTCTTCCCAGGTTACCCGGGCATCCGGTGATGCCTCCAATGCGGCGAGCAGGTCTGCCGGAACATCCGGCTCAGGTTCCTGCGTCGCCGGCGCAATCTCAAACTGAACCCTGTCGCCGACAGCGGCCCCCGACGCTTTTAACAACGCGTCGTTAATGCGCAGCCAGTGGCTTTTCTGGCCATCCGGCTCCAATAACGCCTGAAAAGCCTCGCCGTTCATCGTGCCAACAACGGTGGTTCGACCGCGCCGTGGCAGCGTCGCGCTAGCCTCTTTGGGCAAAACCACAAAGGCCCAGGCATTATCGCCATCCGACTGCTCAGGTCGGAGTATTGATGCTTGAAAGGCATAGGTCATCGCTGAATTATCCACTTCTTACCCTCTCAGATACATAGCCAGCGTCTACCTAAAGGTTCGCACTGCCCGGTTTCTGGGATGGTAATGATCAGAGTAATAACTCTACAGCTTTTAGCAGATTCTTTTGGTCTTTGTCACCTATTGACTCGGTGAGTGACTGTGCCACCTGGTCAAACGAAATATTGGCATCCTTGAAAATATTTTCTCCCGCGTCAGTTAATGTAACAAGGCTGATTCTGGCGTCCCGCTCAACCTTCTCTTTGCTGATAAGCCCGACTTTTTGCATGGGGTTTAACAACCGGGTGACGCCTGATGGGCTGAGCCCTACCAGCTGTGCCAGATCGACCCGTCGCAATTTCCTGCCAGGAGCGTGATACAACCTGCGCAGAACCAGGTACTCGGTGACACTAATGCCGTGGCATGATAGTGGCCCAGCAAGCCGCTTCTGAATCCGAGTATTCAGCGTAAGGAGCTTAATCAGCAACTCCCCCTGGGAAGATAGGGACATAGCGAGCTTCTCTTGAGTGATGGTTGAGAGCTCAAATTTATAGATATATGATTGAGTAGTCAACCATATCGCAACATATCTACCCTCTACTCTACCTCTGCATGGTTAGTTACAACGTCGTAAGCCCCTGAACCGCTGCGCGTATTGATCTCCGGCACCACCGACATGCCCACTTTCAGCCGATCCACACCGGGCTGATTGGGATCTACGGCGATGCGCACGGGCAGGCGCTGGACGATCTTGGTGAAGTTGCCTGTGGCGTTATGCGGCGGAATGGGTGAAAAGCTCACGCCACTGGCAGGGCCGAGGCTGGCGACTCTGCCGCTTAGCGTAACGCCGGGCAATGCGTCCACGGTGAAGCGCACCGACTGGCCGGTCTGCATGTGCGCAATCTGGGTTTCACGAAAGTGGGCGGTGATGTAGAGATCATCCAGCGGTACAAGGGTAAGCAACGTTTCGCCAACGTTGACGTAGGCGCCGGGGCGAATCACTTTCTGCGCCACTGTGCCATCCACCGGTGCCTCGATATGAGTGTAGGAGAGCGACAGCCTCGCCGCCTCCAGCTTTGCCCGGGCGGTCTTCTCGGCGGCCCGGGCTTTTTCGATGTCCGCACGCAGCACGGCCCGCTCCTGCTCGGCGGCCTTGTACGCGGCACGATCTCCCATCTGATCGGCCTGCCTGGCGGACAGTTCAGCGTCCGCCCGTTGCTGGGCCTGGAGAGTACCCGCGCCGGTATCCACCAGGTTGTGGTAGCGCGCTTGTTCCTGCCGGGCAAGATTCACGGCGGCGCGATCGGCGGCCAGCCTGGCCCGCGCCTGCTCGATCGTGCTTTCCTGACGCTCCAGCCGTGCTTGCAGCCCGGTTACTTCGGCGGTGGCCTGGGCGAGCGCGGCGCGCGCCTCCTCCACCTGAATACGTGCATCGCGATCGTCGATGTCCACCAGCGGATCACCGGCGCGCACGGTTTGGTTTTCCTCCACCAGCACCCGGGCGGCACGACCGGCGATCTGGGATGACACCCGGGTCAGGTCCGCCTGCACATAGGCGTCCGCCGTGGACTGCACGTCGGCAGCACTTTCGGGACGGTTGAGCCAATGAAAGCCGATTGCCGCAAGAAGCAGGACGACCAGCACAGCAAGAATGCGAAACCATCGGGAAGAAGCCATGAGATTATTCCGTTGAACGTGAGGGAAGCCGTGGCGGTGCCACGCGGTTAAAACAAAGCGCCAGGGGAATCAGCACCAACGCGAGTACCCCGAGCACACGGTACGCATCGGCCGTCGCCAGCGTGGTGGCCTGGGTGGCGACCGTGTCGGACAGCGCCACTACCTGGTCATCGCGCAGCCCGAGCGCACCCGCAGCGCGGCCCAGATTGTCCAGCAACATTTCGCTGTGAAAACGGCCGCGCTCCAGCATCATCTGGGTGATCAGAGCGCTGCCCATTGCCGCGCCAAAAGCACGCAGCATATTGATCATGCCGGAGATAAAAGGCCCTTCGGCGGGCTGCACCACGCTGGTCGACAGAAACAGCAAGGAAACCACGGCCATCGGCTGTCCGAGCGCCTGCAATGCCTGCACCGTGACAAATTGCCGCCACATCCACTCCCCTGTCACCTGGGCACCGAGCCAGCAGGACAGCGCCAGCAGCGCAAGCCCCATGGCCAGCACCTTCCGGGCGTCCACCCAGGGCCGGTAAAGCATCAAGGCCACCAACGAGCCGAGTACCAGTTGTGGCAGCCCGATAATCAGGCTGAGCACCCCGGATTGCAGGGGCCGGTAACCCTGGACTTCGGCAAGAAAGTGGATCGGCAGCAAAGCACCGGACAGGAACAGAACCAGCAGCCCGATAAACAGCGTAAAACCCAGCGCCAAATTGCGGCGAGCCAGTAATTGCAGCCGCATGAAGGGGCTGGGGTGATGCCATTCACTGACCAAGCCAATAGCGGTGGCGATCAGACCGCCCACCATTGCGCCGGTAATCAGCGGCGAGTGAAACCAGTTCAACCGTACCCCTTGGCTCATTCCTACCGCGAGCAGCGCCAGGCCCATCACCAACAGAACGTGCCCGACCCAGTTCCCCTGTCCAAAGCGCTCGTGGCGCGGCGGGTCCTGAGGCAGCCCCCAGGCGCAAAGCACCAGACTGAGCAAGCCCAGCGGTACGATTTGCCAGTAGAGCCAACGCCAGTCGAACAGCTGATCGGTCCAGACACCGGCCAGCCACACCGCCAGATTCGGTGCCAGGGTGGCAGTCATGGCGTAGAGCGCCAGGCCGTGCAGACGAATTTTAAAGGGCAGAAAGCGCAGCGCCGCCATCATCAAGGTAGGTATCAACCCTCCGACGACAATACCCTGTAGGCTTCGTAAGGCCAGCATGGTCGGCAGCGATTGGGCAAACGGCAGCAGCAGCGCGAGCACGGTGGCGGCGCTGATCAACGCCATCTGGTAGCGCCGCAACGAAAACGTAATGGCGAACCAGGCCGCGAAAGGCTGCACCGCGACCTCGCCCACCAGATAGACCGTATCCAGCCAGGATGCTGGGTCCACCCCGAAGCCATGGGCGCCACGAATATCCATCAGTGCCAACGAGGCCACTCGACTGTTCAGGCCGGCCATAATCGCCGCGATAAACACGCCAGTGAGCCCCAGCGCAAGCCGGAGGCCGAAAACGGGTTGGGGCGGCGCGGCGGTCGGGGCGCTGGTCATGCTCGTAACTCCGGCGCAAAAAGGAACGGAAGGCGGGACAAATCGAACTGTACCTATCGGTTCGATATAATAGGGAATCGTTTGAATAAGCGCAAGGGATGGCAGGAGTGGAATCAGGAAGAGCGGTCAGGACAAGAGGTAAAAGAGAGGCATCCGACGATGACCTGCAGCGAGACATTCGGTACACTTTCGGCTATCGTTTTGCTGGAGACTGCCATGAGCCCCGCCGCGCCATCCAATCAAAAAGCCCAGACCATTTTGCAGGCGGCCCGGACCGTGTTCCTGAAACACGGCTTCAGCGCCGCGACCACCGACATGATTCAGCAGCAGGCGGGCGTTTCCAAATCCACCGTATACGCCCATTACCCGACCAAGGAAAAGCTGTTCATCGCGGTGGTGGAAGCGGAGTGCGAGTCTTTTCTGGCCGGTATGCAACGCATTGAATTTCATCCCCAGAATGTGGAAGCGCTGTTGCAACAGGTGGCAGAAACCTATCTGGACATCGTGTTGTCGCCCATCGCACTGGCGCAGTACCGGGTGTTGGTGGCCGAGGCGACGAAGTTTCCGGAGCTGGCGCACCGTTTCTATCAGGCCGGTCCGCTTGCCATGATCCGCCACGCCACCGAACTGATGTCCAAGGCCGCCGAGGCGGGCGAACTGGATTTTGGCGGTTTGTCGGCGGAAACCGCCGCCACCGCCTTTGCAAACCTGGTGCGCTCCGAGCTGCAACAACACTACCTGCTGCATCCCGAAGCCCGGCCCAGCCGTGCACAGGTGGAGCAATGGGCGGAAACCTGTGTTGTTATTTTTCTGCGCGCCTTTGCGGCAAATGGCTAAACTTCCCTATTAGGATAAGAATTTGAACCCGCCACTATGAGCAGTAAACGTTAATGCCAGAACCATCAAAAGGCACAAGCCCGCTGCTCCAAGCGCCTTGATACCCAGGGACTGAAGCCTGGCAGATGAGTGATCAAAGAGCGCAAAACCGGTTGCGCCAAAAGCACAAACCATGGCAAAGCCTATTTTGATGACGGCGCCCAACACAATATCATCCTCAGAAAATTTAAGATCGGGAATCCCTTTGCCATACACAGTAATGGTTCCCAGCATCATCCATTCCATCACTGTGGTGTAGATAATGTATACACAGGCCAACAAGCCAACAGTGACTGAAAGTATTGTTTTCATTGCAGTGATGTCACCATGCGGACAGCAACTCAGGCGAGGCAAATGCTTCATAAATTTCTTCTGGAGAGAAGGGCAGCGTCCTGGAAGTGCGTAGCGTTCTGTCGTAGCCCTGGGCTTGGCTACACATTGACTTTATATTTGAGGTCATTGGCTTCGTCACCTGTCATCCCTCGAAATCCCCACTGGTAGGGCTGTTGCTCTTTGATCGTAATTTCGATGTCAACTGGCGCCAGGGAGACCTGAGCTTCGAGCTCTCGGAACAGTGACTTGATAAGAGACTTTTGCGTTTCCGGCTTTCGGCCGGACATCATATTGATCTCAATGACGGTATAGGCATCGCTTCTTCCACCGGGGTAATAGAAATCCTCTCGCTCCAGAGCGACAAACCTATGCGCACGCTTATCTTCCGGCATCCCCAGAACAGACTGCATGCAGCCATGAATGACGTCCGATAACTTGGCTTTTATGGGGTTTAAGTGATCCTTGATACCATAAACGACAATCATGCTATCTCCTTAGTACTTGCATCGAATTTAATGGCTTAATTACGAATACCCATACCCAAGGCGCTGGATATACCCCCAAGGAAGAGGAAATCAATGAGATCACTCGTCTTTGAAGGCATTACCTGGGCTACTTATGAGCAGCTTCGCCAAAAGGACCGTGTGATTTACCAGTTTAACGATCGCTATGTCTATATCTTTGCCATTGGGGGTCATTACGATCAAAAGCCATAACGCCGTTGTTCAGCCGTATTCTTGTAACGCAGCGAAAAGAGCATTCGGTGGAGGACCGCCAGGCCCGGAACGAACTGGAACACTTGGTTAGATTTATTGGACCCTACCGCGTGAAACATGGGCCGCGAAACCTTCCCTTGCTTCCTGTGTGATGTCGGATAGATCTTTGGCTGGGACTCGCTCAACTTCAATCCCCATGACCTTGGCAACCTTGATCAATTCGGCAGCTTCATCCTCGAACGCTACGAACAGTTTTCGCGGTCTTGATCCAGCTTGACCCTCAGCGTCGGCCAGTAATTTTCGTGATAGGAATTCCGGCAAACCAGGCAGGGTTACCTGAACAAGCTCCATGCCAAAAATCATCCCCGTTGCCACCTCCATGATAGCCATAGCGTTGAAATCGCCATCGGCCTCAGTCAAAACCGGTGCTTCGTTTAATCGGAAAAGCAGCCAGGCTTCATTGTGGGCAAATTCAGACGGTTCAATTGGCAAGGTACTCTCCTAATTTTTCGAATCTAACGCAGCGAAGAAAAATATGTCTGCTGCCTTGGTTTGTTAGAGCACTTTGATATAGTGCAGCTCATGCAACGTATTGCCTGTAAGTTGGGACGAAGACCTTTCTTGGCCCGACTCGGTAAAGCCTAACTTTTTATACGCTTCCTGGGCTGGAGTATTGCCCTTAATACACCATAATTCGATACTTTCGAATCCAGCGTCCAAAGCATAAGTGATTGCTCGCTCCACAAGCCTGGAACCGATACCCATCCTCCAGTACTCAGGGAGAACATTCAAAGCCCACAACTCTATGGTTTTTCCAGCCGCCTCATAGCGTGGCTTACCAACTATGGAAAAAGCTACAACCTGTCTAAGATCTTCCGCTACAGAGAGAGTGAAATCAGAGCTTTGATTAGAAAGACGCTCTTTCAGCTCTGCCAAATTATTAGCGGGATCTAATGCTTTGAGAAACTCCTTCGGCATAAAATGCTGATACGCAGCTCTCCATGCAGCCACTCTAACCTTTCCAATCGCTTCAGCGTCTCTTGGTTCAGCTTTTCTCAACATGCGATTTGCTCTAATGCCACGATCCAGCGAAGCTTCCTGATACCTCCTTTGCCCTGCAGAATATCCCCGGATTGCAGGTGGAGCGCCCAGTAACTGATAACGACCGGCTCTGCGGCAGGCAAAAGTGGAGGCCGCTTTTTGGCCTGTCCGACAGAAGCCGTTTGTTAACAGCTCACTGCCACTCAATTTTCAGATCCTTGTGTGACTGAGCGCAATCACGTAGGTAGAGGTTGATAAGGCTCTGATACGGAAGGTCTTTTTTCTCGGCAAGGTTCTTGAAGTACGCGACGGTATCTTCATCCAGCCGGATCGTAACCTGCTTCTTGAGCTTCTTTGCGTATGGATTCTTAACGGACTCGGAGAAGTCATAGTTATCGCGCATGTCTGTACCCTTCATAAGTTTTTCGTTCTCGCCTATTCGCCTTACGGGCAGAGATAATTCGGATCACCTCACCATCTCTAACGCAGTGGCACACCACCAACAAGCGAGAATGGATGCTCGTGCCGAGGAGAATGAACCGGTCCTCGCCTTCAGAATGATCTGGGTCAGCTATAAGACGTGCGAACTCATCTGTAAAGGCAGTTTTGGCCTCCTTGAACGCGACGTCATGTTTCTTGCGATTAGCGGCATCCTTACGAGGATCCCAGTCAAAGGAATAATGGATCATACGTACATTGTAGTTACATTATAATTATTGTCAAGGCTCCGGGCTAGACACTGGTGTTCCCCACAAAAAGTAGACACCTTACTTAAAAAGGCCTTATTTTTGGAGTTTTTCTACGGCCTCAACGTCCGCCATAAACGGCGCGAGGAACGAGCGTCCGGCGACCGCAGGGAGCATATTTGATGGCTTGGTTACGCTGCATCTAGTGGCTTAATTCTGGCAACATCATCTTTGGCTGACTGAGATGCCTCCCACAAATCGACCGCTCTCTGCGCATTCAGCCAAAACTCAGGGGAGTTGCCAAACAGGCGACCCAGCCGCAACGCCATCTCTGGGCTGACCGAGCGGCGTTCTCGCAGCAATTCATTCACTGACTGGCGAGAGACTCCAACCAATTCAGCAAGCCTCGCGACACTCAGACCGTAATCCGGGATAAAGTCTTCCCTAAGCATTTCGCCAGGATGAGTTGGTTTACGCTGAATGCCGGTAGTATTGGAAATCGCCATAGTTGTTACCTCACCTCAATGGTAGTCGCAGACTTCAACGTCGTATGCGTCACCATCCTCAAAACAAAAGCAGATACGCCACTGCGTATTGATCGAAATAGCGTGCTGTCCCTGCCTGTCGCCCGAAAGCACATGGAGCCTATTGCCAGGAGGCACCTTCAGATCATCCAAACTCTCCGCCAAATGCACATATTCGAGCTTCCGGGCGGCTCTTTGAGCCACGCCTGGCGGGAACTTTTTGGTTTTCCCTTTAGAGTAAAGCTCTTGGGTGCGCTTATCGGCGAAAGTCTTAATCATTGCCTAAATGTATCTTGTCACGTGACACATGTCAAGAGGGTTGGCCGATACCTGCGTAACGCCTCAAACACCGGCTTGGTGAAGCTGGCGACTTTTTTGTAACAAAAAAAGCGACAGCTTTCCCAAGTCCGAGTGCTTTGATTTGTTATAGCTTTTACTCATAGTGAGTCCATAGCCGTAGAATTTTGACCACTTTGTCTTCTTCTAGTACTTGGTACACCAATCGATGTTGGATATTTATTCTTCGGGAGTATGCTCCCGCCAAGTCACCCATTAGCTTTTCATAGGGCGGCGGCTTCTGGTAGGGGTTTTGCTCGATGACTTGCAACAATTCTTGAGCCTTACTCTTAAGCCCTGATGAAGCGAGTTTTCGAGCATCTTTTTGAGCTTGCTTGGTATAGTAAAGCTTCCAAGTCACCAATCAAGCTCCTGATCGCATTCGTCGAGCCCGCTGGCCATACCTTCACGTATGGACTCACGCATACCGGGCACAGCCAGCAAGTTGAGCGTTTCGCTTATGGCGTTCCAATCCTCTTCCGCCAGAAGGACTGCATTCCCCCTTTTCCCTGTAATAACAATAGGTTGATGGCTGGTAGACGCCTCGTCAATCAAGGCATAGAGCTTGGTACGGGCTTCTGTAGCGTTAAGTGTAGTCATAGGTCACCTCCGATGCACAAAGCGTACGTCTATACGTACGCCCTGTCAACTGGTAGGCTATAACGCCCTCAATATGTGGCAGCCCTGGAGGAGCGCCAGCGACGGAGGGGCTGTCCGGCCACAGCTTGCTGTGGCGAACATTATTGATTTGTTATGGCTTGCCCGCTAAAATGTACGGTGTTTCCGTACGTACGAGGTAAGCCATATGGACTCTGTTAGTGTAAACCGGTTCAGAGACAACCTAAAAGCCTTTGTAGAACAAGCAGTTAGCAATCATACCCCGCTGAAAGTGACTCGGCGCTCAGGCGAGGCGTTCGTGGTGATGAGCGCCGACGACTGGGAGCGGGAGCAAGAAACTCTGTATGTGCTTCAGAATAGCAGTCTGATGCGTCAATTGGCAGAGTCTGCCGTTACCCATACTCAGGGCACCGGATATACCCCCAAGGAAGAGGAAATCAATGAGATCACTCGTCTTTGAAGGCAGCACTTGGGCTACTTATGAGCAGCTTCGTGAAAAGGACAAAAAGCTGCATAAAGCTCTCTGCAAGCTGCTGAAAGAAATGCTCCGCGCCGATCCGGCAGCAGGACTTGGGAAGCCCGAGCAACTAAAACATAGCCTTTCAGGTTATTGGTCCCGGCGGATATCCCAAAAGGACCGTGTGATTTACAAGTTTGACGATCAATATGTCTATGTTTTTGCCATCGGCGGCCATTACAATCAAAAGCCGTAACGGCCGCAATAAGCGGCCGAGTGAAACGAGGTCCGGCGACCGCAGGGAGCGTATTTAATGGCTTGGTTATGCGGCGTCGAGTTCAATTTTTTGCACCTTGTCGAGCTTAACGCTTTTGCCTGCAACCCAGAGATCATATATGTCTTGCATCGCCAGCCAGCTTTCAGGCGTCCGGCCCAATGCCTTGGAAAGACGCAGCGCCATCTCCGGGCTAATACCGCTCTGCTGCTTAAGCAGACGGTTTAACGTAGACGGCGACACATCCAGACGCCCTGCCAAATAACGGCAGCTAAGACCAAAAGGCTCCATATAGGTAGCCAGAATGAACTCGCCAGGATGAGGGGGGTTATACATCTTCATCAGTGGTAATCCTCATAATCGAGTACATAGGCATTACCGTCGGAGAATTCAAACGTCAGTCTCCAGTTCCCATTAACGGTAATTGCCCAGATACCCTTTCTATCACCTTTAAGAGGGTGAAGCTTATAGCCAGGAACATCTAAGTCATTGATTTCCTTGGCAGTATCCAATGCTGCCAGTTGCATTCGAAGCCGCTTTTCATGCTTGGCCTGGATGCCCCGAGCGCTACCTGTCTCGTAGAAGCGCCTTAATCCTTTGTGTTTGAATGACTTGATCATGGGATGATCGTATCGCGTTGCGCAACAGTGTCAAGCCGCATAACGTCCAAATATACGGCGCCCGACGCAGGAGGGCGTCCGGCGCGTGAAACGCGCGTATATAATTTGCTTGTTAGCCTGCTTCCTTCATTAAGGACTCTGTAATTACCTCAGGGTGCCTAAAAGCAATTTGGATGAGAGCTTGGGCAGCGCCCGACGGTTTCCGACGGCCTTGCTCCCACTCCTGAAGAGTGCGAGGAGATATGTGTAGGGCCTGCGCGAACTGTGATTGGGAAAGCCCGGTTTTAATGCGAGCCGCCGCCACCTCATTTGGTGAAACCTCCGTGGTTCGTGCCGCTTTGCCCGCTTTCATTTCGTTCACAGACCGCAGCAGCTTCTCGCCTAGCTCTTCCCCGGACATTGTATTTTGCTTAGCCATTTTCAACTACCTCTCGGATGGATTTCAGCAAATGAGCAGGAATATTACCGCGAACACTCTTTGCGTAAATCACCAATAACCACAACTCACCGCTTTCTAGGCGAGTGAAGTAAATAACGCGTACACCGCCACTTTTCCCCGTGCCTTGCCTACGCCAACGTACCTTCCGACAACCACCGCTGCCAGGAATGACGTCTCCGGCCTCGGGGTTTACAGCCAACCAAGCGCAAAATTCGCCCCGGTCTTCCTCAGACCACAGCTCTCGCGCATCTTCCGTAAAGGTGGGGGTTTCTATAACGGTGTACATGAGCCCAATATACGTCAATGACGTATGGTCGTCAAGGGGCGCTAGGTCAGGCTAACGCCCCTGTGCAGCGGCGAGCGTAGCGAGTCGGCTTGAACGAATTGTTAGGCTTGCTAGCCAGGTAGCTTTGCCGCAAGTACATCAACATTTTCGATGGACGGGGGCTCGGAGAACAACTCACCTGCCTTTTCCATCAACGCGGCTGCGACCTTGCCGGAGAGATGGGCCTGCCGACCCGCTTCATCCGGGAAAGCATCAAAGATTCCGAAAGTGCTTGGTCCAAGGCGAATGCCAAACCACGCAGTGGTGGCAGGCTCCTCATTGACGATGGGAAGGCCACTTACAAGGAAACTCTCAACCTCTTTCTCTTTTCCGGGTTTCGCTTCAAGGCGAACGAACAAGGCTACTTTGACCATGGGATGTCTCCTGTTGTTAAGACGAAATCACGATACGCGATATTCTCTTGCAAGTCTAACGCCTTGCTCACCGGTAAATTGCGAGCGCAGCGAGTAATTTATCCGCGTGCAGCAAATTGTTAGGCATCAATTTTTGCCCGAGCTTAAAGACCTTGTACCCTTGACTTGCATGATGCCGTGGCCAACCAAGTATGAATATTACCAAACCAGCACCAACCTAGGCGTGGCGCTCCCTTGCTGATCCAGATGGAGGGCACTCGTTGATCTCCGTCGATACGTGAACCGGGCATTTGGATTGCATTGAATCGTTGCTTGTCAGTCAAAATCTCAGGGATTGCCAATACGCACTGTACTCCCTCATACATCGTCAAAGGCGTTCGGCCCTTGCCATCATATCGACACTATCACTAGGACTGATATTGAGCATTGATTTCCCTGTATCGACATCCCATAGCACATAAATGTCAGCTTCAGGGACAGCATGCGAGTGAATATCCAGAAAATCCTCAGGATTCTTTGGCGTCATTTCAATATAACCTTCGCGACCCTTATGATGTAGCTGAGACAATAGTTTATTGTAGGGAGCAACCTGCATTTTGAAAACGATAACTACAGGGATATTCCCTTCTCTCGCATCTTGAGCAGCATCCAGTTCGATAATTTTTGACCGCAGCTCAGCGGTCTGTTGCTGCAACTTGGAAAGATCATATCTAAATACATTTTCTCTTACCCGCTCAAACAACACATCTACTTGTCTATCAAATTCTGTGACTGGATCACTCAACATTGAAGCTCCTTCATCTTGCGTCGAATCTTAATGTTCTGGCACTGGACTATTTTTGCTGCCTAACGCTCGCCATAAACGGCGCGAGGAACGAGCGTCCGGCGCCGTAGGCGCGAACTGCTGCAACTTGTTATGCATTTACAACCCCTTGGATGAACAAGTACGCACCAACTGTATAAGCTAATATTTGTAGCCAAAAACAGCCCCACGTAACCGGGCCGCTCCATTTTGCCATGAAAGTATTGAAATCACCTCCGTCCTTGATCTTCTTCGCGGTATAGCGGTAATCAAGGAGCCGCGACACAGTTGCAGCACAGCCGAGCGCCGCCGAAACCGACCACAAAATAATTACACAATCTAGAGGCACCGCCTGATCGGCACCTCCCCCCCAGCTTTAGGTTGATGGCATAAGCTAATGACGCAACCGCAAACCCAAGGAACAAGTTGATCGAGAATGACAACTGTGTGATGCGGTAATTCTGCCACCGAATGTAACGCTCTTTCTGATCCGGGTTCATAGGCTCCCTATGCATAACGCCAATATTAAGCGGCGCCCGACTAGGGCGTCCGGTGGACGGCCGCCAGGCCGGGAACGAACTTGAATGAATGGTTAGTTGCTGATGACAATGGAAGCAGCCCGAACCAGTTGCACCAAGCCGTATACAAACGTTGCGAACCCACCAATACCCCAAAGCCAACCGAGCCCATTGAGTAGTGGGTTGTTCTTATCAGCTACTTCAGTTTTCACATGCAGCAGAAAAGCCTGACCAATCATATGGATCTTCAGCGTCACGAACAGAATGATTGCAGCCAGCAGACAATACCAACCCGTCGTAGCAATGCTGGAGGCAGCTTCCGGCACGACGCCAGATTTCTTAGCGGAAACCATGACACTGATTGAAACTGACAGGGCACCACCGGCTATCAAAAACACTGCGTTCGCGAGGGAGTCAGCCCTGGCGCGAATTCGCTCCCATTCTTCGTGATTCTGCTCCAATGAATCCATTAACTCTCCAAACAACTAACGCTCGCCATAAACGGCGCGAGGAACGAGCGTCCGGCGACCGCAGGGAGCGAATTTCATGGTTTTGTTAGCCTTTTCTGACCCTGACGTGTAGATGTATGTACTTGCTTCTACCAATATCACCTTCCACATCAACAAGAATGTCAACTATCTTCGGATGGTCCCGGTGGCGAACTTCACCCACCTCTTCACCCAGCGAGACGAGTCCGTTTACGGCCTCAAGAAAGCGACCTACTTTCTCTTCATTTGAACCTTCATCTTCGACGTTCTTATTTCCAGGCACTGCAACATCTTTCAACTCTGCTGTGCCGTCGAACGAAGATGGCTGAAGCGCCATCGTAATCGACGCTACGAATAAACCAAAAAGCATCAAGCCAACAACGGAGTTCACCCCTGCCAATACCTTACCTTCTTGCGTTAAAGGGGTGATGTCACCGAATCCAACAGTCGTCATATTGATCAAGGTGAAATAACACGATTGCCAATACCCCCAATCCTCCCATATACGGATTACAGCAGAACTGGCAAGTGTATAAAGCACCCAAACAGCAGCGATGGCGATAATCCAACGCATGTTGCTGCGAAGGTCTCGGAGAGCGCTTCTCACTGGCGCTATTTTTAATTCCATTACGGGTTGTGGCATCAATGATCCTATTTGGCTAACGAGGCTGTAGAAAAACGATTTCCGGAAATCGCTCCATCCTAGCCCCTTATCAATTTATGTCTGGCTAACATTTAACCAGATCCGCTTAACATAATCACCCATTATGGACAGTTGAGCCCATCCGAGTGTGGATAAGCCTGTGGATCAGGCCACAGCACCATAATTGGCTAACTTCTCGATGTTATGCACCAAACAGTATAGCTGCCATTGACCTTGCACTTTGCGTTTTCCCCGCAAGGAAAATCGATTAAGGCCTTTATTGGTGCCGATATTGCCAAACACTGGCTCGACTACTGACATGCGGTGTCCGTAAATCGCTTTGCCTTGTTTGCTGTCCACGCGACGCTTCATCCAATCCGTTGCATTGGCGTGTATCGAGAAGGTTTTTGAGACTTGCCGACCGTTGCCTGTTCGAGTGTCGGCAGAAGCGGGGTTACGCATGCACTCGTTTTTAAGCGGGCAGCGACGACAGTCTGTGAGCTTTCCTTCAAAATACAGTTGGATGCGGCCAGGCCCTTGGCGATACTCATGTTTTAACCACAGGTCATTGCCGGCTGGGCACTGGCAGCTTTTCTTTCTAAGGTTGAACCGAAATTCCGAAGCAGGGATGATCGGCTTGGTGCCTTTTACGGTGTCCTGATGACGCTTGCCATATTTTTCCTTCTGACGACCGAAGGTTTTATCTCTGGAGCGAAATTGGTTGTCTGGAATGTAGGCATTGATACCTTCGTCTTTTAGGTACGCGTCATTGGCACCGTTGGAAAAACCCGTATCGGCGGTCACAATCACGCCGGACTTCAGTATGCCGGGGTGAATACCGACTTTCCGGTAACGCTTCTCGATACGGGTCAGCACTGGCTTTAACGTATGGTGCTCCTGGCCTTCGCCGAAGGCTTGGGCATCCACAATGATCTGGTGTTTCTTATCGACCGTTGCGACGCCGTTGTATCCCTGGATGGTGCCTTTGCTGGTGGTCATTTTCGCCGACTCGTTGTCGGTGATGTTGCTTTTAACCTCTTTGGGTCGCTTACCTTGCCC